>PBNZ01000029.1 GCA_002723275.1 Planctomycetaceae bacterium
ATCTCGACCGCTGAGTTATTCGTCAACGCGCGGGCTGCCGTCGCACCGGAGCAGCTCGAAAGCGTAGTCCAAGACAGCATCGCGGCTCTGGGACAAGAAAAAGGGCTGAATTTCACCCAACAGAAACTGCAACGCTTTTCTCCCGCTCCGCCAGTACCAACCCATCGCTTCGCCTCCTCTTGATGCCACTGCAGCCAAAGCAGTGGCTGCACTCGCGAGCAACAACCGGCACGCGAAATAAGTCTGGTCAACTATAAGGGCGTCTGCTATTCTTCGCGCCCACTGCTACCGTGGAGCTTGCGCGGGAGTGGCCTCGGTCGATATCCAACTCGCTTTTGCCTGAAAGCCTTAGATACCATGCGGACAAAAAACCGAATCTTTCACCCATTGTGTTATGTCGCCTGTCTCGTGGCAGTCACGTTTTTTTTCATGGGTTGCGCCATGAACAGTTTCAGCATGCCCACGCCTTTCTGGGGAAAAAACTCTGCTGAAAGCAGCTATGACAATGGCGTGCACGAGCGGCTCGATAGCCTCAAAGAGGTGCAAAAAACCGTTGAAAAGATGTCTCCCGAGGAACAAGAACGCATCGCCCAATCCCTGGCGAGATCCTATGCCAACAAGCAACCTCAGGCCGTGCAGATTGGCATCACCGAGACTTTCGGATACATCAATACCCCGACAGCGATCAAGGGACTCGAGATGGCGCTCCAAGATGCCAACCCTGAAATCCGAATCGAGGCTGTGAGATCCTTAGGACGCCTGAGGTCTCCTGCTGCATTACAAGCCTTAGTCGCTACCCAGAACAGTGACACCAATCTGGATGTGCGCCTGGCGGTCACGGAAGAACTAGGAGGATTCAAGTCGAATCAAGCCGTTCTTGCACTTAGCCAATCTTTAAAGGATTCTGATCCGGCCATGCAGTTCCTGGCCATGCAATCGTTAAGCCAGGTCACGGGAGAAGACCTCGGCAACGATGTTCGTCAATGGCAGCAGTACGTGAGTCGCCTGCCCACTTCACCTTCAAACGGAACGCCAGAATCCAATTCGCCCGAAAATGTGGCCAATGAGCTCCGGGATCTGCGCTGAGCCGGTCGTGAGGTTCACCGATTCTTCATCAGGGCGGAACCGCTAAACCTTCCCCAAAGGGTACCGATAGCAAATCCCCTGGCGGTTGAAATACCGCGTTGAATCCGTTCTGATCGGCCGGCTTTCACTGAGTATCACCAGCTGTGTTTGCCGACGAAACCAATACGGCCGATTAAGTCTTACGAGAAGCGGCGTTCCGTTGCCGTTTGAAGGTTTGCGGACTACATCAAATAAGCCTAGAACAGGCGCGGTCCAGGCGACAGAACTCGTCCATTCGAGCGCTGACGGTTGAAATCCACCTGTGAAATCGCGAGAGACACATGAACTGACTGAGGATGGTGTCCGATATCACTGCAACAAGTGCAATCATCTGCACCGTTCGCACGGCATAAGTATGACTGCCGGACAGACGCTTCCACCCCTTGAGACTGCAGAAACATACTAATGACGCAGCAAGCCTCGAATTGTTTTTCGCTCCATCGCGTAAAACCCTCGATCATCATTATTTTCGCCATCAGCACGACCCTCATGGTCGGATTGCTGCTAGCAAATGTTCCTGCCATTGCATCGCCCCGGGGATTACTTTGGCTATCGCCGGAGCTCAGCGACTTTGAAGAGCACGCTCGCGTCGCTAAGCTCGTGACCAGTCCAACCCCGGATCAAGAAGCAGCTTCAACAACACCGGTCATCACGGATACGACGAGTCCAGCGGCTCAAACCGACACAGATCAGGTCGAATCGGTTTTTGGAGACGTTCTGGACGAAAACGACCTAAACATTAACTCTCCTAAAGCAGCGGAAGAATCGAAGAACCAAGATTCATCTCCACGTTTGGCTAACAAGGCGTCCACCGGCAAGTCCGAATCGGCCAAGGACGTAGAGACTCAAGAAACATCCACCTCGAATGCAACAGACGAAGTACCCGCGACCGAACCGAAGCCCACCGCGGAACTTGAAGAGTCAGAGCAACCACCTGCACCGGTCATTCCGGCCCGAGTTGCCCGCCTTCGCAAGCCGATCGAGAATTGCCTGCGTCTGTATGAACCGATCCTCCTGAACAGCGGTGAACACAGTTGCTGGTCGATGATGCATTCATTTCTCGGCTGGGGCCTCGATAGTGACATTCGTGTGGGCAGCTCAAAGGGTCGTCGCACAAGCGTCTTTAACTGGCTTTGCGAGAACCAGTCGTGTGCTGGACGGCGTCTGTTCTACGTTTCTAATGGCCGCATTAAAGGCCGTGAAGGACCTGGCTACCAGGGTCATGCTGGCCAGTTCCTGGCGATGGCAGCGCAAACGAATGCTCCACGAGAGACGGCGATCCGTGTCCAAGGGCGCGACTTCACGATTGAAGAGCTGATCATGGAAGAACAGTTAACCTGCCGCGAGCCGTCGGAGCTAACTTTCAAGCTGATCGGATTCGCTCACTATCTTGATAGCGATGCAAAATGGAAAAACGATCGGGGCGAATCATGGGACCTTCCCCGTGTGATCCGAGCTGAATTAGCTCAAACCATCAACGGTGCAGCTTGTGGTGGTACTCACCGCATTATGGGCCTGACCTACGCAGTCAAAATGCGAGATGCAGCTGAAAAGCCGATGGAAGGCCAGTGGTGGAGAGCCAAAAAATTCGTCGACGACTATTACGCTTACTCGCTTACCCTGCAAAACAGGGATGGCAGCTTCAGTAGTGACTGGTTCAAGCGACGAGGTAACTGGGGTGGAAACGATCGCAAATTCCAGACAACGGGCCACATTCTGGAATGGATGGTCTATGCGGCGGAAGAAAATCAACTGCATGATGAACGAATTGTTCGTTCCGTCGCTTATCTGGCGAACTTAATGGTTCAACATCGTTACCACGACTGGGAATATGGTCCCAAGGGTCATTCGGTTCGCGCCTTACGACTTTATCACGAACGAGTTTTTGGTAACGACTGGAAACGTCCTACCCAAGTTGTGAAACGCGACAAAAAATCTTCTTCGACGAAACGATCAAGAAAGCGTTAGAGATCGGCCAACATGCAGCCCGCTGAACTACTCATCGGGTTGCGATATCCAAAAAAAGAGTCTAGGATTCTAGCTAGTTTAATGCTCAGCTCCTAACAGACTCGTAAGTCTGCGCGACCCTTCGTATGACGGCTCAGAAGTCAACAGAACCGATGGATCCGATTTACGAGATCGCGGTCCAGCTTGCCAAATCAGTCGATGCGGACGCAGTATTACTGTTGAGGGAGTCTTCGGTCGACCTGGATCGCCTCAAAAAACTTGTGGGGCGTCGTCGCAAGCTGATCATTGCCGGCGACACCATCGAGGATCTTGCGGGTGCGGAAGAAACCGAACTCGAAACCGTTCTGCTGAACATGCCGGAGGCACCGGTCTACGACAAATTGACGCACGCTCTGTTGACGTCAATCGCGAATGAACAGCTGGCACCCGGGGCTGATGTCATCGCTTTGTACTGTGGCTTTGAGGCAGGGCAAGTCGATTCAGTAAGCCACATTCGCCTGGACGACCACCTCGGACGTCTGACGGCGCGCGACCTGAGAAAGCTAGGGACCAATGTCCCCCTGGAAACGCTCAAGACCGTCGTGGATCTTGCTGTGGAAATCGGTCGGGAAGGCCGAGAGGGCAAGCCGGTGGGCACCATTCTGGTGGTCGGAGATAGTCGAAACGTCATCAAGAGCAGTGAGCCATTGGGATTTGACCCGGTCAAGGGATACAATCGCCGAGACCGCAACATTCAGGATCTCAGAGTTCGAGAGGCGATCAAAGAGATCGCTCCGCTCGACGGAGCGATCGTCGTTTCCTCCGACGGCACCGTAGACGCCGCCTGCCGCTATCTGAATGCGACCGCTGCGAACGTCACGCTCTCAAAGGGGCTCGGCGCCCGACATTGGGCAGCCGCAGCCATCACGAAAAAAACCAAAGCCGTCGCGGTAACGGTGAGCGAATCGAACGGTACGGTGCGTCTGTTCCACAAAGGAGAGGTGCTGCTACGAGTCGAGCCGTTTCGTCGTGCGATGAAGTGGAAAGACTTTGAGTACGAACCACCCCAAACGGACGAATAGTCCGCTGTCCGTCGAGTTGCGGCGAGCCGACCTCTCTGATGCGAACCATCAAAGGTTCTTTCTAGAACTCCTCGATGCTTACATGCAGCATCCCATGGGCGCGGACAAGCCGATGCCGTTCGAGAATCGCGACAAACTGATCAGAGACCTTACCGAACATCCCTTTCAGCGCACGCTATTCGCAATGGACCAAGAGGAAGCCATTGGTCTGGCGGTTTGCTTCTTGGGATATTCCACCTTCTACGCTCAACGTCTCTTGAATATCCACGATTTATTTGTCGCGGCAGATTATCGCGGCCAAGGAGTTGGCCTGCTCTTGCTCCAGGGCGTGGAAGACTGGGCACGAGAACTGGGTTGCTGTAAGGTGACGCTCGAGGTCCACGGCGACAACCTTCGAGGCCAAAGCGTCTATCAAGAATTTGGGTTCGATGGAGGTCGGGACAAAATGTCATTCTGGACCAAACTCTTGGTCGACTCCTGCTAGAACAGCGTAGCTCCGTCAAACCGCAAATTGATGAAGGAGCTTCCACGGAACGCCAATCGAAACGATGTGCAACTGACCGACCCAAGGTTGTGCTTCTTCCTGGAGTAAGCCGGGTTTAGCAGCCACAAAGGTACAGGTGTGGTCCGCTCTCACGGTGCGATCAGCCGGCTTTCCCGAATCGGCATCAAGGCCACTGGGGATATCAATGGCCAGCTTTCGTCCAGCCGCCGCATTGATGGCTAGAATTGCCTCATCGTACGGAGGCCGAGGCTGTCCGTGCGACCCTGTCCCCAACAGAGCGTCCAAAATCCAATCCTCATCCTGCACGCCTGGCAGTACATCGATACGATCCGTGATTCGGACCCGGGTCTGGCTCAACAACTCGAAGTTAACTGCAGCATCGCCCTTTAGCTGCCTCACATCCCCGACGGTTATCACACAAACATCAATATCCAGGAGATCGAGCTGCCGAGCGATCACAAAGCCGTCACCCGCATTATTGCCTTTGCCGCAAGCGATAAAAACGCGTTCCGGCCGGCTCGTCTCGCACAATCGATCAACGACACCTCGCCCGGCGTTTTCCATCAATACGAGACCGGACATTCCTAGCTCTTCGATCGCGATACGATCAACCTCGCGCACCTGCTCACGTGTCAACACATTCACAACGAACCTCTCTTTACCAACATCCTGGTGGTTTCACTGATTGCCATTTCCCCGTACCATTGGACGGTTGCTCAAAGCACCCTACGAACCATCTTGATTCTAACTCGTTTTCGTGAGAAGGGCGGATCATGCGTGTCGTCGCTGTATCTCGTAAAGATGTTCCAGCCTTGGAAATGCCAACTCGATTCCAGACGGACATCACTTATTTCATCACGCCGGAAAGCGAACCAGGAGTCCCAAAGCTCGGGGAAAACGAATTCTGGGTTCGCCAGGAAGACGCAAAACAATGGCTAGATGACCTGGTAATCGAAGTCGTTTCTCCTCTCTCCGCTGAGATGAAAGCTGAAATCGAACTCACGGAGGACCAAGAACGTTGGCTGGAGTGGCTGATTGAATACAAGGTTGAGCATATTCGCCTGGAGAAACCGTGACATTCGACCCTGAATCCTCCGATTTCACCGCCAATCTCATGATCGACGACCGGCAGCGAATGTTTCGGGTCCATCAACCTCAGCCGGCAGTCAACAACCGCGCTCTGATCATTGCTTTTCACGGCACGGGTATCAACGGCCAACGAATGGCAGAATTCTGCAATCTTAATTCGTTAGCCGACGAATCCGATTTCATTGTCCTCTATCCAGACGGCAGCGGCCGGAACGAAATGTCGCTCCAGTGGAACACAGGCCACTCGGCGAGTTTTGCGACGCGATATCAAGTCAACGACCTTGAGTATGTAAAACGGTTGATCGATTGGTCGATCCAGCATCTGCAAGTCGATCCTGGCCGGATCTATCTGGCGGGCATGTCCAGTGGTGGAATTCTCTGCTACGAGCTGGCCATCCAAATTCCTTCGCAAATTGCAGCCGTCGCTTCCGTCGCGGGCACGCTGCGTGATTTCAGCCGTCCCCCCGTTGCTGTCCCTGTCATTCATTTCCATGGCACCAACGACTCTTATGTCCCCTACGAGGGTGGCCGAGGAGCTCGCAGCCTCTCCCAAATCGAATTCTCGTCAGTCGCGAACACAATGGATTGGTGGGCCAAAGCCAATCAGTGTACGCATCGAAGAATGCAAAGACCTTGCGTCACGATCAACGACGGAACATGGATTGTCCGTGAGGCCTACTTGAACTCAGCTGAGGAAGAACGCGTGCTTCTCTACACCATCAAGAACGGTGGCCACACATGGCCTGGTTCAGCCTGGTCTGAATCCGCTGCTCATTCCCTTGGAACGACAACGCTGAATCTCCATGCAAATCAGGAGATCTGGTCATTCTTCCAAAAACATAAATGCTGATTGGCATCCTGTAACGAATGAATGCATGCACAGCGACACAGCCAACATTCTCCACGCATCCATTCCCCAACGACGTCGACTCGAGCAAAAACAGGCTTGGGATCCACAGAGGGTACCTAACGGCGATTACCATTTAGCATTTTCATTTTCCCAAGTGCCGTTCATTCTGGCAGCAAATGGGGGGGAAATTCCTTTCAAATCCTGAAAATCGTCTATCAACAAGGCAACCTTATTCGCTCAGTAGGTTACGATAACCGCTTCTGAGTCAGTTCCCACCGTGCCCCTGAATTAACGCTCAATGCTTTCCGTCGTCACACTACATCTGCAGCGTAAGGAACAAACCGAGCGGTTCATCAAGGCTCTGTACGAGATGACGGAGCGAGAGTTTGAGCTCATTGTAGTGAGCCAAGAATCCGACACGGAAACCATCGCGTGGTTGACGCGATTACAACAGGAACAAAAAAACTTTGAGATCGTGTGGAATGAGCACAACATCGGAACTGCGGCCGGAAGGAATCTTGGAGTAAGCGCCGCATCCGGCGAGTACATTGTTTTTCTCGACAACGATGTTGAAGTCACTCAAGGCTGGCTCGAACCGTTAATCGACACAGCCCAAAAACAGAAGTCGATCGCCGCTGTGGGCGCTTTAATACTCTTGCCACAGGGCGAAGTTCAATATTGTTCTCACTACGTTGTCGAGTACTCCGAGAACACAGAACAGCACTCGATCGGCCTACACATCGATTGCATCCTCAAGCCAGACTCCCCCGAAATCGATGATGAATGCGAAGTCCCCTGGTACCCAACAACCTGCCTCTTGATAAAGAGGCAGGCGTTCTTAAATTCTGGAAGCTTTGACGAACAACTCACGATTTGCGAAGAAGACAAAGACCTCTGTCTTGCGTTGCGTCAGGCTGGTTACAAAATATTTAGTAATCCGGCTTCGAAAGTCGTGCACCACAGTCACCCCAGAACTCCCGCCTACGCCCAGATCCGAGAATCTCTATCCCAGACATTTCGAGACAAAGCTTTTTTTGAAAAGAAGTGGAATCTAAAATCGATCCACCAAAAGTCGAAACGATACTTAATCGAAACGGGAATGTCGGACGACGAGATTGCCGAACTTGAAAAGTTTAAAATGTTCGTACAAGTGGTTTCCTAAAACACTTTGCCGCAAAAGACCATGAAACGTCCCGCCCAATTGATCCTGACCATTACCGATCAGTGCAATCATGGCTGTCGAATGTGCTACTACCACAGCTCACTCAACCGTCGCACCAAGGTCATGACTTTGGAGGAATATCAAAAGCTCTCGGATGAACTTGACGAGTTGGAACTCTTGCTGATTTCGGGTGGAGAACCCTTCCTTCGCCAAGACATCGCAGAAGTCATCCAAATATTTTACCGAAGCAATCAAACTCGCTCGGTCTTCATCCCGACCAATGGTTCAACTCCTGACCGCATCATCTCCACCGTCAGTCAGATGCTGGATTTGATGCCCGAGTTACAACTCACTTTGATGATGTCACTGGAAGGGCTGCATGAAGAACATGATGCGATCCATGAGCAAAAAGACGCATTCAACTCGGTTGTGGAAACAACTCGGCGATTAACGCTTCTCCGCGCGCATCGACAAAGCCAGGGAAAACAGGGGTTCTCAGTACTCTTGAATTCCGTCGTCTCCAATGAAAATGCCGATCGTATTATTCCCCTCATGGAATATGCAAAAGAACATCTTTACGTCGACACACACACGTTCACGCCCATGCGTGGTGAGGGGCCAACCCCGGATTGCCGAGCACCGACACCCGCTCAGTTTGAATCTCTTCAAAAGCAGGCACAACCTTATTTCCAACATTATCTCGCCAAGGAACCGGCTGCCCTCAAGCATATCTTGGATCGTTACGGGCTTTGGATGGGATTATTGAGAGGCGAAGGCCTGCCTTTCCAATGCCAGGCAGGCCATTACATCGGCGTGATCGAACCCGACGCAAAAGTCCGGCTTTGCGAATTGACCCCTGTGATCGGCGACCTACGAGCATCAGAATTTAACTTCGAACGGGTTTGGAACTCAGACGAAGCCAATGAATTGCGTCAACAACTCATTGGCTGCTCATGCACGCATGCTTGTTTCATCAACGCAAGCCAAAGATACTATTCTCTGCAGGACCAATAACCCAATTCCCGCGGCAGTTGGCATAAAGTAGTCAAATGCTTGATCAGTTCTCCATAGGCGAATTGATCCATTCCTTTCCTGATCGCGGCCTTTAACACGGTCAAACAGGATCGACCAGCAACCCGTGCCCTAGCTGACGTTCAGGTCAGGAAAAGCAAACATCCACCGTCAACCCAGTTTGGCAACTCGAAAGCAAATACAGATGGCCCCCCAATTCGTTCTCGAACTATCGACTGTCGCCTTACTTCATCGAGCCAGCAGGCCTTTGCCTTGGTTCTATTTTCTATTGTCGGCCCTCTGCCTGATTCCGAGCCACGTGGAAGCTCAACTGATCTTTGATGAAGAACTTGGACACTACAAGGATCTTTCTTATGGGGCATTATCGGAGGAAGGCCTCACGTGGGAGCAACGAGCCAGCTTATTTGGTGGTGAAACAGCTCATTACCAAGAGCTATCCGATTTGGATCGAGAACAAAAGACCGACGAATTGCAGAAGTTATTAGCAACGATCGATGAACGCGAAAGCCAGACATGGGCCGATCCAAAACTGCTCTCACGGGTCGAACAAGAAATCCTGACGTGGCTAGATCAACAAACAACCAACGAGATCCCAACGCAATACAGCGGCGCGAACATCCAAAGTCTGCGCACCAACACCGTGGGGCTCCTGAGAGCCTACGAGATCTTCGGAGATGAGAACTACCTGAACACCGCACTCCGATCGGCCGACGTCATCCTGTCAGCCCAATGGCCCCAGGGGCATTGGCCTTGGGGTGAACTTGCCGCGGATTTCGTTCGAATCCAAGACGGCTTTAATAACGAACCTTTTTGGATCATGCTCTACGCGTACAAAGTGAGCGGAGACAAGAAATATCTCGCCTCTGCCCAACGATGCGCCGACCTGCTGCTGACCCTCCAACGGGAAAATGGGGGCTGGCCCGATCAATGGTCATTCAGCGGACGTAGCTCGGGACATTCTGGAGTCCGCAACGGTGTTTCGTTTAACGACAACGCGACGAACTCCTGCTTTCAGATGATGGTCATGATGCACCACCTAACGGGAGATGAGAAATACGTCGCCAAACTCAGTCGACTTGGAGATTTTCTTGCAAAGGCCAACATGGGCGAAGGCGACGTGGTGGGTTGGTGCGAACAATACCACGACAACGGGAAACCAGTCCGAGCTCGCCAATATGAGATTGAGCTACCCTATCCACGAGCTCTCACACGTGGGGTTGGCCCGCTGCTGATCTGGCTCTATCTGATCGACGGAAACGAATCACACATGAATTTATTGCGTCGAGCCTACGCCTGGCACGAACATGTCCGCCAGCAGGAGATTGATCCTAAGGTTTTGAGCCAATGGCGGGCGATGAGTGAGCGTTGGACTCCCGCCCATCACATTCTGTCTGACAATTTCCTAATGGAATACCAACCAGGCTGGCCAGACGCCTGGTTACCTGACGGTTCGAATTGGGGTCGGGTACTCGGCTTCAAACTCATGGCCTGGAACCCATTGACGACTGAGCAAAAGAAGAACTACGGGAACCTGATCGATCACGACTGGCCCCCCGTTTCAGAATTAGCCAAAATCGCAAAATCAGGCCACAATCCGCCTCGCAATTACAACATGTACGTCTTTTGCCATTCGAGCATGGGAAATTCACTTTCTGAAATTCGACGAGCGTTGCTGGAACACAAGCGAGGCGGCCACTCGTCCCTTCAAAAATATTACTCAAACCCCACTCGTTACTCACCCGACCAGTATCTGCAGGCCCGCATTGACGCGGCACATCGCGTCCTCGACCTGCGCAATCGAAGAATGGCCTACCCCTACCTGGGGCGACCTGGCTATGCAGGTATTTCAACAATGCCCGATTTCGGCTATCTCAGTTCCAAGGGACGTTGGTATGGCAGTCGGAATTCAAAATGGGGACAGGCATTTCAACACGTGTACCCGTCCAATCATGTCGCGTGGTATCAATGGCAACTCGTTTACGACGCAAAGCTCGCACGTGGTGAAATTGACGCCGATGCGGCTGCGCGAGGCGGGCGCGGCCTCGAATCCGTAGCCAGTCAGACGCATCTTGATTCGTGGGATGTCCTGGGCGAATGGGGAATGGCATCCTACGAAATGGAAAATCACTTTCACCTGAAGCTGGACGTGAAGAACGACTAGCTCGCAGCCTTCTCTCTACGCGGCACCCGCACCGATGCAGGGCGGATGTGCGTCATCTGAGATCCTCTCGAGAAGAACGTCAATTCGGCTCCAAGAGACGGAGCACAGCTTGCCTGGTTTCGTTCTCACCGATCGACAACCGGTGACAGGCCGCGCGATTAACCAGCGGCTCTAACACCTGCAATACGGCAAGCACCGAATCCGATTTCGTGGGAACGACTTGCGACAAAAGGATTTCCAGTGCGTCCTGCGATGGCAGTGGCGACACCGATAACGTCCCTTCCGTCCGTTCGAGCAATACCATCCTGGAGATGGATTTCCTTTCCACGTATCGAAGCATTCCGGTTGCCTGTCGACTGACGACTAATCGATGAACATCGTGCATTCGACCTTCGACGAAGCCGGCCTCTGCAATTTTTTGTTGAGCATCCTTCGAAAGCGAATCAAAGCTCAATCGAGGCTTAAACGTCTTAGGGAAGGGAATCACGGTCCTGTTTTCACAATCAATGGCGATCCAATCATCTCCAATCACGGGGACGCCTTCCAACCAGGCGGTTAGTGCGAACAATGATTTCCCGGCATAGGGTTCCCCCACAAACAACACCGCCTGACCATCAATCAAGACAGCCCCCGAGTGCAAAACAAGATGGCACGTTTTCCTCAGAAAAGATGCACTGACGTAGGTCGTAACGGCAAGAAAGCAATCCTCTGAATTTTCACAATGGCAGCAACGCCCTTCGAAGAAAACATCAAAGCCACCAGCATTTAGGTCATCAACATCAACATCAACATCAACAGCCGCCGAAGTAGCAACGGGCAAAATATCGAGAAAAGTCCCCACGCGTTCCACCAACTGCGGATCGCTCATGGAAACGACAACAATGGCATCTTCCCATCGAAAGGCATACTTCATGGATCGATTCGAGGCCCCCATCCTGGTGCGAAATCACCTCTCTGCGGAAAATGCTCGAACGGTTGTTCGAGGCAAGCACAACGTGACAAGCTTAAATCGTTTTCTGCGAGGTTCCACTTCACGCTTTACAACCTTGTTCGTTCCGAAGAAAGGGACCGTCGATAAAGATAGATCGGGTCAGCAATGTAGACGATGTACTTGCCTGAGGCCCGACAAAAACGATAGAGCTTTTGGAAGAATTCAACATCCTGTGCCCTTACAATACCGCTCCACTTTACATGCTCAACCACCGAGCGGCGAATTGACACGGGACCATTCGCGTAGCCCTTCTGCCCCTTTATCCAGGGCCATGAAGACGAGTTATCGGGGGTAATCTCTTTGGTTTGTTCAAAAAAATCTTTCGGCTGAAGATCTTCAATCAAACCATGCACTAAACCGTAGGCGTTTAGCCGAGAAGCAAAGGCCTGCTGAATAATCTCAACGCGTCCCCGTGCTGGTAAATCATCCGCATCATTGAAGATTAGAATATCACCGCTGCTATGCTTAGCCGCCAGATTCCGATTCTCTCCAGCGTAAAGTCGGCCCACGGAGCAAATCACTTTCACAGGAAAAGAAGTGTCGTATTTCTCTGGCAACGAACAAAGACGCGACTCAGAAAGAGATATCACGAGTTCGTCTGGATGAACGGTCTGTTGCTCATAGGCATCAATCAGTTCCTCAACGAATTTAAAATGAGGCGCATAACACGGTACACAAACGGTCGTTTTCAGACGTTCCTCCATTGCCACGGTCCCTACGCATCAACCTTGTGTTGAAAAGATCAAACGTTGCGACAACGTTGTGTCGCCAGCCATTCTTAAAATCAGACGAATCTAACACAGAGGAAATCGGTAATTCTCACAGACTTTCCATCGGTGACACTGAATCCAAGAGGAATAACCGTTGCTCCTTCAATGCGATCGCCTCAGACTTTTCGCGTGAAAAATGAATCGCTGAATTCAATCACATTGTCGAACACATTTTCGAACCTAGCTATTCGCCGGAGTCGCATATCTCAAGAAAGCTCTCGCTATGAAGCAAAGCTAAAGTCTGAGACAAAGCCTCTTCAAGCTCTCCAGCGTCTGATTCAGGATGAGCTTCGGCCAAAAGATCAGAAAGATCCTTTCGAGTAACTCGCCAAGCAAGCGCCTGCCAAATGACCGCCGCAGTCGGATTCAACACAATCACTTTCCGAGTATCCATATGGAGCAACACGCGGTCGCCGTCGAATTCCTCCTCCTCAATACGATCACTCCTCGCAAATTGAGTGTCCGGCCCAAAGGAAGCTTCAGGTTTACTATCGTCCACAGTCCAATCCTTCACCATTTGGGTAAGGTAATTCATAATTCCGTCGCGATTCTGCCCCAACAGTTCAGTGGGAAATGCATAGTTTTGGTCAAACGCCGCATGCTGCAGAACCTTCTCGAGAAAACACAGGCGATCTTCATCAACCTCTCCAGTGGAACGAAGACCATCTGCCAGAACAGCCAGTTGCAGTGAAACGATGAGTGGATTGCGACTCAACACTGTCAGAGCAGGCTCCGGATGCCCCAATTCACAAAGCACTCCCGCGGCGATATGGCGTCGATCAACGTAGTTGGATGGGCGTACATCGGGGTGCTCAAAACACTGCAGCCAACGCTGTACGTTTTCCTCCGATCGATCTCCTCCACCGGAACTCGCCAAGACTGTCATCGCGCCATGCGATGCCTCGCCTTTGTCAATTTGCTGCTGTGCGATCGACAGGTTCCGTTGATATTTTTCTGGATACAGGAGCGGATCTTCATAGCCTTCATGAAGAACCAAAATCCCCGGAAGTGTTCGAGGGCTGTCATCGTCCCCACTCGTTGAGCGAAGCTGTTCATGAATCGCACCAACCCAACTCACATTGCCATTATTCCGATGACAGCGGACCCGCGTCGCGGCTGTGAGATTAGCTTCATCACAGATACGAACCGCATGCAGATCTCCTTGCAGGTCACTCCAATCAATCTCGGAAAAGCTAAGTAGGATCTCGTCGCTATCGATCCACAATACGAATTCCGAATCGACCTGAGAGAGCAGGCTATTCCGTGCTGCAGCAAAATCATTTTCCCATTGGATCAGGTGCTGGTGAACTCCAACAATGCCTTCCAGCTCTTCACGTTGCTCTGCAACCGCTACGTGAACCTCTATCCCGAATTCCCTGACCGTCTGAATAGCTTTTAGAATAGCGGGACGCCGATCTGCACCCAGGATGCAAATGGACACCGAGTACAACTTTGAATTAACGTAGTCCTGAGTCTCCAATTGAGATCAATTACTCCTGACGGGATCGCTTAAGGTTCCGACCTACGAGCAAAAACGGCGAATGGCTTATACGACAGTCACACCAGAATCAGGGGTCACCAAAAGCAGAACTCGATTTAAACGATAGCGCCGTCGCGATTGGAGCGGCGACGACTGCTTTGCGAAGGCGTTTCAGTAATTCGCGACGAGAATGCCCTGGCATACCATCTGCTTGACCTTGAATGACTTTCCGATTGGAATCTGTTGGCTGCAACTCAGATGGTTTTGACATTCCGATAAGCCCCCGATGAAATCCATTGGAGTCAAGGCGAACTACAAGTCCACGAAAGGCTGACTACAAACCTCAATCTTAACTGAAATAAATCCACGATTTCAGCGAAAAAAATCAGGCTTCACCAAAAGCAGCACTCGATTTAAGCGATAGCGCCGTCGCGGATGGAGCGGCTACGACTGCCTTGCGAAGGCGTTCCAGCAATTCGCGACGAGAATGTTCTGGAATACGGTCTGCTTGGCTTTGACTTACTTCCTGATTGGAATCTGTCGCCTGCAGTTCAGATGGTTTTGACATTTCGGTGAACCCTCGATGAAATTCATTGGAGTCTTGTCGAATCACAAGTTCACTAAAAACTGGATGACGCCGTTCATTTTAACTCAAATAAATCCGCAATTCCAGAGAACAGAATCCGACAAGAAATGACGACCAAACGGCGAAATCCAGTACAACCATCGCTTTCCGGTAAAATCCCGTCAAGGACCTCGCGAAGGTCATCCCGTAAACAGACCATGTTCCTGGATCGCCCCATCACAACCTCCCTGATCCATCATCGTCATCGGAACGCTTACCCAAAAGATGACGCCATCCATACAAGAAACCCACCTTGAACAGATACGGGACTAGGTCACGATAGCGACGAACATGCCAGACCTTGGTCAGAAACGAGGGAAAATTTAATAACTTCCAGCAAAAACCCCGCTTCGGATAATAGCGAGACAACTGACACCATCGCCCGATCAACGTGAACTTGTAATTCTTATCACGACGCCGAACGCTATACTCAAGCCGTTCCCGTAAGGCAACGGGAGAGTCGGCAAGACGCTCGCGGAAGCCTTGTGGAATCGCAACTTCGAGAACTTCATCCATTGCCTGAAAGGCATGCTGCAAAATATAGATGAAGGATCGGGCTCTAGCCTCTTCCAACAGACGTTCCCAATCAATCTGGCTGCCGGATGTTTTTATGATTGTAACGACATCAGGAATCCAGCGAGTTACAGGAGCCCCATTCCGCATCGATCCGTGCACACAGGTGTGCAGCAGCATATCTGTCGGCGACAGAAACCAGACTCTCTGCCCATGGCACTTCAGCGAAGTCGCCTGATCCCAAAACACAAGATCAGCACTTGGAAAGCAGCAGTCATGGAAAATGTGCCAATGCAGATCGCATTTGTCATCAGCGTCATTCACCAGATTCACGCCGGGCATAGCATCCGTCGCAATCTCAGCCTCCTTCCCGGCCAGCATCTCATCGAGCTTCCACTGATGCTCCTGGAGTAAGGCGAACGCTCGTTCGCCTTGCTCAGTCGGCACCAAAACATCAAAATCCCCCATCGGCCTTAGACCTAGTTCCTCGTAATAGGCGAGGATCAATGCAGCACCTTTGAGAGCCATGCAAGGGATTCCAGCATCAGCGAGCAGTCCTACTACTTCCGCCATCACTCGAATTCGATCTCGATTGACGAACTGGCACAGGTGCCCTCGATGCTCCAACTGTTTCGGCCAAGGATATTCAGCGCCAGCCCGTTTCAAATTCCTGTGTACCAGCGGCATCAAATCGCGAGTTTTTTCATCAATCGATGCAAAACCATAGTCTGCAGTCCACTCCTGCCACGCGGACAGCGCATCTTCGTCACCGCACAGCGCGGACCTCAACAAAAGCCGATGAGATCTTTCGATCGCGGGCGATCTTGTACCGGAAGAGATTGAAACGCTACACATGAGAGACATTTTCGGATGCGGAGTCATTAACGCAGGCATTGCCAGAGCAATAGATTAACCAAAAACCCGAGCCGAATGCCAATGCGAATCCGACCGCTTGATTCCACGGACCTCTCGCACTCGGAGGCTGGCTGTTATTTCATCAGGAGAAACAACCGGTCTGGACGTTGAGATCTGGACTCCTTGACGTGTCATGTCAGATGCTGAACGATCCCAGTTGCACGCTACGTTCCGAATTCTGATCTCCCCGGATAGAATATGGCGGATTCGACTCTTCAACAGCCGGGGAAATCAATGTCCGTTCTCGATCAGTTTTTAATGAAGCGTGAAGTGGCCGTCGTGACGGGTGCCGGTGGTGGCCTGGGAAGTGAACTCGCGAAGATTCTAGCATCCGCAGAGGCAACCGTCGCACTTGTAGATCGAAACTGGAATTCAATACAGCATCTCGCCGATGACCTTCAGCAGCAGGGTAAATAAGCGACGGCCTACGAATGCGACGTGCCCGATGCCCAGGCGATTCATCAGTTGATTGATAAATTTGACGATAATTATGGGCGACTGGACGCACTCATCAATTGCGCCGGCATTCTCGGTGCTGATGACTACATGTTCGAGATCGAAGCGTCGGATTGGGATGCGGTGATGAATGTCAATCTGAAGGCTACCTGGCAAGCATCAACCTGCGCAGCCGCTTACATGATCAAGAAGGGCATCCAAGGCCGCATCGTCAACATCTCATCATCGCTCGGCGGCCGATTGCAAAGAAAGCGTATTCACTACGCCACATCCAAGGCCGGAGTCGAACACCTGACGCGAAACATGGCAATGGAGTTAGTCAAAAACAACATTCGAGTTAACTGCCTAGTACCCGGTTGGCTTGCGACTCCAATGGTGCAAGATATCCTGAACGGCCCCCAGGGAGAGCATTAGCGAAAGGCGATTCCGATGGATAGAGCAGCTGCTCCCGAGGAACTAGCCGGATCGCTTCTCCTGTTGGCATCAAGAGCCTCCAGTTATATGACAGGAAGTGTCTTGCGAGTTGATGGCGGATACGCTTATCGCGGAATCGAATGTGACGAATGAATTCCCCACCCGAATTTTGTGAGACCAGCAATTAGACTGAACAGAGATCGCGACGTCCCCACCAAAGACCTAGGCCAATCGGCCTGAGAATCGGTCCCTCAAAGTCAATCTCACTCGATTGCAACCATCCCCAATTCCTTGCCTAGAAACCGACTGAACTCGACAAGCATTCAGGATGACCACTCGACGCCCGACCTGCTAGCTGACAGGGAATATCGAGCAACCTACGTTGACCGAAACCGAGACAATCCCTATGTTTGGCCAGAATTTTGGGATCCTGAATCAGTTCATCACATCACTCTACTTCCATGTCACACCAAGCTCGCAGAGCGAGCCTTCCAGCCAATCATCGACCCTCACTTCCCCAGACGCTACGTCAGCGATGCGTCGGTGCGCTGATGATTAGCCTGATCATGCATCTTGGCTGCACCTCGACTGACTGGGTGCGAGTCCGCAATCGACCAGCCATTCCCCTCGCAACGGAACTAAATGTTTTCTCATATCTCGGTCCCAAGCCGACACCGCGAACGCAACAATTGCTGCGTCGGTATGACCTGGACACCACGGCCTTAGATGAGCCGATCACGTTGGTCACTCAACTTCAAGAGATCAGCAGTGATGACCCCACATCCGAAAACGCATTGGCGACGGCAGAGGTGGCCTACATCGTCGGTTTGGAATTGCAGGAGGACGGCAAGTCGATAGACGCGTTGGACATGTTCGGAATTTCCGTCGCGAACGCTTACTCCTATCTCTTCAGCGATGCATACAGCCAAAACCGAAATCCGTACGATCCACAATTCCGCCAGGCATCGGATATCTACAATGGTGCGTTAGAGAGTGCACTGCGTGTCGTCCAGGAGCAAGGACAGCTCAAGCCGGGCACGACTCACATTGTCGAAACAGAGACTCAGCAATACGAGGTATCCATCGAGTGTCGAGGTCCTCTTCGTAACGCGGACATTTCTGAACTAAAATTCATCAGTGATTTCGAGGTCAACGGACTGCAGAATCATTATCGGAGCTATGGTCTTGGCGTGCCCCTGATCGCCGTCCATCGAAACAGCGGCGAGAACCCAGCCGAACGCTACTACGCTCCGGGCATGAGCATTCCGGTGACGGCCTTCCTGCAGGTGGTTCCTGATGCGAAAACCACAAGCGAGGACGGAAAAGAACGACGCTATTGCGTGCTTGAGTTACACGATCCGCTAACTTCGAACAACATTTCGATTGCCAAAGAGCTCGTTCCGCTGGAAACCGATCTGAGTACACCTTTGGCTTACGGCCTGAATGACCCCGTCTTCCAGGCTGCCAACGAGTCGACCAAGGGACTCCTTAACTGGGAGAGCTCAAAGGCAACTCAAGGCCTTTATATGCTGGAACCCTACGATCCCGAAAAAGTTCCCGTGCTGATGATCCATGGGCTTTGGGACAACGTTGTGACGTGGATGGACATGTTCAATGACCTGCGGGGCACGCCAGAGATTCGCAACCATTACCAGTTTTGGTTTTACACGTACCCGACGGGTCAGCCATTCTGGCTGAGCGCCGCTCAGCTTCGGTCAGAACTCGCAAAAGTTCGACGGAACCTGGATCCAGCTCTGCAGTCACGGACTCTTGATGAATTAGTGCTGGTTGGTCACAGCATGGGTGGGCTCGTTGCCAAAATGCAGACGGTTGAAAGCGGCAGCGATTTCTGGCGGCTCGTCAGTGATGGACCGAGCAATCAACTCGATGCACCAGACCCGGTTGTAAAATCACTGCGAGATGCACTTTATTTCGGCCCGAATCCTTCGATCAAACGAGTGATCACAATCGCATCACCGCACCGTGGCAGTCAATTCGCCAATGGAGCGACTCAATGGTTAGGACGAAGAATCATCACGCTTCCTGACCTGGTAGAGCGAACCGTCGATCAGCTTGCCGGCAAAGGCCCGATCAACAAACAGGCGAAACTCTTGGAATCACAGACGAGTATCGATTCCCTGAACCCCACATCACCGGTACTCACCGTGCTACTCGATTCTCGCCCTGCGGGCTGGGTGAAATACCATAATGTGATCGGTCAAGTCGCCGAAGAAGGGTTTCTCTCAAAGGTCGCCGGCAAGAGTGACGGCGTTGTGACGATGGATAGTGCGAGATTGAATGAGGCGACCAGCGAACTGGTGGTCGCAGCCGACCATTTCAAGATTCACAGCCATCCCAAAACAGTGCTGGAGGTGCAACGCGTCTTGCTGGAGCACCTCGACGACGTTAGCCGAACAGCGATGCAACGACTTCCTGATCCTGCAATCAGTCGTTTGCCTGTGCCAGAACGATTCGACTAACCGATCACAGAATTCATCTTGCCCCGAACACGGTCGACACGATGCTGCAGTGTCGAAGAACGATTTTCGTGGGACGAACGAGTACGCTCTCTCATGTTAGCCACGGTCCATCGATCCGCATGTGAAGTCGCCGAATCGACCTCCTGCCGTCGATCCTGTTCATCGCGTATCTCTGGATTGAGACCGATCGATGCAATCCTCGGTAATCCAGCTTTCTGCTGAGAAACTTCCTGCTCAAAAGGCTCGAGCTCACCTCGGACCACGCGCACTTCGCGCGGAGCTTCAATCCCCAGGCGAACCGAGTTTCCCCTAACTCGCAAGACAGTCACGATGATCCGTTCGTCAATCTGAATCTTTTGATTTTGCTTTCGAGACAATACTAGCATTTCACACTCCTTTGCCTGTTCCACCGAGAATAGAGAGCTTTACCAGGACGCGATAACGTCCTCGATCAAGCGTTCGATGGAAACATAACGCACAGAGTGTGCCAACACGCGTTGAAAAAATCAGTATTTCGGATAAGTCGAGCAGCGACGCGACGTTAGAGCGATCGCGTCACTTCTCGCCAGAGACACTTAGTCACCAGATTTACAACGGTTTTGAAATGCTAGCCGCCGTACTGGCAAGCCTCACTGCTATCGCAGCAACTGCGAGACAGCTTATCACTGTTCAGGCACAGGCAGGCGACAACAAGAGCCTCGTCCGAATCGCCAAGTCAGCCCGACTGCAACCCAATAGCTTTCGAGTTCAGCAGAGGATTCACCGAACTGTTCCGAGGCATTGAACATCCCGCCTCCGATCAAATCGATATCGATTCTCGGTAAGGCATCTCGAATTCCGGTGCCTCCTGTCATCCGATGCGGGTTAATCGCTGGTAGAAGGGTTTGCACAAACTGCAATGCATCGGTGGTTCCAGGCAAATCAATGCCGCCAATGCTGCCCGTTGGGTTGGCAATCATCGCATTCTCAGCAGAGACATAACCAAGTCGGATTCGAACGCGTCGGTTGACCTTGTACTGCATGCCAGTGCTGAACAGCCATTGGTCATGGTAAACGGTGGAAAACAGACTGGTGTCGGATTAATTCTTAAAGATCACGTCGGCCGCCAATAACAAACGCCCCCCATAAACCGATTACTGGCGATACCGAAACCAACATTCCGAGGCAGATCAAGATCGACATCGAATGTTTGTGAAAATGCACCGCCGAAGAATTCGATCCGAATGGCGTCGTCATAGGTGAAGCCTTGCTTCGTTGCGTAGTAAACACCTACCTGGGTACAGCGATCGAGGTCGTAATTGAGTCCGATAGCTCCACGCAAGGCGTAGTCATAAGCGGCAGCCCCAAGGCCGACAAAGGGACCATCAAAGGTACTATTGCCCATCATCAGATTCGTCCCGACAGACAAATTGTCGGTCAGATCGATCCCGAGACCGACCCCGATTTCCAACACACCGATCAACGCCGAAGTCCCGTTGCTGGCAGGAACACCACGTAAGCTTACGCCGGCTCCTGAAAAGGCCAACAGACCAATCCCCAACGTTCCAGGGACTCCAAGAGCTCGCACGTCCTGAGCGATGGCGATATTGCCAATCGCATTTCCTTGCGCTTCCGACTTGTTCTGGAACTCACCTACATTCGGCAAGACACTACCGGAGTTACCAACGTTGAAGGGGGCTCAACCCAGGCACCACTGTTACAGAACTGAGTGCCGCGAAACCGGGCAAGATTGGAGGGATTAACATTGAGAGCGGACGGCACATCCATCGTTCGTGCGATGCTCAGTCCCCCCATGCATCCTGAAACAGGCATCAGGATATTGTGCAGTTCGACACCGTAACCTTGCGCTCGCAGATCAGCAGAATTAATAGCAAACGTCACAGCGGCGCAAAGCACCGTAATCCACCAACGACTAATTGTCGCCTATCGAAGCTCTATCCTGGAGCCTCTTTCCCATCCGTTTCAAATGCATTCGACACATCGCAAATCCCAAGCAAAACAATTCACTCGAAGTCTGTTTACAGAATCGTTGACGGATATCGGAACAACTCCAGCGAATTGAATTGAAAAAGCCAGGGAAACTTTAAGGCAACACCCCTGCAGCATAATTCCTGCTGAACGTTTCTTCTCGATAAGTGCGAGCGACGGCCTGAAGCCCGAAAAGCTTCTCCAATTGTTGTGACAGACGCAGTCAAGTGGCGTTTCTCGATAATCCCAAGTCACGAGAGGTGAATCATCCGGCACCTAATTCAGGAGGTGGTACGCTTCCCTGACTCGAAAGGATCTAGGACGGCTTTAGCTCGAGTGAATTGACATGGAATCAATGACTTTCACGGATGCACGCGCGACCTCTTGCGCACTTATCATTTCGATCCTCGCAATTCTCCTCTTTGCCGGTTGCGCAGAATACACAAGTCGCAGTGACTTCGCGGCTCCGCGAAAATACGCTCCGACGGTACCGAGTTTTCCATCCACTGAACCGCCGCCCAATCCAAAGTATCAGAGGATCCACGATCACATTCATCGCAAGCTCCACCACCACAAAAAAGAACAGCCGATTGACCCGGTGATGGCAGCCATTGAGGGGCATTACAAGCAAGCGAACGAACACGAGCAAAAGTTCAAGCCTGAGTGCCTGTATCATTACTACCAGGCGGCAACACTCAGTTGGCCCTTAATTCGCCCTGAACTCACTCCCAACGTGGAAGAAGAGTCACGCGTCTGGAAAATCTACCACTCATCCCTCAGTAAACTGTCTGTTTTACCTCCAAGATTCAACCTCTTTGATCCATCGCAAGGGATTACCATACCGTCGCCGGCAGGAAACATGGTTCTGCCGGTGAGCTACACCGGGTTTCCGTGGTACCCCGAAGATTTCCAGCAACTCTCATTGGTGACGGTCGCTCAAAGTGACGACTTAGCTCGCTACCATTCTTACGAAGGTGTGGGGATACCGATCATCGTTGAAGGTAAGCGGGATCCAGCTCCGGACTTCATGCGTCCCGACCACGCATTTGCCGCGACCACGTTACTTCGGCCCTCATCGGAGGGTACTTGGGTTTTCTCGTTCTACGACCCGGTCCGAGTTCGGGATATTACCGTGGGCGCTCAGAATGTGCCTCTGGCACGAGATCTTACAGCCCCCTTTGTCGCCAAATACGGCAACCCTGAACGTAAATCTCTACAGGGCCTGTTGCGTCCCGACAGTCCCGTTGATTCGGCCAAGCTGCAGATGATCGAACCCTTTCAACCGGGGAAGATTCCGATCGTCTTCGTACATGGGTTAGCCTCGGATCGTTTCACATGGGCCAACATGGCCAACGACCTGCGAGCCGATCCGGCAATGATTGACCGATATCAGATCCTTGCCTTTCAATATCCAACGGGACGCCCATTCCTGGAATCTGCCGCAAAGCTACGGCAACAGCTAACGCGACTCCGTCAAGGCGCGAATCCTCAAGGAGAAGATATTGCCTTCGACCAGATGGTGATTGTGGGCCATAGCCTTGGGGGACTCGTCGCTAAGCTGCAGGTCACTTATAGCCAACAGACACTCTGGGACTCGATCGCCTACGAGCCATTCAATTCAATTTGTGTCGAACCTAAATTGAGATCGAAACTTAGCGAGGCGTTCTTCTTTGATCCCGTTCCCTTCGTGCAGCGAGTCGTCTTTATTGCCACACCGCACCTGGGCTCAAACTATGCTCAACGCACGGTGGGCCGTGTCACCTCCTGCCTGGTCAAACCTTCACCGCAAGATGTGGAAGCTCATCGCCGCCTCATCGCTGACAACCCAGGTGTCTTCACCGGTCAATTCCGCAAGCGAGTGCCGAACAGCGTCGACCTGCTCGAACCGGAAAATAGAATCCTGCTCGCGATCTATAAACTGCGATATTCACCCCAAGTCAAATACCATTCGATCATTGGCACCGGATATCACATGAAGGGTGGGGAGGGGGACAAGGTCGTTCTCGTCGAGAGTGCGGAGCAGGCTGGGGCAGCAAGCCAGAATCTTGTAGTCGCTCGACACTCAGAAATTCAACGGAATCCGAATACGGCAAATGACCTGATCCGGATCATGACAGAAAACTTGTCGAGTTCGCCGATCGTAGCTCCTCCGAGCCCGCCGACTTCGGGTCCCCCCATCAACATTCTGTTTGCTTCATCCGCGACTGTGTCACCGGCAATCGTCGCGCCTCCACCGGTCGTCACAGGATTCCGCCTTATCCCGAACCCTGAGACACCCGCATTGAGCGCAGCACCATGAGTGGCAAAAATTGAGAAGGGGAGGGAAGAGGAGCAACGAGGATCGATCAGTCCTCACGACCGGATAATCGATCACGAAGCTCGGCTGCCAATTCATATTGTTCGGAAGCAATCGCGTCGACGAGCTGTTCTTCAAGCGTGCGACCAACATCAAATTTTTCGCGAACTGACTCACGCAATTCGACGAGGCGTGCAACGAGCTCATTCTCCTCAAAATCTTCCTCTGCCTCGAATTCCCCGAAGAACTGCCGCATGCGGCTGAGCCCCTGGTTTACCTCTTCAATGGCCAATTCGGCATCTTCGTCTTCCAAAGCCATCAGAGTGGCTGCTTGGATTCGATGAAACATCACAAAGGGCCGATACTGTTCGTGGGTCAACGTCCAAGACTCGTCAGGAGAATGTTTCCGACAGAAATCCATCAATCCAAGAGTATGATCGGCGTCTCGTTTTGCACGTTCGAATTCTCGAATTGCAAGCCAACAGATACGACGATGATAGAACTGAACGAATTCACGATCAGCTTCCGCACACTGATCCTCCGTCATTGTCATTTCATCAGTCTGGAGTGAAAGACTCATGAGATAATCATAAAAGGTCTGATGGCCTTCGGGTCGATCGCCATCGGGACGTCCAACCGTTTCAAGCTGAAGGACCCCCATTTCAATTCGCATTTGAATGATATCTCGTCCGTCCTTGCCTTTTGCCTTGCGCACGCTGACAGAACTGGGCTCATACGGCCAGTCACGCAACATATCATCGAGGTCTGGAATACGTGCCATAAAATTCAAATCCAGATGTTAGTGGGTCCTTCACTCTCAAAGTATACCAGGAATTGTTCGCGTTGCGCCTAGGCTGAAACTTAGCGAGTCTTGCTTGCTTCAAACTTGGCTTGCCTGAAACTTGGCTTGCTTCAAACTTGCATCCTTCAACATGCAAACATTATCCAACTGAATTCAACAAAACGCTAGTGTTAGATTAGAACTAGTCATCAAGTTTAGGCAAGTGACGCAGCTTTTTCTTATCAGACTTTTTCTGTTTATCACGTCGACGTTTCAATTTACTGGCCATGGTTGGTCGCGTCGGTTTACGTCGTTTCAATGTCTTGGCAGCGTCAAGAATCATAACGCGCAATTTGCTTAAACAATCCTCATGATTACGACTGCGCAATCGATGACGTTGACTCGTTATCGTCAACCATCCTTCTTTGGAAACCCGATGACCGAGAGCGAGTAACAATCGGCGTTTGACAGTCGGACTAATACTGTCGCTGGCATAGACATTCCAACGTAAAATGACTTTTGTATTGACCTTATTGACATTTTGCCCACCTGGACCGCTGCTGCGCACGGAACTGATCTTCAGTTCTTCTGAAGGAATCTCAATACGTTCGTTGATAATCAAGTTTGACATTGGGTATCATCCACATTGTGGGTCGCAAATGATCCGTTGCATTTTGTGGATCGCGTACCATTGACCATCACAAACATCACTCATTCCTGTTGTATCAAATGAACTGTGCCATGAATCCTTACTTGTTGCCAATCTCTTGGACACGTTTGCATCCGGTCATTTGGATGGGTTGTTTTCTTGTCCTGGTTCTGACGCCAACCGTCAATGCTGAACCTACCGTCAAAAGACTCGGCAAAAGACAGCAGGGTTCGGATTGGCCAATTTTTCTTGGGCCGACCGCTGACAGCCGATCGATCGAAACAGGAATCACCGCCTGGCCCGCTAGCGGCCCGCGGCTCGTTTGGTCACGTCCCTTAACGGAAAGTTATGGAATCGGCAGTGTAAGCCAAGGCAGGTACTACCAATTTGACTATGCCAATGGTCGTGCCTTGCTGGACTGTCTCGAAAGCGAAACGGGGGAACCGATCTGGCAATTTTCTTATCCATCGAAATACACCGATACCTATGGATACAATCGAGGACCTCGCTGCTCCCCTGTCATCGACGACAACCGAGTTTACATTTATGGCGCGGAGGGAATGCTACATTGCCTGGACGCAGTCCGAGGCACCGAAATCTGGAAAGTAGACGTCAACCGAAAGTTCGGAGTCGTCCAAAATTTCTTTGGAGTTGGTAGCAGCCCTGTCATTCACCAGGACCTCTTGATCGTCATGGTCGGCGGGAGTCCCGCTGAGGACCAAACAATCCCTCCGGGACAACTTGATCGGGTCAGCGGAAATGGAACAGGAATTGTTGCCTTTGAAAAGTTGACGGGTAAAGTTCGATATCAGCTGAGCGATGACCTGGCAAGTTACGCGGGCCCTCGTATCGTCAAACACGGCGGGCGAGATTGGGGCTTCATGTTCTTGAGAGCGGGCCTGACTCTATTCAATCCGACGACCGGTAAACAAGACGACGAGTTTCCATGGCGAGCGCGTCTACTGGAAAGCGTGAATGCAAGTACCCCGATCATTGTCGATGACATGGTATTCATTTCAGAGACTTATGGACCGGGCAGTGCTCTGCTACGGTTCGGAAACGGGAAGTTGGAACCGGTTTGGCAAGACAACCCACGCCAGCGACAAAAAAGCATGCAGGCCCACTGGAACACCCCTGTCTATCACGACGGTTTCCTCTACGGGTCGAGCGGTCGCCATTCTTACAACGCAGAACTTCGTTGCATCGAATTGAAAACAGGAAAGGTTCGTTGGAGCCAACCTAGATTGACTCGGTGCTCACTCCTCTATGTCGACGAACATCTCGTCTGCCTTGGCGAGGATGGCACCCTGCGACTCCTGAAAGCGAATCCAGAAAAATACGAAGTCGTCTCGACGGTCACCCCTACGTTGAAATCAGCAAATCCGGTCGGCGAACGACCGCTTTTGAAATATCCAGCCTGGGCAGCACCGATCCTGTCTCACGGACTGATGTACGTTCGCGGAGCGGACTACCTCGCCTGCTATGATCTCATTCCTGTGGAACAATAATGCCTAAGCGCTAATCAATTCGCTGAGAGCATGCGTGGAGTGTTCGAGAATCTGCTCATAGGTACAATCTTCGATGTCCTCACCAATGAGCTCGACGTCGTAGAAGCCCCTGTAGCCACCGTCTTGGAGTGCACTCACGATTTCCCGGATCGGCACCGAACCTTCACCCAGCAGGCAACGATTTTGTTCACCCGCAGGCGGACGTTGCGAATCCGCCAAATGCACGACGCCGACAAAAGGCGCAATCTGCTGCACGATTTCAAGAGAAACAGGCGGCTGCCCCAGGTGATAGGTATCGAAAACCATCTTCAGATGCCGTGACCGAAAGGAAGAAATAAACTCGAGCGTCTCGTCAATACCGTGCAGGAAGGTCCAATCTCCACCACATTCGGCATGAACCGGCTCAACGGCCAGCGTGACGCCCTGCGTTTCCGCAAAGGGGAGCAATTCATGAAGAGCGTTGCGCATCATGCGTCGGGCGTGATTATAGATGTGCCCACCACGAGAACCGCTATAGAGCACCAGACAATCCGCCCGCATCGCGGCGGCCAATTCGATGGCTTCGAATCCGTCCTCGACAGCGTCGTCATACCGGCGACCATCGCTACCGGTAAATCCGCCGGCCCACATCAAGTTGGAAACGGACAAACCGCACTCGAGAAGCAAATCAATCCCTCGCTCTTCACCGAAGTCGGTCAATTTCTGACGCCAGACTCCGATTCCTTCATATCCCGCCGCAACATAGTGCTCCACATCCTCTTCGAACGTCCACGAAAACGTGGATATCTCGTTCATCGACATCCGTACCATCACACACGGACTCCATCTAATTCGTGTTGCGGATTGTTTTGCTTGAGTCAAATGCCAGTATGCGAAATTCCCAGTCTTGTGTAAAGCAAGAGATCGTTTCTTTGAGAGAGTAATTCCACAGATCTACGAGAGATTCATCGCTCAGAAGAGTCGATGCAGAAACCGCGCAAGATGTAAGCTGCCAAAAATCTTTTTTTAGACAACACTCCGGACTTGACAGAGACGCCCGTACTTGAAAGTGACGCCCGGACTTGATCATTGCAGGCATTCACAAAGAGATCGAAATGGATAGGTTGAATCTTCTACTTCTTCTTCGTCGACATGTCCCAGGCTTGCACCCAGTCTTCCTTCGTGGGCCTTAACTCAAAATCGACCTGCAAACGCTTCTCCATGTCTGGCATGTGTCCCGCGCCGTAAAAGATGCCGATCTTCTTGTGGCCTTTTTCAATCTCCTGTTGCAAAACTTCCAAGGCCTTCTTGTTTCGCTCACCAAGCAAAGTAGATCCGTTCGGACCGTCAATGACTCGCATTTGACTTTCCATGTCTTGAAACTGCTTTGCCATCACTCGCTTCAGTTTCAACGCGCGGTCGGATGACAACAACGCTAACAAGAAATCGGTATCCGAAGGAGTATTGTCATCGCTTGCCTGCGCAGCTGCCTGGCCCATCATGCGAAAGAACATCTGCAAAAAGCTCTCGCCACGATCCTCCATACTCTTGGCAAATTCGTCAGGAGACATGTCCGCGTGAACCAGGTTATCCGCCGTGTAATCGATGTGATCAAGCTGATAGGAAAGCTCGAGAAGCGTCTTGATTCCCTGCTGCATGCGTCCCACAGGATGTTGCGATTTTTGACCGGCTTTCGGCACCCGAGCACCTTCCGGCGCAACGAGTTCATACAACACGACGTCATAGTCCTTAAAACGATCGTTCAACGCTTCGTAATAGGATCGATCGCCAACGTGAATCGCACCAATCAGATCGACCAAGAGCTCGCCGTCCTCGGATTCCAGAGACGACACGGAGGTTTCGAGAGCAACGGGAGTCCCCTTGGAATTTTTGAGAACACGTACGTATTCCCGCTTTTGGGGGACGAGTGACAGCAACGCTTGATCGAGTTCCGCTCGATCGAGCTTGCCATCTGCATCCGCATCGAATTTTTGAATCAGTTCCTTCGCCCGCGGCAGGCTCTTTTCCGCAAACCCGGTGGCCGGCAACAACAGTAGACAACCAAATCCTGCCAAAAGCGGAAGCTGAAGAGCTCGATTCATCGTGAAAATCTCCAAGGAGGTCGCTAATGCTGTAAATATAGGCCGCTAACGAAAAGAGGACAATTCGGCATCTCCCTGATTGCGAGAGGTGCGTTGTCCGTGCCAGCAGCCAAAATCCCCCAAAACCGACAAAAAGCCGCCCACCAGCAACGACAGCAACCGGCCCAAAGATTCAAACTTTTCGGTAACGTTTACCAGTGTTCCTCAACTTGCGCGACAGACATGTCCGATATTACCGACACTCCCGGAGAAGTAACCGGGGTTTACACGGATGTCCACAGGGGTGGGAATGGAACCATGTTGTTGAAAAGCAAAATCTTCCTTCTGATGCTGCTAACCGCCTGGATCACGAACGTCGCTGATTCCGCACAGGCCGAGATCGTGCATGAAAACCACCTGTTTCCGGATTTTTGTCCGGAAGACTTGGATTTCAATTGGTTTGAACCCATCTACTGCAATGAGGACAAACGTCCCGCAGCCAACTTAGGCTATTTCTTCGAATATCAACGCCTCTCGACAAGCGTCAGTCGGCCGAAACAGGGAACCGTCGTGATTCCGACGAACATCGACCAACTCCCTACCACTGAAGTCAATGTCGACATTGGTGGTGATCAATATTCGGACTGGACCAACGGCAATCTCTTCGATTTTGGTTACATGAGAGAATCAGACCGCCACGGCGCTGCCAGCGGTTGGCTTGTTTCTGTCATGAAAATCGACAATCCTCGCCATCGTCTCACGAATCCCAACGTTGCTTTTGATGGGACGACGATCAACGATGTCGCAGGAAATCCCATCGGAGAGACGTTTGTCACCGAGAACGCCTTCAACATCTATGGAATTGATGTCAATCGAGTGTGGAGAATGGAGCCAACCTTTAAGGGAGCGATCATCGAGCCCTTTATCGGACTTCGCTATACCCGAATTCGAGATCACTTTGATTATCTGGTCTACAACCGCGAGCCCACAGTACCTTTCCCTGGCTCCATCCCCATCTTGGATGGTAATGGACAAACTCGAGCACGCACCCTATTCGACCAGTTCTACAGCAGCAACTCCTACACTGACAATGATCTCTTCGGCGGTCAGCTGGGTATGCGAGTTCAGAAGCGACGCGGTCGCTGGCGACTGGGCACGGAACTCAAGGGCTTCGCAATGAATAACTTCTCGCAATCGACCGCCGTCGTAACGACACAAACGACGGAACAGGTCCAGATCGCGAATTACGATATCTTCGGAGCTCGAGTCGATATCCAGAATCAGGGCGATCCCGTGATCGATATCGAACCTCGAGGAGTTGTTACGAAGACGGCCAATCGGTTTGTCTGGGGTGGAGAACTTCGCCTCAATGCAGGCTTCGACATCACCAAGAAATTCTCCATCGAAGTGGGTGGCCACTTCATGGCCTTTGCTGACGGCATCGGTCGAGGGCAGGGTTATCCCACTCTCAACTCGCCTGAACAAGACGTTCCGACGGAAGGCCAGAATCGCGGTGGGGCGTTCACCACAGCAGGTGCCACGCTTGGCTTCTCGATCAACCGCTGATCCAGCGACGAAACCAATAAAAAACCCCCGAGCCGCAACAGCGCCTCAGGGGTTTTTGTATTAGGTGGGCGAAAACTATGCCATCCTAGCTATTATTCGCCAAACAAATGTCGCGCAGCTCCTCTAACTCTTGAGACAGACGATGGCGGAGCGGACTTTCGAGCCGCAACTCATCGATTAATTCCTCAGCTCGATCACAGAGTTCGGGAGAAATCTCAGCCTCTTGGAAAAGCTTTGTGAAACTGCGCTGAATTTGCGCTTCTGTGAGCACTTGTTACACCTCATCGATTGGGGGGAAAGAGAGACAACCACATGCTGAAGGCTCTATTTTTATGATTCCCCCGAATCAACGCAACACCTTTTTTTTGCGAACAAGCTCAATCAGAAAGTTTGGCGTTCAGATCGCGTTACCAACCGCAGTTTGCTCGGAATCAGCACTGGCAAAGTACGAGGGGGCAATCAGGGCAAGTTCTTCAGCCACCGCCTTCGCGGTATTCACGATCTGCTCGTGTGTATGATTGGCCGTCACAAAGAAGCGCAGACGTGCTCCACTCTCCTCAACGGCCGGGTAAAGAATGGGCTGAACATTAATGCCGCGTTCATAAAGCTGTCTTGACAGCCGCAAGGCGTTGACGGAGCTCCCGATCACAACCGGTACGACCGGCGTATCTTTACTCAGCCCCGTACAAAGCCGCCGTGCTTGTGCCTCCTGGAGAAACAGCTGAGCATTTTCAATGCATTTCTTGGCTCGTTCCGGCTCTTTCTTGAGCAGACGCAATGACGCTAACGCGGCAGCCGCATTCGACGGCGACAGACCGACACTGTAGACAAAACCGGGAGCGGTGTATTTCAGATACTCGACAACTTCATTGCACCCGGCGATGTAGCCGCCACAACTACCGAATGACTTGCTAAGTGTGCCCATCCAGAGATCAACGTCGGTGGGAGCGACTCCGAAGAATTCACTCATCCCGCGTCCATGATCTCCCATGGTTCCGATCGAGTGAGCCTCATCCACCATGAGAAATGCCTTGTGGCGTTTTTTGACGGTGACAAATTCAGGCAGGTTGGGATAGTCCCCGTCCATGCTGTAGACACCCTCAATCACGATCAGCACGCGTCGATAGTCGTGTCGCAATTCACGCAGCAGCTGATCTAACTCCTCCCAACCGTTGTGGGGGAAAGGTCGCCGCCGAGCTCCTGACAAGATCGCTCCCTGAATGATACTGTTGTGGGCAAGCGCATCGTGCAGGATCAGATCGCCTGGTCCAAACAAGTGGCCAATCGTTGTTTCATTGGTAGAGTGGCCCCCCACGTAAACCAGAGCATCGTCGACTCCCACAAAATCGGCAATCTCTCGCTCTAATTCCGTGTGCACGGTCTTTTGTCCCGACACCAAACGACTGGCGGAAACACTCGTGCCGAACTGATCAATGGCAACTTTGGCAGCAGCAGCAACTGCATCGTCGCCTGACATCCCCAGATAGTTATAGCTGGAGAAGTTGATGAGTTCGCGACCTTCGATTTGAGTTGTATCGCGAGTCACGCTTTCATGACGTTGGAAGTAGGGATTCGGCAACCCTGTTGATCGCAAGATCTGCATGTTTCGTTTGAGTTGCAGATATTCCGTCATCTTCCCGAACTGAAAATTTTCCTCGGGAATTGTCTCATAGCGTCGTCTTCCGGGTTTATCCGCCTGCCGGGCGCCCAGATGCTCGATGATCGCATCGGCTACTTCCTGGCAAGTTTCGATTTGCGGAAGCACATCCTCTGGCAATTGGCCGCCGAACGTTTCCTCCAACAGATTAATAATCTCCATCCGCTCAAGCGAGTCGAGGCCGAGTTCGACGATACTCGTCTGCGGGTAGATTTCTTTGGCACGTTCCTTGGCAACAGCCCTGACTTGCTGCATCACGGTGTTGAGAACTCGAGCAGAGTCGGCCGTTGATACGGACACCGGTTGCGTCGTTGGTGGCATTTCGTCGACAGATTCGACCTGACCGGACTCGCTTTCCCAAACACATCGCCGAGCCACAATCAGCAAAGAATCGTCAAGAAATCCACTGCGGCAGGCATGACGCTGAATTTTGCCACTCGACGTTTTTGGGATGGAGCCACTCCGTACGAGGATCACACCATCGGGAGGCAATTCGTGTTCCGTCGTCACATCCCGTCGGATCGCATCGATAACTTCATCCCAGTCGTCATCGCGGTTTCTTTCAACCTCACAGACGACAATCAGCCGCTCGCGGCCCTCAACGTCCACCGCAAAGGCAGCTGAAGCACCGTTGCGAACTCGACGTTCCGCGCGTTCCACCGTCATTTCGATATCCTGAGGATACCGGTTGACTCCTCGGACAATAATTAGATCCTTGATCCGTCCGGTAACAAACAGCTCGTTCTCGTGAAAAAAGCCAAGATCGCCGGATCGCAGGTAATCAGGGCCGCTTTCGTCGTCGGCGAGCTTCGCCTTGAAGGTCTCTTTGGTGACCTCCGACTTGTTCCAATAACCTCGCCCGACACTGCGACTACTGATCCAGATTTCACCAACTCGATCTTCCGGCATTTCCGTGCGATTATCGGGGTCAACAATCAGAATCTCTTCGTCCGGCAGCTTGCGCCCGCAACCGATCACATGGCGTCCCCGATCACCGTCCGGCGCAGCCACATTCACACGACCTTCATCGAGTGACGAACGATCAAAACAGCGAACGACAGGCGGTTTACGACGCGCCCCGCCCGTGACAAGCAGCGTGGTTTCCGCCATTCCATAACAGGGATAGAACGCCTCCTTACGGAAGCCATACGGTGCGAAACGGCGATAGAACTTTTCCAGCGTTTCCCGCCGCACCGGTTCAGCCCCATTGAAGGCCAGCGACCAACTGCTGAGATCGATGTCGGTTAATTGATCTTCAGTGATCTTCTTGGTGCAAAGATCATAGGCAAAGTTTGGACCGCCACTAATGGTTACCGAAAAATTCGAAACCGCACGTAGCCATCGAACGGGTCGCTGTAAAAACAACATCGGCGACATCAAGATACTTGGCTGCCCACAAAACAGCGGATTCAGAACGCCTCCAACCAATCCCATGTCGTGATAGGTTGGCAGCCACGACATTCCAACCGTGTCGTGACCCGCCTCAAACGTGGTGGTGATCAGCGAACAATTGTGCAGGATGTTCCCGTGCGTCAGCATTACCCCCTTCGGTGAACCCGTTGAACCGGAGGTGTACTGCAAGAAAGCCAAAGTGTTCTCATCGACGTCAGGCAGCTTCCAATCGTCAGCAGCATCGTCATCTAACTCGTCCGTCGCCAGCCAATTCAGGCCGTGCATCGTCGAGCCTTTATCCAATAAGCTTTCAGTCCTTCGGAGAACGTCTGAAACCGTCAAGGACAGACGCGCTGATGCATCATCTGCAATCGCCTGAATGCGGGCCATGTTTCGATTGCGGCGTGGAGGGTAGGCTGGAACCGCCACGACGCCGGCATACAAACACCCAAAGAATCCGGCGACAAAATCTAACCCGGGCGGGTACAACAACAACGCCCGCTCACCTTCCATGCCCATCGCCTGCAACCGTTGAGCAATGATGCGGGCACGTCGGTCCAGCTCCAAATAGCTATAGCTGGTCGCATTCACGTCTCCATCAATTAGAAACGAGAACGCCATCTGCTCGGGTTGCTCATCCAACCAGTATCGCAGACGGTGCACGAAACTAGTGGTAGGCGGCTTGAACGGAGCAAGAAGCTTTTCGAGGCTCACCGTCGCATTATCTCCAGCATATCGCTGCTGATTGGGGAAGTAAGGAATCTCGACGAGAATGAAAACTGTCCGACGAAACCATTCTTGTCAGTCGTGCCACAAAGGAACACCCTTCAACCGCAGACACGGTCCAGTGGTCGAGAGTCTCTTGTTCCTTATCGTGTGGAACAGGTTTCTCGACAGAACCATCCGCTGCGTTCTCCCTGTCGGTCTACGGAAATCGAAGGCTGAAAGGGCGTTCCATCGAATAGAGTATCGGCCCAGAGGCCGCTGCAACCCATCCCAAAAGGCCCCGTCAGCCTAACATGTCAAGAGTTAGTGATCAAAGGGGCTCTACCAAAGAGGCAAGCGGTGCGCGATACACCGAAAAACAGGCGTCCTCGTCTCTTCTCCGCCTATCAGGCATGGCGTCGTAACGATCCACGACGCACCAGAAGCAGCCCACACAAGCTAGCGGCCAGCCAAGAAAGAGTTGAGGGCTCTGGTACGGCAATGGCCAGGCTGCGGGGCCCCTGTTCGTATCCTCCCCCTTGAAAAGCGATAATCAGATCTCCCGTATCGAATTCCAGGTCACCATTCCAATCTCCTGAGACCCAGCCTGAATTCAATGGGATACGATCCTCAAAGGTTCCGGAAATAAAAACGGTGATGAGATCATCATTGGCAAACTGGCCATCCAGATTCGCGTCACCGAACCAAGTATTAAGAATGCGTTCTACCAAAAAGACTCGATCCTCGGTGGTAACGCTTCCATCCAAATTCACATCATAAATGAGCTCATCTTCCGCTCGTGAGAGAAGGTCGATGTCAAGACGATCGACGGTTCCATCGGCGTTGAAATCGCCTGGCAAGATAGCAGCGTTACCTGCCCGCGAAGCTCCCCAATAACGTTGAGGGATCTCGATGCTAAAGTGGTCGAGTACAGTGGGCGCGACATCGGCGTGAGAAACGGGAGTTCCACCTCGCTCTTCCATCACGTCCTGGGAGGCTTGCTTGCTGGAAACGATGAAGGGAATCCGTCTTTCCAATTCAGATTGGCCTCCGTGCCCACCACTCGGCCGGTGACCATGATCGGACGTCAACACGATCTGCCAGTTTTCACTCAGCAGGTTTTCACGCGATCGAATACTATCCAACATTCGGCCAACCATGACGTCAGCAATCCGTATTGATCGTTCATAGCATTCGCCGGAGCTTCCGCACTGATGACCGGCAATGTCGACATCATCAATGGCGACGAAAACGGCATGCGATGAATTAGGATCTGCTTCACGCAAATGTTTGACCGCGGCACTGGAGACCGAAAAATCAGAGGCCAAATCCGAACGTTTATCCATCCGGGAATCCGCATCGTCTGCCGTCTTCAGGATCTTTTTGTCGATTGGGTCCCAATTCACAAAACTGGCGGTCACGATGTCAGGATTCGTTTCTTCGAGCGTTTCCAGATAGACCGGATTACGTTCGTAGTCGGGATTGGAAAAACTATTCCCGGTAACTCGATGGCGATCGGTCCAAACGCCCGTTAGGATGGTACTCCACCCCGGCCCGCTCACGGTGGATTGTTGCGTTCTCGTCCACAAGAGGCCCCCAGCAAAAGCCTCATCGGTATAGCTTCCGGAGTAGCCGGCATTCCAGGAGCCATCCATCAGGCTGTCGATTTTCGGCGTATCAACCCGGTCTAAGCCCCGCTGACCATATCCCAATCCGTCGATTCCAATCACCAGTGAATTCGTTGGCAGTCCGGCGAAAGCGGGTACTACCAGCACCGTCGAAAAGGCAAGAAAGCTACCAACCATCAGGAGATGACCGTTGCGTATCCGTCCGGAATGACTTCCCTGACGACAAATGGATTGAGGCGAAAGCTTTGTCCTCGCGATCATTGAATCGACAGGCCTGTGATGGATGGGATGAAAAACGGATGGGCAGCAGCCGTCTGAAGCAAGGCGACAACAAGCCCGCACGGACCGCTATTTTATCCGATGTTCCCCAAAAACGCTCACCCGAGTTCAATACATGGCAAACTTTCACATTTCCCAGGTGTGCCCAGCAGATCGGGATGAAAAGACCTCAACCAGCGGACATATTCCAGTCGCTGAAGCCGGCGTCAAGAATGATGAATTCAGCGATGTTGACTGAATACGGGGAACAAGATGCGAGGATTTCGAGAATTCCTGCATCATCCCCAGGTCACCGACTCCTGATCGAGTCGAGACGAGTTAATCAAGCGAGCAAGAAGGGCAGGGGAGAGAGCGTCCGTTGCCCATGAGGATCTACGGCAAATCGTAGATGAGCTTGGCGGGCGGTACATTAGCAGCAATTTGGCTGAAGGCCGAGGACACCTGTTCCTCCATTTCAGAGACGGTTGAACCACCCGGAATATCAATCCAGAGACCTCCTCCAATGAATGCGATCGCCGCCATTAAATCACGATCTGCGTTGGCACCGACACTCATGGTGTGAACGGTAAAGCCTAGATCAACGGCCTCTTTTGCTTTTCCAATCGCATAGAGCTTATTGGCATCCGAAGTGGAATAGTCAGCCGAGCCATCGCCATCAAAATCGGTCACTTGATCCCAATCCCAATCGGCAGGCAACGACCAACTGGAATCTCTCCGATTTGCATTCCCATCGGTCATGACAATGATGGTGGGACGAGCTCCATTTCGACCATTATCCGACAGCAGCTGAATGGCGTCATCGATGCCACCACCGATGTTTGTCAAAAATCCGTAATGACCGGCTTGCTTGTGTGCCTGAATCGTATCGATCGCATCATAATCCGCTGTCAGGGGATCACCATTCAAATCGACATAAGGCATCCCAGCATCATCCAAACCATATTCGATGCGGGACGTTTCATCGTAGGTCACGAGACCCAGGTAATCACCAAATTCAAGATCTGTCAGAAAATCGCAAAAGAGCGTGGCACCTTCCTTCACAGCATGAAATGGATAGTGTCGCGTCTTCCACAGATCCGGCGTTTGCGAAAAGCCTTTGTGATGCTTGACCCAGAATTCAACCAGAGTGAGCATTCCAAATTTCCGCCGATGTCCGGCGTAATAGATCTGTACTTCATACCACGAGGTTGATCCGTTCGAATCGCGGCAATAATCAATGTAGTCATCCCAACTTCCAGACGGATACGGGTAGGGAACACTGTGCAGGCCCAAGGCACTCTTGATTGCAGAATAGGTGTAGAACCGATAGGGAATCCAATCGCCTCCAACTTGCAACCAGGCATTCATGATCAAATCACCAGAATAGCTCCCCGTCCCCTGAAACGATTCAATCTGCCCGGGACTTCCACCGGAAAAGGCTTGCCCGCCACCATTGAGATACTGAAGGTAGACCTGTGAAACGGTCTGACTGTAGTTAACCTCAATGGTGCTACCCGTCCAGGTTATCGCTCCGGGCGAAAGGCTGACCGTTGCATACTTCGGTTCGAATTCCAGGTTACCGTAAGTGGGTGAACCCAAATCCTGCCAAATGTCTTGCAGGTTATCTTCAACCGCAGTCTGCCCAAGTTTATCGATCGTTTCCTCTCGAAACTGGCTGTCATAATTCATCGAACCCGAGTAATCGAGGACCAGAGCGATATCACGGGCCTCGATGAAGGCCGATGCACTCGCTGTTAATGCAGCTGTCGGCATCCCCACCGCCCAACCGAAGTTAAGTTTAATTTTTCCATCTGGCTCAGCGATGTTTTCCTGATCCCGCCGAGCTGTTACGCGAACGACGTTATAGGGTGGTACGTTCCACGTGATCGGCCAGGAATCCGAGGCTTCATCGTAGGCCCGATTGCCAAACTCAACATCAATAACAGGATCGATGAAGACACCATTCGCCAAGGCCACCTGTTCAGCAATCAATCTTGCATTCGTCACAGCTAGATCATTTGCATCGCCGATTGTCATACCTTCATCCTCACCGGCCTGAAGGATCGCTCCTCGAATCTCCTGAGATGCAGCCAGGGCAGCGGCATCAACAGCATTCTGCAAATTGATTTGAGTCAACGCGAGGACACCGGTATCGACGGCAAATGAAACGAAGGCAAAGAGCACTGCCAACAAGACCGCAGCCAGGTACGCCACAGCCCCCTTTCGACGAGGTGGACCCGAATAGCATCGGCACCCTCGCTGATGGTTACGCAAACGCTTCAACAAGCGATTGGAGATTTCTCTGGCGATACTCATAAGTTGGGTCCTCGGCTCTGGATGACGTCACACCACTGAATGCAACACAGGGAAAGCATAAAGTCGCTCAAGTCAGTTCATCCTTCGAATGGTTCATTTGAACTGCATCACCGTTTCAGAAAAACGCATTAAATGAAAAATTGAATGACCGTTACTGAACAATCTTGGTCCGGCCATTCCGAAACACCACACTGGCCACGATATCCATATCTTCAGGCAACTCGATGACATTCGAATTAAACGTGGAATAAGGGACTTCTATCCTCAACTCAAAAAGCTCCAGGTCATTGTCCGGGTCGTCGAGATCGAATTCGGTCGTATGATCTTCAGCATCGACGATAAAAATTTCAGCAGCGTCACCGTTCAATCCATTCGCTGTTAGGATGTGACGAATGTCATCAGTAACTTTTTCATTAATGGTTTGCCCTTCATCGAGCAAACCTTCTCGACGCATCGCGGCCAATCGCGCGCCTTCTCGAGCTGCAACGGCAACCTGATTCTGAGTATCCAAGAGGCGACTTACCTCGATCATGCCCAGGATCAAAATCAGGAATATTGGCACGACGAAGGCAAATTCAACGGTGGCAACACCTTTTCGATCGTTCGGATTCGAAACACTACGGTCACGAGTCATGTAAAAATCTCCGTCAGAATTCTATTCGTGTCGCATAATCGCTTGCCCGCTAATCACCATCCCGTCCATCCATTGCCAGGGGATCAGAGCGATGTCGTTGTATGCAATGTCGGCTCGAATAAGAAACAGTTGTCTCGGTTCGGCGTCGGTAAGTTCGAGGGTTGGCAGGGCCGCATAATCACTTGAGGTCACGGGTAAGGCACCATCTCCATCAAAGACTGATGCGTCCTTGACGAGAACCGTGACATCATCGGTATTCATCGCAGGCCCAAGAATCTGAGTGACTCGAGTGATCGCTTGGCTTGTCGAAACACCTTCAGTCGTCCCCAATCGAGACGCTTGCCGACAAGCATTTTTCAATAAATTGACGGTCATTTGCAGGCGACCGTATTCGATGATGCCGAAGACCAGCAAAAGGAAAACTGGCAATACAATCGAAAACTCGACAAGAGTCGCACCACGACGGCGCAATATTTTTCTCGTCTTCAAGTTTCTAGCCTCGCTAGATTTACCCCGCACCATGAATTTGCAGCAGGGCCGGTTTCTCGATGTCTATCAACGATGTATCTCTTGAAGCAGTGTGTTTCCGTGAAAGATGTGAACGAAAACGTTTCGAGCCTCAGTAATCGCACAGGCTAACGGGTGCACCAAGAATCAATCTATTCGGGTCCTACGTTCTCCTATCTAAAAGAGATAGCTCGACATTGAAGAGTGGTCAAACGCCAACTTACGATGGAAATAAAATTTCCCTTTCAAAGTCCAAACAAGGTCATCGCAACTGACATCACACGACCGTCAATCCGGAAAAAGGGTCTCGCGACAACAACGAAATGAGCCTCGATTCTCGAGAGTTTCCTACTCTCACCAAAACAATCTGCTGAACAACTTGAAACACTGAAGATGGGCGTCCACCTGACCGCACTTCCATGTAATTCTTTCAGTGAACGGATCGGTAAAGTGTGATCATCGTCGCAGCACTAACTTGCGAGAATAAGGATTCGCACTGATCAGACCGGTGCGAATTATTCCGGCATCACGGATTCAACCGGAATTCGAAACCAGCGTCAGACCGACCGTGCGAAGCCATCTCAATCGTGCTTGATCGACGCGTGATCGTCGTCCACACAGGTTCCAAGCACAATCCATCGATAAAGATCGGAATCGGTCGGAGGTCCCAAGCCATGAAAAGGCTTGCACCCGACGAAAAGACACACTGCGAGCCATCGCCAACAAAAATGGCGGAAGTGCATGGGAATCGAACCCACCGACCGCATGCTTTACATACGGCCCAACGGTTTTGAAGACCGCGGCCGCCACCAGGCGTACAAGCACTTCCCGCAATGTCACAGAAAAACAGAATCACTGAAAACAGAAGCATTTCAGACGCTCTGTTCCACACGTTCCCGACACTCACTGGGCACTGAAACCAAATGAAGATCGTTTTTTTCTGCCCTCGCAATTTTAGCGTCGGGAAGTGCATGACGAAACCGGTGAAGCCGTTTCGACTGCAGGGTGATCCGATGCCGCCGGCCGATTTCGCACCCAAATTGACGGAAGCTGACGAGACAAGCCTCGTGGATCTTTAGAACTTGGAGCTTTCGTCCGTACCCCTACGGTTGCCATGACCACGAACAGAGGCGACTCCCGAACAACTCTTCCAGGCCACCCGGGAATCCGTTGGCCACTGAATGCGGCCCCCCCAAAAAAAAGGGACCGTAGACTTGTCGCCTGACCTTTCCAAGACTCACCCCTTTGCTTCATCGTAAGCAGCAGCCTCGAAGCTTCCCTTTGCTCCCCAAAAAACCGCTTCATTTCAAAGAAACGAAGCGGTTCCCCCACCCTGGTGCATCCCTGCATGTGGTGGCACAGGCATCGAATGCATCCGATTCCGGTGGGTTTGTTATCACAAAAACGCGACTTGGCGGTAAAGCGACACGATTGGCGGAAGGCGCCAAGCAGCGTTCGTCAGTTCATCCAAGTCATGAAGATATCCCTAGCCCGATTCAGACACGGTCGCCTGAACACGGTCGCCTGATAGAACAGAAAGAAACTTCTGGGATCGAGGGCTGATCGGATGCAAGAAAGCATCCAGAAAAAACCGAGTGCGAAGGATTTGGCGGACTCGACAATAGCTTCCCGCGTAATCTTATGCAGCGGGAGCCCGTCCAGCTCTTAATCTTCCCGTGGTTTTGCTTCCCAGGGCGGGCTCTCTTTTTTCCAACCGCAATTATGGAACGACGGTCGGGATACCCCAAAATAAAGGCAGGAAAATTACAGCGAACGGCACTAGGCCCAATCCATTCCGGTTTCTTTTTGGATACGGGCGCGAAAATCGCCTAAGAGGCCTCCGATGACATCCCAACCGTCAGTTCGCCGGAGTTCGATATCGCCTTGTTCGTTGATCCTGACAACGCTGTCGTCAGTGACGCCCGAATTTTTCAAATCGTCCTCGGCGATTTCATCATCACGAATGAGTTTCGTCAAAACGGCGCCGGATAGTTCCACAAACTTCATCCAATACAACTCCAAGAAAAAGAAGCGTTCCGATTTCCCCAATCTTAGTAATCTAGCAGATGGCTGCGAGGCAGGGAAACGCACCCTCCGTCATGCCTATTCTGCGGAATCTTTCAAACTATCCACAGTATGCCAAAGAGCCAGCATCTGATCGACGGTCAATTCCTCAGCTCGACTCTCCGGGCCCAGACCGAGTTGCTGCATGATCCCATCGACATCTGGCTTGGACAATTGTTTTTGGGAGCTGATGAGCGAACTGCGGAGAAATTTTCGTCGGTGCAGAAAAATTCCTCTGACAAATTGATGAAACCCCGAAAGATTCAAGATACTAACACGACGCTGCGGATCCAAAACCATTTGCACGATTGCTGAATAAACCTTAGGGCGAGGCCAGAACACCGTCGGGGCCAGTTCGCGGACGATCGCCGCATAACACTGACTTTGCACCCAGACGCTCAGACTGCCGTAATCCTTTGTCCGAGGATCAGCGACGATCCGCTCTCCGAGTTCTTTTTGGATCGTCACCGTCATACTGGCCGGGGTGACAACACAATCAAGAAAATTAGAGATGATGGGAGTCGCGACAGAGTAGGGGAGATTGGCAACAAGTTTAAAGTCTCGTTGTCCGGCTTCCTTCATTTTCTCCTGAAGCGTCGCAATCACTTGATCACTGAAATTGTTCTTATTGCGCAAGACATCCTGTTGCACGAGCGTGACATTATTGGCTCCGTCGAGCTGTTCGAGTGCCAACTCGGCCAAATGCGGATCGATTTCAACCGTCACCACATGAGCAGCCCGCTCAACAAGCCGAGCGGTCAGCGATCCAGTCCCTGCTCCGATCTCAAGCACCACATCGGATGGCCCAACGTCAGCAACACGAACCAACAGATCGAGCAGATTGAGATCGATCAGAAAGTTCTGCCCGTGTTTGGCATAAGGACGAAATCCTACTTCCTGGAAACGTCCGCGTAGAAATGAAACGGTTTGTTTTTTGGACGACATGATTTCTCGCTAGGACGTTTGCTCGCCAGGAATTTGCCGCTGGACATATTTCGCCAGCAAATCCGTTTCGATATTTACGACGTCACCCACCTTTTTTTTCCCCAGGGTGGTCACCTCCAGGGTATGCGGAATCAGGGCGACGCTAAACCGGTCTTGTTCAACATCGACGAGCGTCAGACTGATGCCATCAACGGCGACAGATCCCTTGGAGGCCATCTGTCGAGTAAGTTGCGCAGGAACCCGAAACCAAAAAGTCGACCAATCCTGATCATCAATCCGCTCGTCAACGTGGCCGATGGCGTCGACATGGCCGGTGACAAAATGCCCTCCCAGCCGATCTCCGATGGACAGGGATCGCTCAAGATTGACGGAAGTCCCCTCCCGCAATTCCCCCAAATTGGTACGGGCCAGCGTCTCTGGACCGGCATCGAATTCCAGATGATCCCCATCGATTTTGACCACCGTCAGGCAACAGCCATTAATGGCGATACTGTCGCCCAGACCGGCATCCGACGCGACCTGCCGAGTTGCGATTCGCAAGCGGCATCCGGGATCCGCGGGCACGACTCTTTCAACCCGCCCCAACTCCTCTACGATTCCTGCGAACATCTATTTTTCGCCTTTCAAAACGAATGGACGAGTATCAGCGCGATCTGCAATTGTGAAAGTCCTGAGCGGATTTCGCAACACGTGGTCTCCATCACCTAGAAAACAAATCCCGAATCGGGCAGAATACAGCGGTGCAGATCGTTATTGATCGACGCCAAATCTAGGCAACCGTCTATCCCGCTGTTGGGTTCGATTCGCTTTCGCGGACCAAATCGACAGCTTCGCATCCTTCGAATTAAACGAGAACGAAGAAAATGAGTAGCACCATCGTACACATTCAAGGCCGACAAATCCTGGACAGCCGTGGAAATCCAACCGTCGAAGTCGACGTCCACCTTGCCGATGGCACGACCGGCCGTGCAGCGGTCCCCAGCGGTGCGAGCACTGGAGCCCATGAGGCCTGGGAGTTGCGGGATGGTGATTCCTCCGTCTACATGGGAAAAGGCGTCGAGAAGGCCGTCGAAAACATCAATATGTCGATCGCCGAGGCACTATTGGGGGAAGACGCTCGAGAACAAGTTGCCATCGACCAGCGAATGATCGAATTGGATGGAACTCCTAACAAAAAGAATTTGGGAGCCAACGCGGTTCTTGGCGTTTCCATGGCTGTTGCAGATGCAGCCGCAAACTATACCGAACAACCTCTCTATCGGTATCTGGGCGGAGCGGGAGCGAGAATTCTCCCCGCACCGATGATGAACATCGTCAATGGTGGCGAACATGCCGACAACTCGGTCGACATCCAAGAATTCATGGTGATGCCTCTTGGCTTTGATACATTCAGCGATGCCTTGCGTTGTGGAGTCGAAGTTTTCCACCACCTGAAGAAAGTTTTGCAATCCAAGAAACTGAATACCGCCGTCGGTGACGAAGGTGGTTTTGCACCCGACCTGGGCAGCAACGTCGAGGCTCTGGATTTGATTCTCGAAGCGATTGACAAGGCTGGCTACAAGGCTGGTGACCAGGTGCGAATCGCACTCGATGTCGCCGCAACCGAGTTCTACAACACGGAAACGGGCAAATACACGATTGACGGTGGAGAGCTCGATTCCGCAGGCATGGTCGACTACCTCGCCAATTGGGTCTCAAAATATCCCATCTGCTCGATCGAAGACGGTTGCAGCGAAGACGACTGGGAAGGCTGGAAAATGCTGACCGCCAAGATCGGCGACCAGGTGCAACTGGTTGGAGACGATCTGTTTGTGACCAACACCGAACGGCTCCAACGAGGTATCGACGAAGGAATTGCAAACAGCATCCTGATCAAGGTCAACCAGATCGGGTCGCTCACAGAAACCTTCGAAGCGATCCAGTTGGCCAGCCGCAACGACTTCAGTAGCGTCGCCAGTCATCGCAGTGGTGAAACGGAAGACACGACCATCGCTGATCTGGCAGTTGCTCTATCGACCGGTCAGATCAAGACGGGTTCGGCATCGCGAACAGATCGCATGGCGAAATACAATCAGCTGTTGCGAATCGAAGAGCAACTTGGCCCGGCTGCTCAATACGGCGGTCCACTTTTCCCTAAGTAATTGCCAAGGGGCTCGATCAAGCGGGCTTCGAATCGCATGACGTCCCAAGCGCAAAACCAAGATAAATCTGCTAAACCGCCAGTCCGTTCACTGACGGACTCGGTTTGGTTCTGGGTCTATCTTTTCGGCACGGGTGGCCTGGTCGCTCTTTATATTGCAGGCCCCAAGTACCGCCAGCGACAGACGCAACTGGAACGCCAGTTCTCGGCACGTCAAAGCGGAGGCCAGGCCGTTTCAGGCGTCGATGGCCCGGTCGATCCGACCAATTCAGAGCAAATTATTTCGCTCGACCCCCTGGTGGTTCTCATGGGCACCCTCCTGGCCATCGGCTGGTTCGGACTCTGGTATCACCGGTTTCGAAAACGAAAGCAGACCGACAACTCGTAAACACTGACGTTCCTACACACCCCTTGGGACCTTTCAGGGTTCTCGACAACCGGTGGATCCGATGAACTGGCTTTTTGAAAGTCCGACGATTCCGTTGTTCTTCGGAGCTTTGATCTTGGCGGTCTTTACCGCCATCTGGGTGCAAACCCAGGACGGGCGGGCGTTACTCGGATGTGCCGCCGTCGCTTTCTTCACGGCAAGCTGGCTGGCCATCCAATATTTTGTGGTGACCGAAGTCGAACAAATCAAGAATACGATCAGGAGTATCGCCACCTTGGCCGAAACCGGCGACGTCGAAGGGATTGTCGGTCACATCTCAGAATCCAAGCCTGAATTGGCCGAAGAGGTTCGGTCGGCATTCGAATTGGCCGAAGTGGAAAAAGTTTCGATCAAGCGAAATCTGCGAGCGACCGTGTCAGAACAGCGAGGATATCTCTCCGGGGAAGCCCGATTTAACGCTGTCGCGACGATCAAATCTCGCCGCGGTGGTTGGGAATCGAGACCCGTTCCCCGCTTCTTCATCGTCCAACTGCGCAAGGAAGACAACCAATGGCGTGTCCGAAGTTATGAAGCACGAGATCCACGAGAAGGTCTGTAGATCAGGATTTCGGCAACTCAACTTCCCAATCGTGCATCTCTCGCAACATGTCGAATTTAGTCATGTCGTAGTCAAGTGCCGTTAGGGTCACATATCCAGCTGCCAACGCGGTTAGATCCGTTTCGTTTTCGGTCGGCTTGGGAGGAGGATCATTGGTCGCCCAATAATAATCGCGTCCCTTGGGATCCTGTCGCTTGATATACAGCTCCCCATAACGCTCAACCCCCATCGGAACGACGCGCAACCCCTTGGGTGACTTCATCGCGGAGGTCGGGAAATTTAAATTGAAAAGCTGTCGGGATGCACGTTGCTGCGCGAGCAGTTGCTCAATCACTCCTCGTGCCATCGCTGCCGCCTGGTCAAAATCGGCGTGTTCATCATGTTCCAAGGAAACAGCGATACTGGTGATGCCAAAGAAAGATCCCTCGATCGCAGCTGCTACAGTCCCGGAGTAGAGCACGTTGATTCCAGCATTCAAACCGCCATTAATGCCGCTGACCACCAGATCCGGGCGTTTCTTGCACAATTCAAAGACGCCAAGTTTCACACAATCCGCGGGGCTTCCTTCAACGGCCCAGCCGCGAAATCGCTCCCCGTCGAACACCTCACGTGCTGTGAGCGGGCTGAGAAAGGTAATCGAGTGGCCAACGCCGCTCTGTTCGGTCACGGGAGCGACCACACAAACATCAGCAATTTTGCGTAATTCCCGTTCCATGGCCGCCAGGCCCGGAGCGTAAATCCCATCATCGTTCGTCAAAAGAATCTGCAAGACTTTTCCTTTGCTAGGGCTTTTCGCGAGCCATTTGCGGCTCCAAGATAAGGCTTCAGAGTACACGGTGACAGGCTTCAAATTCAAGGGACCCCTGATTCCAAAACGGATCCAGGAACGCCTCGCCCCAGCTGAAATCGCCTAAGGCCGGAGCGCCTTGGCTTCCCCCGCGGAGCCAGGCCAACCTCGCGTGGCACTGGCAGCCTCGCCTGCACACACTTATAATCCGGGGTTTCCGATCCAGAGGCGGCCAAGCGGATATCCAGCAGCCCTAGGTAAAGGACGCCAGCAGTGAGTTCCATCGCATCGATCAATAACCCTACCGGAACCCGAATCTCCCAGGAACGCGTCTTAGTTCTTGACTTCGGTTCTCAATATTCGCAACTCATTGCCCGTCGGGTGCGCGAGCAGAACGTTTATTGTGAAATCGTCCGACATGATATTTCACCGGAACGTATTCGAGAGCATTCCGCGCGTGGGCTGATTCTTTCCGGTGGTCCGTCGAGTGTCTACGAGAGCGGCTCACCCCAATGCGATCCGGGTATCTTCGAGCTAGGCATTCCGGTCCTCGGCATTTGTTACGGCATGCAATTGGCCTGCGATGCGTTAGGAGGCGAAGTTCGTAATACCCCCTCCCGCGAGTATGGTCGTGCACGTTGCCGGATCAAAAGCCCCAATGAGCTTTTTGATGGGCTCCCTGAGGAAACCGATGTCTGGATGAGTCATGGCGACCAGGTCGCTCAGGTATCGTCGAATTTCATTCCCTTAGCGGAAACCGATACCTGCCCGATCGCGGCGGTACGTCACTGTGATTTACCGGTGTTTGGCCTGCAATTTCATCCTGAAGTGACGCACACCGACCTGGGCAAGCAGGTACTGCGAAACTTCCTGGTTCGCATTTGCGAATGTAATGGGACCTGGAAGCTGGGGGATTTCGCCAACGAAACCATTGAATCGATTCGACAACAGGTCGGTTCTTCGCGAGTGATTTGCGGCCTTTCTGGCGGCGTCGATTCATCCGTCGTCGCGGCATTACTTTACAAGGCAATTGGGTCGCAACTCACATGTATTCTCGTGGATAACGGACTGCTCCGGCAAAACGAAGCCGAAACCGTCATCGAAGAGTTCACCAATCACTTCGAAACAGACCTGCATGTCGTGGACGCCGAGGAGATTTTCCTGGAACGGCTTGCCGGAATCGAGGACCCTCAGGAAAAACGAACATTAATCGGCCACGCCTTCATCGACTGCTTTCAGGCCGAGGCTGCGAAAGTCGAAGATGCCAGGTTCCTGGCACAAGGCACCCTTTATCCCGATGTGATTGAAAGCGGCGCTGCTCCCGATGGTCCTGCCGCCACGATCAAGACGCATCACAACGTCGGTGGACTCCCGGACGAATTAGGTTTTCATTTGATCGAACCACTCCGAGATCTATTCAAAGACGAGGTTCGACAACTCGGCTTGGAACTTGGCCTTCCCGAAGAACTGGTATGGCGACATCCGTTCCCTGGACCAGGCCTAGCCGTGCGTTGCCTCGGCGCCGTCTCCAAGGACCGATTGGAAACTCTCCGACACGCCGACAACATCGTCGTCTCAGAAATCAAAAACGCTGGACTCTATCAGAAAACGTCCCAGGCCTTCGCAGTGTTGCTTCCCGTCCAGAGCGTTGGGGTGATGGGGGATGCTCGCACCTACGAAAACGCGGCGGTCATTCGTTGCGTCGATACCGACGATTTCATGACCGCGGATTGGTCGCGACTGCCCTATGACCTCCTGGCAAAAATTTCGACACGAATCATCAATGAAGTGAAGGGGGTCAATCGCGTCGGCTACGACATCAGCACCAAACCCCCGGCCACGATCGAGTGGGAGTAATCGTTCAGGTCGGCAAGATAACGTCGGCGTGCCAGAAGTGCTTGAACTTTCTGACTAACTCGACAAATTTCTTCAGATCGACAGGCTTTACCATATAGGCATCGACCTGTAACAGTTCACTGCGAATGAGATCTTCGTGGGCCTCCGAAGCAGTGAGAACAACGACGGGTACTTGCTTGAGATCGGAATCAGACCGGATCGCTGCCAATACTTCTCGACCATCAAGCTTGGGCAGATGGAGATCCAGCAACACCAGGTCGGGCCGAGGCACCCGCAGAAATCGTCCGGTTCTCTGTAGAAACTCGAGAGCCTCCTCCCCGTCGCGAACGAGTGTCAATCGGTGCTTAATGTCGCCTCGCTTGAGTGCCTCGATAGCGAGCCGAGCGTCGACGAGACTATCCTCGACTAACAAAATCTCCATTGGTCGACCGACCACTTCTTGATTCATTCGAAGGTATCCCAGCCGTATCGATTGGTATCCGGCAAACCTACCGGTCATCCCCAAAAGCATTGAAACAGGACTACGCAGTTCATCTCGTCGGATTTTTTCCGAAGAACGACTCACTTGCAGAAATTTAAGGGATGAAAAAAAAATCGTCAATGTTGGACTCGCACATCGGCCATCAGAGCACCCCAGAAGGAGATCGCTTCGAATTTCTCATTGACGGTCAATCCGAAGTGCGAGTGAAAAAAAACAAGCACAGCTGCGGGGAACAGCCGTGCTTGTGGCAGGAAAGTTGCTTAAGGTAGTCCGGCTAGGGGCGGGATGAGCTCTCGTGGGTGGAGGAAGAGGCTCGGTGCCGTCCCACCAAAAGCGGCGGGGATGATAACAGGTGAGCTTTCACACGAGACATCGTCATCGTACGATTGGTTGGAAAAGATTTTTCAGTACGTAACGCATACCAGGAACATTCGGCAGAGAATTCCTAGCCGTTAAAGCTTATCAAACGACCATTTACTCGCTGTTCTTAGCGGACCGAAAGCAAACCACGATGGGCGAAAAATACATCTACACGATCGCGAATCTCACCAAAAAGCATGGACCTCGAGCGGTGCTCGAGGATATTTGGCTAGCGTTCTATCCGGGCGCCAAGATTGGTGTTCTGGGCCGTAACGGTGCAGGCAAAAGCACCTTACTGCGGATCATGGCGGGGCTGGACAAGGATTTCGAGGGCGAGGCGCGTTTAACAGACGGCTTTACAGCCGGCTATTTACCGCAGGAACCCCAACTGGACGAAAGCACGGACGTATTCGGCAATGTCATGCAGGCAGTTGAGCCAAAACGGGCGTTGCTCGACCGCTTTAACGAAATCAATACGGAACTGGCTGAACCGCTTGAAACCGAGGCGATGGAAAAACTGTGCGACGAATTGGCCGTGGTACAGGACAAGATCGATGCTGAAAACCTGTGGGACCTGGATCGCCAGCTTGAGGTCGCCATGGACGCCATGAATCTGCCGCCGGGTGATGCCCAGGTCGACACACTTTCCGGCGGCGAACGTCGACGTGTGGCGTTATGCAAGATTCTGCTGGAACAACCTGACCTGCTCCTCCTCGACGAACCCACAAATCACCTGGACGCAGAATCGGTGGCTTGGCTGGAACGACACCTCGCGGAGTACCCGGGCACGGTTGTGGCCGTGACACACGACCGATATTTCCTGGACAACGTTGCCGGATGGATTCTGGAACTGGACCGTGGCCGCGGCATCCCCTGGGAGGGCAATTATTCTTCCTGGCTTGATCAGAAGCAGGCAAGATTAGCGGCTGAGGAGAAATCAGCTACCGCCAAACAGAAGACACTTCAGCGAGAGCTGGAATGGATTCGCATGGCACCGCGAGCTCGGCAAGCCAAGAGCAAGGCGAGGCTCAAAGCCTACGAACAACTTTCCAATGAAGGATTTGAAGAACGACTCGACGAATTTGAAATGCAGATTCCACCGGGCCAGCACCTTGGCGATCTGGTTTTCGAGGCCGACAAGATCAGCAAATCATTTGACGAACATCTCCTGATTGAAAACCTTAGCTTTCATCTGCCACCCGGTGGAATTGTGGGAGTGATTGGCGCCAACGGTGCGGGAAAGACCACCTTGTTTCGCATGTTGACGGGTGAAGAAGAAGCGACCGAAGGCGTCCTCCGAAAAGGGTCAACCGTCGAACTGGGTTACGTGGATCAATCTCGTGACGCATTGGGCGCCGAAACCTCGGTCTTCGAAGAAATCTCTGGAGGCCACGAGACATTAAAGATGGGTGGCAAACAGGTGAATGCGCGGGCTTATGTCTCACGATTCAACTTCCGCGGCACCGATCAGGAACGGAAAGTCGCCACGCTTTCTGGTGGCGAGAGAAATCGAGTCCATCTTGCGAAACTTCTGCGCCGCGGATGCAACGTATTGTTGCTGGACGAACCCACCAACGACCTCGACGTCGACACGCTGAGGGCACTTGAGGAAGCAATCCTCAATTTCGCAGGCTGCGTGGTCGTCATCAGTCACGATCGCTGGTTCCTAGATCGCATTGCCACGCATATCCTGGCGTTTGAAGGAGATGCCTACGTTCATTGGTGCGAGGGAAATTACGAGACCTACGAACAACAGCGTCAAGAACGACTTGGAAAACGAGATTCCGACCCCAAACGGTTCAAATACAAACGACTCCAACGATAACGCCAGGACGGCTGAGCCCGGAAAATCTTTGACTGAGATTTTCTACCGGAAATTTCTCTCGAAATTCTAAGCCGAGAGAGGCCATTTTTACACCACTCTCCACGAGACATTTCCGAATCAAATCCGCAAGTACCTTGACCATCAGATCAGCTTCGGTTACGACAGGGAACTTGGTTGGGTCAAGAATGCGGCCCCTGTCAAACTTCCCCATATAGAGGGCGATCGAAAATGTCTATCGTGCGTGTCGGTTCCACAAGCAAGTACTCGGATGGTTGGGACAGTGCTTTTGGAAAAAAACGAAAGTCAACGACCAGCGACAAAAAGCAAGCGAAACGAGCCACCAAAAAGACGGCGACAAAGCGCAAGAAGAAAAGTTAGGCCTCACGCCTTCCGCAAGAAGGCAGCCCGTACAAAGGACTCCTCAACATGCAGGTAAATCTTCGCTATTGCTCGATGTGAAATTACGAGCCGCAAGCCGTCAGTTTGGCGGAAAAAATCCTCAGCACCTACAAACAGAAAGTCGTATCGATGGCACTCGAGCCGTCCGGAGGCGGATGCTTTGAGCTCACCATCGGCGATGAACTGGTTTACTCAAAGCTGGAAACAGGATCGTTTCCCAACGAGGATCAACTGGTAAGCCAGATTGCCGACAAATTCTAGCGGTCGGCCATTTTCAGAGTCGATACCTAGGCCGACGCATCTTGCAGCGACGGCCAAGCATTTCCTGAGAGATCAGGCACGAGAGAGATAATCTCCGGTTCGTGTGTCGACTTTAACACGTTCTCCCTGAGACAAATACTCAGGAACCTGCACGATCAGTCCCGTTTCCAACGTCGCAGGCTTAGACCGCTTTGTCGCTGAATCGCCTTTGACACCAGGATCGCACTGAGTCACGAGCAGCTCGACAGTCAAGGGAAGCTGAAGGCCGACACACTCGTCGTTGTAGATCAAAGCTCGCATCCCTTCGAGGCCCTCTGTAATGTATGGTCGCTCGGCCTCAACATCTTCCAGCGGCAACGAATACTGGTTGTAGTCAACCTGATCGAGCAGATGCATATCGGTCGCATCGAGATACATGAGTTTCACATCGCGCCGTTGAAAGTCGGCTTCATCCAGAGACTCAGTTCCCTTGAGCGTCAAATCGACCTTCTGTTTGGCGACCAGATTGCGACCACGAAACTTGTAGAGCGTCGCCGCGCCACGAGCCGAAGGGGTTTGAACAGTAACCGCATTGATCAGTACCGGCGCCCCATTGTAATTCACCACTGTGCCGGGCTTAATTTCTTTCGCAAGCATACTTCTCTGTCAGCTGAATGAATGAGTGATTTTGATCCTTAAAGGATCGTGTTGGCCTGAGGATCGACTACGACACCGCCGCAAAGTTCCGCAATTCTTTCCATCACGGACAACAATGCTCCTGGGTCCATAAAATCATCCTCTTCACTTTCGGTGTCACGTCCCACGAATGTCAACTGCTCGAAATGGTAAACATCGAACCGACATCGACAATCAGCGAGAGTACGAATTGTATCTTTTTCTTCGTCCGTAAATGCGGCCTTCAACAGCTCGTCAATCAACTCAGCCGTCTGCTCCACTACCTCCTCACCGGTGACAAATGAGATATCCATCGCGGCGTAGTCATCCGGAGAGACGAGGGTCAGAGCTTCAAAGCGCCCCTCGTCATCGGAAAGCACATTCTGCACTTCGTAGCGAGGATCGAGTTTCTTGAGTGCCTTCTCCACCTTTTCTGCAGGTGGCCGATTCTCTTCTTCAAACAAGATGAAGTACGTTTCGCGCCACTGGTATTCATCATTTTCAAATAAAGACATTAAATCGCCCTTACAGTGAACTTGCTTGCTTCCCAAACCTAGGGACCACCCATCCCGCCTTGCCAAGACTCCAACAGCGAAATCATCTGATCTCGCTCCTCACGGTTCGCCCATACCGACTCATCCTGCTCAAGGCGAATCTCATATCGCCCCTCGTACAGACAATCGTCGTGACCACAAAAATGCGGCAGATCCGACACCCAAATCACTCGGTACAGAGGAATATGTTTGTCGTCGATAATGCACAAGATTGAAGTCAACTACCGGCCCTTTCCACGATGGAGACCTGATCTCGCAATCTCGCCAGCGGTCGAGCATGACTCCTGACACCCTCAGTTTAGTAAGTTTGGCCATCAGGTGCATCCAGGCGTCCTCAATCTTCATCTTTCACAGGCAGACCCTCGTAACCCAATCGGCAACGGCAGCCGACATGCCCGGCTTAAGCGTTCCGACAAAATGCTCGAGTCTAGTCCTCTGACTGCCCCAGCTCACGCGAACGTTCCGCCGCGACCTTGACGGCCTGAATCACAGTTCCTCGGAAGGCTCCCTGCTCAAGCGCATCGATGCCGGCGATCGTCGTTCCACCGGGACTCGTCACCCGATCCTTCAAAACTGCCGGATGGTCACCGCTGGCCTTAACCATCTCCGCCGCCCCTGAGACAGTCTGCGCGGCCAATTGAAGAGCGATGTCGCGAGGTAACCCCATGCGAACGCCACCATCACTCAAGGACTCAATAAATTTATACACAAATGCTGGCCCCGATCCCGACAGACCGGTAACCGCATCCAAAAGAGGTTCGGCCAACTCAAAGCAAATCCCCACGGACTCCAGTAGCCTCCGCACTTCATCTCGATCCTTGTCGGTGACGGACGGCCCACAGCAATATCCACTCGCTCCAACCCCAACTAAACAGGGCGTATTCGGCATCACTCGAACGACTCGATCGGTTGAGAACCAGTCCGAGAGCTGCTCTAAAGTCACTCCTGCCGCAATCGAGATAAGCAGCTTTTCATCCGAGAGCTTCCCTAAGGCAGTCGCCACTAAAGGAACGTGGTGAGGCTTCACCGCCAACAAGACCAGATCGGCATTGGCCGCGACCGCTTGGTTATCGTCCTGAGTGGTTGCTCCGGGCACTCCCTGCTCAAAGAGATCGCGAGCTGCTTGCGAGCAATCAGCTGCCGCCAGATCACTTGCCGCAACCAATCCCTGATTCACCATCCCGCTAGCAAATGCCCTCGCCATTTGCCCGGCACCAATAAAACCGATTCGCATCCCAAATCCTTCATGACGTCATTTTTGCTTGCAATAAACCTCAGCCGTATCGTACGACGCGGATATCGAATGAGCAACGGAAGTGGGCCGGTGGCTCGCCCTGTAGGCCGCATTTCTTGCAAAATCGACCTAGACACACACAAATCTTTCTGGAAGACTTCGCCGCGCCTTCGCAGCCGACACTCCATTGGCAGCTGCGATCACCTCTTCACAACAACTTTTCTCATCTAGGAGTCGAGCCGATGACGTGCTTACGTCTTTGCCTCACAGCGATGGCACTTGCCGTGATCATCTCCGCGCCCGCTGCCGCGCAGTCCGAAGCTGAATCGGGTTGGTCGATCAAAAAACTAATCCCTCGCCTGCCTGAAAAGTCAGCAAAACCGAAGACTAAAGCGGAACCTTCTACCTTCACCAAGATCAATAACAGCACGAAAGCCTTTTTCGCGAAATCCAAGGCATTGGTGCCGTCCTGGCTGATGCCAGAAACACAAGATCGAGTGCGCCAATCCTCGCAGAGCCTGCAAAACTCAGCGACCAACATTCGCCAAGAAGTTCGCACGGCGAAACGCAAGACGCTCCTGCCATGGATCAGCAAACCCGAACCGGAACCCAAGAAGCCAGAGACAGTGCCTGACTTTCTGGCACTCCCGAAACCGGGTTACTAATCCATTCGGAATCGACAAACGCCGTTTGCATTTTGAATGCGAGCGGCGTTTTTGATGCGCTCCCGCTAAAAGCTGACACCAACAAACAACCGCATTCCGCCAGATCACGCAGCCTTTAATTGAGAAGAAGATTCGTACTGCTGAAGCGATTGAGCATAGTAGTCGGCAAGGCTTGACCAGATTGCAGTCGAGCGAAATTCCTGGATCACTCTCTGGCGACCAGCCTCCCCATGCTGACGCCGTAAAGCGGGCTCGTTCACATACCTTCGAATGGCGTTTACGAGCTGAGCAATGCCCCCCAACGGGACAAGCGTCCCCGTCTCACCGTCGGCAACCGCGTCCACGCACCCAGTGACACGGGTCGCAACCGTAGGCAACTCCATTGCTGCGGCTTCAAGCAAAACAACGCCGAGTCCCTCTCGATGCGATGGCAAAACAAAAACATCCATCGCTGCATAATAGGGCCTGGCACACCAGTCCACGCCGGCAAGATGAACACGAGGATCGGCCTCCAAAGCAGCTCGCTGCTCCGAGGGCACTGCGTCCCCCGACTCGAATGGCCCCACAAGCATCAGGTGCAACTGAGGAAACTCACGGCGTAACTGTTGCCAGGCCTCATGCAGCTCAATAATCCCTTTATCCTTCACGAGCCTTCCGATGAATCCCATCAGAATGGCATCCTCAGGAATCCCGAACCGACGCCGGACCTGACGTCGCAGCATCCCTGTACGATCGGGAGCAAACTTGGCAGCATCGACCCCATTGGCACTTCCTTGCTGCAAAACGCTCGCCTCCGCTTCACGGAATAGATTTCCACGAACGGCCGCCGCCTTTAACGACGGACTCACGCACAGGCGCCCCGTTGCCGCTCGACACGCTGTCAGTTCGGTACCCCTCAAAAGCGATCGCTGCCAACCACAAGCCGTCTCATAACGGAGGCCATGCAGCTGATAAATACGCACTGGAACGCGACAGGCTTTGGCTGCCAACATGGACAGCAGCCCCGCCTTTGGCGTGTGGCCATGGACAATTTGAGGCCGTAAACGGCGAAACAGGCGCACCAAACGCCTCAGTGACAAAAGATCGCACATCGGTGCGATCGACCGCCGCATCGGTACGATGTCGCAATAGATCCCCTCTTGCTCAGCAAATTGGTCAATCCCGTCTCCCGGAGAAGTTACAAGAGAGACGCGATAACCGTGTTGCTCAAGATAGCTAAGCTGCCCCACCAAAAACGAGGTTGCTGTCTGCGGCACAGTCGTAACGTGGATCACTCGAGTCATCGTTGTCTCGCAAGTAGTTCCGAGCGCAAATCGCTGGCAAGGAAAAGCGTGAATTTCGGCGTTTCTATTAAACCAACCGACCACCTGCGTCAACATGCATGCGCTCGTCCCGCAGTCTGTCGGACCATTGCCTGCCGTTAATCGAATCAACATTCAGTTCGATTCAGGATTCGATGACCGGAAGCCGATACCTAATTGACAAGGTGAACGCAGACCGAAAAGTCGGCATTGCCCGATCACGAGCAATCACCGCTTGCAGAATCCAAAAATGCCTTGATCACGAGGACTCTCATGAAGTCTCTAAACCTGTCACGACGACTCGTAGTATTGCTGGCATGTATTTCGCTGGCATGGCCACCTTCAAGTCGCCTGCTTGCCGCTGAAACTGCGACAGCACCCATGACACGGGACATTCAACTCGACGCGAGTGGCCGACTAGTCGGACAACTCGTTGACCGAGAAGGCAGTCCCGTGAAAAGCGCATGGATTGGACTTCGCCAGGGACAAGAAGAGCCTCGCTACGTCCAGACGAATAATCAAGGCGAATTCGCCTTTGCCAGCATGCGAGGCGGAGTTTACCAGCTGTTCTCCGAAGATGCCGGTGGACTTTATCGAGTCTGGACCGCTAAATCCGCTCCTCCGATCAGCCAACCAGCCGCCATGCTGGTGACCGGTGACGCTCATCGAGGTCAAAACAATTGCCCACCCACACGACAGATGGGCCTGGGTGCCGGCCATTACGGCGGGGCCATCATGAATACACTGAACAACCCATGGGTCTTTGGCGGAGCAGTGGCTGCTGGCATCGCCATCCCCATCTTGCTGTCCAACAACGACGACAATGGCAGCTGATTGCCGAACCGAACAATACCGCGACGACGCCAGCCCACTCTCATCACGGGCTGGCGTTTTTTATGCCTACATCTCCCCCCAGAATCCAGCCATCCCTCAGCCACTCATCTCGACCACGCCGACCTTTCGAGATCCGCTAGCGGCCACGCTTCACCCCCACGCCTGCCAGCGTTCTGATTGGCCTTCTTTCGCCGATAGTTTTTCGTTAACATCCCGCCGCGCTCGAGCGTGAGCATGGTCACGCCTTCCTTTTCACATCTTGATTGCGTGACACAACAACCATCATTCGGTGGTCGAATTACTGAGGTTGCATCAGATCCTAACCAACAAATTGTATTGAACATGAGCTGATTGCATTTGAGCAGCGTGCAAGCTGCACGGATCAATTCAAATGATGATCACCTCGCTACCAATCCCTGGCCGGATCACACTTTGAGTATTTGGAAATTACAGGCGAAGGAGTCGTCATGTCTAGTTTTGTGAAACAGCTGCGCCAAACCGCAATTGCACTGTCGGTTTTCGGAATGCTCTGCCCGTCGATAACGATTGCGAACGAGCCCCTAACCCCCGCCTGTAAGGTTCACGATGTTCAGTTAACAGAAAACGGGAAGCTCCCAATCGTTGTTGTGAATGCTCAAGGAAAACCTCAGCCGAACGTTACCTTTGAGATTACGCGAGCGGGAGATGCTGAGTGCATCAAGGGTGTAACCAGCGAGGCAGGGCAGTATCAGGTTGAAGGTCTCAAAGGTGGTGTTTATCAGATCCGCACCGACCAAGGACTTTGTGCGTGTCGAGTTTGGACACATCAAGCAGCTCCTCCGACATCCGCTAAGAGCTTGTTTCTCGTCAACGATCGTGTGGTCCGCGGCCAGCGGCCAATCAGCGAGCTATTCAGCTCGGATCCGATTCTCATGACAGCCATCGTCGCAGCAGCGATCGCGATACCGATTGTTATTCACCAGACTCGGGACAAATCTTCGGGCAGCTAAAAAGATCACGTGTAGATGCAGGGATTGCTATTCATGTCATTCGACAAAGCCAGGCAAGTAAATCTTGACCGAAGGCAAACTCCGTGGTTGATCCTCTTGCTTTTGTTCGGCGGCTTGTCGAGCGGTTGCAAATCTGTCGTCGACTACAAGGGCAGCACGTTGCCGCAAGACCTAAGGGCAAAATCCGAGATCACCAACTATGACATCGATCTATCGACACTCGCCAGTCATTCGATTGATGAAGACTTGATCTATCCGGGCGACGTACTGGAAGTGACCGTCACGACCGGCCTCGAAGAGACCAAACCTTTATCGTGGTCGCTTCGCGTAAGCGAAAGCGGCGAAATCGATGCACCTCTGGTTGGAACGGTCAATCTGGCAGGTCGAACCTTAGCAGACGCTGAATACACCATCCGTGAGGCTAGTATCGAGCGGGATGTTTTTCGCCAGCCCCACGTCGCCGTGCTGATGAAGAACCGCCAGATGATTAAAGTGCGTGTTGTAGGGGCGGTAAAGGCTCCTGGAGTCTACGAGTTACCGGCTGCCGGTTCGGACCTCTTGGCAGCGATCGTCGCAGCCGATGGCTTGAGCGAGGAGGCGGGCAAAGAGGTTGAGATCCGTCACCCCAATGGAAGACGCACCCTCTCGAACAATGCCAGCCACACGGGTGTCGTCCTGGCTTCGTTCGAGCAATCTCCCGAAACACCTCAACGCATGGTCATCGTCGACCTCACGGCCCCCGATCAGAACGGAGTCGACCTGCACGTAGAGGACGGCAGTGTCGTCATGGTGAAAGAACAGGAAAGCCACTCGATCAGTGTGCTGGGACTCGTCAAGCGACCGGGGAATTACGATCTGCCCCTCGATGAGACCTACCGACTCTTGGATGCTGTCGCCATGGCAGGTGGAACGACGGTGTCGATCGCCGACAAAGTTCGCGTCATACGTCGGCTCGACCAAGACAGCGTTCCGTTTGTGATTGAGGTATCCATCAAGGCAGCCAAACATACTTCCGATGAAAACCTCGTCCTCATGCCAGGCGACACCGTATCCATCGAGGAGACGCCAGCAACCTTTGTCGTAGAGACCGTTCGCAGCTTCGTTAGGTTCGGGTTCTCCAGCGCGATCCCAGCATTTTAGACCCACGTTTGAAGAACCGTATCGAAAGCCATTTGATCACCGGAAACATCTGATCTCCTGAACTGAGAAGTCACGATGATTCATCCAAGTCAACTGTACGAATCCCTGAAGCGGCACCAGAAAAGCCTGGCATACCTGCTGCTTTCCATGCCGCTTTTCGCGATCATCCAATACACGGCCTATTGGCTGCGATTCGAAGGTCAACTCGACGCCTCCACTCAACTACATTTACAACACACCTTAATCGCAGTGGTGTTTATCAAGGTCGTAACCTTTACTTGGTTCCGAATCTACCAAGGCTGGAATCGCTACCTCACCTTCTATGACCTGATTACACTGGCACAGGCAACGGTGGCCAGCTCACTCGTATTGGTTCTGGCAGCCTACCTGTTTACTCCGAATGTCGTGATTCCTCGCAGCGTGTTTTTACTCGACTGTTTTGGAACGATCATTGTGTTTGGTGGTTTAAGATCGATGATTCGGTTCATCGAAGAGCTTTCACCATCATGGATTCCAAGTCGAGGACGCACACGAGCATTAATTGTCGGAGCGAATGATGCAGGCGAATCCATTTTGCGAACCGTACGTCGCAACCGACAACTCTCCTATCAGATCGTGGGTTTCATCTCGACACCAGACCAGCCGATTGATTCGGCACGAATCGGCGGAATCCCGGTGCTTGGAAGCGTGGAACAGATCGAACGGATCGCAAAACGTTATCACATCGCAGAAATCCTCATCACTGCCGGTGAATTCTCAGGCAAGGATGTGCGGGAAATCGTTCATCGTGGTCGCGCAGCCGGTGTGGCAGTCAAGGTCTTACCAAGCTTTGAACAACTGTTGAGCGGAAGAGTCGACCTCAAACCAAGAACGGTCTCGATTCAAGACCTATTGCGTCGAGATCCGGTCAAGCTGGACATGAAGGGTCTCCATCACTGGATTGATGACAAGGTTCTCTGGGTGACAGGTGCTGCCGGCAGTATCGGCTCCGAAATCTGTCGACAGCTGCTTCAATTTGAACCTCGCCGTATGATTTTCATCGACCGCAGTGAAAACAGCTTGTTCTTTCTCGAACAGGAATTGCGAAAAATCGCAACCAATGTTGAACTCGAATTCTGCATTGCCGATGCAAGTGACGCGACTCGTATGGAACAATTGTTGATCGACCACCGGCCTGACATTGTTTTTCATGCGGCCGCCTACAAGCACGTCCCTTTGATGGAGGCTCATCCCGGAGAAGCCGTGAAAAATATCGTGCGAGCCACACAGACACTCGCAGACCTCGCACATCAGCACCGCGTGGGATCGTTTGTCATGATTTCCACGGACAAGGCCGTGAACCCGACAAGCGTCATGGGTGCCTGTAAACGAGTTGCTGAGATCTACGTCCAGAGCCTGGCCGCGAATTCGTCCTGCAACTTCGTGACGGTCCGCTTCGGCAACGTCTTGGACTCTGCCGGAAGTGTCGTACCGATCTTTCGTGAACAGATTGCCAACGGCGGTCCCGTCACCGTTACCCACCCGGATATGCAGCGTTACTTCATGATGATTCCAGAGGCGTCCCAATTGGTGATCCAGGCTGGGGCCATGGGTCACGGCGGCGAGGTTTTCGTCCTCGACATGGGAGATCCGGTGAGAATCGTCGACTTGGCCAAGGAGATGATCCATCTGTCTGGTATGGAAGTTGGGCGCGATATTGAGATTCAATTCTCCGGCATGCGACCTGGCGAAAAACTTTTTGAAGAGCTCCATGTGAGCGGTGAAAACCATCTCCCCACGATTCACCCGAAAATCATGGTAGCCGAATCCAAGCATGACAGTCATCAGCAAGTCCGCGCCGCCATCGAGCAGCTTATGCAGGCAGCAACCTACACGCCAGAATCAGTCGTCGATCAGTTGAGAGAAATCGTGCCTCATTACCGAGCTCCGGTAGAGAGAGCCGCTCCTCGAGCCGCCTAGCAGGGCTCAGGCACTTGGTGGATCCGGTATCTCACGAATCTCCTTGATCGTGCGCCGAACATATTCTCGAGAGCGACCATCCAGTTTCTCGGCAAGTTTCTCGAGCACGGGAATTGCAGTCTTGGCTGTCGGCCCTGACTTCTTCAACAGATGGAGCGCAAAAAATCGAAGACGTCGATTGTCACCAGCGTTCTCAAGCATTTCGATCAGAACGGGAACTGCAGCAGGAGGTGCGATATCGATCTCACGCAGCGCATCGGAGGCTAAATCTTCGTCGTCGTCATCATCGCTCTGCAACAGCAGCAACAACTCAGGTACTGCGTTGATTGCTTTTTCCCCCAACGCACCGAGCGAATCGGCCGACTTTCGACGCACTGACCATTCGCTGTCTCGCAAGCCTTCAATCAAAATTGGCACAAGCTGCTCGGCCTCATCGATCACTTCCGCAAGGGCCACGATGGCAGCCACACGCACGGATTCTTGCTCGTTCGACAACTGGGCCCTGAGTTGCTCGGCAGCTTGATGCTCACTCGACCCAATGCTTCCCAGCGACTCAATAACCGCGAGTCGCCGATCGACATCTTCCACGGTCAACATTTCCAACAAAAGAGGAACAGCTTCTTTCGCATCGCCACCGAGCATACCGAGGGATGCGATTGCCTGCGTTTGAACCTCGGAATTCTCATCCGCCATTAACTCCGTGAGTCGAGACGCCGCGGCAGCGACCTTCGCACGGCCAGCAGCGAGCGCCGCCGACTCTCTCACTTGCGATGCATCATCCGACAAAGCTGTCAGCAGAGCTTCGGTGGCCGATTCGTCGAAAGGATCAAGTTTCCCGATCGCATCCGCAGCATTCACACGTACCTGTACACTCTCGTCAGCGCTGGCAGCGATTAACGAGGCAACCAACTCCGGGTTTTGCCCCCCAATCGACACTAAGGCAACAAGCGTCGCGGCACGAACATCCGGGCTCTCGTCACTGATTCGTTCGAGCAGTTGCTCCCGGGATCCCACGGCGTTTTTGCCGAGTGTCTCGAGTGCGTTGCACGCAGCGACACGTACCTCACTCGCTGGATCTGTCAGTTGCCGTATTGCAATTTCGACAACGGCGGCAGGATCCTCTCCGGCCTGCGTCAACGCCAATAGGGCGGTCGCACGTCGTCGTGGTGAATCGTTGGCTAACTCCTGCTCCAGACCCTTCGCCGCCCGAGGTCCCATCGCTCCAACAATCTCGGCAGCCTGCTCGACCCCAATTTGTCCGTCGCTGACCGACTGAAACAACTGAGGAATCGCGAGCGGACCGATTCGACTAATCACCAAAGCCGCCTTGGAGGATGGATCGTCAGAAACCGTTTCGATTAAGGCAGGCACGGCTTGAGTCGCATTGCCTCCAAAACCACCAAGTGCATAGGCGGCCAGAGATGCCGTTTCCTCGTCGTCCTTCAATCGTTCGATTAAGGCGGGAATATTGTCGACTGCCCGCTGCCTCAATCGCAACGTCGCTGCGATCGCGGCGCGGCGCACCGTTGCGTCGTCATCTTCCATGGATTGCCGAAGCTGAGAGATCACCCGGGAATCATCACGCGCGACCAAAGCGAGAGAATTCAATGCGGTCGATCTTACCTGCGGAGAAACATCCTGCGTGCCCTTCAACAAGACGTCCGTCGAAGCAATCGCCTGTGGCCCGATTCGCCCCAACGATTCGATCGCTTGCTGACGCAGCTTTTCGTTTTCCGCGGTACACTTCGCCATCAAGGCAGTCACCGCGGGTTCACCGATTCGCCAGAGCGATTCGGCGGCGGTGGCCGATACTTCTTCGTCCGCATCGGAAAGACGATCCACCAACGGCCCTACGGCAGGCGCAGCCTCTTCTCTCATCCAGCCAAGCGCCTTCGCGACGCCGACCCGGCGGCGAACATCAGAATCAGCAAGGAGCTCTTTCAGTTGCTCAACTCGTTGAGTCCCCACGCGCCCTAAGGCGAACGAAATTCGATAATGCCGCTGCCCGGTTGAGCCTTTTAATTGCTCCAGGAGAACAGGGACTGCCTCATCGGCAGCGGTTCCCATCGCAGCGAGAACCCGAATCGAGTTGGCCCAGACCTGAGTGTCCTTATCACCGAGACTTTTAATGACGGCGGGGAGTGCCTCTTTGGCTTCGGGGCCAAGCTCTTTCAGTTCGAGCAAAGCCACTCGGCGTTTTTCAAGATCTCCGCCTTCAAGATCTGCCACCAGTTCAGTAACGGACCTGGCTTCCTGTCCGAGAACGGGACTCGACGCCCCCATCAAGCAAGCGATGAGCGTGACGAGAATGAGCCGAATTGCGCGCATCAATCAACCTCGCTGAATGAACCGAGGTTCGCCGAAGGGGCACTCTCTCGGCGTCTGGCACTTAAAGACTGCTAACTGAGGAAAGGCAAGCGACCCGTGCTATCACCAAATCCGTCAATCGAGACTCCCATCCGATCAAGCAGAGACAGGAACAGATTGTTCATCGGCGTTTCAACGTCATAAACAATGTGACGTCCCGTCTCGATACTTCCTCCACCTCGACCGGCCAACAACAACGGTAGATTCTCGTTGTTGTGTCGATTGCCATCACTGAGACCGCTGCCGTAAACAATCATGCAATTGTCCAGTAGCGTCCCGTCTCCCTCTGGAATCGCCTTCATGCGTTCCAGGAAGTAGGCGAACTGTTCCATGTGGTAACGATTAATGCGTTTGATCTTTTCAAGCTTGTCAGCGTTGCCACCGTGGTGAGAAAGATCATGGTGACCGTCACGGACACCGATTTCTCGATAGGATCGATTACTTCCGGCTCGCGAGAACATGCAAGTACTGACTCGAGTCATGTCCGTCTGGAAAGCGAGCACCATCATGTCACTCATTAAGCGGACATGAGCGGCATAGTCGTCCGGAATCCCTTCGGGCTTAGAATATGTGACTTTCTGCAATTCGAAATCACGCTCGCTATTATCGATACGTCGCTCGATTTCTCGGACGCTGGTGATGTACTGATCCAACTTCTGGCGATCCGATTGCCCAAGTCGGTCCTGCAACCGACGAGCGTCATCGCGAACATAATCGAGAAGACTCTTTTTCAATTCCTGTCGTTCGGCTCGCGCGACACGATCCTTTTGTGAGTCGCCACCGAAGAGCCGCTCGAAGACCAGCCGCGGATCAATCTCATTCGACATCGGCGTCGTGGGTGACGACCAGGAAACGTTGTGGGAATAAGCACAACTGTAACCGGAATCACAGTTGCCCGAATTTCGCGAGCGATCGCATCCCAATTCCAACGACGCAAACTTCGTCTGATTACCAACCGTCTGAGCAGCAATTTGATCGACTGAAATGCCAACACGAATATTGCCGGCCGATGTTTTGCGGGGTTGAGCTCCCGTCAAAAAGGTCGATGCAGCTCGGGCATGATCCCCGGCACCATCTCCATTAGCTCGTCCCTTGTCCTGAGTCAATCCTGTCAGGACATTGACTTCATCTTTGACGCGATTCAAAGGCTGCAGGATCCAAGAGAGGTCGTAATCATACCCGCCTCGCTTCGGGGTCCATTCCGGCAGGTTGACTCCGTTGGGAACAAAGAAGAAGGCCATGCGGCGGGGTGCTGCAGCGGTGGCCCCAGCTCCTAGGACACGCGAGACCTGCATCCCTTCCAACAAAGGCAACGACAAGGCCGCTCCCATACCACGGAGCAATGTTCGGCGAGATATTGACTGTCGCGTCATTTGACTTCTCCTCTAAAGCCACGCAAACGAAATGGTTCACTATTCACAACCGCCATCACCAAAGCGGAGAAGCGGTACTCATTCGACTCCATCGCCTTGACGATTTCATCGACGGCGCAGCGATCATAGGATTCTAACCCACGGCCGACCGCGTATGTAAGCATTTTCTCGGCAATACAACGCACAAACTGGTCGCGTTGCACGTCTTTCAACAAAACCCGCAGCTCTGCGGGGCTACGGAAAACCCGATCACCCGGCAACTTTCCGGACGGATCAATCTCAAAGCGACCGTCACGGTCTCTCCAGCTTCCGATACCATCAAAATTCTCAAAACCAAATCCAAGCACATCCATTTTACGATGGCAGACTGCACAAGACGGATCCTCTCGATGCTGCTCCATGCGCTCACGGAGCGTACCGAGTAGTTCGGTTTCTTCCTCTTCCATTAATTCTTCAACCCCAGGCGGCGGCGGAGGAGGGGGAGTTCCGAGGATGTTTTCTAGAATCCATTTCCCACGTTTCACCGGAGAAGTGCGAGTCGGATTTGAAGTGAGTGTCAAAATACTGGCATGTGTCAAAACACCGCCGCGACGATTATCCGTAATCTTCACCTCACGAAACTCATCGCCGTCAACACCATCCATCCCGTAATGATTGGCGAGGCGTTCGTTCACAAAGGTGTAATCAGCATCAATCAGATCCAACACACTACGATCTTGCCGGATCAACGCTGCGAAAAAGTGATCCGTTTCACGACGCATTGCGGTTCGAAGCTCTTCGTCAAACTTCGGGAATTTGACGGGATCCGGTGCCGCCTTACTGAGATTCCTTAACTCGAGCCATTGTCCCGCAAAGTTATCGACCAACGCCTGAGACTTCTCGTCTTGAAGCATTCGGCGGACCTGCTTGTCGAGCACCTCAGGGTCGTCTAATCGATCCTCAGCCGCCAGCTCGATCAATTCTGCATCTGGCATACTACTCCAAAGGAAATAGGACAGACGAGTTGCTAACTCATAATCGTTGAGAGGGCGGGTCTGGTCATCGGCGTCAGGCTCTAAATCAAATTCAATACGATAGAGAAATTGTGGTGAAGCGAGGATGGCCTGAAGCGGAAGCCGCAAGCTGTCAACATAATCCAATTCGTTATCCCTACCGAGTTGATAGAGAGTGGTCAGTCGCTCGATTTCCGCGTCGTCAACTGGCCGTCGAAAAGCTCGTTCTGCAAATTGACAAATCACCTGCCGGGCTACATCTTGATGCGATTCGTTCTCGCCTGGAGTGGCGAAAATGATTTGTGCCCGAACCTGCTCGTCGTCAAAGGCCTGATTCACGACGACCTCAGCAGCCTCGAGATATTTTTCCATCAGCAGAGGTGGCAGAGAGAGCACCTGGGCGATGTTGTCGAAGCCGTTGCCAACGTTGTCGGCCGGAAAATCCTCGGCGGGCCTGAAATCGATTCCCACGAGGTCTCGAATTGTATTGTTGTATTCAGCCCGATTCAGCTTTCGAATAGTCACGCGGCCAGGTTGGCTAATCTTGCGGCAATCGACCGACTCAAGTGCCGACTCAAGCCAAGTCACGAGCTGTTTTTTTTCTTCGGCGGTGGGCTGAGCCTCTTGTTCGGGGGGCATTTCCCCAGATTCGACCATCTCCAGGACGCGAGCCCAGACATCGGTCGCCTCTGAGACATCGACGGAATCGATATCGAAGCGGGCCAGATTGAGGGCAGCCTCTGGTTCATCGGCACCGTGACAATCCATGCAGTAAGCGCTGAGTGTCGTTTTGACGTGCTGATCGTAGGTCAGGTTACCGGCGTCGATTTCGTCGGCAAGTGTTGCAGACGCCATCCAGCCAACGTAACCGGCAATCAAGAACGGCACATAAGACGGCATTCGTAAGGCTCCCACACGTACTGGGTGCTGGATTGTCAGGATGAAATAATCGGCTGGATGGTCGGCCGCTGCTTTGACAACAACCGAGTCTGGAAGCTGAACCTGCAGAGACCCAGGCGGGACGCCGCATTATATCAGAGACCGCCGAAAATGGCATCCCAACTGTGAACCGGAAAAATTGCGATAACTCCTTTCACAGATTCGCCTTACTGTTTGTGCAAAGCTTCATTGGCCTGGTGCTTAGACTGAATTGGACTGAGAGATTCGGCAATTTGCCGTCCCGCGCCAAAGTATCGCGAGCCCTGGGGAGCCGCCCAACGAATTGCATTGGCCAAAATCTGCAGCACCTGGGGATGGCGGTAGATTGGAAAAGTCTCATGCCCCGGGCGAAAATAGAAAATGCGTCCCTTGCCGCGACGAAAGGTCATGCCGGACCGAAAGACCTCACCCCCTTCGAACCAGCTGATCGTAATCAATTCATCGGGAGGAGGAACGTCAAAGAATTCGCCATACATTTCAGTACTCGGCAATTCAAAGTACTCATCCTCAAGACCTTCGACGATCGGATGCGAGGGATTAACGATCCAGAGTCGCTCCATCTCACCGGCTTCTCGCCAGCGAAGCATACAGCTGGTTCCCATTAACTTGACAAAGATCTTTGAGAGGTGAGCGGAATGGAGCGGCATCAGCCCCATTCCTTTGAGCACTCGACGATGGATCCGATCGACCACCTCATCCTGCACCTGATCATGCGCGGCGTGGCCCCACCAGAGCAAAACATCCGTGTCATCAAGTAGATCTTGACCGAGACCATGCTCCGGTTGTTCCAAAGTGGCCGTTCGGAACTCGGCAGATTCTCCGAAAAATGGAGTTAATCCTTCGACGATGGCCGCATGAATACCTTGCGGATAGATATCGCGCACCTGCTGATGCTGTTGCTCATGAACGAATTCATTCCAAACGGTAATGCGAAGGGGTTGATCGGACATCGAATGCTCCTGGCAATACTCCTGGCATAAATTAGGCGGGCCTACGGCGTTCCGGTTCTAATGGGTCAGGAGCAGAACTTCAATCCTTTTCGGCGGAGGTCCCTGGCGACGGGATGTTCCCCGTTCGTCAATCTCGAGTAAAATTAGGTCATGATTACCGATCTTATTCTGGGAACCGCCGGGCACATCGACCACGGCAAAACTTCGCTGATTAAGGCACTCACCGGTGTCGATACCGACCGCTTGCCGGAGGAAAAGCGACGCGGCATCACCATTGAGCTGGGATTCGCCGAACTTTGCCTGGGGGATTATCGGCTGGGTATCGTGGACGTCCCAGGCCATGAGAAGTTTGTCCGGCAGATGTTGGCGGGCGCGACGGGCATGGATATCGCAATCCTGGTGATCGCCGCCGATGATTCGGTCAAAACCCAGACTCGAGAGCACTTCGAAGTGTTGCGGATGCTCGATCTTCCGGCGGGAATCATTGTCTTGACCAAGTGTGATGTGGCCGATCCGGACTGGATCGAACTTGTCGAGCAAGAGGCACGTGAACTGGTTTCGGATTCATTCCTGAAAGACGCACCGATCATCCGTACGAGCGCGGCAACGGGTGAAGGCATTGAAGAACTCAAAACGGCATTGCTCTCAGCGGCGGAGCATGTTTCTCTGCAACGGACGAAGAACATCGATAGCCAGCCGTTTCGGATGGCCATCGACCGGGCCTTCACCATTGCCGGTCATGGCACGGTGGTCACGGGCAGCGTCTCCAGTGGCAAGGCAAGCCTCGGCGATCAATTGATGGTCGAACCCCATTCCATCGAAGTCCGCATCCGCGGGCTCCACAATCATGACCGCATCGTCGACACCGTTCACCGCGGTCAAAGAGCAGCGATCAACCTAGCTGGCATCCACCATGATCAGGTCATGCGTGGCCAAGAGCTTTCGTCGCAGGGACACCTGATCCCGACTCGCCTGGTCACGGCCCGCGTGGAACAGCTCGCCGCAGCCCATCGCCCGCTGAAGAATCGCTCACGAGTCAGACTGCACATCGGAACCGCCGAGGTCTTGGCCACCATCTCCATTTTGGAAGGTGAGTCGATTACCGCTGGCAGTCAATCTTTCGCTCAACTATTCCTGAGCGAACCGATCGTCGCGACCTGGAATCAACCGTTTATTCTTCGCAGTGAATCGCCCGTCATGACGATTGCCGGTGGGCGAATCCTAGTGCCGGTCGCGACGAAAATTCGGCGAGCCACGTCCAGGACGATCGACGCGTTAAAGGGTTTGCAAGTCGACGAGGCAAATGAGCGGGCATCGTCCGCCATTTACTTCGCGGCATCTTCATTCCGCGAGGCGAGCGACCTGGTTCGGATTGCAGAAATCGAAGACTACGACAACGTCTTCCAGAGTCTTGTAGAGACCAAGCAGTTGGTGGCGCTGCATCGCACGGGTCACCAAAAGCTGTACTTTCATACAACCCTCTTGGATGAAGCGGGCGACCGGATCTGTGCCGCCCTCACGCGACTCCACGACCAAGAGCCTCTCAAAAGCGTTTTCGATCGCTCCAGCATCGCCTCTCAATTTGCCTACCTAGGGCCGAATTCTGTGTTTGATGCGATTCTGCAGCGACTCGCCAAAAACAAACTCGTCCGACTCACGGAAAAAGGGGTGGGGCTGTCGGATCGGGGGCCAAAGCTTTCGAAGGGCGAACAGGAGCTCCTCAAGAATCTCATTCAGCGTTACCGAGAGGCGGCCTACCAACCGCCGACGGTCAAGGAATGCCAACAATCGGCGACAAAAAACCAGCAATCCGTCCCAGAATTGATCAGTCTCGCCGCCACGGATGGGGATCTCGTCGAGATCGGCGACAAACTGTATCTGCATTGTGAAATCGAGCAACAGCTTCGAGAACAGCTCACCGAAGCACTCGGCGAGGGTATGACACTCAGCCAAATCCGCGAATTACTTGGTACAACCCGTAAATATGCAGTGCCCATTTGCGAATATTTGGACAGGATCGGTTTTACCGAACGCAACGGCGACATCCGACGACTTGCTCAGTCAAAAGCTACGGTATAAACAGCCGAAGCCCCTTTCACCTCCATTTTGTTGAAGACATCGATACCATGGCAAACAATCCGCTTCGCAACATCCCGTCGGTCAACGAGTTACTCGAGAATCCATCCTTGAAGAACCTCGTCGACAAAGTAAGCCATCACGTGGTTGTCTCGGAGGTCCGCACCTTTCTCGATACGCTCCGGACGGATCTGCAACAAAAAGCGTCGGAGCTCAATGTACCTACCGTAGGAGAACTGGCTGATCGGATTGCCACCTGGATTGTCACCGATCAAAAGCCGACGCTCCAACCCGTGATCAACGCCACGGGCATTCTCCTGCACACCGGTCTTGGACGATCTCCGCTGGCCGATGAGGCGATTGAAGAAATTGAAAAAGTATCGCGAGGTTATGCCAGCGTCGAGGTGGACCTGGACTCCGGTCAACGTTCACAACGCATCCTCGCTGTGGAAAAGTTGCTGCGAGAATTGACCGGAGCTGAAGCGGCCTTGGTGGTCAACAACAACGCCGGGGCAACATTGCTGGCTCTTGCCGCATTGGCCAAGGGCAAGGAAGTGATCGTTTCGCGTGGTCAGCTGGTCGAAATCGGGGGCAGTTACCGCTTACCTGAGGTGATGGAAGTCAGCGGAGCGATCCTTCGCGAAGTCGGAACCACCAATAAAACTCGCATTGGTGATTATGAGAATGCGATCGGTGAGGAAACCGGAGCACTCCTGAAGGTTCATCCCAGCAATTACGTCGTGACTGGATTCACGTCAGAGGCAAGTCTCCCGGAGCTTGTTGCCTTGGGGCGACAGCACGACCTGCCGGTCATTGACGATATTGGATCCGGAGCGCTCGTCGACTTCCAACAATTCGGATTGGCGGGTGAACCGATTGCCACGGAAAGCCTCGCTCAAGGTGCCGACGTGGTGCTCTTCAGCGGTGACAAACTACTGGGCGGGCCCCAATGCGGAATCATCGTAGGCAAGAAAGAGCTCATCACAAAGATTACCAAGCATCCGCTCACTCGAGCCCTTCGCGTCGACAAGATGACGCTGGCAAGCCTTGCGGCGACGCTGAGACTGTACCGTGACCCGGAAGTAGCAGGGGAAGCCATTCCCTTGTTGCGATTGCTGGGAACCTCAGCGGAGAATCTCAAAAACCGTGCCGAACGCTTGGCCCCAAGGATCGCCGAAATGCCCGCGATTGCCACCGCAGAAATCGTGGCCGATCACGCTTATCTGGGAGGCGGTTCCGTGCCCAGCCAACAACTTCCGACCTGGTGCATCGCATTGACGCCGAACGAACGGAGCGTTGACGAGTTGGCCGGTGAGCTTCGTACGGCGGACCGGGCCATCTTCGGCAGGATCCAGCAAGACCGCCTGCTTCTTGATCTCCGGGCAGTTTTTCCCCAGGAAGACATGATCATCCTGGAAACGCTTCAGAGTTTGCCCGGCAAGCCGGCCCTCCCGAATGAAGGCGAGGCAACCGAAGCCCCTGCGTCCTTAAGCGAAGAGACACCCGCCTGAGCCGGCTCTGCCAGCAAAAGCCTTCTGCTTCTCATCTTAAAGCCCTCGCGCTCGTGCTGATCCCTCCGCCAAATCGGATCCTGTCAGCCCCTCCATGACGCCAGTACATTGCCAGAACCCTGAAGGAGAGCCATAATACCGGATTCTCCCCGGACGGTTCGCTTCGCTCAGATCAGAAGGAGCAGCATGATGCAGGACAAAATCACGACGCATGGAATCACCTTTGATGATGTTCTCCTGCAGCCTCGATACAGTGAAATTGTCCCGTCGGATACGGACGTCACCACAAAGCTCACACGCCGCATCAATTTAAACCTGCCGTTGCTGAGCTCTCCGATGGACACGGTGACCGAAAGTGCCATGGCGATCGCTCTCGGCCAGCAGGGCGGCCTGGGCGTGATTCACAAGAACATGTCGCTCGAACGTCAGACGGAAGAGGTCGACAAGGTCAAGCGAAGCGCCAACGGCATCATCATCGACCCCGTCACGCTACCACCGAATGCAACGGCAGCAGATGCCCAGGAGGTCATGGAGAAGCACAACGTCTCCGGAGTACCGATTATTCGAGCCGATGGGCACCTGGAAGGCATCTTAACTCGCCGTGACCTCAGGTTTTTGGAAGAGACGGAGCTGCCCGTTTCTGCCGTCATGACTCATGTTAATTTAGTGACGGCGACGGGGAAAGTAACGCTTGAGGAAGCCGAGAAGATTTTAACGGCTAAAAAGGTGGAGAAACTTTTACTGGTTGACGACAATTACAAACTAACGGGACTGATCACGATCAAAGACATCGACATGCTCAAACGGTTCCCTAATGCTTGCAGAGATGAGCAGGGCCGTTTACGAGTCGGCGCAGCGATCGGAGTCTTCGACTTCGAACGAGCGGAAAGCCTGATCAATCAGGATGTAGACGTTTTAATCGTGGATAGTGCTCACGGTCACTCGAAGAACGTCCTTGAGACGGTTCGAGAGACCAAGAAAAGATGGGACATTGACGTGGTTGCGGGCAACGTGGCCACTCGTGAGGGTGCAAAAGATCTGATTGATGCTGGCTGTGATGCTATCAAAGTCGGAATCGGTCCAGGTTCGATCTGCACCACTCGAGTGATCTCAGGAGTTGGCGTACCACAGATTACAGCGATTTATGAAGCGGCGAATGTCGCGAAGGAATCGCAAACGCCAATCATCGCTGATGGAGGCATCCGCTTCTCAGGCGACCTGACCAAGGCAATTGCAGCCGGAGCGAACGTAGCCATGATTGGAGGATTGTTCGCGGGACTCGCCGAAAGTCCCGGTGAATTAATTCTCTACCAAGGACGAACTTTCAAGGTCTACCGCGGAATGGGATCACTTGGAGCCATGGTCAAAGGATCAAGCGAACGTTACCGACAAGGGACGGGCGTTCAGGTTCCAGGCAAACTTGTTCCCGAAGGTGTTGAAGGGCGCGTCCCGTTCAAAGGTCCGTTGGGCCCATTCGTTTACCAACTCGTCGGGGGGCTGAGAGCTGGTATGGGTTACTGTGGAGCGAGAACGATTGAAGAGCTGCGTACGGAAGCGCGGTTTATTCAAGTATCTGCGGCGAGTGTGAGAGAAAGCCACCCCCATGACATCGCCATTACGCAAGAAGCCCCCAACTACAGCGAATACTCAGGCGGCGAGTCGGAATAACCGACGCTCCTTTCGGAGCTCGTTGATCTCGCCAGTCCGATTGCGGAGCTATGGACTGCTCCTCGTATTCGGCTGTGTCGCGACCTCTTTCGCCGAACAACCTCGGCCAACCAAGATGTCCGCCAAGACAGGCGCCGACGCCGTTGTTAGCGACAAACGCGCATCGGGCTGGACTCGTCCGAAGAAAATTGCGGACTCAGCAGACACTCTCAAATGGAAACGGCCGCGCCAAATTCGCATGGCGGAAATCCATCGACCACGTCCAAGCTATCTCAGATCGCCGGTCCAAGCAGCTCCGTTACGACAAACAGGGCAGTTAAACCGACAGCTTCAAGTTCGCAAGGCACCTCAAAAAACGACCACGACCAAGTCCGAAGCATCGGCTTACGTTGAAGAAACTCCCTTCAGCTTCGTGGCTCCTGCAACGTTTAGCGGTGAGATACAGGCTCCTGGTGACACCGAAGACAGTGGCTCGGATGAAGATCTCATTCTTTTGATCCAAGCCACGGAAGACGCCAACAATACCAACGACGTTTTTGACGATCTACTCGACGACATCCTGGGCGATGAAGACGAAGAGATTAAGGAATCCGAACAAGAACTGCCTCCTAGTGATGAAGGGCTCGGCGGAAATGATCTCGGCGATGACGCCTTGGGCATTGACCTTGAGCCGACTCCAGCCGATCCGCTGGAGGCACTCCCCGACGATCTCTCGAGTGATGAGCTGCCCAGCTTCGGGGAGGATGAAGGCGACGGCAACGACTCGATCGACTCTCTGTTAAGGGATGATGCAGATGCAGAGATCGCTGACGATACGATACCGCCTATCGATGCCTTACTGGGTGAGAACAGCAACACCGATGCTGACAACTCCAATGCCGACAGCACGGATTCTGGCGATGCCGCGAGTGCGGATGGTTCACCGAGTCTGCCAGATCTTGGCCGCGACAGTGGCCAGCCTCTTCCGGCGATGGAAGAAGATCCCTCGATACCGAAACTCGAACCGACTCCGCTGGGTGACGATTCTGAGTTTGAATTGAACCAACCCTCTGCTCAGATCCTCTCGACATACAATGGTCGTGACTGCCCGGAGGAGGAAAGAGTATTCCAGAGTGCCTGGGATGAACTACGACAGACACCTATCAGCTCCATCTCACTGGATATCACTCCATCGATCCAACCCACCGCGCCGATCGAGCAGATCAACCGAGTACGGGAACGGAACATGTCGGAAGCTCCTGGAAGAGCCTGGCGTGATCGCAACGGACGGCTGCTTGCGGACGGCAAGATGGTGAATTACGAGAACGGGCGGGTTGAAATCCAAACGCCTACCGGTCAACTCGACTATCTGTCCTGGTATGACTTGAGCAATGAGGACCTGTGCTTTGTGAGTGCCTGGTGGGAATTGCCGAGCGAATTCAGTGCGGCCACGAACAATTACGTGCCACGAAACTGGACGATGACCACCTTTACGTGGACGGCGTCTGCCCTTTGTCACAAACCATTGTATTTCGAAGACGTGCAGCTAGAACGCTACGGTCATTCGGCAGGCCCGATGAAACAGGCAGCTTTGTCGGGGGTTCACTTCTTCGGCAACATTCTCTTCTTGCCCTATCACATGGGCCTGAATCCACCGAACGAATGCCAATACGCGCTGGGGTACTACCGACCGGGTAGCTGTGCTCCATGGCTCGTGCCTGCCGTGCCCTTAAGTGCACGCGGAGCCCGTTGGCAGCTTGCCGCACTTGTCGGCGGCTTATTGATTATTCCGTAGCACGGAAAGATTCTTTGTCTGGGAGCGATTGGAGAAGCGGTCGGATCGCATGCGGTCCGGCCGCTTTCATCATTTAATCACGGTTCTCAGCCTACATTCCCTCGAGGCCAGCACAGCCAGAACCACATTGAGGGCGACCACAATTACCGGCCACCGGCAGGTCCGCCGAAAGATTGGTCGCTGCGGCCGGAACGCTCAACTGCTTGTCCACATTCAGGCTTTCGCACTTGGGACAACAGGGCTTTTCCTGTCCTCGAATCAGCATTTCAAAGGCCGCTTGGCAGTCGGAGCAAACATACTCGTAAATTGGCATCTTCTTTCTCCTCGGAAACAGCCCATCGGAGCGAACTCAACATTTCCATCGAGCTTGGGTCCCGTCACCGCACTTTGAATTTTGGCGACGCTTCATCTTTCGGTCAATGACCTACCATTGTTCGCCCCATTCTCTTGCAATTTCTTCCTCAATAAAAGCTATCGCTTATGCGTCCGGATTGGAATAGAAATTCCGCTTGAGCTTCGAGCTGATTTCCGACCGAAGATGTTCCAGCACGGATTGCTTGTCGGTCTCATCAAGAATGCGGCGCACAACCTGCTTGGGCGATTCTCCTCCCCAGGAAGCGCCGTGTTCAAAATAGTATTTCGCAGCATTTCCGACGATATAGGATCCAAACCCAGCAGCCGCTCCCTGGGGAACTGCGGTCAACACGGTACCGGCACCGAAGGTCAGCGCTTTCAAGGCATCGGCAGCAAGATGGGTGGCGACTTCAGCGGCGAAAACCATGCCGGCTGCACCGAGGATGGAGAGGGCAAGTTTTTGAGCGTTCGCCCAAGACATCTCTAATCCATAGATATGCGCGAGCGTTACCACCATCGTCACATCGACAGCACTTCCGCCGAGGATGTCTGCAACAGGCACGGGATTGACGGCCACGGCGATGGCTTTGGCGGCCGCAAAACTCCAAATCGTCTGGTTGGCACGTCGTTCTCGCAAATCAATTCGAAGCTTGGCGATTCGATCGGTTTTATCCGCTGCATACATGGCGGCGTTTAAAGCGATCAGATCCATGCCGTCGTGTTCCAACACTTCGAGAATACGTGCCTTGAGATCGCTGACCTTCGGTTCTGGCTTGCGCCACTCTGTTCGTTCCTTTCCATGCTCATCAACGAATACAAATTCGACGTCTCGCGGATCTGCCGACGTCAGCAGGAAATTCTCGGGCGGCACCACGTCGCAGAGCCGGCGATCGCGTAACTGCGTCATTAATTGATCAAGTTCTTGCTGCGGGTACAGATCGGTTTTGTTGAGCACAAAGAGGATTGGTTTGTGAACAGAAGCGAGCGCCATCACCGCTGAAAACTCAACTTCATTAATATCAGAGTCCGTGACGAAGAGGATAATATCACCTCGACGGACAGCTCTCTTGGCAATCGCATCGTGATCACTGTCACCGACTTCATTGATACCCGGAGTGTCAACGAGCACCAGTTCAGAACCATCCAAGCCTGGAATCACATAGTCGGTCTCGGTCCAGGGCACGACCTTCGATTCCTTGGTCCATCCGCCTTGCACGTCCACTTCCGCGACATGCTCACCAATCAGCGCATTAATCAGTGCCGACTTACCGGTACTAATCTCACCAAACAGCACGATTTCGACACGTCCCTGCGTCAGCTTCTTCTCCATATCTTGTAGCTGAGTGAGATCCGCACGGAGCTGATCCTTTTCTTCCGGCGTGCAATTCCGGAATTTTTCGACAGCATTCTGGACCGATGCCAACGCTTGTTGGTAACGGTTCAACGTGTCCTCTTTCGTCGAATCAGCAGAATCTGTCATTACTCGCCTTTAGATGCATCTTTGGGTGCACCGAGATCAAGTCCAGGATCATTTTCTTTGAAATAACGCCGGGCAGCGGACACTAACTTTCGAATCTCATTCACACTCGTCACTCGTTCCCACTCTTGCCTGGCAAGTTCGACCATCCCTCCCACGGGAGTCTTCATTTCATTCCCGAAGTAGCGAATAAAAATGGCACCAATCCATCTTGTGATCAAGGCCTGGATGATGCCCTGCAAAACACCGCCGGCAACCGTCCCCACGCCAGGCACACTTTTGATCATCGACGCAATGCTGGAGGCAATCATCGGCGTCGCCACGGAACTGCCTAGGACTCCCAAAAGCGTTTTCCCTTGTTGCCCCAACAGGTTGACCGCAACATCCACGTCGATCTCTTGCTTGTAGACGCGCGCCAAATCAAGCACCATTTTGGTCGAGATCGCGCAGCCAGCAGCTAAATCGACGACCGGCAACGGGCTTAAAGCCGCTGCCCCCGCTGCGCCCCACATGTATTTTTCGACGATTTCCCAAGCGCGGTCATCCAACGATTCCCGCACCCGGTCCTTCGCCTCATCGACAAGGCCTCGAGATTGAAGCAACAGGTTCGCCAACAACAGGTCACGGCCGTCATGTTTGACGATCTGAATCATGCATTGTGCCAAGGCCTGAATGTCCGGCGGCTCTTCAACCTGCTCGGCACTTTCACGACCATCTGCGAGGATTCGAATTCGTTCGCGGAATGTCGATCGTGAACGAACCGCCAACACGTTCGCCGGCTCCACGAACTCTGTGACCTGTCGTCGTATTTGGCCTAACAAAGCATCGCGATCACGATCGGTATACCAGTCTTCTTTATTCAGGCAAATCACAACCCGCTTTTCCATATCGGCAAGGGTTTGCAACAGCTGAAACTCAGAATCACGCAATGGGCCGTCGACGACGACCAGGACCAGATCGGCGTCTTTGGCGGCTTCGGCAGCCACATGCTGACGAGATCCGCCATCGACCTCGCTAAGCCCAGGCGTGTCGACCAACACCACCTGGTCATGACCGGGCCAGGGGATTGTGTTGCGTTCGATGGTCGTCCCGCCCTTGAGATCCGTGGCAAAGACATCGCGACCGGCCAAGGCATTTAATAATGAGGATTTCCCGCTGGAAATCGTTCCGAAAACGACGATTTCCAGATGTTGTTCTTCTTGCTTTTCTTCGATCCAGCGAATCAGAGGCGTCAATTCGCCTCGCAGCTCTTCCGAAGTCGTTGCCGCATCGCGCAATTCCGTCACGGCGGACAAATTTCGGGCAACTTCTTTCTCGCGATCGACGAGGCTCATCTCACTCGGATTCAGAGCCCTTTGATCTTGTCGCTTTTGCTTTCGCTTCGATGCCGCAACTAAACGCCAAACCGTCCAAATCGACGCACCGAGCATTAAGAGACAACCGCCCCCCACACAAACTAGATAGAGGGTGCCCCAGATTTGTCCCAGTTCTTTGGCTGAGCGATACTGCTCGACGGCCAGTTGTGGCAAGTAAACCAATAAAAAACCGATAAACGCCAGTGTCACGACCAGCATGACTCGCGAATATCGGCGTTTGATTCTCATAAACTTCTCCGAGGGACAGACCCTACCCGTACAACCGTTCTGCTCAGGCAGCCGTCACGAACGCGAAGACGCTGCCTGAGATATTCGGGAACCCGACCATCATCTTACGAATCTTACAATTCTCGCTAGAAGTCGCTCCGACGTCACTAGGAGTTGGCATCGCTTCGAAATGGGTGGGAAATCCCATCCGCAACGGGACTGACCGGCATTTCCCGCCGAATCCCGCAATTCTCCGCGTAAAAAGGCTTGAAACCGCAGGATGTTCGATTGGAGGCGGACCGGTATAATCGTCGGCAAATAAAAGGTCGTTTCTCCAAGTTGTCACTTCCATGACTCCCCACAAAAAGCCTCAACAAGACGAGTCTACCCTGGGTTTGGCGCCGCCACGCTACGGACTCAAGACCTTTTTAGGATTGGTGGCGTTGGTTTGTGGGTGTTTGGCAGCCTTCGTTCATTTTGGGGCTCTGGTGGGATGTGCCGTGCTGCTGGCGTTGATCGCGATTATCGCTCACGTTGCCGGCAATGCGATCGGGACGGAATTACGTCAACGTAGCGACGAGAGTTCGTCGCTCCCGATGGAAACAGGCCTGAGCGACGACCCTCGACGCCGTCCCCACTCTTCCGAGTTCGCGCCACCAACGCAGCTCGGCCACAAGGCTCCGCTCGGCTGGTTCATGCGGATCATGACTTCACTGGGGGTGATTGCCGGGGCGATTGCCGGCGGGATGTTTCTGGTGAAGACCAGCGAAATACCGCTTCCCTATTCAACGATTGCATTCGGTTGCCTGGCAGCAGGCGTGTTGGGCGGAATGTTAGCCTTCTGGCTATTTAGCCTTGCTCAGGTATTCCTGTCGGCGTGGTGGCAAGCGCATTGGCATGGTTACAAAAAACATCGCTGAAAAATTACTCGTGCACTTGATGGATGAGCACTAGATTGTGCACCTCGTCCTTGACGCCAGTTCCTCCGACCAGAACCACACGATCACCGGGCTGCAGTTGTCCCTGCTCTTGCCCCCATCGAGAGATGAAGGAGACGAGTTGCTGATCAAAGTCTTCCGGTGCGCCAGGTAATGGATGGATACCCCAATAGAGACACATTTGCCGAAGTGTTCGCTGGCAATCACTGACAGCGACCGTGGGAATAAAATCGCGTTGCTTGGCCTTTGTCAAAGCAGTGGCCCCGCTCTTCGTTACCACGACAACCATGCGGGCGTGAATTTCATCGGCAATTCTTCCAGCTCCGCGAACAACCGCAGACGCGACGGGATTAACCTGCTCATCTTGATTCCCTTGAAGCTGCTCTCGACCGGACATGCACATCTGTTCGGTTGACTTCATAATGCGATTCATCATCGCCACCGACTCGACCGGATAATCTCCGATCGCCGTTTCGCCCGACAACATACACGCATCGGTACCATCCAAAATTGCATTTGCGACGTCAGTGGCCTCAGCTCGTGTTGGCCGACTGCTACGTTGCATGCTATCGAGCATTTGTGTGGCGACGATCACTGGTTTGCTCCAAATAGAACAAGCGTCGATAATCTGTTTCTGCGCGACGGGCATCGTGGCCACATCAATTTCAACTCCGAGATCTCCTCGAGCGACCATAATTCCGTCAGAGACCTTCACAATCTCTGTAAGATTCTCCAGAGCTTTCGGCTTTTCGATTTTCGCGATCGTAAGTGCGTTCGAATCATATTGATCCAACAACTGCCGCAACTCGACCATATCGTCGGGTTTTCTCACAAAACTGAGGCTCACGAAGTCGGCCCCTACCGAAGCGGCCCAGATCGCATTGTCTCGATCGACGTCGGAAAGCGTCGGCGCACTCAGCTCAACACCTGGCAGATTGATTCCCTGTCGACTGCGCAAGAGGCCACCCTGCAACACACGACAGCGAGCGTGCTCATCTGAGCGTTCCAACACCACCATCTCGATCGTGCCATCCGCCATGAGAACGCGATCGTCAACCTTGAGTTCATCGATCAGGCGTGTGTAATTGCAGGTCAATTGCCCCGGCTCAACTTGCTCACCACGAACAAACGTCAATTCAGTATCAACCTCACAGGGCAGGGGATCCTCCGTCAGTTGACCAAGTCGAATCTTCGGACCCGCCAGATCGACAAGAATGCCGAGTGGCCTTCCCACCGCCTGCTCCACCTCACGGATGGTAGCCACGAATTGCTCGTGGACGGATCGGGATCCATGAGCCATATTCAGGCGACAAATATCGACACCTGCGAGAACGATTTTTTCCAGGATCGCCCGATCCTGACAGGCGGGACCAATCGTAGCGACGATTTTTGTCCGGGCGCGACTGCCCAGGACTTCTGATTCTGTCATCTGATAAGCTCCCCGACCGAGAATGCCCGATCTACATATTCTCGCCAGCCACACGTACATCGCGACCGATCCAGCGGTGGTGCCATCTGACATGCCTTGTTTCAACGTCGCCTTGTTTGACGGATTCGCGTTGCCTGACGAAGACGGTGACGGCAAAATACCACGCGTACAACATCATGTCGATTATGGCGGTGGACAATTGCCGGTACTTTGTCGAACATCAAGACTAGGGACCCGGTAAAACTTGAAGAAGGAACGCTTGCTGTATGAACGGCGGAAAAGAAACTTCAAAACTCCAAAAACTTCGCATCCGTTTATTCGCACTGTGCCTGGGTGGAATCTTGGGGATCATCGTTGCCGTCATTGCAATGTCGCTGATGGGTCCTGGACAAATCCCGGAACTCAACGCGAGCAGCTTCAATCAAGCATTGAACCAATGGGACTCTAATCGACTCATGAACTACGAAATCGAGATTACTGTTCAGGGCCGACAGCCCGGTCGCTACCGGACCACTGTGCAAGATGGAGAAGTCGTATCGGCGGAATTCAACAACAACGCCCTCACCAATCCAAGAACGATGTCGACCTGGACAGTCGACGGCATGTTTCGAACGATCGATTACGACGTCCAAGATCAATTAAACCGAGATGCCCAAGATCCAGAACTGACGTTACGGGCCGAGTTCAATCCACAGTACGGATACCCCCAAAAATACCAACGCATCCAATGGGGATCACTCAACGAATTGACCTGGGAAGTCACTCGCTTTGAAATAACGGCCCCGGAGCTGTAAGGATTAACAGGCACCCCAAAAAAAAGGGCGGCGAGATATCGCTCGCCAGCCCTTCTGTACTCAAACGGTGGTCACTGAGTCGTTATCGAACCCAATGATTTCCGCGATGGTTCACAACCACGTCAAAGGAAAAGTCACAGCTCTTCCAAGTGTAGGTTGCAACGCGACGGCCGAAGATTCCATGCCGCCAAGTCACACAGGGTGCTTCATCGGCACAGCAGGCGGGAATGAGCGTGCAGACATCGTACTCACATTCCGTGCAGGGATCGACGGCGACAAGCTCAAGCTTGACCGGAGGCGGTGGACAACACTCGTCATCACATCCAGCCAACGCAACGTTGCCAAAGGCAGCGGTCAACATTCCAAAGGTAAGAACAAGGGCGATCGTTCGAGGGCTCATAGTCACTTCTCCATTTCTAAAGGTCATTTCAAAAACCGTAGTTCACAGCTGGCAAACTGGCAATTCTCCGAGGCCCGTTTCCACCTGCGATATCGTTTTCGAGGTGTTTAATCAGCGGCATTCGTTTCCAACGAGATCGTTATATAGGCCTTCGTAACGGGCTGCAATGTGGGACAATTCAAACTCTCGTTCGATTCGTTGCCGTGCGGCTCTCGACATTAAATGACGCTTTTCATCATCGGCAAATATTTCTCTTAGCGCCTCTGCATATTGAGTTGGCTCGTAGCCGTCGACTAGGATTCCATGAACACCGCTGGTGACTAAATCGGTGGTCACGCCTTCGATCTGCGAGGCGACCGCTGGCAATTGGGAGGCCATCGCTTCGGCCAAGGCATTAGGAAGTCCCTCACGCCGCGTTGGAAAGAAGAACACGCTTGCCACACGCAGATAGAGATCGACATCTTCGACTTCTCCGACCCAATGCACACGATCGGCGAGATGGAAGCGATCGAGTTTCTCCCTGAGCTCATCGACCAAACGCTTACGTTCGATTGGATGGCGTGTATGATCGCTGAAGTCGCAGGGTCCAACGATGAGTAAATCGACATTCGGATTATATTCCGCCAACTCGATGAAGGCAGGGATCACAACGTCAATGCCTTTCCGGTGAATCGCCGAACCGACAAAAACAACAAATTGCTTCTGCGGATCCAACTTGAGTCGCTTACAGATCTGATCTCGGGTTTCAGGTTCAGCGCCCTTGAAACGTTGCGCATCGACACCATTAGGAATTTGTTGTAGCTGGCGATCGGGAAGCCCAAATTCTCGACAGCTATTCAGCAGTGCCGAGGAGAGGCTAATAACTCGGTGGACTGCAAAAAAGCAAGATTTCGTGAGACGAGAAGAGATCCCCAGGAAGCTTGATTTTATTGCAAGTGGATCATCAGCACCGCAGAGGGAGATCTGAATCACAGGTTTCATCCCTCGCAGGTTGGCATAGGCAATCACCAAGCGAGTCAATTCTCCGACGACGTAAAACTGAACGATATCGTTTCGACGACCGTGTCGCATTAAATGAAAGAGCACTCGGCAATCGAATGAGACGCGTCGAAAAAATTCATTGACGGAGCGAACCAACGATCGTCCGAAGGGCAACCAGCGCCAGCTAAAGCGGCGCAAAACGGGCAAATACTTGACTTGGAGTCCATCAACGCGAACCTGTTTTCCGGCGAGAACTTTTGCATCCTGGTCAGCGGTCGTGAGCACACAAACCTGGTGACCACGATTAACAAGAGCACCAAGAATCCGATGTGCCTGAATCGCGGCTCCGGAGAAATTCGGGAAATAGTACTCGCTAATTGCCCAGATGCGTAACGCGTTGGCAGGAGCTTCTTCGGAGGGCTGAGGCTGAGGCTTGGGAAGGGTACTGACTGTTTCCGAGTTGTGCATCTTGTCGTCTTTAAACGGAGGTCTGCGGATCGCTTCTACCAAAGCTTAAGTATGGGATCTGTCTACCGAGCTTGCGCAAAATTGGGCGCGTGTACTTCGCGGCTTAACTCGGCTAAAATCTTAGTCCGACGGGCCACGAAAGGGGCTTTAAACAAGGCAGTTCCGTACATTCAAGGGCGATTCGATCATGCGTTACGAACCATTCATCGCTATCCTGCTATCGTCCATCTGTACGGTCTCTGTCGGTTGGGCCGATCCACCTCAGTATTTCCGGCACGCGGGTGGGCAATTCGACGCCGTGGATATCCCATCAAATTTCGATCTTCCGGGCACTTTGGCTTGGCGACAGCCCCTCGCGATAGGACACTCGACACCAACCATTACTGGCGATCGCATTTTCCTCACGACCTATTCAGCGGAGGATCAGAAGCTCGCCACGGTCGCACTCGACCGAGCGACCGGCCGTGTGCTTTGGGAACGATTTGCGAAAACAGACCACGTGGAAGAGGTCCATCGCGTCAGCAGTCCGGCGGCGGCAACCGTCGCCACGGACGGGGAGCGGGTCTATACCTTCTTCGGAAGCTATGGGTTACTGTGCTATGACCTTTACGGCAATCGCGTCTGGTCTCACCCACTCGGACCATTCCAGGACGAGTTCGGCGCAGCGAGTTCCCCGATTCTCTGGAACGGCACCTTGTTTCTGAACGAGGATCACGACACCAACAACTACCTCTACGCGTTTCATGCCAAAACGGGCAAGCGCCAATGGCAGGTCCCCCGCAACGAATTCACGCGAAGTTATTCAACTCCCGTCATCTTCCAGCAACCGGGAAAATCTCCTGAAGTCGTTGTGGCAGGAGCGTTGACACTGACGAGCTATGATCCTGCTTCTGGTGAACGGAACTGGTGGATCAATGGCCTCGCGAGGATTGTCAACACGACGCCTGCGGTCCACGACGGCACGCTTTACGTGGCCACTTGGTCACCCGGCGGTGACGTCGGTGAGCGAATCGCGATGGACGCCTGGGAAAATGCAGCCCGCGAACTTGACAAAAACCGTGACCAAAAAATCACGCGCGACGAACTGTCCCCCGGGCCGGTTCTGAACCGCTTCTTCCGGATCGATATCGATCAGGACCAGGGACTCGACCAAGAGGAATGGGAGAAGCATGCTCGCGTATTCGAATTAGCTGAAAACGCGATCGTCGCCATACGTCCTCGCAACGAGGGGGAACTGGACGAGCGTAGTGTTCTCTGGCGTTATTCAAAAGGCATTCCCTACGTGGCGAGCCCCCTCTACCATGAGGACGTGATCTACCTCGTCAAAGACGGCGGCATCTTGACGGCGCTTGACGCTCGCACGGGCGAAGCTCACAAGCGAGGTCGTCTGAAAGGCCGCGGGAATTATTACGCATCTCCCATCTACGCAGATGGCAAGATTTACTTGGCGAGCGAGCAGGGCGTGATCACGGTCGTCAGCGCGAGCGAAGAATGGCAGATTCTAGATTTTTTTGACTTCGGCGAGATGATCTATGCAACTCCCGTTGTCCACCAGGGTCGACTCTACGTCCGGACAGATGCTGCACTCTATTGTTTCAAGAGTTCCACGAACTAGACCGATCGAATCACGAACTTTGCAGCGCCTTTTGGCAAGGATCGATGACGAGCGAAAAGAAATTGTGACGGGCGAAACATGGAACAGTGGAACGACAAGACAATCGTTATTACCGGTGGATCATCGGGACTGGGCTATGCGATTGCAGAGGCATTCGCTCGACGCCGCGCCAATCTCGTGATCTTGTCTCGCAACATTGAACAGCTTGAAAAGGCAGTGCAACAACTGCAAACGTTCGATGTTTCCGTTCAGGGGATTTCGACAGACATCACCAAGGACGACGATGTCGAACGAAGCTTCTCGCAGATCGAAGCAAAAACAGCATCGATCGATGGGCTCGTTAACGCGGCGGGAATATCTGCTCGGCAGGCGATCCTCGATACGACCCCCGAGGATTTCCAAAAGCTTTGGGAACTCAACTTCCAGGGTCTCGTACGCTGCACACGTCGAGCCTCAACCGCGTTACTCCGCTCCCAAGGACACCTGGTCAACATCGGCTCACTCGCCAGTAAGACGGCTTCTCGCTATCTGGGCGCCTACCCAGCATCCAAATTCGCGGTTGCAGCTTACAGTCAACAGTTACGTCTGGAACTCGGGCCCGAGGGACTACATGTTCTCCTGGTCTGCCCAGGCCCCATCCGCCGCGAGGATGCCGGCATGCGTTATTCAGAAGCGGCAAAAGATCTACCTCCGGAGGCGATGCAACCGGGCGGAGCGACGCGAGTGAAGGCCATTGATCCCGCAAAACTTGCCGAGCGGATTATTTGGAGCTGTGAACATCGTCGGCCCGAGCTGATTATGCCCGCTTCAGCCCGCTGGCTGTTCGCGATCAGCCAACTGTGGCCAGCTCTCGGCGACCGCATCGTCTTGAACAAGACACGGGGCGGGAAATCCGCGACCTAGATCGGTCGCCAGGAACGAGCTCGAACAATCCGGATCGGAAGGACGGCGAGCCTTGCGTCTAAGGTCGACATGTGGCACGATGTCGCCTTACTGAATTTTTGGTGAGCCAAGCAAGACTGAGGAGCCGAACATGGCCGCATTTCCCGAAATCGAAAAGATTCGTTATGAAGGGCCAGAAAGCAAGAACCCTTTGGCGTTCAAATGGTACAACGAAGACGAGGTCGTTGAAGGTTTAACGATGAAGGACCACATGCGTTTCAGCGTGGTCTACTGGCACACATTCCGCGGAAATGGAAGCGATCCCTTCGGTGCTCCCACCATGGTCCGCCCCTGGGAAGACGGAACAGATTCGGTGGAAAACGCTCAGAATCGAGCTCGCGTCGCCTTCGAATTCATCGAAAAGCTGGGCGCTCCCTACTACGCCTTCCACGACCGTGACGTCGCTCCCGAAGGCGCTACTCTCGCCGAATCCAATCGAAATTTTGACGCAGTCGTCCAGGTACTCAAGGAAGAACAAGAGCGAACAGGCATCAAGCTCCTCTGGGGCACGGCCAACATGTTCAGCAATCCTCGTTTCATGCATGGTGCCTCGACGACCTGCAACGCGGACGTTTATGCATACGCGGCCGCACAGGTTAAAAAATGTCTCGAGGTTACCAAGGAACTGGGCGGTGAGAACTATGTATTCTGGGGCGGTCGCGAAGGCTACCAGAATTTATTCAACACCGATCTCAAACGTGAAATCGACAACCTGGGACGCTTCTTCCACATGGCTGTTGATTACGCCGACAAGATTGGCTTCAAGGGCACCTTCCTGATCGAACCCAAGCCCAAGGAACCCACCAAACATCAATACGACTCGGATGCAGCCGCTTGCATCAACTTTTTGCGTGCGTATGAGTTAACCGATCGCTTCAAGTTGAACATCGAAACGAATCACGCGACACTCGCAGGGCATACCATGATGCATGAACTGGACTATGCCGGCATGCAACATCTGCTCGGTTCGATCGACGCAAACACGGGTGACCTGTTGCTCGGCTGGGATACGGATCAATTCCCGACCAACGTGTATCTGACGACCGAGATCATGTTGACCCTCTTGAAGTATGGTGGTGTCGCTCCTGGCGGAGTCAACTTCGATGCGAAGGTACGTCGAGAGAGTTTTGAACCGATCGACCTATTCCATGCCCACATCGGTGGCATGGACGCCTTTGCTCGCGGCCTGAAGATCGCAGCGGCGATCCGAGCCGACGGAGCCTTGGCTGACATCGTGAAGGACCGTTACGAAAGCTGGGATACGGGCATCGGCGCTGAAATTGAGTCAGGCAACCACAATTTCGAATCGCTGGAATCGTACATGCTTGAAAAAGGCGAAGCGTCCCCCAACAAAAGCGGGCGCCAGGAATTGATTGAAAACCTGATCAACACCTACCTCTAAACCGCTATCGCCTAACGAGGCAGTTCAATGCCGCGATGTGATAGCTCATGCGAGAGTTGCATCGCGGTCGTGAACAAGACGGCATCGATTCCCGCCTTGATTGCCGCCTCGACATTCTCAACTCGATCATCGGTGAAGAATATCTCGGACGGGTCACAATCGACCGCAGCGATCGCGGCTTCGTAAATCGTTGGATCGGGCTTCATCGACTGAACTTCGTAGCTCAGAATCCGCGGCCCTTCAAAATATCCGACCAGCTCATATCGTCCGTCAGAGACAAATTCCCAGTGAGCCTCACAGGTGTTGGAAAGAATTCCGAGGTCGTACCCCTTTGCCTTGAGTTGAATCAGAATCGGAATCATCTCTGACTTCACTTCGAACATATCGCTTGCTGCATGAAGCAAATGGCTGTCCTCAACCTCAACTCCGAGATGCTCTCGGAAACGAGAACAAAACTGCTCCGATGACAACTGCCCACGTTCATAGGCTGCCTGCAGTGCAATGTCACCGAAAAGACACGCATGCACATCGTCGGTCGACCGTCCCGCAGCGTCTGCCATTTGCCGACAAGCCTTGCGATGATCGAAGGCAAGTAAGACATTTCCCAGATCGAAGTAAATCGCGCAGGTTGTTTTCATGATCCTCTCGAAAACTGAGAATGACCTGAAGGGCGATCAATCGCCACTTTCATTGAGAAGCCAGCGGTTCAACGATCCAAGGAGCGGATCTGAATGTCCTTGTACCATGCCTCAGATGGCGGTCCGCCATGAATCTGCAGGGCGATCACGCCCGTCTGTTCAATCTCAAGATCGGGTTCGACGTAGTCCACAGTCTTGGTTCCATTCAGAAACAATTGAACACGAGTGCCCTCACACCGAATAACATAGTCATTCCACTGTCCAACACGAACAAGCTTTTTCATATCGACCGAAGAATCAGGTACGGCCAGCATTTTATTGCGACGCGATTCATCGTAGAGCTTGCCCCACCATTGACCGCCCACATCAGCCTGGTAACCGATCACTTCATGGTGATCAGGAATCCGTCGAGTTCGAAACTGGATTCCAGCGTTCACACCTTCGCCGAGAGCCTTGACCTTCAAACGAAGCTCAAAGTCGCCGTATTCTTTTTCGGTGCACAAAAACTCATTATGCGGAATGCGTTTTTTCAGATTACCTCCGACGATCGCACCGTCGTCGATACGAAACATCTTCAGGTTACCCTCCCAACCTGAAAAATCTTTGCCGTTGAACAGCGACACAAAGTCTTCGGACACCCCGATTTGCGGAGCGATGAGGAAGGATGTCAAAACTCCAATCAGCAAAGGCAATTTCATCGACGGTGTCTCCCGTTTTAACTTTCTGATACACGGCAAGCTACCTTGATCGTCGCTCACCGGGCGATGAACTGGGGATCTCTCAATGAGATCTCGGCGAATTCCACCTAAATATCCGGCGCCTGATGTTAGCAGTTTGACCATCATCGCGAAAGCAAACGCTTTCGTCGCGGGCTCTACCCAGACCGCGGTGGTGGATTTAGAATGTGCGGTTTGTTCGACCCTTATTAACTCGACCCAAACTGGCCCAATCTCACCGAGCCCAACCTGCGGAGTATTCCCGATGAGTGGCGACCTCAACAAATACAGCTCCCGTATCACCCAACCCAAGAGCCAGGGTGCATCCCAAGCGATGCTCTACGGAACAGGGATGACCGAAGAAGACATGAAAAAGCCGCAAGTCGGAATCGCAAGCGTCTGGTACGAGGGCAACACTTGCAACATGCACCTGCTTAATCTTGCCAAGAAAGTTAAGGAGGGTGTCGCAGCATCAGATCTCATCGGATTTCGATTTAATACCGTCGGTGTCAGCGATGGCATGTCAATGGGCACGGAGGGCATGAGTTACTCGCTTCAGTCGCGGGATTTGATTGCTGACTCGATTGAAACTTTAGTTTGCGCGCAATGGTATGATGCTTGCGTGACAATTCCAGGTTGCGACAAAAATATGCCTGGCTGCATTATGGCTTTAGGGCGTTTGAATCGACCGGGTCTGATGGTTTACGGAGGCACAATTCGAGCAGGCTCTTGGAAAGGTCAAAAGCTGGATATCGTGTCAGCCTTCCAAAGCTATGGGGAATACCTTGCCGGCACGATTGACGAAGAAACCCGAAAGGAAATCGTCAAAAACTCATGTCCAGGAGCAGGCGCCTGTGGTGGCATGTACACCGCTAACACCATGGCCAGCGCCATCGAAGCTATGGGCATGGCACTGCCATACAGCGGTACTATTCCTGCCGAGGATCCAGCCAAACAAGAAGAGTGCCTGGAAGTAGGTGCGGTGGTCAAAAAACTGCTCGAAAAAGATTTGAAGCCGCGAGATATCATGACTCGTGCAGCCTTCGAGAACGCGATGGTGGTGATCATGGCTGTGGGTGGTTCCACAAACGCTGTACTTCACCTAATTGCAATGGCCCGCTCGGTCGATGTCGAACTTACGATCGACGATTTTCAAGCTGTGAGCGATCGTATTCCGCTCGTTGCCGATCTAAAACCGAGTGGGAAATTTGTTCAGGAGGACTTGCACTCAATTGGTGGAACACCGGCGGTAATGAAGTATCTTCTCGACCATGGATTGATCGACGGACATTGCATCACCGTTACAGGAAAATCACTTGGTGACAATCTAGAATCCTTACCCGGATTAGCATCCGGACAGACAATTGTTCAACCAATTGATAAACCGATCAAGTCAACCGGCCACATTCAAATCCTCAAGGGTAACCTGGCTCCAGAAGGTTCCGTCGCAAAGATCACCGGTAAAGAAGGCCTCTGTTTTACTGGTCGAGCCAACGTGTTTAACTCGGAGGAAGAAATGCTTGAGGCGCTTGAAGACGAAAAAATCTTGAAGGGTGATGTGGTCATCATTCGCTACGAAGGACCGAAAGGTGGTCCCGGCATGCCTGAAATGTTGACTCCTACCTCAGCAATCATGGGTGCGGGACTCGGTTCTGATGTCGCGCTGCTGACCGATGGCCGTTTTTCTGGAGGATCCCACGGGTTTATCGTCGGGCACGTCACTCCTGAGGCTCAGGTAGGAGGTCCGATCGCACTGGTTCAAACGGGTGATCGCGTAACGGTCGATGCCGAATCGCGACGAATCGACATGGACGTTTCCATCGAAGAGCTGGAGCAGCGTCGGCAAGCCTGGGTCGCCCCGGCACTGAAAGCCTATCGCGGTACACTTTTCAAGTATATCAAGAATGTGAAATCAGCCTCAGAGGGCTGTGTGACCGACGAATGATGGACACCGATGTTACCACCAAATCAGCCCCACACGTGATCGCCGACCGGTGTTGTCATCGTGCCTCTTGATGCGGCAGCGGTTGGCCGCAGCGCGGGACGCCCTATAATTGGCGGGTTAATCAAATCTGCAGGGAGTCCTTTGATATGTCCGTTACGTCGGCTCGTCCTACCAACCTTGAACAACTCCGTGATACTGGCTGGCAGTCCAAGACCGTCAAGCGGGAGATCTACGACAACTTCATCGCACAGCTCGGTGACGGCGAAGAGCTATTTCCGGGTGTGATCGGCTACGAAGATACCGTGATTCCAGAGATTAATCTGGCATTGATTGCGGGCCACGACATCCTTTTCCTCGGCGAAAAAGGGCAGGCCAAAAGTCGGCTGATGCGGAATCTGATCCGTTTCTTGGATGAGGAGATTCCCTATCTTGCAATTCCGAACACTCCCTTCCACGAAGACCCGCTCAACCCGATGAGTGAGGTTGCAAGGCAGTTTGTTGACAGGCATGCGGACCATGAGATCCCGATCGGCTGGTGGCCGCGTGAGCAACGTTATGCCGAGCGGCTCGCACCGGGCACCAAATTCGCGGACATCATCGGTGAAATCGACCCCGCAAAACTTGCAGGCGGAGCCAGTATGTCGACGGAGCAAGCTCTGCACTTCGGCCTGATTCCACGCATGCACCGCGGCATCTTTGCGATCAACGAACTCCCTGAACTCGATGAATTGGTGCAAGTCGGCCTGTTCAACATTCTGGAGGAACGGGATGTACAAATCCGGGGTTACCCCGTTCGCTTCGACATCGACGTGCTGATTTTATTCTCCGCAAATCCGTCGACCTACAACCGCAGCGGCAAGGTCATTCCTCAGCTTAAAGATCGCATCGGGTCCATCATCCATACGCACTATCCACGCGAGCGTGATCTAGGGATCCAGATCATGCATCAAGAAGCCGAACTGGAACTGGGCGGCACGCACCCCGTCAGCATTCCGTACTTCATGAAGGAAGTCATCGAGCAGATCACGATTCAAGCGAGGAAATCGAAATACATCGACCAACAGTCTGGAGTCAGTGCAAGGTTTTCGATCGCTAACTTCCGGACGATGGTGGCCAGCGCCCGACAACGCGCCGTCATCCACCAGGAAAAACCCGCGGTTCCTCGCATCAGCGACCTGGGACATCTCTACTCGTCCGCTCTCGGCAAACTAGAGCTTGACTTAATGGGCAGTAGCCAGATGAGCGAGCGGCAGGTGCTTGATGCGGTCATCGCGGAGGCCATCCGAACGGTCTTCGATGAGTATGTCGACCGCCACGGTCTCGAAGAAATCGCCGATATTTTTGCCAAGGGAGTGAGTATCGAAGTCGGCGACATGCTGCCGTCGGCTCGCTATGCCGAGATGCTACAGCGAGTCCCGCCCGTCTGGGACAAAGCCTTTGAGGTCAACGCAGCAGAGGATGAAGCAGTGCGAGCCTCATGCGTTGAATTCGTGCTCGCTGGCTTATACGCACACGATCGCATTTCTCGCGCGCAACACCACGGAAAGATTCGCTATGAAACCTGAGCGCAAACCCGTGGGAGGCATCATCCACACGTACCAGAAATACGATCCAAAACGTTTCCCCAGCCCTTCGCAACCACAACCAGACCTGGTCTCGCATGCGTTTGACCACTGGCTGATGTACGGTAGTCGGCGCGAGTTGACTCCGGAAGAATTGGCCCGAGCGGTCCGGATCGACCCCAGCCAGATTCAGGGATTGGGTCCCAGCATCGACGCCATCATCGCCATGCTGCTGGAACGCAAACGGAAGATTCTGGAAACCTACGAAACGGAAAGCGTCCAAAAGGAAGCCGTCCACAGCTTCATCGACCTAAGCAAAACCATCAAGCCACCGCGGCCGTTTCGCGAAAAGTATCATCGTGCCGTGCAAGACCGTCAAATCTATCAATTAGAACGACTCTGGTACTCCGTTGGCGACGACCAGTCGGTCTTTGCCAGGCAACTTATCCAACTACTGGAACAGCTCGGAGCGAAATTCGAAGTCGACGAGCTCGCCGCTCGCTACACCTTCACAGGCAAGACCTCACTCGACATTCCTCAAGCGATTGCGATCAAAGAAGAACTCACCAAAATCGACGAGTTACTGGAACAACTCGAGGAGGCCAGAAAGACCGCTCAAATACAATTGGTCGATTTAGATGCGTTGTCGGAATTCGCAGAGCCGGGCGATCTTGCCAACCTTCAGGCGCTGCAACAGATGGTCGAGGATTACACTCGAGAAATGGCTGAGCGACAGGGACTCGAGGAAAACAAAGGTCGATTTCGCTTGACCCCGCAGGCCTACCGAATGTTTCAGGGACATCTGCTGGAACGCATTTTCAGCGATCTGCAGGCCTCAAAGACCGGACGACATCAGGGCCCCATCGATGGGGAGGGAGCGGTCGAGATCCCGGCGACCAAGCCGTACGAATTCGGAGATTCACTGGCAAATATCGATATTCCTCAAACTTTGATCAACGCGATGCTGCGAAATGGGACGCAGCTGCCAATCCAGCTTCACTCTGACGATATTGAGGTCCATCGAACTCGAAACACGCCGAAATGCGCGACGATTGTCATCATGGACATGAGTGGGTCGATGCGATACGAAGGGCAATACATCAATGTCAAGCGGATGGCGCTTGCCTTAGATGGGCTTATCCGACGTGAATACCCCGGGGATTATTTGCAGTTTATTGAAATGTACACTTTCGCGAAAGCACGAACGGCGGCTGAAATCATCGACTTAATGCCGAAACCCGTTACGATTCACGATCCCATCGTACAACTCCGGGCGGACATGAGTCGCGATGACCTGACTGAATCAATGGTCCACCCACATTTCACGAACATCCAGCACAGCCTCCAGTTAGCTCGTCGATTACTGGCCACGCAAGACACTCCCAACCGCCAAATCATCCTGATCACGGACGGATTGCCGACGGCCCATTTTGAAGACGAGTGGCTGTACATGCTTTATCCACCTGATCCTCGCACCGAAGCAGCCACGATGCGTGAGGGACAACTCTGCCTACGGGAAGAGATCACGATCAATATGTTTTTGATCCCAAGTTGGTCTCAATCCGAAGAGGATATTCGATTCGCCCATCGTCTTGCCGAGGGCACGCAAGGACGTGTCTTCTTCACCGCAGGTCGTGACCTGGACCGTTTCGTCCTCTGGGATTACGTGCAACGCAAGAGAGAGATCATCGGTTAGGCGTTCCACGCAATTTCTTCTCATCGATCACTCGCGCCTCATCATTGCCGTTGACTGTCGAACTTCGACGCGCCAGAAAATAGCTTTTGATCATTGCCTCGCGCAAAAGATAGCGTTAGTATTGTGTCGTGATCTTCACAAACAACTTCATGACGTTGAGTCAACACCACAAACCTTGCCGAACAAGTTGCAATGAGAAGCTCGAGAGTCGATGAGCGATTCGAACGCTTCATCGAGTCACCAGATCGGCATGGCTATCTGCTTGTTCGAGAGCAAATCCTTGAGCATCCGTCTTACGATCCGTACTCGGATGATCTACGATCGCTCGAGTCAGCCTTTGATCAAAACGACTATGCTCAGGTATTGAAAATTGGGGCCGAAATCGAATCGGTATGGCAATTAAGTCCGCGTTTTCACTATCTTGTTGGCGTCTCCGCCCTTGAGAGCGGTCATCGGGCCAAGGCCGACGAGGCGAGGAAACTGAGTCACTCCTGCATTGCAGGGCTTTTGGAAACGGGTAACGGCTCGAATCGGTCTCCCTTCCTCATCACCTATTTCATCGACGAATATGACATCGCGGCTCATCGGGATATTGAAATCAGACAACAGCAACTGATTGAATGCGACGGTCGCCAGCTGGATGTTTTACGAGACATCGAAGGACGTGAGCACTGGTTCGATGTGACCGACTTACTGGCCGTTGCTCGCCCCCAGCCTTGACCTATGGCTGGGGCTCAAAAGCGACATCCCATGTCTCACCCGGGGTAACGGTAATCTTTTGCCATCGGTACTCATTGTTTTCGAGCAACCCCATTGCATCACTGAAATACCGACCAATCTGAGCAAGATCGCGTTTATTCCAGGGTTTATTCCAGGGAACGTCACGAAGCTCACGCGCTCGGCGAGGCAACACTAATACAAAGAACTCACCGGCCTCGTGAACCCGTAAACCATAACGACCTTGATCGTCGGTCCGAGCAGAAGCGCCTCCGAGCAATCGCAGACCGGACAAGGATGGATGATCCGCTGGTGGCAAGTCGTCCTTGGGTCGTAGCCCGACAATCTCCATACGTTGCTCGGGGCGCCGTTCCGCAGGCAAAAAGATTACAACGGCATTTGCCAAGGCAACCTCTTCACCGTCTGCATTGATCGATGTCACCCGACCACGAATCTCACATGGCCCCTGGGGTAACTGCCCGGGCGAATTCGAACTAGAGTAGATGCCTCCAAACCCTGCCCCCAGCACAAAGCCGCCCAGGGCGACTGCGCCCAACAAACAGGCTTGCAGGGAGAGTACAGAACGTGGAATTCGGACATACCTTCGATCACTCTCCGCAGCATTCGGAATCGTGTCTGGCGATTGCTCAGGCAGAGCAGGGGGGAGGATCGGTTGATGAGAGACAGTCCCCCGCTGAATCGCAGCACCGCAACTCGGACATGCGACAGGCAAGTCGCCAACACTCCCAACGTCAATCGCCTGATGGCATTCGGGGCAAACGTATTGATTCATGGGTGACGCGGTCACAGAGATGCATTAGGAAAAACAACGAATGCGAACTCACTCGAGCTCGTCATCCCTATTCCCACCATACCTGTTTCTGGCAACATAGTCGAAGCCGAGGACGACGAGCAGCGCAATGGCATCCATCACGAGCAGCACGAGACAGGCTGCAGCCAACCACCAAAAGACCGTTCCCCCGTTCTTGTCGTCAGCGGTTACCGATACCGCATACCCCCCCATAAACACAGCAAACGCCAACACCAGGGACGGCAGAGCAATTACCAATAGCTGCGCAATCTTAGGACCAACCACACGATCAACTCACAAACGGACTAAGCGGAACGACCCGATTTTGCGTCCCCCTTCAACAGCTGTCAATGGTCATCGAAACTCCCAAACTCGAGTGAAAACCGAGGGATTCGGTTGACTTTATGAACCATCGAGCGGCAAAATGGAGGTAAGGGGCGGCTTCAACCACATTCCCGATTCGAGGTGAATCGTTCGGAAGTCGGCTGAGGCGATACAGGGAACAGCATCCTAGGGAGCGGCATTTATGGCGATTGCTCTGCTCAGGCCGTTTGATCGAGCGCTGGTGCGCTCACAATTCTTATCATTTTATCTGGCGTTCGCGTTTCTGGCGACGGTATCGGGCCTTCAACAGGCGACCGATGCTGCCGAATTAATGACGCGTAGCGGGATGATTCTGGATGGTCGCCTTGGTTCTTTGTCGACGGTCTCCGAAAATCCATTTGCCCCGAAAAATCCGGCGGGAGGTGTCGACGTCAAGCAGATCGTGCTGCTGGATGACGGGCTGCGGAGAACCTATCTGTCGTGGCATCAAGTTCAAGACGGATCGTTGCGTGAAAGCGACGCCACCGCCAACGAACGAATTCGCATCAACCAGAATGTCGCCAAGGGTCGCCGTCGAGTTGGCAGCATTCGCTCGATCCTGGGAGCAACTCCATTCGATTCGTTCGGTCATCGTACCTTTTCGGTCCAGACTCCGAGGGGCCGCGTTGACATCGTCCAGGGAATCACTGAAATCACACCACTCTATACGCGCCTTGAAGGGCTCACAGGTACGCCCGCAGTTCAATGGGATTCCAGAATCGCGACAAGTTCAATTCCCCGCGAAACATTAAGTCAATTACTTCGCAGGGCAGCCCCATCCGATGCGGAAGGCAGGCTCCAGATTGTGCGATTGCTATTCAGCTCTGAGCGTTACAACGACGCTCGCCTCGAGCTAGAGCAAGCGATGCAAGAGTTCCCGGAACTCGCCGAATTCGAGGAACTCCTCACGCAACTACGTCAAATGAGCGCTCAGCGACTCGTGGATGAGATTGAACTACGGAAGGCGTCGGGCCAGCACGATCGGGTCCAGGCGATCCTTGCCAATTTCCCAAGTGACCAGATTGCTACTCAGGTATTGCAGCAGGTCGATCAACTGCAAACCGAATACCGAGAGGCAACCGCAAACATTCAGGGAATTAACCAAGCAGCACGAAGCCTCATCTCGGCCACTCAAAATCCTCGCTGGCGTGGCCAGTTGGAGTCAGTTCGCGATGAAATCGCCCAGGAACTGAACCTTCACGGCTTAAATCGATTCGTCGATTACAAACGATTTGCCAACGACTCGGACATGCCTTCCGAAAACAAATTGGCCTTACTGGTGAGCGGCTGGGTCGTAGGCGCAGGCTCCGCATCTCAAAACCTATCGGAGGCGTTAAGCCTCGTAAGAAGCCGTGATCTCGTCACGGACTATCTGAACTCACAGACACCAGCAGCCCGAGTATCGATCCTTGAGCGATTAGCCCAAGAAGAAGGAGGCACGCCCAACCGTGTCGCCGAAATCCTGGAACAGCTCAAGCCACCGAAAGCAACCTTGCCGCAGGAAGGGCAGCCGCCTGGATTTTTCCAATTACAGACGGCTGGTAAGAATCCCGTCTCCTACGCAGTCCAACTGCCGAATCAATATGACCCCTACCGACGTTATCCAGTGATTGTGACGCTAAACGGTGCTGGACGGACACCAAGTCAACAGATTGATTGGTGGGCAGGTGTGTATCACGAAGGGGAGGGCATGCGTCTCGGCCAGGCTTCACGACATGGCTACATCGTCATCGCTCCGCACTGGGCGTCGCTGAATCAAATTCGATATGACTACAATCCTCGCGCTCACGTAGCCGTGCTGGCCACTCTTCGGGATGCATTCCGACGTTTCTCCATCGACAGTGATCGCATCTTTTTGAGCGGGCATTCGATGGGTGGAGATGCGGCCTGGGATATTGGTCTGTCTCATCCCGATCTCTGGGCAGGCGTCATGCCGATTGTGGCTGTCGCAGACCATGGTCCGAACGCCCCCAAATACGTCTCACGTTACTGGCCGAACGCTGAGTACGTCCCACTCTACTTCGTCGCCGGCGAATTAGATGGCGACAAAATGGCGATGAATGGACGTGATCTCGATCGGTACATGACACGTCCTGGCTTCGACATGCTCTTAGTCGAATATATCGGACGTGGACATGAGCACTTCTACGACGAGATTCATCGACTCTTCGAATGGATGAAACTGCACCGTCGCGATTTTTACCGTCGTGAATTCGAGTGCGTTTCGATGCGTGAGAGCGACAGCTTCTTCTGGTGTCTGGAAATGTCTCAATTCCCCAAAAACTCAGTTGCCTCACACCTGGAGTGGCCGGTTGATCGCGGTACGCGACCGACAGAAATCAGCTTTAAGATCGACGCCAATGGAGATATTCGAGTTCGAACCGGAGCACAGACAGCCACTCTTTGGTTAGCTCCGGAATGGAACAATCTCACGGAAGACTTGACCGTCTACATCAATGGACGATCGCGAAAACATTCCCTATCGCCTGATCTCGAAACGATGCTCGAAGACGCCAGAACTCGTTGCGATCGGCAACACCCTTTTTGGGGCAAGCTAGAACTCGAAACAAACCGGCGTGGCTGAATCGCTAGAAGTCGCGCGATTCAGCAAGGTCCGCACGCATTGATGACGGTGTCTCAAAGTCCGACCAACGATCCACCAGTGTCTCCAGGTCGCTGTCAATCTCCGCATTGAATTGCAGAAATGATTCGAGGTCGACGATAACTCGACTGCCACCAGCGCCCTTGGCCAAAACCAGCATGAGTGATTCGGGTGTGTCGTGCATAAATATTTGCCTCCTAAAATGCTGTACCATCCGCAGCGGGCAATATCGACGTATCCCTCGTACGAAACCTGATCTCCCACTTTCTTCTGTTGGTTTCGCATCCCGCGAATCTTCCGTTCACGTCAGACAGCGAGGCGACCCTGAGTTGCCTCACCTCCAAAGTGTCAGTTCCCTAATCCGCGGTTGATGGAACCCTTTAGTCTAGTCATACGCGACAAATCCGATGCGTGTTCCGTCAGTCCGACAACCAAAAAAGAAAAAAGAAATCTATTCCGAATCCGCTTTACTCTCGCAACATTTGAATTCCGTGAGAGTTACGTATCCCACTCAACCAGCAGCTAGCCACTTTGAAAGAGTCGAAAAAGAGAGTTTCGGTTCACGGAGAAATCAAACTTCTCCCGGATCCCGATTTAGCTCGCTGCGGACGGTGAATTTGGAACGGGCCCGAGAGACGCATGCATCGCAAGCAGGCCTTGCTACCCATGGGATTCTGGTCCAAGCTTATCCCCGATTTAGCGATAAAACTCTTGCAGGCATGCAAGAGTGCCTGCGGAGGCTGACATTGTGACCCAAGCAGGGATTTCCTATACTCCCAACCGCATTGAGTTGATCAGCTGTGCTTTCCGCGCGAGATATAACGCTTCCCCGGACCGAACCGGTCAAGGCTGACTCGCGTAAAGATGACGCACCACGTCAACTCCCGATTTGGGATCAGGCCTATTTTAGCGGCTGAAAAGGAGTGGATCAGCCTGTAAAGGGTCGGTAATCCAAGCGTTTTCACAAACCAACATGGAGGTTATTTCGCTTTCGACACTGCGATCCCGCAAAGTTGCTACAGTTGCGGAGACGTGTGATAACCGTACCAGGAGGTCGAGAGAAAGTTTTCTCGATGGAAATTGGCGAGACCGCCGATACCGTAGTCTACTTACCTCTGGTCCTCGCGATTGTCACATCTGACGCACGGAACGCTTCTCTTTGACACGGACCGCGACCCGACTCGAGAGCGAATATCAGGCTCTGAGATCGATGCTCTTATTCATCTGCGATGATGAACGATAGCAAGACTTCGGAAAAACTACGGTAGATTCGCAGCCGATCGGCAAGTAGGATCTGATTGGCGCCAGTCAAATATCAAACACCAGATTCATAGCAATTTGGGGGAGAAGCGCAATGGAGATTTACGGCCCTGGTCACATCGATGGACCTCAATCCATCAAGGCACCACACCGGGTTAGGGCAGCTGAGCCGAACACGACCACTGACGATGTTCAAAATCTGGATCAGGTGGATATTTCAGCGGAAGCTGATTTGGTAAGCCAAGTGAACAACATCGCTGACGTTCGTGCGGATCGAATTGCTGAAATTCGAGCTGAAATCGAGGCTGGCACCTATGAAACGGATGAAAAGCTGGACGTTGCCGTCGGCAAACTTCTTGACGAAATCGGCTAGATTTTCGGAATTTAGCACCATTTGGCAAGGACGCTCGGTCGCCAGGGACGGCTCTAGACTGTTATTGAGCCTCTTAGGCGAAAGCCGAAATTGAAGCTCATCTCTTGATGACTTCCGCTGCAGAACTAGAATTTGAGCAGGACACATACGGACCGCATCAGCTCGCTTTGTGCTGGGTTGGCGGATTCACCGGATCTAGTGTCCGTTCGTTTTGCCGAAGTGAGCGTCGTTATGTCGAATTATTCGCTGGGAACTGTCGAAGTCTCTCTTACCCCGATGCAACGCTTTGAGGAATTCCTGCAAAGCAAGGGGAAGCGAATTACTCAGCAACGTCGGATTCTGATCGACCACGTGTTCAAGCGTCATGAGCACTTTGATGCTGAAGATCTGATTGACGAGCTTTCCCGGACAAACAGTGGCCAGCGCGTGAGTCGCCCCACGGTTTACCGGACTCTGCGCGAACTGGTCGACGCTGGCCTTCTCAAGCAGATGGAATTGGGCGGTCGCTCAGTTTACGAGCATGATTACGGGTACCCTCAGCATGATCACCTGCACTGCCAGAAATGCAACAAACTAATCGAGTTTCGCAGTGACGAGTTTCTTGAACTGCGTCAAAAAGTGGCAGGCGAGCATGGTTTTCGCGTCACGGGCCATCGGCTGATCATCTCTGGACTCTGTCAGGATTGCAGCAAAGTCCGCCGTCGAAAGCGGCCTCAAGATCTGATTTAGCCGTCCAGGGCCCTCTTTTCGCGACAACTCACGTTTACCCATCTCACCCAGCGGCATTAGAATTCGATCACGCCAAGAAACCTGCCTGGCGGGAGGAATGCATGTCGTCGGATCTCATTGCCGTATTTGTAATCGTGGGCGCCATCGGGATGCTCATCGGCTACACGCTGGGATATTCGGCGGGCCGGAAAACCGGTTTTAAAGAGGGCCACAAAGACGGCCGCAAAGAAGGGTCGGTCAAGGCTTATGCGGTCGGTTACGACCGAGGCCGTCACGACCGAGAAGCCCAGAAAAAGGAAGAGGAAGAGTCCTCCGACGGATCAGCATTTTCCTTCGGCCGCATCGGCTGCAGCATTTACCTCTGTCTCTTGTGGGTGCCCCTAATTACGATGCTTGTTCGGGTCATAACGAATAGATTCTAGGTTCTTTGAGATTTCCCACAGACCGTCAACCGATATCTCCATCGACTCAACGTCGACATACTAATTTTCTCATAGTAGGGGCGGCGACTTGATCCAGCGATCAACTCGCACAAACTATTCCTGAGAATTGGTGGTTGAAAGCATCATGATCCGCAAGCTCAAATCATTTATTCGTGACGAAGAGGCCGCTACCGCGGTTGAATACTCGGTCCTTCTCGCATTAATACTGATGGCTATCATCGGAACCGTTACGATCGTCGGAACGGAGACCAACGAGATGTTGGGCGGTATTAATGACTCTCTTCAGAGCACTCTCTTCGGCAGTTAAGCCCGCATTCACTAACGTCGTTGTTTCCGACGACAGCAGGCTCAAAGTCGGCGAATCTCACCCGGCCGCTTCGGCTCTCCCGAATCGGCACTTGCAATCGCGGCGAAGCACAACTCAAGGCCCACCAGGACATTTCGCGCCGAATTTTCAGGCTCACGTTTCTGCTCAATGGCACTCAACAATTCAGCCATCGTTCCCTGAAAACCATTTTCGAACCAACAGCCTTGCAGATCCAAGTGAGCCTGACCATCTTCGTTCCAAAAATCAACAGACTGTTCGTTGAGACTTGGTCCCGTTGCTCGCAGCGTTCCTTCGTGACCTACCACGGTGGTTCGATCTAATTGTCCCCAAACAACATGAGCGTTCAAACCGAGGTGAGCTTGTGTATTCGGAAAATCAACAACAACCTGCCCAAGAAACGGAGGCTTGACCTGCTGATAGGAGGCACGTTGAATCGACGCGAACACCCGTTCAGGTCGCTGACCACTCAAGAGAACAGTCATCATGTCGAACCAATGGATGGAAAAATCATAGAGCAACAGATGATGGATCTCTTCGAAGGGAGTCCCCGCCGTCCAAGTATGATCCCATTGCATGGAAAAATCGATCGAAGAAACGGGCCCCACGAGGCCCGCCCGGACAGCCTGAGTGAGATACCGAAAGTGGGGCGCCCATCGACCATTTTGGTTAACCGCCAAGATGAAACCTTTTTGCTCGGCTAGTTCGACAAGACGTTCACCGACATCGAGATCTTCCACGAACGGTTTTTGGCTAAGTACATGCTTGCCGGCTTCTAAGGCCTCGGTAACGATCTCCACACGCTCGGCAGGATGTGGAGTAATATCGACGACCTCAATATCATCTCGCCGCAGAACATCCCGAAAGTCTTCATGCACTGACGACTCCGGATAAAACTCTTTTGCTCGAGATTCAGCGCGTGATCGATCGATATCGCAGATCGCGACCACATCGAGCCCCATCGCCTGATAGGCCCTCAAATGGTACTCGGTAATTCCCCCAGCACCGATCAAACCAATCTTCGGCCGATATCCATCAGGAACTTTGGGAAGGTAGTCCAGTTTCGGAGCTTCAATCGAAGCCGCCTCTGGAACGTGACTCAATCCATAATCCGATTCTGATTCAGAGGACATTTGCTTTGCCGTTTCTTTGAAGGTTTCCAGAAGTGCAATTCGAGTTAACGAATTAAGCGTCAAGCAACGGAAGTGTCCGACCGCACTGTGCGCTTTCAAAAGCCGTATCGACGATCTGTTGACCGATCCGAGAGACTTCAGGTGAAAGAGGACCTTCGACCGGTTTCCCAACGGTGAGATGATGCAGAAAATACTCGACAGGGTTACGGCCAGGCGCAACCAACGGATCGGCCGTGATTTCTTGGCCCTCCGGATGCTCACGGGTTTGCATACGGACATGGGATTCCATGTCGTAACTGCTGATCGTGCCCTCCGTTCCCTTAATCACAAAACCACATTTAGGTTGCGGCTGATGGGTCCAAGGATCAGTAAAGGTTCCCCAGCGAGTTTCAAATTTAGAGAGTCCCGTTTCGTAACGTGCGATGGTGACGCTGTGCTCATCCACCTCTAGGCCCGCTGACTGATCCGTCATACAGGTAACTTCGAGCGGTTTTTGATTGCCATGAAACCAGGTTCCAAGTGTTGTTCCATAGCCCAAATAATCGAGCAAAGAACCGCCGCCTGACGCCTTTTTGTAAAACCAACTCGAGTCTTTCTCTGCAGCCGTTGGCTCTCGCTCAATTTTATCAGCCCCATGCCACAGTGGACCGCGATTTCCATCGTAATAATGCACCTCTAGCACGTTCCCAATGCGTCCCTCAGACACTAGGCGATGCGCCATCACATGGGATGGATACCACCGCAATGGCCAATTGATGGCGAGCTGTTTGCCATGGGCTTGCATCGCCTCAATGATACGATCCGCGTCGTTGATCGATGCAGCAAAGGGCTTTTCAAGAAGCACGTGCGTCCCGAACGGAGCGACCATTTCGACCCATCGGGCGTGGTCCGCCGTCGCAGGACACAGGATGACGAGATCCGGTCGGGTTTCAGACAGACAGGTTTCGACATCGGTATAAACAGCGGACTCGGGAATCTGAAAATTCCCAATCGCCTCCTGCATTCGCTCAGGCTGGTCGTCGCAAATCCCGACAATCTCAGCTTCCGGATGGTCATCAACCATCCGTAGCAAATCCCCCATGTGAAAATGATCGAAGTTAACGCCGACAACTCTCCATATTTTGCTCATTCGTTTCCTCTACGAATCGAGACCGACAGGGCCAGCTCATTCCAGCTGACGCCCCTCCGTCTCGCGGCTAGATTCCTTGACGATGTTTCCCTGTGGATCCATTACTCCAACGTTGGTGCCCGCCACCAATCGTAATGCCTCACGCACACCGTCCTTGTTGGTCAATGCAACGTAGTTTCGTCCCTCGGCATCGAGCAAACGTTGTATGCCCATTTCCACCGTTGCCGTGGTCTCAACTTCAATCACCATGCCATCAAACTCGATGTCGTGACCCTCACCCGCATTGTATTTAACCCCAAACACCTGGGCGATGCGATTGGCCGTAGCCGTATGCGCCTTATTCTCTCCGTGTATCATAAGATTGCCTCTCGATAACCTGTTCTCTTGTTCTTCTAGAAGTTTCGAGGGAGAACGCTTCCCGCGTCAAGAAGCCTTGAGCCCTCTAAGACGATGAAACTCAGATAATTGTTCCGTGAGAATTATTGGAACCGAGGAGAGTGCCCCACAAAATGAAGGCAACAAGGCGGGAAACAGCTAATTTTACGGGTAGCTTATGGCCAAACGGTGGAATGATCTGCTGCTGCTCCCAAAACCGCCCCCGATGGTCGTCCTCCTTTTCGCCTTCAGCGGTGGAATCTTGGCGGCATCCTGGCTGGAGATCCCGGTGGCAGCCTGGTGGCTGATCGGCGCGCTCTGCCTGACCGCCTGCTGGGGGGTAAGCCGTCACCCCCTAAGCCGTACTCTCTTAATACTGCTAGCTTTCGTTTGTGGCGGCGGAGCCCTGGCCCAAGTTGATTGGCATTTTTTTTCAATCAAGGACATCGCGGTCTATGAGCGGGGCATGCAAACGGCGCCGTTTCAAAATCGGCTACCCGTCTGCATACGCGGCGAACTGCTTGAAGAACCGATACGATTCCAGGCTGAGACCGAACGTAACCAGGCTCGCAACCAGCTCCAATTGCAGCTGACCGGGATTCGCATCTCTCCGCACCGCTGGCAACCCGCACAAGGCGTTCGGACTTTGACCGTGATTGGTGAACTCCCTCACTACCGAGCGGGTGACGGAGTCGAAGTGTGGGGTCATCTGACACAACCGAATTCGCCTCGCAATCCGGGCGAGCGAGATCGCGTCTGGTCGCTACGTGCGAAGCACAGGCTGGGCCGCCTTGTCAGCCCTCACCCGGATTGCGTCAAGCTTCTTACATCTGCTGATGATTGGCGACATCCAGTCCAAAGGCTTCGCAGTTGGTGCCGCAGGGTAATCCGTCGATACATCACAAATCGTTCAGATCTAGCGGAGGCTTTATTCCTGGGAAACCGCTTGCAGTTATCGCCACAATTGGTTGAAACGTTTGAGCAAACGGGGACGGCACATCTGCTGGCGGTCTCTGGCCTCCATGTAGGCATCCTGGCTGCATTGGTACTTTTCTTGGCGAGAGGCAGTCCCAGGATTCCGTTCCGAGTCGCGATCCTGGCGACCGTATCCATGATCGTGATCTATGCAGGGCTAACCGGCGGACGTGCCCCCGTATTCCGCGCCACAACCTTGATTGTGTTGGCCAGCGTTAGTCGAGTCACTCGACGACGACTATCTCCGTTCAATAGTTTGGCCACGGCGGGACTCGCGATTCTTGTCGGCAGACCGAGCGAGCTATTCCAAACGGGAACTCAGCTCTCATTTCTGGCAGTAGCCACGTTGATTCACGTTGGCCATCTGTTTTCGAAGGAGGAAGATCCGGACCCAATCACCCGCTTGATCTGCAAAAGTCGCCCTCGTTGGATCCAGTCTGTACGAGGAGTCCTCCGATCTTTTCAGATCATTTTTACAGCAAGCCTCGCGGTGTGGCTAACCACCTTACCCATTACAACTCGATCGTTTCATCTACTAACCCCCGCGGCACCGGTACTGAACAGTTTTCTGTGGATCCCCCTGTCGCTCGCCATCTACTCAATCGTTGGCATCTTGTTTTTCCACCTTGCGTGCCCACCGTTAGCGGAAGTCTTAGGCGGGTTCGGCGATAAAGCTCTTCAGGGCCTGGTCGCCCCCCTGCAAATGGCACAATCCTGGAGCGGCACTCATTATTGGGTAGCCGGCCCGGACCTGATCTACTTGATCAGCTTTTACGCCACATTGCCCCTGATGGTGACACACTCAAAACTCCGTGTAAGCAAAGGCTCATGGGGAATCTTCAGCCTGCTGGCCATCGGAGCGCTTTATCTGCCGACTGCGAAAGCGTTGCCCCACGACGCGGTTCGAACAACGATTTTTTCGGTGGGCCACGGTGCCTGTGCCTTGATCGAGTATCCCAATGACGAGGTGTGGTTGATTGACGCCGGCAGCTTAGCAGCGAGATCCAGCGTGGAGACGGTCTCCCAAGCACTCTGGCACCGTCGTATTCGGGAAATCGATACCGTCATTATTTCTCATGCCGACCTCGACCACTACAACCTGATCCCGTCGCTCCAGGAGAGATTCCCCATCCATCAAATTATCGCAAGCCGCCGAACGTTTGCAGCGAAAGAACTTCGCCAACTGCTCGCTACCATGCAGCCTTTGCCCCAGCTCAAAAGCGTTGCTCAGGGTGATCGATTGACCGTCGGTCCATGTCAAATTCGCCTGTATCAACCCTCCCAACAAACTCTGAATACCGCCAAAACAGACAACGACAGCAGTCTTGTTTTCACAATCGAATGCCATGAACATTCGTTGCTTTTCCCAGGAGACATTGACGGAACAGGGCTCGACGAATTACTGCGCAGTCCCCGCCAAGATGTCGATGTCACCCTGGCTCCTCATCATGGCAGCCCAGGATCACGGCCCATTCCATTCGCTCAATGGTCGACACCGGAGTACGTGATCATCAGTGGCGGTAAACCAGGTTACGCTCGGCACTATCTCTCCGCTGTTGAAGACCATTCCCACATTATGCACACCGAAACAAACGGCGCGATTACCGTCACGTTTGGACGTGAATGCCTGCGGGTTACTCCAACAAATCCCAACTGCATTAACGATTCCCGCCCCCACTGGCGAAAAGCCGGGAGATGAGCCGCGCGACGGAAGAGTTTCTCAAGTCGTTACAACCAAGCGCTAGCGGTCATGACATCAGACTACTTCCGGTCGATAGGCGACGTCTTGGTTGTCGCCATTGTTGGGTGCGGCTATGTTCGATTTCGTGGTGCGCTTACCAACATGATGCTCGGATTATTTTGTCAGCGTTAACCGAGAGCGTTAACGGAAAAACGGGAGACGAGAAGGTCGATCCCATGAGCCTTTACGAAATTCTGACAATCGTCACCTGCGTGACTTCGACCGCCACCATGCTCATGGTTGGCGTGGCGATCCTGCCGCACGTAAAGAACGGATGTGCCGTCGTTCGCGATGCTGTTCTCTGGGCGTCGCTAATCGCGGTCCTGATGCTCATGGGCTGGCTGGGCATTCAACAATTTACGAATCGATCAGCAACCGTCGAGGAAACCGAGCCAGAAAACTATTCGACCAACGTAGAAACCACAACGCTCCCTATCCAATCTGACCGTTAAAATAAACCACCCTGGAAGAATAAAAGGATTAGTCAAAAAGAGCGGCTCAAGTTGTTTTTGGGCAGCCGACGATACTTTCGAGAGAGACTCTCATTCAACCGTCATGCGTATCCGCCAAGGGGGCACGCGCCATGGATCCGTTTTTCTCGGAAGATATCCAAAAATGGTTTGAAATCCTGCTGTTATGGATAGGATTCGGAACTTGCGTCGGATTACTGGCAAAGGCGTTGATGCCCGGACGGGATCCTGGGGGAGCCCTGGCAACACTCTTGATGGGAATCACGGGTGTGATCATCGGTTGCGGTGTTTATTCGTTGATTGCAGAGCAGCGAGTCTCGCCGATCACCTCGGTGGGCCTCGTGTGCGGCACGCTGGGAGCTCTGACAATTCTTCTGTTTTACCGGCTATTGGGAGGATTCCTGATCGACGAAGCAGGCAGTTCAGTCCATCGTCGCAACTCCCATCGCCACGGATTCAACGACCGGCGTGGCCGACGCGTGCGACGTTCTCGTCGCCGTCGAGAGCTGGAATACGATTACGACGACCACCACTAGTCAACAGCAACCAAATCTGTAGGATTTCTGATTCGGCACAGGCCTCCACTCCAACTGCGGTTGCAAAAAGAACCCAGAGTGGTAGTATTACGGTTTGTTAATGACTGTGTCAGGGTTAATTGTAGGAGTGAGAACGCAAGACTGACCGTAGGGAAATGCGGTACCTCACGACGTTGTTATCGAACACTGGACGTGAAACGGCTGGCGGGCTAAGAGTACATTGGGTGTAAGTGAATGACCATCACGAAAGAGCGTAAGCAAGAAATCATTCGGGATCACATGAAGAACGACGGTGACACAGGGTCGCCGGAAGTTCAGATTGCTATTTTGACCACCCGAATCAATGGACTCACCGAGCATATGCGGACGCATAGTAAGGACTATGCTAGTCGGCGTGGACTCTTGATGATGGTAAGTCGTCGTCGTCGCTTGTTGGATTATTTGAAGAAAATTGATCCACAGCGATATCTAGCCATCATTGGGCGGCTTGAGATTCGCAAGTAAGCTAATTTCTGGCCATCTAACAGCCATCTTTTCGTCAACGGCGTCCCACCCATAGTTGGGTGTGGACAGCGTTATCGGCGCGGTGCGGTATTGGTTTTTGTTGAATCCGCATTCTATTGTCTGCGCGTACTCACGCATCAACGGTCCTGTAGGTCGATGCCTGTTTTGTTGGTTCAATTTTGTTGGCTGTGTAGTAGTTGAGGAAAGAACAAGTGAAAATTCGAGTCGAGAAAAAAATTGGTAAGGAAGTTCTATCGTTAGAAACAGGCCAATTGGCCAAGCAAGCTGCAGGATCGGTCATCATTCAATACGGCGACACAGTCGTGCTCAACGCGTGCACCACAGGATCGCCTCGCCCCGGAACCGACTTTTTCCCACTGACCTGTGATTACCGCGAACGAACCTCTGCTGCGGGCAAGTTCCCGGGCGGATTCATCAAGCGAGAGGGGCGTCCCAGTACGAAGGAAATCCTGACGGCTCGGTTGATCGACCGACCGATTCGCCCACTCTTCCCGAAGGGCTTCATTGACGAAGTACAGGTTCAATCGTTTGTTATGTCCAGCGATCGGCAGAACGACGCCGACGTTTTGGCAATGAACGGAGCTGCTGCCTGCGTGCATATTTCCTCGCTTCCGTTCGATGGCCCTGTGGCTTCGGTTCGCATGGGTCGTGTCAACGACGAACTGATTCCCTTCCCAACTTTTGAAGTGCTCGAGGAAAGCGACCTGGATCTCATCGTTTCTGGAAACGATGCATCCGTCTTAATGATTGAGGGCTTCGCTCGAGAGATGCCCGAACAGCAGATGTACGAAGCCATTGAAGAATGCCATCGCTACATCAAAGAGATTTGCCAACTTCAGAATGAGCTTCGCGAGAAGGTCAACGTCACGAAGGTCGAATTCACCGCTCCTGATGACGATGGACTGTTCGACCGACTGCTAGGATCGTACTACGATGCTCTCAAGTCAGCTCAACAGATCGAAGGCAAGCAAGCTCGCCGTGACGCCTGCTCGGAACTTCACGATCGAGTTGTCTCGGAAGTGATTCCAGACCCAGAAGCGGAAGGTGCGGTTTGCAGCAATGCCTTGTCAACCGCTTGGCATGACCTGGAACAACGTGTCGTCCGAGATCTGATTCTGGCCGGTACTCGTTCGGACGGTCGCGACGGAAAAACACTGCGAGACATTGAGTGCCACGTGAGCGTCTTACCACGAACTCATGGCTCGGCAGTCTTCCAACGAGGTGAAACTCAATCGCTGATTTCAGTGACTCTGGGTACCTCCCGTGATGAACAAAAGGTGGATGGCCTGGGCGAAGAGTATTCGAAGCGATTCATGCTCGACTATAACTTCCCTCCATTCTCTGTTGGCGAGTGCCGTCCTATTCGGGGTCCTGGACGTCGAGAGATTGGCCACGGTGCATTGGCCGAGCGATCCGTGAACCCGGTGCTTCCCGATGGCGATGACTTCCCTTATACCGTCCGCGTTATCTCGGACATTCTTGAATCGAACGGTTCGAGCTCAATGGCCTCAGTATGCGGAGCCACGCTTGGCCTGATGGATGCGGGCGTACCGATCACGAATCCGGTAGCCGGCATCTCGATCGGCCTCGTCAAAGAATCCGAAGATAACTGGGTGCTGCTGACCGATATTCTCGGTAGCGAAGATCACTTCGGCGACATGGACTTCAAGATTGCTGGCACGCAGAACGGGATTACGGGCATCCAACTCGACCTCAAGATTGACGGAATCAGTGGCGAAATGATTCGCGCCACGATGGCTCAGTCCCGAGAGGCTCGTATGGAAATTTTGCGTTCGATGTTGACGGTCATTTCTAGACCTCGAGAAGAAACCTCACGTTATGCACCGCGACTGCTTCGCACCTCCATCGATCCCGAGAAGATTGGCCTGTTGATTGGACCGGGTGGCAAGACGATCCGTTCGATCCAAGAGACGACCGGAGCCGTGATTGAAGTCGACGATGATGGCGGTATCACGATCGCCAGCAACAATGCGGACTGGGCCCAGGCAGCCTTAGCCCAGGTTGAAGCGTTGACCGCTACCGTTCAGATCGGCAAGGTGTACGAAGGTCGCGTCACCAGCGTGAAAGATTTTGGTGCCTTTGTCGAAATCCTGCCCGGACGTGACGGCCTCTGCCACATTAGTGAGCTGTCTAACGACTACGTGACGAATGTCTCAGACATTTGTCGAGTGGGTGACATGATGAAAGTGCTCGTCATCGACATCGATGATCACGACCGCGTCAAGCTGAGCCGCCGTCGCGCGATGGAAGGCGAAGAAGGCGAAGGCGAGGGCGGTGAAGATTCGAAAGACGATGCTCAAGAATAAGACGCTTGAAGCTGTCTAGCTGTTTCGAAACCCAAGGCGCCCGCCGGCTCCACTTTGAGCTGTCGGGCGTTTACGTTTGCAAGAGACGTCGGCGATGAGTGACCACGATCAACCCGATTACGACGCATTCACGCAACAGCTGGTGCAGCAATACAACGAGATCGCACAGCTGGCGGGCGCTCTGGCGCACGAAATCAAAAATCCACTCAGCGTGATTCGGATGAACGTGGATCTGCTCACCGAAGACCTGCATGAGGATGAGCAGCCGGTCAATCGCCGACGCGCCTTGCAAAAAATCCAGATCGTTCAGCGACAATGCGAACGGCTTCAAAACCTCCTGAACGACTTTCTAAAGTTTGCACGAGTCCGAAAACTCGACCTCACCCCCGGGAACTTGAACGAACAAATTGAGCGAGTTCTGGATCTATTCGAGGCCCAGGCTTCTGAATACGAGGTCGAGATCATCCGCTATCTCGACCCGGAGCTGCCGAGCATCATGTTGGACGAGCAGCCCCTCGAAGCATCCCTGGTAAATCTGGTCAAGAATTCGCTCGAGGCGATGCAGGAGGGCGGTGAACTCACGGCTCGAACTCGTCAAACTCGTTCCGGCGTTGCCCTTGATTTGATCGATACGGGATGCGGGATGGACCAGAACACCGCGTTGCATATGTTCGACGCTTTTTTTTCAACCAAAGACGGAGGTTCTGGGCTGGGGTTACCCACAGCTCGCAAGGTCATCGAGGCTCATGGAGCACGTATCCACGTGCAGAGCGAGGTCGGGCGGGGAACCCAGTTTACGCTCGAATTCCCGATGCCAGCTCGTCTGGAAGGTGAAAAAAAAGATGATTCGCAAAATGCAACTTCATGACGTCCGATTACCAAGCCCCTGATCGACCATAACGATGCGATCCGGTATCATCCGGACATGTCTGAGACCCAAGAATCAACTGGTAATTCAGCGAACAGCCCAATTCGCGTGCTGGTCGTCGACAACGACAAAAGTCATGCTCAAGCGATGGCGGAAACGCTTGAGCGCGTCGACTACGACTGCACCGTGGCAACTTCGGGACCTGATGGAGCTCAATTCATCGATCAGGATTCGTTCGACGTCGTCATCACCGACCTGGTCATGAACGAAGTCGATGGCGAAGAGATTCTAAGGCGATCGAAAGAGGCCTTGCCGGACTGCGAAGTCATTGTCGTCACTGGCCATGCCTCCGTCCCCAAGGCCGTCGAGGCGATGCAACAAGGTGCGTTTAATTTCCTCGAGAAGCCGCTCACGCCGGATCGCCTACGGGCGGTCACAGAAAAGGCAGCGGATGCCGTCCGGCTTAAGCTCGCCAATGTGGATCTTCACCAACGATTGGACGAGCGATTTGGTTTTGAGGGAATCATCTACGCCAGCGACAAGATGAAGGCCGTCATCGAGCGAGTAAAACGGCTTGCTCCAACGGACGCAAGTGTCTTGATTACCGGCGAGACCGGTACTGGCAAGGAACTCATCGCTCAGGCATTGCATCAAAACAGTCCCCGCAGAAAAAAACCGTTCGTCGCCCTCAACTGCGCCGCTCTGAGCGAACACTTGCTCGAAAGCGAACTCTTTGGGCATGTGCGAGGAGCCTACACAGACGCTCAAACCGACCGCGTTGGGCGTTTCGAATATGCTCATGGTGGAACGTTATTTCTCGACGAAGTTGGCGATATGCCAATGCCCACTCAAATCAAATTATTGCGTGTCCTGGAAAGCGGCGAAATTGTTCGCGTTGGTGAAAATAAACCGGTCAACGTCAACGTACGAGTCTTATCAGCAACCAACCGCGACCTGGAAGTTGCCATTGAAGAAGGCCGTTTCCGACACGATCTTTACCATCGATTGAAAGTCATCACCGTCGATCTGCCTCGACTCGCCGACCGTCGTGATGACATCATCCCGCTCTGTGACCATTTCCGAAAGCAGTTCACCAAGCGGCACAAGAAAACCGTCCGCGGAATCTCAGGGGCTGCCAGCCGAAAACTATTTGCCTTCGACTGGCCAGGCAATGTTCGCCAATTACGAAATGTCGTTGAGAGCATGGTCGTCATCGACACGGACGAGATCCTGGATGTTGATGATCTACCGATGGAATTGGAGGAGAGTCGTTCGCCGGTGGAAACAACGCCGGAGAGCGGGCCGGCGGGCCTGATCGGTCAACCGCTAAGTGAAATCGAGCGTTGGGCGGTCGAGCAAACTCTCAAGCTCACCGGTGGAAACCGAGAAGAGTCCGCCAAGATTCTCGAAATCGGTGCCCGCACGTTGTATCGCAAAATCAAAGAATATGGACTCTGAACCGCAGGCTTGCCACGATGAGAACGGATTCACCGCCACGCATCCAACAGCTTAGTACAAGCGTGATCAACAAGATCGCAGCAGGCGAGGTTATCGAACGGCCTGCCAGCGTCGTTAAGGAACTCCTGGAAAACGCCGTCGACGCCGGCTCCGATCGAATCGAGGCACACCTGGAAAAGGGCGGAGCCGATTTAATCCGGGTCTCCGACAATGGCTGGGGGATCTCCTCCGACCAGCTTTTATTGTCGGTGGCGAGTCACGCTACGAGCAAAATCCGATCGGCCGACGATCTGTTCGCAGTGAACACTCTGGGATTCCGTGGGGAGGCCCTCGCATCGATTGCTGAGGTCAGTCAATTTCGCATTCGCAGTCGCACACAGACAGCCGATGCCGGATATGAGTTGAACGTCAATGGAGGAAAGATCAGCGAAGTGATGCCATGTGCCTGCGGTCCTGGCACGTCGATCGAAGTTCGCAATTTATTCTTCAATACGCCGGTTCGGCGGAAATTCATGCGAACAACTCAAACCGAGTTAGCCCACGCAACCGAGGCTTTCACGCGCATCGCTTTGTCGAATCCTGCGATTCGCTTCTCATTACAGCACAATCAACGCACACTCTTTGATCTCCCACCCACCACTGACTGGCGTGAGCGAATTGGAGCGATTTATGGCCGGGAGATTGCTGATTCATTGATTTGGATCGAAAGCGATGAGGGCAATTTGAAGCTCAGCGGATACGTGGCAAATCCAACTCATAGCCGCAGCAGCAACAAAATGCAGTATCTGTATTTAAACGGACGCCATATCAAAGACCGAGCTCTGCAACACGCTCTCGGTGAAGCCTATCGAGGCCTGCTCTTGACGGGACGTTATCCCATTTCTTTCTTACGTCTCGAAATGTCCCCGGAATCGGTGGACGTCAATGTGCATCCTTGCAAACTGGAAGTGCGATTTCAAAACGGCGGCCAAATCTACAGTCAACTCTTAGGCACGTTGCGTTCGCGTTTTTTGTCGAGCGACCTGACTGCTCGCGTCGACGCCCCAACGGAGCCTACCGACTCGCCGGTGATCGATCCTCAGCAAGCCGCTGCAGTAAGAACCGAATTCAGCGATTGGGCTCGAGGCAATCAAACGGCGTCCACGGCCCCAAGGGAACACCAACGGCAGTCCGACTTGCGTTTCGATTCACCTCCACCGCCATCTCTGCCGGTCCGTCACGAACCCCAGCCCTTTGCGACACCCACTGGATCCTCAGCCTCATCCACCGCTGAGCCAGACGTGCGTCGCCTTCAGGCTTTGCAGGCACACAACCGCTACCTGGTAACGGCTAGTGAAGAGGGGCTGGTGATCATCGACCAACATGCATTACATGAACGCATCCTGTATGAGCAGCTTCGCGAAAAGGCATCGGCCGGTTCGGTCGAAGTACAACGATTGTTGAGCCCTGAACCGGTGGATCTCGCCCCTTCCGAGTCGGCGGCGATCCTGGAACACCAGGAAATCCTGATGAACCTAGGCATCGAAGTCGCTCCTTTTGGAGGCGATACGGTTTTGATTTCGGGATACCCTGCGATGCTCGGTACCGTCGATCCGGTGGAATTGCTTCAGCAAGTGGCAAGACAATTGGCAATCGACGAGAAGCAACTGGAACGCCGCGACGTGCTCGACGAACTATTGCACATGATGAGCTGCAAAGCAGCGATTAAGTCGGGAGATCCGCTTTCGCCGGAAGAGATCAACACCTTAATTGAGCACCGAGCCCTCGTTCAGGACTCTCATCATTGCCCTCATGGGCGTCCCACAACCCTGGTGTTTACTCAACAAGAACTTGATCGGCGATTCAAACGCATTTGATCCGCAGGGTAATGTGCGTCAAAATAGGACCATTGGCAAAGTCCCCGAAATCCTACTCAGCAAGACTTGGGGCCGAACCGTAGCCATTACCGTCTTCCTCAAATTGCGTGGCAGGCAAAGAAACTTATGATCTGTGTTTGTATCGGCCGCGGCCGACATCGACATATGCGGGCCGAACATGCTCACCTGGTCGAGCAGGGGGCGAAACTGGTCGAACTACGATTGGACTACATCTCCGGTGAGGTGAATCTGAAGCGACTGCTCGACAACCGACCTGGTCCAGTTCTGATCAGCTGCCGGCGTCCTGCCGATGGTGGCAAATGGAGCGGCAGTGAAGCTGAACGATTAGTGTTGCTGCGATCGGCGATCGCCGAAGGCGCCGACTATATCGACCTGGAAGATGATGTTGCTTCATCGATTCCACGTTACGGCAAGACGAAAAGAGTGATCAGTCTTCACGACTTCACGAAAACTCCGGACGACATCGAGCAGATCCATGCTCGTCTTGCCAGCCTGGAAGCGGACATCGTCAAGTTGGCAACGATGGCAAATCGCCCTCATGACAACGTTCGCATGCTCAATTTGATCAAAAACAGTGATGTGCCAACGGTGGCGATGTGTATGGGCGACATGGGAACGCCAACACGTGTACTGGCGGCGAAATTTGGCGCCCCCTTCACCTACGCGACGTTCCACCACGAACGCGCGCTTGCTCCCGGGCAGCTCAGCTTCAAACAGATGACGGAGATGTACCGGTACCAGGAAATCACTGAAAACACGGAGATCTACGGCGTCATCGCAGACCCGATCGGACACAGCATGAGTCCGCTGATCCACAATGCCGGCTTTAGCGAAAGTAACTTGGACAAGGTCTATCTGCCCTTCCGCGTTCCTCGCGAAGAACTCGTCCAATTTCTCAAGGACTGCCCCGCCATCGGAGTCCGCGGATTAAGCGTGACGATTCCGCACAAAGAATCTGTCTTGGCTCACTGTACGAAGGTCGACCGTGCCGTGCAGGGCATTGGCGCCGCTAACACGCTCGTCTTCCAGGATGGCGAGATCCTGGGCTACAATACCGACTACCGAGCGGCCATGGACAGTCTCTCGGAGGTCATGAAACTACCGGCCAACGACAAACCACTGAGTGGATCTACCGCGTTGTTGCTGGGCGCCGGGGGAGTGGCCAAGGCGATCGCCTATGGCCTCATCCGTCGTGGAGCCAAAGTTTTTGTCGCAGCTCGTAATACCGCTCGCGCGAATGTCTTCGCAGAAGACCTCGGCTGCAGCGCGGTCGAATGGGATAGTCGCCACACCATTAATGCAGCAATCCTCGTCAATTGCACTCCGATTGGGATGCATCCCAATGTCGATGAAACCCCCTACGATAAAAATCGCTTAAGGCCGACGATGACCGTCTTCGACACTGTCTACAATCCGGAACAGACGCTGTTGATCAAGCACGCTAAGGAAAAACATGCTGAAGTGGTCACCGGGGTCGACATGTTCATTCGCCAGGCCGCCCTACAATACCAATACTTCACGGGAAAACCGGCACCTAATCAGCTGATGCGAGACGTCCTCAAACGTACCATTGGCCCGGCCAAGTACTAGTTTCGAGCATGCTAATTGCACTGACAGGATATCGGGGAACAGGCAAAACGACGGTTGGCCAACTCTTGGCTGAACGGCTTGGTTGGCGTTGCGTCGATACAGATGCTGAGATCGAAACGCTTGCTGGACAATCCATCCGGCAGCTATTTGACAACGATGGAGAAGAAAGATTCCGGGACCTGGAAAGCCAAGTGATTCACCACCTCACTCGCCAGCACAAGTTGGTGCTCGCCTTGGGAGGTGGAGCCGTCTTACGTGAAGACAATCGCCAAGCCCTGAGTGTGGCCGGTCCTGTCGTCTGGCTACGAGCGACTCCCGACACGATCTTCCGCAGAATCTGTGACGATCCAATCTCCACGGAACAACGTCCTAACCTGACGCAACAGGGAGGGCTTTCCGAAATCGAACAGCTGCTCAAGGAACGCTTGCCGATCTACGAATCGTGTGCCGACTGCACCATCGATACCGACGAGATGACACCTGCTCAGATCGCAGACGCCATCCTGGACGCCTTGGACATTCGCCCACAGGCCAACCTTTAGCCAATGACGTTAACGCTCATCTTCATCGCGATCGCTGCCGCCTGTATCGGAGGCCAAGTTAACCGAGGCATCTATCGACTGGCCTGGAACAAACGTCAGATCAGCCCCTGGTCAAAAGCCCCCTCCGAGGCAGCCCCTCGAACTTGGCTGGATTGCATTCCGATCTATGGTTGGTTGCGATTACGACGCGAATCGAATTTGCATGGCCAGGCGTTTTGGCTTCGTCCCTTGATGATCGAACTTTGCCTGGCGACAGGGCTTGCCGCACTTTATTGGTTTGAAATGAATCTGGGAATTTACCCCATCGGCGCAATTCCACCCGCCGAGTCAGTCATTCAAATCCAATTTCTCAGCCATGCCTGCCTTATCTGTTTGCTGACGGTTGCCACGTTCATCGACTTCGATGAGCAAACGATCCCTGATGAAATCACGATCCCCGGCATGCTGCTCGGTTTTGTGCTTGGAGCATTCCTTCCGATGAGTTTGCTTCCAGCCTGGTCAACCTTTGAACCACCTCACGCGATTGCTCCACTCTGGCTGACTCAGCCTCAACCCTGGAGTGACTTCTTAGATGGAAATTGGGGAATCGGCATTGCAATCATGTGCATTGTCGGCTGGTGGTATGCCCTGGTACCCAAGCGACTCTGGTACCGAAGTGGACTCGCTCGCTTCTTACGATACCTCGCCGTGAGCATTCGACGCAGTCCGGGAACTCCCCTCGTCTCAGCACTCGCCATGGCTTTATTGGTTTTCACGTTGATCATTTGGTGGTTGGGCGGCTCGCGATGGCATGGCCTTTTGACCACGTTAGGCGGGATGGCCGCGGGAGGTGGTGTCATCTGGGCTGTTCGCGTGATTGCCAACGTTGCGTTGGGCGAAGAGGCGATGGGATTCGGCGACGTCACGTTAATGGGTATGATTGGGGCTTTCATGGGCTGGCAACCCGCCCTAGTCGTCTTCTTCTTGGCGCCGTTTACTGGAATATTCCTCTCTCTCGGACGATTTCTTTTCTGGGGTCGCAAAGATATCGCTTACGGCCCCTTCCTGAGCCTGGCAGCACTGCTTGCAATCTTCTTTTGGCCTCCGATCTGGGATCGGTGGGGACTCACAGTCTTCAGCATGGGCTGGTTGATCCCGGCCATTTTTGGTGTTTGCCTGCTCCTGATGGGCCTGATGCTCGCCGCCATTCGTCGCTTTCGGTCATGACCGCCGATTCGACCGAGGGTTGGCCTTGCAGCCCGCTCCTCCCCTCGATACTATCTCGCCACGGAATATTGATCCTGTTCCAGAAAACATGCATGCAGGCGTTCGTGCGTCAGGTCAACTTATGCGTTCTGAATTCTTCCATCTAAGCAATGCGATCGTGCGTAGCTTGATCCTCAGCTGTCTACTCTGGGCCATCGTCGGTTGCAATCAAAATCAGGCAGGCGCACCCGCGGGTGCCGCGCCCTACAACAGTTTCGGGGCGGCAGCTCCATCATCCTCCTATGCGGTTGACATGCAAGCTCGTGCAAACGAACAAATTCGGCTTGCCAACGAACAACAGCGGATGATCGAATCGATGAAGGCAGAACAGGCTCGAACGAATGAACAATTACTGGCGCTCCAAAAGCAACAGGAACAATCGCAACAGAGCAAAGTGGACGAGCAAAAAGCCCAAGAAACGATGCTGGCCAATCAGGCTCGCGAAGCCTTGGGGCGCTATGACGAATTAGGACGTCGCGCGAAAAGCCTCGACGCACGAAACCAGGATCTCTACGCCGAGTTCTCTCAGGTGCAGCAGCGAATTCAACTGCTAGAAGACCAGAATCACCTTCTTCAACAACGCTTGAAGGACACGTCGGCGCAGCTGGCGGAAGCACTGAAAAGTGGCGAAGAGGCAAAGAACCAATACGACTCGTTGTTAACATCGACGCGGCAGCGCAGCGGCGCGTCGATTACGGCCAACAACAGTTACAGTGCTGGACTCACGGCAGTAACCGTTGATGGTTTGAATGTCCGCCAAGACGGCGATTTAGTTCGCATCGAGATTCCATCGGACCGGCTGTTCCAATCCGATGGAGCCACTCTTCGGCCTGAAGCCAGTGACACGATGAACAAAGTTTCGGACGTGATTCTTCGCACTTACCCGAGACAGGTGATCGGCGTAGAATCTCACACCGACCGTGATCCGAACGGGGCGGGTGGCTGGCGGAGCGCCCACCAACTTACGGCAGCTCAATCAATGGCGGTGTTCGAAGCGTTGAGCGCCAAGCATCAATCACTACGCAACCAGCTCTTCATTCTGGGTCACGCCAACAATTACCCATTAGCCTCCAACGGCACCGTGGCGGGACAGGCCAAAAATCGCCGGGTCGAGATCGTGATTTACCCGGAGTCGGCAGGCAATCGATAACTCCCCCCCTCAGCCCCACTGCTTCTCAGAACGGCGAGTCGCTACAATACGTCTGGGTGCAACTGCTGTAGCACGTCACTGATTCCGTAATGGATCTTCACGCGCGGACGTTCTTTAACGCAAGCAGCCCTGAACTAACTTCGAAGATACGAGAATGCATTGGCTCCATGATTGCGATCATTGACTACGAAATGGGCAACCTGCGGTCTGTGCAAAAAGGCTTCGAAAAAGTCGGCCACTCAGCCATCGTCACCAGCGATGCGGCTCAAATCCGTTCGGCATCCCGTGTCGTCTTGCCAGGTGTAGGAGCCTTTGAAGACGCGATGGACGCATTGAAGCGGCGTGATTTGATCGAACCGATCTTGGAGCAGATCCAATCCGGCAAACCTTTTCTGGGCATTTGTCTCGGCCTACAACTGCTCTTTGAAAAAGGATTTGAGGGAGGCGAACATGAGGGTCTGGGCTTATTAGCAGGAACGGTCAATCGTTTTGAGCTACCCGAATCCTACAAAGTACCCCACATGGGATGGAATCAGATCAAAATACGTCAATCAGCGCCGATTCTCGAAACGATTGCGGATGGCGGCTATTTCTATTTTGTGCATTCGTACTTCGTCGCCCCGAGCGATGATTCCTGTGTCGCACTGGAAACCGATTATGGTGTCGATTTCTGTTCGATGATCTGGCGAGACAACCTGTATGCAACTCAGTTCCATCCTGAAAAAAGTCAGGAGCTGGGACTTCGTATCCTCAAGAATTTCGCCGAACTGAGCTGAGCGGTTGCAACACTTGCTTCTCGCCAAATTCTGTGCGATATTGATGGTTTTTGCAGGTCCCTCCGGCCCTCCGTGGGGGGGTCTCAGCTCTCGGGCTAAATCTCAAGTGCTTGACGATTCCGTGAGGTATTCCTGAGCGAGAGCGACTAAACCAAAGAGAAAGACAAGGCGGATCAAAGCCAGCCTCGTGAGCGTGGCTTTGTCCAGACTTAACACTTACGCACCGAGGCAGGAAAAAGGATTACTGGCATGGCGAAGGCAAAGGTCGCGGATATTCGAAACGTAGCATTTTGTGGTCACGGTTCCGCCGGAAAGACCACCCTCGTTGACAAGATCTTGATTAAGACTGGCACCGCCAGCGGCCAGCCCAGCGTTGACGACGGCACGAGTATCTGCGACTTCGATGCAGAAGAAAAGTCTCACCAATACACGGTTGAAGCATCCGTCGTACACTTCGACCATGGTGGCAAGTCGTATCACGCCATCGACACCCCCGGTTACCCCGAATTTATTGGACAAACGATTGGGGCCTTGCAGGGCGTCGATAACGCGGCCATTGTGATCAACGCTCAGTCGGGGATCGAAGTCAATACGCGACGCGTCTTCGATGAGGCTGGCAAGGCAGGCCTTGGACGCGTCATCGTGATCAACAAGCTGGACGGAGACAACATTGACTTCCCGGCCTTGCTCGCGAGCATTCAAGAGTTGTGGGGAACCAAGTGTGCCCTACTCACGGTTCCAGTAGGTGTCGGCGCCGACTTCAAAGGTGTCGTCAATACGCTAAAGCCTGCGGGAGACACAAGCGGTGCGGTGATGGATCCCGAGGAAATTCGGGAGCCGCTTGTTGAATCGATCATTGAAGTTGATGAAGAAGTAATGGAACGATACTTCGAAGGCACTCAGCCGACGGATGCAGAACTCTCCCGTCTGATCGTTAAAGCGGTTGCTGAGGGTTCTTTGGTACCCGTTCTTTGCTGTTCTGGCAAATCAGACATTGGTGTGGATGAAATGCTGGACGCGATCAACATGTGCTGTCTCTCACCTGCAGATATCACACGTGTCGGTAACAAGGATGGCAACGAGGTTGAGATTGGCAGCGACGCCGGCGGCGAACTTGTCGCTCAAGTCTTTAAGACCCGCATCGACCCGTTTGTCCAGAAGCTGAGCTTTATTCGTGTTTTCAGTGGAACGCTCAAGAAAGATTCGAATGTCCCCGCATCCTCAGCGCGTAAGGGGGTCAAACTCGGCCAACTACTGAAGGTTCAAGCATCGGAGACATCTCCGGTGGACGATGCTGGTCCGGGTGAAATCGTCGCCATTGCGAAGATGGAAGAGCTTCACACAGGTACCAGCATTGGTGAAGTGACACTGCCCAAAATTCCATTCCCAACTCCCATGGTTGGTTTGGCAGTCAGCCCGAAGAGTCGTGGTGACGAGACCAAGCTTTCCGGCGCACTCAACAAGGTCGTGGAAGAAGATCCAACCTTCCGTCTGGATCGTGACGCACAGACGAAAGAGTTGGTCATGACTGGAATGAGCGAGCTACATTTATCGGTCATTCAAGAGCGACTCGTACGGCGCGACAAGCTGGAAGTCGATACCAAAGAACCTAAGATTCCCTATCGCGAGACGATTCAAGCCGACTCGGATGGTAGCTACCGTCACAAGAAGCAATCCGGTGGACGCGGTCAGTTCGGCGAGGTCCACATTCGTATGTGGCCGCTGCCACGTGACGTGAATCTGGAGGAATACGTTACCAAGGGACGTTTCCCTCAGCTGAAGGAATACCACTACAACGAGAACAACAACTTCCTTTGGGTGGACTCCGTCGTCGGCGGTGTTATCCCGGGTAACTTCATGCCGGCCATCGCCAAAGGTTTCAATGAGCGAATGGACCGCGGCGTTATCGCTGGCTACAACGTGCAAGACGTTTGTGTCGAAGTCCACTTCGGAAAGCATCACCCCGTCGATAGTTCCGAAACGGCCTTCAAGATGGCCGCATCGATGGCCTTCCGAAATGTCTTCCAGCAGTCAAAACCGAGTCTTCTGGAACCGGTCGTTAAGTTAGCCATCACCGTTCCCGAGGACAACGTCGGTGATGTCTACAGTGACATGTCGGGCCGTCGTGGAAGAGTGCTTGGAAGTGATTCGGCTGGTGGAAATCTCCAAACCGTGCATGCCGAAGCGCCACTCGCTGAGGTAACGACCTACGCTCGCAGCCTATCCAGCATGACGGGAGGGCAGGGGAGTTACGCGATGGAATTCAGCCACTACGATGTCGTGCCTCCCAACGTGCAACAAGAGATTTTGGCCAAGGCCAAGATGGAAGAAGAAGAAGAAGAAGAGTAGACTTCGACAGTCATCCTTTCTGGCCTTATAAGCAGTGTCGAGCCGCCACAGGGCGGCTCGTGATAGCAGTCGACAGCCAAACGTCCCGTTTTTGCTGGAGACCGCTTCGAAATCTGTCCGAAGACAATGATGGACGCTTGCCTTACAGGTGTTGGGGGTCTAGCATTGTCCGCAGAGGAATTTCTCCCTGGGCCGAGAGTCACTGTGATGAATCATCATCTGAATCCCAGCATCGATCTGTGTCTCTGTAGCTGTCCGGCCATTGTGTCGGACAGCAAAATCTAGCCCCCATCCCGCCGATCCCTCCATCGCACTGAATCGCCAGCGTCTTATTGCGTTTTTGTTTCGGAGCGTATTTTCCTAAACGCGCTTGAATTCCTGAAAGGAGAGCAGCATGGCCTCCGACTTTCGCCTCAAAGAGCAACTTCCGAATCTAACCAACGAAGTTGTGCGCACCTACACCGAGATCGGTACGATCAATCACTTGGGACACTTCCCCTTACCCAGTTACGCAGTGATCACTTCGGCCATCGAGGACCTTCGGGAAATCATCTATCCTGGCTACCATCGTCGTGAGCGGCTTCATCTGGGAAATATTTCCTACCATGTTGGCGATCTCATCGACGGCCTGCATGACAAACTGACGATGCAAATTGCTCGCGCCCTGCATCATGAAGAGCGTTTGCAGAGCAATGCGGAACCAAGCGAAGACAAGTATGACTTCGAAGCCAAGGGACAGTCGATGGCGATCATGTTTCTGGAATCACTCCCAAGGTTGCGAAAACTCCTAGCCACCGATGTACAAGCCGCATTCGAGGGTGATCCAGCTTGCCGTAGCCGAGACGAAGTGATCTTTTGCTATCCAGGGCTCCAGGCGATCACCGTCTTTCGGATGGCGCATGAATTGCATCGTCTAGGCGTACCCTTCATTCCACGCATGATGACCGAATGGGCTCATAAAGAAACGGGCATCGACATTCATCCGGGAGCACAAGTCGGTGAATATTTCTTTATTGATCATGGCACCGGTGTCGTGATCGGCGAGACCTGTGAAATTGGCGACTACGTTAAACTCTATCAGGGCGTAACTCTCGGAGCTCTTAGTTTCGATACCGATGCCGATGGAAATATTGTTCGAGGCACGAAACGACACCCAACCATCGGAGATCGCGTTGTCGTTTACGCAAACGCAACGGTCTTAGGTGGAAAGACCCACATTGGAAATGATTCGGTGATTGGTTCGAGTGTCTGGCTGACTCATAGCGTCGATCCGCACACCACTGTGCTCCTCGAAAAACCCAGCCTCAGAATGCGTGCGGATCACCCCGATGAATTAGATGCTTCCTCCAACTATCGCATTTAAGCTTCGTCATTCATGGGTCGCTTTCGCCAATCGATCCGTTTGACGTTCCGATCGAACCTGACGGTACAAGATCACGAGCAGAGCAAACCAACAGAATGCACTCACCGTGATCCCCACCGAAACACTCATCGGTCGGTACTCCATGCTCAACGAATGTCGGCCTGCGGGAAGAGCCACCGCTCTCATTAATTCATTGGCCTGCACCACAGGCATTGATTCCCCGGTGTCCAGTTGAGTGCAACGCCAGCCCGGCGCGTACGAATCTCTCAAGACCACAAATCCGTCGGTTGCGAGTTCGGCTTCGATTCGAAGCCTTGCCGGCGATTCTTCGATGACTTGGCACCACTCAGATTCCATGTCTTGTTTACTCTCGCCACCACCATGATTCACGGGCCTCGCATCCGGGGACAAGAACACCATTTGCGACAGGTCATGGTTGAGTAACAAATCCTTCAGTGCAGACTTCCCCTGGCGTCCGTTCTTGCCATGAGTTTGTGGCACCCATTGATGCACGATCCAGCCACGAGAAAAGGGATTTGGGGTTTTCCACAACCTGGCCTCCATCCGGTTGGAATCTTGCTCCGGGGAAACCGGTTCCAACGCGTGCTCGAGTTCTACCGTGGCGGGTGCCACGACGTAATCGACTCCCATCAGCTTGATTAAACGTACAAAGTCGTCGTTGGCGCCACTCATCGAGGTATCCCGCAGTAATTCGAGCAAGTCACGATGGCTAGCGGCCGAAAAGGACGTGGAACTGTTCAACGCGCAAATCTCATCGCGCAAATTGCATTTGGGTCGGAGAGTATGAACATCCCACGCGACAACTTCTTGCAGGCGCGAAGGGTTGGATTCATGCGACCATCTTTCTGGATACCAGCCCCCCACCTGCCACCGATAGGTGACCGCGTTCTCGGATTGGAGCATTGAGACGAAACGGCTCTCCTCGGGAACGACAACCGCTGGAGCCAACCAGCGGTTTGCAATGGAAATATCGACGACAGTCAACACAACGATCGCAAATCGCATCCAAGCACGCCCTTCCGTTCCTCGAAGAATCAGCCATGCGAAAGCGCCCACCACGAGCGACGAGATAAACGTCCAACGCAATCCCCACAAGGCATTCTGCAGATCGAGTGGACCAAACACCGAGTCCGTTGCCTCAGCCAACCACTCGGCATTCTCCGGGGGTCTGTAGATCATCGACACCAACAACATGATCAATGAGCCACCAACGTAAAAAGCGATCGTTTTTTGCATCGGACGTCGAGAGTCGCCAACATTGTCTAAGGACTTGGCAGCCAGCAAGCTCAAACCAAGCGCGACCAGAGTCCATAATTTTGCCGGATATCGAAACAGGGCAAATCCTGGGAGCAATAGATTCATCAGCCAATACCCACCCCCTAAGGGCCCCCAAACCTGAGTTGGAGGCTGGCCCAACCAAATTGAAATCTCATTACGAAGCCAGCCGAGGCCATATTCCCCGAGGGATACGCCGGCAAATATCAGCACGCACCAACTCAACCAACGTTGCTCAGAGCTTGCTTTGCGCAAACGAAATGCGAAGAGCCCGAATAGGAACGGCAAAATTCCCATGTAAAGTGTGGGGCTCCAAAAACGTCCTTCCGCGGGAATCAATTTGCTCCATCGCGTATTCACAGGAAAAGCGCGGCCACTGAAATTTGGCCACAAAAGCTCTGGCCAACGCCAGGGGCCGATACTGAAGTTGTATTGAGAAGCGCGATGGCTCCCGGTAGCAGGAGCCGTCAACATCGCCTGCCAATCAGCAACGCGATCTTCCGATGACCACGCCAGCCCATAGATGCTCTGCGGCACCTCAACTTGCTTGCGGTCGCTCACCTGCGTCCACTCCAAGGCAGGCAACAGCTGCATTGCGGATAGACCGGCAGCCATCCAACAGGCACATCCGAGCTGTAACAAGACCTTCAAGCGGCCTGGCATCACCGATGGGGATCCGTGCTCTCCTTGACCCTCAGCACCATCTCGGAGGCAAAACCTGATCACAGCCAACAATCCAAGCAAATAGGCGGATTGAGGATTGCCCCCAAGGACGCACATCGCCATCACAATCCCAAGCTGGATGGCATCGCGAAATCGTGCATATCGCATCAACTTTAGGATCGCAGCGACTCCCCAGGGCAGCCAGGCGGCGCCGACCAGATAGATTGGATTGCAATACTGAAAGACAATACTGCCGCCAAAGGCATAGGCCAGCGAGGCAAAGACACTTGCGAGCGGTGAGCGTCCAAAGCTACGAGCCGCTGCATACATGCAGATCACGGCAAGGCCGAGATGGAGCACCAAGAAGAGCTTTAACGCCGTCGAAAAAGAGAACGGTAGAAAGAACGGTAGCTTACCCGGATAAAAGACGCCTGCCGTCGGATCGGCAGCGAGTGGGCGTCCATTCTCTTCCAGTGGATTCCATAGAGGGAGCTCACCTGAACTCCATTGCTGCTGCGTGTACTGCCAGTAGGGGCTGTAATAATGAGCAACATCGCGGAAGGCGAACTCACGATCGAAACCCAGCCCCGACCCAAAGATTACGAGTGTCGGCACGAGAGCAAGAAGAAGTGCGAGACAGAGTCGACTTCGTTGCTGACGATCGCCATGCGGTTCGGAAAGGTCGGTCACAACAAATCCCGCCTCCGCGAATGGGTATCGCGTCAGAGGACATAGAGATCCTCCGGCAGTGGATCAAATCAGCGTTGCGCGATGCGGATCTGAGAACGCGCCTGCAGCACCGCTCGCTCCCGCAATTCCAGCAATTCATCGGTATTGACCGGACGCTTCATCGCGTCGGCCAATTGCTCTTCCGCGACAGCAACATCCAGATCACGAGCAGGTACCGTCTTACCGGTGAGCACGGTTACCACGTCATTAGCGACCTGAACAAAGCCTCCATCTACATAGAATCGAGACTTGGTTCCATCACTGGCCGTCAAACGTAACTCACCAAAACCGAGTCGCCCGATCAGAGGACTGTGGCCTGGTGCCACACCGAGCTCACCATCAAACAGCGGCACGACGACGAATGAGCTTTCTTGCTCCATGGCCGTCTCTTCGGGCGTAACAACGATACATCGCAATTGAGCCATTCCGCTATACCTTCAACTCGTTTTTCGGTGACAACTCGGTTCTTTTTACTCGACCAACCGGAGCGATTAGGAAGCTTCTTCTTCCATCTTCTTGGCTTGCTCTTCAGCCTGTTCAATCGATCCGACATACATAAATGCCTGTTCGGGCAAATGATCCCACTTACCTTCGCAGATTTCCTCAAAGCTTCGGATCGTATCCTCAAGCGATGTGATTTCACCAGGCTTTCCGGTGAATACTTCCGCGACGAGAAACGGTTGCGAGAGGAAACGCTCAATACGACGAGCGCGATGCACGATCAACTTATCCTCTTCACTCAATTCATCGACACCGAGAATGGCAATAATATCCTGCAATTCGCGGTAACGTTGCAGTGTCGTTTGGACACGACGAGCGATGGCATAGTGCCGATCACCCACATACTGCGGATCCAGAATTCGGCTGGAGGAAGCGAGCGGATCGATGGCCGGATAAATACCTTTTTCCGAAATCGATCGTTCGAGATAGATAAATGCATCCAGCTGGCCGAAGGCGGTCGCCGGAGCGGGGTCGGTCGGATCGTCCGCCGGAACGTACACGGCCTGTACCGACGTGATAGCCCCTTTATTCGTCGAAGTAATTCGCTCTTGCAGAGCTCCCATTTCGGTTGCCAAGGTCGGCTGATAACCCACAGCAGAGGGCATTCGACCGAGCAACGCGGAGACTTCACTTCCTGCCTGTGAGAAGCGGAAAATGTTGTCGACGAACAGGAGTGTGTCTTTTCCGGNTGTGTCGCGGAAGTATTCCGCCATCGTNAGTGCCGACAAGGCNACACGCANGCGGGCTCCCGGCGGCTCATTCATCTGACCGAAGACCATACAAGTTTGCTCGATNACACTTCGTCCCGTGTCACCGATTTTTGCTTCCTGCATTTCAAGCCAAAGGTCGGTTCCTTCACGAGTTCGCTCACCCACTCCTGCGAACACGGAGTAACCACCGTGNGCGGACGCGATACGAGCGATCAACTCGGTCAGAATCACCGTCTTNCCAAGNCCNGCTCCACCGAACAATCCGGCTTTACCACCNCGNACAAAGGGGGTGAGCAGGTCGACNACCTTGATACCGGTTTCGAANAGTTCNGTNTTGGTGGAGAGTTCGTCCACNCTCGGAGCTTCGCGGTGGATCGGCCAACGTTCTTCGGTNTGGACTTCNCCACGACCATCCACNGGNTCGCCNAGCAGATTNAAAACGCGTCCGAGAGTAGCGTCACCCACAGGCACGGAAACGGGAGCTCCCGTATCAATGCAATCGTGGCCCCGCACCATACCGTCCGTGCTNCCCAATGCGACACAACGGACNCGTCCACCNCCAAGGTGCTGCTGGACTTCGCCGGTGAGATTGAGACTGACGCCCTTTTGGTCGCTAATCACTTTCACGGCATTNTAGATTGCCGGCATTTGATCTTCAGGAAATTGCGCGTCNAACGTCGAGCCGATAACCTGAGTAATCNTTCCAGTATTGGTTGCAGTTGCCATCTTTTTCGCTTTCACCTTTTTGACGGTATAAANTCTACCCGCGGGGTTATTTGTTCAACGCCTCAACGCCACCGATNATTTCCATAATTTCGCCGGTAATCTGTGACTGCCGGGCACGGTTGTAAGTCATGGAGAGTTGCTTGATCAACTCGCCGGCATTTTCNGTGGCTCCCTTCATGGCGACCATTCGAGCGATCTGTTCACTGACGGCTGCGTCCAGGAAGCATTTAAAAAGCTTGATCTTAAAGCTNGTGGGCACGATTTCTTCAAGAATCGTCTCNGCGGACGGCATNAACTCGTACATCGAGTCACCACNATCCTGNNCGGCATCANCNGCGCCTTCGAGACCGCCCAACGGCAGGAGTGTTTCGACAANNGGATTTTGCCGAGCTACGCTTTCNAACTGGGTGTAAACCACATCAAGTCGATCCAGNTTGCCTGTCACGTATTCGTCGAGGTACCGGTTCGCGAGCACTTCGATNTCTTCNTANCGAACCTTATCCTCGAATTCNGTATANGTGACNTCCGGTTCGANNTTGCGATATCGGAAGCCGGAGATACCTCGTTTNCCNGAGACTTCCAAACGNGTNTTGGGAATCTCTTCCTGCATTTNNGNCCATCGANTGAGCCCGAGTCGCTGTGCATTTCCGTTGTATCCACCGCAGAGACCACGATTNGCGGTNAGCACCAGCAACACGGCCGATTTNGTTTCGTCGCGTTGCTCNAACAATGGNTGACTTACTTCCAATCCNGCCTTTGCCAGATCGGCNACAATGCCNGTGATTCGCTCGGTATAGGCGGTGGCNGCCGTTGCCCGATCCATCGCTTTCTTGAAGCGAGCCGTTGCAATCAGCTCCATCGTCCGAGTNATTTTNCGAATNTTTCGAANCGACTTACGTCGTTTGTCGAGTGCTCGAGCCTTAGCCATGAAATGCTCGCTAATTGATCATGCGAATCGAGTACGGNTATCGGTAGTCTNTTCCCTCATAGGCCTTCATACCCGCGATCACGGAAAACACNATTCCGGCGATGCCCACCAGGATGGCGANGGGCAACAGGATCAAGGTAACGCCGCAGAGGACTCCAATCAGGACCAACGATAGTTGAAAATTCAACGCTTNCTTCGCTTGGTTTGCTACAAATTCTGAATCGTCTTTTTTCACCACCCAAANAATGAGCGGTCNAAAAATCGTGAAGAAGAAATACGCCAGGTGAGANAACAACNCCCACAACCTTTCATCGGATGTANGCGAGNCAGNGTNCGGTACTTTCTCTTCCATCAACCGTACCTANCTGATCCTCACNGTCAACGATCAGCTGCCCCTAAGCGGAGCCNGCGGCTTCGANGCCNGCCATGAACTGAGCGTTGAATTTCTCGATNATGTCACGCANTTNCTGCGTCAATTCATCATCCAAATCTTTCTTCTCCGCCAACTTNTCCCACNTNGCCTGGTNATTGCCATGCACGTGTTCCANGAAATCTTNTTCCCATTCAGCGACTTTATTCACCGGAATCTTATCGAGGTAACCNTGAGTACCNGCAAAGATACTGAGCACCTGATCGATTTCGTNAAGCGGCTGATACTGCGGTTGCTTCAACAGNTCNACCATGCGGTAACCGCGATCCAACTGCGNNTGCGTNGCCGCATCGAGTTCNGTTCCGAGTTGGGCAAANGCCTCAAGTTCACGGAAGGCTGCCAAGTCAAGTCGCAAACCACCNGCGACCNTCTTCATCGCCTTAATCTGGGCTGCACCACCNACACGCGANACCGAAATACCGGCGTTCATCGCCGGACGGATNCCCGCNAAGAACANGTCGGGNTGCAAATAGATCTGNCCGTCNGTAATCGAAATCACGTTGGTCGGAATGTAAGCCGAAACCTCACCTTCCAGAGTCTCGATGATCGGCAGNGAGGTCAACGAACCTCCTCCCTTNTCGTCGGACAACTTGGAGGANCGNTCCAACAGACGNCTGTGACAGTAGAACACGTCACCNGGATAAGCTTCACGNCCNGGAGGACGCCGCATCAACAGCGACAATTCACGGTAGGCGGCAGCCTGCTTGGANAGATCATCGTAGATGATCAAAGCGTGCTGTCCGTTNTACATGAAGNATTCGGCCATCGCCGTTCCGGCGTAGGGCGCGACNTACTGCACAGGNGCGGGNGCACTGGCACCNGCCACGATGACCGTNGTGTANTCCATAGCNCCNTGCTNTCGCAGCGTTTCAATNACGCCTGCCACCGAGGAATCCTTCTGGCCGACAGCGACGTAGAAGCATTTCACACCGGTNTTCTTTTGATTCANAATGGCATCGATGNCGACAGCGGTCTTCCCGGTTTTCCGGTCACCAATCACCAATTCACGTTGNCCACGACCAACNGGGGTCATCGCATCGATNGCCTTNAGACCGGTCTGCAGCGGTTCACAAACGGGTTGGCGATCCGCCACNCCGGGTGCTGCATCTTCGACGAAGCGACGTTCACTTGCATCGATCGGNCCTAAACCATCCAGAGGATTACCGAGTGGATCAACCACNCGTCCGANCANGGCATCGCCGACCGGCACCGAAAGCAGACGNCCCAAACTGCGGACCTCATCNCCTTCGTTGATTTCCAGATAGTCACCGAGAATGATCACACCGACGCTATTTTCTTCGAGGTTGAANGCCAACCCGATNACGCCGTTGGGAAACTCGACCATTTCACCGGCCATCACTCCCGACAACCCGTAAACACGTGCAATACCGTCACCGACCTCGAGGACGGTACCGACTTCACGNACATCAACCTGATCTTTGTACTGCTCGATCTCNTGTTGGATNATCGAAGCAATTTCATCCGCATTGAACTTCATGGGACTCGCTTAACCTCACGTTTGNTCAGCCGGAAACCGCGAATCGATCAGTCGAGTCGCGTAGCTGTTCGTATGTCTTGTTGAGTGTATCGCGTTTGAGCTGGGCTAATTGATTGCGAACACTGCTATCGTAAACCGTGTCGCCAACCCGAATAATAAGCCCACCGATGATCGATGAATCGACTCTACACTCAAGGTTCACCGGCAAACCGGTAGAAGCCTCGAGCTTACTGGCAATCTGACTTTTGAGACCTTCATCGATGGTGGACGCCGTGGTCACGATGACCGAGATGCGTCCGCGTAATCGATTCAGTTCCTCACGGGCTGCCGTTCGAATTTGCCGGAGGCAATCGAGCCGACCGTGCCGACCGACGACCTTCAAGAAGGTCAAAAGACCTTCCGAAGCACGTCCGCCAAACACCCGATCCAAAAGCTGCTCTTTTTCAGCCGGAGCGATTCTCGGCGAAGCCAGTGTCGCCTCTAAATCGGGAAACCGACTGAGCACATCATTCACAAGCGATTCAAGCTCATCCACCAACGCGTCGGCACTCGCCTGCTGCTTTTCAGCAGCACCGATGAGAGCATGGGCATAGACCACACCCAACCGCTGCTTGTCGATGTTGACTTCCGTTGCTTGCGGAGATTCGTCAGCCATATCTACTACCTACCACGAAGGCCGCCACGAAGGCGACACCTCGATCAATTTTTACTCGGGAAATTTTCGATCGCGTCGTTGATCAACTGGGAGTGATCCTGAGCGGAAAGATCCCGCTTCACGATCCGGCCAGCCAATGCTACGGCGGTATCAACACTTTTCTCGGCGACCTCTTGCAAGGCACCGTTCTTTGCCGATTGAATCTCGCGGAGTGCACGATCCTTCTCAGATTGTGCTGCAGCCTGGGCATCATCCAGAACTTTCTGGCGTTGCACTTCAGCATCGCGGCGAGCTGAATCGAGCAGTTGACGCACTTCTCCAGCCGCCTCGGCCATCTTGGCTTCGTGAGCCGCTAACAAGCGTTTCGACTCCTCGTTGGCCTTGGCTGCTTCGGCAAGGTCATTGGCCATCTTGTTTTCGCGAGCGTCGATCGCAGCAATGACCGGCACCCAAGCGAATTTCTTTAGAACAACCAACAGACCGATGAAAATAACTGCCGTGACGATCGCAAGATCGGGATCCACAGAAATCGGACTCGGCGTACCACCTTGTCCACCTCCGTAAGCATCGCCATCAGCATGATCGCCATGGTCACCATCCTGATGCAATTCGCTATCCGAGGTGACCTCAGCATCTGCTGCCGCCTGCAACGATCCGCCATGCACCGCAAAAGCGAGCAGACCGATGAAGCAAACGACAATCCTCAACATTGAAGGGGCGCGCATCACTAAACTTCCCTACATGGCAAAACTTCTAAGAAATCATACAAACGATCAAGCCAAAGAACGTCGCACCTTCGATCAGAGCGGCAGAAATAATCATACCGGTCTGAATATTGCCAGCGACCTCTGGCTGTCGGGCCATGCTTTCAACAGCAGCCGAACCAATTCGGCTGATGCCAAAGCCAGCACCGAGGATAATCAAACCTGCACCGATCGGAGCACCGGTGAAGATACTGACTCCACTCGCGGCTTCACCATCTGCGGCAGCTCCTTCCTGAGCCATCGCTGGAGTTGCAACTGCGAGAAGAGCTACGACAATCAAGGCGATCTTGGTCCACTTAAACACTTTTTCCATCTCCTGATTCAACGAAGCAGTAAATCTTAAAACGGCGAACACCCTAGTGAGGATGAACCGCCATACCAATGAACAATGCAGCAAGGAACGTGAAGATATAGGCCTGCAGAAAAGCCACGAAGAGCTCCAACAGACTAATCGCTATCGCACCGAGGATACTGGCCCCCGTCACGCTCACGGCCAACGGATGCAAATAAGCTTCCGTTTGAAAAACAATGACTCCTACAAAAGCAATGAGAACCCCCAACACCAAGTGGCCGGCAAACATGTTCGCCAATAAACGAACGGCTAACACGAAGTGCTTAATCAGCATCCCCACAACTTCAATGACGAATACCATCGGAATAAGAAAGATCCCCAACACAAATGGAACATCCATATGAGGAACTTGTGCTTTCCAAAACCCAACAATTCCAAGCTTTTTCGAGCCGGCTGAAATAACCACTCCCATCGTGACCAACGCCAACATGGCTGTGCAGCCCAACGCTCCTGTCGGCGAGCCAAGCCAGGGCACCATACCGAGCAGATTACAGATCAACACAAAGAAAAAGACGGACCACAAAAAGGGCAAAAAGCGATCTGCGTCAGCTTTCCCGATTGCCGGTCGAGCGACTTCATCTCGCAAAAACAGCAACAGACCCTCGAGGGCCTGCCACAACCGACCGGTAGGCAACTTGCCGCCTCGAACGTTTCGAGCCAAGCCAATTGCCAAGAATGCGACAATCACCGCAGCCACCAGCTCCAACACCATGAACTTGGTGACCTTCAACTCGAAATGCTCGATCAACTCCGGTGACGGAGAAGAGATTAGTGCCTTCCCTTCCCCATGAAACTCATGAAAGGGCTGCGGAAGCTTCAGCTTACCAGGCGACTTAGAGCTGGTAATTGCCTTCGGCATCTCGAAATAGGTCGCGTCCTTAACGTGACCAATCAAGTAGGCCGGATCTAAAAAATGCGATCCATCCGAGGATCCATGTGAATCTGCAGCCATATTTTTTCTTCTTATCAGTTACTTCATTTTGTCGTCAGTTGCCCAAGCGACATCGCCGTCTCGATCAGCAGCCCAATCATGAACGCGCCAACTAAATACCAAGCAAATCCCGCATCCACCATGCCAGGCTCACGCTGAGTCACCATCAAACAAACCACCAAGGGAAGACTCATCCTCAAACCCATCCCTAACACGGCATGCACCGCGGGGCGATCGGCCGGCACCATCCACGTGGTCGCAACCAACGCTAACAGACCCGCCACAAAACAGACAAACGTCGCGAACCCCAGAGCCGTCAATCCCGCTGCACCGTCCAACAACCAGGCGATGGGCGAGATCACCAAAAAATAGGCCGCGTACAGAGCCGACAAAAATGCAGCGCGCGTCGGAAACTTCCAGCTTCCAATACGGTTGATCCAGGATTCCGATGTTCCCTTCACCGCTCTTGCTCTTTCTCAGCTGTCGACTTCGACCCGCCTGCCGCTGTCTTGTCCGTAATCCGCAACAGGTGAACGACTCCCAATACCAAACCGACGATAAAGCCAATCAACGTGAAGACAAAGCGAGTGCCGAGCTTTTGATCGGCAAAGTAACCCAGCACACCCGGCACAACCATTTCTAGGCAGATGGTCATGACCCGAGAGGCCCAGTGGTACGCAATCGCATGCGATTCGCGGTCGTCTAAATCGTAATTCACGTGACTGCCGGCAGGGGAGCAAATCCCCGGCTGCCAACATCGACTCCAAAAACCGTTAGGCGTGGCATGAAAACAACTTATACCCAACCCGCATCAGATAGCTAGACACCTAGCGCCAACCTCCCGATCGCAAGTTGCGGTCAATCTATCGAACATGCCAAAACTGGTCAACCGACGGAAAGTTGAATTAGTGCCTTTTTTCACGAAGTTGTTTCAGCAACTTCCATTCAGCCGATTAACGCGCGCCCGAACTCTCCATCGGTCGCCTCGCTAAGCTCCCAATCGTGCCAGCTAATACCTCATTGAGTCGGGAAGCCAATCGCCAAATTTCAGGCCGCCTCAGCCGGGTCAGCGGAGGCCCCTGCAGCGATGCCACCCGGGACTCCCAAACGAACTCACCAGACAACTCCTAGAATTCCATCGCGTCGAACCCAAGGGTCCCTGCATCGTGCAGCATTCCATCCGCCTGGGAATCCCACTGTCTGTCGTTCGGCTGGTCAGGCCAGGTCATCCGACCGTGTTCCTGATTTCACTGGGCCTGATTTCACTGGGCCTACGCTCCACGGCATTTTTCATTTGGCGAGTCAGAAGAATCAAGATCCTGGACGGCCACGTTGCGCATCATCGGCTCGCTCGGCATGGCAACGTCCTTAATGCCGGAGACGTCACAAAATGAATGGTCTCCTCGGCGCTGGCGAAAGCCCACGACGACAGAGTCTGTTCGCTGCCTTCGATTTCATCGGCGGGCCTCTTTTCTAGCCTCATGGTTGCGGATCGATCCGGTGAAGAAGAGTGGAACTTTACTAGATGTTGATTGGACGTAACGAGTTCTTATCCCGGCAATCATTCGATTTCTGAACCGCCTCTGACTACGGCACCGAATTTCCGGCGTACAGACTATACTTCCCGCTGCACAGACAGCACCGACGAGCTTGGCTTAGATCCCGAGCCATTTCAACCAAACCTCTTGTGACAAAGGGTTTATGAGACACAGTCGTCCGACAGGATGGATGGCGATGGGGGTCGTCACCTTACTCTCTGTCTATCTGCTCGCCTACTGAAAAGGGCAGGCTTTCAACGCTCGAAAGCCGGTTAAACACCGACCACGGCCACCAAAAACAGTCCCAATGGGGGGTCATTTTTTGCGTCTTGGCGAGCTGTAGATTAAAGTGCGTTTATGGGTTGGTTCGGATATCGGAACGGTAACGAACCGAGAGAACATGATCCCCCCTAAGGGCGAAGGAGCAGCCGCGTTCCTCACGTGGCCGCAGTGCCCTTAAGCCGAAGTTACGAGGATGCGTCACCGCGTGGGCCCCCCATACCCCGCCGAAACCGCCCGAGTTGCCACTGGCCGAAGGCAACCTTACTCCCCCTCGGCTTCGCCGAATTGGTCGGCTAAGGATTGCTGACAATTCGAGCCTTGGCGCTTCACGGAAGGTTGAAAAATAGAACTGTAGCGACGGTCCCCCCATCGCTCAGTTAAGATTCGGAGGTTTGTGTCTTGATCACTACTGCAGGTTTAAAGGAATACACGCTCAAGGATCTGGCCCAGATGGCCAAGAAGCGTGGCATCACGGGCTGGCACTCCATGAGGAAGCAAGAGCTGATTCGTGCGATCGTCCGGGATGCCAAGAGAAGCAGCACAACAGAGAAGGGCAAGCGGAACGGCAAACGAACGGTAGTCGCCAACAGCAAGAGCAGCAACCCAAAATCGCGAGTCGCCCGTCGTATTCAAAAGCAGAAGAAACAGGAAGACAAACAGAAAGACGTATCTGGAACTCCACCGAAGGTCGCCGCGAAGCGACGTCCCAAGCCACGCCCCATCGTCTCAAAAGAGATGGGTAAGGACCGCATCGTCCTGATGGTTCGAGACTCATTTTGGCTGCACGCTCACTGGGAACTCTCGAGTCGTTGCATTCAACGCGCGAAAGCGGCGATGGCAGCTTATTGGCATACGGCCAAACCCGTGATTCGACTTTTCGAAACGGCTTCGGATACGGTCTCTTGTCCCACCGAGACCCATGTTCGTGACATTGAAATTCACGGCGGCGTGAATGACTGGTACATCGATGTCAACGATCCACCAAAGGGTTATCGCGTTGAAATCGGATACCTGGCATCGAATGGTCATTTCCATGCCTTGGCACGTAGCAATTCGATTACGACCCCGAAACCGGGAAGCTGCGACGCCATGGATGAGAACTGGAGCGATGTCGCAGAGAATTGCGAACGGATCTTCGCACTCAGCGGCGGATATTCTTCCGACTTGGCCTCCGAAGAACTTCAGGAGGTTTTGGAGGAACGACTTCGACGTCCAGTTGGTTCGCCGATGGTCACTCGCTATGGGGTTGGTGCTGCGGATCCTGAAGAAAAGAATCCCTTTGGATTCGACGTTGAAGCAGAAATGATCATCTATGGTTCCACCCGGTCGGATGCTCATGTCACACTTGGAGGCGAGCCGATCAAGCTTCGCTCGGATGGCACGTTCACCGTTCGTATGAGCCTTCCTGATCGCCGGCAAGTGCTTCCGGTCACCAGCAGCAGCAGTGACGGCACTACTCAACAGACCATTGTGTTGGCGATCGAACGCAACACGAAGGTGATGGAACCGGTTCTTCGTGATTCCAGCCAGTAGTCACGGATCCCAGCCTGACTGATCGGGCTTCGATTCATCAAAACGCGATGGCAGCAATCCTGACATCGCGTTTTTTCGTGCCCCAATCGTTCTTGCTCCAGCGCATCAACCTTGCTACGATCCGGCCGTCAAACAAAGAATACGGCGTTTCCTCTGCCATGTTCGTGTTGTCGATGCGATTTTTTGGGGAGCCGATACGAGGCCCGTTGGGGACTTATGACGGGTCGCTCTGGCCATTCACCAGACCGCATTCGCTGCGGATCGTGAATCCTAGAGCTACAGTCCCCCCCTATTTGGCATGCGGGCTCTCACAAAACTCATCGCCACGGCATTGCGGTGGAGGATTCGCTTTTTTTATGACTCTGTCTCTCGCGCGACCTGTTTTTGCGATTGATTGATCTCGATCAGCTCAACAGGAACCACCGAGTTGAGGCTACCCGAACGCAATCCCTTCAGGTCGACCGTCACATAACGGAATCCGATCTCCTGGAAGGCCTCAATCAAATCACGTTGGCAGTCCGGTTCGAGTAACGCAGAGAGTTGGTCGACCGGCACCTCGATGCGTGCAAGATCACCCTCGTGATATCTGACGCGAACTTCCTGCCAACCACGTTGTTTCAGCCACTGCTCACCCTGGTCGATCATGCGCAACCGTTCCGAGGTAACCTCAACGCCGTATGCGACACGACTGGACAAACAAGGCATCGCTGGCTTATTCCACACCGGCAACTGCCACGCCTCGGCGAGTCGCCGAACATCCGCCTTGCCGATACCGACCTCAATGAGCGGACTCCGAACAGAATTCTCATTGGCAGCACGCATACCAGGGCGATGGTCACTCTGGTCGTCGAGATTTGCTCCATTGACAAGAACGTTGACTCCCCAGTCCTGCGTCAACCCAATCATCCGCGTATACAACTCTGACTTACAGAAGTAACAACGATCAAAGTTATTGGCTTTGTAATTAGGATCAGCAATCTCTTGAGTACCAATAACTAGATGGCGAATTCCGATCAAGGACGCCAATCTCTTGGCATCGTCGAGCTCACCACTCGCAAGGCTAGGGCTATCGGCGGTCACAGCAATCGCGTCATCGCCGAGCGCCAACTGCGCGGCTTTTGCGACAACTGTACTGTCGACACCGGCAGAAAAGGCAACAGCACAGCTCCCGTAGTCACGGATCGTTGCCAGTAACTTATCTTGAAGGATCTGCAGATCGGTCATTCCGTAATTATAGGCGGTAGACACCGTGAGAGCACAACCCACCCCCGTCGGGAATAGCCAGTCATTTAAGGAACTCCGACAAAATCAAGAGATCCTCCCTATCCCCCCAGTCGCCAAACGTCGCCATCACGCTTGCGACAATTCATGAAGTTGACAAAACCTGGATTCAATCCTGTTATACTGAGGGGCACAGCAAGCCCGGGGATCGAGGGACCATTGGATGATTCGTAGCCTGCTTGAGCAACGCCTGAACAACTACCTCTTCATGAAGATGGTGGCTTTACACTGGGCAATCGTGCTACTGCTGACTGGGTTGACTGACGCATCGCCTGGAGCCCCAACTGAGGAACCGATCACCACCTACCAGATTGGTGCCGCCGCAATCGACGTTACGCCAGATTACCCGGTGCGTCTGCGAGGATACGCAGGTCGCGTCACGGAATCTGAAGGCATTGTCCAACGGCTTTGGGCCAAAGCGTTGGTGATCAAAAGCCCGCAGCGTCCACCTGCCTTGCTGATCACGCTGGACAACTGTCTTATCCCAGCCGATCTGCGTCTTGAATTAGCCGAGCGAATGCTTCAACGATTTGGCCTCCACCCCGATCGGTTCACAATCACGGCCACCCATACCCATAACGGCCCAATGCTTGCCGGCATGTCCGAAACACTTTATTGCCATCCTCTCCCGGAAGAGCATCGACAGAATATCGAACGTTACACTGCAGAGCTGATTGAAAAACTTGAACAGGTCGCCATTCGTGCCTTTCACGATCAACAGCCATCGCAATTATTTCGCGCTACTGGAAAAGTTCGTTTCGCTCGAAACCGTCGCACAAAAAACGGTCCCGTAGACCACAGCCTACCGATCCTGGTCGTCAAAGGCGCGGACGATGAAGTACGCGCTGTTTATCTCAGTTATGCCTGCCATTGCACCACGCTATCTCACAACAGAATCAGCGGTGACTGGGCCGGATATGCGCAAGAGGCGATTCAACGGCGTTACCCCGGAGCGATTACGTTGGTATCAGCGGGCTGCGGTGCCGATGCAAATCCAAGCGGCGGTGCTGGATCACCCGATGAAACCGCAGCACAACATGGACAGGAAATCAGTCGACAGGTCGAACTGTTGCAGAACGATCTGCAGCCAGTTTCGGGCGACCTTAACATACGTTTTTCCGTCGTCGACCTGCAGTTAAAAAGCATCCCAAACCGCGCCGAATGGGAAGCCCGTGCAACGGAGAAAGACGCAGCGCAGGGCGGGACCATTGGCTACCATGCTCGAATTCACTTGCAGCGACTGGACCGCGGCGAGGCAATCAAGACTCGAGTCCCATTGCCGATCCAGACCTGGACCTTTGCCGATGATCTGGCGATCATATTCCTGGGCGGTGAAGTTGTTGTCGATTATTCCTTACGTCTCAAAAAAGAGTTCGATCATCGACGCACCTGGATTATCGCATACGCGAACGATGTCCCGTGTTATATTCCATCAGAACGTGTCTTACGGGAAGGCGGCTACGAAGGTGGCGGTGCCATGAGATTTCATGATTGGGCAGCGCCCTTTGCCCCCGGCCTTGAGAATCGGATCGTAAACGAAATTCATTACTTGCTGGGCGGCCCGTTCAAAGTTGCCGTTGAGGCTCCAGAAACTAGGAAACAACGTCCATGACATGGCTGGCCTGACAACCTTTCTCCGAAGCACCGAACATTGTCGGTAGGTTATCACCAAACCTCGCGGATCCACAAATGATGCAGCCAACGATTACTCACCTTGCCTGCAGATTCACCTTCGCTTTGCTCACGATCGTTGCGAGTATCTCGAGCGTTTCTCTAGCTGCGCCGCCCGATGCGAATCGCCTAACCTACCTTGACGAATTCTGTGACCCGTACTGGCCCAACATCAAGATGGCCAAATTAATCACGCCACAATGGGTGGGCGACGATGGGGTCGAATGCGTGGTCACGATCGGCATCGATGACATGCGTACTCCGGAGCCCTACGAAAATTATCTCCGACCAATCCTGGAACGACTCAAACAAGTCGACGGACGGGCACCGGCGAGTATCTTCACCAACAGCATCGATCCTCAACATGCTCAATTACCAGCATGGCTCAAAGAGGGTGTTTCGCTAGAGACACACACCGCTGATCATCCGTGTCCGTGTTTACAAGGCGGCCGCTTCGAGCCGGCCAAAAGCACGTACGATCGGTGTGTTGATCAACTTGCTTCCGTCCCTGGCAATCAGCCGGTGGCATTTCGATTCCCTTGCATGGATTCGATGAACACCCCAAGCCCGCGGGGTTTTGCGGAAATCGTGAACAGTAAAACTCCGCAGGGCAATTTTCTGCAAATGAGTAGTTCCGTTTGCCAGCTGTTCACTTCGGACGATCCAACGCTTCCACGGGAACTGGTATACACCGAAAATGGTACGGAACGGTTTGCTCGATACGCTCCGTTTGAATCCTTTGTCAACAAGATCGAGAATTATCCTTATCCGTACGTGATTGGCCGAATCTGCTGGGAATTCCCTTGCATGATTCCCGATGACTGGCAAGGTCAGAATTTATTTGGGAATGCCAATCGCCAAACAGCCATCGACTACATCGCAGCCATTGATGCAACCGTGGCGAAACAGGGAGTGGCGAATCTTGTCTGCCACCCGAATGATTGGATTGGCAATCATTTGTTGCTCCACGTTGTCAATGAAACGTTGGAGCGTCATGGTCGTCGCGTCATCTTCTTGAATTTCAAAGAAGCTCTCGAACGGCTTAACCAAAACTTACTAGCAGGCCAAAGCATCCGAGCAGCGGACGGTGGCGACAACGGCGTGCGACTACTCGACCTGAACAATGATGGCTATTTGGATGTCGTCATCGGGAACGATGAAATGCAACAGACGCGTGTCTGGGTTCCCGAGGAACGTCGATGGCTGGAGACGGAATTTCCCGTACACATCGTAACGGGGGAGGGCGATCAACGACTTGACCAGGGAGTACGGTTTGGAATCCTCCGACCTGATGGCGCGGCAAGCATGATCGTGCTTAACGAGTCTGTACAAGGGGTGTGGCATTTTGAAGGCCGCCAATGGAAACGTGACGACACAATGTTGCGTGGGTTGGTATCCAACGGCAAACCCTGCTTCACCGTCGATCAAGCGGGACACGACCGAGGAGTTCGCTTGCGTGATGCAGATGGCGATGGACGCTGCGAATTTTTGATCGGCAACTCCGAGCAAAAAGGAATGCTGCGATGGAATGAGTCACAAAAACGCTGGCAAGCTGCCGTTCCACTTCCCGAGCCATTTGTAAACGCCGAGGGACGCGACGCAGGGCTGCGTTTTGTTGATCTCGACCGAGACGGACATGACGACCTGTTGCTCTCAGATGAACGACGTTACGCGGTTTATGTCTATTCCGTCGCCGACGGAGGCTGGACTCAGCGTGTCCTGGCTGATTCAAGACGCACTGAAAACGCGGTTCCGATGATCGTGCGCAATGGCACCAATAACGGGGCCTGGTTCGCCAACGGCCACATGTGGTTACAAAACGAAGACACTTATCGCTTGCCCGATGGAGTCGATCGCCGCACCTTCGATCAACTTCTCGGTGACTTCCAACCTCCGCCTCGATCTCCATCAGACAGTCTTCAATCAATTCGCACTCGGCCAGAATTCACCGTCGAACTTATCGCGGCAGAACCGCTTGTAAAGGATCCGATCGCCTTCGACTGGGGAGATGACGGGCGGCTGTGGGTCGTAGAAATGGCGGATTATCCCGACGGGATCGAAGGCAAGGAAAACGGTGGAGGACGGGTTCGTTACCTGGAGGATACGAATGGTGATGGCCGTTACGACAAGTCGACGGTATTTCTTGACGAGCTTCCATTTCCTACCGGAGTGATGCCTTGGCGAGACGGGGTGCTGATCAGTGCGGCACCTGATGTTTTCTTTGCCAAGGACACCAACGGCGATGGCCGCGCAGATCATCGCGAAGTGCTATACCACGGTTTCAATGAAGGTAACCAGCAACATCGCGTGAATGGATTTGAATGGGGCCTGGATAACTGGATCCATGTAGCCAACGGAGACAGTCACGGACGAGTAAAGTCCTTGAAGACAGGAACCACGCTCGACATCAGCGGACGAGATTTACGGATTCGACCGGACAGCGGCGACATCGATTTGCAAACCGGATTCTCACAATTCGGTCGGCGTCGCGACGACTGGGGCAACTGGTTCGGCTGCAGCAATAGCCTGCCTTTACGACATTACGTGCTCGCGGATCATTACTTGCGACGGAACCCTAATGCCCGTCCCCCGACTCCCTTTCGTAACATTGCAGTGACGGGGAACACACAAGTCTTTCCTATTTCGCGCATCCTCAGTCACTGGGAAGGCTACCGTCCACCTGCGGCCGGCGAAGCACACCGATTCACCTCAGCCTGCAGCACGATGCCCTATCGGGACCAAATGTTTGGGCCTGATTTTTACAACAACACCTTTACGTCGGAGCCGATTCACAATCTCGTCCATCGTCGACAACTCATCCCCGAGGGTACTTCTTTTGCAAGCCCACGCGCTGTGGATGAGTCGGCCAGTGAATTTCTTGCATCCACCGACAGTTGGTTTCGGCCCACGATGGCAAGACCCGGTCCGGACGGTGCCCTATGGATTGCCGACATGTACCGTCTGGTCATCGAGCACACCGAGTACATTGATGACCAACGCGAACAGGAAATTGACCTCCGCGCCGGTGACGATCGAGGCAGGATTTATCGCGTTTACCCGCGCGACGCAGAACTTCGCCCCATTCCAAAGATGGGCCAGTTCGACACCGAAACATTGGTCGCTGCACTTAGCAGCCCGAGTGGCTGGCAACGAGACGCAGCCCAGCGTCGACTGATTCTTCGTGCGGATCAAACGGCCTTGCGGCCGCTCCGGGAAATGTTCCGAAATCATGACAGTCCACTGGCTCGGCTCCACGCATTATGCACCCTGGATGGACTGGATGCCGCCGATGAGCAAACATTGCTGATTGCGATGTCTGACTCGCATCCCGCCGTTCGTCGGCACGCGATACGAATCGCGGAAAAACACCTGTCAAACTCAACGGCGTTGCGCCAACGACTTGTTCAGCTGGTCTCAGAGGTTGTCACCGCCGCCACGAACTCCCCCTTGTCCGACCCTCAACTCCGACTGCAACTGGCCAACTCTCTTGGCGCATCGACCGATCCAGCAGCGGGGCAAGCGTTAACCCAGCTCGCCTTAGACGACCAGAGCGATCTTTATGTACGGGCAGCGGTCGTCAGTTCCCTGAACGAACACAACCTGTCGACTGCGTTTGCGGCAATCACCAACGCAGGCCTCGAACGCGAGCCAGAGAGGAATTTATTTAACGAACTTCTTCAATTGGCAGCGGGTATGAAGAGTGAAGATGCGATTCAGATCGCAATCCAACAGGTGATTCCAGAGCATCCAACGACGGACATCGAAGCTTGGCAATTCGAAGCAATGACCAGTCTGCTGGCCGGTCTCGGCACTGAGGCAACTCCTGAAAGCACTCGACTCGCCCGCCAAAAGGATCGGATCGCTTCGTTTCGTAAGATTGCGGAAAAGGTGGCAACCGACACGGCAGCCCCCTTGGATTTGCGTTCCGCTGCGATTGGTCTTCTGGGACGTACTCACCCATGGTCTGACGCCCCGAATTTCGATTTATTGGCAGACCTGCTGCAACCGATTCACGCGAATGCACTTCAGATTGCTGCTCTTGAAGCACTTTGCCATGGTGATACGCCTGAGATCGGCTCGGCTATTCTTGGCCGACTTCGTGAGATGAGTCCCATGCTCCGAGAACAATCGCTTGACCAACTGCTTAGCCGAACGGTCTGGATTGACTTGTTATTGAGCGATGTGCAGTCTGGGAATTTGGTAACCAATGAAATCGGATCCGTGTTCAGGACTCGACTCCTGACCCACGAAGACGAATCGCTTCGCAAACGGGCCGGATCACTCTTCGACGTCGTGAACAAGGACCGTCAGACCGTCATTGATAACTATCGCGACAGCTTGGCTGTCGACGGAAACACAGCCAACGGAGAGCTCGTATTTGCGAAACATTGCGCGACATGCCATCGTGTCGGCGAAGTCGGCAACGAAGTGGGCCCCAACCTCTCAGCCATCACGGATCGTTCACCGTCAGCAATGCTAACTGCGGTCCTGGATCCAAACCGAGCTGTGGAAGAAAAGTATCGGTCGTACATCGTAATCACCGATGACGGCCGGGCACAAACTGGAATCATTACCTCAGAAACGAGCACGACAATCACCCTTCAAAATGCACAGGCTAAAAAGACGGTCATTTTGAGGAGCGAAATCGAGTCGCTCGAAAGCGCCGGACTGTCTCTGATGCCAACGGGCCTAGAAAAGGAAGTTGACCCAGCGAGCATGAAGGACTTGCTCAGTTTCCTACGAACGTTTCGATCACAATCGCGTTCGTTTCCCGACAATGAGCCCAAGCAAGTCGAGCAGGGCGACGAAGGCAACATTACCCTCAACGCGGCTGATTGCCGAATCTACGGTGATACACTCGTGTTCGAATCTCATTATGGCAATCTTGGATACTGGCAAAGTGCCTCCGATGTCGCTGAATGGCTCGTAAACATCTCCAAAGCTGGAACGTATGACGTGTCCATCGACTATGCGTGTGATGATGGCACAGCCAACAACACCTTCGCGATGGAAATAGGAAGCGACAGGCTCGTCGGCAAAGTTCCCGGTACCGGAACGTGGGACAACTATCGGACGATGTCGATTGGCCAGGTCACCGTCGGCACAGGACCGCAACACCTGGTCTTTCAACCCGAAGGAACGCCCAGTAACTGCCTGATTGATTTACGATCGATCATCCTCACGCCTGCAAAGGAAAACTCGCCTCCTGAAGCAGATCAACCGAAATCCCCTGAGTAAGATTCACGGCGGCAGCGAATCCACGACCTCGCACAATCGCTAAGCCTCATCAGCATCTCTTTCGATGCAGTGGAGCTACAGGGAGCGGCTGCAAAATTCAGATGGCGGTCCCAATTCTCACCGCTTCGACTTCATTTTTGATTCTTGCGGGACAAGACGGCGGATGCGAACGATCTCCTCAAGCGGCCGTCCCCGAGCCGAGTGGAGCAGCAATGATCTTTCTTGGACTCGTCGGCCTTCTCAAAATCCGACAAACCCATGATCGCACAAAGAAGTCGCTTTAGACCAAGCCGCAGGTATCGAATCCAAGCAGGGAAATCGATGCGTCAAGCGAGCCTCTAGAACTGCGGCTTGAGAGACGAACAAGCTTATCTCACTCATCACACAAGGTCTCTGAAGACACCATTGCTCGCTGTCTTCACGATACCGATGGGACCTCTGTCGCACGAGAACATCAACGCAGACGGTCGATCATTCCGCCCAAATTTCCGGTTATTCTTTTCGCAGCGAAAAAACAGAAGTTCAACAATATCAGTCAACCCGAAACATGCGGATGCAATGCCTTCCGAAACAGCATGTCTTTCGAAATAGCAGCATGCTCAAAGAGCGATCAGCAATCGAAACATTGCTCATTTGAATAAAAAAAACAACATCGACATCTATCTCCCCCAAAAAACTCGATCTTGTCAATTGAGCCGATGGACCAAATTGAATCTCGTATGATATTTTTGAACATTACAACCATCAGAAATATTGCCGTTTCCGCCAAACCGCGGGACCGACGCCCACCCATCAAAGCTGTCTACGATCGTGACCACGAACACCTCGAAAAACGGATTGCAAGCTCGAAATGACATCGAGCGAGAAGTGCTTTCTGTCTGGTCAGAGATCCTCAGCAACCAAGCGGTTCGACTTGAAGATGATTTCTTTTTCTTAGGAGGCAATTCTCTGCTTGCCATCCACATGATCCTTCGTCTGCAACAGCGTCTGATGGTTCATATTCCGATGCATCTTTTGAGTGAAGCTTCAACCGCTGAGCACTTCGCTGTCGAACTCAGCAAGATCGAAAAAGTTTCTCCACCGCAACCCGTCCGTGGAGCAGTCGCGAAATCCAACCATCGGGAGTCCTACCCTCTTTCATTTCCCCAGCAACGCTTATGGTTTGTCACTCAACTCGAAGAACAAGTGGCTGCCTACAACATGTCATCGAACTATTTATTCGAGGGCAAGCTCGACACAGAACATTTACGTCGGACACTCGAACGAATTGTGCATCGCCATGAACCATTGCGAACGGTCTTCCATCAGGCTGATGACGGACGGCTCCACCAATCGATTCTCCCCAAACGACATTTCCACCTTCCGATTCATGATCTGACACCTTATTCGCCCACGGAGCAGTCCGCGAAAATCACCGAACATCAAAGGAGCGAGGAAAGAACGCCTTTTGATTTAACTTTAGATCTGACGCTCCGAGCCGCGCTACTGCAGCTTCATCCAGACCGTCACCTGCTCTTATTGACGCTTCACCACATCGCCACGGATGGGTGGTCCCATCGAATTCTGCAACACGAGCTATCGCACTTCTACACAGCTGAACACAGCAACCAAGAGCCGCAACTTCCGGATTTAGAAGTTCATTACAAGGACTTTTCAGTCTGGCAACAAAACTCCGTATCACGCCACGCTTCACAACTCGATTACTGGCAAAGCCAATTGAACAGCCTGCCAGACCTCCATCTCCCCACCGACCAACCGCGGGCTAACGTCCAGAGCCATCGTGGTAGTTCGATTCCCATCACCTTGCCATTAAAACTTTCGCAACAACTAAAGAAGAAAGCTGAAGAGTCACACGCAACCAGTCACATGCTGCTAATGGCGGCATTCCAGGTCCTGTTGCAGCGATATACCCGACAGGACGATTTTGGTGTTCTCGTTCCTATTGCGGGTAGAAACGATCCTGACTTGGCCTATCAGATCGGCTGTTTCATCAATGTCCTTGTGATTCGTGCGGATCTATCCGGCAATCCGATCTTCCAAGAACTTGTAGGGCGGGTACGCGACACCTCCCTCGCGGCCTACAGTCACCAGGAAGTCCCCTACGATCAAGTCGTTGAAAACATCTGCGAACGACGAGACCTCAGTCGCAACCCGCTCGCCCAGGTGCTGTTCCAATATTCTGACACGGATGCAGACGAATTCAGGTTCCCCAACTTGGACGTGAAACCACACCCCTCGCTTGGATTAAACGCGAGATTCGATCTGGAACTGAACCTTGTCGCTAATCCAACAGGCATCTCCGGAGAACTGGTCTACAACACAGATCTTTTCCAGGCAGCCACAATCAATCGCTTGATGGAACACTTCCGGCAACTCCTTGAATCCATTGCCGAAGACACGAACAAACCTATCTCAGATCTGCAGGTTTTGTCTTCGACCGAAGAGCAACAGGTTCTGTCCAACTGGAATCAAACTTCTACTGACTTCCCTCGAGCCAACGGTGTCCATCAACTGTTCGAAGAACAGGTCGAGCAAACACCGGACACGATTGCTATTGAGTTTGAGGAACAGCAGCTTACCTATCAGGAACTGGATCATCGCGCCAATCAATTGGCCATTGACTTACGTCACCGAGGTGTCCAGACCGGTGATGCGGTGGGAGTCTGCCTGGACAGGTCTCCTGAAGCCATCGTGTGCATCCTGGGCATCCTGAAGGCGGGTGCGGCCTACGTACCACTTGATCCGGAATATCCTCGACGACGAGTTGAGCTGATGATACGGGATGCGAATCTCGTCCTGATCGTGACAAAGCCAAAATTCTCAGAACTGCTACCAGGGGAAGTCACGACCGTTCATCTGAGTAACGACGTAAATCCTGCGAATGAACAATCCAGCCATGCGCCTCCCTTGGATCTCTCACAAGAAACCGCAGCTTACGTCATGTTTACCTCCGGTTCGACGGGGAGCCCCAAAGGTGTCGTAATGCCACATCGAGCATTACGAAATCTCGTGCAGTGGCAAATGCATCAGGAATGGATGACACCGGCACGGACCCTGCAATTTGCGTCTTGCAATTTTGATGTTTCCTTTCAAGAGATCATGACAACCCTTGGTAGTGGTGGCACCCTTGTCCTGGTTCCTGAGGAAACTCGTCGAGATCCCACCGAACTCTGGAAACTCATCAACGAGGCAAAGATCGAACGATTATTTTTGCCATTCGTTATGCTGCAGCAACTCGCTACTGTCGGTACTCAAGGTGGAACCACACTACGCGAGATCATTTCAGCTGGGGAATCGCTCCAACTCACCCCTGAAATTCGCCGCCTGTTCGAACGCCTCGAAAACTGCCGTTTGCACAATCATTATGGTCCGACCGAGAGCCATGTCGTCACCGCGCACGTGCTTAACGACGACAGCCCCAACTGGCCCAGCGAAGCACCGATTGGGAAACCGATTGCAAACACACAAATATACCTGCTCGACCCGCATCAACAGCCGGTACCGATAGGAGTCGCCGGCGAGCTCTACATCGGTGGTGACTGCCTGGCCAACGGCTATCTGAATCAACCTGAATTGACTGCCGAGAGATTCGTCCCAAATCCGTATAGCAGCGATCCCGATTCTCGATTTTACCGGACGGGCGATCTATGTCGCTGGCTGACGGATGGCACACTTGAATTCATCGGAAGATGCGATAACCAAATCAAGCTCAGGGGGTTCCGTGTTGAACCTGGAGAAATCGAGTCGGCTCTTCTGACGCATCCGGATATTGCTCAAGCCGTTGTCGCGATGCGAGACAATAAGGCCGGCGATCAACGTTTAATTGCCTATTGCGTTCCACACGAATCAGCAACCCTTGAGATCTCGGCGATTAGGCAATTTCTACAGGAACGCTTGCCCGGCTATATGGTGCCATCGGCATTGGTGGAATTGGGATCTCTACCATTGACGAAGACCGGCAAGCTGGACCGTCGCGGCTTGCCCGTCCCTGACGAGCAAAGGCCTGACACAGAGGTCGGTTACGTCGCCGCCACGACGGAACAACAAGAAAAGCTTGTCGAAATCTGGCAAGAACTGCTGAACCTGAAACCCGTTGGAATTCATGACAATTTTTTCGACCTCGGCGGACATTCACTGCTTGCCATGAGGCTATTGGCGGTTGTTGATCAACGTCTGAAGACCACCTATTCGCTGAAGGATTTCTTCCAGAATCCAACGATTGCCGGTTTAATCCAGACGAACGAGCAGCCTTTTGCTGCCACACCGGAACTGCTGTCAATCCATCAACCTGACGCTGTCGACGAAGACAAACCTCCGCTCGTTGTCGCCCACAATGTTTTCGGTCACATCAACGAATGGATCAATTTATTTTCAGAGTTCAAACTGGATCGACCGGTATATGGGCTGCAACTCACCGGCCACTCGCCTTACTGGACAGAGAACCCTTCGATCGAAGAGATCGCATCACGACTGATCGAAACTTTGGACGAACGGATCGAGGAGCAAGCGATTCACCTGTTGGGCTACTCTTTTGGTGGGCACCTCGCCTACGAAATGGCTCAACAGCTTGAAAGCCGCGGCAGGAAACCTGCCTCCGTCATCCTGATCGATGTTCAGCCGTTTGACCCACCATCTCCCTGGGAACTTCGCGACCTTTTGTCGATCGCATGCAATGCACCACGTTGGCTGGTGAATGAGTTACGAGTCTACGGCGTTGGCGACCTGGTCCAACGAATTCAACGTCGCCTGGAAAGTAAACGCACGAGTCCTGATGCTGCAAGCGATCCGCCCACTGCCTTGCTCGAAAAATATGCCGTGCGCGAAATGCACCAAATGTTCGACTTGAACAATTATTCAAGCCTTTACCAGGACCGGCTCATTCAAAGCTATCTAGCGTTTATCACGTATCGGATGCAACCCACAAACAACCACGTGGTTTACTTGAAGAGCCGCATTAGAAATCTCATCCACCGACACTCTCCCAACGGAAACTGGGAGAATCTGGTGAGTCGCGGAGCACTGGATGTCATTCCTATCCCGGGCGATCACGGCAAACCATTGCACAAACTATGGAGAAATGACTTCTTCCGGACTCTGCAAGAAGTGTTAAGAAAACAGGATACGCAGAACAAATCACAACCCGAATAAACTTCCGATTGCTGAATCACCTACGCCTCAAGACAGGTGTCGATTGCGTCGTCGGTACTCATATCCTCTGCTCCAAAATGAAACAGGAGAATGAAAAGGGAAGTCATTCTGGACGAAAACAGAACAAGAAACGGACAGAAAAAACAACGAGCACCTGCAGGCAATTGAATTGGACAAGATATCGCAGATGGAACAATGAAATTACGTCGCCGTTGATCACGATGATCTTGAGTGCTTTTACGGAAGGATGAGACCGACTCGATGCATAGAAATTTGGAAACTGCTAAGGCTTTTGCCGTGAACAAAAATGGATTCCGCGAACGCACGGTAGATGTGGTCGACATTAACACACTAGGCAAGGAAGCATTCCAAGAAGAATATGTGAAATCAGGCGTTCCCTGCATCCTGAGAGGAGTGGCTGAGAGTTGGCCGGCCTATCACCAATGGAAAAAGTCCTTTTTCCAGAATGAGATTGGCCAGATTCCGATCCTCTATCATCACGTATCGCATGACGGTCACACCCTGGATTGGCTGAAAGGATTACCTCAAACCAGCCTTTCCAACTTTATCGATCGACTCGATCGCGGTGAAGCCGTAAAGCATTTTGAAGTCGGCCACCCCTACTACGATTTCTTCGGAAAGAACCCGGCGTTACTGGAAGACGTTCACCTACAAGATCTGGCAGCTCTACTGCCACCCGGAAAATTCCTGGGACTCGATCGCTTCGATCCCAAGGGCTGGCCCTTCATCCCGCCCAACGCGCCGCAACTATTCATGGCCGGCCCCAACGCTGTCTCCAGTGGACACTACGATCCAGACCATAGCCATACGTTTCATTGGTGTGTCTGGGGCAACAAAACGGTCAAACTCTTTGCCTACGACGAAGCGTCCAAGGAGTCAATGAAGGCGATTTGCAAGCACAATATCTTCGAAACCCTCGATGACGCAACCGTGGCAGAAAACCCTCTTATGGGAAAGCTAGATGGATGGTCGACAACGCTGGTCGCTGGTGATTTGCTCTTCATACCAAGCCGAATGTGGCATTTCTTCCGGTACGAAGAAACAGCGATGTCCTTCGTCGCTCGTTGCCGCTCATTCGATGATTGGACTGGTTATCGAGAATTTGCAGAAGACGAGCAGTTTCCTTTAACGATAATTCCTCTCTATGCCACGCTATGGGGTGCCTGCGAGCGACATAAGCGAACCTGGACAGGACAGTTCCTGGTAAGTCAGCCACGGTTGGCGAAACTCATCACGAGATTGTTTTTGTTCCTCGTTCGAGCTCTCGTGCGCAATCCGAAGAAGCAGTGAAACTTTACCAAGATTCCTTACGACTTAATCAGAGGGAAGCTGATCGCCTACGCGAAGGCCCGATTTTCGGATGAAGGCCAAATTCAAAAAGGGTGAATTCCTGCGGGCCACGACGTTGAACATCGTGACCTCGCATCGTCTCCACCCTTTTTCTTTAGTTCGAAGTCTCTCGCGAACCCTTCCTCTTCACAATTCGCTTGTCTCCTGTCGATTCAAGCCTTCAAGGCAGCTTAAGAGATTATTCCCTCAACAAAGATGTGATCTTGAATACCCGTGCCAAGCTCAATGCCGGGCAGCAATTGCAGGACTTCGAAATCGTCTTCGTCAAAGATGTCATCGATAAGATCGGCGGACAAGTTGAAGCGAACTTCCGGATCAAGGTCTGGAATCGGGATCAGCACTGGAGGAAGGAAGGGCCGAACTCTGGTTTGCTCAAATCCGCCTGAACTGAAGGCGAGCACCAGGTCGCTTGTGGTAAAGTCACCATCGCGGTCAAAATCTCCCTCCTCCCACGTGGAATTATTGTTGATGCCATCTTCGTACTCACCGGCCTGCATAATCTGCACAATGTCTGACGAATTGAAATGGCCATCATGATTGGCGTCCCCCATTTTCCACATTCGCTCTTCACTAAAGTAATTCGATCGACCGCTATCATCATGGAAAACGTTGTAGGTGCCGACGATCAGATCGCCACTTTCATAACGGGAAGTTATAAAAACGGATTTAAAGCCGAACTCTTGATTTGCAATGGCGTATTCGGGGGTTGTATCGACAATCGAAGACCCCACTTCATGCATCGAAGTGGAACCCCAATCACAGTCTTCCGGAATACAGGATCCCCAAGCTTGAATCTGCGAACCACCAGGACCATCAAATACCTGAACCTTGGTAACACCTCGGGTATTGTCGTTGGCATTCGTCCAGACTCCAGAAAGATTCAACGGGATCGCCAATTGATGCTGCCCTAAGTTCGGCACCGCTTCAAAGTCAGACATTTTGTCCCCCGCCTGAACAAATACGGGGGACTTATCCCCCGTATTTTACGGCATCGAATCGACAGGTTCGATGATCCCACCGACCAAGTCAGCTGCCATCAATTGCCGATCTTCCAGTCCTTCGATAATCCCAAAGCGACGTTTTTTCGTCCTTGGCAACATGATCAATTCTCCTGAGTTTTAGGACGACACCAGGCAATCTCGTTGGGGTGCAAGAACACGACTGAGACCTGCAATCGATCGATCGGGTCGAGACCGTGGATTGAAGCGGCCGAGATTACAACGGCAACGGCACAGGAACCGGTCACACCACCGGTCACACCAATGAGAGAAACTCGAGGGGAATCAGCAAGGAGCCCACGGGTTGGGAGCATGCCGAATGCTCTGACTTCTCCGAAAAAATTGCCCACCGACGGCTGCTGTGGCCTTAAAATCGACCAGCCGTCTCAAAATCACCGCCAACCTCCATGCTTCCTCGCTGGAGGCAATCCCTCGGCTCACGTGTCAAATTGGTCGCTCGCCGACGACGACATGAAAAATCGCAAATCATATAGGGTAAACAACTTACATCAAATATCGCCCATTTTTGGACAGGTCATTAAGGCAACGGGAAGCGTCCGTTCCACTCGCCTTGGCTTCCTCCCGCGTGACAAAGAAAAAGATAAGGATAAATAGGCACCCTAAGTCACTGGAGATCATCTAAATTGCGGCTTATGCTTTGGAGATCATAGGCCTCGCCCCGTCTTGTGTTGAGAAAGATTTTTTTGAGGAGCGTAACCGCATTCCACGGCACGAAACGTCCAGAATCCTCGGCCAAAGGATGATTGGACAATTCGTGGTTCTCAAATTTCCTTGGGGCCCTCATGAAAACACACCCCTGCCTCAAGAATTAATCCCTAGTCATCACCACTGCCTTCGTCATCTCCACTGTTTTGCGCCATGATCGACCACGGAAAAGGATTAGACGTTCTTCTCATTGCAGATGAACACGTACAAGAAGACGACAACCCCTTCAACAGCCTGAACAATTTCACTCAGGCAGGGGCGACCTTTTTCTCTCAGTCCGTCAAAGACGAACTGGACCGACAGCATGCGGGAAACTCGCTATTGTTTCCAATTGATGCGGGCGGCGATCAGGTTTTTCAGGTCCGGTTACCGCATCGACCATCATTAGCACTCTGCGACCTGGCAACAGTCATTGATCGTGCCGGCTACAGTGTTTGCATTCTTGACAACGTTCGAACCTTAGAATGGCGTTATAATCAGCTCAAGACCGTCATTCAAGAAAGATCGCCGCGCGTGATCGGGATTTCAACCACCTTTTTGTTGGTCTCCTCCTACATCAAGCAACTCGTGCAACAGCTTCGGGAGCTGGCTCCCAACGCCAAAATTGTGGTAGGTGGCCAGACGGTTCGGGAAAAACCTGAGTTACATAATTGCGCCGACTTCTCAGTTTTTGGTGAAGGCGAAGTGGCAATGCTTGCCATCCTTAAACATCTCGACGGCGAACGTGAAGCAAGTTCAATCCCCAACATTGCTTTTCTCGACGAGGAAGGGCAACTTCAATACGGTGCCAGTGTCGAGCCTGGGATCATGGTTGAAATGGCCGGCAAGCCATTCCGGGCGCGAATGGATGAGGAAATCCCCGACGCGGACTGGAGCCTTTATGGTCGAAATCGAGACAGTGTTTACAGCATCGAGTTTTCTCGGGGCTGCAAATACAACTGTTTCTACTGCACCTATGACCGAGGGATGAACCTTAGAAGTCTCGACAGCATCCGCACAGAACTCATCCGCAATGCGGAAATGGGAATCACGAAGTACCGCATCGCGGATGCGAATTTCACCGACGGTCCGCCGAAATACAGGCGGTATCCTCACGACATATGCCAACTCATGATTGATCTCGACCTGGGCCTCCAATGGTCCTGTTATTCGAGAGTCGACGACATATCCGACGAACTTGCCGATCTGATGATCCGAGCTGGCTGTTTCGGAGTCTTTTTCGGGATTGAATCCGGCGACGACCGTATCCTCAAGCTCATGCGCAAAGGACATGACGTAGCCGACTCCTATCAGGGAGTCGCCACGGCCAAGAAGCACGGTCTTTTTGTGCATTCTAATTTTCTCGTGGGATACCCAGGCGAAACTCGTGAAAGCTTTGGCAACACGTTGGATTTCATTGAACGAGCGAGGCCAGACAGCATCACCTTGGGCNTCTTTTTTCTGCCACTGAAAGCTCCGGTGAAAGGCCCAAAATTCAGGGATTATGAGTTAGAGGGTTCCGCGATGGAATGGCGTCACACAACGATGGATTCAGATACCGCCAAGCAACTCGTCGAGGAAGGCACTGAGTATCTTGTTGAACAAGGTCTGGTTTTTGGTAACGAGTTTGAGTTTCAGGGCATGATGTCGGTTGGATTTAGTGCTGACGATGTCAAGGCAATCCTGAAGTCCCGTAGTCACAAACGAAGGTCCGGGCTCGCCCGCATGAAGGTGTCCGAACATTGTCCAAGCTGGCTTTTACAAATGGCAAAGCACAACGCCAGCGACGTTCGAGAAATGGAAGCCTGTACATCTTGAGACAAGAATCTGCTGAGCAGACACGTAACACCGTTTGATAATGAGAGCTAATGATCAAGTCNAATNAAAAAAACGCTGAATTGCACCGACCGATCGCCGTTNTTGGTATGGCCTTAAGGGTACCTGGAGCAAACACCCTGGAAGAGTTCTGGGACAATTTACAGCGTGNCGAAGACTGCATCAGTCGTCCAAGTCGGTCGGAGCTCGAGCAAGCTGCTTTAAGGCCGAAGGATTTGTCAAATCCCTCGATTGTGCATGCCAAGCCAATACTCGATGACCTTGAATACTTCGATGCTNATTTCTTCGGCATCTCNGATTCGATGGCAAAACAGACGAATCCAACTCATCGACATTTCCTTGAGTGTTGCTGGGAGGCAATGGAAAGCGCCGGTGTAAAGCCGGGCGACAAAGATCAGACGACAGGTGTATTTGTTGGTGGAGAATTTGAAGACATCTCCTATCTGGCGAACCACCTCGATACGAATATATCAAATGCCAGCGAAGGTTTCGCCATGCAACTCGGGAACTTCCCCGACTATCTTGCCTTACGCGTCTCCTACGAACTGGACCTGAAGGGTCCCAGCATGATCAGCAATGCCACCTGTGCAACTTCGCTGATTGCTGTCCAACAGGCGATCCAAAACCTTCGTAGTGGTGCCTGCGATGCGGCTCTCGCAGGTGGAGCCAGAATTGAATTTCCTCCAGTGCCCTATTATGCAGCGGGCATCCAGGGAATGCGTTCCACATCGGGCCGCGTGCGACCGTTTGATGCAGCAGCTGACGGCACTGTTTTTGGAAACGGCCTCGGCGTTGTGTTGTTAAAGCGATTGGAAGATGCNATTCGAGACGGCAATCCAATCCACGCCGTAATTCGCGGCGTTGGACTCAGTAACGACGGACGCCCTGAGGACAAACAGAGCTTTACGGCACCAACGGTATCCGGCCAGAAACAGGCGATCCGTCGGGCATTCGAAAACTCGGGAATAAGTCCGGAAACGATTGGATACGTCGAATGCCATGGGACAGCGACTGAGATTGGTGATCCCATTGAGCTTCGCTCATTAACGGAGGTTTATCGCGAATCGAGCAATTCGGTAGGGCACTGTAAAGTCGGCGCTGTAAAGGGGCACATTGGCCACCTGGGGGCGGCGGCGGGAATTGCAGGCCTGATCAAAACCTGCCTTGTCGTCTCCAAGGGGAGATTCACGGCACTGGCAAACTTTGAAAAACCTAATCCCAAACTCGACCTGGCTGATAGTCCGTTTGTGATCGAAGCAGAGAGTCACACGTGGGACCGAAATGGGCACCCTCGGCGTGCTGGAGTTTCGTCCTTTGGTTTTGGTGGTGCTAATGCTCACCTGATTCTTGAGGAATACATATCTCCTGACATGGAATCAACATCGGACAGCGCAGACCCACCGCACCTCTTGCCCTTGTCCGCAAAATCAGAAGCTGCACTTCGACGGCGCATCATGGACACCGCGTCGTTTTGCGAAGACAACCCCAACGTGCCAGTCAAGGCGATCGCCAATACACTCCAGAATGGGCGGGTTTCGATGGCCTATCGAAGCTGTCACTTGACCTCCGCAAGAACAGCCGCCGACATCGTCGATGAGGTCCGCGGAATCCAAGCAGCTCGACAACCAACTCGCTCCAATCGCCCGATCGTTTTTCTCTTCCCCGGCCAAGGATCCCAGATGCCGGACATGGGAAAAGAGCTTTACGAAAGCCAACCGCTCTACCGGAAAATCGTTGATGAGTGCGCCGAACTCCTGGCAGAGGAGATGGGTTTTGACATACGGGAAAAGATATTCCTGCAAGAGGGCCAATCTCTTGAAGAAGCAAAGACAGAACTCTCCCAAACCTTCATCGCACAGCCCGCCTTATTCGTTGTGGAATATGCACTGAGCAAACTTCTCGAAAGTTGGGGGCTACGCCCATCAGCCATGCTAGGCCATTCCTTGGGCGAATTGGTAGCTGCCTGCCTGGCGGGCGTGTATTCGTTGGAAACAGGCTTAAAGCTTGTCGCACTTCGAGGTCGGCTGATGCAGAAGTCCGAGCCCGGATCCATGCTCGCTGTCTTTCTCTCCTTGGAGGAATTACGAGCGATCATGCCGGACAACCTGGACTTGGCCGCCATCAACAGCCCAACGAGTACGGTCGTGGCTGGCGCTGATTCTGCAATCACAGATTTTGAAGAGCAATTGGATGCACGCGGTATTGGAAATCGTTTGCTCGCGACTTCCCATGCCTATCATTCAAGAATGCTTAATTCCACCCGGGAGGAATTCCGTGCTGAGCTGCACAACCTGGATTTCCAAGCTCCGACCGCGTGCAGCATCTCCAATGTTACCGGACTGCCGATCACGGAATCTCAGGCGCGAGATCCCAATTACTGGGTGGATCAGCGTCAAAATCCTGTCAAATTCTCAGAAGGCCTCGACAACTTCCCTGCCGACGAATACCCAATTTTCGTCGAGGTCGGGCCCGGAAGGGTCCTAACTCGATTCGTAACACAGCACAGCTCAAGCTTCGATACGGTTACCTGCCTGAATGAAGTCACGGGAGATGTGGTTGTTGATACTGCCGCGCTTCTCGAAGCAGTTGGCAAAGTCTGGTTGCTTGGTGGAGAAATTGACTGGAACACAGACGGTATCGAAACTCCGATGCCCATGCTGAGAATGCCAAGCTACCCATTTCAACGCAAGTTCTACTGGACTGACCGGGATCGTGTTAAGCAGGAGCCGGCTACATCGTATCCACTCGCGCTTTACGAGCCTGGATGGGTGAAGGCCGATTTCGAGGACAAACCGACACTTGATCAAAAAACTCAATGGATTGTTTTTGCCGATGAAGGTGGAATTGCCGAACAGGTCATCGACGAATTAATTGGTCCTGATGAGTGTTGCATCAAGGTAGAAGCGGGAGATCGATATGAAATGCTGACAAGCTCTCATTATCGAATTCAACCGGCTTCGAGCAGTGATCTCCAGAAGATGCTCTCTCAGATTGACTTCGACACCGAAATTCCTATCCGTGTCTTGCATTTTTGGAATCTAGGTCGGCTCCAAACATTCGCCCTGGAACTCGATACATTCCAAGACGCCTGTCGCCTCGGATTTCATACACTCACGAAATTCCTCCAGTCTGCTCATGGACAACAACTGTCCAGTCAATTGACCATCCAGATTTACGCTGACGGTGTTTCTCAGGTGGATCCAATGCTTGATTGCCTCAGACCCGAAAACGGTTGTTTGATCGGACCTTGTCTGGTGGCGCCGCAGGAAATCCCAGGACTTGCCATGCGGTGTGTTGATTTACCCACTCCAACCACAGGCGGATACACATCGGACATCATCGAACGCATTATCGATGAGTGTCGATTTGACGAGTCGGAGACACTGACCGCGATTCGTAGTGATTCACGGTATATCGAAAAGCTATTCGATCTCCCGGAGATTCCCAAGGGAGATACGCGACTGCGTCCTGGTGGAACCGTCATTATTACTGGCGGCGTCGGCGGCCTAGGAATCTGCATTGCGGAAAAACTCTTCGATTCGACGAAGGCGAAACTTGTCTTGACGAGTCGCTGGACGCCGCCACCGCGAGAAGAATGGCCCCATTATGCAACCCAGGACAACAAAGTTGGACGAGCTATCCAACGCATCTCGCGTTTGGTGGAATGCGGCGCNGAGGTTCTCATCGTCAAAGCAGACGTATCCAATCGAGACGACCTGCTTCGAGTGGATGCAGAAGCCAAGGCAAGATTTGGGGCTGTCCATGGAGTCGTTCACGCCGCAGGTATCTTAGATGATGGTCCTGTCCTCCAAAAAACAGAAGAAAGTGCGAACAACGTCTTCATGGCGAAGGTTGGGAGTGCTTACCTGCTGGAGGAAATCTACGGTGACCAACACCTCGATATCCTCGTACACTTCTCATCGCAGGCATCGACTCAGCCTAACAAAGGGCAAGTCGATTACTCGGCAGCCAATGCGGTTTTGGACCGCCTGGCTCGCCGGCGATCCCAAACAAGTGGCGGCCTTGCCTGTGCCATCGGCTGGGGTGCATGGCGTGACGCAGGAATGGCCTGGAGTTATCAGGGATCTGAATTAGCACTAACATCGTTATTTGATCAAACAATAAATAGCCAACCTTTACATGATTCGATTCGGAACAACTCGCATGCACTCTTGGAAAAACAGGCGGAGTATCCGGATGGCAGTGTGCTGTTCTACGGCAAGATGACCGTTGATAGTCATTGGGTTTGCACCGAACACGTCGTCAATCACGATCGAACTCAAGGTATTCTCTCGGCGACAAGCATCTATGAGATGGTTCGTGCTGCCTTCGCCGAAATGGCTCCCGCTGCGTCCGGCATCGAACTCCGGAGCGTCGTCTTGTTGTCGCCATTTGTAGTGAGTGCCGAAACTCTCTATGAACTGCTGTTTGTTCCGTTTGGCGATGGATTTCGTGTTGAGCTTCGCACCAAGCATTCCGACGGAAACCAACAGTGGACGAGCAATTTCAAGGCTGAACTCAAGATCCTTGAAAAACCTGCTGCCTTGTCTCCCGAAATCCTGAAGGAATTCGAGACGTTGCAACAACAGCCCCTTGAACCCGCACAGACTCTTGTTTGGGCTGGCCCACGCTGGCACTGTGACTGGGTGGGCCGAGGTGAAGAAAATGCAATCGCAACTCGGGTGAGAATCCCGGAGGAATACACCAAAGAAATTCGTGAATTCTTCCTTCATCCGGCCCTCTTCGATCGATCAATTCACAATGCAATGAATCATCTTGTTGGGACTCTAATTCCCTTCAGTTGCGATGCTTGCCGGATCTACGACAGATTGCCTGCGGAAACCTACACGTACGCCACGCGGGCGGACGTTGAGACGGGCAACGGATGCGATATTGTGATTGCCGATTCGTCGGGCAACGTGCTGGTCGAGCTTGAAAACTATCTGTTGCGATCCTCTGACGACGCATGGGGTGGCTTTGGAGCGAACCTCATCGAAGAAAAAGACCATCAAATGGTGATTGGAAAAATCGGAGCACTGAATTCGTTCGAGAAACGAGATGTATTCCCTCTTCCGATCAAACCAACCGAAGTCCGGATAAGTATTGCTGCCACCGGCTTGAATTTCCGAGATGTGCTTTGTGCCCTCGGACAAATGCCCAACGCTGAGGTAGAGAGATTGCGATTGGGAATGGAATGCAGCGGTATCGTAGAAGAGGTCGGCGATGATGTGACGAACTGCAAAGTGGGTGACCGCGTCGTAGCAATCTCGAACAGCTGTTTCGCGACGAGTGCTCTGGTCGATGCCAATGCCGTCAGCTTTTTGCCAGAATCCCTGACCTTTGCGGAGGGGGCAAGCATTCCGATCACCTTCTTGACTTGTGAGTATGCACTCAATCAGCTCGCCAAATTGAAAGCGGANGAACGAGTTTTGATTCACGCTGCAACCGGTGGTGTCGGGCTCGCAGCCATTCAAATTGCACAACGAATTGGTGCGGAAATCTTCGCTACAGCAGGCAGCGATGAAAAGCGCGAATACCTGCGACGGCTCGGAATCGAACACGTCTTGGATTCTCGAAGCCTGGATTTTGCCGAAGAGATTGCCGGGATTACAGAGGGCGAGGGGGTCGATGTCGTGCTAAACTCGCTCTCCGGCGATTCGATCGCAGCCAATTTCTCAATTCTCAAACCGTTCGGTCGCTTCCTGGAACTGGGCAAACGCGACATGTTTGAGCACACCTCCATCGACTTGTTCCCATTCCGAAATAACCTCTCCTACTTCGGCGTTGACCTGGGGCAGATGATGAAATTTCGACGGAAAGAGTTTCACGACATGTTTGGTCACATGATGCTAGATTTTGCCACAGGGCAATATCAGCCGTGCCCCGTAACAACTTTCGGTTTGGCTGAGATCGGTAAGAGCTTCGAATACATGGCTCGCGCTCGGCACATTGGGAAAATCGTGATCACCACCGATCACCCTGCCAACGCGATTGATGACGAGTTAAATCATTTTCGCACGAGATTTGGAATCGGCATCCGTTTACTCGATGGCCTGGANGTGTTTGAGCGTCTCATCCGATCCGATGAAACCCCAGCGAATGTTGTCGCCAGTGCAGAACCATTGAGCATCGATGGTCGTGTTGAGAAACACCAAACCGATCAAATCTCCCACAGGCCAGTCGACACGGAATTCCGTAATGCGACGAACGAGAACGAGATGGCATTACAAGATCTCTGGGAAAAAACTCTCGGGATCTCACCCATCGGTATCGATGACGACTTTATCGAACTCGGTGGCGACTCGATTAGTGCAATCATCATCCAAACGTTTATCGAAGAATCGTTCGGCGTCAGTCTGCCGCTCACGGTGTTGTTTCGAAACACAACAATCGCAAAACTCTGTGAGGAGATAGACAAGAACGTGGTCAACACTAACTAAAGCGTTCCAGCACATCCCCAATTTCACTTGCCAAGGCGGTAACATCCGGCGCTTGCAGAATTGAATCCGTCGTACCCGGGATGATACGTTCGATATATCCTCGAGTGGTCAGATTTCTCCAGTTTCTGAAAATCGATTCTGGATGCTGTGTCGTTCTGACCTGCAGAATAGGTGCGGAAATCGGTTTTGCTAGATAGGAAAAAGCCATTTCAACGTGATGAGTTGTGACATTAACGAAATGCTCGCGAACCTCGACCGGCAGCATGCCCAATTTCGCTCCCATTTGCGAAATCTGTTCATGAATGGCTGCTTCGAATTCTACGGCATGCACTTCGTTCGTTTCGTCTGTCGGCGACCCTGTACCTGGAGTTTCAGCAATGCCAACGGCAAAGGACTCGATTAAGACAAGTAACGCCACCGTATCGCCTGCAGCTTCCAACTGACGAACGATTTCTACGGCAGGAGTTGCACCAAAACAATGTCCAGCGAGAAAATAGGGCCCCTCGGGCCGAATCGACTTCAATTCGGAGACAAAACGGGCCCCCATCTCCTCCACGTTTTGGGGCATCACCTGCTTGTCTTCTAATTCAGGAAACACAAATGAGTAAATGGGGCGCGAAGGAGTGATCGACCTGGCCAGTAAGGTTAAAGACAAGGAAGTAGTAGCAGCGGAAGGAACAATGAACAACGGCGGATCATCGCCTTTCGTGATGAGTGGAACGCTAAGTTTCACTTACTACACTCGTTTCAAGACGTTAAGGTAATGGAGATCGTCAGGGATTGATGCCGTCGACGTCGAGTGCAATGCACCATGAGCTCGACACAATGTAAGATTATATCGAGGAACACAAAAACCATCGATGGCGATTCTTGATTCGCCTGATTTGAGCCCGAAACATGGATAACATTCTCAGTGATACCGCGTTAGAAGAGATTAATCGATACGGATATGTGCGCACTCAGTTGCGATTGCACGCCCCCCTGATAGGCCAAATTCGCAGCCATTTCCAAGGCATTGCCCCCCGAGCATCGAACTGGTCCTTCTTCTACACGAACTCTCTTCACCAATACGCATTGACACGGTGGCAGAGACTTTTGTTTCACATGAAGAAAACATTTACAGCGAAAGCTCTCCACAAGGCTATTCTCGGCGATCGATACGACAAAACGATTTTCGGATCCACCGATCTTTTGCCTCTTGTCCTTAACGAATGCATCACAAACGATATCGGCTCCTTCTTGGGTGACGTGCCGTTAATCGTAGCGCATGACATTTACCTGGAGAACGGACGAGATAAAGCATCTTTTGGATTCCATGAAGATGGTTTTGGCTGGGATAATTTTTACCAAAGCGGTGACGATCTCAGCTTCTATATCCCACTCGTCGATCTAACCGAAGAAACGGGTGGAAGATTGTATGTCGAGCAGAACGGTGACAAAACGGTGCGATATCGTGATTGGAATCGACGCATCCTTGAATTTTCAGAATTCTGTCAGTCCGTGGGAGCCGTCGATGAGCGGGGCCTGGTAACCCAGGAATCAATTCTACAATCGAGCCAACTCAAGAGAATCGCTCAACAGTTCATAAAGATCACCGACGGCAGAAAGGATCTTCCCAAGCCAGAGCCAGAGGAACTCAAGCCTATCGATTTCAAAGCGGGTGAGGTGGTGTTGTTCAACAACAAGCGATACCACGACATTGAACCTTGGCTCGCTGACCACCTTCGGGAGGTTTACATTATTCGCTGTGTTCCGTTGTATGATATCGGCCTAGCACCCCCGAGCCATTTCTTGAATGACGTCCCGTGCAATCGATATCTACTCAATGACCAGGGTCGTACTTTAATGCCTTTCACACCTGAAGACGAATTGCCTCAGGGTTACCCTGTACCAGTTGATTAGCCTGCCATAGCTTCGAACAGCGTGATATTTGGAAGTCAACCTTGAGGTGAGGCTGCCAATCGACTGAAGGTCNAGGGTTGCGTCTGCTTTCGATCGCGACAAGTCAAGGGCTGTCTATCGAGCCTCTCACGATACCGATGTCATCATGGCCTTCGCCCTTACTGGCTCCAGCACACCGTATTGCTCATAAAACATTCTGGATAAGACCCCCAATCGACACCCCCAATCGACACCCTCAAGACACGCTCAAGACACGCTCAAGACACGCTCAAGACACGCTCAAGACACGCTCAAAATCAGGATTGAAATTTCCCCTATCGATTCTCGGTATTCAGCTGATTGCTGGGAATAGAGTTCTTCTACGGCGGAAAATAGCAATGAAAACCGCGAGCAACTCACTTCAACGCGTGATTCAAGTCTGAAACGCTCATCATTCCGTTGAATTCTTGATTTTTCTCAGCCGCCTCAGGATCTCTTTGTCGTTGATACCAAGCCATGGAGCAGTAACGCAGATTACAGACAGACCTGCTTAGCTTGTTTCCAAGAGGTTACGTTGAACCGCTGAGGACGGGAATATGAGACACGCGAACCACCTTCATCCGTTCGCCTTTTACCCCGCATATGCCCTGGCGGTATTGCTACCTGTCATCCTGGGGCAACTTGCATTCATGGTTATCCCAGCTACCGTCAGCGCCGGTGGATACGACATCGCCTTACGTCAACAACTCTCCGACCAGGGCATCCAGCCTTTAGCGTCTCTGCCACCCTCCAACCCAGCCGAACTAGAGCTCGGAAGATCATTATTTTTCGATCGCGAGCTGAGTGGTAATCGAGATACTTCCTGTGCTTCCTGCCATCATCCGTCAATGTCCTCAGGCGATTCACGATCTCTGCCTGCAGGTACGGGAGGCACAGGACTTGGTCCGCACCGCACGCAAGCCGAGGGTCGCGAGATAGTCCCGCGCAATTCGCCCGACATTTTCCATCGCGGCGACCCGCAATGGGACAGCATGTTTTGGGACAGTCGAGTCAATGCGAACGGTGATCAATTGATGACCCCTGCAAAACAGGACCTCCCCTCTAATATCAAAGATGTCCTTACAGCCCAGGCGATGTTTCCAGTAACCTCCCGTGCCGAGATGCGGGGGAATATTGGCGACCGTGACATCAACGGCCAGATTAATGAACTAGCAAACATCGCGGACGACGACTTCCAAGGCATCTGGCAAGCGATCATCAATCGCCTGGTCGCCATCCCTGCTTACCAGGATGCGTTTGCCAAGGCATACCCGGATGTACCGCAGGAACAATTAGGATTTCAACACGCGGCCCAAGCAATCGCAACCTTCGAGAAAAAGACATTCTCCCAACGAGATAGCGCGTGGGACCGTTATGTTGCGGGCGACAACAATGCCCTATCGGAGTCAGCAAAACGTGGGGCAAGTCATTTCTTCGGAGGCAATTGTGCCTCGTGCCATTCCGGATCGCTCATGACCGACAGACAACACCACAACACAGGGGTCCCACAACTAGGTCCCGGTAAGGACCCGACTACAGAACTTGACCCCGGTCGCAGCTTGCAGTCAGGCACACAAGCGGATGAATTTGCGTTCCGCACACCGCCACTNCGCAATGTCATGTTGACGGGACCGTGGATGCATAACGGTGCCTTCACTCGCATTGAGGATGTAATTCGCCACAAATTTGACCCCGTAGAATCGATAAATAATTATGACCCTAATTTTCTAGAAGAATCACTTCGTTCATCAGTTCGATTCGATCCTGAAACCATTGAAGCCATCACAGAAAAGATATCTCCGCTGATGCTAGATAGCGAAGCATTAGGTGATGAGCAGTTAAATGACTTAATGGCCTTCCTCTTCTCTTTGACGACTCCTTCTGCCGACCTGATGCTAGACACCACTCCAGCCTCGGTATTGAGTGGCCTGGAGGTTGACCGCCTTCCGGCAAGCGAGTTTGCCGTGATCTACGATCCCGAAAACGGTGGACTCCGAATTATCGGAAATGAAGAATTGTCACTCGACGCTTTATTCTTTCGAATTTCCGAAGAATCGAATGGCTCCACGACGTCCATTAAATTCGAAGAGGGGATGGCGCCTTGGGCTGACCACCCTGAAATCATCTTGAGTGATGAATCGGATGCTCAATCGTTCCTTGAATATCGCCACGATCCATCATTCCTCGTGAAATCAGGAGACATTATCGAGTCGCTCTTGCCGGCAGGACTCTCTTCCGATGCAGTCAAGCAACTCAGTGCAGCCTACCGTGTTCACGGGTCTCCCATTCTTTGGCAAGCCGAGGTAGTGATGGTTCCGGAACCCACCTCGACCATTCTTTTCCTGACAGGTCTCTGCGGATGGTTATTCCGTAAAAGAGGGGCTCCCTGAACTGAAAACAGGCCAGGCGAACTTTCGAGTATCGTCATCTCTTGAGGCCAGGACTTCCAGTGGTCAATAAGTCGGACCGTTTTCTCGAATAGGCCGCGTCACAGATCCAATTCACGGGATGTCACAATTCACTGCGATTGCTCGATCAAACGGATAACGTTACCTTTGGACCTATCGTACAACTCTCAGAGAGCTGCTTTTGAGAATTTGCGATCGCTAAAGTAATGAGCAGGGAAGTCCCCATACGGTTGTTTCGACATGCCAGCGTAACTGCCAAAGCAATCGAGAACAGGATTTATCTTGAAAAGCAACATCTTTAAGCGTGGCTTTGCGGCCCTGATCGCAACTCAGTTCTTCGGAGCAGCCAACGATAACATTTTGAAGGGCGTGTTGATCTTCATGTTGGCCAATGGCCTGTGGCAAGGTGCACTCGGCGCCGGCGGCCAAGGATGGGCGAGTGCGTTGTTTACACTACCGTTCATTTTTTTATCGGGTTACGCCGGTCGTTTTGCTGACCGGCATAGCAAGAGCTCGGTAACGGTTCTCGTCAAATGCATCGAAATCCCTATTGCCCTGATTGGAATGGTCGGTTTCTGGATGCAGAACTTGTGGATCACTCTCGGTGCGTTGATCGCCTTGGCTTGTCAGAGCGCATTTTTCGGACCAGCCAAGTATGGAATGATTCCCGAGTTGGTCGAGAAACGAGACCTCAGCCGCGCAAACGGCGCTATTAACATGATGACAAATATCGCCGTTATCGTTGGCACATTAGCAGCCGGCCAGATTGCAGTAGCCTATTTCCCCAAGGATCAGGATGCCCAGGCACAGGAAGCATTACAGACGCCGCTACTCTGGCTTCCCGGCGTCAGCATGATTTTGGTTGCCATCGCTGGGCTCGTCTGTTCCTTANTGCTCCCTCGCCTCAAAGAAGGAGACAAGAGCATCCAGTATGAACTCAACCCGTTCACAACCTACATCTCCTCCCTCAAGGAAATGAATGGCACACCACTTTTTACGGTGATGTTCTCCTGGGCCTATTTCTACCTGCTTGCCGGACTCGCGTTACTCGCCATCCCTGATTATGAAGCTGTGCTCGAATCGTACAAAGTTGATGCCGCCGAGGTCGCTGTCTTAATGGGAGTGATGGGCATCGCAATCGGATTAGGCTGTGTTCTAGCTGGCCTCTTATCGGGTCACGCCATCCGTCCCAGATTAATTCTCGTCGGTGCCGCGGGTTTGATTTTCTTTTTTGCGATGCTCGGAATGCTTCCCGCTCAACTTCCCGACTTACCCCGTTACTGGAGAGTCCTGTTTAGTTGGATTTCATTCGCCATTGTCGGGGCCGGCATCTTTGCTGGCTTCTACATCATTCCACTCCAAGCGATGCTGCAACGTCTGACACCCGAAGATGAACTGGGGCGATTCCTGGGAACAGCCAACGGCTTGTCGTTCACCTTCATCCTGCTCGCATCGTTGCTGTACTCTTTGCTGCTGAATTTCGTGTTCCCCCACGACCAGGCTCAAAGAACCTTCTTGGTTTGCGCAATTTTAATGGCGATCGGGCTGCCGTTTTTCATTTGGCGTGTTAAAGCCAGAGGTTTTTCCTTCGACAGATTTGAATGAGCCACGAAGTTTTCGCGCTCGCGACGATTCGTCCAATAACAGCTTCGAATCGCCCCAATTCATTATCAGAATTCGATCTTTCGGATAGCCTAAACAAGCGGCTGAGCGATAACCACTCGAAGCCGCCCCTTACTCTGGGTTCTGCTCCAGTTCGGAGAAGTCCGCAATCCCAAAGAGACGTATACGGATTCAGTTTGACCTCGTCGAGATACAGTCGAGCATAGCACCCGAAGGACGTGTTTGAAGAAGTTTACATCATCCATCATTGTTACCCGATGAACTTCATTTGGGCGGCGGTGGAACCACTGGGCGGATGAGCTAGTTTGTCAACCGCATCAAAAACCCGATTGCTTCACAATGAGAGTCGAGCTTGACCTGAATAGTCACGGCTCCAGTCGTTCCTATCGCCAATCGAATATAGTTGCCAGTCATTAATGCATACCGTGCTTCGAGATTCGACCAGCCTTTTACTGACATTGCTATTCACGGTCACCTGCACCGCGCAAGTGCGCATCGTCAATTACAACACAGGGCACCCCAGAGACGGACTCGCCACAGTCCTCGAAGCGATCGGCGAAGAAGCCTATGTGCACGGCATCCATCGACCGATTGATATCTTACTGGTCCAGGAGCAACGACGAATTCGCACCGACACAGAAAACATTGCATCCCTACTCAATAAGATTTATGGCACTTCGGTTTACCGAACCGGGCAACTCGAGGGCGATGAAACCTCCAATGGATCAACGGGGCGTCCTAGCGTCATTTACCGATCGGATGTGGTCGAACTACTCGAGGAGGCCACCGTTGGCAGAATCTCGTTTACCGGCCAAGCTCGTCAGGCACTGCGATACAACTTCGGCCTTGTCGGCTACCCTGCGGATGCTTCGTTTTACATCTACAACAGCCACTACAAGGCTGGCAACACATTTGACGACAAGAAACGCCGATTGGTGGAAGCCGAAGCCATTCGAACGGACTCCGACCAACTAGGAACAGCAGAGATCATCTATGCTGGCGACTTCAACATTCGCAGCAGCGCGGAGGCAATGTATCGCCATCTTCGGAGCGATGGCCCTGGTCAGGCGTTGGACCCCATCGACTCGGCCGGCACCTGGCACAACACCAATCGCTTCAAACAATTACATACCCAAAGCCCCGTGACACGCCCGCGATATTCCCGCCAAACAACGGGGGGCATGGACGATCGCCTCGACTTCCAACTCGTCACGGACGAATTGATGGATTCCGAGGGGTTCGATTACATCGTCGGTTCCTATCGCGCATTTGGCAACAACGGCACTCATCCTCTTAATGGCGAAATCACACAGGGCAGCGATGCAGCACCCAACGTCCTGGAGGCGTTGACGACCGCCACCGACCATCTTCCAGTTGTGGCCGATTATCAATTGCCGGCGAACATGCAAGTGCAGGTGACAATCCCAGAAGTGATTGCTGTGAACCAGACGTCTGATGCGTGGCGTGTTTCTGTCACCAACAATCATGCCAATCCGTTCGCGGGCGACGAGTTAGATTACGAGATCTCATGGCCAGACAACACGATCTCGGTTACCGATGTCGGTGGCGGAAATACGATCGAGCACCCGATCGACCTGAACTTCCGCCAACCAGGTGCGCACACGCTCGAACTTTCAGTAATCGCCACCAGTCCCAAAACAGCCAACTCAATCTTCAATCAATCGATCAGCTATACCGTCGCCTTTCCAGGTGATGCGAACAAGGACGGCCTATTCAATAGCAGCGACCTGGTCGCCGTGTTTTCGGTCGGAGAATACGAAGACATGATTGCCAACAATTCAGACTGGGCTGACGGTGACTGGAATGCGGACCACGAATTTGATTCGGGAGACCTGATTGCAGCTTTTCAGACAGGAGCCTTCGAACGAGATCCACCGATGGCTGGCTTCGTTGTTCCAGAGCCGACCGGCCTATCTCTTTTCGTACTGGGCCTCGGCGGTGTTGCAAGGAACTTGCGAAGGCGTCGCGACGGCAGCACCAAAGTGTGGTCCGCTGCGTCTTAAACATCTCCTGTCCATCGATCTCTAGACGTCGCCGATGGCACGTTCGTATTTCTCAATAATGGAACGCCACAACGGTGTCCATTTCCGTCCATAGCGATCTTCGTAAATTCGAAAAACATAGATGACGACAAATGCGATGATCATCATCGGCATGATGTCGTAGTACGCGGCAAAGCCAACGAGCAACGCAGATCCAAGCAGATATCCCCACCTGAATGCGTTGGAGCCGCTCAATCCATCTGACGCTTTGAGCGAATCAATCAGATAGCGTTCGTCATCCATAAAATCTGGCTGATTCATTTCGATCGTTTTTCTTTCAGCTCTGACATGAACATTTCAAGCAGGTAGCTTAAAACTATCACTTGGGGGAGGATTCCACCGAAAGCATCTTCCCGCAGGTATTTATTCGATCGGCCCTAAACATCGAATTCAATCCGACTTTCCAGCCCCGCTCAACTCATTGGAGAATCCTTCACACCTTCACCGTCAAATCGGACAACGGTCATTGTCGTTGGAACGGAACCAATTCGGGCTCCGCATATTCAGTGTCCATCTGATAGGGCAACCGCCAAACAGACTCTCCCGACGACGTCGAAAAATAGAGATGACTTTCACCAAACCTGGTCGGATCCCCATCAGCCCAAAAAACAAAGAAGGGATCACACGCGTTTATGGGACGACGTGCGTAATTCTGATTACGAAGACTGCCCTGAGTCACCTGCCTTGACCTTGTCCATGACTCACCCCGATTTCTACTTCGCCAGATCACCAGTTCACCACCACCATGCCCAGCCTGAGGCCCTGGCGTCGACGGCAGCCATGCGACCCATTCATCTTCACTTAGATACAGGCTTCCCATGTCGTAATTATGATCGGTCTCACAAATCTTGCTCGACAGCCAGCGATTCCCATCCCAGCGTGCCAGACAAAAATGTCGCGGACCATTGGGTGGGCCAGGTTCATGACCGCGACTTGTTAAATAGAGCAGGGCGGGGCGTCCCTCTCGGTCGAACCCCATGTCCTTCAAATAAACATTGAGCCCCCTGGACCGATAATCAAAAACACGAGCGGAATTACCAACATCCAAAAGAGGCACTTGCAGCTGTCGTCCGGACACATTGCTCCAGGACGTCCCTTGATTATCCGTCTGCAGGTAATAGAGATCAGTGCGCTGATCCACATTTCCATTTGGATGTCGATTGAAGAACGTACCGATCCGGTTTTGATGTCGAGCCGTAGTCTGGTAATGGCCACCTCTTTCGTCACCCGGCTCACGTATCCCGGCAAGTTTCTCATCCTTCGACCACTTCAACCCATCTCGACTACTCTCCCAATACAATTCTCGGATGCCGGTATATTTCGTAAACAGATTAACAAACCCTTGGCCCGCGATGACCTGAGGTTGGGGATAGGTCATTTCTTCCTTAGACACTAATTCAAACTGATCAATCGAATAGGGCCGGGTACTACGATACTTAAAACCGGGACGGCTTCGAGCACGCCCGCTGACAAACACCCAAAGATAGCCATCGCCGTCTATCGCGAGACTCGGATTGTCGTGCGGGTCATCGACCCCCATCTTGTCGTGCACCACAACAGGCCGTGGAACTCGATTTCTTTGGTGATCGTAGTAAGAGATCATACAGAGCAAGTGACGCTCCTTTGCATCAGTCGTGCCGCCGTAGACAAAGAATGTTTTGTCAACGGCGGGACAATAGATGGCCAAGGGCGTGTGTTTTGCAGTATAAGTTCCAAGCCCCCCTGAATACTTGTCTCCATAGGGAAACACGGGTTGGCGAGAGGCGTCAGAGTATGGCTTCCCCTCTTCACCGGGGCCATAGAACTGTCCCAACGTAAACCAGATTCCCTTGTAACCATCCATCCGCCTGGCTGGCTGGTCACTCACCTTTCGCACAGGCTTCTCATCCTGAGCCCTCGACGTCGCAATCGGCAGGCAGATGACGACACACACGGCACCCCATAAATATCTGGTCATTCGAATCGCTCTTGGACATTCGTACTGAAACGGCGGATTGACGATACCGACAACCGTCATTCGAGCGTCCATTGTAGAGATTCTTCACCCAGTTTTCCTCAACGGATAAACTGAGCACCGATCGAGGAAATGGCGGACAAACGAACACCAACCATTCTTTCCAATTGCGTTTCCCACAGCTGCCCGATTCGATCAAGCGCGGCATCTGCGTTTTCCTCGCGATCGGCCGCCTGCGCGGGGACCAACTGCGAAAACAAGTTGGCCATATCTTCGAGCAAGTCGGGATTCATGGAAAGCATTTCGGCAACGGACTGCCTTTGGTCTGCATTAAGTCGGGAAAAGCTCCCGAACACGGGCAGCAATCGATACAACTGCTTTTCGAACAAAGCCTCACAGTCACTCCGGAAGGCGGTGGCATTCATTCTCTGCCGTCCCATCTGGGCAACCGCGACAGCGAGCCGTGGCTGCCGTGCGACAAGCAGCAATTCACTCACTGCCAAACATGCAACGGGTCCCGTATTTTGATTCTGTAATACAAAACGCAATTCTTGATTCGTTACATTCCCGCTGCCAGCCAACTGAAAATTAATTTCTCGAAAGACAGACCAACACCACGAATTGCGAGGAAATAATTCATCCGCTTGTCCAACTAGATTGCGAGCGATGACTTGTGTGAAATTCTCTTGAGGCAGCGAAGATTCGAACACCAATTGCTCGTCTTCTTGCCGCTTGCTCACATCTCTCGCTTGCACCACCCATTCATCCATGATTCGCAACACTTCGTCATCACAAAGTTCGTCCACGATCTCAAAGAATTCAACGCTGGCAAACTCCGATAATTCCTGCGGCCATGAGAGACCTCGAACGAAACGAGCCACTGAGGTGACCGGGGCTGCTGCATCAAAGCATTCACCATACGAATCAGCCTCTTCGACGAACTGCTGAAAACGATCGTCGAAATAATCTTCGGCTGCGCGAACCTGAGTTTGATCATCCCCGTTTTGGTAACGGTATACAAATTCCCCACTCTGCTCATTGATCGCGAGTAGGCCACCATTGGAGGTGGAAATCTGAAGGTGATCGTCATTCCACTTCACGGCCGCAGCCCGCATCTCCAACAACGTCAACAGAAATACCGGCTCGATGGTCACATCCAAAGAAACAGGAACATCGGATTGAATAGAGGCAGTTGGGGCATGCTCAAAGCCTAAACCGAAAACGGTCCGAAACGGAGCCTCTGGGTCCGACCAATCGAGGCCACACATCAACTGCACCGTCAATTCCGTCGAGAAATCTGGAATGGCAATCTTCCGTTGAGTGGTTACATCATAGAATTGTATTCCGCGATCCGCAGCAAACGTCGCCACATGAAATTCATCGTCGTTGCCGGATGATTGGCGCGCGAGATCGACAAGCGTTCCTTTTTGCGAGAGTACAAACTCTCCCTTCCATGTTGTCGTCTCATAATTCACGACGAGATCCCGGAGACGATCATCTTCGGCCAACATCCAATCGACTGCTTTCAACACAGTCTTCTGTTCACGTGACAAGGGTTCGAATAACCCTGGAATTCCCTTCGCATCTTTCACCGAAACAACTAACCTAACGCCGTCATCATTAGGCTGTACAAGAATTCTGTATTTCTCAAATCGCCCCGACTCCCAGAGAGCTTGCTCCATCTGAACTCGTTGCTGCTCGGTAATCGGATCACCTTGTTTCACATCCAGAAACCGCAGCAGATCCTCTGTTGAGTCTCTTTGGTTTCCTTCAACTCGGATCTCCTGAATCATCGCCCGTGGTCCGAGATCAGAGACGTGAATGACGAGATCAGCAATCTCACCCTCGGGTTCGATTTGACATTCGAATTCAGGTGCCAAATAACCGTTTTCCGCGATCACCCGCTCAACACGAGTCCTGATGCGTTCCATCGCGTTAAGCCCCGAGGCAATAGGCTCGCCTTTGCGCCAGACCGATTCCTCCTCCTCGCTCGAATCCGCCTTCGGGTAATTCCACTGCAGCATTTCCGTTCGCACCTGAGCATCCGACTCAACAGAACTTGGCCGAGTTGCCTGCTGCGACAATCGTGCTTGAATCTCTTTCGCGAGCTCGTCATCGGCGCCTTCAACAACGATGTTGTTCGCAACGCATCTCGGCCCTTCATCAACCAGAATCTCAACTTGGCGAGAAGTCCCGTCAATTCGAGCCGTTACCTTCACCTCGGGAAACCCGTTCGCGCGAAAGAGTTCCAGCGCACGCGTCTCAAGCACCTCTGTCAACGCCCCACGTGGTCCGCGCGGGTGCGACACCAACAAGATCTCGAAGTCCCGCGAAAGATATTTCTTCACCAATTCGGGCGACAATTCCGTGAGCCCCCGTAGATGCCAATTCGCGGGATCTCCCAGCGGTCCATTTGTCTGTGCAAATACAGCCGTCGAGAAAAACGCAACGATCCCCCACACCCACCAATGACGTCGCATATCGGCTCCCTCTCCGAAATCGCCAGCCCCCTGGTTATTCCATCCCCCGACGCTTGACTTCACGCTGCTTGCCCATCGGAATATCGAAGCGAGCAGGATTGTAGACTTCCTGCAGACAATTTCACCAGAGGAATCTCAACCCACACAGCTATCACTCTAACGCGTTAGCGATCCTTCTTCCTGACTCGGAAATCATCCGTTTGCCTAAGGATTTTGCGATTATCAGTCAGAGCACATTTCGGCCACATGCGGACTCGTCAATGGAGCTCAAAACGGAGGCTTAAAGAAGTCTTGTTGTGACTTACTTTTGGCAGGAGTGGAAACCGACGCCGCAAAAATGCATCTTTTTTTCGTTGGACTAACCACTACTGCGAGATTCCAATGACCGAAAACCAATCGCTTGCACGACAAGGGAGATTTCGACATGACTAGATTAAGCGTCGTTCTTTCGTTGCTCTTCGCTTTTGCCTTCGTTGATGCTGGGCACGGTCAAGAAGCAACTCTTATCTTTGTGCAACAACCGAACAACTTCGATTTCGATGAACAATTGATCGAACACTTCGAAGCAAATTACGAGGTCGTGCCCTTTGACTCGACCGACCCAGACGTCGTTGACGCCGCCGATGAAGCGGATGTCGTCTACGTAACAGAATCGATTGGCTCCGGCTCGATCGCGGACGCGGAGGGTACGATTTTTCAGTCACTGGAAACGCCCGTCATTTATGCAGAAGCGTTCGCTTGGGACAACGCGTTCTTGACCGGTCCTGTTGCCCATGAAGACTTCGGCAATACCGGACGAGGTGAAGCGTTGGGGGTTTCTGAAGATCTCGACATTTCTGAATCGATCTACATTACCAAGCCGGATCACGCGATGGCCGGCGGATTTAGTGGTGAAGTGACGGTTCACACCGAAGCTTATAGCGTGAACTATGCGTGGAACGAAGCCTTGGGTCCCGGCGCAGAAGTAATTGCTACGGCCGACGAAGCAGGTGAATTCCCAACATTATTTGTTTACGAAGCAGGATCGGAATTGGAAGATGGCTCGACGACGCCAGGCATGCGGATTGGAATCTTTGTGGGTCAAAGTTCATCGGTCCCCGAGATACCGAGCCCGATACCTTTTGACATTTTGAGTGAGGATGGTCTCGCCCTGATTGGCACCGTGGTGGAGTACGCCCTCGGTAATACGGGGCTACCAGGAGACTACAACGAAAACGGCGAAATTGACGCTGGTGATCTGGACGTTCTTTCAGGCTGGATGAAGACCAACGATCTGCAAGGCGATCTGAACAGTGATGGCAACACCAATATGGTGGATCGACTCGCCTGGATCTCGGATATCCAACAGTCTTGGGTTGGCGATTCAAACTTCGACGGCGAATTCAACAGTTCCGATTTCGTCGTGGTTTTCCAAGCGGGCAAATATGAGGTCGACACAACGGCTGGCTATGCTGAAGGCGACTGGAGTGGCGACCTGCGTTTCGACAGCGGTGACTTTGTCACTGCTTTTCAAGGTGGTGGCTTCGAGGCAGGTCCTCTCGCGGCTGTCGCAGTCGTTCCCGAACCCTCTTCAATGACCTTGCTGCTACTTGCGACTATGGCCATCTTCAGCCGACGCCGCAAGAGATAAGCGGTCCGATCACGTCGCTCAGAGGCGAGCAACAAAACGGGCTTCGGCTTCCCAACGAATAGTCGAAACCCGTTCTTTTTTATTGTTGCACCTACGGCGGACGTCCGTCACGCAGACTGAAAAACGCGAACCCAAAGAACGCTACGCCTAACGGCTCTGGACGGTTCACGTGATTTCACTTAACGCGAGTGAAAAGTATCGGTCGCTTGTCGTCAAATCTAAAAGACAATCTTTCATGCATTTACGACAAGTACGCAGACACGAGGCTGTTTCGATCGCGTGAACGAAGAGAGCCCAAAAGTTTCCTCAAAATATTTCGCATCCGACTCATTCTTCTTTATACTTTGAGTCACCTCAATCTTGGGCAAGGCGACAAATTCGGTCAACAATCTCAACAAGCGTTTTCACGCAAAAGTACGGTGTCCTATGTCACGAACCATCCGTAAGCGGCGCAATAACCGCGCTGAGGCGCGTCCGTTACAAGTTCAAAATCTGGAAGCGCGTATCGTACTTGCGGCGGATCCGTTAATCAGTGAGTTCCAAGCGGCGAACGTGTCCACTCATGAAGATAATCACGGCGAGTATTCCGACTGGGTCGAAATCCATAACCCAACGGACGCCACCGTTAATCTTGGCGGCTGGTATCTGACCGACGACGAAGAAAATCTCGACAAGTGGACCATTCCAGCAGATACCCAACTGGATGCTGACCAGTATTTACTCGTCTATGCTTCAGGCAAAAATGAAGCGGTGGCAGGTCAACCGCTACACACCAATTTCCGTCTTTCAGCAGGCGGCGAATTCCTCGCATTAGTTAAACAAGATGGCAGCACCATCGTCCAATCCTTCGACTATGACGATCAAATCGAGGATCAATCGTTCGGGTTGGCAGCAGGACGCGACTTGAGCTTGCTTGTTCCGGAAATGAGTCCGCTAACTTCTATCGTGCCGGACAACGGTGCCTCTGACAGCGAATGGATGAATCTGGATTTCGATGACACTGGCTGGTCAAGCGGGCAGACCGGAGTGGGCTATGAAGTATTGCAATCCGGTTTCATCGAGCAATTTAATTTCGACCAATCCCTTGATGCCTCATGGACGATTGATAATCCAGGAGCGAGCACGACCGAATTGCAGGACGGCAAGCTGACCATCAACACGCCTCAAAATCAGACGACGAGCTCGAAAGATCGCGGCACAGCGCCGATCGTCTTGCGAGATCGGCCTACCTATGCCGACGGCTCGAATGCATCGACATGGGAATTCATGGCGGAGGTGAGCCAAGAGACGACGAGTCGTGGTGTTGCGGGGATCATGATTTACGACGGTGCATCGGAACGTCCGGTGATCACATTCGGCTACTCGAGCAATTCTCGCTTTGAGCTAAGGGCCCTGGATGACCGCAAGGAAAACTATCGCAATTCTGGAGAAGAGAGCTACAAGCTGCGACTTGTGCGAGATGACTACGCGAGCACGTGGACGGCCTTTGTCCAATTGGTCGAATCGCCCAATTGGTTGCTTGTGGGCACTCTGACTGACGGAATCGACGATGTGCCAGTCGTTGCTGATCCACACCCAGCCCTATTTACATCGACCGGCGCGAACACCATGACGGCGCATTTCGACAAGGTCGAGATCGTTGTTCCCGACGAACGTCCAACCTATGGCCCACTCACCCAGCTGGACGTCAATGAAATAATGAATACTCAGAACAGTTCGGTCTACATGCGGATACCGTTCGAATTGTCTGGCGATCCCTCTCGCTTTGATGAGCTTCGCATGGACGTACGATTCGACGATGGATACCGTGCCTATTTGAACGGCCAACTGGTGTCCGAAGAGAATACGCCCTTTGCTCCTCCGCCTCCGGCTCCAAACGTCTTGCCATGGAATTCGAGTGCGGAGGGAACCGCAGGTGCTCTCAACGGTCAAATCCCTCTCACCCAGGTTGACCTTCTTGCATTCCGCGACTCACTGCGTCTTGGCAGCAACGTGCTTGCCATTCACGGTTTGAATATCGACGCGAACGATCACGACTTTTTCTTCGACGCTCAGCTTATTGGGACTGAATTTGCAACTGGCAAAGCGCAAGTATTTGCCAGCCCGACTCCCGGAAGTGCGAATCTAGCTCCCGCTGCTCAGCCTCCTCAAGTCATCGGCGAAGAAGGACTCTTTTTTGGAAGCCAAATGATTGAAATGAAGCTGACAGAACCTTTTTCTGGGCTTGAGATCCGTTACACACTCGATGGCAGTGTCCCCACCGCTGATTCATTTTTATACACCAATCCGATTACGTTAACGACGAGTGCGATGTTACAGGCGCGCGTCTTCGATGCCTCCGACCAACCGACTTTGGAACCCAGTGCAATGACGGCGGCGACCTTCATCGCCGCCAGCGAACAACTTCGCGATCGCAGCTCCGATATCCCGATCATCATTCTCGATACGATCGAAGATCGCCTGCCCGGAAGCTCCTCCACAAGCCTCGCCAGTGTGAACGTTGTAGCGATGGAGGTCAGTCAACTGACTGGCCGAGCCACGCTAAGTGACAGTACGGTTAATTACCTGGGTCGTGGAGGGGTTCGTGATCGCGGCTCCAGCACAGCCGGGCAAACCAAACCCAATATGTCATTCGAAACCTGGGGAGCTGATGGCACGACGAAGGATGACGACGAAAACGCCGGCCTACTCGGATTCTCTGCCGAAAGCGATTGGGTTTTACACGCCCCCTTTAACTTTGACCGAGCAATGATTCGCAACCAGTTTGCCTACGCCACCAGCAACAACATGGGACGCTGGGCGCCTGGAACTCGTGCGGTTGAGGTTTATTTGAATCGGAATGACGGGATCGTCACGGATTCGGATTACATGGGCGTGTACGTCCTCACCGAAAAAATCACTCAGGGCCGAGGACGTGTCGACATTGCTGACATCGATCGAGATGACAACCAAGAACCGGAGATCAGCGGTGGTTACATCTGGAAAGTTGATCGCACCGACCCGGATGCAGGAACCTTTACGGGTGGCGGCATTGCCGTCAACTGGGTACACCCCAAGAGCCCTCGAAGTCGCACCGCTCGCATCGATCAAAAGGCGACAAACGAACAACAAGAGTGGGTCATCAATCACTTCAATGAACTTCAGGCGACCTTCCGCGGAGCCGACATCAACGATCCGGAAGGCTATTCGAAGTACATCGACGTCGGTTCCTGGGTCGACCACCATTTACTCGGCGTGTTCATGGATGACGTCGACGCCTTTGCATTGAGTGCTTATCTCATGAAAGACAGAGACGGAAAAATCGAGATGGGTCCCGCCTGGGACTACGATCGTTCCGTGGATTCTCTTGATGGTCGCGACGACGATCCAACCCTCTGGGGCGGATCCGGCGGCAGTAATTTCTTTAGCCGCGGCTGGTACTCAAGTGTCTTCAGAGACAAGGGATTCTGGCAGGCCTACGTGGATCGGTGGACAGAACTTCGGCAAACTCACCTGAGCTTGGAAAGTATCGACGCGTTAATCGACAAACTCGCCGACGAGATCGAAGAGTCACAAGAACGGAACTATGCCTCGCGCATCAATCGCAGCGTATTACCGCGCCGCTCCAGCGCCTACGTTTCCGGAAAACTTGACGGGACCTGGAGAGGCGAGGTCGAACACATGCGAGCATGGCTGCATGAACGCGCCGCCTTTATGGATTCCACTTTTACTCGAACACCCGATTTCGTTGTNAACGGCGAGGTCGTCGAAATTGCGGCAGACCCCACGCAGCTGCTTAAAGGTATCGAAGTCGCGCCTGGACAGGAGATCCTAATCGAGGGTCCCAAGTTAACGTTCTTCAATGACACCAATCTACTCTCGACCAATCAAGAACCCGCAACGGCCAGGTACATCATCCCGACCGACGACTCTCTGGGAACCGATTGGGTACAGGCTGATTTCGATGACTCCGCCTGGTCCATCGGAAAGGCCGGCATTGGCTACGATTCGGTCAATTCCGAAACGGGAGAAGTCCATGGTGATTTTGGTGAGATCATTGAAACCTTGATTCCGCTGCCGAACGAGGTCAGGAGCGGTGGCACCACTGTCCTGACGCGATTCACATTTGATGTAGCCGACGCAGAGGCCGCCAAGGACGGTGCCTTTATCTTGAAAATGAAATATGACGATGGATTTGTCGCCTATCTGAATGGTGAAGAAATCCACCAACAGAATCTGCGAGACACGGAACTCGCATGGAACTCACGCGCAGAGCCACGGAGAAGCAGTCGGGATAGTGAAATAGCCGAAACCTTTGAAGACTTCGATATCTCAGAGTACAAGCACTTGCTGGTTGAAGGCAATAACGTGTTAGCCATCCGTGTTATTAACTCAAGTAGCACAAGCAAGGACATTCTGATCTACCCAGAATTAGTCAACCGATACTTCGAATTCGGGGTCAATCCGAACGCCAACGTCTACTACACGGTGGACGGCACGGATCCCAGGGGCCCAGATGGAAACCCTGGTGAAACCGCGATACTCGCCAACAATCAATTGTTCGCCGTCCAAGAAAACACACGAGTGCGTGCACGCACCTTTGATGACGTCACCGACCGAGGTTCGGAAGCGAGAATCGTACGAACAGACTGGAGTGGCATCATCCAACTCGACGTCTCCGTTGGAACATCACCGCTGGTCATTTCCGAAATTCATTACAACCCACAAGCAGCCAACCAGGCGGAGGCAGCGGCGGGTTACGGCAGAGACGATTTCGAATTCATCGAAATCTTCAATCCCAGCGATCAGGCGGCAAACCTAACCGGAATTGAACTGGTCGATGGTGTCGAATTCGATTTCTTTGAAAATGACATTCAAACCGTTCCCGCTGGCGAGCGCATCGTCGTGGCCAGCAATGCCGAAGCTCTTTCCATGCGTTATGGTGCGGGAATTGCGTTGGCAGGCAGCTACGAAGGCCAACTCGACAACCGTGGCGAGGATGTCGATTTGATCGACGCAACGGGCGATATCATCTCTTCGATTAATTATGGGGACAACGACCCTTGGCCTACACAGGCGGACGGACTCGGCGCGTCACTTGAACTGGCTCGGACGACCGGACTGTCTACTCAAGAACAAGGCAAGTGGTACAACTGGCAAGGCAGCACAGAATATGGCGGTACGCCGGGCACTGCAGGCAGTGACCCCTTCGGTGTCGTCATCAACGAAGTGTTGACCAATACACAGGGCCAACCAGGGGATCTCGATGATGCGATCGAGTTACTCAATACCACAACGTCCTCGATCGATTTGACCGGATGGTATTTGAGTGATTCCATCGAAGACCCATTTAAGTTTTCCATCCCGGCAGGCACGTCGATTGCTGCCGGCCAATATCTCGTCTTTGACGAAGACGATTTCGANTTTGGGCTCAACGGAATACGCGGTGACAGTGTATGGCTTGTGAAACGCGACGCTGCAGAGGGCATAGCACTCTTCGGCGATGAGATTGCCTTTGGTGGAACACGGCCAGGCGAATCACTGGGCCGCATACCCGATGGAAACGGAAGACTGACGCCGCTCGAGCAACGAAGCCTCGGCAGTGCAAACATAACTCCACGTGTGGGTNCCTTGTTCATTTCCGAGATCCAATACAATCCCGTGACCTCCGAGATTGCCCTGGAAACGGATCCCTCCCTGGAAAACNCTGATCTTGAATTCATCGAGATTCACAATCCAACCGATGACACTGTTTCCCTCACGGGTTGGCGGCTGCGAGGAGGCGCCGATTACAACTTCGACGACAACACACCGATCGCTGACGGGCAGTCGTTGGTCATCGTCAAGTTCAATCCCGACACTCCGGATAACGCCAATCGAACGGCTGCCTTTAAACAGCATTACGGGATTGGCGACGACGTAACATTACTCGGTGGCTATACCGGACAGCTCAATAACGGAGGGGATCGCGTCCAACTGGTGCGAATGCTGTCTTCTACAGGCGATGATGTGCATCGCGTTCAAGAGGATGAGGTGTTGTTCGATGATCTACCGACATGGCCCACCGCAGCGGATGGGACCGGATTTTCATTGCAACGCATCGGAAACGACACGCTGGGGAACGATTCGAGTTCCTGGTTTGCCGGACAGGCCAACCCCGGATCAACCTTTGACGGCGTNCCCGGAGACTTCGATNACAATCGCGTCGTCNACGCGGCTGATATCGATCTCCTATTCGCCGAAACCCGCCAAGAAGATCCCGACTCACGATTCGACCTGACCGGCGATGGCCAAGTCAATGAAGATGACCGCAACCGCATGATTAAGGGCATCCTGGCAACAAGTTTCGGTGATTCGAATCTTGATGGAATCTTCAACTCGAGCGACCTTGTCCAGGTGTTCCAGAACGGCAAATACGAGGAAGGCCTTGTTGGCAGCGCTGGATGGGAGGATGGCGACTGGAATGGTGACGGCNTCTTCTCGTCGAACGACCTGGTTCTCGTTTTCCAAGAGGGCGGTTACATCGCTGCGAGAAAGGACATCTAACCGCAGCTATTTACGAAGAACTCCGACTGCCATCCATCGCATAGCGACGTCCGTCAATCGATCAAGAACGGTGATTGGCGTCGCGAACAGAAATTTCGCGAACAGAAATTTCGCGAACAGAAATTTCGCGAACAGAATCACTCAACTCGATTCGCTCAATCCGACGGTGCATTCCCAAAATGCACCGTGTGGTAGCGATCAATATCAGGGCTTTTGAGAACGGCTTGCTTGCCATTCGGCAATTCCACCGTGATCTTTTCCACGGAATCGTTTTCCCCTAAGCCAAAATGAACCGCATCATCGTGCTGAGACAGAAAAGAATCACCGGAGATTAGTTGACGCACCTGTCGACCCGCTTTTGAGTCAAGCGTAACCGTGGCGCCTTGCAACCCACCAATCTCCGGACTCGATTCGTACAACCGCACACCAATCCAATGGTGATCATGCTCAAGCGCGTTCCGATAGATGTGGTAGGTCGTCACAAAGCCACGCCCCACGAATTCGTATTCCGCAACAATCAGATCCGGTCGACCATCACCATCGAGATCGCCACCGACCACCGATCGAGCATCGAATTCGCAAGCGACGTCGTGAAGAAAAGCTGAATTTACAAAATCGCGACCCNTGAGATTGTGCAACAAAGCATTGTGTTCGAACCCATTCCAGGAAATCTTGCCTGCATTCAACGACTTCATCGACTCAAGAAACAAGGACGCGACGTTGGGGTCATGCTCTGAACTACCAGTGTAAATATCATGCCGCCAGAAGGTGCTGCAGTAATCCGCACAGGATTGGCCGCTGCGGAAACCATTGGCCACATAGATGTCCTCATCGCCATCCAANTCAAAATCAAAGGACGTCGTCCCCCAAGACCAACCCGTTCGAGCAACCTGATTTGAAAATGAAGGACTCACATACTTCCCATCTCTTCGCAGGTACATCCGATTACCGTATCCCATCCTGGACCGCATCCGCTGAACATCCTCTCGATCCTCGCGTCCGAGTTGCATAGCATCGAGCCGTCGCGCCGTCGTACTGCTCATCCCAATCGCATAGATGTCACTTCTGCCGTCCAAATCGTAATCGCCGAGAGTGTGAGCCATCCCAAACAGATGGGGCTCATCGATTAACTGACGGGTTGCCTCGCTAAATTTCCCAGTACCATCATTTCGGTAGAGATCCACACCGGCATAGTCACTCACCACTAGCAGATCGAGATCGTGATCGGAATCAACATCGAAGAACGAGGCGCTGTAGGTGCGCCGATTCCGCTTTGAGATCCCCGCCTCACGAGTCGCATCGACAAAATTTGCCTCCCCTTCATTCCGCAACAGAAAGGCCGGTTCACCATCATTGGCGTCGTAGTACGGCGTGGGCATCTGCCCATACAAATAGGCAGGTTTGTATTGAGAGACAAAGAGGTCAATGTCACCATCGAGATCGATGTCACCACAGGTCATCGCCAAGGCACCGGGCATCTTCTCTTGGCAAACGATACGATGCGGTTTTTCAAATTTCCCTTCCGAATTCCCTTCAAAGACAACGACCCGCCCCACCTTGTCGACCGAGACCAGATCGGCAGCACCATTATCGGTCACATCGGCAACCAACGCACACTCGGCAAGCGGTATGGGGTGAGCACAGAGGATTTCTTCCTGAAACTTCCCCCCACCGAAATTTCGATAGAGACGGTTCCAGCGGCTAATGATGATTTCCGGAAATCCGTTCCTGTCTAAATCGTGCAGGATAATCGGATGAGCACTGGCCACGTCATTCTGACGTCGACCATACATAAAAACTTTCTGAAAAGCAGGCTGCCCTCGACGTGCTAATACGTCGAGCTTATCAACAACAACCTTGCCAGGAACAGGAGTCTCTTTCGACACTGTCCACTCAATTTGCATCTTACCTCGCAAGACGACACGAATGGGATCTGAGGACTGATTCGCATCACGCACAACATGCAAAACAAAGTCGATCGTCGACACTGCTCGACCTTNATCTCGCGAAAAATTTGAATGATGCCATTCGCTTTCGACAAGGCGAAACCCACGGGCGTCCCACTCTTTAATCAAGGCAAGCCAATCGGCTCGGTCGAGAGTCTGCTGAGGAGGGGAAAACTCAATCCGCTGCACCCCCTGATCGAGCGACTCTGCCGGTTGTGCTCGCCCCATGGTCAACGAAATGAGCGGCACCTGCGAAAGCGTCTTGAGCTGATCGTTCGCTCCTCTTAACGCGTCCCACATCTTCACAATGGTCTGCTCATACGCCTGAGCTGCGACCTCTTGCGACCAGACGGTGAGATCAAGCTTACTACGCCTTGCCTTCAGCTCTTGATCCGTGGCGGTATCTTCGGCCACAACAGCAGCGCCAAGAAAAATGAACAACATCAAAGCTTGCAAAATGTGTCGTCCGCTACCCATCGCAATCAACCCCGGAAAACTTACCCAAAAACTAAGCATTCGTTAACTGGTATCTAACGCTAAATCAATTAAGATACTCTCGTGAACTTTTTAGCAAATGTCTTGCCTGAGTTAATCGCAGGCTTACGAACGGAGGTTATAAATGACTTACAATTCACGGAAATATCTATTCTGGCTGGCGTCTTTCGCCATGTGCTTACTCCTTTCTAGGGTAGGTCATGCTGCCACGCTCGTCTACGGTTTCGATGACGGAACCTTTGGCGACTGGGAGTACCTGAATGTCGATGGGGACGAGTTCCCTGAAGACAGTGATGTAAGTTGGATTGCCTCAGACGAGCCAATTAATATCAATGACGGTTTCACTCTTTTGCCTGCGACCTCAGGCGACTACCGAATCGTCCCAGATCCATGGGAAAACCGTGACTGTCTGGGCGGGAAGACCTGCTACACACAAATCTTAAGATCTCCTGAATTTTTCCTAGACGGTTCTGGCGATCTCTCGATTGACATGATGGGTGGTGGAGCAACTAGTAACGTTGCCTTTGATCCCGACCTTCACTTCGCGCCCGAAGAACCGGAAGAACTTCCGTTTTTCAAAGAGTCAACCGCACTACAAGGCTACGCCCTGTACGAAGTCGAATCGAATCAATACGTTCTTCACGCTTTCCCAAGCTATGAAAATGATGGCAAAGCCCGCCCCGACGATCCCGAAACTCGCGCCGGCTGGGAAACAGTTTCCATTCCACAGGATGAACTTGCGGCATTTGCCAACAACGACAAGGCCTATCGCGTCGACGTCTTCGATTCGTACTCAGGTGGGTGGGGCTGGATTGGCTTTGATACAGTCACCATCCCTGGTCGTTCCGTAGACGGTGGCGGCGGCATTGCGGGCGACGTCAACAGTGACGGCGCCGTTAATAACGTGGACATGGACGAACTCAGTGAGGCTGTCACCGGAGGCGACTCCGACTCCCGCTTCGANGTCAACAGCGACGGAGCAGTCAACAATGCTGACCGCGTGTTCTGGATCGACTCGATCAACAACAGCTACTTTGGTGATGCTAATCTCGACGGCGAGTTCAACAGTAGCGACCTCGTTACCGTATTCAGTGCCGGTAAATATGAGACCGGTGAGGCAGCTGGTTGGGCAGAAGGCGACTGGGATGGCGACATGACCTTCAGTAGCGGCGACCTGGTCACCGCATTCCAATCGGGCGGATACGAACAAGGCCCTCGAGCTGCTGTAGCGGCCGTACCAGAGCCGTCGAGCGTTGTGCTGCTGTTGATTGGCCTGATCGCATTCTTGCGACGGCGCTAATTCACAAGGCAAAAAAATACCGGACCTGGTCAGAGGTAATGCGGCTTCATTCAGCAAGCCATTACCGCCAAACAACAGGCTTGGATCCAGTGGATCCAAGTCTTTTTTTTGGGTCGTCGCGTAGAGAACGATTAGGTCCATCCGTAAAACTGCCCCGAAAACCGATGACTGACGTCAATCTCTAGTCAGAATCATTGCTCAGAATTATGAATTCCACATAACGCTCAGTGTATGTAATTCACATAGAATAAAGGCCTTCGAATTCAATCGGAAATCCAACGAAATCATGAATGGATCAAGACCTCCAATGCTTAACACCTCCCCTAAGCCGTTGCTTGCAATCGCAGCAATTTCAACTTGTCTTCTACTCACTCAAACCTCCTATGCCGATACACTCGTCTACGGATTCGATGACGGGACCCTTGGAGATTGGCAATTAATTGGCGCAGATGGTGAAGCTCTTCCGGAAGAAAGTGTGACCTGGGTTGTGTCCAACGAGGAAAGGGAATTTGCATGGCCCTATACTGGACACTTTCTATTGCCGGCATCCTCCGGTGAATACCGAGTCGTCCCCACCCCCTGGAAACAACGTGAATGCCTCTTAGGCGTCATCTGCCACACACACATTTTGCGATCCCCTGAATTTTCCCTGGACGGTTCTGGGGATCTTTCGATTGACATGATGGGCGGCTGTGGAAACTCGAAAAGCGAGTGTGCTTCCAATTTCGACAACCCGGCGGGATCACCGGATGGATTGCCGACTTTGCAGCAGTACACAACTACCGATGCGATGGGATATGCCCTGCTTGATGTCGAGACGAACCAATACGTTCTTCACGCTTTCCAAAGTTCTTTTAACGATGGAAGAGGCCCCAAGGGATGGCAGGGCATCGATCAAGACAACCCGTTCTACCGAGAAGGGCAAGACATATGGGAAACGGTTTCAATTTCCCAGGCAGACCTCGCCCCCTTCGTCAGCAGCGAAAAAACATATCGCATTGACATCTATGATTCGTACCGAGGTCCTTGGAGCTGGATGGGCTTTGACACGGTCAAGATTCCCGGAAGCCTGGTAGACAATGGCGGCGGCGGAGGAGTCCCCGGTGACGTTAACAGTGATGGCATCGTTAACGCCGTCGACATGGACGAATTGAGTCATGCAGTCCTCACTGGCGACTCAGACGCTCGCTTTGATGTTAACAGTGACGGTACTGTCAACGGCGCCGACCGATCTCATTGGATCAACTCGATTAACAACAGTTACTTTGGCGATGCCAATCTCGATGGCGTCTTCGACAGTAGTGACCTCGTCACTGCTTTTGTGTCCGGCAAGTACGAGACAGGGGATGCTGCTGGGTGGATCGACGGTGACTGGGATGGCGACCTCCTTTTCACAACAGGCGATCTCGTTACCGCGTTTCAAACAGGCAAGTACGAACAAGGCCCTCGCGGTGCTGCTCCTGCCATCCCAGAACCGTCGAGTCTGGTCATGCTTCTGATCGGCGTCGTCGCGTTTCTACGACGACGCTAGTCCATCAGACATCCAGATTGACAAAACGATTGGTGAGGTCAAACGTTCGCAAGCCGGACCGCACGGAGTCCCAGGCCGAGGCAAGTGCGTCACCGGGACAATGGGGAGATCTTTGTCTCGTCCCTTTAGCCAGGTTGGCAGCGATCGCATGCGAATATCTTGCGGCTGCCTGAAATCCATGAAGAGATGGGAGCATCACACCGAGCGCAGACTGTCTTCTTGTAAACGAATAGCCGCTCTTCGCGATTCATCCGACTTCGCGGTTTACCCACATCCTCTGGATCCGCGATGATAATGCGGTTGTAACGAACACCAATTTTAAGGAGATCAACCGTCGTGGCCCAAATTTGGTCAAACTCTGATCGCTCGAGCGCATTACCCGGCCGATCCGGGTGAATGTTGCAGAGATGCAAAATCTCTGCTCGATAAACATTTCCAACTCCCGCAATCACTTTTTGGTTAAGTAAAATTGCGCCGATCGACATTCGACTCTTCGATATTCGTGACCAAACTTCTTCAGGATCGGCATCGTCTCGCAACGGATCTGCTCCGAGCCTATCCTGCACCGCTTGCCACTGTTTCTTCGTCAACAGCTCGCAAGCGTTCGGACCGTTCAAATCGAACCCAAACCGATCACCAATCACCCGCAACCGCACTTGCCCACGCGGCTCAGGTACCGGCAAGCGGTGCCGTCGAAATTTTCCGTAGAGTCCAAGATGGATGTGTAGCCGTCGCCCACCTTCCCACAGGTACAGCAGGTGTTTGCCATGCGCTTCCGTTGAGATCAGCTCTCTTCCGTCGAGGCGCTTGGATTCCTTCGAAAATCTTCCTTGCGGGGAACTAACTCGAAGCTTCTCCCCCACGAAATCTCGTCGGTGGTCTCGAGCGATACGGTGGATGGTGTGACCTTCTGGCATGACATGATTAAACCGCAAATCGAATTACTGTGTAACGGCACTCGAATGAAATCCCATCATTTCAGCGAATTGACGAACACGACCAAGGGTTCTACGATGCCCAGGCCCTCGAGTTTGATCTCCGACCGACCCGAAATCGCCCGAAAAAATCACCATGGATATCGATACGCTTGCAAAGCTTTCGAAGCAGGTCTCGTCCACGCGATCCCGCAACGCCAAAATCGTCCTTGTCGGCGAACTGCTTCGACGCGTTAGTGACAAAGAATTGCCCATCGCGACAAACTTTTTGGCCGGCCGTTTGAGGCAAGGTAAAATAGGTCTCGGCCCTAGGATGGTCCGTCGCACCCTCGAAAACCTCCCGCCGATCCAAGAAGGAAAGCCCCCTGAATTACTCAAAGTCGACCAGCTTTTCAGCGAGATCGCAGCCACTCAGGGACGGGGTTCGAACCAGCGTCGCCAGGAGCTCCTCGCGACACTTTTACACCCGACCAACACGACGACACAGAAGTTCCTGGCAGGGCTTATTCTGGGCGAAGTCCGACAGGGTGCTCTTGAAGGGATCCTCATTGAATCGCTGGCGTTTGCCGATAGCACCGATTCCGCTGTCGTTCGTCGTGCCGTAATGCTCACGGGAGACATTGCCGAAGTTGCCTCCGTCTCTCGGAGCGAGGGAGCAGTGGGGCTTCGACAGTTTGAAATCGAGCTTTTTCGTCCCATTCAACCCATGCTCGCTGAACCGTCTGAAGACGTGGAACAAGCGATCAACCAAATCGGGTCGGCCGTTTTCGAGTACAAGCTTGATGGAATTCGAATCCAGGTTCACAAGTCAGGCGAGGAGGTTCGCGTCTTCACACGACATCTAAACGATGTCACCGCCTGCGTGCCCGAAATTGCGTCTCAAGTTCGGGATCTTCCAGTCCAACAAGCAATTCTCGACGGTGAAGTATTGGCCGTAAGATCGGATGGCTGGCCCTATCCATTTCAAACCACCATGAAACGCTTCGGGCGTTCTCAAGCCATCCATGAAATCGAATCTTCATTGCCATTGAGCAGTTACTTTTTTGACTGCTTGATGCTTGAAGGCCAATCGATGCTTGACGAATCAACACGCCGCCGTCACGAGGCCCTGGCTGATTGCGTGCCCAACAATCTGATCATTCCTCGAATTATCACCGGCAATTTCAAGGAGGCGTCGAATTTCCTGGCTGCCGCGACAAACGCGGGCCATGAAGGGGTAATGGCCAAAGAACTGGACGCCAACTACGTTGCCGGCGGTCGTGGACAGAACTGGTTAAAAATCAAGCCTTCTCACACATTAGATCTCGTTGTCTTGGCCGCCGAATGGGGCAGCGGGCGACGCCAGGGATACCTCAGCAATCTTCATCTCGGCGCTCGCGACGCGAACTCGAATGAATTCATCATGATTGGAAAGACTTTTAAGGGACTGACGGACCAAACGCTCGCCTGGCAGACGGAACAACTTCTTTCGCGAGAAACCCAGCGGGATAAGTCGACAGTTCACGTCCGTCCCGAGCTGGTTGTCGAGATCGTATTTAACGAAGTGCAAACGAGCCCCCACTATGCCTCGGGTTATGCTTTGCGATTTGCACGCGTCAAGAGCTACCGCAAGGACAAAGGTCCAGAGCAGGCCGACACCATCGCGACCATTGCTGAGCTGCATCAAAAGCGTGCAGGATAGACCTATGTTTTTATTCTTCTGTTGCTAAGGCCATCGAATGCGAATCTTTGGTATCGACTTCACTTCGGCTCCACGTAAGGCCAAGCCGATCACTTGTGCAGTCGCAGATTTAATAGAGCACGAGCTTCGCATTGCTGAAATCGAACGTTGGCCCAGCTTCGCCCCCTTTGACGCGATCCTTAAGGACCCTGGTTCATGGGTTGCTGGCATCGACCTCCCCTTAGGCCAACCGCGTCGTCTTGTAGAAGCCCTGAGTTGGCCGACAACATGGGAAGGGTATGTCAATCATATTGCCACGATGTCGAAAACTGATTTCGTTCAGACAATCGTGGCTTACAGCGCTAGCCAACCTGCTGGCGACAAACATCATCGCCGGAGTACGGATACCTTGGCTCAGGCTTGTAGCCCGATGATGATGTATGGGGTCCCCGTCGGAAAGATGTTTTACGAAGGCGCCACGCGGATCGCCAGCGCAAATGTTTCCGTCTTACCATGTCGCCCTCTGCCCGCACCTCGCATCATCGCAGAATGCTACCCCGCAATCCTGGTCCGCATGATTACAGACGCCCCTTACAAACGCGATGAAAAACAACGCGATCCGAACAGGGCTGCCGCGCGACAAAGCATCATGGACACATGTCGCTCGGATTGGCTATCTGAACATTGGCAATTGAAGCTTAACCTCAGCAACGAACTTGCCGAACAGATCGTGAACGAAAACTCGGCAGACTCACTTGATGCGATGCTCTGTGCGATCCAAGCTGCCGCTGGGGTCCAACGAGGATCGAAACTAGGCATCCCTGACAGCGCGGACGCCCTTGAAGGCTGGATCCTACACACGCCTGCATAATTTTTTTCTTGGCGAATGCAGACCGCCGGCTACAGTTTGCAACAGGATAGGATCACAAGAACCAATTATCCGGGGATTGGACTGGATGCGCTTCACCAACCAAGAAATGACTGAGGCAGAGAAGTTGCATGGACTCGGTCTCACCTGGCCGCTCCAGTCAGGCCTGTACATCTGGGACATCCAAGAAAAAATAAAACCTGGTTCGCCGTTTCAACGCGGTGTTTACTTCTTGCTCGAAGCAGACTGCTTCGTTGACTATTTTGGAGATCTGCAGTCACTCAAAGATTCAGTGGTGTGGCTACCCACATGGGAACAAACCATTGATTTATTGCGACGAGACGCGGTACTAGACGCATCCCAATTTCGGTCTCGTCAAGGCTACCAACTTGTTGAACTTTACCGCCAACTCGCGTCACAAATTTTGCGATGCGGACCGATTGAAGCACCCAACTTTCTCACCACGTGACGCAAAACGGCAGATAGCGAAGAGTCTGATTAGCCTGAATGGCAGTCGTGCTCTCTACGGTTCAACGGTGATCAAGTGATCCTCGGGATCCTCAGACAGCCTCAATCCGCGCCAACGAACTTCTTGAGGCACCTTGTTCGAATGCAGTTGTAATCCGATTGGTCCCGGCTGGCAAAGTTCTGGTTGAGGATCCGACCAATCGGCGACCTCCTCGCCATTAACAGCGAATCGAATCTTCGATCCGATTGCTAGCAATTCCATGCGATTCCATCCACCATTATCCGCAGCATCCGCGCGGCCATCGTCCTGATAGATCGAATTCCGCCGATAGAGGTCCCAAAATCCCCAGCCGGACGGGAACATAACCAGATGCCCCTGATACGAGAAGGGTTCGTTTTGCTTCGCGACGGCAGCCCCCCAAAGAGAAATGCCGGAATGCATTTTCGATGTGACTAATTTGCCTTCGAAGATCAAACGAAAATTGCGATAGTCCTTTTTCGTCATCAGATAAGTACTGACCGCAGGAGCGTTCTCTTTGTTGTTGCGAGCAACGATCTCATCATCTTCCACCGAGAAATACTCGGCCTGCCCGCGCCAGCCGGCAAGGTTCTTGCCGTTAAACAGATCGACCGGAGATTCAGACTCCGGAAACTTAACCGTGTCCGCCCAACTCGCAAGCGTAGGTCCCTGGTTCAGAGTGACCACAGGTATGCCAGGCAACTTAATAGGGGCCTTGCCGGAACCTTCATAACCGGGCATCGGCTCGCCGTTGTCTTGCAACTTCCCACAAACCCAAAGCGTGCCGCGTGCGACAACATCCAACCATTCATCGGCCATCATCGTCTCATTATGATGGCCTAGCGTAGTTCCAAAGAGTTTGGCCTTGCCATATTGATTCGTCCAAATCACAGGCTGGTCCATTTGGGTATCTTGCCCATACGCAGTTGCAAGGACGTCGCAATTGGCCCAGGCCTTTTCAATCACATAAAGTTCACCGTTAGGAGTTCGCCAACTACCGGGAAAACCTTTCATCACCGGATGGTTCATGGCGCGATTGACAACATCCAACTGACGCCCGCCCCGTTCATGTCGCCTTGATGTCACCCCCAATAGCTTCCGCCATTCGTCAGTTCTTGCCGCTCGATAGCTATGCATTGAACAATGGACAACAACCAACGGAACACCGGTTTCTGCATGTCCCTTAACAATCCTTTCGACATACTCGACATCGTCAACACCCCCGTAACACTCGTTGTGCACGACGACATCATATCCAGCGGACCAACGGTCGGTCTGATAGATCGCCAACTTGTGATTGCGAGGCTTCAATCCATGGAATACCTCCCACTCGATATTGGCTCGCTGGCTCAACCCTTGCGTGATGATTTCATTTTGATTTGGATAATCGTGACAACACCCACCCGCGATGAGCAAACCACGCAGTGGTTTAGCCTTTTCTTCTTCGTCCTGCGAATACGCGTCGAACGATACGCAAACAACCAGCAAACAGCAAAGCATCGCACGAATCATTTGGAGCTACTTTCTGAAGAAAGGGCAGGGGGCTCGAAGCAGCCGATTCTACTACAGGTACGATGAGATCGAAAGTTTCGCCGCCCCACTCGTCAACGATTAATGAGGCTCGGAACTTGAAATGCGACCTGGCATCCTGCTTAAACCTTGACTCCTAACATACGGTCCAACGAATCAGACGTCTGATAGATCAAGGCTTCGGGAAAGTGTTGATACGGATGGAAATATTCAAAGGTCAGATAGCCGTCGTATCCAATCTGATCAAAGGCCTCCAGGACCGCTGGCCAATTGGTCGTTCCATCCAGCAGCGGACGAAAAGCCTCCAACGAGTTATCGGTACCCTTTTTGGTGAATTCCTTGAGGTGCACGTTCTTGATTCGTTTACCAAGAATTGGGATCCAATGTTCGGGAAACTGGAATTGCATAATGTTTCCGGTATCGAAGTGCACATGCACGTGATCGCTCGAAAAACTATCAACAAACTCAACCATCTCATTGGGAGACAGCAGAAAACCATTGAAGAAAATGTTTTCCATATTGAGGTGCACATTCAGCCGTTCTGCGAGCGGCAATAATTTACCAATTGCCTCACGAGCACGCCGGTCGCAAACGTCATTGGGAGTCGGATCGTGATCCTCGCGCCACGGCATATGAACGGCTCCGGGCACGACGAGCAGATTTTCGGTTCCCAGATCATGAGCCGCCTGCGTCATCTTCCCCGCAAGTTCCATCCCTCGACCTCGCTCGGCGGGATCATTGCTGGTGAGCGGATAGGGCCAGAAGAGAAAAGAGCACAAACCGCTGATCTCAATTCCAATTTCGTCCGCCTGACGTCGAATCTGCTGGAATTCCTTTGTCCCTGATTTAGGCGACAAATCACTCTCCAGATCGTAATTCAACTCGATGCCATCGAAACCGGCGTCCTTGGCAAGCTGCAAACAGTCGCGCAATGACATTTTATCGGGATACGGAAAAGCCCAGAGATTGATTGATTTCTTCATGTCGTATTTTCGCGGCGGCGGCGTCTCAGCCTGGTTCGCCTGCAGTTCACGACTGCCGGCAACGACAGCTGCACTTCCAAACGCAGCATAGGCCAGCAACTGACGACGCTCCATTCGTGCGTCATTTTCGTGGGATGAATCTTTTGACCGAAACATGAATACGATCTCCTCGCAATTAACGATTCAAAGGAAATCTTCAAGGGTCCCGTTCACAGGGCCCCCTTAAGAGACACCGTCTACGACTTTCTTCCTTACCCATAATCTTATCCACCTTCACGACAGATTACTGCCTAAAAAGCCCACGAAAGAGCACTGAACAGTAGTCTGCAGCCAGCCCATCCAGATGTCGCCAGCAGACGCTCGCTGATACTGCCAGCATAAGGACGCTGAAGTTGGGGTTGAAGCGGCCAGAACAGTCCGCTAAAGATCGCCCCGACGGTATCCGTGCCGAGTTACGGAAATACGCTAGCGAGCCCCTTACAACTGACGATGAACGAACGCCGAGCTTTGCCTCCAACTGCCGGTTCTCAAACCCATCTTGTCCACACGGCGATGCGGTTATTTCGAATTATTCGTCACCGCCGAATTCAGGTGGTGTCGTGTCTCGTTGCAACGGCTCTTCTCGGAGCACTGTATTACTGCACCGCGGCACCGCTGTATTCGGCTCGTGTCTCCTTGATGATGATGTATCACGGTGGAGAGGACTCTCTCACAGGATCCGACACTTATCGTCGAGGCATGCTGCCAACTTACGAGCGATTATTTTATAGCAGTGTCGTGCTCGAACAAGCAGCCGCACGCATCCAGGAGCTGCCTGCTCCCTTGCGGGTCGACGTCACCCCGAAGCCCCGCGACGAATGGGTGGAGATTTTACGGAAGAACCTAACCGCAAGGGCGGTCCGTTCCACTAACTTCATAGAAGTCAGTTATCGATCTCGAGATGATGAGGCAGCGGTAGCCATCCTGGACGCCGTCGTCGAATCCTATTTGGACTTTATCGACCTGAACCAAAAAAATGTCGCCACCGAGATCGTTCGGATTCTGGACAAAGGTCGTTCGGACGTCGCCAGCCAACTTGATGCCAAAGAGCAGGAACTGCTGGTTGCCCAACGAGAAACCGGTGACCTGGGACTTCGAAACGGATCAACGATCACTCATCCATTAGTTCATAACGTCGTCCGTATCAACGAAGCACTCATCGATGTCCGCAAAGAACGCATGCGTCTCGACGCATCACTCGCCGCAGTCCGACGTGCTATTAGTCAGGGCCAAGACGTGCGCCAATTCATGCTCTCCATGGAAGATGCTGGCGGCCGCGAGATGGCCCTGGGCATGCTGGGCATGAGTACAAAGGACGAGGATTTTGCGAAGCAGCTGAAACGAGAGCTTAACGATGATTACGCTCGACTCGAATCCATCCAGGACTATTACGGAAGCAATCACCCGACGTTTATCGAAGTTCGACAGAGCATCCTGAAAAAAGAAGAGTATCTTGCCGAACACGGTACTGAGGGAGCTGAAATCGATGGCTTCCAAAATCAGCAACTTGGAGAAATGCTGCTGTCGAGTATTCAGGGAAAACTGAATACCGCGATCGTCCACGAGCAAAATCTGGAACGAGAGTTTCAAATCGCACAAAACCAGGCAGTGGAGGTTAACGGCAAAGTCGCACGAGTCGCTATCATCGAACATGACCTGCGAATGTTGCGAGAGCTGCACGATACACTTAGAAATCGAATCGCCAATTTGGACATTCGCCAGGATCAGGCAGAAGTTCGCATGGCGGTGGTGAGCGAGGCAACCGCTAGCGACTCACCTGTCCACCCACGTCTCTTAACGGTTCTTGCCACCGTGATCGTATCGGGCCTGTCCCTTGGAATCGGCCTCGCCTATGTCCTGGACGTCTTGGATGATCGCTTCCGCTCCGTCGATGAACTCAAAGACCAATTGAATGTTGCAGTTCTGGCGATCGTACGCCAACTATCTCCGACATCTGCGACGGGGGTTGATTCACTGCAAGTTCATGTAGCTCCTAACGACGTAGCAAGCGAATCATTCCGAACACTACGATCGACATTGGCATTTTCTGAACAGGGAAGCGAATGTGTTGCGATCAGCAGTTCAGAGCCCGGTGATGGAAAAACAACGGTGCTCTCCAACCTCGGAGCATCATCTGCGCAAGCCGGCAAACGGACACTTCTGGTTGACGCCGACATGCGTCGCCCCGGACTGACACGATTGTTTGGTTTCCGCGGAAAGGGCGGGCTCTCCGACGTCCTAACAAAACCCAACGACCTGAATGAACTGTGTGAAGAACGCATCCAAAAGACCGCATTGGCTGGACTGGACGTACTTCCCGCTGGCCCTTTGCCAACAGACCCCAGTGGCTTGCTAACGAACCGTCGTTTTGCTGAATTTGTCGCCTGGGCCTGTGACCATTATGACCAGGTTTTGATTGATACGCCGCCTATTCTGGCTGCCAGCGATGCATCCATTGTCTCACGACTTACCGGTGGCCTGGTGCTCATCATTCAACCTTCCAAAAACCATCGTCGCCTGGTTCACCGAGCCGTCGACGAAATCCGAGCTGCGAACCTGGAGCTGATTGGTGTCGTCATCAATCGAATATCTGATGACGGCGACTCCGCTTATGGATACTCGTACGGTTACGGTCAGGGCTATGGACACGGTTACCACGAGGACGCCAACGTAGACGACGATCCTACGACCCTTCCGATTCAAGACCCTCAGGTGTTCCAGCGCCCAGCCGATGATGCATCCGAGCCACGGCGGCGAGCGGCCTGATGGCCTCAGCGAAGGATTCGTGACATGACGAGGCTTTCACGGATAGATTCGTCAAATAGATTCACCCCCAACCATGATAAGCCGTGGTCTCGCTGGCAAAACGGTTCTGAGTATCGTCGCAAGCTTCTGAGGGCAATCGTTGACCTGGGAATTATTTCGATCCTGTTCATTGCGCCCCTAGCGATGGGCGGTCGACACCCCGCCGGCAAATGGCTTCTGACGACAATCATCTGGACAACAGTCATCAGTTGGTTCTTACACCAACTGCACGACTCTCGATCACGCTGGGAGTTCTCCGGCGCGGAATTCCTTCTAGTTCTGGCGTTGGCACTCGTTTCGTTGCAAATCGTACCTGCCCCAGCACTTCAACCGTTTTTAAGCCCAGCGCAGAACGACCTGTTACCGATGTGGCAAGTTTCCAGCGTGCAGGGCGAAGCATTCCTGGGATTGTGGCAAACACCGTCGTTGTCACCTGAAGCAACGCGCCGCGGCCTCGTCTTACTCGCATCATACGCAGTGCTGTTTATCGTTACTTTCCAACGGCTGCAAACGATCGACGATGTGGATCGATTATTGAAGTGGATAGCGATGGCGGTGGTCCTGATGGCAGTGATTGGACTGTTGCAATATCTGGCCGGGAACGGGCGTTTCCTCTGGATTTATGAGCATCCCTCTCGTAGTCCTGCGCACACCGTGAAGGGAACATTTGCAAATCAAAACCACTTCACTCATTTCCTGGCACTGGGAATGGTTCCATTGATTGCCTGGCTAGAGCGCAAAATAAACACGAGAACGAATGGCTTGAACTCGTTTACCGGCAAATCATCTGATCGCCACACAGCAAGGGTCAGCCTGATCGGATTCGGCATCGTTCTCGTCGGGCTCGCCGGAATACTTTCGTTTTCACGGGGCGGTCTAGCCGTCATGGCGTTGGCGATCCTCTGCTACGTTGCGTTACGCACCTTTCACCGTGGAATCGAGTATCGAACTCTGGCTGGGGCATCCGTCGTCATCGTCATCCTGACGATCGCACTTTCCTTTCATGGGCATCAACGGCTCGCCGATCGAATCGATACGGTTACCAGTGGTTCACTGCAATCTCTCGACCCTGACGGAGCCCGCAGAAAAATCTGGGCGGCGGCGTATGATGCGATTCCAGACTTTCAACGGGTAGGAGCCGGTGTAGGAACGCACCCCGCACTCTATCCGCGGTATTTGGAATCGCGGCTCGACTACACCTATTCTCACGCCGAATCAGGTTACCTACAGATTCTGTTGGAAACGGGAATTCCCGGGCTGTTTCTGTTAGTGATAGCACTAACCCTATCCGCAAAATGGATTTGGCGCGGCCTGCGATCAAACCTTGACTCCGACAATCGCCTTCGTGTTTGCTCAGCTGTTCTCGCTGCGACATGGTTGACGACCGTCACACATTCTTTCATCGACTTCGTCTGGTATATCCCGGCGTGTCTGTCGTGTGTCGTATTAATGATGGCAGCCGCCGCACGACTCAACCGCCTGGCTGAAAACCGCACCAAAAGTGTTCCGGTTTCGCAATTCAATTGGATACTCATGACGGGCATGGCAATCACCGTCGCTTTTCTTTCTCATTCCATACAATCGGGTCCTGCCGTCGCCTCACGACACTGGGATAAATACCTGAGCATGTCTCTCGACGCTGAGCGAGAAAAGGAGAAACTTCAGGAAGCAGGAAAGATAGCGGGGCGTCCGCTGTCGCATATCGAGACAGATCAACTCAAAATCATGGCGGCTCATCTCGAATCAGCATTGGCCGCAGATCCTGACGACGCGAGGTGCCACCTCAGACTGGCTACGACTTATCTGCACCTCTTCGAATTAGCACAACAGGCCAGCGACAACCCGATGAGCCTGGGAACGCTGCGAGAAGCCGCCATCGCCTCCAGATTTGCGACGACAGAGCAACTCCAAGCCTGGCTTCAGGCAGCCACAGGCGACCATTTTCAATATCTAGAACTTGCCTGGCAACATGCGTCTCACGCAACCCGGCTTTGTCCGCTCTACGGAAAATCCTATCTACATCTTTCGGATCTGGCTTTCATCTATGGATGCGACCCATCACGAAGTGGCTTAATCCAACAAGCTCTGGCGGTTCGCCCGTATGATGGTGCTGCGCTCTATACTGCGGGTTATCAGGCTCTCCAAAACCAGGACGCCGTTCAGGCAACCGCTTACTTTCAAACTGCAATGAAAGGTGGCCCTAACATCCAAGCCGCCATCGTCCACACGGTTGCTCCACAATTACCGCCCCAAACTTTCATTGAACTATTCCAACCGAACGTCACTGGATTGAGAGAACTCTTTAGGTATTACCGCGCGACTCACAAGGACCAGCAGGCCCGTCTCGTCGGTCGTCAGTACGTGACGGCTCTTGAATCCGCTGCCGAGCAAGAAACCGGAGCAGCGGCGGCACGTCATTGGCAGGAAGCTCAAGCGATTCATGGCTTCCTTCAGGATTACGATCGAGCCCTCCTAGCAACTCAAAAGGCAGTTGCCGCTCAACCAGACAATTACCAGCTCAACTACCTCCTGGCAGTTCGATTATCTCATGCTGGGGAATTCTCAAGGTCGCTCGACCGTCTCAATCAATGCCGGCGTCGGCGCCCCTACGACACAGCGGTGCTCAATAAGATCGCTGAAATCGAGGCAAAGCTGACTCGCTAACTCGTTTCCTTCACTGAAACGGTGAATTGGTGCGTTTTGGCAACACCGACAACCCTGTTGATGTCGCAGGAGATCAACGCGCTGTTGCCACGCGTCAACACGTCTCAACCTTCGGTTATTTCACTCCTGCGGGTGACCTATGGTTCTATGTGGCATTCGCCGCACCGTCGCCCTCCGCGACACTTGATATGCGCCATGATTGACCTGATGAAGCCGAAGTCTCCACAAGCCCCGTGATGGATCCATCCGAGTTAAGACTCGACAAGTATCGTCGACTCAGCATTGAGCTGTGCGAATCTCGGTACGTCCTGACACATCCTATTGCCGAAATTCCAGCGATGGAATTATCGACGGCGATGGTCGAGGCGCAAGTCGATTCGATCGAATCTCCTGCGCGGCAACTTGCCCAGAACACGTTTGGCTTAACCGGCAACGGGCAGACCGTAGTCATTATTGACAGCGGCATTGCCTACGATCACTCAGCTTTAGGCGGTGGCTTTGGACCGCAATACCGTGTCGTCGGCGGCTGGGACTTCACCGAGGAAAATGACGCGGACCCCTATGACGACGCACCTGCTGGCCTCCATGGGACCCATGTGGCTGGCATCATTGGTAGCAATGACGAACAACACCCGGGCCTTGCAACCGATGTCGATTTTGTTGCGTTACGAGTATTCAACGACCAGGGAAAGGGCGACTTCGAGTGGATTGAAGAGGCGCTTCAATGGGTGGAAACGAACATCGACACGTTCGAACATCCGATCACTACGGTCAACCTGTCGTTGGGTACCAAGTGGAAGGGCGATGACGTCCCACAATGGGCGATACTCGAAGACGAGCTCCTGGCCTTGAGAGAGGCCGGACTTTTCATCACCGTCGCCGCTGGAAACAACTTTGAAAAAGAGCCAACGACGGGCTTGAGCTATCCCGCTGCGAGTCCTCACGTTATCCCCGTGGCCAGCCATGATGCCAACGGGCTGGTCAGCGAGTTTAGCCGTCGTAGCGAACGAGTCCTCGTGGCGCCAGGCGAAGACATTACAAGCACGTCGCCCGACTACCTTTACGATTTCAATGGGATCACAGACGATTTCCTCGCAACGTCGGGAACAAGCATGGCTGCGCCCTACATCGCCGGTGCGAGCGTTCTCATTCGTGAAGCGATAGAGATCAGCGGACAAGACGCCGTTGGCCCCGCGGAGATCTACAACATCCTGGCCAGCACGGCCACCTCCGTATTCGACCCTGTCACCAATGCCCATTACCACCGCGTGGACCTGCAGGCCGCTCTCACGTCAGTGCTCCCGGTCGAGCTTCAAACCCGGCTGCAACAGTCAGTCACCGATCTCGGCTCCGTAGAACAACTGGAAGCTTCAACTGCCGCCGACCGTTTGTACGGTATTACGGCAACTCATTCGGGAACCTTAACCTTGGAAATCCACCCTGACCTGATTTCCACGGGGCGGATCCTGGTCTACGACACGAATCGAGTCGAACTTCCCGAGAGCCGTATCCTCCGTCGAGGCAATCGGCTGGACCTGGAAGTCACAGCAGGCGAACAAATCATTTTTGAGATTGCGAGTTCTTCGGCATCCACTCGAATACGACTCACCAACTTGATTCAACAAACCGAAGAAGCGATCCACATCTTCGGAAGCGAAGGTGACGACGACATCCGCCTCAAACTGAACACGGGTAAACTGCTGATTAACGGTGTCAGCTACAGCGTCGCAGGACTTCCGAGCCAAATCACGATTCACGGATCTTCTGGCACCGACGCGTTCCGACTCTGGCTAACACCTGACCAAGAAAATGTATCATTAACCCCCGACCAAGTCAGAGCGGTTGCCGATGAATACCAACTGACGAGCCACGGATTTGAATCAAATTACGTCTATGCGATCGGCCAAGGCGACGAAACGATACTTGAAGGTTCGTCCGGCAAGGACCGCCTCACGAGCCTTCCGCATTACAGCCTTATCAGCGGCCCGGGCTATTCGAACTACGTCCAGGGATTTGCGTCGGTTATCGCCGACGGGAATCAAGGCGGTGAAGACGAGGCTAGACTTTACGGATCGCACGGTGATGACCAATTTACAGGCCAACCGCATGAAGGCACTCTAATCAGCAACGGATCTCGCACGACGGTCCAAAACTTTGATCGAGTGCGTATCCAAGGGCGAGGAGGCATCGACCGAGCGACACTTCACGACTCAGCCGATAACAACCACTTTTTTGGGCTGTCCGAATACAGTCTGCTTCGCGGCAAAGACTTCGAACAGTATCTTGCCGATTTCGAAGACGTCAGAGTGTACTCGACAGCAGGCGGCTCCGACGTTGCCAGGCTCTACGATTCCGCATCCGACGATACATTTGTCGGACTGTCCGATTATTCATTGATCGAGAGCAAAACTCACCGAATCTACGCGAATGGCTTCGACAAGGTCCGAGCTGTATCGAGCCAGGGAGGGACTGACACCGCCAGACTGATTGATTCACCAACGAGTGACGAGTTTTTTGGTTTGCCGACCTACGCCGTCATGCGTGGCTCTGGATTCGACAACTATGTCGAAGGCTTTGCCAAGGTCAAGGCTCATGCATTTCGAGGTGGACAGGACCGAGCAAGGCTGTATGGATCCCCGGGCAATGATGTATTTTACGCTCTGCCAGAATACTCACTCATGTTCGGTGCAACCTATTCAAACTATGCTGCCGGCTTCGAAGTCGTCCAGGGATTTGGACACCAGGGCGGTTACGACGAAGCCCGTCTGTTTGATTCCGCCGGCAACGACGTGCTCTCGCTCTCCTCGCATCAGGGCACTATGTCAGGAGCCGGATACACAACGTCGGCAACGGGCTTCAACACACTGTTCGTTCAGGCCCAACGAGGCGGGGACGATCGGGCAATGATCCACCGGCGTTCGGCAGACGTCCTCTTCTCGAACCCTTCACTTCGCGACTTCATGGCAATCGCCTACCAGTCCGATTCCTCCGAAACTCGATCCCTGACTAACGCTCTACGAGCTCGGGAGAACGAACAACGTCGGGCAAGCCTACGGTCCGCAATTCAGTCCGACAACGCAATTGATATCGACACGCTATTTAATAGCCTTGATCCCGATGATCACGTCATTGTCAGCTTCGGATTTGATCGCTTTGAAGATCTATCCTTCGTTCGGAACGAGACGGTTTGATTCCGAGCATTCGCGATGCATCGACTGCCAAACAAAGAAAATGGCGATCAGAATAAGCGATAACCTCACAGAGGCGGCCAAGACAAAGGCCAACGCGGCGCCCATCAGTCCTTCCGTCGGTATCCAGGCAAAGCTTGCCCCAACCATTGCAATGAGCGTAGCAACGCTGATCGCGAACTGAGTTCGAAAACGTCGAGCCGCGGTCAAGACACCTCCCAAGGCTCCCACGCTGTTAATCGCAAAGGCGATTGTGACAAAACAGAAAACCGAATGATACTGTGTAAATTCTTCGCCAAACACCTGAGTCAAAAGCACTCGCCCAAACAGAAAACTTAAAACAACCGCCGTCGCGCTGGCCGTGCCGTTGATTGTCACGACGCGCGTCAACAGCCGCGTGAATCCGCGAGTCTCACGCTGCCGACAACAAAGACCAAAACGAGGTAATGTAGCCTGAGACAAAGCCAGTGCTGATTGCTGCAGAATCAAGCCTGGACATGCCAGAATCGCGAACACTCCTACCGCATGATGATCGATAACCATTCCCAAGGCATAACGAGGAATGTTGGCTGTTACCGTGACGACGCCCGTAACAAATCCTAATGGCAAGGCGAACCAGACCAACTGACGAATGGCGTGCACAGAAATCAGATGTTGACCAGGCTTGCCGATTGTTTGCATACCAACCAGCTTCGCCCTGGGGCGATCATAGGTCCAAAGGACGACAAAGGCAGCCAGAGCCATCGCATAACAAGCGAACACAAGTCGCCCCGTCATCGAGAGAACGATAGCGAGCGAGAAAACTTGCAAGCACATCGACAAGACCTGGCTCTTCGCAATGAAGTCCATACGTTCATGCCGCTGCATCGCCCCGTACAAGACATCGCTGACCGAAACCAGGGCCCGTGTCAGCAAGACCGCCACCAACACACTCAGCAAAACTCCTTCGTTTTTCCATCCAGAGTACGACACAACCAGTAAAGCAACGATTCCCGTCGTAATCAATCGGGTGATGAGACAGAGAGAAATCGCGTAATCCGTTCGTGAGTCACTTGCCTGCACTGAACGCAATTGCATGTTGCCCAAGGCGATCAATGGATTCACGATTGCAACTGCGAGAGCATATTCACCAACCGCAGCCGTGTTGGTCAAAGCAGCAATGAGTACGAGCACCAAAACCTGCGAAGCCCCGGAAACGAGATTACCAGCCAAACTCCAGAAGAAATTCGCGCGTAGCCCCAACCGCTGCAGCAGGGTGCCTCCTACCAACGCAGGCAAGACATGATCGGCGGACGGAGGTTTACGAACCGTTGACATATTTCAGTGATGCGTGATTGAGCAGCCGAACCGCTAACCGGCGACCCCGACCGCTCGCTGATAACCATACCGGCGCATTATTTGCCCGGTCAATGCCCAGGTGATGGCTTCCGTTCGCTGGGGAATATTTTGGGTCCAACCAAAATCAGGCTCTAACTTGACCTCCTGCATGCGCATTCGATTCCCCGACCCCGTATGCCCTTTCTCAAGCGGCACGCCGGCTTGTAATCGTTCGGCAACTGCGGTGAAATCCAGTTGCACCAGTTGACCAATTCGACGCAGCGAATCAACCGGATTCGTCGCAAAATCTTCGTAACGGAGACGTATCGATCGATGCTTTGAGATCCTTCGACGGACCCATGTCGTTAACAAATTTGCTTTACACCAATTCGCACAGACCAATGACGTCGATCTGGCTGGAACGTCGGCCTCAATCCCCTGACTCAAATTCTGCTTCCAACTCTTCGATCTGGACCAAACAAGAGCTCGTGCATCTCGGACGAGATGCACGAGATAGAATTCGACGTCGGGCATGAGGGAAAGAGCCATGGCTCGGCCCGGTAATTTCGAGGCATCAACAATCAGCGAGGCTCGACTGACATCGGCAACTGCTTTTAGGACCTCACGAAGCCTGCTGCGATATTCGAACGACTCAGCTTGGCGGCGATAATGCCACCAAGGCCACAGCAACGCAGCCCGATTCGACTCGAAACGTTGCTGCAAGCCGGAAGTACCTGTCGAATTCCGACACAGCAATCGCTGCTCAACCGATTGCCAAAAATCGCAATCACTGACGGGCAAGCCACAAGAGCACCAGTTTTCCTGACCAAGTACAAACCGGTGCACGTTACAGAGTTCACCCATCGCGAGAACTTGATCATGGTTGCCCAACGCAATGTTCAGCAGCGTTGATCCACTGCGACCATCACCTGCAATATAGAGCACTTTGTACATGGCTCCTCCTATCTCCGACATGCAAAACCATCATGCAAGATGCACTGTCGTGAAATCCGACCTCCATTCGGGCGGCGAATATTAGATTCCGATGCAAATCCAATCAATGTCAAACGCCAAACAGAACGCTATCACCGCATGCCAGCACACCACCGTTCATCCGTTGGTTCAATTGACCGAAAATCGGACTTTTGCTACAAGCTGCCGCCACTCTTTTTGTTTCTGGTCTCCGTCGAGAGCCTCTATGATTGCAAGTCTCGTAAACGCCGCCGAACTCCTGGAACCCTATTCACCTCAGGTTCCAACCGACCAGTTGATTGTCGCTTTGAATCGCTGGTATCACGAGCACGAAGTAAAAACGTACGATCATGAACACGAGGAGATTCGGCATCAGCTTCCGCCGCTCTGGGAAGCGATGGTAGCAACCGCCGTGTCACGGCACACGCAACAACCATGGCGAATTCTCAATTTTGGATGCGGTACTGGTTTCGAAGCCTCGCTGCTACTGCAGTTCCTCGCACCAGAATCCATCGACGAGCTGTGGTGTTACGATCTTTCACCTGAAATGCTGGAAATGTGCAAGGCAACGATGGGTCCCAAGTTTCCCAAGGCACACTTCGTCAACTCGCTCGACGAGTTACCGAGCGATGGCAGGTTTAATCTGTTTGCCACCAATTCAGTGCTCCATCATTTACCTTCGCCAGCTGAAACCCTGGAATCGATGTTGCCTCATTTGAGCGATACCGCGATCTGGCTGGCTGGCCACGAGCCATCCAGTCGCTATTACAAGAATCCAATTTGCTGTGAAACCTATCGCCGTTTCCTTCAAACGCATCGACGCCGACGTTGGCTCTCACCGTCGGCGTATTTGAATTTCGCTCTTCGCAAAACGGGACTCCGGGAAACTCCGGCTCAAGCAGCAGCGATTTCGGCGGTGAATGCGGGAATGCTTGAACGAAGACCTTCATTGCGAGTGGTTTCCCGGCTTGTTGACCTGCATGTCGCCCACTCAAGTGAAGAAGCCGAGGCAGGGCGGGGGTTCGACATTGACGAGATGACGAATCATTTCTCAAACGATTGGGAACTCTGCTCCTACAAGGCATACAGCTTTATGGGCTCCTTTTACGAGGGTGGACTATCGAGAAACTGGCAGAACGAATGTCGGCGACTCGCTGAACAATACCCAAAAGACGGTGCCAATTTTTGTTCGGTATGGCAGCGATGTTGAACCATTTCTCAATCCAGTAAATCAGATGACATTCGAGTGCGAGAAGAATAGTTGAGGCTTTATGAACGCCACACCAATTCAAGTCCTACATGTCATCGGTGGTACGGGGTGCGGCGGTACGGAAACCTGGCTGACCAATATGTTGAGCCACGCGGAGAAGCACGGTTTGTCGATGAGCTTTCTCGTCCACACCAATTCTCCCGGACATTATGACGAACTCATTCTCAAACGAGGCGGTAGGATCTACCGCTGCCCAAATCACCGCTCCATCTTTCAGTACAGCCGAAGCCTGCGAAGCGTCTTCAAACCCGATCGTTTTCATGTGATCCACAGTCATGTATCGAGCTACAGTGGGATCGTATTGAGAGTCGCCCACCGGGCAGGCATACCGACTCGCATCGCTCACAGTCACCACACACGCCCCGTCCACCAGAGTTGGGCTCGCGGCATCTACCGCAGTCTGATGCATCACTGGATCAACCAATACGCGACCCATAAATTGGCAGCGAGTGAACAGGCGACTACGACACTCGGGAGTCCCATCGGCGGTAAATCCGATTGGCAAGTGTTGCATTGCGGAATCGATCTTCAACCCTTCGAACAGACCTGGGATCGCGAGTCGCTGCTCGGCGAAATGAAGCTGGATTCATCCGCTAAAGTCATCGGACATCTTGGACGCTTTGTCCCCGAGAAAAACCATGCTCATCTCTTAGACACCTTCCGTCACCTAATCTCGCGTGACAAACGTTGGCACCTGCTATTGATTGGAGACGGTCCAGGGCGTCGTCACCTGGAACAACGAGTCAACGACTTACAACTGACAAGCCACGTCAGGTTTCTCGGCATCCGTTCCGACATCGCCCGCCTGCTAAAGGGGCTGGTTGACGTTTTCGTATTCCCCTCGACGCGAGAAGGACTCGGACTGTCGTTAGTTGAGGCCCAAGCGGCCGGGATTCGATGCATCGCCTCGACAGCGGTACCGGACGAGGCAACGGTTGTCCCAGAATTGGTGACCAGGCTACCGGCATCGGCAGATTACTTAGCGTGGGCTGATGCGGTCGAATTGGTCGCTGCAGTACCGCCTGTCGTCACGGCACAGCAAGCGTGGTCTCGTGTGAACCAAAGTGATTTCGACCTGGAAGCAGGCACCCACCAGCTCCGTATGATTTACCAGGAATCACACTCCCCAGAAGGAAGCAGCCTCAAGGCTCGGAACCATTTCTTCGTCCGCCCGTCGGCCATCGCATCATGATTTATTGGCTCATCATCTTGATGTTTATTTCTCATGTCGGCGCCACTGCGCCTGCATGGTCGGCGTTACGACGAGGCCAACTTCCGCCCCCCGTCATTGCCGGAACGATTTCATTTCTCTTTTATTACGATTTTGGTATCGCGGTTGAATTACTGGGATTCGACTATCAAGTCCCTTTCTTCCAATCGATTCTAGATACCACCTGGGAAACCCAGCTATTTGTTCTACTGATCCTGATTGCGGCTCCTTGGGTCCTGCGAGTTGGTTCTGCATTAACGGGACCATCGAGCAACGAGCTCCCATCACGGCCCTGGCTTTCGGGAAAGCGTTCCACAGTCTTCTACGCCATCGCCATCGCCGTGACGGCTCTGCCAGCCTGGTACGGACTTTCCCATTTAATGATGGGCGGCGCAATCTGGCAATTTCGATCTCAGGTAGGATTGAGTCTCGGCCCTTTCATCGTGATGCTTTCGTTCCCGATGCACATCTTGGCGTTTTATGCATCGACCGAAGACGCTCGCACACCTAACGGAAGACTCTTCACATTGTTCCTCGCATTCGGAGCGATTTGCGGATCGATCATTTGCGGGCAGAGAACCCTGGTATTGTTTCCACTTCTGCTGGCGGCACTCAGTTATTTCAATCGAGTGAGTCTCCTAAAAATGACGAGCCTGGCGGCGGTTTGCATCATCGCGGCTGCCGCCATCTTGCCACTGATCCGAGGATCCTACAGCGACAAGACCCTGCGTGAAGACAATCTGCTGGTCGAAATCGTTCACAATGATTTTTCCCGAGCGGGTGTCATGGCGACCGTCGTTGAACTTTCTCCACCGGTCGGAACCGATGTGCTTCCGGATCCAATGGCCGGTTACTTTTACTCGAGCCTGCTCTTTGTGCCGCGAGATTTAGCTCCCTTCAAGGGTCGTTCGACTGCGATGCATTTCACCGGTTTCATGGTCAATCAAAAACCTGAGTGGCTGAACTGGGGATTTGGAGTTGGCATGATCGAGGAGCTTATCCTGAACACCGGCACTCGTTTTTGTCTCATCGGTGTATTCGCCTACGGGTGCGTGCTCGGATTACTAACCCGGACCGAGATGTCGCTTCCTGCAGTCTCCATCCCGCTACGTATCGGCCCACTTTTCCTGTGTGCCTATCATCTGCCCTCGTTGCTATTGAATTTTGGTTTGATGTGGTTCGTCTGCATGGTGTTGTCCTGGGCGTTCATCACGTCGAATGAGACCGACGAACTTCCCATCGCTGACCATGAACCCAACGGCAATCTTCAGGATCCTTCGTTATGCTGACCATCGGCTTACCGTTCTACAATGCGAGTAAAACGCTGGCGTGGGCCATTCAATCGGTCTTTGCTCAATCCTATCAAGATTGGGAACTGCTGCTCGTTGATGATGGCTCAACGGATCATTCAGTTGAAATCGCTCGAAACATCCAGGACGATCGCGTAAGAGTTTATTCCGACGGGAAAAACAAAGGCCTGGCAACCCGCCTCAACCAGATTGCAGAGTTGGCCAACGGACGATACCTGGCACGGATGGATGCTGATGACCTGATGCATCCAGGTCGTCTGTCGCAGCAGCTCTTGACCTTCGAGGCAGATCCTCAGCTTGACCTCGTTGATACTGGATTGCTGAGCATCAACGAGTTGAATCAACCGATGGGTCTTCGCTGCTGCCACCCTCTGGATGTATCGAGACTCGGCCTCCTTCGAGGGCAGATCCCTGTGCATGCGTCGATCGTGGCAAAAACGGAGTGGTACCGCCGCAACCAGTACAATGGCAACCTGGAACGAGCTCAAGACTTCGAGCTCTGGAATCGAAGCTACGCAGAATCGGGCTGGCAACATGCTCGAGTCACCAAACCCTTGTATTTCGCGAGAGAGTCTGCTGTCGGTTCCTACCGCAAGGCGCGGGCGACACATACGGTGAGGCGGCAGGTACTCCGAAGCCTTGGAACACCGAATGTCGGCTGGCAAAAGACTCAAGTTGAGTTATTCAAAACAAACGCAAAGCAAGCCGCTCATTTGGTCGCAAGTTACCTGCGAATGGATCATCACATTATCGCTCGACGCAATCGCCAAATCGAAACAGGTCAGGCGCATGCATTCCGCAAAGTCATCCAACAGATCCTCGAGACCCCGGTTCCGGGCCTAACTCGTACGCAGGTGGCCGCTTAAACGTTGTCGACCTCGATTCACGGGGTCGACAACTCGGCATCCTGGAATCGATATCCGATGCCATGAACAGTCTCGATCAGCCGAGATCGATCTGACAGTTTTCGACGGATCGCCTTGACATGAGCGTCAATCGTACGAGCTTGCACTGTGGATCCTGCCCCTTTACAGATCCTGGTCAATTTATCGCGTGAGAGAACATATCCGGGCCGACGCGCTAATTCCCACAAGAGTTTGAACTCAGTGGGGGTCAAATGCAAAGCTCTCCCATTCGCGCTGACTCGATGCCTCGCTCGATCAAGACTCAATCCTTGGCGATGAATCTGATCAGGCTCTGACGAAGTATCTTCCTGATTACTGAGAAGTCCAACAATCTGGTCAACGATCCGAGAAACCCCATTCACATTGGCAGGCTGGTTCTGCTCGACCAACACTGCATTGCCAGGTTCAGTGGTGCCAGGCATCGCTACCATGAAGACTGGAAGTTTGTCAGCCGGCAACACGGCCTTTAATCTCATCGTGGCCTCAACGGGAGAACTCTCATCGATACCATCATCGATAACAACAATCTCAGGTGTAAAATCGGCTGCAATATCCAGACCTTCATCGATGCTCGGTGCGAATTCGACGAAACATTCCGCATTGCGAAGCCTCAGGACCAATAACTCCATATCTGGAGATCGGTGGGCGATAATCAATACTCGTTTCGGAGCCATCTTCACTTGTCTTAAATAAGTCAACGAATCAAATCATCTCCCGATCACCCCGCCAAAAGTTGTCGCCCGCAAAGGCGAAAGTGATCTGAGAGAAACGAAAAACAAACTCTTTTCTGTCCTTGTTAATGCCCAACCGATCGCTTCTTCAGCGATCGGTAATTGCCTGACTTCAGGCACTCTTTACTAATTTGACAAATAGGCATCAATCGTCGACGCATCAACAGATTTGACAGTCATCTGCAGCGGACCAGCACCGGGTCGAGTGACACACTTGGCTGGTTCACCGATTTCTTCAAACTCTTTAAGCTCATCACTATTCGGAAGAAAGACCCAGATTCGACCATCTTCGATGATCGTGACAAAACCGTCTTTCGCGGCAACGTATTCCTGCAGGCTTTCATCATCAGCGGCTTTGAGCGTAACACGATTGGGACCTGCAGCAGGCCAAGTCACATGTTTAGCGAGTTCACCCTGGTCATCGAATTCAGTGAGTTCTTCACTTCCTTCTTTGAAAACCCAGATACGACCGTCAACAACACGAATGGCAAAGTGGGGTTTAGCAGCCAGATAGCCATCAATATCCTCGGAAGTTGACGCCTTAACCGTCATCCCCTGAGGGCCAGCTCCGGGCCGCGTGACATGTTTTTCGATCGGAATTTTTGTCATCGGCTAACCTTCGTGAAGCCATCTAGACGATGTCGCCAGCGGAGGTCAGGGTGCACAGCTCAAGGCAAGACAGGCAAAACAGGGGGCTCTCGCGGGACGATCTGGGCATCCGCTATCGAGTCTGTTAAAACGTGATCGGTTTCAGCCAACTCGAAGGAACCGCGGAATTTCCGACCTTCGCCCCCGACCCTCACCCTCACGGGAGACATAATTCCGATTATGAGGGGAAAAAGCTGCATGCCGCCGCACCGTACAGGTGAAAACGGATGAGAGTTCTGGGCTAGAATTTCGAACCCACCAGGCTCATTTGCCGGGGCATTCCGCGAAGCCCCTGAAATTGTGATAGGACTCGTTTTTTGGATTCGCCTAATTGGTATTTAGCCCTGACTGTCGGCCTATTGCTCGGAGCAGCCCTCCTGGCGGGACTGGCAGCAAGGAAATTTCATCTCCCCAGCGTGACGGCCTATTTGCTTGTCGGCCTCGCCCTGGGCCCGCATACCCCGATCCTGACATGGACGGCATGGCTGGCTGAGAAGCTGAATGTCGCGATTCCCATCAAGGGTTTCCACATTCCTGCTGACCATTTGCATTACCTGGAGCCGGTGGGGAATTTCGCGATCGCTCTGGTCCTGTTCAATATGGGCTGCCACTTCCCGCTCTCGCGTTTTCGCCGCATTATCAAACGGCTACTGCCAATGTCACTCGGCGAACTCGGACTCACGTTCACATTAGTCGCAGTAGGCCTTACCCTTCTCGGAATATTCAGCAGTGAAAAGTGGCTCACTTGGCAACTGGCGTTGCTGTTTGGAGCATTAGCCCTTGCAACCGCTCCAGCAACAACGGTGCTTGTGCTCAAGGAGAATCGCAGTGAAGGGCCTCTGACCGAATTCACCACAGGCCTACTCGCCTTAAACAATTTAGCATCGATCATTTTGTTCGAGCTGATTTTCGTATTGGTCCATGCAACGCGCGGCGCAGAGATCTCCATTGGCGCCGAATACATGGAGCTTACTCTGGCGCTGTTGGCCGCAACCATTTTGGGTGTCGCAGCCGGTCTATGCGTCAGCTATTTCTGTGGCATCATGCCATCAAGTCGCTGGCTTGTCCTCCTGACCGCCGTGATCGCTCCGCTGATGGCGGTCTGCGAAATCCTACAAGTCCCCTACCTGCTAACGTTTCTTGCAATGGGAACAACCGTCGCCTCCACCTCAGAACTGGCCGACGAAATAAGCGAAGCCCTGGATCGCCTTACCGGCCTGTTGTGCGTGGTCTTTTTCGTGATCCACGGGGCAGAGATGGACTTGAGCAAACTCTGGGCAGCAGGCGCCGCTGGGATTGGCTACATCAGTCTGAGATTGATTGGAAAGTATTTTGGGGTCTTCTTCACGGCGAATGCCCATCGAGATGGACCGCAGGTAAAGCGTTGGCTGGGAGCGGCACTCTTGTCTCAAGCGGGGGCAGCGATTGCCTTGTCTGCGATCGCTGTGGAGCGTGATCCAGAACTCGGGCGTCACCTACAGGATGTGATCCTCGGTACCGTCGTCTTCTTTGAAATCATCGGCCCGATCATGGTACGAACCTCGGTGCTCCAATGCGGAGAGATTCCGGTGGCGGCGGCGATTGCCCACACCACGAATTCAGGCCTCGATCAGCTTCGCAGCATGGGCTACCGCATCATGCAGTCGTTGGGGGTAAACCCATTCAAGGGAAGTACTGCTGATGAGTTGAGCGTGAGTCGCGTCACACGGCGGAACGTCAAACCGTTGCTGGCTAACGCTCCTTTCAACGAAGTGATTGACCATATTGAACACAGCCATGACAACACCTATCCGGTGGTTACCGAGTCCAATGAACTGATTGGCATCATTCGATACCCCGACGTTCGCGACATCCTGTTCGATCCGGCTCTCAAAACACTCGTCACGGCAGAAGATCTGGCTGTCGAAGCCAAGAAAGTTCTACAGCAGGATAAAACTCTGGGAGAAGCCTGGAGAATGCTGCAGGACGAAGGCGACGACTGCATACCAGTCATCACATCCGTCGAGAATCAATATATCGGCGTCGTTCGCCGTCGAGACCTCTTGCCTCTCCTGCACCAGGGCGACATCGGCTAACAGCCGTTCCGTTCGAGACATTTGCCTGGAAAAGGGTTACATTAGGCAACACGGCGATTGCCTTTTCGATATCCCTTCTTAGTTCTGTATAAGGTGCAGCATGTCTCAGTCGATAAACCGTCGGGAAGTCCTCAAAAGCACACTTGCCTGGGCGGGTGCCGCCGTTGTGACAGGAACGGGCAAGCATGCGTTTGGATTCACCAGTGCGAACTCGCGACCTCGCATCGCCGCCATCGGTACGGGCAGCCGCTGGTGCCAGAAGGCAACCGGTATTGATGGTCCCCACGGGTCGGCCCCCAGCGTTCGACACTTTGGAGATTACGTTGCACTATGTGATGCAGATCAGGCCAGGATAGAACTTGCCGGTCAACTGGTCAAAGATTGGACGGGTAAGCAAGCTGACCTGGTCAAGGATTACCGATCTGTCATCGACCGAGACGACGTTGATATCGTTCACATTTCGACGCCAGATCATTGGCACGCCAAAATGGCCATCGAAGCAATGCTCGCCGGCAAAGATGTTTATTGCGAAAAGCCAATGACCCTGACAATCCCAGAAGGTCGCCAGATGACGGAGGTTTGCCGAGAAACGGGGCGAATTGTGCAAATTGGCACTCAGCAGAGAAGTGCGGCCAACTTCATTCGTGCGATTGCTATGATTCGAGATGGTCGAATTGGGAAGGTCAAAAAGGCTCGTTGCAACATCGGCAGTTCTCCGACGAGCCCGGAGCTGCCTCAAGTCTCCTCCCCCTCAACGCTTGATTGGAATCTTTGGTTAGGCCCGGCTCCGATGGTTCCGTTTCGCTACCTGGCCGGCAACAACGGGGAAACGAAAAGCTGGTCGCGTGCCCATTACGAATTCCGCTGGTGGTACGAGTACTCGGGTGGAAAACTCACCGACTGGGGTGCTCACCACGTCGACATCGCCACCTGGGCTCTTGGCAAAACAGATACGGGCCCGATCTCGGTGGTGCCGGAAATGATCAAGCACCCGGTGCCTTTCAAAGACGGCTATCCGACTGACGACACTCGCTACAACACGGCAACCGAATTCAAGATTCGAGCGACCTTTGCAGATGGGCAAGAAATCGAGATCTGCCATGACGGCAATAACGGCGTCATGTTCGAGGGCACGGAAGGACGGATCTTTGCCAATCGAGGTCGACTGACGGGCAAAGCTGCTGAAGAACTCGAACAGAATCCACTTCCCGATGGTGCTCTCGAGAAGGTTTACAAGGATCGCCCCCTGGTTGATCACTTCCGCAACTTTTTCGAAGCAGTGGTTAACCGGAAAGAACCCATTTCCGATGTCGCAAGTCACCACCGCGCTCTTTCGACCTGCCACCTGGCCGGCATTGCAGCTCGGCTCGGACGGCCCATTCGCTGGGACCCCGATCAAGAAAAAATTCTCGACGACGCGAAGGCTCAGACCTTTGTTGGACGAGAAAGCCGCAAGGGATTCGAAATCGAGATCTCGTAGCAAGAAATCCAGTCGACAATAGAGCGAAATAGCCTGAGTCCGTCTCAAGCCACTCGACACGCCCGACCCGTAAGAAAAAGATCCTACCACCGTCGTCCAAGGGCAAGGATTAGCATCGAAAGCCAAAGGAAGGGCGAGCTATTTTACGCCATGATTCGGCACTGTCTTTTTCAAATCGAGTTCCCTGATCAACCTTTTCGGTCAGCAGTGAAGTCTCTTTTTATGAGAGCGGCTTACCTTCGGATGCCAGGTCGTCACTGATCACCAACTCAGTGATGATACGATTGTCGACGATTCCTTCGTCTACAATCTATCGGTTGCTCAGATTTAGCGAGGAAACAAGAATGACATTCGCTTCGATCTCAAGAATCTGCCGCCGGATTGAAAAGTACAAACGTTTACTCCGGCCGCGTTTTAGACGATGACCGATCGGCACCATTACTGCTGCCCGCTTTCGACGGCAACTCATCTGCAAATATCTTTTTGAAATCCGGAAGCTTTGGCAAATCAACTCCCTGCTTGACAATTAATTGATGAGCTTTTGTCAAACGAGAAATCGACTTTGACATTTTGAATAACTCTGACGGGTCATCAACTTGTTCAATGACATCCAATGCATCTTCGAGGGCTATGCCAGCTTCGTCATATTCTTTTTGCTGATAGAATTTACCCGCTTCAAGAATGGCCTCGACGAGTTGGTCATTCAGGTCAGCGTAATAGGGATCCGAAAAGTTAGATGCTTTAGCTGTGGGTTGACTACGATTCCGTTTCGGACGTGGCCTTGCTTCGCGAGTAACATCTTCTTCGTCAAGCTCGTCAGACTCATCGGCTTCATCACTCGTTCCGACAAGTTCATCGGCGGTGATCTTGCCATCCTTATTGGTATCCAACTTGCGGATCTGATTGGCAGCAAAACGAATCTCGCGCTGGGACAGAACCCCATCCTTATCTTCGTCGATAATGGCCGCGATCGGATTTGAAGCGATGGCATCCGAGCTACGATTGGACCGACGTTGAGCCGATGCCGCTTCAGGAAAAATCGACGCAACCATCAGTAGAACGAGAAGGAGACAAGCACGCATAATGAAAACCTTACTAAGGAGAAAGTGTGACAAAGCGATTCTCTGGGAGCACATTCTAGCGCATTTTGGACGAGAAAATCAGCGAAATGCCTGCGCAACCGGGAAAAAGCCAGTCAACAACCGCAGAATCCTCAGGCAGAAGGCAAAAACGACTGCTCGGGCTCACCTTGAGCGACTTAACGCAAGGCACCTACAATCACCGAAGCGTTATGCCCACCGAAACCGAAGCTGTTGCTCATCGCGGCACGCAGCTGACGCTCCTTGGCCTGATTCGGCGTGTAATCAAGATCGCAAGCAGGATCGGGCGTATTGAGATTGATGGTCGGCGGAACCAGGCTTCGCTGGAGCGCCTTCACACTTAAAACTAGCTCGATGCCACCGCTTGCCCCGAGTGAGTGACCGAGCTGGCTTTTGGTACTTGAGACACTGAGCTGATAGGCATGGTCGCCATAAACGCTCTTGATCGCCTGAGTTTCAGCCTTGTCACCCAATGGAGTACTCGTGCCATGGGCATTGATGTAATCCACTTCATCCGGCGAGATCGAGGCATCGCGTAACGCAGACGTCATGGCCCGTGCCGCACCAACACCTTCTTCGTCGGGCTGCGTAATGTGCCCGGCATCTCCACTGGCTCCGAAGCCAAGCACTTCGCAGTAGATATTGGCACCTCTTGCCTTCGCATGCTCAAGCTCTTCAAGCACGAGAATTCCGGCACCTTCGCTCATCACGAAACCATCGCGATCGAGATCAAATGGCCGACTGGCAAGCGTTGGCTCATCATTACGTTCCGAAAGTGCCCGCATGTTCGCGAAGGCACTGATCCCCATGGGGGTGATGGCTGCCTCAGTTCCACCGGTAATCATGACGTCGGCATCGTCATACTGAATGGACTTGAGAGCATCGCCGATTGCGTTGGTCGCACTGGCACATGCGGTCGCGACCGTATAATTCGGCCCCCGCATACCATACTTGATCGAGATAGCTCCACCGGCGGCATTCAACATCAACTTTGGAATGGTCAATGCCGAGACCCGGTCAGGTCCCTTGAAGAGCAGGCGTTCGACTTGCGTCTCAATTTCCTTCAGCCCACCGATTCCGGAACCCAGGACGACGCCACATCGAAAACTATCTTCCTGCGAGAAATCAATGCCGCAATCTTGCACGGCATCGGTTCCTGCCACGAGAGCAAACGAGGTAAAACGATCGATCCGCTTTAATTCCTTGTGAGGAATATAGTCGGTTGGGCTCCAATCATAGAGATCACCAGCGAACGTCACCTTAAACTTGGAGCAGTCAAAGATGCGCAGGCCATGGATACCGCTCTCGCCTGCAACAACACGATCAAACAGATCATTGACGCTACAGCTTAGCGACGTAACCACACCGAGACCGGTCACGACCACCCGTCGTTTCATAGTCATCGCCTACAAGCTCTTAGGAAGCCTGAGCTTTTTGAATGAAGTCGATCGCCTGTCCAACGGTTTGAATTTTTTCAGCCGCATCGTCGGGGATGTTGATGTCAAACTCTTCTTCCAACTCCATGACGAGCTCAACCGTATCCAACGAATCAGCTCCGAGATCGTTAACAAACGACGTTTCAGGCGTGACCTTTTCTTTGTCGACGCCCAGCTGCTCCGCCACGATGTCAATCACTCGTTGAGAAACATCTGCCACCTTGGCCGTCCTCCTAAATAAGTGAAACGGGGTGCTGCCCCCGCAGTGAATCCAGAGTCATATCCTTGTGATTTATCCTTACCATCAAGCAAAACAAGATAGAGGATTTTTACAAACGGGGTCAAGACGCAATTGTCTTTCCCCAGTAATCAACTGTCTTATCCAGTCAACCCACCATCAACAGTCAGCACCTGTCCGGTGACATAACTAGCGGCGGAACTTGCCAAAAAGAGGACCGCAGCGGCGACCTCATCAGGCCGGCCCAGCCTCTTGGCGGGGATCCGTTTCTTTGCTTCGGTGACCACAATTTCCCCGAGGGTTGCGGTCATATCGCTTTCAATGAAGCCAGGTGCGACGGCGTTGATGGTCACCTTTCGCCCCGCCAATTCTCGGCTAAGGCTTCGCGTCAGGCCGATCAACCCGGCCTTTGATGCTGAGTAATTCGTCTGCCCAGGGTTCCCCATCAAGCCAGAAACACTCGTGATATTAATAATCCGACCATATCGCGCTCTCATCATGTACCGAGACGCTGCGCGGCTCCACAAAAAGGCACTTCGCAGGTTGGTATTAATTACATCTTCCCACTCTTCATCGGACATTCGGGGCAGGAGGGTGTCGCGCGTGATCCCGGCATTGTTAACGAGGATATCGACCTTTCCCCATTTTTCGGCGACTCCATCGATGACATCATCGGCAGCCTGCCGATCCGTCACATCGCAGGCGAAAGGCAACGCCGTTCCTCCTGCCTCCTCGATCACCTTAACGGTTTCGGCCAGCTTTTCCGGATTTCGGGCCACACAGGCGACCTGAGCTCCACTCGCTCCCAATGCCTCGGCCATCGCCTTACCCAATCCGCGGGAGGCGCCAGTCACCACGGCTGCCTGTCCTGCGAGATCCACGTTCAAGCCGTTGACTGCATATTCGCTCATAAGTTCACTTTCTTCATCAGGCCGACAGATTGCAGGCGAGCCAATTTATCCGACGTTGGTACAAGATACCTTCCGATCGATCCGTCTCAACAGGCCTCGAAGCACTCGACCAGGACCGACTTCGTAAAAGTTGGAATATCCATCATCGAGCAACAGCCGCATTGAATCCTCCCAGCGAACTGGGCTGACGACTTGTTTGACCAATATCTCGCGGATTTCTTCCGGATCAGAATGCGGTTGAGCGTCGACGTTGGAGATCACCGGGATCCGAGGGGAGGCCATCGGCACTTCTGCCAGCACCTCTGCCAACTGCTCCAGAGCGCTTTCCATAATTGGAGTATGGAAAGCACCTGCGACAGCCAGTGCAACAACCTTCATGGCCCCTGCAGATTCGGCGTTTTCCACGAGTTTTTCGCACGAGGCATTGTGTCCAGAAACAACGATATTTCCCGGGCATAAATGATTAGCGATCCGCAGCACCTCGTCGGGCTGACGCGATTGCTCACAAAGATCCTCGACCTGGGCTAATTCTAGTCCCAAGACGCTGACCATTCCGCTGGGCGTTGCATCGGCAGCGGCCTGCATTGCCTCGCCACGACACTTAACGACTCGCAAAGCGTGCTCAAACTCCATCACACCGGCGAACACCAAGGCCGTATATTCACCCAGGCTCAAGCCGGCTGCGGCACTTGCGAGATTAATAATTTCTGGAGTCTCACTACGAATCTGTTCGACCGCCGCCAGACTGCAGACAAACAGTGCCGGCTGGCTGTAGATTGTCGAGTCGAGTTCTTCCACGGGCCCGTTGGCACAGAGACGAGCCAAGTCGTAGCCGAGAACCTGTTCGGCATCGTCAAACAGCGCTCGAGCTGCCGGCAACGACTCCGCGAGCTGCTGCCCCATTCCGATAGACTGAGCCCCTTGCCCGGGGAACAAAAACGCCGTCTTGCTCAAGATCCCAAATCCTTGGAGATTGGCCCCTAGGCGTCTTCCATATCAACCACCGTTCGCCCCATGTAATAGCCACACTTGGGGCAGACGACATGTGAGGGAACAGCCGCACTACATTGCGGACAAAACGACAACTGACGCGCCTTCTTGGCGTCGTGAGATCGCCGCTTACCAGTTCTGGAATTCGAATGTTTTCTTTTGGGGACTGCCATAATTGACACCTGCTGTGACTAAATCCCATGCGACCTGCCGGAGAATCCCGACAGGCAGTGTTAAACCCCGAATCTTATTGGGCTTGGGGCTACCTGTCAACGGCCGTCGGCAGCGGCAACCTGGCAAAAACGCATCCGACTTTCCAGTTCCCAGTTTTCCGGCGCCTGTCTCCTGTGTGCCCGTCTCCTGTGCCCGATCAATTTGCGGTAATCCCGCCGTCCTGAAGGGCCCAGTCCGCCTGAAAGCCGAAACCGACTTAATCCTCAGAATCTTCGGAAAACAAAGGATACTCCTCTTCCTCTGTCGCAGCTGCATGCGGAGTGATCTGCAAGTGCTCGTACGTCTTGGCGGTAACCACGCGTCCGCGCGGTGTACGAACCACCATTTCTGTACGCAGCAAAAATGGCTCAACCTCATCCGCAAGGGTATCGGTTGCCGTATTCATGGTATGGGCGATCGCCTCGACACCGGCCGGCCCACCGCCAAAAACACGCACCAAAGTCTCCAGATATTTTCGATCCTGTCGGTCTAAGCCCCGCTGATCGATACCCGCCATCTCAAGAGCAGCCTGAGTAATCTTCAGGTTGACGACTCCATCCGCCTTGCTGGTGGCGTAATCCCGGACCCACCTGAGCAGATTATTGGCAACACGAGGTGTACCTCGACTTCGCCGAGCGATTTCAGAAGCGGCCACATCATCGATTTCGACCGATAATTTTTCCGAGCTTCTTCGCACAATTTCGGTCAATTCGGCAAGCGTGTAGAAATCCAAATGCTCACGGATCTGAAATCGATCACGAAGGGGCGCCGAAAGCATGCCGGCTCGCGTGGTGGCTCCGATCAGGGTGAAGGGCTTAATCCACAGGTTAAGGGTCCGAGCATTCGTTCCCTCCCCGTGGACAATATCGATCCGAAAGTCCTCCATCGCCGTGTAGAGATACTCTTCAACGGCTTTCGGCAAACGGTGGATTTCGTCGATAAACAGGACGGACCGACTATCGGCGTTCGTGAGATAGGGCACGAGATCCTTGGGCGCTTGCAGAGCGGCTCCACTGGTCAACTGCACATTCACACCCATCTCACGGGGCAAACAAAGTGCAAAAGTTGTTTTACCCAGACCGGGAGGTCCATCAAACAGGATGTGCCCTAAAGGATCTTCACGTTTGATCGCAGCATCGACCGCAATCTTCATTCGCTCGTAGACACTGCGTTGACCGACCATCTGATGAATGGTCTGGGGACGAAGATCACGATCTCCGTCATCCATCGGCTGCTCACCCGTCAGAATCGCTTCACGTGTCATCGCCAATCCTTGAAATCATCGAGCCATTTCATGCTGTTTATACCAAAAGCAGGCCAACTAGGCTTGATGAGCTTGCTCGTACACCAGCTGAATCAGCGCCTGAACGTCTTTAAATTTTTTCTTGGTGCCAACGGCAGCATCCAATAAACGCCGGGCATCCGCCTCGGAATGGCCCAACTCGCGTAATACCTCGAAGGTTTCACTGACGACATCCGGCTCTCCATCGGTGGCAGCCGAGACCGCTTCGGAAACCAACAAGGCGAATTTAGGAACCTTCCGCCGTAATTTGGCGATAATCCGTTCGGCCGTCGCCGGTCCAATGCCGGGAAGCGCGGAGAGTCCCTTCACATCCTGCTCCTCAATCGAAGCAGCCACCTCCTGCACCGGTCTCACCATTGCTCGCAACGCCTTACGAACACCGACCCCATCGACGGAGCAGAAAAGCTCGAAAAACTCACGTTCAACGATCGTTTGGAAGCCGACGATGCGGGGTACGAGCCGTCCTTGAGCCGGATTTCCTTCAAGGTATTCGATCGTATGCAAACTGATCGACTCGCCGAGACGATTCTGCAATTGGCGTCGAACGAACTCGGGAATGAGCACCTGATACTCCAACGAGTCAACGGCGAGCTGAAGATCATCATCCCCAACGCGAATCAATTTTCCTGAGATCTTCGTGATCAAAGTGACTCTCCTTCACTGGAGCCTCGTCCTATCCAGGACGGAATGGCTCGGTTTCTTTAGGCAGTCGATCTTCGTGTATTTTCGATGGAACCGAAGGGCAGGGCACAATCTCAACTGCAGACCTTACCTCGCAAAAAGTAATGACACATGGCGATCGCCAGCGCATCGGCGACGTCAGGAGGATTGGGGATCTGATTCAGCTGAAGTTCGCGTTGCACGGTTTGCTGAACTTGCAACTTAGGAGCGTGTCCGCTTCCGGTTAGGATTTTTTTCACACGCGTCGCAGAATACCCCATGACCGGTATCTCGATTTGAGCGGCAGCAAGCAGGATGACACCTCTTGCGTGTCCCATGAGTATAGCGGTCTGAGGCCTTTGATAGTGCGAATACAAATTCTCAACCGCCATCACATCCGGGCGACAATCTCGCAGAACCTCAGTGATTCCTTGATGGATTTGGTTCAACCGATCGGCAAGTTGAGCGCGAGACGAGGGCCCACGAACGACGCCTGCCTCAGCCAGCTGCGGGCGTCTTTCATCCGCGACGATCACACCGTAACCGGTGATATTCAGCCCGGGGTCCACTCCCAGAACTCGCAGGCCCTCCATGGGAGCCTCCTCTTGGATTGAACACGATTACCCGATTTTCCAACCGGTGCCATCCTTGCGATCTTCAAGCGTGATTCCGAGTTCGGTGAGACCGTCACGAATCTGATCAGCCGTCTCAAAGTCCTTCTTGCCGCGAGCCGAGGCACGCAATTGAATCATGAGTTGCATCAATTGATCGACGAGTTCGTCATTGCCACCAGCCGCGGATTCGGCTGGTTTTTGGAAAATCCCCAAGATNCCGCTCAACTCTTTCAGTGTCTTGGCACCTTGCGTCAGCGACTCAAGATCGTCGGCCGAGCGGGCATCCGCATCCTCCAGCGACTGACCATCAATAAACTTGTTGAGCATCCTCACGAGCTCAAACAGTTCACTCACAGCCGCGCCTGTATTGAAATCATCATCCATCCTTTCCAGATAGATTCTTCGTTTCTCCGCAACTTTGGCCAACAGCTCGCAACTCGTTTCGCCTGAAACATCGGAGCGACGAGTGGCGGCCTCGAGGGCATAGAAATCCTGCCCGGTCACACGTTCAAATCGCTCAAAGAAACGATAGAAGGTATCGAGTGCAGTCCCGGCTTCGGAGAGCGGTTCATCGCCGAACACAATGGTGCTGCGATAATGGGTTCGCAAGAGGAAGAAGCGAAGTCTTTCTCCACTTTGTGCCTGAATCAGATCCGCCAACCCACCAGCACCTTTCGAACGACTTATTTTCGTATCGACATCGGCCTGTTCCTGTTCACGTTCCGATCGACCACCCACTNTTCCGGATGCGGCTGCCGCTTTCATCAGACCGTTGTGCATCCAATAACGGACCATGGGCTTACCGTGACAACATTCACTCTGAGCCAGTTCATTTTCATGGTGCGGAAACACCAGATCCAGCCCACCACCGTGGATATCAAAGGTTTCACCGAAAATCTCATGGCTCATTGCGGAGCACTCAATATGCCAACCAGGCCGACCATCGCCCCAAGGGCTCGACCAGGAGGGCTCATTCGCCTTGGCCTTTTTCCAGAGTGCAAAGTCACTCGGAGCACGCTTTCGAGAGGCCATTTCGCCTCCTTCTCCCNGCAGACTATCGACGGTTCGATTACTGAGCTTGCCGTATTCAGCATCCTTTCCAACCTCAAAATAGACATCTCCCTCAGAGGGATAAGCAAATCCTCTTGCAATCAACTTTTCGATGAACTGAATGATTTGATCCATGTTCTCGGTAGCCTTGGGGAGGTGATCAATCTGATCGACTCCCAACGCTGCGAGATTCTGCAGGTAATCAGCAGTCATCTCTTCGGCGACCTGTGCCATCGGAATTTGGCGTCGCTCGGATTCCAGGATTAGCTTGTCATCGACATCGGTGATGTTCACCACCCAAGTGACGTCATAACCGCAGTAGGTGAGATACCGTTTGATCGTGTCAAAGATCACGGGGCCGACCATGTGCCCGATATGAGCCTCGCGATACACCGTCGGCCCACAAAGATAGATGCCCACCTTTCCAGGTTGGACGGTCTCGAAATCTTCTTTTTGCCGAGTCAGCGAGTTGTAGATCCGAATCTTCACAGCAGGTTGAGTCTTTTCTTTTTCTGCTTGCTTTGCGGTGGTGGTCGTCATAATCCGTGCCCGTCTTCAATCCTTTCGACAGTAGTCTAAATCGATGCGGTAGTTTCCTGAGGCCGCAACAGCACAACGCACTGTGCCGAGATTGCCTCAAGTCGTCCCACCGGCCCAACGAGCTCCCCGGTCTTCGCCTTGACACCGATGGCTGCCTGCGAAGTCTTCAAAAGCTCTGCAAGTCGCAGACGGATCGCATCCTTGTAGGGTGATAATTTTGGTTTCTGGGCGTGAATGACACAATCGAGATTTCCGACTTCGTAGCCGGCCTGCTGCACACGAGCGAGAGCCTCGCTGACGAAATCCGACGAATCTCGATCTCGATTTTCCTCAGCATCGTCGGGGAAAAGTTCCCCAATGTCACCGAGAGCCAACGCTCCGAGCAAGGCATCGGTAAGAGCGTGCAGGACAACGTCTGCGTCGCTATGTCCGACCAAATGCCGATCGAATTCGACTTCGACACCGCCGAGCTTAAGGGGACCGCCTTCTCCCAGTCGGTGTGTGTCGTGTCCGATACCGATGCGTGGGAAGTCGGTCACGATCAGTGAATTCCCGTCGAAAAAGGCGTTGGATTTGGTGGATCACGTGAAACTGGGCGAATTATAACGAAAGGCGTCTACTGCGACAACGCGACCCAACATCAATGACCAGCGACACTTACGCACCAATCTCTGTGCATTGCGGGAAAATGGAGGCCTTCTATAATCATTCGTCATGTCGCTCATCAACATTGCGGGACTTACGAAAAACTACCGGGTCTATCAGAAGCAAGAGGGTCTGTCCGCCTCGCTTCGAGGGCTCTTTCGTCGCGAATATCGTGAGGTCGAAGCGGTTAAGGGAATCGACCTGCAGGTGGAAGCAGGCGAATTTGTGGCGTTTCTGGGACCGAATGGTGCCGGCAAAACGACGACTCTTAAATTGCTTTCTGGCGTGATCTATCCGAGTTCGGGCTCCGCCACCGTCCTGGGGCACACCCCGTGGAAGCGGGAAAACAGCTACCGCCGCAAATTTGCCTTGGTGATGGGCCAGAAGAACCAACTCTGGTGGGACCTACCGGCCCGGGAGTCTTTTCGGCTGCACCAACAGATCTATCAAATTGATCCCGACCAGTTCACGGACACCTGCGATGAATTGACCTCCCTGCTCCAAGTTGACCAACTCCTCGAGCAACCCGTGCGTGAATTATCGCTCGGCGAGCGGATGAAGATGGAATTGATTGCAGCACTCCTGCATTCTCCCCAGGTTCTNTTTCTGGATGAACCCACGATCGGCTTGGACGTTGTCGCTCAACACAATATCCAACAATTTCTGAAGAAGTATCAGCGAGAGCGTAACACGACCGTGCTCCTCACCAGTCACTATATGAAGGATGTAGCCGCCCTTTGTCGGCGCGTGGTGATTATCACGGACGGACAGATCAAGTACGACGGTTCATTGTCTGGTATTGTCGATCGCTTTAGCGGCTTCAAATTGGTGACGTTGCTTTTTGCGGACGATCGATTGCCAAACGATTTACAACGGTTCGGCGAAGTACTGAAACTAGAATCTCCGAAAGCGACGCTGCGGATCGAGCGACAAAATGTGGCTCGCAGCTTGGCCGCGATTCTCGACCAACACGCCATTGAAGACGTGAGTGTCGAAGACCCGCCCTTAGAAGAAGTGATTGCGGGTATGTTCTCGCAGACGGATGAACGAGTAACGACGACAACCTAGGCCAGCACATGCTCGCGCGCGTTGCCACATGGTGGATCATTCTGAAGATTGCTCTCGAAGAGCGACTCGTTTACCGGGGCGACTTTGCACTCGGCACGTTAATGCGTTTCCTGCCCATNGTNACCCAAATCTTTCTTTGGCTTGCGGTTTTTCAGGGCATGACGGGCAGCCGCGACATCGGAAGCGCTGAAATTCGCGGTTATGGCTACTCCGACTTTGTCGCTTACTACTTGCTAACGATGATTTCCCGTGCATTTTCCAGCATGCCGGGGTTAGCCAGTGGAATTGCCTTGCANGTTCGCAACGGGGAATTGAAGAAGTTTCTGATCCAACCGATCGACATGACCGGGTTTTTGCTTCTGAGTCGGGTTGCTCACAAACTGGCGTACTATTCTGTTGCCATCCTTCCTTTCGCCTTGGTTTTCTTCCTCTGTCGCGATTATTTCGCGATGGGTTGGCCTGATCCTTGGACGATGCTGGCCTTTGTCGGTTCGCTCATCATGGGTTTCTTGCTGGGCTTCTTCTTGGAGGCCTGTATCGGCTTAATCAGCTTCTGGTTTCTCGAGGTCAGTTCGCTCCTGTTCGTCTACATGCTTTTCAGCTTCTTCCTTTCGGGGCACATGTTCCCACTGGATATGCTTCCTGAACCATGGCGATCGGTGATTTCCTGGCTTCCTCTTCAGTACCTGGCGTATTTCCCGTCGGCAATCTTCCTAGGAAAGATCCAGGGAATGGAACTCGTCAAAGGTCTAATTCTGCAAGCGATGTGGATCGTNTTTTTCATTTACTTGAGCCGGGTTCTNTGGCGTCGCGGCTTACATCGCTATAGCGGCTTCGGGGGATAATTGCGATGAGTTCCACTCGTAGTGCATACCCGAAAGTCTTCTGGACCATTGTCCGCAACAGTCTTGTCCGCGACCTTTCCTTCCGATCGAACTTTTTGATCGAATGCATCTCGTCGATGTCATGGGTCATGATGAACCTGGGCTTCTATCTACTAATCTTTCAATACACACCCGAAATCGGCTCAGGCACTGGCTGGGGAAAGTACGAGTTTTTCGTGTTCTTGGCGACGACAATGTTTGTGAACAGTGTCGTCCAGGCCTGCTTCATGCCGAACGCTCAAGAATTCAGCGAATTGATCCGAACTGGCAATCTCGATTTTGCCTTACTGAAACCGATCGACACTCAGTTTGTGATTTCGTTGCATCGCATTGAATGGTCTTCATTTTCCAACTTCGCAGTCGGCATTGTGCTGTTGGTCTACAGTTTGTTCGAGCTAACAACTCGGAGCCATGATCCGCTGGTGTTGCAACCGATGGCCATCATGCTTTACCCATTCTACCTACTGTGCGGAATCGCAATTCTATATAGCTTGATGATCAGCCTNGCAGCGACGAGCATTTGGCTGGGTCGCAACCAAACGCTCTACAACTTTTGGTTCTATATCACCAATTTTTCGCGATACCCGATGGAAATCTACGATGGTCGTTTTGGAACTCCGCTACGGGCATTCTTCACCTTCATCATTCCAGTCCTGGTCGTTGTCAACGTACCAGCTCGACTCATGGCGATGCCGCTTCANCCCTGGGGNAGCGGGACGTCCCTTTTGGCAGCATTCGCGGTCCTTGCGACGTTGGGCAGCCTCGCTGCGAGTCGCGTCATCTTCAAGTTAGCTCTTTCGAGCTACCGCAGTGCAAGCAGTTGATCGACGGCCCGCTGNTCCTTCTCNCCAGGCCTTTTTTTCGCTNGAAACCAATCATTTTCCGANTCAGTACCCGAAGGAGTCNAGGTTCGGTAGACTATGTGGTTTGACTGACACATCGTTGAGGAGTTCTGGAATGAAACTGGCCTTCAGCAGCAATGCATACATGCATTTCTCGATTGAAGACACGATTCGCAAGATTGCGAGTCTCGGCTACCGTGGTATCGAGGTACTGGCAGATGTGCCACATGCTTGGCCAGCCGGCTTATTGCCCGAGCGAAAAGAATCCATTCGGCGCCATCTGGAAGAGCACCAACTCACAATCTCGAATATCAACGCCTTCATGATGAATGCGGTGGCCGACCCGAGGCAACCCTATTGGCACCCGGGCTGGACCGATCCGGACCCTCATTATCGAGCCATCCGTCGTGAGCACACCAAGCGTTCTCTTTACTTGGCGAAGGAAATTGGAGCTCCGCACATCAGCACCGAACCAGGCGGGCATTTAGCCGAAGGCCAAACNTGGGATGACGCGTCAAAAATCTTCTATGAGGAATTGATGCCCTGCGTCGAAGTCGCAGAAGAACTGGGAATCGAACTCCTGATTGAACCCGAACCTGAACTCATGATCGAACGGTTTGATCAATATCTTGAGTTCACCGATCGAATCGACTCCAAAATGATCGGGCTCAACTTCGACATCGGACATGGCTACTGCGTGAATGAGGATCCGGAAGACTGGGTCGCCAAGATGGCCCCTTATACGAAGCATTATCACTTCGAAGACATTGCCCAAACGCGCGTTCACGCACATCTGATTCCTGGCCAGGGCGCCATTGATTTTGCGGCCACTTTGAAGGCGATTGAGAAAACAGGTTATTCGGGATGGATCACGATCGAGCTTTACCCCTACATCGACAANCCGGATGAAGCCGCCCGCGAAGCGCTTGACTACCTGACACGGATTGCCGCCGAACTCAGCATCTCTTTCGATTAACAATCCTGCCACTCCGACGATTTTNATCGGACCAAGAGAAGGGCAGGGGACGCNACCATCGATGATGACCACCAATCACAGCTCTCGTCTCCTGGNCTACCTTCAATTGCTGCGAATTCCCAACGTGTTCACAGCCGTCGCTGATGTNACCATGGGGTTTCTGTTTGTGGGCCAGTCGGTCCAACAATTCCCACTATCGTTTATTGCCATCGTGGCTGCTTCGTCTTGCCTCTATCTAGCAGGCATGGTGCTGAATGACGTCTTTGATTTTGAAGTGGATCTCGCGGAACGTCCGCAACGTCCTTTACCTTCCGGCCGGATCTCNCGAAAGACAGCGNCGGTGCTGGGGCTGAGCTTGATGGCGACAGGGCTTACCTTTGGCTGGCTTGCTGGTTTCATCCACGGGGGACCATACCCTCTTCGCTCGGGCATTTTGGCAACTCTGCTCGCCGTGATGATCGTGCTCTACGATGGCGTCGTAAAAAAAACCAGCCTCGCTCCTCTGGCGATGGGCGCTTGCCGACTCTTCAACGTTTTGTTCGGCATGAGCGTCGCCGTCAATTTGGACAGCCTGCTCGGTTACACGCCAGCTCAATGGCTCATTGCAGGCGGTTTCGGCGTCTACATTGTTGGCGTGACTTTGTTTGCAAGAGAAGAAGCCGTTACCAGTCGCCGTAGTAANCTGGTCGTCGCTGCGTGCGTGATGCTGACCGGAATCATGATGCTTGGCTTTTTCCCCTGGGCATCATTGGCTCCGCCAACTCGATTCACCACCGCAGGAGCCTGGCCTTTTCTGCTTTTCATTCTCATGGCGTCGGTCATTCGTCGCTGTGGATTTGCCATCCACAATCCGACTCCCGGAAATGTGCAGGTAACCATCAAACAGGCAATTCTTTCCCTGATCGTCCTCAACGCGGCGATCATTCTGGCTGTAGCAGCAACCGTACCTGCCGTCTTGGTGTTCTCTCTTTTGATTCCAACACTGCTACTCGGTCGTTGGGTCTATTCCACCTGAGCCAATCGAGATGATGCCACTTTCGGTTCACTCGCAAAAGAAAATGTGTAGACGCCCGCCAAAAAAAATGGCCGGCTTGTTTGGAACAAGCCGGCCAACGTTGCCCTCCAAAATACCCCGGCTCGAGGAAGTGAGGCGGACACTTCCCCGAACCATTGGGGTATCCTTCTGGCCCCAGGCAAGAGCCGAAGAAAGGACAATTACCTCAGTTTTGTCCTCCAGCGGAGACGGCGGCCGGGCCATAAGCTCGCATGCCGTGTTCCGAGATATCCAATCCAACCTCTTCTTCCGTCGCGGAGACTCGTAAGAACCCGACGGCTTTCAGAACCGCGAAGAGCGAGAACATGGTGATGAACGCCCAAGCGGGAATTATCAAGGAGCCGAGCACCTGAATCCCCAGAGCGTAGTCGCCAAAGATACCTGTCGCGATTCCACCCCAAATACCGGCTAATCCGTGGACTGGGAAAGCTCCGACGGGATCGTCGATCTTGAGNTTNTCNAGCAGAGATGACNCCNAANANNACGACGGCACCNGCAACACNACCGATNNCGATCGCTTCAAGGTTTGTCACACTGTCACAGTTGGCGGTGATACCCACCAAACCACCGAGAGCACCAT
>PBNZ01000030.1 GCA_002723275.1 Planctomycetaceae bacterium
TGAGAAATGCGAGCAGGTCGATCAATTCGGTAAAGCTCAACTGAGTGACCGTGCCTACCGGCATTAAACTCTGACGTGTCTCGTCAAGTGATTCCAGTTGGTCACGAGGAATGCGAATGTCACGGCCGTTGGCGTCTCGCAATACGACCTCAGCCGTTGTGTCGCTCACCTTTAACCCAGCGTAAACCTGCCCCGCCTTGGTCTCTGCCGTCCAGTTCGCAAAACCTTCTTTGATTTCACGGGACGGTTCCACAATCGACTCCAAGATCTTGGCAACGCTGTGAGTTTGCCAGATCCGTGTCAAATCCGGACCGATGTCTCCCCCCGTTCCTTCCAGGCGATGGCATTTAACGCACTGGCTGCGTTCGATTTCGAGGTAGAGCGATTTACCCTGTTCCGGATTGCCGGTTTCTTTGACAAGAGTTTCGATTCGGTCGACCTCGGCCGGATCCAGAGAAACGTTCAAGCCGTCCTGAAACAGTTTTGTGACGATTTCTGCGAGTTGTCCGGATTGATCGTTGGGCAAATGCCGCTGCACGGCCGCAGCAACATTGGGCTTCACGCTGGCAGGCANATTGCCCGCCAGGAATCGTGTGGCGATTTGTTGGGCCGCGGCTTGCTCGGTTCCGATGACATCGATTGCCGCGGCAACGGCTTGGGGATCACCGGATTCCAACAACGTTTCCGCGGGGCCGCGAGCTTGTTTAAGATCGACCTGACCGACGAGCGAGATAAGATCCCCGAGGATCGGCTTGCCAGCATCGGAATCTATTAATTGGACGAGGTCCTTGACCACTAACTCAACGCCCGGGTCACTGCGATCAAGATAGGGCCAGCCTTGGGCTCGTAGCATGCCAAGGGACTCGACAATGAGCCGTTTTTCTTCAGCCTTCCGTGTCGGCTGCCTTAAGGCCGAGACCAAAGGACGTGTGGCATCCATCATACGAGATTCACCGATCGACTGAATCGCGGCCACTCGCACTAACGGGTCCGGATCTTCCAATAGCTGAATTGCGAGCTCTTGTACGGAGTCGGCATCGGCACCTGTCATCGCCAGCGTCTGTAAAGCAGCAACACGCAGTTGGGATGACGCCGTTGTGCGTCGTAGTAACCATTCTTGCACACCACTCGCTTTGATCGGTGGATCGACCAGGATATGTCGGTAGGTTTCAATCATGCGCAGCAGCTGTTCGTCAGATAGTTGGTCGTCTTGGGCCAACACCTGGTCGAGCCCATTCGCCGCCGGTCGAGTGCGCATCGCCTCNAGAATTGAGATCGCAAGTTCTTGCTTCTTTGCGTTAGCGGGCGAAGTGATTTGCGATGCGAGCAGATCGATCGCTGGTTGACCACAACGCTCAAGTCCTCGTACATAACCGTCAGTGAGCCAGACGTCGGGCGTTTCGTCGGCTGAATGTTGTCGGTAGGTCCATGCTGCATCAAAAAGAGCTTTTGCAATCTCTGACCGATGGCTGGAGTCGTCTGCTGACGTCGCGGCGATTGCCCCCAGTGCCATCGCTGCGGCGCGGCGAACGGCCAGGTGGTCGTCGGCATTGGTCGCGCGTATCAGCGCATCGATGATCGCTCCGTTATTGAATTCACCGGTCGATTCGCGTCCGATGCATTCGGCAGTGAGCCGGCGAATTTCAGAGTCCACGTCGGTTTGCAATAATTGAGCAAAGGCCGACTCGACATCCGATCCGTACGATTGAGCTGCGGCTGAAATCGCCAACGCGCGGGTCCCAGCTGGCTTCGCCGAGTCATTGAAAATTGTCGCCCAATCGTTGAGTGTTAACGGGTGATTCGCGACCAGCTTTCTTTGAGCGTGGACACGTAACTCGAAGTCATCGCTTTCGAGCTGTTGAATCAATTCTCGGCTTGTCAGATCCGATTGTTTGCGCCATGCGTTTCGATCACCGAGCGGGATAGCGGGATGTTGCTGAGTGCCGCCCCAACTTAAACGGTAAATCCGACCATGCTTGTTGTCGCCCCATGATTTGCCGGCACCGCCGCTGTCGGTGTGCCAATCCAAAATGTAGATCGCCCCATCGGGACCCGCGACGGCTTGAATTGGACGAAACAAATCGTCGTCCGATTCCATCAGCACAAACTCACTGACAACCGCGAAGCTGCTTCCACGTCGCTCAACCTCGTAGGCTCGAACCAGTCGACGATAACAGTCAGGATAGATCAGGAGTCCCCGAAAGAAGTCCGGAAAGCGAGACTGTTGGTAGATTAGGAGACCCGCTGGCGCGCCACGTCCAACCTTGAGCATCGAGGGCATTTTTCCAGGGCGTTCGCCGAAGACCGCGCCTCGATCAAAATCCGTGCGGCAGCACTTTGCGCCGAATTCTAATCGCCATCCGTAGTCGGCACCCTCGAGGATGTGCATCAATCGCACACCCTGGAATTTCGATCCGTCTTCCTGGTCGTTGTCGACGTGGAACATATTGAACGTTTCATCAAAGACAACGTTGCGATATGGGTTTCGGAATCCTCGAGCAAACTCGTATAACTTCGATCCGTCGGGCCGAGAACGAAAGATGGCGCCGGTGCGAAGCACCGTTGCACGGCTTCCGTCGCTTCCCTCTGCTCGATTGTCGTCGTCACCCGTCGTGGTGTAAATCCAATCGTCGGCAGACAGCGTCAGTCCCGATACCTGGTGGTGATGATAGCCGCACATGCCCCGCAGGATCTCTTCGGTGATATATCCTCCGNCTCCATCGCTGCGACGACGAATTACATGCCCCACCGAAGGAAAATAATTCCAGGAGTCATGGATCAGCGCGCTCGACGGATATTCAAGATCGTCCATCAGCAGTTCGGCGTCTTCATAATGCCCGTCGTTGTCGGCATCAATCAATCGCTTGAAATGATCCAGTGCATTTTTCTGTTTGCGATTCACCTGAGCAGACGTCCCGTCACGGTAGTTCACCGTGTAAGTCACATCGACCTGCTCCGTTGCCTCACGCCACTCGAGGACATAGGCCGTCCCCTGATCGTCAAAGGCCATGCCGACAGGATCCACGATCACCGGCTCACGCGCAACAATGTCAACCTGAATACCGTCTGGCGTCCGCATACCTCGTAACTCTGGCACGCGATTTCCCAGGTCAACCATCGAGACCCATTTGGGAGTCGGAAGTGCAGGCATTTCATGCTGATGATAATCCAGCTCAGGCGGGGCTGCGTGGGTCAGCGCAGGGGTCACTGGGAGGTTGTGTAGCAAGCACACACCAGCCAATAGCATGATGAGTCGGGAGGTTCGCATTCGTCTTCCAGGTCGTAGGTAAAAAAGATGGAAAGGTGCAAAATAGGATAGCCCTTATTGTATCGTTCCTACAGCCAGACGCGCACTGAGATTTACTGCGTTTAACTTTTGAGGGTTTTTGTCGGGATTCGGGGGGCTTGTGGTTGATCACCATTCGATCACGCTTCCTGATTTGAGTTGAAAGGATTGATGAGAGGGCGGGGGCAGACAGAGATCTGCCCCTCTTTCGGTGTTATTCAATTGACAGCTTTCGAGGGGATGGAACGAGACGGCAAGCTTTCTGGATTTTCGAAAGATCTACGACCCCGTTTGGCAAGGGTGGCTTCCAAGGAGGCCCGTGACGGAGGCTTCTCTTTTGAGAGGTGATTGTTGCAGGTTACCGTCCTATGCTGCGTTCATGTGGATCACAAATCCTTGACGAATTATAGTGATGGTTCACAGCATGGATCTTCCGATGTTGAGACAATCCACTTCATCCAACCGCTCATCACGGAACTTCCGTGATGAAAAACTTTCTGAGATCTCTTTGAATCAAATGCACGTCCATCACTTTACACTTTTAGTCCTTCTAACTGCCTTGGCGGCAACCACATCCGTTCGTGCGAATGAAACGACCAGGCCCAACGTGGTCTTGATAATCAGCGACGATCAGGCTTGGACAGATTACGGGTTTATGTCGCATCCCGATATTCAGACGCCGAAACTCGATCGGCTGGCGAGACAGAGCCTNCTTTTTGAGCGAGGCTATGTTGCGGCACCTCTCTGTCGTCCGTCCTTAGCAACGATGGTGACCGGACTTTATCCATTTCAGCACGGCGTCACAGGAAATGATGTGGATGGGCAAAATAATCGCGCGGCGTTGGATCTGCCGTTGCGAGCTGCCTTTCATCAGCAGACGTCTTTCATCCGGTCACTGGTGGATCAGGGCTATCTTGCTCATCAATCAGGTAAATGGTGGGAGGGTTCGTGGCAGGACGGTGGGTTTACGCATGGCATGACTCACGGCGACCCCGCTCGCGGCGGTCGGCATGGTGACCTGGGACTACAAATCGGTCGTGAAGGGATGCAGCCGATTACCGAATTCATTGATCTGGCCGTTGCCACCAAGAAACCGTTCTTTGTCTGGTACGCTCCCTTTTTGCCTCATACGCCACACAATCCACCGGAACGACTCCTCATGAAATACACTCAACCCGGGCGAGCTGCCGATGTCGCGAAGTACTACGCGATGTGCGAGTGGTTTGATGAAACTTGTGGGCAGTTGATCGATTACCTCGATGAAAAGAAGATTGCGGACAATACCATCGTGATCTACATCTGTGACAATGGGTGGGCCGCGACCAGTACGAATGCTGCCGATCCAAATCAGAAGCTATGGAGACAGTACGCTCAACGATCGAAAAGCTCCCCCTACGAGAAAGGGATTCGCACTCCGATTATGGTTTCATGGCCTGGCCAGGTGAAATCAGGGCGAGTGCAGGAGTTTGCCCACGCAATCGACCTGTTTCCGACCATCGCCGCAGCAACGGGCATCAAGGCTCCTCCCGAGTTACCAGGTCTCAATCTGCTTGATGGAGAAGCACGTAGAGATCGCACGCAAGTGTTCGGCGTTTCCAATTCTGTGCACAATGTCACCGTTGGCAACCCAGACGATACGCTCCAGTATCTATGGTGTATCGACCGAGACTGGAAGCTGCTTGTTCGTTTTCACGGCAGTGATACAACGCAGTACCGTAAAGTTCATGTCTGGGATCAAGCACCGGTCCGATTGTATAATTTGCGTCTGGATCCGCATGAGGAAGACGACCTCGCTGACAAATATCCCGAGATCGTTGAGCGACTTCGGAGGGCAATCGAGAATTGGCACGACCCCGACGTAGCGACGGTGGATTAGATGTTGGTCCATTCTTTGGCGCGTTAATGAGCCGCTTTCTTGAACCTGATATTTGAGGAAGTGCGATGGGCTGATTCGTGTTCGAATTGCCGGAGCCAACGGTTGGCTGTTGGCCCCTTATGAACGAATCGATCGATTAACCCTACAATAAGAAACATCGCTTGAATATTGAGCTAAATGGCCAGTGCTCTCGTTATTGCTTACGACTTAAATTGATAGGCTTAACAACGTGATTCAATCTATGAAATCTTTTGCGGCCCTGATTCTGTTTTCTTTTTTCGCGGCTGCCAGCCACGCTCAAGAATTTCAATCTCTCTTCAACGGAAAGGATCTTTCTGGATGGGCCGGGAAGACAAAGTTCTGGTCGGTTCAGGATGGCGCGATCCTTGGCCAGACGACAAAAGACAAGCCAACGCAAGGCAATACCTTTCTGATCTGGCAAGGAGGAGATGTCAAAGACTTTGTCTTCAAAGCCAAGGTTCGCTTTGAAGGTAATAACTCGGGAGTGCAATACCGAAGCGAACGGATTGGCAAGGCTGAGGATTTTGCCGTTAAAGGTTACCAGGCCGATTTGCATCGCAAGCCTGAGTTCTTTGGAATGCTCTATGCGGAAAAGTGGCGAGGGATTGTTGCAAAACGCTTTCAGAGGGTGGTTGTGGATACTGATGGCAACTCCAAGGTGGTTGGTGAAGTCGGCGATAAAGATCAGAAGCTCGTTGATCGAGACTGGAATGAGCTGACGATCATCGCGGTGGGAAATCGGCAGATCCACCAGGTTAACGGCGTCACTACGATGGAGCTGATCGACAATCATCCTGAGGCCAAACGATCGGGGATTCTTGCTTTGCAGCTCCATGCTGGTGCTCCGATGACCGTCGAATTCAAAGATCTGAAGCTGCGTCATCTGAAAGGCAAGCAGGCTCAGGCTGCGATCGAAGCCGTCACCGAAAAGGGCGGCAACAAGGCGACACCTGTAGAACGGATTAAGGCTGCTGAGGGTTTTCGAGTTGAGTTGCTCTACTCCGTCCCCAGCGAACAGCAAGGCTCCTGGGTGAACCTTTGCGCCGATCCGAAAGGTCGGCTGTTGGTGAGTGATCAGTTCGGTGGGCTCTACCGGCTGATTCCGCCCGCCATCGGCGAAACCTTGGCTACCAGTGACGTGCAACCTGTTCCCGTCGACATTCGAGCCGTTAACGGTTTGGTTTGGGCTGAAGATGCCTTGTATGTCGGGGTCAACGATTACGAAAAAAAGATTCCGTCCGGCCTCTATCGAATCACCGACAGTGATCAAGACGACCAACTCGATACCGTTCATCTGTTGAGAGAACTCCAAGCTCGAGGAGATCACGGCGTGCATGCGGTGGTTCCCAGTCCGGACGGTCAGTCGCTCTTTCTGGTCACCGGCAATAGCACCACGCCGACCGATTTGGCGGATACGTCACAAGTTCCACAGGTATGGGGCGAAGATCATCTGCTCCCAAGTTTTCCGGATGGTCGAGGGCACAATCGTGGTGTGTTGGCACCAGGAGGGATCATTTACCGAGTCGATTGGGAGGGGGAAATTTTTGAAGCCTACGCCAATGGGTTTCGTAATATTTTTGATGCNGTCTTCAATCGTGATGGCGAATTGTTCACGTTCGATGCTGATATGGAATACGATTTCAATACTCCGTGGTATCGACCAACGCGAATTTGTCATGTGGTAAGTGGAGCGGAATACGGCTGGCGGAACGGAGCCGGCAAGCGACCTACCTTCTATGCCGACAATCTTCCTCCGGTGCTTGATATTGGACCGGGGTCGCCGACCGGCATGACCTTCGGCTACGGTGCTAAGTTTCCAGAAAAGTATCAGAACGCCTTGTTTGCACTCGATTGGAGTTGGGGAAAACTTTACGCCGTTCATTTGGAACCCAGTGGTTCGACCTACACGGCGGCCAAAGAGGAATTTGTTACGGGGGCTCCGCTGCCGATCACCGACGCCATCATCAATCCCCATGACGGCGCGATGTATTTCACGATTGGTGGACGCCGTGTTCAGTCTGGGCTCTATCGAGTCACCTATGTCGGGGATGAATCAACGCAGCCTGCCTCGTCCAGACCGCAGGCCGAGCGTGCGTCGGAGGAACTACTTCACGATTCCGCCTCACTTGCCCGTAAGACACGCCGCGAATTGGAGGCCTTTCATGGTCGGCAGGATCCCGCTGCCATCGAATTCGCCTGGCCGCACCTTTCCAACGCCGAGCCATTCATTCGGTTTGCTGCTCGAACGGCGATCGAGCATCAACCTGTCGAAACCTGGTCTGAGAAAGCACTCACCGAAGCGGATTCCAGCAAACAGGCTGAAGCTCTCCTAGCGCTTGCTCGGGTGACGGGCGTTTGCCCGCAGCATCGAGACGAGTCGACGTCGACAGTCGATACGGTGATGCGCGATCGATTACTCACCGCAGTGCTGGGCATCGATTTGTTCGATCTCGATGTAACTTGTCAACTTACCTTGCAGCGCACTCTCCAAATCATTCTGAATCGCTTTGGACGACCTGATGACGCAACGGTTCAAAAGTTGATCGTGGCCATCGACCCACTCTTTCCGTCTGACTCTGCCGAATTGAATTGGCTGCTTTGCGAAACGCTTGCATGGTTGCAAGCTCCGGCGGCTGCGGACAAAGCGATCGCCTTGATCGAAGCCGCTCCAACCCAGGAAGAGCAGGTCCAATACGCACGCTCCATTCGTTTCCTGAAGGCTGGCTGGACCGATGAATTGCGAGCTGCATATTTCGAGTGGTTTCTCAAGGCCGCCAACTATCGTGGGGGGGCCAGTTTCAGGAAGTTCATTCAATTCATCCGCGACGATGCCGTGGCCTCGCTCAGCCCATCCCAGAAAGAAATGCTCGCAGGTATTCTTGCGAAGGAGCCAGATAAAAAAACAGCCCTCGAGAATTTCGGTGCTGTTTTCGAGGGGCGTTCCGAGACCGAATGGACCTTGGACGAACTTTCACAAGCAGCTCGAACCAATCTGAAACAACGGGATTTTGAAAACGGTCGCAAGATGTTTGCGGCAGCCGGATGTTACGCCTGTCATCGCTTCAACAATCAAGGTGGTATGACCGGTCCGGATCTGACCACGGCTGGTGGACGTTATTCCGCTCACGACCTCATCGACCAGGTGATTCATCCCAGTAAGGTCATTAATGACCAATTCTCTGCCGTCTCGATCATCACGGACGACGGACTTGTGCACACGGGAGTTATCGTGAATCTCGGCGTCCGGCGAAATGGGAGTATGTTGGTCCTGAATNCAGATCTGACCGATCCCAATCAACGAGTGACGATTAATCGCAATACGATTGAGGAGATCATCGTTTCCAAGACTTCGCCAATGCCAACGGGGCTGTTTAATCGCATGAAGAAGGACGAGATTCTTGATCTGATCGCCTATCTCATCAGCGGTGGCGATGCAGGCCATCCGTCCTTTGCTGATTAGCTCCCGAGAGACGAACGGTTCGCAGAAAAGCGAAGTCAAATCGTTTTAAGGGACATGATCCTGCTGGCATATACAGGTTTTTGAATACGATTGTGTGCGATTTTATAGGTCGATGGTTGGGGATTGTAACCCGCAGGTTATCGCCTCAAATAAAGCCGGATTTCTTATGAATAACTGTTATTTAATTGTTGATTGCGGTGTCTCGTGCTAATAAACTCGCAACCCGCGTGAGAAATCCATTGAACCTTTTGAGATACCTGCGGAAACGCTAATGAGGAAACAACTAGGACGTGATCCCCGCTCTTGCTTGGGCAAGGACTGGGACTGCGTCCTTTTTTCGTTGAATCATGAACGGTGTTTTCGCAGTGAAATCTCGAAAGGAAATAAAAATGATGAGATGTCTTAAAAATCTCTGTGTAGTCGTTGCGATGACTGCACTTTTTGTTGGTTTGACCAGCAACGTCCAGGCTGAAGTTTATACGGTAGGTCCTGGTGTCTTCGTCGTTGATGAGGCCGGCGCAAATAATGCAGTCGATACGCCCTCCAACGGTTCCAATGATCAATCCCGTCAGAATGTTGACATCTCTTACGCCGCACTGATGCCGGCAGGTACTTACAGCGGTAATGTTTGGAGTTACCGTGCTGGACAGACCGGAAGTGTGACTCCTTACCTCGCAGTTTCCAATGGCGANCACTCTTACGAGATCGTGGCCGTTGGTAATGAGGTTGTCATCGGTGACGCTGATTTAGATCAGAACTTCACCACCGTATTCGGTGGCGGATCGTTCACACTGGACAGCGAGACGACCGTATACGGCGGAATCGTCAACCCCACGGAAATCGGTTCGCAAAACCCGATTTACACCAATCTGAACAGTGGTGGCTTAATGGATCACGACAACAANAACGATGGCAATTTGAGCCCTCCGGTTGTTGGCGGCACGGTGGATGGTCTTGGGCATAAGAATCTTCCCCGATCGTACGCTTTCTCGATTGATATCGTTCCAGAGCCCTCTTCGGTCTTGCTGTTGGTTCTTTCGGGTCTTTGCCTNCTTCCTCTGCGACGTCGAAGTCGTTAGTCGATTTTGGTGGCAATGCGAAAACACGAAGACTACCCGTAGGGATACGGGTAGTTTTTTTATGGTTCAGCTTAACGNCCAGCACGGTCGATTCTGAGAAATTCCTGGGGATCCCAACGGTGATCGCTTAAGGCGTTTCACCGTTACCCAGGAGTTGCTGAACTTGTTTAACCCGACCCTGTCTGTGTTTTTTTGAGTCAGGGTCCGTTTCGACATCGGCCGCAACCTGAAAGTAAAAGGCTGCCGCTTGTGGTTGTCGTTCGAGCAATCGAGCGGCGACGAAGTCTGCGAATTGAGCACGTGTTGCGGGTTGAGTGATCCAGGTGCCAATAAGCGGGGCGGACAAGGTTCTTAGTTCGATATCGTTTAATTCCACCAGTTGTGCATCGTCGAAAAATGTGCTGATCGGGAATGAACCTCGATAGATACTGATGAGCTGTCCCTCAGCATCGACCAGCATGCAGAGCGGAACGATGAAGTCGGGAAATCGACTGAACAATGTATTTTGAAAATCGTTCAACAGGTCAAGGGATTCCGGCGTGATGTTGGCCGATGCGAAGGGGAAGTTGATCTCTGCCAGAAACCGATCGCCCTCTTGGCGTTGAGGTGATTCAGGGGAATCGCTTTCCGATTTTGCTCCATCGAGGCAAACGGCGACGAGATTGAGTCCGGCTTTACGAACGTCCGTTTGGTGTTGAACAAGTTCGGTAAGTTCTGTCCGACAGTTGCTGCATGTGGGGGTCCAGAACACGTAGAGAGTTGGTTGGTTCTCATTTGGGGAATTTGCACTCGTCCTGTCCGTATTGCTTGCCAACAGCATCGGTGGGAAGGGGATGCGACCGGGCATAATGATGCGGGCGGCTGCCGTTGGCTGCAACGTTTTCGTGGCTTTGGGGGTCAGGGTGACCTGTGTGCGAGGAGCCAGCTTTTCCACCTGGCCTGTGCCCTGAGTAACCTCGTAATGCAAACCCGCCGTAATGTCGCGGATGATCTCAGGCTCAGCCCCGGGCCAGAATATCGTCAGCTGTTCGAGGGTTGCCGTCGACGGAAGTCCGAAGTGAATTAACTTAGATGATTGAGACAGGAATCCATCCCCAGCTCGTATTGATTGAGTCCTTGAATGGCTCTGATTTTCATGTTTGAACTGAAGTACGACACGTGCGCCAATTGCGTCTCGATTGGATTGCGTCCCGATCAAACGCAGGGATACTGACTGTGTGGTCAGAGCCAGTTGGACGGTCGAGTTGAGCATTAGTCGCAGGCGTGGTGCAGTTCGATTGCGGAGCCACAGATCAAGATCTCCGTCATGGTCCCAGTCAACGACGGCAACCGCACGTCCGTCGTCAGGGAAGTCGAGCCCCGAGATTGCCGAAGCGTCAGAAAAACGAACATCGTTTGAAAGTGACGACTCAGTGCAGTTCAGGAAGACGCAATTTCGTTCATTGCCGCTCCACGAGTATCCTGANCGAACAAGTCTTAGAGTTGCCCGCCATGAGTCGGCGTAATTGCGAACCGCATTGGCAGCAAGCATGTTTTGGGGCGAAGGCGACACGACCTGTCGCCAGTAAAAGCTTCACAAGTCATCTATTTTGTGGTTCGTGATATAACCGTTGGCCACGACCAGATCTTGGCGACCATCATTGTTCAGGTCGGCGAATTTGGACCCCCATGCCCAGCGTCCCATGGTCACGCCGGCCATCACACTTGCGTCACGGAAGGTGCCAGTGGACGTGGCTGTAAAGAGAGTGTTTCCGCGAGCCATTCGTTGAATACCAGCCGTGTCCTTGGCATTACGTTGGTCGATGAATTGTCGTTGATACGTGACGCGATTGCCTGCGGCAGAAAACATGTTGCCGATATAAAGGTCCATGCGGCCATCTTGATTCGCATCACCCCAGTCGACACTCATACCACCGGCCATGTCCTCCACACCTGCGTCAGCCGCGATGTCACGAAAAGTGCCGCCTTTGTTCTGGTAAAGATTGTTGCGACCAAAGTCGTTGGCGACATACAGATCCATGTCTCCGTCCTGGTCGAAGTCTTCCCAGGAGGCAGCAAAGCTGAATCGCTGGTTGTTGGTGTCCAACCCTGTTTGTTGAGTTACATCTGCAAACTGGAAATCGCCNTGGTTTTGCAGGAGTAGATTGCGGCCGCCATTGTTGGCATCGTGATAGGGAATGGGGGCCGCTGCTTCAAAGCCCCGTTCTCCCTGCTTCGACTGGTGGGGGCCATAGCTCGTTAAGTAAAGGTCCAGATCCCCATCATTGTCGTAGTCCGCACTCGCCAGAGATTGCGTTTCCGGGAGATTGGGAACGGCTGAACGGATGGTGAAAATCCCTTGGCCGTCGTTCGCAGCCAGGATAAGCCCAGCAACGGTGGCGGTCACGAGATCGGAGTCGCCATCATTGTCCAAATCAATCAACAGGGCTGATTGAGTTGATTCCAGTAGGTCCACTCCTGCCTCTCGTGAGATGTCTTGCACGGTTCCATCGGGCATTTGAAGGTAAAGGCGATTGGGCAGACCACCTCCGTCACAAACGTAGATGTCCTCCAGCCCATCTTGATTCACATCTCCAATGGCGATGCCATGATGGCCGTAGACACTCATGTCATCAATCGAGCTCAAGCGATCGCACCAATGATCCATCGGGCGAAGCGATTGAGTGGAAAAAGCTTTAANCGTTCCAGGCGATGTGGGGTCGATCGTCGCTGTGGTGACGTCGGCGAACAACGTTTGACCGGCGGCTTCGAGTGTCACGATTTCAAAGTTAATGGGACGCAATGCGAGGATTTTCACCTCATTCGCTTCTAGCTCCCAAAAACTATAGCAATGAAAGGTGTACTGTTCGATCGAGTTCGGCAGGCTGTGCACCACCTCAAAACGAATCATGGCGGATGCGCCACTTTTCTCAAGTTGAATATGAGTCACCTTATACGAGCAGCGATCGACCGTTGCTTCGGGTCTGGAGTTAAGCAATTCAGATAATTGCTTCTCGAGCGTATCGGTTGTGGTGTATTGATCGAAGTCCTCCGGCAAACGATGAATGCTGAAAGGCTCGTCGACCGGTGATGGAAGCAGTGCCGATCTCGGAAAAACCGATCCGAGAAATGGTTCGCTGGTCATCTCGGCAAGCGAATTGCTATTGGGATCGCCGGTCTCGAGATGTTTTTTAATCAGCGATAATCGTTTACCGATTTCTTCGGTGATCACTTCGCTGGTCCAACCAGAATCGTTCGCATCGAGCAGCTNGATGTGCTGGTCGAGTGAGGTGGAGGTTTGAGAGTCGGGGATCGCATAAGACGTGTGCCCCTTGGCTGAATGCTGACCTGTTGCGGCAAATCGATTGCGTATTGCCTCAGCTTCCCCGCCATGTTGATGGGGCAAAAGGGTGTACGCCCAGTAGGCAAGCAGACAGATTCCAACGGCTCCAAGAATCTTGGAGACGATCGGTCTTCGTTCGAACGATACTGGTTTCAAAGGTGTCATATCGATGCCAAGTCTCGATGAACGCGCGAATGGATTTGGCGAGGCGGAATTGACAAACCTCCGGCGTCAGAATGACGATCCATGACCAATTGTACTTGGAACCGCTGTAGCAGGCTTCTTATCGCGGAAAAGCAGTTAGCAAATCATGGCGTGGACGTTCGTTATTTGAGGACAAACTCGTTTCTTCCGGCAAGTTTCCCCGTTTTTCTCGACGAAACAATTGACTCGGCATCCAGACGATAAGGCATGCGATGACCGGATCCAGGCTGGCTTGGTTTGGATCCAGCCGGGGTGCGGAGAAGTTGGGCCGCTCGTTGAGGCTGTTGCGCTAACCGCACGTAAGNCGTTGCATTGTTTTTTTCCCATAAACCGGTTATCTACGGGAATGGATTGCCAGCACNAGGGCGGCGCTGTTGTTTTGTATTTTGGCGGCCCGTACCGTTGGGCAGTGAGTCTTACCCGTTTCAGCCGTTGGTGGGATTCACCTCCCGATCTCTTTAAGCGAGGGTCCAACCTTTGCGGTATTCTCGTTTGATATACGGTTCGGCTTCAGGACAGTTGATGGCAGCAAGTTGTTCCGGATCCCAGATCAGTTTCTTACCAGCCCGGTATGCCACGTTGCCTAAGTGGTTGGCTTCGGTGAGCCAGCCTGCATACTCAAAATTACAAGTTGTCGGCTCACCCGTCTTGCAGGCGTGGATCCATTCCTGATGGTGGCCTCGGGATTTTGGAATGAAGGGTTCGGGCCGACGGAAGTCCGCGAATTTTTCCTCCGGCAGCAAGAGATGCTTTCCGTAGTCAGACAATAACATTCCTTCATCACCCACAAACAAATGTCCGCTGCCCCATTGCGGGATCTCGCCTCGTTTCCAAATCTCGGGTTTGTTGGTCCCTTGGTACCAGCTGAGCTCCAGGGCAGGGCGGTCGCCGCGAGCGGCGTATTCGTATTTTACCTGCATCGACGCCGGAGCAAGCTCGGGATGGGGGGCAGGGCCACTGGCTTCGATGGTTTGCGGATAGTCGAGATCGAGAGCCCAGAATGGCAAGTCGACAAAGTGGCTGCCAAGGTCGGACATCGTGCCATTTCCAAAATCCCACCAGCGGTACCATTTAGGACCCGGGAAATAAACGTTGTGGAAGGGGCGTTCTGGTGCTGGGCCAAGCCAAAGGTCCCAGTGCAATCCGGCTGGAATAGGATCCGAGCCACTGGGGCGATCTTGAAGATGAACGATGTCCCCGTTCTGTTTTGCTTCTTCGGCACTACCTTGCCAACCCCAAGCACGATTGACCCAGACATGAACCTCTCGGACCTTCCCGATGGCGNCGGTCTGAATCAGTTCAACAACTCGTCGATAGTTGTCGCCGGCGTGGATTTGAGTTCCCATCTGCGTTGCAACCCCTGCATTTGCAGCGGCCTCGCGGATCACGCGAGACTCCCACACGTTATACGTGAGCGGCTTTTCGCAATAGACATGTTTTCCGAGTTGCAGTGCAGGCAAAGTCGCAAATGCATGGGTATGTTCGCATGTGCTGACCACGACCGCATCAAATTGATCGAACGTATCGAAGAGCTTTCGGAAATCGATAAATTTACGAGCCTGAGGGTATTTGTTGGCGGCTCGATTCAGTTGATTTTCATTCACATCGCACAGAGCAACGATGTTGTTACCATTCGCGACGGAGTTCATGTTACCTCCGCCTCGGCCCCCGCAGCCAATAATCGCAATATCCAATTTTTCATTCGCGTTTTGACCACGCAGGATCGCCGGCATACTCCAACCGATGGCGGCAGCTCCCAGCGAACTTTTCACGAACGAACGTCGAGACGGGTGGTGTTTCGTCGGTAACGATTGATTGCGGGTCATGTTCAATACTTTCCTGTGGCTTGCGTGGTCTTTGCCAATCAGTCTGACAAATCGCCAAGTGTCGATCTGCCTAGCTGAATTCAGTATGAATTTTTTTTCGAGATGCTGAATACGTAACGATCGGCCTCGCTCTGAAGCGCGATCGCGAATTAGCCTCTAACTTAACATTTTTGCCGAGCCCCAGGTGACTCTTTATGAAGGTCTCGCCAGGCGGCAGATCCGACGACCACGAATCTGAAATTCCCGTTTGATTTTCCGGGGAAATCACCTTGGGTAGATGGCTCCACGATCGATGAAAAAGGTGGCAATTCTAGGGTGATTGACGCCTGATTCGGCTAGATCTGCACTTTGATGACCAGTCTGAGATGAAACTATGGGTTCATCAAGTCGGACATCGAATTCGCAAATGCATCTCCGAGCCTGATGAAAAATGCACCGCTGCCAAGATAGTGATAAGGTCGATCACTACCCACGGTGTCCCATTCGTGAAAATGCTCTGGCCATCCTTTTTGAAAGACAGCGTTGGAGTACAGCGAATACTCAAGATAGCTCTCGACGGCTGCGACATGATTGTCGGTGCCCATGGTTTCAGCGGCTTCGCGTTGAGCGATTGAAACCTGATTCTCGCCAACTTTTTCGGCGGTTACTCCTGTGCCTAGCACTCCAATAACGAACGGGAGTTGCGGAGCCTCGTATTCATCACGAATATCATTGATGAACGAGATCATGTTTTTCTTGTAGTTGCCGTAGAACTCAGGGGAAAACTGATCATTAAAACCCTGGAACCAGACGAAGCCTGCGATTTCAAATCCTGCCTCCGGATCATAGGCCGGATGGTAGTCGCCTAAATTCGCCAAGACGTTTTTCACGGCGTCATTCATCATTCGGTAATTCAATCCAGCATTCTCGCTGATCTCATCCGCCTTTTCATCGGCAAGTTCCTTCTCGTTTAATTCGTAAGCACCTGCAGTGGGTGGGCGAAAATTGTAGTGCAGAGATTTACCGCCCCAGGACGTTTTGATCAGTAAGATTGGGCCATCGATTTTTTCGGCGATCGAAAGCCCGAAGCTGTATTCAGGGCCAATTTTGTCGACCGCGGCGCCGTAGCCAATGCCGAGCTTGCCCGATCGCTTGTTGCCATCCGCAATGGAACTGATGTAAACGCGATCGGATTCGACACAGGCCGAAGCTATCTTCTTTTTGTAGGCTTCATGGGCATCTTTGATTTCTTTGACTCTAGCTTCAAGAGCCACCTTTTCAGGGCCGTCTTCCATCTCCTTGATTTTCGAGTTGGAGATGCCGCCGGTGAGCTGGTCCAACTTTCTCCCTCGTTTTAATTGCTCTTCCAGCGTCGCTCGAGAAATCTCGCTTTCCGCATGATTCATGACCTGTTGGAGCAGTTTTTGATCGCGTTCTTTCTCGGACGCAAGAAGCGTCGCAATGGTGTGAGCTCGTGCATGACCCACCATGTTCGATTGTCCTGCCAAGATGAAAACCTTGATCGGTTCTCCCGAAAAACTCGCGTTTGCCGTTATGAAGACGAAGGCTGTGACGGCTAATCGCAATGATCGATGTGTCAATCGAAGGTTCATGATAGGGCAATGATCCTGTTCAGATTGAGGAATGGAAGAGGCTGATCTCACAATACGATGGCCTGCGAGTTTACTGGGTCACTTCATGAATCATATCGTCTTGTTGGATGGGATAGTTGTTTCGTTTCAAATTCTGTGTTCTACAGGTCACGTGGGTCAGGGCAGAGACTATTTAAATACAATTCCAGATTCGTGTAGCCAGCTGCGTTTGAAACGTGATTCCGATCATCGGGGTCATCAGGATTTAAGCCATGTTCTCGCTCCCAAGTGTCGGCGATTCCATCGCGATCCTTGTCCCAATCAGCAGGCCTGTGCTCTGATTCGTAGCGGTCCCAGCCGCCAACATCGTTTTGAGAATCGATGACCGTTCCCTTTCTCTCGCGAATGTTGCGGATGACTCGATTGTCGACCGTGTCTCGTACGCGCGAACAGCCTGAGTGCTTGAGACAAATCTCATAGGCTGTTTGAGCGTCCTGAGGGGGGATCGCGAATTCCCCACAATCAAATTCCCTCGGGGCTTCCCATCGTTGACGCGTGGTCGCCATGTATCCGCCTTCATTGGTGTAAGTAATCGCGGTGTAGTTGTCCTCATTGAAGGCGATAGGCATTTCGTCAAATATGTTTCCAGACGCGAATCCTTTTGCCAAACTCGTATCATGATCCTTCATCCGAAAGGGCCGCTGCGTTCGCCGCGTCGAGGGCCCTGGTCGGTAATAGTTTCCCACGACGTTCATCTTGAGCCCGCCTAGGTTCGTTTCGCCTCGCCAGTTGAAGTTCACGCAGTTGCGGAAGTCGACAATCCAATTGGTTCCGCCCTTTTTGACGCCGGATCCCAAGGTGGGATGGCGATTGCGCGATGTCGAATAGATGTTGTGATGAAGCGTTGTATTCCCAAAGCAATCACGCAAGGACGTTGCCATCGCATGCGGACCTTTATGGTGTAAGGAAGAATTCAAAGCTTCGCTGTAGATCAACCATTGAAGAGTCATGTTGCTGTTGCCGCGATAGTCCGAGTTGCCGTCGATGCCCCAACTGAGTGAAAGGTGATCAAGGATCAAGTGGTCGTTGTAGTTGACGGTCATGACATCAGGGCTCAATCCCTGATTCTTGTTCTCATCGCCTAGGCGAATCCTCAGATAGCGAACAATGATGTGTTTGCTGTCCTTAATCGTGACGTTGTGATCACGCAACGTGATGCCTTTGCCGGGCGAAGTCTGGCCGGCAATGGTGAGATGGCTTTTGTTCTCGACGAGGAGCGGACTCTTGAGTGTCAACGTGCCTGAAACGTCAAATACAATGGTGGTCGGACCGTTTGAGTTCTTAATGCCGTGCCGCAGTGAACCCGGCCCCGAATCTTTGAGATTGGTGACGTGATAGATTGCACCGCCTCGCCCACCTTCGGCGTATTTGCCGAAGCCTTCTGCGCCTGGAAAGGCCGGAGTCCGACTGGGATCCGCCCAGCTCTCGCTCGCTATCGATAACAGGATCGTCACGGTGCTCCAGGCCAAAATCCTGTAGGAAAGATGAGAGTGACAAGCGAAATGCATGCCTGAGAGAATGCTGTCAATCGCGGTGCCCATATGGATTTCCTTGGACCTTCTAGGGAGTATCGTTGCGCTGGATTTTGATCGCTCTTACTCATCATGCTACCAGATTCCCGAAGCGACAATCATTGCGTTGGAACGTTAGTCGTCCGGGTGCGGAGGGAGGTTGTTCTGAGGTGCTTTTGAAAAAATGAATGAGATTTGTCCCGATTAGATTCCTCGCGACGTAACCATCATCCGAATCTCGTGCTGTTTTTCTTTTCTTCGCCCAGGTGTGATGGATAAACTTGCAGAAATCAGCCTCAACTGATCTCGATAACTTACTCGATGCCTAACTTGTTGAACCCCTGTTGTTTACTGTTATGGATTCCAAAGCGTGACATCATGGCGATGGCTCAAGCGATGAGTGAACCAGGGTAAGGCATGAGTCATGGCATTCCCTGTTGAGCGTGAGCGTAAGGGCAGATTCGTTGTTTCTTTCCTGTTTGTCAGGGAGCGTTTTCGGGTATCTTAAGGGAATCACATCCCATGAAGATTACCAAGAGATATTTTTCATGGATGCACGCCAAGCGGCACACACTCCAAACCGCAGCCACACCACAGCGCCTCGGGAACTCATCTAGCTATGAAACGATTTACTCTCCTATCGCCACTTTGCATTCTGTTTTTTCTGGCTCCGGCCTTGGCGGTTGAAGTGGGCCCGATCTGCCAGTGGTATCAGGATCCCTGTCGGACGATGGCCATTCATTGGGTCGCGGATCGAGCCGTTAACGATCAAGCGATACAACGATGGCGGAACGGCCCAGCCGGCTTCGGCTACGGACACGATGAACGCACCAAATTGTCGGATATGAAAGGCAATTACGATTCGCTTTACTTACGTCGTGTCATCACGATTCCCGAAGATACATCGGCTAATGGTCGACTGGTACTTGCGCTCCAGTACAGTGATGGCTTTGTTGCGTTTCTGGACGGCAAAGAGGTAGCGCGCAAGGGAACGGCTGCTCAGGGAGTCGACGCTGAAAGCAAGGAATCTTCCGGTTGGGAATACTTTGATTTAGGCCCGGCTCGAGCGGGCAGCTCGCACCTGGTTGCGATCGTTGGCATCAACAGCAATGTAGGTAGCGCGGATTTTCAGCTCAATCCTCGCCTGGAAATCCAGGATGGAGATGAGAGGGTATCGTTCATTACCGAGGGTGCCTCGTGGTCTTATCTGACGGGAGACGCCGCCGATCCGCGCTGGAAAGACGCACCCCCGATCGCGGGTCTGCTGCAGAAGCCAGCCCGGTATCAACTTGTTTACCGTCCGGTTGAAGGTGGAGAATGGAATTCGGCTAAAGTCACGCGCCGCCCGTTTGCAAAGACGGATTACGATGTCTTCACCGTGGACTTGACGGGTCTTACGCCCGCCACTCGCTACGTTTTTCAGCGTTTGTCCTGGGGCAAGCTCATCGATAATTGGTTTTTTGAGACGGCGCCCGATCGTTTTGTCGATGGAGTCAATTTTGTGACGGGCGGCGATATGTACCACACCCGTGAATTGCTCGATGCGATGAATCGCAGANCTGGCACGGAAGCTCCTCTCTTCGCTTTGCTGGGCGGAGATCTTGTTCACGCTAACGGCGTGGATACTAATCGTTGGCTGGAATGGATTGAGTCTTGGACGGAGTGTGCGATTTCTCCCGATAACCGTTTGATTCNAATGGTCGTCGNGATCGGGAATCACGAGGTGCGAAATGCTCAGTATCGACCGGCAGNGGCACCGCCACGCTCTGACGCTCCCTATTTNTACAGTCTGTTCCTCGGGCTCTCGGAGGGGAGTAAGTTTGCGGTTGATTTCAGTGATTATATGAGTGTGGTTGCTGTCGATTCCGGGCATACCGCCAACGTCAAGGCACAGAATGACTGGCTCCGCAGAACGTTACAGGCTCGAAAGGATTATCCTCGCCTGTTTGTCTGTTACCATCGGCCTGCATGGGGGACGGGGGTGAAGGGAAATGCTGTTGAGATCCAACGCGCTTGGTCGCCGATTTTCGAAGAGCATCTCGTCGATGCCGTTTTTGAAAACGACCACCATGTCTACAAGCGGACTCACCCAATCGTCGAAGGAAAAAGAGACGATGAACGGGGCATTGTCTATATGGGAGATGGCTCCTGGGGGGTAAGTACCCGTNCCATTGCTTCCAATTGGCGCAAGGCTTACCCGTATCTGGCTCATGCAGAANCGACCAACCATCTTATTAAGGTGACTCTGCGTCCCGATCATTTTCATTACCAGGCAATCACNGCNGATGGGAAGGTGATCGATGATTCTCGCCGACCACTGAGACGTTAAAGGAGTGACGTTNAAGAAGTTCGGTAGCACCATGAAAAAACTCTCACNCAGATCGGGCGAGAGTTTTTTTGGGTTTCGAAGTNACCTGAAGCAGCTTAGGGAAGCAGCTTCGCGGCTTCATCGAGATGGTTGTTTTGGGCCATCTCGCGAGCACTGGTGCGATTCCATCGGAGTTCTGGATCAGCACCGCTTTCAAGCAGAAGCTTCATGCATTCGAGTCGCGGGTTGTTTTCCTCGGTAATTCGGGGAAGCATCGACCACATTGCANAATGCAAGGCTGTTCGACCACCNTTGGCTCGTGCATTCGGATTCATGTCGTGCTCGGATAGCAAGTATTCAACCACTTCGGGTTGACCCCAGAAGCACGCTTCTTGGAGACAATTACCACCCTGAGCATGTTTCGAGTCCAAGTCGGCATCATTCTCAATCAACAGTTTAACGGCGTCGACATGAGGTGAGCCGGCAGCAACGAGCAACGCTGATTTGCCGAATCGAGCTTGTTGATTCACATCGGCTCCGGCGGNGATGAGCGTTTTCATTGCGTCCAAGTGACCGCCTGCTGCGGCGTAGGACAAGGCGGTGTAAGATCCNTTCGAAGTTGCGTTGGGACTAACACCNGACTTCAGCAACTCTTTGAGCTTTGCCGTGTCACCTTTGCGNGCCGCCATCANTAATGCTTCCGTGGGGGAAGANCTACNGTTATAGAGGCCTGATTCGGCCCGGTTAGCNTGCGGCTGTTCGGAGGGCTTAGTGACGATTCGCAATGAATCTTGCGAAGGTAGGAATTCACCTTCAAGATCGGTGCCCAGGTTGATTCGCTGTTGCAGATTTGCGCCGACAGCAGGATGCCAACCGTCATCGTCNGTGCTGAGATCACCAACACCGTTATNGGGGGTGTTCGCCACAAGCACGTTGTCGATGTAAAGCCGGACCTCGTCGTTTTCCTTGTCCGTAATGGCGACCAGATGGTGCATCTTGCCATCNTCAACCTTGGTGTTGTTGCGTACCCAAGCTCCGCCGATATAGGCGACATTGGGTGTCATTTGCTGACGGAAAATGCGCCAATCGGTCCAGCCTCCGTCGCCCAACGAGAGCAGAGTTTGCCATCGTTTGTCGAGCTTGTTGATGTCGAACCACAACGAAACCGNCAGGCTGCCAGATTCGGGGGCATAGTCAGATGCTTCGCCGCCCAACATCACGAATTGGCTTTTGCCGTTCAAATTAAGCGATTGTCCAAGTTTGCCCTTGGCGAATCCAGGAGAGTTGTAGCCTTTGCCGTGACGATTATTTCCACTGACGTCTTCCAGGCTACCGTCGAAGGGCCAATGGCCAAGCAGCCCCTCGTTCAAGGATGAGATGTCCTTGCTGCCTTCACCACGATTCCAGAGAAACGCAACCTCTTCGTCGTTCAGAGCTCGATCCCAGATGATGACATCGTCAATCTTTCCATTCCAACCGCGATCGTTGTGGAACCAGGCGGATCGCTGGCCTTCATGCTTTTCAGTTCGATTCGTTTTGGNAAAACTTCCTGATCCACCCACGATCAGTTGAGGATCGAGTGTGAAGTCGGTGCTTGTAAGGTTCCGGTTGTAACCTTGGATCGCGATGACATTCTTGCCGGGACGAAATGCGCTGGCGTATTCGCCTAATGAAAAATACTCAGCTCCATTTGCCTCGTGGTCATTCACCGACACGTCACCNGTCTCGTCGTCGATGGTGACGTTGTTTGAAGTCATCAGGCGACGACCATTTGCGTACAGGGCGAAACCGTCGTCATAATTGATGAGCAATCCCAGGCGTTTCAGATCTGTGCCTTCCGGGATCTCGAATTCTTTTCGAACGAAGATGGTCGTGTAATTGTCCTGCATGTCGTTCAGGACAGTGCGGTCGTCGTTGTCACCGTAGCCAAAACCAGCTTCGCCGGTCTTCCATCCAGACTTTTCAGCGTCGAATCCAAGACCGGTCCAGGTCTGATCTTTTGGTTCGTCGCCACNGGCAAGATATTCCCATTCTTCTCGAGGTTGGATCAACGCAAGACTTTCCGCCGACGAACTTTCCGANGTCAGTTTGATGTTGGCCGTTCGCGAAAAAAGAGGTGTGCCGTCAAAACGAAGGAAGCGGGTTGTTTCTTTTCCGTCCTTGATTGTTCTGATTTCGANTTGGTCGCCTCGATAGGTGACCCATTCGCCTTCGATACGATCTTCGAAGTCTTCCGCCTGAACCGATTGGCTTGTCAGCACAAAGCATGTGACTAACANGAAGTGGAGCAGATGCTTCTTGTGAAAATACCTAGCTGTCATGATCTTGATTCCCTCAATACCAGGATGAACGATGAAAAGGGCAGACNGAGCTCTCAATGCTTGNCTGGGACTTACTGATTGATGCAGCGACTCGTCTGGGCTGTNGTGAAAACGATTTTGATTTTGAAAGTGTTCGGTTGCATGGAAATCCTAGCGACGAGTTTTCTGAAAACCGTCGTCGTGCCATGTCCGACTCATCGCCCGTTGTTGCNNCAACNCGATCGANTTNTTAGCGAGTAANTGGAAGTTCTCTCGGTTGGAAGATCGANGTNAACGTCAGTGCGAAATCCGATCGAAGNTTGCCCGCCTGTAATCTGGGATTTTGCCGGAAAATGTCAAATTGCATGACATCCACACGAGTATCAACTTGACCGGAAAGTGAGCCCCCCCTGATTTAGATTCTTTTTCCTCTGTAGTGGGGATTCTGTTCGCGATGCAACGAGTTTGATTTTAGATCGATGCCTGCGGCTACTACTTCCACGCGTGTTTGCGAGCACACGAATGAGGCTTCGACGGCCAATGGAAATTGCGCACATCCCGATTTCCGTCGTGGTGAGGCAGGACTGAGCGGTGTACGCATTCATCCTGCCCGCCAGATTTGACCGAATGAGGTGGAATGTTTGGCATGCAGCCCTAGATTTCTCGGTTTGCCGCAATGGGCGGATCTGTCGTTGGCTCGGAGGTGGCGTGGAGGTGAACTGCTCGGGTGGAGGACAGGATCAGAGGCAGGGGCCCTTGGTCACGACTGTTTCCAAGCCGTTTTGACCGCGGATTTCCTGGAAAAGCGACCTGCAAACACCGGGATTGGCTGAATCTTGGTCCTTTTGCAAACACTGCAAATGTGCTATCAAATAAAACTTGCGCCGAGTGGCGGGGGTGTTGCTTGACCGTGTATGGGGTTTTCCCAAAGGGTTAAGGGGTCTCCCGAGCCCGATATGTGGTTTTCCGAAGACAGCTAAAGGCGACTGGCCTCATTCGGGTCCGTCCCCGGAAAACTCAACCTAACCGAAAGGGTTTTGGCGGTGCAGCCTACCTTCTGGGACGAAAATCCGCCGAGTATTTCCTCTGGAGGGGATTTACCTTCGGGCCGATTCGAGAGGGAGGCATCTGAGCACCTTGTCGATTTGCTGCCCCGAGCAGATATTGAGGACTGTTCAACGGGACACGACAACGGATAACAGGAGTTCGAGGGATGCGTCGATAGCGTCCTTTTCAGAATAAAAAACGCGGCCAGCTACCGCAGATGACCATTGAAGAGCAAGAGCGTCGCTCAACAGCAGTGGTGGTTCGCAAAGACGATGAAGAAGAGAATTGGAGACAATTAAATGGGAATCAAAGTTGGGATCAATGGTTTTGGTCGAATCGGTCGGTTAGTTATGCGAATTGCCTCGCAACACAGTGACATCGAGTTCGTCGGTATCAATGATCTGGTACCCGCCGAAAATCTCGCTTATCTGTTGCGTTATGATTCGATGCATGGCCCCTTTGATGGGACAGCCGAAGCTGACGGCGACGCTCTCCTGATCAACGGCCAGCGCGTACCCTGCATGGCTGAACGAGATCCCAGTCAATTGCCTTGGAAAGACTTGGGTGTCGATTATGTTGTTGAATCGACCGGGTTCTTCACCGATTACGCCGGTGCCGAACAGCATTTGAAGGCGGGTGCGAACCGAGTTGTAATTTCGGCACCGACGAAGACTCCGGATCAGATTCCCACTTTGGTGATGGGTGTGAATCACGACGAGTTCGACGCGTCGAACAAGGTTGTTTCTAACGCTTCCTGCACCACGAACTGCTTGGCGCCGATTGCCAAGGTGATTCAAGATAACTTCGGCATTGCTGAAGGATTGATGACGACGGTTCACGCAGCTACGGCAACCCAACCGACCCAGGACGGACCGTCCAAGAAGGACTTCCGTGGAGGTCGTAACGCCTACATGAATCTGATTCCTGCCGCCACGGGAGCTGCCAAAGCCGTGGCTCTGGCGATGCCCGAACTCAAGGGCAAGCTCACGGGCATGGCTGTCCGCGTGCCAACGGCAGATGTGTCGATGGTCGACTTGACCTTCCGCACCGACAAGGCTACGAGTTATGCCGAAATCTGCGAAGCGATGAAATCGGCTGCCAACGGAAACTTGTCCGGTATCCTCGGCTATACCGAAGACCAGGTTGTTTCCAGTGACTTCGTCAGCTGCAGTCTTTCTTCGATTTTTGATGCCACCGCTGGTATCGAATTGAACGATCAGTTCTTCAAAGTGATTAGCTGGTATGACAACGAATGGGGTTATGCCACGCGAGTTGTCGACCTGATGAAGCACATTGCCCAAGTTGATGGCCTCTTGAGTGCCGAAGCAGCGGCCGCCACTGCTTAGGTTGAGCTCGTTTGTCGTTTGGATTCCTTTTTTCGCCCCCTTTATTTTCATTACCAGCGGATCTAGATCATGCCGATTGCAACTTCTGAACAATATCGAGAAATGCTCGACGCAGCATTTAATGGCAACTACGCTTATCCTGCGATTAACGTCTCGAGTATGGTGACGGCTAACGCCGCACTCAAAGGTTTTGCGGAAAAGGGATCGGACGGCATTATTCAGGTTTCGACGGGCGGTGGAGCATTTGCTTCCGGTTTACATGTCAAAGAGCAGGCGTTGGGAGCGATCTCGCTTGCCGAACACATTCATCGTGTTGCTGATCATTACGATGTCTTGATCGCTCTGCATACGGATCACTGTCCTCCGACCGCCGTTGATTCATTTATGTCGCCTCTGATTGATGAATCGGAAAGGCGTGTCGCTGCGGGGCAACTTCCGCTTTACAACAGCCACATGTTGGATGCCTCCAATTTGCCGCTGCAGGAAAACCTTGACCTTTCCGTGCCGATTTACCAACGTCTCGCAGCCATCAAAATGATGATTGAGATTGAGGCAGGAGTCGTCGGAGGAGAAGAGGACGGTGCTGCGGGAAGTCACGATACCCCTTCGGATAAACTTTACACGACCCCGGAAGAAATGGTGGAAGTGTATCGCCAAATGAAGGGTGTCGGTGGCACCTACATGTTCGCAGCCACGTTTGGCAATGTACACGGTGCCTACAAGCCCGGTGTCGTTAAGTTGCGTCCAGAGATCTTGAAGCAAGGTCAGGAGGCAATTCGTGCCGAATTTGGTCCTGATGCCAAGTTCTATCTCGTCTTCCACGGTGGTTCTGGTTCTGAAAAATCCAAGATCAAGGAAAGTCTTGGATATGGCGTCGTCAAAATGAATGTCGACACCGATTGCCAGTATGCCTTCTCTCGTCCCGTCGCCGATCACATGTTTCGTAATTACGACGAAGTTCTCATGGTTGACGGTGAGGTGGGAAGCAAGAAGAAGTATGACCCCCGTAGTTATCTGAAGGCGGCTGAGCAGGCGATGGCCGACCGTGTTGGTGTCTCCTGCGAAGATCTTGAATCGGCCGGTAAGAGCCTCTTGAAGTCGTCGGCGGGAGTCGTGTAACGCCGCTTGTCGTCGCTGGCTAAATCGTTCCATCAAAACGCTCGCTCTCTATTCAGGGTGAGCGTCTTTTCATGGGTGCAAATCGCGGAGTCGGAGCGGACGGTCTTGTCGATTAGCGATCTCGTTCGCGACACGGTCGAATTCTCCAGGACATCCGGCCATCAACCGGCCATCAATATCCGGCCATCAATATCCGGCCATCAATAAGTGTCCTGCGATCGGACGACGTTTGTTTTCATCGGTGAGTGTGGACGTTCAAGAGGGAAGCTTAGACGCCGTTGCCGGAATCGCCTACAATCTTTCGAAATCGCAGTTTTGTCATGACTAGCTTTGTCGGAGTGATGGGATGTCTTGTATTCACTGGGGATGGGTATGTTCGTTTTTGTTCGTGTTTTCGGGAGTTGTAGCGGCGGAGAGCGGCTACCAGTTGCCTCCGGAAGAAGTCGTGGACATCGTTGACGCGCCGCCAACGCCTTCGGTCAGTTTAAGCCCGGATGGCGAATGGATGTTGTTCCTCTCTCGTGATGCCATGCCTGGTCTCGAGGATATTTCTCGTCGCATGCTGCGACTGGCTGGGGTTCGGATTGATCCTAAGGCCAACAGCCAATTTCAGACGATCTTTTATCGCGGCATCGCCCTTCGCAAGACAATGGGCGGTGAGGAAATCAAGATTCCTGTACCGGCAGGTGGCAAGGTCGCTGGCACCTCTTGGTCTCAAGACTCGAAGAGGTTTGCCTACTATGTCGTGACTGACGAAGGGACACAGCTGTGGGTCGCATTCGTCGATCGTCCTCAGGACCCCCAATTGATGACGTTGCACCTTTCGACGGTGCTGGGAGGCATTCAATGGATGCCCGACGGAAAATCGATTCTTTGCCAGCTCGTTCCTGAACAGCGAGGCGACGAGCCGGTGTCGCCTTCCGTTCCTATCGGGCCGAATGTTCAAGAGTCCAGCGGGAATACTTCTCCGACGCGAACGTACCAGGATCTGTTGCAAAACCCTCACGATGAGACCGTGTTTGAGCATCATGCAACGACACAACTTGCCATCATCAATGAGGATGGAGAGGTGAAAAAAATTGGAAAGCCGGGCATCTATGCCGGTGTGTCGGCATCGCCTGATGGCCATCATCTGTTGGTTTATTTGATTCAGAAACCATTTTCATATCTGTATACCTATCGATCGTTTCCTCAGTTGATTCAAGTGTGGAATCTGAATGGCGAGTTGCAATATGAAGTTGCTCAAGTACCGATGGCCGACAATATTCCGATTCAGGGAGTTCGAACGGGGCCAAGAAATGTCGATTGGAAGTCATCCGAGGATGCGACGCTGGTCTGGATGGAAGCTCTCGATGGTGGTGATCCTCGCGTGGAGGCGGAGCATCGTGATCGACTGATGGCTTTGGCGGCTCCCTTTGACTCAAAGCCCGACGAGTTGCTGAAGGTAGAGCACCGCGGAGTTGGGGTGACCTACTTCGCCGATCCCCAGAAAATGCTGACAACCGAATACGATCGTGATCGTCGCTGGGTTCGCACTTTGATGCACGACTTGGCTAACCCTGATACAGCTCCCAAAGTGTTGATGGATCGCAGCGTTCGTGATCGTTACGGTGATCCGGGATCGATCGATTTACAACAACTTGCAAACGGGCACGTCGTCGTGCGACAGGATGGTGATTGGATCTATCGAATGGGCAGGGGGGCCTCGCCGAAGGGAGATCTTCCATTTCTCGATCGCCAGCATCTGCAAACATTGGAGACCGAACGACTTTGGCGCTGTGCAGAAGGTGCGTATGAAAGGTCCGTCTTTGTACGTGAGCCGGACGGTGACGATTTGCCGCAGTTTTTAACGGTTCATGAAAAAACCACTGTGCCTGCGAACTTCTTTTTGCGAGATCTTGAGCACGGAAGTGCGACGCCGCTGACCCACTTTGAGGATCCGACGCCGCAAATTCGCGGTATCAAAAAGCAGCTCGTGACTTACAAACGGGCTGACGGAGTTCCGCTTTCCGCAACCCTTTATCTTCCGGCAGACTATCAGCCGGGAACACGACTGCCTTTGTTGGTGTGGGCCTATCCGCGTGAATTCAACGATGCAAGCACGGCCGGGCAGATCACCACGAGTCCTTCTCGATTCACAAGAATCAGCGGTCTCAGTCATTTGGTTCTTTTGACGCAAGGTTATGCCATTATGGATAACGCAACGATGCCTGTGATCGGTGATCCAGAAACCATGAACGATACGTTCATCGATCAAATTGTCGGCTCCGCGCAGGCGGCCATCGACAAGGCAAACGACCTTGGCGTTGCCGATCCTAATCGAGTAGCGGTTGGAGGCCACAGTTATGGCGCCTTCATGACCGCAAACCTGCTCGCTCACAGCGATCTTTTCAAGGCAGGAGTCGCTCGGAGCGGTGCTTACAATCGAACCCTTACACCTTTTGGATTTCAGGCTGAACGGCGTCCTCTGTGGGATGCCAAAAGTGTCTATTACGGGATCTCACCTTTCTTGCATGCCAACAAGATCAATGAGCCGTTGTTACTCGTCCATGGAGAGGCCGACAACAATTCTGGTACCTTTCCCATGCAGTCCCGGCGGATGTTCCAGGCCATCAAGGGGAACGGTGGAACCGTCCGGCTCGTGATGTTGCCCAAAGAAAGTCACGGCTATCGAGCTCGAGAATCGGTATTGCATACGCATGCTGAAACCATTGAATGGCTCGATCGCTATCTTAAGGAATAAACCTGCGCTTGAGATGGATTCAAGTCTGCCATGCATCGTCTGCAACACACCGATTCATCGACTAACGAAGAGTGTGGATCGAAGAGGACGCAGCCGCCGGAAAAAGCTGGGGGTGAATCACGCTGGCAAGGATATCAAGCGTTTCCACAAGACGAGGGCCGCTGCGATTCAGGTAGGCGTTGCCGTCCATGACAAACACGCGGTCCTGTCGCTGAGCGGCCGTATGGTGCCAGCCGGGTAACTGCTTGAGGGTCTCGGCTTCGCTTTGACTACGGCGCAGGTCGAAGCCGCATGGTGCGACAATGATCACCTCGGGATCGAAATTCAAGATTTCCGACCAGTCATGGTACTGACTGTGTTTGCCCTCGGTGGCGAGACCCGCAACGCCGCCGGCCCAGCTGAGAAGCTCCGGGGTCCAGTTGCCGGCTACCATTAACGGCTCGATCCATTCAATGCAAATGACACGTGGGCGTTCTGTTGTTAACAGCGGATCGGTTTTTGACCGAACGGCAGTGACGCGAGCTTGCAGCTCGCTTAACCAATCCTCCCCGGCCTGCTCGGTGTTTGTGAGTTTTGCTAAGCGGTGAATATCGGCGAACACGTCTGTCAATGATTGAGGGTTGAGAGCGACGATCGAAGTTCCAGCCAAGGCATCCGCGGATGTCACAAGTTGACGGACCTGATCCAGGCTGACGGCACACACGTCACATTGGTCTTGCGTGACAATCATGTCAGGTTTCAGAGCGAGCAGTTTTCCTTCGTCAACGGTGTAGAGGCTTGCACTTGCCTCTAATTTGCCTCGCACCTGATTGTCAATTTGCAGTGACGATGCCGCAGAATCAATCGCCGAAAGGGTGACCTGCGGTTTGTCTCGGCAAGCGGGCGGATAATCGCACTCGTGGCTGACTGCTACAGTCTGGTCTGCCAGGCCTAGGCCATAGAGTATCTCCGTTGCGCTCGCGAGCAGAGAGACAATTCGGGGAGCGGAATCTATCGGACGACTCATCGGCCACCTTGAGGGATCAATGCAAGTAGAGATATTTGATTTTCTCTGGAAGACCGTTTCTTGCAAGCCGCCGTAAACTGCGAATTTCTCAGTTTTTCTTGCAATGGACCGGTGCCTGCAGAGACCCAGATTTACGGCGGAGCATTGTCGGTGCAGCCGGCGCCGCGGCTTGCTGAATTTCCTCTGTACCCGTGATTCATGGCCGAGTTTGATCCGTCAAGTTTCAGGGCAACCAAGTTGCTGTTATTGATTGTGGCACTCAGGGCTGGTAAGTTCGCTTTCCCTAGGGAAATGTAGATGCTCACGGAAGCGTCCTCTCAGACGTATGGATTTCATAATCGGTTGAAAGAATGTTTGGCAAATATTTCGCAGAATTCCTCGGTACGTTCATGCTGCTGTTCGCGGGAACAGGAGCAATTGTCGTCAATCACGCCTTTGGTGGAGTGGTCACACACGTCGGTGTTGCTTTGACCTTTGGTTTGGTGGTCCTGGCGATCGTTTATGCGTTGGGAGATGTTTCCGGAGCGCATATCAACCCTGCCGTCACGTTGGCTTTTTGGGTAGCGGGCCGGTTTGATTTCAAACATGTCGTGCCATTTATCGCGGCACAATTACTTGGAGCAGGCGTGGCGAGCCTCTCGCTCCGGCTTTTATTTCCTGATGATGTTACGTTGGGTGCAACCCTTCCCAATATTGGCGTCTGGCAATCCGTTGTGCTGGAAATCATTCTGACCTGGTTCTTGATGTTTGTTGTCCTGAATGTTTCTACGGGAGCCAAAGAAAAAGGAATCATGGCAGGAGTTGCCGTCGGTAGTGTGGTTGCACTCGAAGCGATGTTTGCCGGGCCCGCTTGTGGGGCCTCGATGAATCCTGCCCGCTCGTTTGGGCCTGCGATTGGCGCCGCGTTGTTTCCCGTGAACGCAGTATCCGTTCAGCCGCTCTATGCTCTCTGGATCTACTTTGTAGGTCCTATTATTGGAGCTTTCTTGGCGGTTGCTTCGTTCTATCTTGTCCGTACGGGCGCGGATTCCGATGAGACCTGATGCGACCTGGGGTTTTAGCCTTTTCGGCTTATTGAGTTGGATCCAGGGAGCTGTAACTTTTGACGCTGTCTCTCCATCGTGTTGACTTGGTTGTGCTAGTTGCCTACCTGTCCGCCGTCGTGCTGTTCGGTGTTTGGATTGGACGCGGTGCGAAGAGTATGTCTGCCTATCTGCTGGGCAACCGACATCTGCCGTGGTGGGCAATCTTAGGTTCCATTGTGGCGACTGAGACAAGTACGGCAACATTTCTCAGTGTGCCCGGACTCGCATTTGCTCAAGCGGGAGACATGCGGTTTCTGCAGCTTGCCATGGGATACATCGTGGGACGGGCGCTGATTGTGGTCACCTTGTTGCCGCTCTATTTTCAAGGACAGATCTTCACGGCCTATGAAGTTCTCGAAACTCGTTTCGGCGGTGCGACGAAACGAGTTGCCTCGGTCGTATTCCTCGTAACACGTAACCTCGGCGATGGTTTGCGTCTGTTCTTGACCGCGATTGTTTTGGAGAAAGTCATCGGGATTCCGTTGCCCCAATGCGTGATCGCCATCGGGATTGCGACGATGATCTATACCTTTTTCGGCGGAATGACGGCGGTGGTATGGAACGATTGTCTGCAATTCGTCGTGTATATGATCGGTGGGTTCATTGCCGTCGCTGTTATCCTGGGACGCTTGCCGGGTGGAATCGAGCAGTACTGGCAGTACGGATTGGAATATGAAAAGTTTCGAGTCTTTGATTTTCAATGGACGCTCGAAGATCCGATGACGTTCTGGGCTGGGCTCATTGGTGGAATGTTCCTGACTCTGGGAACGCACGGAACCGATCAGATGATGGTCCAGCGTTATCTCTGTGCCAGTTCGGTGAAGCAGGCTGGCAAAGCGTTGATCGTCAGTGGTTTCGTCGTTTTCGTTCAGTTTGCCGTTTTCCTACTGCTTGGAGTCGGCTTGGCCTGCTTCTTCCAGCAGTTTCCGCCAGAAGTTCCCTTTCGGACGAATGACTATGTCTTCGCAACCTTCATCGTTTCGGATCTTCCCGCGGGTATTGGCCTGGTAGGTATCGTCCTGGCTGCCGTTTTTGCCGCTGCCATGTCGACCCTCTCTAGCTCTCTCAATTCCTCAGCCTCCTCAGCCGTTAATGATCTTTGTCGGCCCTTGTTGAGAGACCCCAGTGATGGATTCTTGTTGAACTTGAGTCGCGTGATGACGTTGGTCTTTGGCGTGCTCCAAATCATCGTGGCTATTGCGGCGAGCCAAGTCTCAAGTAGCGTTGTCAGTGACGCTCTCGCCATTGCCGGATTTTCTGCAGGACTGCTGCTGGGAGTCTTTGCTCTCGCTCTGCTGCTTTCCAGAGCCGGTCAGTCGAGTGCTCTGATTGGACTCTTGTTTGGGTTGCTCGTCTTGTGTTTCGTCAAGTTTGGGATGCCATGGATCGGACTGCATGCCCCGGAACCCTGGTCTGACCTGGCCATTAAAATTGCCTGGCCGTGGTATCCTGTGATTGGATCGGTAACGACCTTCGTGGCCGGCGCCGTGGTTGCTTGGCTGTTTCCAGTTGATGGCCCAACGCCATCTTCCGATTAAGGCGAAGTATTTGGGAGTGAGTATCGAGTATGGCCAATTCTCAGCTTTTCACTGGGCTTGAACGCTGCCGCGACCATCTTCCTGCGTCTCTGCAGAGTGGGAACTATGGTTTGCTGATGAATCAAGCTTCTGTGGATCGCGATTGGAACTATGCCGTTGACGTGTTGCGCGAAAGTTCGCCGGCAAAGTTGTGTGCTCTGTTTTCTCCGCAGCATGGGATCTGGGGAGAAGAGCAGGCAAATATGATTGAGACGGAACATTTTCGTGAAAGTCCCTGGGGTGTGCCGCTTTACAGCCTGTATAGCGAGACTCGCATGCCCACCGATGAAATGTTGGCCACGATCGATACGCTGGTGATCGACCTGCAAGATGTAGGAACTCGCGTTTACACCTATGCTTGGACCGTCGTCAATTGTCTAAAGGCCTGTGCACGCAACCAGAAAACTGTACTCATTCTCGATCGTCCGAATCCACTTGGCGGTCAGATTGTTGAAGGACCTATCCTGCAACGCGAATTCGAAAGCTTTGTTGGCATGCTGCCCATTCCCATGCGTCATGCGTTGACCCTGGGAGAAATTGCGCGGATGGCCAGGGGCGAGCTCCAGTTGGACGTCGACCTCCAGATACTCGACGTTGTTGGCTGGAAACGTGAGCAGATGTTTGACCATACCGGACTGCCTTGGACCGCTCCCTCCCCAAATCTTCCTCGTTGGGAGTCCTCTTTATTCTATCCAGGTATGGTGCTTCTGGAGGGGACCAATCTCTCGGAAGGGCGCGGAACGACGACACCCTTTCAATTACTCGGTGCTCCATTCATCGATCCGTTTGCTCTCGATGAGGAGCTCAAGTCACTCGAGCCGGTCGGGTTAAGACTCCGCCCCGTTCGATTCCGACCGACCTTCGATAAATGGAAAGATCAAAGTTGCGGTGGCATCGCGTTTGAAGTCGTAGAACCCTCGGAAGTCCGATCGTATCAACTAATCGTGGAGATTCTGATGGCCATCAAACGGCTCTGGCCTTCGTCGTTTGAATGGCTGCCGCCCCCTTACGAATACGAAAGACGGCGCATGCCGATCGACATTTTGAGCGGAAGTGAAGAGTTGAGATTGAGAATCGATGGTTTGCCGAACAGCTCTTAGGCGTCGTCCAACAATCGGTCGATTAAACTGTTCAACTCTAAGGGGGAAATCCCCAAAACGGTTGTCGCGAAAGCCAGCAGCTCCTTTTGCTCACTCGCCAACTGTCCGTCCGCTGCCATCATGCAGATCATTTCTTTGATCAAATCAGCACGTTCGCCTCGGTCCCTGGGAATGGTGAATTCAGCGGTGCCCTGAATTGCTTGCTGAATGGCCGCTTCAAATTCTTCGTCCGAAATTCCCCATTCCGTGGCGCGATCTGAAAGTAATCTCAATTCGGATTCAGCCATCCGTCCATCCACAGCCGCCATCAATAAGAGATTGCGGAACATTTCAGCCTGAGTCATTCCCAACTTCCCCGTCGTTTAATCCCTGTCTTTATATTCGTTCGTAAACGAACGTTGATCCTCGTTATGTGAGTGCATCTCACTCTAACAACAACTCCTTCATTCATGCATGAAATCTTGGACGGGGAGCCAAAAAATGAACTCGCGACGGATTCAGTGAACGTTTCAAGAGGGAATCGTCGTGACTTGGTTTTGAGTTTCAGGTAAGAATCCTCTCTTCGCGGGATGGGAGCCGCTCCCTCTGGAGGAGGGGGCGGGCGGGGCATTTTCCGAAAGATCTTGGCATTTGCCCAAATAAAGCAACGATTCCGCAGAAGAGTAGATGGCGATGAGCAAGTTTTTAGAGATCAGGCAAGGTGGCGAACTCTTCAGGCCTTTGTCGCGTAAGCTTTATACACTGAAACTCGCATTCAAAAGAAAGAAGAAGATATGAATGGTTCTTGGCGCCTCACACGCGTTGCTGGTATCGACATTTCACTGCATTGGACCTTCGGGCTGCTGATGGGATGGGTCGTTTTTGCCGCATTGCAGGCAGGCGGTTTGGCGACGGCGATCAACGAGGCTCTCTTTGTTTCCTTACTATTCGGGTGTGTTGTCCTTCATGAACTTGGACACGCACTAGCCGCGAGAACCTATGGAATTCCTACGAACGGTATCACTCTGCTCCCCATTGGTGGTGTGGCACAACTTGCACGAATTCCACGCAACCCAGGGCAGGAGTTGATTATTGCGCTGGCCGGCCCCGCGGTTAACGTGGTCATTGCCGCCTTTTTGCTACTGCTACTGACGTTAAACGCCGGTCTCGAGCAACTCGCCTCGGTCTCAGTCATCAGCGGCGGTCTTGTCCCGAGGCTCCTGGCAGTCAACGTGATGCTTGTCCTGTTTAACTTGTTGCCAGCATTTCCGATGGATGGCGGTCGAGTTCTCAGAGCTACCATGGCGCTCATGACCGATTATCCGCGGGCGACTTACCTCGCAGCAAGGGTCGGACAGGGTACCGCGTTGTTGTTGGCTCTCGTCGGACTGTACTGGAATCCCATGTTGTTGATCATTGCCGCTTTTGTTGTCTTCGCTGCTGAAGCTGAGCTGCGGCAGGTCATGTCCGAGGAGCACCGTCGTCAACGATTCGAAGAGCCGCCGGTCATGCACTCCGATCCCTCGGGGACCATTATCGAGGGTCAGGTGATTGATCGGAGCAGCCATGATCGAAGGCCACCCGCGGGGGGGCAAAAGCAGCCCGTAACCGCGACGATTGTCTGGCCAAACGATTCTGCGGTAACTCCAACTCAACGTTGTTAGAACTTTCCCCGCTTCCCAATTAAGGGCTACGTGGGCCGGTAGATTCTTCTCTCCGGTCCACGTTTTTTTTGGGGGGGCTGCAGGTGGAATGGAGCCGTCGCTGGTGGTAAGCAGCGAAAGTGTGGGCCAAAAAAAGGGGGCCTTCGACGTGCCATCCACCGATGGCAACACTGGACAGTCAGGGGCAAGGCAACCATCCGGTATACTGTTCGTCAAAGGCCCCGCGGGCCAGCTGTCGCAGGCCAACGAGGCCCACAACAGCAACTACTGAATGCATTCTGCGTGCCAAGTCTAAAATTGAGACAACCAAATTCGGACTGTTTTCTGTAAGTTATTTCTGCATTGCGATTTGCGATTGCTGAGAGCCTGGTGAGGCTCAAATTGAGACGCACCTAAAGGTGGGGAAATTGGCTTACCTTCTCAAGAACTGCGTTAATTTGCCTGTACTAAATTGCGACGGCGCAGCATTTCCATTTGGCGATATGAAATTTGTCTCAAATTGAGAGTGGAGGGCCGATCGCCCCCGTACTGACGATCGGCCAGGACGGCTATAATCGGGCCGACGATGGATCAATATCGGAACTTGGCGATTAGTCCCCGACGCAATGCCCATTTCGGGGGAACTCATAGAATTCAATGGCTTTAACAACGCGTACGCTCAGGGATGACGCCGATCGCATCTTGGTTCTCCGAAATCCAAAGGCTGGGGCGGGTGCGTCCCGGCAGATTCTGGATGGGGTGATCGAGCAGCTTCGTGACCGTCGGTATCAGGTCGACATCTTTACCGATTTAGATCAGGTCACAGAGGAGACGGTTAGGCTCAACGAGCGAGGAGAGCTGCGGACGGTATTGGCTGCTGGGGGCGATGGCACTGCTGAAGTGGTCGTCAATCGAATACCCTTGGGGACACCGCTAAGTATTTTGCCGTTGGGCACCGAAAATCTTCTAGCGAAATATCTTGGCGTTACGGGTGACCCGGTCGAATTGGCGAATACGATCGAAAATGGAGTGGTGGGGGAATTCGATTTAGGGCGGCTTACGGCAGCAGGGCGGTCAAGCTATTTTCTATTGATGATGGGGTGTGGTTTTGATGCTGAGGTCGTACGGCGATTGCACGCCGATCGAACCGGAAACATCAACCATCTTTCGTACATCAAACCAATTTTTGATTCCGTTCGTAGTTACGATTACCCTCCGCTACGAGTCATCACGAGAAACGAACCGGAAGGTCCGATTTTGGAGGAAATCACCGCTCACTGGGTTTTCGTGTTCAATACGCCGTCCTACGCCATTGGTTTGGGCATCTGTCCCCAGGCCAATCCGTATGATGGGAGACTGGATGTGACCACCTTTAATGGCGGATCATTTTGGCATGGTTTGTTTCACTTGAGTTCAATCATTGTTGGCCAACACAATAATCTTTCGGGGGTTAACTCCATTCGCGCTCGTTGCATTCGAATTGAGTCGGACCGGTCGGTTCCCTTTCAGGTTGACGGCGATCCTGGGGGAGGATTACCGGTGGATATTGAGACGATCGAATCACGTCTGTCGATTGTCGTGTCGCGAGAATGGATCGAGCACAAGGCGACGAACGAATCGGAGTAGGTTTCAACCGAAGACCCAACAAGAGAGAAGAGCGACACATTGGTGAATAGTATTCATATCGGACCGTATCGGGTAGGGAGCGATCAGCCTATCTTGCTGATCGCAGGTCCTTGCGTTTTGCAGAATGATTCTCTGGCTTTATTAATCGCGGAACATTTGGCGAAACTTGCGCAGAAATTCGACGTTCAACTCGTATTCAAAGCTTCATTCGACAAGGCAAATCGGACAAGCATTGATTCCGAGCGAGGACCGGGTTTGGAGGCGGGGTTGAGGATGTTGGAACGGGTGAAGCAGGAAACCTCGCTTCCTGTGACCACCGATATTCACGAGCCACAACAAGCGGCGCCGGTGGGGCACGTCTGCGACCTGCTGCAGATCCCCGCTTTTTTGGCGAGACAAACTGATCTTTTGGTGGCGGCAGCGACTACCGAGAAGGCAATCAATGTGAAGAAGGGACAGTTCATGGCGCCGTGGGATATGCGGCACGTCGTGGGCAAACTCAAAGCCGCCGGGTGTCAAAATGTGATGCTTTGCGAGCGAGGAACATTTTTCGGCTACGGCCAACTCGTCAACGATATGCGAGCTCTCGTACAAATGCGTGACTTTGAAGTGCCCGTCGTATTTGACGCGACGCACAGTGTCCAGCAGCCCAGTGGTGGTGCGACGACGGGCGGTAATCGTGACATGGTTGCTCCCTTGGCTCGAGCGGCTACAGCCGTTGGCATTGATGGATTGTTCATCGAAACCCATCCGAATCCTGATGAATCACCGAGCGATGGTCCCAATATGGTGCCGCTCGACGAATTGGAGTCTTTATTGCAGCAGGTAATTGCCATTCGACATGCCATGAATGATGCGGGTGGGCATTGATGTGACTGGTTTTGAACGACGAGGGACTTGATCTTGTTAACTCGACCGAAGCTTATTTTCGTTCTCCTGCTCGTATTTGGCGTTTGTGGATGTGAACAAAATTCGGTGCCTGACGCATTTCGCTCACCGTCCGCCACGATGGACACCAGTCGCCAGCAGGATTTGAAACAGGGGCTGAGTTTTCTCAATCGACTCGATGAATTCGATCAGTTTGAGGTACAGCAAAAAATTCTGTACCATCTCAGTCAATGGATGAAAAGACAGTCGGCCGACCCGAATTGGTCTCCGGATGCACTGGTCCTGGATAGCGGTATGGTCGCTCCTGGTGATTTAGTGCCACTGCAGTTGAATCCCTACGATATGCAGGTCTTGCAGGAGGCCACTTGGTTGCGAGATGTCTCTCGCACTGTTGTCGAATTGAACACCCCCTCGCCCGACATCCAACGCTTGATTGACGCTTCTGTAGAGCGAGTTGGCGAAAGCACTGGAGGGGATTTGGCGCATGCAATCCAACTGTTCGATTGGACTGTTCGTAATTTGATGCTCGATCATGATTTCGAGGTAGGTGAGACGCTACGTCAACAACCGATCGTGCTAGAGGCATGGGAGTGCCTGTTGTTGGGCCGCGGCACCGCCATGGAGAAGTCTCGAGTTTTCATGCTGTTAGCCCGACAGTTAGGGTTGCCTGCTGTTCTCTTAGGAGTGGAAGATGAGTCAGCGGTTAAACCGTGGCTTACGGCTGTGCTGTTGGGGGATCAGTTGTTTCTCTTTGACATGATTTTGGGCATGCCGGTGCTGGATGAGACCGGAGCCGTAACCACGCTTGAGCAAGTATTGGAGAAGCCAGAAATCCTGGTTGAAATGGCAAGTCAGGCGGGAGTTGACGTCGCCTTTACGGCCGAACAAATCGGTGCGGGGGATCCCAACAGCGTCGTGGCCGTCATCGATGCAACGCCCGGCTATCTTTCGCAACGAATGCAGTTGCTTGAAAAACAACTGATGGGCGACGAAAAAATGGTGCTGAGCGTTGCGCCCGCATCGATCGCAGGACGTTTGATCGATTCGGGGCAAATCAACAGTGTTGGGATCTGGGGTTTGCCTTATGAAGGATTCATGATTCGGTCGGAGATTCAACAGCAACCACCGCTTCTGAGATGGTTGACCGCCGAACATGGAATTTATGACGGATCAACTCCCTTTCCATTAAGGCGAGCTCGTCTGCTTCATCTCCGCGGTCAGTTTGACAAGACAGATGATGCTTTTGGCGCTCGGCAGTTGTACCTGGAGTGTCGCCCTTCGAACGCGAATATCGAACAGATCGGTGAGCAGCTGGTGCAGCAAGTGGAGACGTCGGAGGCAACGCCCGCGCAGATTGAAGAATACCGCGGGCGAATTGAGGCGATCTTTGAACGCATTAAATTGAATGCGAGTTTCTGGTTAGGAACGATTGCCTTCGAGCGAGCTGAGTATGAATCTGCCTCTCGTTATTTTCAAACTCGAGTTCTTGAGTCGGCATCGGAAAACCGTTGGACATCGACTGCCAAGTACAATCTCGGAAGATGCTGGGAGGCAATCGCAATTCGCGATGATAATCTCGACGCAAAGAACAGGGCGATTGAAATCTATCGCTCGGTTGTCGACTCGCCCTGGACACCGATCTGTACGCTCCGAGCCTCTCGGCTGGAGCAATAGAATTTGGGGCCTGCCAGGCAGAGCCGGCGCGAGCTGGAACCATCTATCAAAGGCTCGGCTTACTATCTCCAGAGAAGTAAGCTCCCTGTGAGATGTTCGAGAGCGTCGATTTAGCGAGCATTCGATCGCCTAAATCTTACAAGTCGCGGACTTTGCCTCGTTTGACCCGTAGCTTCGACCGCGTCGATTAGATGAATACGGATTCGTGTATCTTTCCCCGACCTTATCGTCTGACGAACTCTGTAGTTTTGCAGGGGATGTTCAAGGTGCGAAGTAAATGAGAGGATCTCCGACTGGAGCCTGGGGCCATCTGCCTCGCCCATTGGTTGAACTGCCACGCGAGGTGGTTTAGACTCGCTGCGGCCGTTCGTGCCGCGAATTTCGACCTCGTATGAGAATACACCGCTCATCATGGATTCCATTCACTTTCGTATTCCCAAGTCGCATCAGTCCAATGGGACGAAGGTGGATTCCGCCTATATGGTGGGGATTGATGGCGTTGCCTGGCCGACTCGTGTGCACCTGAAAGACGATCTGCTTCAGGTGTCCCGTCATAGTCGTGAGTCCGGACGTCTGATCATCCTCTGGGAGCTCGAGGGGCATGGGACTCAGGCTCTTTCAACAGCGACCATTGCGCCGAGTGAGCAAACATATCTTCTGCCGCTGGAACTGGCCCGAGGCACGCTGGCACGGCTCCATACCCGGCTGCACGCCGTCGAAGGTAAGGGCTTTACGCTGGATGAGGAACATCGCGAAAGCTTGGCTGCTGCGACACGGCATTTCATTCAAGCTTCAATTGCGCAAAAGGATCCAGAGCGAGCGTCATCGGAGGCGAATGCTTCGCTGACCCTGGTCTTAAAGCTGATTGCGGCCCTCGGCGGCCATCAGCAACTCGCTGCAGGAGGTGATGACGAAGGGGCACACTCGACGGTTTGGGGAGCGACAATCGACAAGACGGAGGATGTTCAGGTTTTGTCCTCGATCTCGGGTTCCGTTCCCAACGTCGTTTTGTTGCAAAAAAATTGGTGTGATCTCGAGTTGAATCCTAAGGAATGGGATTGGAGTGCACTTGATAACATGGTCGACGCGGTTGATTCCGATCATTTTCGCGTGGGCTTTGGCCCATTGGTCACGTTGAATCGAGAGCATTTGCCCGACTGGTTGTATCTGTGGGAAGGTGACTTCGACACGATCTGTTTTTATGTCTCCTCGTATGTGCAGCAGTTAGTCACGCGCTATGTAGGGCGATTTCGATTCTGGCTCGGTTGTTCCGGGATGAACGTGGATGCCGGCCTGGGATTGTCGGAAGGAGATCGTTTGAAATTGACCGTCAGCGTTCTCGAGACGATTCGGCAGGCAGACCCTAAGACGCCGCTGTTGTTGGCGGTGAAACAGCCCTGGGGGGAATATCTTGGCCGTTCTTCTCAAGACCTGACGCCATTGCAGTTTGCCGATATCTTTGTGCGTGGTGAGTTGGGATTGTCAGCGATTGGACTGCAGATTGACTTGGGCTGCTCTCTGAAACACTCTTTGCCACGCGACTTGTTCGAAGTCAATCAAATGATTGACACCTGGTCACGTTTAGGCCTGCCGCTGGTGATTCTACTGTCGGTTCATCAAGACGCGATGGGAACCTTGGAAGAGGACAATGAAGTCGAGTTCATTGAATCACTACTGAGATTTTTCGGTCGCAAATCGGCAGTCCACGGAGTCATCTGGGACCCGCTTGTGCATCACGACGATCTGGCCACGATGGGGTTACGCGGACGAGAAGGTGTGGAAACTCCGGCGTCGAGATGCCTCCGCCGTGCCGCGAGTCAGCTGGTCCAATAGGCAGCTGCTCGTTTTCGTTGGCCCCGTTTCGCGACAGCGGATTAACGAGTGGTGTCGTCGTTCTTGTCGTCGTTCTGGGCGGTGATCGCCGGCTTGGTGATGCCGTCAACGAAGGCGGCCTGTTTGTCGAGCAGGCAACCTGTTGCAAACCAGCCGTCTTCTTCGGTGCGGACAAACGCGCCTGCCGGTCCCAGATATCGTCGGACGGTTTGGAATTCAGGCAGTTGACTTCCGTCGATCTGCTGCGAACGAAGCACTCCTTCATCATCCGGACCGAGTACCTGGTTGAGCAGTTTGCCGAGCATCGATTCCGATTCTGGCATTCGACCCTCTCGAATGAGTTCGTAGGTAGGTCGATAGGCTTCGTCGGTTCGCGTGAAGAAGCGAGCACAATCATCACCCGCACCGATTTCGCGAAGGTGCTTTTCCACAAGGTGGAAGTCTTCACATTTGGTCAACTGATCCGTGTCGCCACGAGCTTCCAGGATTCGTCGCAGGCAATCGATATGGGTCGCCACCATCAATTGTCCGTAAGCAACCGTGATGGCTGCATTACGCAGAATCATTTCCTCTTCTGGCTCTTCTTCAATGATCGGGTCACCAATCGGATCGATCCCTTCCAGCTCAAGACCCAGGTCGGGGGCTGATTCGTCTTCGTTATCGATGATCTCCCAGATGCGGTAGGAGTCCAGGTCGACGCCACGTGCATCCGGGTCATTATCGAGTGCCTTTGCCAGCGTCTTCTGCACCTTTTCGGGGTCCGTTAATTGGATGGCAATCAGCATTTGCTCAGCTTTTGGCGTGATGGGGTATTGGTGATCGGACATCACGGTGACTTGTTCGCCCAAGTGCTGCACAAAGTCTTTGCGAACGTCAATTTGAGGACCGTTGGGATCGTCCTTAATGCTTGCCAAGAGATCTTCAAAAAATCCCTCACTGCCGGCGATTGCATCGACCAATGTTTCGGAATAGCGAAACGCTTCCTGAGTTTTCCAGCGGAAGTTCGTCACTGACGATAACTCTCGTGGTAACCATTGAGGAAGGTTCCAGGTTGAGCTATTGGGGAAGTCAAGCATGCGTGCGGCGAGTCGATATCGCTCACTGCCTGTACTTTTGACGGGAGGAGCATAGACCATTGTGCGGTGTAGCACCTCGTAACTGCCCGTCGCCATGTGGACGTGACCGCCAAGAGCCTGGACTGCATCAAAACCTTGTGAGCGGAGAATGTTAAGGATGTCTTTGCCTCGCTTCTTGCGGCCACCGTTGGCAACACGTACGACCTGAGCGTAATCGAAAGGATCGACATACCAACGAACTTGAGGTAGATCGCTGCCCGCGTCTTTTGAGACACGAGCCATGACGGCTCCATATGCCGGCACGGTGACTAACGAATCCGTTCGTTCCTGAGAGCTAATCCGGCGCAGAACGTCGATGCTCGCAGCTTCGTTATTGCAAATTACCAACATGTCGTCCGCGACAAATTGGATAACGCGACCTGCTTCAATCTGACCTTTTTCACGAGGAATCTCATGAATGACAAGCTGTTGTCCCTCGGTCTCCTTGACTGATCGCTGAGCTCCCTTTTCTTGCAGTTGCTCACTGATGTCTTTGAGGACCGCCTGCGCTTGCTCTTGGCGTCCCGTGATATCGACGATCAGGATGGCTGCATGCTTTTCAGGGTCGTTGTCGGGTTGAATGGACGCGACACTCAGTTCTCCACCGCAGGCTGCTGCTAAGTCTTCCCACGAAATTTGCATGTTGAAACGTGAATTGACAATTTTGTCCCGGATCTGTCGCTGAAGATCATCGGCGAACGGCTTCATGACAGGATCGGCCGCCAATTTGCCCAACTGCATATTGGCCCATCGTTCCTGGAAGTCCGCAACGTCCGAAATCGACACGAACCCCTTTGTTGTATCCGGTAGAATTTGGTCTGCTGGGGCCGCTGCGTTCAGATCGGACGATGCGACAATGAGCGCACAAGAAGTCCAGGCTATCACGAAAACACGATTCACAACTCCGCCTCCTAGGGGCCACAGCGATGGGCATGATCGGCGTACCAGTCCGATACCCCGTTTACTTGCTGTCCTTTTTAGTTTTGTCTGTTATCGGCGAATTAACGGTCGATCAAAACATGCTTTTGCCTGCGCCGTCTTATTTGCCCACGTGGACTAATGCTCATAGAACGAAAAGTACAGCTATCCACAGCTCTAGGGAGGAAAGAGTACCGGGAATCGCCATTGGGGTCTAGGAAGGATAGAGAAAAAAACTCATCTTTAAGGGTTCCTGGACGTGCAGGCATTGCTGGCGCAAGATATCGGTCATGGTTCAGATGCAACAAGAAAACCTGAGTTACGATCCGGTTCACGGATACATTTCATTTACGGCGAATGTTGGTGTCGGGGAGCTCTCAGAGCGGCAGATCATTGACCACCCCTGGGTCCAGCGACTTCGGCAAATTCACCAATTGCAAACGGCCTGGTGGGTTTTTCCCTCGGCCGAACACACTCGATTTCAGCACGTGCTGGGGGTCATGCACCTTGCCAGTCGCGTTGTTTCGCAGCTGTACGATAGCCTGAAAGAAAGTTGTCGCCAGCGAGGTGAGCCATTGCCGAGCCGGGGATATGTGGAGTCACTGTTGCGGATGGCGGGACTCCTGCACGACGTTGGGCATGGTCCGTTCGGTCATTTTTTTGATGAACACTTTCTGTCGCGTTACCAGCTAACGCATGAGACATTGGGAGCGGAGATCATTCGGAGTGAGTTGGGGCCGTTGCTTCGTCGCGTTCGAAGAAATCCCAACAGTGAATTAGCAGAAGGTGAAGAACTCGACCCTGACCAGATTGCCTGGGTCATTTGCCGACCACGACCTGATGACGAACGCGACCAATACCCTTGGTGGCTTGGCATGGTGCGCAGTCTGTTGAGCGGCATCTATACGATCGATAATCTGGACTTTGTGCTGCGAGATGCGTACATGTCGGGTTACAGCCAGCAGTCTTACGATTTGCAACGATTGTTGCACTACAGTTTTTTTACGGAGCACGGTCTGACGATTCATGACCGTGGGATTGAGTCGTTACTTCGTTTTATGTCAGCCCGAGCGGAATTGTTTCGCACGATCTACTTTCACCGGACCGTCCGTGCGATTGATTTGACACTGGCTGATTTATTTGCAGAAAGCCATAATTACCTGTTTCCCGGTTCTCCGTTAGAGCACCTTGATAACTATCGAGATTTCACCGAGTCATCGCTGTTGGTCGACGTCGCACGTTGGCCTCGTAGCGATGACTCCCAGCAACGTGCTTTAGGTGAGCGATGGAGACGTTTGTTGCGACGTGATATCGACTGGCAAATGGTCTGTCAGCGAAGCCTGGTGTTTGATGAACAGGCATCGGAAAGTAGCAGCGTTTTTGCCCAGGCGGATTGGGTCGAGCAAGCGGTGCGAAAGGAAATGCCAGACACATTGAAGGATATCGCCCTGCGCGTTGATGTCGCTCGACATATCTATCGACCGAATACGACGGGGCCGGCCCGTCGACAGAACTATCTCTATGATTCGGCACGAGATGAGGTGCGACCGCTCAGCGATAACGAGCTCTTTCGGCATTTGCCGCTCAGTCACCGGATTTGTCGCGTTTATGCAGAGTCTGCTGAAGTTGCACCGGCTGTGGCGGAAGCGATGGATCGGTTGCTCGGGCGTCATGCAGTGGATGATCTGACCAACATGTAACGCCTTTCCAGGTATACCGCACTTGGCGATTTAGCGGTCGGGGCTCGCGGTCAACGCGACTCGCGATAAAATAATGAATTCCGTTGTTCGCAGATAACGTTCGCAAATCACTCATCGCGTCGCTTTCTCTTGGATTTGAGGTTGAGTATGTCTTACGACAATTATCAGAACCCCTTGATCTCCCGTTATTCGTCTCAGCAGATGAGCGAGCTATGGGGGGATCGACGAAAGTTTGAAACGTGGCGCCGACTTTGGATTGCTCTCGCAGAAGCCGAAGCGGAAATGGGGCTCGATGTTTCATCGGAGCAGATCGAGCAAATGCGGGGGCAAATTGAAAATATTGATTTTGCAGCTGCCCAGGCCTATGAGAAAAAGCTGCGCCACGATGTGATGGCTCACGTTCACGCTTTTGGTGATGTTTGTCCAGATGCACGCCCGATTATCCACCTGGGAGCCACCAGCTGCTTCGTGACCGACAATACCGACCTGATCTTGCTGCGAGAAGCATTGGAACTGGTCCAACAACGACTGGTGGGTGTTATCGATGTGATGGCTCAGTTTGCTGTCGATTACAAAGACATTCCTTGTCTTGCCTACACCCATTTGCAACCTGCTCAACCGACAACCGTAGGAAAACGCGCGACCCTCTGGGCTCAAGATTTGCTCTTGGATTTAATGGAGGTCAGTCACCGTATCGAACAATTGAGAATTCGAAGTGTAAAGGGGACGACAGGAACTCAGGCCAGCTTTTTGAAACTGTTTGACGGTGACGGAGAAAAAGTTCGGAAGCTTGAGCACATCGTCGCTGATAAGCTCGGATTCGAAAACGTTTACGCGGTTACCGGGCAAACGTATTCTCGCAAAGTTGACGCTCAGATTCTGGATTGTCTCTCAGGGATCGCACAGAGTGCTCACAAAGCTGCGACGGACTTGCGTTTACTTGCAAATCGAAAAGAGCTAGAGGAGCCGTTTGAAAAACATCAAATCGGTTCGTCTGCGATGGCTTACAAACGAAATCCCATGCGAAGCGAACGGATTTGCGGTCTCGCCCGTTTTGTGATGAGTTTGCAATCCAGCGCTGCTCAGACGATCTCGACGCAATGGATGGAACGTACCCTCGATGACAGCGCAAATCGTCGGCTGGTCTTGCCTCAGGCATTCCTGGCCATCGATGCGATTCTCATCATCTATCAGAATGTGGCAAGTGGTCTTGTGGTTTACCCCGAAGTGATCGCTCGTAACTTGAATGAAGAGCTGCCATTTATGGCAACCGAGAATGTGATGATGGCTGCCGTAGCCCTTGGAGGTGACCGTCAAGATCTTCACGAACGCATCCGACAGCACAGCCAGGCCGCAGCTGAACAGATCAAGAAACATGGTCAATCCAATGATCTCATGGATCGACTTCGTGCCGATGAAGCATTCGCCGGAGTGGATTTCGAGGGCGTTGCCGACGCACGTCAATTCGTCGGACGTGCTCCTCAGCAAGTGCTCGAATTTGTCGAATCTGAGGTGGAACCCGTGAGAAGTCGTTTCGCCAGCCAGATCGGCGCGGATGAAGTTGAATTGCGAGTTTAGCTTGGGTGCAGCTCGCGAGAAAAACGTTGCCGACGAGCGTTCTTATCGGAACTCTCGGCAGATACCTTCGTTGCACATCTGCAGCAGTTTTGTGTGCATGTCACCACGGAACGTTCGCGTTGTACGTGTGTTCGAAGCATGCGATTCGCTCAAATGAATCTGAATTGCCAAACGGAGACCCGCGCGGATCGCGTTGAGTTCGTCCAGATAGCCCTTCAGTTCGGCGATCTGAAGAGCTGAATAATCATTGCCCATCGACATGCGTCCGGCTGCCCGGATAAAGGCTGTTGCGAGATTCATGCGACGAAGGTAGGTCAGCGTTAACGCATCCGGTCGAAATCGCTCCATGCGTTGTCGGAACATGCGATCGTTAGTCAATGACCACACGTGAGTCCGCGCACCTTCTTGAATCAGGTTTCGGTATTCTTCCAGATCGTATCCCGAACTTACCACGACTCCGAATGGATCGGGGTGCAGCGAATAGGAAGTCAGGATGGCGGCTACCTCGACCCGCGCCAAAGCAGTCAGCCAGCGAAAGCCGTGTCGGCCGTAAGTTCCATCGCCGGTATCCTGAGTTTCGGCGAGCACGGTATTGGGCGGTTGGATTTTTCGCGAAAGGTTCGTGAAGATTTTGAACTCGGGTTCGGATTGAATGATTTCTTCAATCGCGCTGAATTCTTCTTCTGTCATCTCTGCCGCCAATTTGTCGAGATAGTGGAGCGCATTTGCGTACTCGCTATAGCCGACGACACGGTGGATCAAGTTCGGGTCGGATTTCGGGAGATAAACGCCAGTGTAATTGGTTGTTTTCTTGACATTGTATTGTTTGGCGACCGTACCGGTCGCCGCTTTGGGTAATTCGATTCACCAGAACGTGCCATCCACCATTCCATCAAAATGGCCTCCCTGGAAGTTGGATTTGACAATCTCATTCCAGTTTTGATTTTCGTCGAATGAGTAATCGGTGAAATCGCGATCCTGGTAGGCCCAGTGAGAGTGATGTCGGCGGTCGTAGGTGGGGATGGGGGCTGCGCCAGCCTGCATCGGGTCATTGGGTACCGGGGTGATGACCGGCATGAAAAGTCCTATTCGTTGCCGTGCGTCGATCGCCGCTTTGGGGCCCTTGAATAAGCCCATGAAAACCGGTCCCGCACCGTAACGTCCACGTCGCCACCAATGCAAACCTGCAAACAGCATTTGACTCTTTTCTGTGAGATCACCGGCTGATTCTTGGGACGATCGGATTTGTTCTTGGAGCGGTTCGATTTTGATCGTGTTGAGGCGATCTCGCGCAAATCTTCCTCGTCCTTTTTTCAATTCTTGAACGACCGATTGACCGTCGCTTCCGAGTGCGTATGCAGAAAGGAAACGTTCTTTCGTTGACTTCGCCTCGTCGATCGCTTTGGAGGCAAAGGCAAGCCGCCTGACTCGCAACTCCAAGGAGCCCTCTTCTAAATCCAGCACTAAGTTGCGAATGTCTCGTTCAAATTTCCGGAAATCTGTTTCCAAGACGGCCTTTTGTTGCTCGCTTAGATTGTTCACGCGGCGCAGGTTTTTCTGCTGCTGGATACTTCGACCTACGCTGATGATTTGATTCGCCATCAATAGGCGATTGCGGTCGACATGTGCGTTCCAAAGGAAGTCGCGGTACTCCACCATTTGTTTGGGTCTTGGCAACTTGTCCGGAAGAAGCGGGTTCCTCTCAATCTCATCAAAAAACTCGTTGAGGCGACGCTTCAACTCTCCCACGATGAGAACTGCTTCCATCGGAGAAGGCTTGGCGACACGTGCTCCTCGACTTTGTTGTAAGAGGATGCGAGCATCAGTGAGAATCACGGCCAAAGATGGAGTATTGTTGGACTTCAGGAGAACGTCGATCTCGGCCAGGTTGGCTTCATTCATGCGCGAAAGCTTGGCCTGATATTCTTCGATGATCAAAGCAGCATTCTGCTTTTCGTACGCCGGAATCAGCGTCTGTTCAACGAAAGATTGAATCGCGCGGTTCGGCGCATGCTGGGCTTGATTAGGTCGCTGGGCTTGATTGGGATTTCCATTTTCGATGGCCCGCGCATTGCCCGCCGCTGCAGGGGTTGGTAACGCGCCGCGTTGACGGTTGAAGCGTGGATCGCGCAAACGTGGATCCTGAATACCGCCGCCAGGAAGGCGTGGGTCTCTGGGAAAGGGAGCTTGCGCCTTGAGAGTCGGCGTTGTGAGTACCGGTACCGTTCCGCAAACCATGAAGAGGGCAAGGAACTGACTTGCGATTACCGTCCTTCGTAAACGATGAAAACGTCGAAGCATTGATAACTCCCAATGAACCGTGAAATGCCAATTGGTCGAATTCACATCATTCGTTTGCGATAGCCGTCTGAGTCGGACAGTCTACCGGCTATCCAGAGCCACCACAAACGGAATCGATTTCGGCTGGGACGCTCTAGACCGAAAATTTCAGGGAGGCAATCTCCATTAGAATTGAGCGTTAATGGACAGTTTTCTCCGATCGAGACATTGTCGGAGCGAACGCTCGTTCAGACTGGGTAGCAAGTCTCTCGCGGTAATGTTCTGTATTTCAATTTAATGCGCAACTTTACCTTGCAACTCAATGACGCAGTTTGTCGAGTTCCACCGAATGGTGGATTCTGGAGACGCCGCGGACATCGATGATTTCCATCGTCAGCCGAGGAACTGGACGATCCCAATCGATGGTCAACATGCCGAAATGATTGTCTTGGACGACCTGGTCGCCGACGCGATATTGATTGCTCTCGACAACTTCCCAGTCTTCCGTGATTCCGCTCGCGGTTACATCGTAGATCGGATAGCCCTTGTCTGGAACTCGCCGTGAAATTTCGCCCCAGTGTACGTCGCCAGAGATAAAGACAACGCCGTTGGCTCGTGTCTTTCGAATTAAATCCATCATTCGTTTTTGTTCGACAGGCAGATTGGTCCAGGATTCCCATCCGTTGTATTCGTGAGAGAACTGAATGGAACTGCAGATGATCCGAACATCGGCGGGTTTCGACAGTTGCTCCTCAAGCCATTTCCATTGCGATTCACCCAATAAAGTTTTTTGGGGTGTCGAATCGGGCTGATAGACATTCTTAAAGGGATAGTTTTCTGGGAGTGGATCCGGATTGGCCTTAAGAGGATCTCGGAAAAAACGAGTGTCCAGCAGGATGATCTGTAATGCGCGATCACCCTGGATAAACCGATGAGCTCCGTAGATACCGGGACGTTGGCGACGCGGGCTGTCAGCGGGTACTCTCCAGAAGTCCAGGAAGATTTCCTGCGACTGTTCCTTCATGGGGTACTCTCGCCCGGCATCGTTTTCACCGTAGTCGTGGTCATCCCAGATGGAGAGCACTCGTGCGTCCTCCCATAGCGCTTGGAACTCTGGCTTCGCACCCAGCTTGGCGTACTTGTCTCGCAACACTTGCATGTCGCGACTGTCGCCGTAGATGTTGTCCCCAAGGAAGATGAAAAAGTCCAGGTCGCGTTCATGAGCCTTATTCAGGACCGGTTGAGGTTTCTCCTGATCGGCACAGGATCCGAAGGCGATTCGCGTAGGAAGCTCCGTGTTCCAAGTGGATGAGGAGGATTCCTCCGCACTGTCCGCCTGGGTGAATAGCAAGAGAAAGAAGGCCAGCAACTTGAAAAGACGGATCACGGCAAAACCTTGTTTGAAAACTTGGCAGAATCGACAGCCCATGGGTAACGACAGTTAGGGTTCTATCGAGATCTGCGGGGTACGTCAAACGAGGAATGTGATCTCCATGCGATCCAGATGGGGCGTGGCTGGCTCACAAAGGTCTTACGATTGAGTGTCCGGAGAACGATCAAGAATTCTTACGACTTCTTTCCAGGGTTCTTCCGTTTCCACCCAATGCTTGGCCCACCGATGAGGTGTCGCCAGTCTTTGGAGAAAGGACTCGAGTTGCCGTCGTCTGGCCTCTTCATGTTCCAGGGCACGAGCTAAACGCAGATTGGTTTCCAGCAATTTATCGTAACGGTCGAGTGACGAAGCCATTTTCACTGCCTCCATCCGAAACTACTGAAGCTCGGAAACAACATGTTTCTAAGGTGACAAGAATCCGATCGGATTTGCGATCATCGCCAACGTGTGCATCTTAGGTGTTTGCTTTTTTGGCCTCTCAAACTGGTCCTCGAAAATCCCGCCGAAAGGACGCTTTCGCGCGCCGAATACGAATGGATTTTTCGAGGCTCTGTCTCGTGGTCGCTGAGGAGTGTCGTCTCCTCGAAACGACATCACGAGAAGACGCGGGCACCTCTCTAAACTCACTCGGTCTACTAAAACTACGAAACGATCGATGGCGAAGTTCATCTTGCAGATGAGCGAGTTGACGCTTTTATTTTACGCAGGCGAGTTCAAGAGTGAAGAAGAACCTTCCTGTTTCATACCGCCAGAACCGTTGTTGACCTTAAAGTGGGCGGTGAGTGATTCCACACAATGGGGTGGTCATTTGATTTTTTTTAACTTGTTGCTTCACAGGCGAGGTGTCCACTCATACCTCGAACGTCTCATCTCTCCGATTCATCTCCCAACAGCAACCCAAACAGGACTGATTGAAAGAGTTGGGTTCCGAGGTGGGCTCTTGCAGGATTGCTGATCGTCGCATCAGGGGCTTCACGAATATTGATTCCAGGGAAAGCCTTGACTGAGTTGGTGTTTTAGGCGAAAGAGGGAGGTGGTCTGGTATCGACGGTGCCGCCGACAAATGGTTTCCCTATACTAGCTGCTTGACCGGCAGACCTAGCTGCCTGAATTCTCCCTTTAGTTTGCATGACGAAAGAGTTGATATCTTGAATCGATTATCGAATCGTGTTGCTTTGATTACGGGTGTTGGAACGGGGATCGGGCGCGCGACGGCGTTAGCGATGGCTCGTGAGGGGGCGGACTTGATCCTGAATGATTTGGCGAGTGAGACGAGTCAATCGCATCTAGAGGATTTGGCCGATCAGATTCGGCAACAGGGGCGACGAGTACGAGTGCATTTTGCCGATGTTTCGAATCGCATGCAGATGGAAGAGTTGTTTGCAGCGAGTGTTGACGAGATGGGTTCGATTGACATTGCGCTTGCAAACGCAGCCTTCTCGGTCAAGAAACGCATTGTCGATACGGAATGGACCGAAGCCCAGCGAATGATCGACGTGATCCTGGATGGAACTTTTCACACTTGTCAGCTGGCCGCGCAACAAATGATAAGTCAGCATAAGGCTGGGCGCTCAGGCGGTAAGATTCTTATTACTGGCAGCATTCATGCCGAACTCGCGATGCCGTTTCATGGTGTTTATGCAATGGCAAAAGCGGCTGGCATGCGTTTCTGCCAGTCACTTGCGGCAGAACTTGTTCCTTATCGAATTAACGTGAATTCGATCAATCCAGGTTGGATCGATACGCCCAATGAACGAAACTTCATCAGTGAAGCCGAGATCCAGGCCGTCGCGACTGAACTTCCCTGGCAGCGTTTGGGGAACCCGGATGAAATCGCTGAGGCCTTTGTTTTCCTCGCGAGTCCGGAGGCTGATTACATTACGGGACAAACCTTAGTGGTTGACGGAGGCTTGCGGCTGGATACTCGCAGCATTACGAAGGGTCTTGATTGATCTGTCCGTGAACTTTTTGAACGATGGGCGACGGTCATGGACAGGAGATAGACACCATGCAGCAAGAGACCGCAGAACGCATCGCTGAATGGCTTAGTGGGCAAGATGCCGCCGTGGTCTTTACCGGGGCGGGGATGAGTACCGAAAGTGGCATCCCTGATTTTCGTTCTCCGGGGGGAATCTGGACGAAGTACCGAACCGTGTATTTCGACGAATTTCTGCAAAGTGCGGAAGCACGGTATGAGTATTGGCGGCAGAAAGCGGAGGGGCATCGGGACTTTGCCGATTCCCAACCGAATCTGGGTCATCAGATTCTGGCAACATGGGAAGCAAAGGGTTTGATAAGAGGAGTCGTTACGCAAAATATTGACGGGTTACATCAGTTGGCCGGCTCACAAAACGTTTTAGAGCTGCATGGAACTGCCCGTCAGATTATGTGTCTGGATTGTCAGGCTCGTTTCGATTCAGAGCCTCTCGTCCAGGAATTCTTGCAGCACGATCGAGTTCCTGAGTGCCCGGCTTGTCAGCAGGGGCGACTTAAGCACGCTACGATTTCCTTTGGCCAATCGTTATCGCCTGAGATTCTCAATAAGTCGATTGATTGGTGTCGTTCGTCGAAACTTTTGCTGGCGATGGGATCTTCGCTGGTGGTTACGCCAGCCGCTGAACTTCCTCGCCTGGTCAAGCAGAATGCGGGACGCCTGGTGATCATTAATCGGGATGAGACGCCACTGGATTCGCTTGCAGACGAAGTCATTAGTAGCTCCCTTGGAGAAGCCCTTGGGCAGATTGATGCGTGTCTTGGCAACTAAAGCCTCGCTGAGTGGTGCTGAATCATGTCGAAAATTCCAGCTTTGATTTGCGGTGCTGGCCCGGTGGGATTGACGATGGCTGCTCAATTGCTTCGTCAAGGTATTGGGTTTCGCATTGTCGATAAAAACTCGAGACGCAGCATTCATTCGAAGGCTTTAGTTGTTTGGGCGCGTAGCCTTGAGGTGCTCAACACGGCCGTGCCAGCTCAAGATTTTATCGATGCGGGTATACCCGTTCGGAAGGCTGAGTATTGGTTTCAACAGGAGCGTCTGGCGGAGATCGATTTTTCGGGAGCTGAAAGTCCCTTTGGTACCGGCGTCATGATTCCGCAGGATGAGACGGAACGTGTGCTCGAAGAATCGCTCGCTCGTCATGAAATTCACGTTGAGCGACAGACTGAATTGAAACAGTTTGAGCAGAACGCGACGGGTGTGCGATGCCAGTTGGCGAAGGCTGACGGAACGATGGAAGAATTGGATGTGTCTTGGCTCATTGGTTGTGATGGAGCCCACAGCGTCGTCCGGCATCAGCTGGAACTCCCCTTTCACGGAGAGCTCGATAGGCACCGGTGGTATCTCGCCGACGTGCATATTCGAGGCGAGATGCCCGATGCCAATGTCGTTATTTGTGGACACCCTGATGGCATCATGATTTGCTTTCAGATTCGTGGAAACCGTTGGAGGATCATTGCCGAAGTTGATTTGACCGACCCGGATCAACCTGTCGAAGAGGTGAAACTGTCGCAGGTTCAAGAGATGATGAATCAACGTGGACCCTCTGGTTTTGAACTCGCTGACCCTATTTGGTTATCCGAATTTCGAATCAATGAGCGAAAGGTCGATCGCTATGGCGTTGGCCGAGCATTTCTCGTAGGGGATGCGGCTCACATTCATAGTCCGGCAGGTGGACAAGGGATGAATACCGGAATGCAGGACGCTTGTAACCTCGCTTGGAAGTTGGCATTGGTAGAAAAGGGAGTTGCTGGACAGCCATTGCTCGAATCTTATACTCAGGAACGCAGTGTGATTGGTGAGCAAGTGTTGAAGGCGGCAGGTCGTCTGACGGACGTCGCAACGCTGCGCAACTCACTTGCGATTTCCCTGAGAAACATCGCGTTGAAGACTGCGACCTCGTTCCATTGGATTCAAAAACGAGCACGGGATACGTTGTCGGAACTACGGATCAACTATGCATCGAGTCCACTGTGTGGTGCGCATATTTTGCATGGTGCCGTTCGCCCTGGTTTTCGAGTTCCGGACCTTCATTGGCAGACGAACGATGGCCAAACGGAATCGCTGTTTGCCGAGATGAAGGATCCCTCTCTGCTTTTACTGACTTGGCAGATGGGGCCCGAATTCACGGAGTCGTTGTTCGAGGCCTTGCCCGCTCGCTGGCGGGATGACGTACGGATCGTCTCGCTGTTGCAAACGGATGATGACGACTTCGATGCTGATGGCATCATGCCCGCGTCTGAATGGAAGCGATTGGGTTCGGAAGTTCCCGGATACGCACTGCTTCGTCCCGATGGCTATCTCGCTCTGTCGGCGAAGGCTAACGAGCCGCATGCATTGCAGGAGTGGTGTGCCAAGCTGAGTTGATCTTGAATGTTCGGTACATCGTTCGCTGAACGACGATTCGTCTTCAAATTTTCAGCGGGGCTTATTTCCACTGGCACAGTCAATCACGGATGTTTATTCTGGTGGCTTGATATTCTTTTCGATGATTCGCTGCCCGTGCTCAGGAGTTCGGAAGTGGTTTGATTTTGGCTTTGTCTTCTGGTGGCCTTTGGGCTGAATGCCTAGTCTGTTTGCGGAGCCGATATCGAATGGATTTCAGGATTGCTTGACAAAGAGTTCGACCTCAGCGGCTACGAACAAGGTCCGCGGCCAGCGATGGCGGCGGTTCCGGAGCCATCTAGTCTGCTGTTGATGCTGGTCGCTATGGCTGGTTTAGGAAACCGTGTAATCCGCAAGACTCGCGACAGGTAAAATGATAAGGGATGACACCAATCAGATTCGTCGCATTCTGATTGTCGGCGGAGGAACCGCCGGATGGATGGCAGCTGCCTACCTGCAAAAGCACTGCCCCTGCCAAATTGCTCTCGTCGAATCGCCGAATGTGCCTACCGTCGGAGTCGGCGAAGCAACGCTGCCGGCTTTGATTGATTTTATCGCCGAACTGGGGCTCGACGAAGACGAGTTCATGCGTCGATGCCATGCGACCTACAAGCTCGGTATCCAGTTCCAGGATTGGTTTCAGACTCAACATAGTTTTTGGCACCCCTTCGGTGTTGTCGGTGGAGAGATCGATGGGGTTGATCTTTTTCATTACTGGTTGAAAGGGAGACGCCTGCAACGGGATGAAAGTGTCTATACCGACTACTCCCTCCAAAGAACGCTCGCCGAAGCCGGGCGAGCCCATCGACGTATCGGTGGAAAAGCGGTTGTTCGAAATTACGCTTACCATTTAGATGCAGGCGCACTCGCCGACTATCTCAAGGAAGTCGCGACGAGCCAGGGAGTACGGCATCTATTGGCGAACGTGGAAGAGGTGGTTGCCGATGGGCAGGATCGGATTCGATATGTTCGATTCGATGACGGTCGACAGGTTGACGCCGATCTGTATCTGGATTGCACCGGCTTTCAGGGATTGCTGATCGAGCAGGCTCTCGGTGATCCCTATCTGGATTGGTCCGACACGCTGATCTGTGATCGAGCTGTGGTCATTCGCTTGCCAGCCAACCCCAGGATGATGCCTTGTACCGAGGTGACTGGCGGCAGGGCAGGGTGGATCTGGCGGATTCCACTCACGCATCGCGTCGGGTGTGGCTATGTTTACTCGAGTCGGCACCTCAGCGATGAAGAAGCCTTCATGGAACTAAGCCAATTTGCGGGGCTTGCTCAAATACCTAAGGATGCGAAGCAATTGAAGATGCGTGTTGGACGTCGTGCCCACTTCTGGAAAGGCAACTGCGTCTCTCTGGGATTGGCATCGGGATTTATCGAGCCCCTAGAGTCGACAGGGATCTTTCTGATTCAAAGAGCTCTCGAATGTTTACTCGACGCCTTTCCCGACACATCCTGCAGTCAACCGCTGCAGAAATTGTTCAATGCTCGCATGGCCGAGGCCTATGAGGAAACACGAGATTTTGTACTCCTGCATTACTATTTGAGCCAGCGTCGTGATCCCTTCTGGGAAGACGCTCGACAGATTGCACTGCCGGATTCTCTGGTCGAGCGATTGGAGCTGTTCGATGATACCGGTGCAGTGGTTATTCCAGCCGCAGCCGTATTCCCTGCGACCAGCTTCTATTCGATTTATGCCGGGGAAGAACGGTTGCCGCGAACCTACAACCCACGCGTTGATGCAACCGATTTTGGGCAGGTTTGCAAACTGCTCGATCAAATCAAAAATGCGAATCAAAATGCCATCGCCCAGTTGCCAAGACATCAAGACTTGATGCGTTGGTTGCATGAAGGTGAGGCAACTTCACGCTGATCTGCGACGACCGAGGAAAATCAAGCTCACGAGAGCCAGGGTCATACCAGATGGTTCCAGTAGGCCAACAATCCTTTGCACAAAGCTGAGTCGTTGAGTGGATTGACAACGCGATACAGTCTACGAGAGTCCATGCTAACCATGGGTTTGATTCGATTCCAAGCAGAGCTGGATTGGATGCGGCTCGGTTAAACGCGTTTGATTACTGTCGGTCAGCCTGTTACAAAAAGGCTGCCAATGATGCGTCGGAAGTCAATGCATCTCCTCTTAGCGAGAGCAGCAGGATCCGATGCGACTAATCGATGAATGATCCGCTTTTTTTATCCTTAATCTCAGCGATTGAAGGAAACGATGAAACAGATTCTATTAACTTTCTTAATTTGCAGCTTCTTGTTCACCACAGCGGAAGACGCGGCGGTCGCTGCAAAACAGGATCATGATTACGACGTGGTGGTCATCGGTGGGACGCCTGCCGGAGTCGCGGCGGCAATAGCTGCAGCTCGCGCTGATAAAACGGTTGTCATTATCGAGCAATCGCCGGTTCTTGGAGGAGTACTTGCTTCGGGGGTGCTCAGGCTCGACGACAAATATGTGGAATCGAACAGTGGGGTGATGGAAGAATTCCGCCAACGCGTTAAAGCGTATCACCGTACCGAACTGGCGAATGATCCTCTTGTCCAAAAACATGTCCAACAAAATCCGGCAAATCAATGGAACGTTGCAGAAGGCCGAGCCTGGGAGCCGCATACGGCGGCCAGGATTTATGCCGAATTAGTCGCTGAACATGCTGGTATCGCTACGCGGTTTAATGAAGTTGCCGTGGATGTGAGTATGGATGGATCGCGAGTCACGGGGGTCATTACACGCGAACGCGACAATCAGGGAAAACTCGGTGCTTCACATGCCTTTACCGGCAAGGTGATCATCGATGCAACTTATGAAGCTGACCTGGCAGAATATGCGGATATTCCTTATCGCATTGGACGCGAGGCTCGCTCACCAGAAGAACCCCATGCGGGACGTATTTACACGAACTATTTTCGTGGTGTCCGAGGGACGTTACATGCCACGATCTTACCCGACAGTACAGGAGTTGCCGACCACCGATCCCAGGCATTCACCTATAGGATCACTGCTAAGGACTATGGTCGCCCCGATCATCCGCATCGGCTGAAGGAACCGCCGCCCGGTTATGACCCGAGCAAGTACAACTGGAATCCAAATACAAAGCCAATCATCCCCAACAGCAAGTTTGATCTACTGGGAATTAACTGGGGTGGCGACCTGGTGGGGCATGGAACACGTTGGGTCCTGGCCGACTGGGAGGAACGTGTTGAAGTCGAAAAAATCTACCGTAACCATGACCTAGGCTATCTCTACTTTATTCAGACCGAAGGAGGTTCGCCCCAGATCGGACTTCCGGATGATGAATTTCAAGACAACGGCAACTTCCCCTATCGAGTCTATGTTCGTCAGGGGCGGCGTATTGAGGGGCTCTACACGCTGACAGAGAGTGACCTGCACAAGGATCTACGCGGAGATGGATTTCGGGGACCGTTACTCGTGGATTCCGTCGCCATTGGGATCTACGGCATCGATGCCCATCGCGTCGAAGGTCCTGCTGGCCGCAATGAACCGCCGCATGGGCCTGGTGCTGCTGAGGGGACGCTCCACATGCATGATGCAACAGGACCTTACCAGATACCTTATGGCACCTTGGTTCCCAAACAGCATCAGGGCATTCTGTTTCCGGTTGGTCTTTCCTCAACCCATGTTGCCATTTGCAGTGTACGCATGGAGCCCGTTTGGTCCTCGTTGGGACAGGCTGCCGGTGTTGCTGCCGCTCTGGCAATCGATCAAGAGCGGGAACTGAAGGACGTTTCGGTGACGGAAATCCAAGATGAGCTTTTGAGGCAGGGAAGTGTTTTGTTCTTCTATACTGATCTGCCGGCCGATAATCCGGCATTTATAGCAGCGCAAAAACTAAGTTTGCTTGGGGCAGTGGCCGGACCGGATCTGGCGGATTACATCCACGAGGCTGGTCGAGCGAAAGGCTTGAGCTCTCAGGAGAGGGAGGCCTACCGTTTTCGACCTGATGAACCGATTACCTTAGGCGAGTTTGCTCAGATGGCGGTGAACGGACTTCAAATTCCGCTTAGCATTACCGCCTCGCACTTCACGGATGTGCCCCGCGGTCATCCTGCTTTCAAGTACATCGAAACGCTCTATGATTACTCAACGCAGTCCAAGCAACCTTTCTTCGACTTTGAGCCAAGTGAGAATTTCCGAACTGCCGTGGCTCATCCGGACAAGAATGTAAGCGGCGAGCAGGCAACCAAAATCCTTTCCGGTTTGCTCAAGACAAATGTCCCCGCGGCTGACAAACCCGCGGCAGACGTTACCCGCGGGGAAGCCGCGCAGTTGGTCTACCAGTGTTGGGTGAATGCCAACTGATCTTCTTTTTATCTTCCCAACCTGATCTTGCTGCTGATCTTGCGGGTTGGGGAGATCGTTGCGTTATCGGAGATACCACACGCGGGAATTTATTTTTTGCTGCGACGCCGCCCGGTTGGACGACGGCTGTCGTTGAAAACCTGTTGGCAGCAGCAAAAAACAAAATGAGGTAGAACCCCCATGCATACTTCGAGAATCAAAAAGAGATTGGGGTAGTTTGGAATCCTCGCAGCAAAAAGTTGTTTGCTTCCGACCTGGCTCGTCCAGCCGACATCAACATCCTGACTTTCCGTGACTTCGGTTCAGCCTTAACGGGTGATAAAGCCTCTGACTCGGGATTTTGCGGATGAGGGGCAGCATTTTTCCAACAGCTATTCGAACACCCGTCACCTGCTGTTTGGATATCTGATGTTTTTCGCCATGCGAATTCGTTTTTGCAATGAGGGTTCTTTCCAACCGCGTTCAATCGCCCATGCCCGCCAAATCGCATACTTGTTTGCACTCCAACGTAATAGGAACCATGGAATGAAGATTACGATGAAGGCCGCGGGTGCAAGGATTCCCAGGAACATCGTGAGCGAAGATGCGGTTAGTAAGCCTAGGATGCATAAGACCATGATGACAAGCGTCCAGTAAATCCATAGGCAACCGCGTTCTGCTGGGCGTTTAAAGATCACAGGGTCAAAGGCTTGGGGGGAGTGCATTTTCTTGTTGCAGTCCAAGCATGAGAACTCCCGCCTTTCATAGACGAGGCGGCCGCTTTCTGGATTTTGTACAGGTGCAGATTGAGTGTGGTAATCAGAATGTTTCTGACATTTCCAACACCATAGTCGCTGATAATCCGGCTTTTCAGAACTGTCATCCCGCTTCGCATCGAACTGAGTCATCATCTGATTCCTCGAAAGGTGAACGGCGAGAATTCTCCATCAAGATCAGAGCCGATGATCCCGTCCAGCAACAAAGCATGCCTCGCGCAATGCAAAGGACTTTCTTCGTTTATCGGGGATGACTGGCAGTTCAAGGATGCTTACTTTCAAAAAGCATCGAAGGCTACCACACAGCGCTCGCAAAAGCTGCAATTGGTTCAAAAGCCACTCTAGAAGAAAACATGAAACCCTCTGTTTTGTCAGCGGGTTTCGCTCGGTGCGGTGCCAATCATGAAAGTGGGCGATACTGGATTCGAACCAGTGACCTCCGCAATGTGAGTGCGGCGCTCTAACCAACTGAGCCAATCGCCCGATTGAATGATGGAGATGGATTGTTCAATCACCGATCTCATAGGTCAAATGCGATGATCCAACCATGATCATTCCTTCCTAGTTTAGCTGTCGAAGAAGGTGGCGCGAAGAACGGCAGCTCGTCACCCGGCAAGCGGTGCAATTAAGTTTTCATTGGATGAAGGTGCACTCGCCGACAGAGTTGCCGCGGATCAGCCTTGTCATAAGGCCGTTATTGTCCTGGTAGATTCGTAGTTCGATTTCTGGCACCCATCTGAAAGGGCTCTTCAAGTTGATTGGGCCCCGCGTATGCGACGTCGAATCCAATTCACGTGTTGTTTTGCGGGGAGCGAGCGTTGCTCATCATAAAGGCTTCCAAGCCTTCCCCCTATCCCTGATTTCCAGCGTTGGATGAACGTCGATTCTCTTGAGCTGTATCACGGGATCGGTTCCGCCGTCATGGGATGCTGAACCGTTCGAGCGACATTACCAGACGACAATAAATTGCAGTGTCGAGTCGCGTTTTTGAATTCGGACGTCTGGTTGTTCAGAAAACGATTCAAAAAAGTTGCAATCAGAACTGCTTCGCTTATAACGCTAACCACGTGAAAACGACGTCTTTTCAACGTTGAAATGTCTTTTTTGAGAGGGGAATCGATCATGAAGGCAGCATGCTTGTCAGGAACAGTGAGGCAACTGAAAGCTGGCGTAGCGACCGCTGTATTTGCCTGGATGTTGGTCTCGGTAGCCCATGCCGAGATTCTTCATCAGGAAACCTTCGAGACCGATGGTGACGGTGAGCGTTATGATCTCTTCGACCCTGGCTTTGAATTTACCGGCGACTCGGGGCCGGGCATTTGGGGGCTGAATTTTGATGCGGAGCAGATCGGATTGCAACAGAATGCACCGGCCAGGAGAGCAGCGATTCTTTGGAATCACGAAATGTTTCCGGAGGTCCCAGCCCCGGAATCGTTAGAAGTGTGGGTTTCCCTCACGGAATGGGCGGTCGACAACAAAGAGGGTGCGAAGATTGGCTTCTTCCCAGGATATGAATTCACAGAGGGTTCTCTCATCGTTGCCGAAGCGCTTGAGAATGCTGGTTACAACCTGGAAGAGGTGCTTGATCCCGCCGATGTGCCAACCGATCTCGATGTCTTGATTCACTCCAGCGAATCAGCATCGACTGCTTTTGCGGAACTCAAAACGCCGATTATTTCCTACAGCTCATCAGACCATGATGATACCGCGATTGCCGGTATTGGATCGGCCCATGATTTCCTGGATCCCGTTGAGTTAATGGTGCCGGTAGAACATGAGGGGCATCCGGCACTCGGTGGCAAGACCGGAATGATTCCTTGGACTGCCGAGGAGGCCACGCTACGCGGTATCGGCAAGCTTCATAATGGTGGCAAAGCTATTGCTTTCGCCGAAGATCCTCTAACTGGAGACGATACTCCTGCCATTTTTGTCATCGAAGAAGGGGACCCGCTGTTGGGTGCCTTTAATCCTGATCCACAAGGCGACGGCTATCTGGTCGGTGCGGCGCTCAATAAGTTTGGAACGGGCGGAGAACGCACCGTCGACATCGGTCCTATCGATATCGCAGGCAAGTCCGATCTGGCACTCACCGTTGATCTGGCCGCCACGGCAGCCGACTTTGAGTCGGGTGACTATCTGCGAATCGAAGCAGATATCGATGGTGAAACGGTAGTCCTGGACGAGTTCTGGGGCGTGGATGATCCTGGTAGTGATTGCCTCAAAGGCTTGAGCAATGGCGATTTTCCAGGGGAAGAGGGAGACATCTGTCTTCCGGAAACCGACTTTGAGGAATTCACCTTTGCAGTTCCGTCGGGCAATGAAGTTACACTTCGGTTTGCTCTGCTAAGCACGTGGGGCAACGAGGTTACCGCGATCGACAATATTCGTCTGCATAGCGGACCGTTGGCCGCGAATCCCGATTTCAATGGCAACGGTGAACTCGATGCGGGTGACCTGGATGAATTGACCGCTGGTATGGCGGCAAACGATCTTGCCTACGATCTGACGGAAGATGGAGTCACCGATTATCAAGATCGAGTTAGCTGGGTCCGCGATTCCAAGGGAACGTGGATCGGCGATTCGAATCTTGATGGCGTCTTCACCAGTTCGGATTTCGTTCTGGTCTTTACCGCTGGAAAATTCGAAACTGGGGATGAAGCCAGTTGGTCCGAAGGCGATTGGGACGGTGACAAATTCTTTAGCAGTTCTGACTTTGTCGCAGCCTTCATCGATGGTGGTTTCGAAGCTGGTGAACGCAATGCAGTCAGTGTTGTGCCGGAGCCCTCCAGTATTCTCATGATCTTCGTGGGAATGGCTTGGCTCTACGGCCGCATGCGTCGGCGTTAATGACCGAAACGGCACCACGATTTTAGGTGTCGTTGAGCTTTCAAGCTCGAAGTCGATTTCGCGGGATTCTCTCGCCGTTCGGCTTCGAGCTTTTTTTACAGGCAAGCGACGCTGCGTTTGCGGCTTCTGCCGCCCGTCAGCGTTGTGAGAAGATTATGAGGTTTCCTTCTCCGATGTCGACTCAGTCGCGACATCTTCGGTCACCGAAGTTTCAGCCACGGAATCACCGTCTGCCGGTAATTCGAATTTGGGGGCCGTCGGAGCCTCGTAGTCATCGACGTCCTCATCTTGATATTGAGGAGTCGATGAAGAAGTTGTGGGATAGCGATACGAATGACTGCTAATGTCCATCTGCGATTGGATTTCGCTGAGTCCCTGGCGGAACTCCTTGTAACTCGAGCCAAGCGATCGAGCGACTTCGGGTAATCGCTTCCCAAATAACACGACAGCCACAATGCCGACAATGATGAGTTCTTGTATGCCTAACCCAAACATAGGTTTCCCAACCAATCGAATGAACTCGTGTGAACACAACGCAACGGTGCGTTGCCCCTCACCGTGAGATGATCAAGTCTACGACTCGTCTTTTTTCGAGTCGTTACTGATCGAGGTTGTCGCCTCTTCAAGTTCTTCCTCGACGCCTTGGACGCCTTTCTTGAACTCGGTGATGCCTTTGCCAAGCGAACGCATGACGCTCGGTAAACGATTGCCAAACAGCAACAGCAAAATGGCCAGGACGACAATGAGTTCCAAAGGACCAGGCATGCCGATAAAGGCAAGCAAAGGTTGCATTTGGTCAACAGCGATGAATGTAGACATCAGATTCGCCCTCACACGTAACGAGATCTAAGGTAGGAGGAAACGTACTGTGCGGCGAAAGCGGGCGACGAACCCAGGTTGGGCGGTGCCAGGACCGACGGTGGTGAGCACGATGAATGATTGACCTTCCTCGGGTCGCGTGCCCACGTCCCTATTTTAATCCGTAAAAACCTGACCTGTCAAACCGCTTGCCGGCCGCTGTTTGGCGAACTTAACTGCTAAACTTTAGGGGGTCTGGCTGGAAGCGACGACCGTTTATCCGCCCAGACCATCGATTTCCCCTGAATCAAAAGCTTAAACGGCCTGCAGTGATGCTCTGGTTGCGAAAACGTTTATTCTTGTTCGCCTCGTTTACCACGCTTGTGGTTGCCGCGATTGCTGAGGCACAGGCTGTTTTGCCCCTTGAGTCAGGGCCAGCGACCGTGCCGAGTTGGGCACAGGAAGCGGTTTGGTATCAGGTTTTTCTTGAACGATTTAGGAATGGTGATTTTTCCAACGATCCCCAGCTTGCGGATCTTAAAGGTGCCTGGCCCCATCTGCGTCCGGCAGGCTGGCAGCCGACACCTTGGGGGCAGGATTGGTATCGCTTGGAGGCTTGGGCCCAAGCTCGGCAGGATTTTTACCAGACCGTTTATATGCGTCGCTACGGCGGTGATCTGCAAGGGCTCATCGACCGCTTGGATTACCTTCAGGATCTGGGGGTGACAGCCATCTATCTGAACCCGATCAATGATGCGCCTTCCCTGCACAAGTATGACGCACGCAACTATCGCCATATCGATCGTAACTTCGGCCCGGATCCCGCCCGCGATGCGGAACTCATGGCTGCCGAGGATCCGGCCGACCCTGAAACCTGGCGATGGACGACGGCCGATCGACTTTTCCTCAAGCTGCTCGAACTTGCACACCAACGCGGCATGCGAGTGATCATCGATTACTCCTGGAATCACACCGGGACGACGTTTTGGGCCTTTCAGGATGTTCGCAAAAGGCAGGCTAATTCTCCTTTCCGTGATTGGTATCGAATAAACGCGTTTGATGATCCCGATACGACGGAGGATGAGTTCACCTATCGAGGCTGGCACGGTGTTGCTGACTTGCCGGAACTTAATCGGGCGGTGAATCAGGCGGGTGAAGAGGATTTACATCCAGCCGTAAAACGCCATGTATTTGCCGTCACCCGCCGATGGCTGGATCCCAATGGTGATGGCAATTGCGAAGATGGTGTCGATGGGTTTCGCCTGGACGTTGCTGCTGAAATTCCATCTGCCTTTTGGCGAGACTATCGTCGCTTCGTCAAGGAAATCAATCCTGAAGCATTTCTTGTCGGTGAGATCTGGTGGGAAAAATGGCCCGTTAGTCTCGCCGATCCAGCGCCCTGGTTGCAGGGGGATATGTTTGACTCCGTGATGGACTACCGTTGGTACGCTGCGGCACGCGGGCTCTTCGCGAATGCGATCCCCAGGGAAACTCCCACGAGCTTCCGGAATCAACTCCTCCAACAGAGCCAAGGTCTCTCCGGCGATACGCAACGCGGGTTAATGCGTTTGCTGTCCGGACACGATAGCCCTCGATGTATGACGTCGATTGAAAACCCAGGCCTCTATAAGTATCGAACTGGTTTGAGAGGAGATTCAAATTACCGGATTCAGCGACCTGGTTCGGCAGTGCGACGCACGATGAAAACGATGCTGCTCTGCCAGTTTACCTCGGTCGCTGCACCGCAAATTTATTACGGTGATGAAGTCGGGATGTGGGGAGCCGACGATCCAGACAATCGAAAACCGATGGTCTGGGCGGACATCGAATACGAAGATGAGGCATCGCATCCCTTAGGTGATCAACGTACGTCCGATAGAATCCAACCTGATCTGGATTTACACGCTCATGTTCGTCAATTGGCAAAAATGAGAAAGCGTCATGCAGATTTGTTGGTCTACGGTGACTTTGAGGTTGCTGACGCCAACGATGAGGCGCGGTGGTTTGTTATACGGCGTTGGACCGATGACAAAAATCTTTACGTGATCTTCAATTTAAAGCCTGAAACTCGCCCTTATCATCTTCGCAATGTCGACGCTGCAATCGATCTCTTGACGGAGAAAAAGTTGACCGGTCATTCGAAAGCGAAAAACTTGTCGATTCGCGTTCCCGGAAATTCTGGCATCGTTGTTCGGGTTACGGAACCTTGATGGGCTTTCGAGCGTCTGGCGGTGGGGGATTGGGGAAATCCGGTTCTGAATTTGCGGTGAGTTTTGCTATAATTCGAGCTCTTTAGTTGACATCATGGATTCCAGCCGAGGTGGCCTCAATGGCCGATCGACGAATACTGTTTGTTGCGATTGGATTCGCGGCTGCAGCCGCATCGGGTTTGGTGCGCGCCGACGAAGCGGCCGACATCGAATTCTTTGAACGAAAGATTCGTCCGGTGCTTGTGGAGCATTGTTACGAGTGCCATGCGGAATCTTCCGAAGAATTGCAGGGTGACCTGAGACTCGATACACGTGAGGCGATTCGTGCAGGCGGCCCTTCAGGAGCTGCGGTGACTCCTGGTGAACCGTCTGAAAGCCTCTTGCTCGACGCGATGCGTTATGAGTCGTTCGAGATGCCGCCTCAGGGGAAGTTGCCGGACAATGTCATCCGCGACTTTGAGCGTTGGATTGCGAATGGGGCTGTTGACCCACGAGAGGGCAGCGCGCTTGAGAAGCAAGGAGTCGATCTTGAGCAGGGCAGGAAGTTTTGGGCTTTTCAGCTACTCGACGCAACCGTGCCACAGGGTGCTGAGCTGGATCGCTCCGGAACAACCATCGATCGGTTTATTCGAGCACGTCAGCGCGAACAAGACTTGAATTCAAATCCTCCGGCTTCACCGGAGATCTTAGTTCGTCGGCTGTTTTTCGACTTAGTGGGCATCCCCCCGACGCCAGCTCAGATTCGCGACTTCTTAGCAGATGAATCTCCCGATGCTTATTCTCGCCTGGTCGAACGTCTTTTGGCCTCCTCCGAGTTTGGTCAGCATTGGGGGCGACACTGGCTGGACGTCGTTCGCTATTCCGACTCGAGTGGCGGTGCCCGAACGCGCATCTTTCAGCATGCCTGGCGATATCGTGATTACGTGATTCAGGCATTCAATGAGGATCGGCCCTACGATCGATTTGTGGCAGAGCAACTAGCCGGCGACCTCATGCCTTATCAGTCTGAGGAACTTCGTCGGCAACAACTCACCGCGACCGGTTTTCTCGCTCTAGGGCCGACGAATTATGAATTGCAGGACAAAGAGCTCCTGCGAATGGAAGTTGTTGATGAGCAGCTCGATACCTTGGGTCGAGCGATGTTGGGGATGACCATTGGCTGTGCTCGTTGCCATGATCATAAGTTTGATCCGATTGGTATCGCAGACTATTACGCAATGGCCGGTATTTTTCGAAGCACGAAAACTTTGAATCATGCCAACGTTTCCAATCCTATCATGCGAGATCTGCCAGTTGCCCCTGAGCATCAGCAGCGACTCGACACGCATACAAAACAAGTGAAGGCTCTGAAGACCGTTATTGCGGACTTGGAAGCCAAGCTTAAAGGGATCGATTCTCAGTCGTCACCTGCTGTTGCTGCAGATTCCTTGCCAGGCATCGTCGTCGATAATACCGCGGCAGAGATGATGGGGAGTTGGACGCCTTCCTCGCATACACCTCGCTATGTCGGAGCGGGCTATTTGCATGATCAGAATCAACAGAAGGGTGATTTGCAGGCGACGTTTGTCGCGCAGATCCCGGTGGCCGGGAACTATGAAATCCGCGTGGCGTATTCGGCGGGCACGAATCGAGCGCCGCGAGTCCCGGTTGTGATCCAACTTTCCGGTCAGCAGGAGACGGTCTTTGTTGACCAAACGGTGGCTCCACCTATTGATGGCCTGTTTCACTCGCTGGGGCAGTATCAACTGCAGCAGGGTGAGACGGTGAAGGTCGTCGTACAGAATCGGGGGACGCAAGGCCATGTCATCGTGGATGCGGTTCAATGGTTGAACCTCGCCGCCAACGAAAATGATGACGACGGCAATGTTGATCAATCGGCGTCGGAAGTTGCTCTGCAGACTCAAGCTCTCGAAAAACAGCTTGAGGAGCATCGCAGTGAACTTAAGCGTCTGGAGTCTGCTGCGCCCAAGCCGCCGGATCTCGTCATGTCGGTGCAAGAAGAGGAAGATCCGAAAGACGCGTTCATCTGCATTCGTGGTAATGTTCATAATCGGGGCGATGATGTCGGACGTGGTTTTTTGCGGGTCGTGAGTCCTGACGGCGATTGGGAAATTGAAGAGAGTGAGAGCGGCCGGCGAGAACTGGCTGAGTGGATTTGCAGTGACGAGAATCCGCTTGCATCTCGCGTTTTGGCGAACCGAGTCTGGCACCATCTGTTTGGTGACGGCCTCGTAAGAACACCTGATAATTTTGGCTATACAGGTGAACGTCCCACGCATCCGTTCTTATTGGATTATCTGGCAGTGCGACTCATCGACTCAGGTTGGTCGGTCAAGGCTTTGGTTCGTGAAGTGGTTCACAGCGAGACTTACCGGCTATCTTCGGAGCGTCATGTACGAGCCGCGGAGATTGATCCCGATAATCGTCTTTTGTTTCGTCAGAATCGGCGAAGACTGGCCGCGGAACAAATCCGGGATGCGATCTTGGTTTCCAGTGGCCGGCTTGACCGTCAGATAGGTGGGCCTTCCATCGCCGCCGGCACCAAAACTGAATTTGGCTATGCCTTTGCGGGATATCGACGGGGCGTTTATGTACCCGTATTTCGAAGTACATTCAGCGATCTTTTTGAAGTCTTTGATGTTGCCGATCCGAATATTGTGGTGGGGAAACGAAATGTTACCACCCGAGCCTCGCAGGCACTCTTCATGATGAATAGTCCCTTTATCGTCGAGCACGCTTCGCATTTAGCCGAGGAAGCCTTGCGGACGGTTAGCTCCGATCAGGAACGCATGAAGTGGCTCTATCGTCGTGTCCTCGGACGCGAGGCGACGGAAAATGAACTCGTGGAAACTTGGCGGTTTTTCGGGGAATTACAGGAGTCGGGTGCCAGTTCATCCGATTCTTGGACCCTTGTTTCCCAAGCATTGTTTGCCTGTCTGGACTTTCGTTATATACACTAGGTCAACGTATTGAAGCTAAACCTTCAGGGAAGACCATGAATCGATCATCAACATCCCGACGCGATATGTTGCGGACAACGGCATGTGGCTTTGGCTCTTTGGCATTAGCCGGGCTCTGCCGAGACAGTGTGGCGGCTCCGAGCATGGTGGCGAAGGACCCTCATCTGCCACCGAAGGCGAAACGCGTGATCTTCTTGTTCATGCAGGGCGGTCCGAGTCAGATCGATACCTATGATCCCAAGCCTCGCCTGGATCGGGATGACGGAAAACAGGTCGAATTCCACGTTGCCAGGACTCGTAAGATTACTCCGGAACGTGTCTTCAAGTCTCCTTGGCGCTTTCGTCAGTATGGTGAGTGTGGACAGCCTGTTTCAGAACTCTTTCCACACATGGCGGAGCATGTGGATGATTACTGTGTCATTCGCAGTATGCATACGGAAGGGGTGGCTCACGGACCGGCGACGTTGTTTTTGCACACCGGTGCGACCAACCTCGTGAGACCCTCGATGGGAGCCTGGGTCAGTTATGGCTTGGGTACAGAAAATCAAAGTCTGCCTGGCTTTGTCACGATTAGCCCACCTTCGACTCAGGGTGGACCGCGACTCTATTCCAATGCATTCTTGCCAACGCTCTACCAGGGGACGGCGATTGGACGTGCCGGGACTGGAATTTCCGATGGAAGCATTGCCAATTTGCGAAATCAACGCTGGCAGGATGACCAACAGCGAAAGCAGTTGGCATTCTTGAATTCACTCAATCGCCAGCAGATGTTGGAACCGGATGATGAGCTCGAAGCGACGATTTCTTCGTTCGAACTTGCTTATCGCATGCAAAGCGAGGCTCCCGCGGTTTTAGATTTGTCGAGTGAGTCTGCCGCAACGATGGCTCAATACGGCATCGGGGAACAAGAGACGGATGAGTTCGGTCGGCAATGCTTGCTCGCGCGGCGTATGGCCGAATCAGGCGTGCGATACATTCAGGTCAATTACGCCGACAACACCAACAACCCCCGCTGGGATCAACATTCTCGAATCAAAGAGCATGAAAAGCACGCCCGTGCGATCGATCAACCGGTGGCGGGCTTGCTGAAGGATCTCAAGCAACGAGGGTTGCTCGAGGACACGCTCGTTTGGTGGGGTGGGGAGTTTGGAAGGACACCATTTGCGCAGGGACGCGATGGGCGCGACCACAATCCGCGTGGTTTCACCGTGTGGCTGGCAGGGGGAGGAGTCAAACCCGGCATGGCTTACGGGCAGACCGATGAATTTGGCTATGAGGCGGTTGAAAATAAGGTCCACATGCACGATCTGCATGCCACCTTGCTCCATCTGATGGGCCTCAATCACAAACAGTTGACCTATCGATACGACGGTCGCGATTTCCGGCTGACGGACGTCGCGGGACGTGTGGTCACGGATATTATTGCCTAAGTTGGGCAGCGTCCTCTTTTGTTTCATGGGAGATCGGTTCGCTTAATGCGCGGATCGTCTCGTTGCCGGGGTAATCGTCTGGTTGCCGGGTTACCGGCGGGATGGTAGCTCGATACCCCGTGTAGCCGTCTTCAGTTGCGACCGATAGAAGGGCAGGTATCGGTAATAGCTTTCCAGGCAGAGAGTTGCCAGAGCTGTCGTGTAGACTCGACCACCCGCTCTTCCCCAACGAGTGTCCGGATCCCAACTGCCTTTCAACTGGCCATCGTCGGTGCGTTGAGTCCCCACCAGTTTACGCGAAACAGCTTTGTTCCACGCGGTCCATCGATAATCTTGGAGCTGATGAAGTGCCAACGTCGCATAATAAAAATAATAGAGATCGGTCGGAGCTTGTCCCAAGCCATACTGAGAGATGTAATTGGCGCCTTCTTCAATCGCCGCTTGGCTGCGCGATCCCTGCAAGAAGATGCGGCACATCAAGGCTTCGGCCGTCATGGTATGAGTCGCTCTTTTTTGGGCTGAGTTGTAGCAAGCCAGTCCACCGTGTTGTCCCAGTGAGACATATTCCAGAAATTGATTCGCTCCTCTCCATGTATCAATCGGAATTTCAATTCCTGCTGACCGTGCACTAATGAGCGACATGAGCTGCCAGCCAAATTGACTTGTGTCTCCCGTGTCGCCCGGCTTGTATCGCCAACCGCCCGTGGTGCGATGCTGTGAGGAGATCGTGTAATGGATTGCCCCTTCGAGGTGAGGGCGAATACGTTTGTCCCGAGTCATGATCGAGGCTTCACTCAACGCCAGAGTCGCGATGCCGTGACAATACATGGCGACGAAGGGACCTGCGTTTCCGGCGAGACTTCCATTGGAAGCGGACTGTTGGCTGAAAAGGAATTGCAAGCCTTTGTCGATATGCTCCTGATAGGGGCCATCGAGATGAGTGTGGCCGGCACCAAAAAAGCAAAGGAGTGCCAGACCGGTTAGGGCAGTATCCGCATGAATTGTGCGGGAGCTGGCTCCGACATTCGAGAAATCACGAGTTTCTCGGCCACCACCCCAGGCTTCTGTATTCCAGCGACCATCCCGTGGATTTTGGGCTGATGCTAACCATACGAGTGCATCCTTCACGGCTTGTTCGGTTTCCCGTGAACCGCCCTGAGACACAACTTTCTCGAGACGATCGTCGCCTTGGCGATCTCGATAAAGCTTCGGCAGCACACGTCGTGGGGCTGTGATCGCTGGTGATGCAGCGGCGATTGGAGGAGATTTTGCCGACGAGCTTGAAGCAAGTTGCGCCGGTGTACGATCGGTGGGGTCGGCGGCGAGATCCGCATCTTCTGAAATGGGCACAACATCCGCCAGACTCTGGAGATCATTATCGGATCCATCGGTTGTGGTCTGAGCTGTTGCGTCGGGAAGGGCAGCAGTGTCTTCGGGTTCCAACTGCGTCGGAGATTTTACCAACGGGTCGGTTGTGGCGACCGACTTCTCGGGCTGAGGTACGAAGGTGCTTTCCAGAACTTCCGCATCAGCGACCGAGGCGGATTCCAACAGCTCGGAGGTGATCTGCTCGCTGTCAGACAACAGGGCGTCGTCGACAAAAGTTGGATCGGGGATTGCCACTTCCACGGGAATTGTCTCGGGATTGATCTGGGGCGGCGATTCTTCTGACTTGATCGGCTGAGACTGCTCCCAGGGAGTATCTCCCGACATCTGGTCTTCTTCGTTGTTGGATTCGATGTAGGTCACCGATGTGGTCTGACCATGACCGCTGGGAAGCGGTACTTGGAACAGGTTGTACATATAGGCGAAGACGAGCAGCAGGAGATGTGCGTAGACTGACAGAATGACGCATTTTTGCACGGGGCGCGCATGACCAAGCCGCGACAGCATCAGGACCAGCAAGGCGACGCTCAACAGAGCGAAGCCAATCCCGAGCAGCAGCCAGGCGGATTGCCCCTGGAACAGACTGCTGCCTGCCATGACAATCCCGTTGAATTTGATTATGCCCTCACCCATTGTTCACCTGGGAGGAATTTATCGATCTAAACGTACTGAAATGCCCATGTCGTCAATGCCCGCCTGTCGACAGGCAGTCAGAACCGATGCGACATTTTGAAATGGACCTGCTCCGTCGCCTCGCACCACGACGCCCAGTTCGGGATATTGTGCGGTTGCCGACTTCAATTCAGCGCGAAGTTGTTCGAGCGTGATCGAACGGCGGTCAACGACAATCGAACCGTCGTTGTAGACATTGATGACACGTTTTTCCGGAGCGGACGATAACGCGCCTAAGTCTCCCACTTTTGGAACTTCGAGCTGTACGGTTCGTTCTATTTCAGCGAACTTGGTGCCTACCATGAAGAAGATGATCAACAAGAAGACGATGTCGATCATCGGCGTCAGGTTGAGCGTCGGTTGTTCGTCCTGGTGCGTTTTGAGTGGCATGCTCAGTCCCCTAGGCGGCCTGTTTGCGTTCTGATTTGCGTGAGCTTTTCTTTTGTGGTTTTCGCCAGCCGTCGGAGGCGATCGCGTTGACGACTTGCTGACCCAGATCGTCGATCTCGATAATCAGACGATCAACGCGACTCATGAAATACAGATGAGCCACAATGGCAGGGATCGCGACGGTAAGTCCGCTGGCCGTCGTGAGCAGGGCTTGAGCGATCCCCCCGGCCAGCATTTCGGGACGACCCATCGCGTCCGCAGATGCGATCGAATTGAAGGCGGTGATCATGCCGAGCACCGTGCCGAGGAGGCCTAACAACGGGCTGATGGTTGAGATTCCATTGAATAGACGTAAGTACTTCCGTAAGTCATTGGATACTCGTTCTCCGGTGTCCAAAACGGCCTGTTCAACCTCGACGGATGGACGTCCCCATTTTTTAATCGCTGCCGCAAACACAACGGCAACGGGACTGCGATTTTCTTCGCAAAGTTCTAACGCCTCGTCCTGATTCAATTGTTGTTCTTCGAGTTGCATGAGGAATCGTTTGACGAACGGCTTAGGAATCACGCGTCCACTTCTCAAACTGATCGATCTTTCGAAGACGAAAATGCAAAGGATGAACGAGCACATGCCGATCAACGCCAGCATCGGTCCCCCATCCCTCAAGACAGAAAACATGCTACGTGTGGCGATCGGCTCTTCCTGACTCGTCTCAAGGGCAACCACCGGTGTCACGTCGGATTGGGCAATACCAACCGCGGTCAGTGATGCCGACATCGGTAACAAAACAGCGAGCAACGCGGTGATTAGGAGCTTTGTTGAGCGTTGATTCATCGTGTCTCTCCGTCCTGATCGCTGGTGTTGGCTGGCGATAAAGGTGTTTCGCCAGAGATGCGATTCCGTATTCGATTCTTCGGGGGAGCGGGAGTACCCGCCTTGATTTGTAATAATCGTTGTTGTGCCGTTGCGTGATGTTCCGTTGCTGGAATCTCGGTGGTGATCCGTTCATACAGCTTGCGAGCGTTTGGGATTTTTCCCAGCCGCTCATAGCATTTACCGGCTTGCAACAGAGCTGCGGCTCGCCATTCCGGGTAGTCATAGAGCATGTCGACCTTGAGGTAGGCCCGCAGTGCCTGTTCTGCCGCATTTTGATGAAGGTAGGTTTCACCGATCATCCACTGCGCCTTGGCTGCGGTTTCGGTGAATTGACCGCGCGGATCGTCGATTGCTTCCTGAAACGAAGTTCTCGACTCATCGAAATGCGCAGCCGCCACCAAACGCTGGCCTTCCAGGTAGCGAATCTCATAGCTGCGTTCAAAGTCTCGAAAGCGATCCTGGAGCCGACTCAAAATCTGATCAACCTCTTCCCATGATCTTTGGATCGCTTTGATCTGGGCCAACCGCAGTAGCACAATCGCCTGCCACGGCTCCGCTTCCCTATCTTTGGCTTTTCCAACTGCGACCAGGTGAGGGATTGCCTCGTCGTATTCTTTCAATTGAAAGTGGGCCTCAGCGAGCCAGAAATGTGCCGACGTTGCGACTGGACTCTCGGGATTTTTCTCGGTGATGGGGCGAAGAATGCTAATCGTGTTCGTCCAGTCTGCTCGGTGAGCAGAGATCCGCCCCTCCAGATATTTGACGAAGGGGATCAGCTTCGGATTCGGTCGCCCTTGATGAACTTGATTGAGTTTCTTCAGTAATCTCTCCGCCGTCTTGATCCTGTCTTCCTGGTAGGCGATATCTGCCATGCGATAGGTGGCGTCGGTCCAGTATTCGCTTTCGGGCTGCTCAAGATACAGCGTCTTATAAGCGGCAAATGACTTTTGCGGGTTGCCTGCAAGACTTTCAAGCCAGCCTAGCTTGTAGAGCACCAGATCCATGCGACCATGTAGTTGTGGGTGGTCTTTGAGTTCTTGCAGAAAGTCGATGGCTAGTTCGATTCTGTCTTTGGATTTCAGCAGGTCAATGCTGGCGAGCATGGCTGTTGCCCATTGTTCGTTTTTTTCGCTCATCTGAGCAATCTCAAGGTAGGCCTCGAGCGCTTTGTCCTTTTCATCGAGTCGTTCAAGACTGCGGGCCCGAGGGAGTCGTGCTTCACGTGCCTCCGTTGAATCGGGGGCTTTTTCGATGAGCTCATCGAATGCCTTGAGGGCTGCCCGGTCGTTGCCCATGCGGAAGTGGCACCATCCCAGCCCTGATAGCCCGCGGTTGAGGAGCGGTGCAGCCGTGGCTCCCGCCAGAATCTTGGCGTACAGCTGCGATGCGTCCTGGTAATTGCTTTGCGAAAAATTTGCATCCGCCAAATGTCGTCTGGCGGTGGTGAGCAGATTGGCATTCGCATCCGGTTGTTGTTGCCACTCGCTCAAAACCTCCGTCGCCGTTTGAAGATCTTCTGACTTGATCAGGGCGAAAATCAATTGAGCTTGTCCCTGTTCGCCCAGATCGCCATTCGCATTCAAAAGCAGTTTCGCCGCATTTTCGTGTTGGCCGAGAGCGTTGAAGGCCATCGCTTTCGCCAATTCAACTTGAGTCCGAAGGTTGATTCCTTGTCCGTCGACGTTGACCTTCTTCAATTGCGATAACGTCTCGGCTGGATTGTCGAGCCCCAAGAATGCTACACCCAGCAAATAATGACTCGTTGAACGGGCTTGCTCGTTCAAATTTTCTTGTTTGACAAGTTCTGAGAAGATCTCAACGGCCTGACGGAAAAGCTGCTGTTTGATCAGGGATTCTCCCAGAATATGTTCCGCTTCCATGCGGCGATTGCTCTGGGGTACGGATTGCTCGATCGATGCTGCATAATTGGCGACGCCCTGATGATCGTTCTGCTTGAGTGCGATACGCATCAGGCTCACTAAGGCATCGTCCGCCCATTCGTTGTCGCGGAGCTGTTGTGAGATTTCCTGCAGTTGCGGGATCGCTGCATCTAGCTGGCCAACGCGACGCAATGACTCTGCTGCCAGGTATTCGATCGCATGAATACGGCGATGTTCAGGTCGCCGTCGCTTGACCTCCGCGAAATTCTTGGCTGCTTCGCCGTATTTCTGCTCGTCAAAGTTAACTAGCCCCAGCCAGTAGGCGGCCTCAGCTTGGAGATCACTCTCAGGGAATTTCCGCTTGAGTTGACTTAGGAATTCAGCCGCGTCGGTGTAACGTTGCTGCTCATAAGCCAGCGTGGCGAGTCCGAGAAGACACTCGTCAGCATAGGGGCCACGAGGATATTTGCTCAACGCTTTTGAAAACGCCTGGATGGCTCCCTCTTGATCGCTCGCCGTTTGACTCAGGCTCCCCAGATACGGCAGTGCGTACTGTTGCAGTTCATGCTCTGGATACAAACGGTTGAATTCTCGCAGTTGCCGCAAGGCAGCTACTGGGCGATTTGCTAGATAAGCACATTCGCCGGAACGAAAGAAGGCTTGAGCTCGTGATTCGTGTTCCGGTGCGGCTTCGAGAAATTGCTGGAAGTATTCCGCTGCGTCATCGTAGCGGTTCAGCTGAACAAGCGACTCGCCCGCATAAAAAGCTGCCTCGACCGCCTGAGGGCTGTCTGAGTGTTGCTGTGTGAAGTCGCCAAAGGCTGTTGCGGCTAAGTCCCAGTTTTCGTCAGCATAATATTGCGCAGCAATCGCATATTCCCGTTCCGAAGAATCGGCAATTGCATTAGTGACCCACAGCGCCACCCAAACAATGCTGAGATAGGCTTTCACGACACGCATCCTTGCGTCTGTCATTGTGGCTGAGTTTTCGACTCGATTTACTTTTGCGAGAGAAAACTTATTGGGCGAACCACGATTGTCACCCACTCACGATCAGCTCCTGAGTGCTGATATTCGGTTGTATCAACGGAATGTTGGAAAAGGATTTGAAATCAGATGAGAACGGTTGTCGTGATGATTGTCAGGTTTTTCACGAACTGGATCGGTTTATTGCGAATGGTGTTCCTCAACTTATTCTCGGTCGCAGCATTCTAGTTTTTGGCGAATGACGGTCAGGGTGCAGAGGATCAATAAAAAGATTCCTGCAGTCATCAACGGATGACTCATGATTTGCATTGCCACATCCGTGGTGGCCACCATGAGGGTATCCGTCGCGAATAGACCAAGGTTTGTCGATGACATCATCAAGGGTGCTCCAACGCTGCTGACGTTTGCGTATCAATCCTTATCGGATGTGAGGCTTTTGCGCGTCGAGAAAGTGGGATGCAGTCGGGAAACCCATCGCAACAAGCAGCCTTGGCCTAGTCTTCGTCTTTTGACAGACCCTATTCCGCACGGTTGAAGATCTGTGAACAGCATTCCGCAATCGGGATTAATGACGGTGAAGTCTCAGCGGTCTGTTCAATTTCACGAAAAAGACGTGCCAGATCATCCAGCGTGTCGACGTCATACCATTCTGGAAGGATTGCTAGCGATACCTGCTCGTCAAGCTCATCAACACGTTGCAGGGTCTGAGTCCAGACTTGAGAAGAACTCCAGTCCACATTGCAAAAGACACCGCAAAGCGGCTTTCGCATACCGATGAGGTAATAGCCTCCGTCCGCGCTTGGTCCAATCACGAGATCGTGCGTTCGCAGTTCTTTTAAGGCCGTTGTCATGATTGCTTGCGGAAGGGTGGGGCTATCAGACCCAATCAAAACGACCGACTCCGCTCCGGCCTCGAGACGGTCCTCAAAAAAACGGCTCATCCGCTCGCCGAGATCATCCCCCTGTTGAGCCAGTAATTGCCAATCTCGGGGGCCGACGAGCTTTTCGAAAGCTGCCCTTTCCGATTCCGGCGTGAAGACGAGCATCCGTTGGTCACCATACCGTCGAAATCGTTCCAACAACGTTGTCAGAAAATGCTGGTAGATTTGGCTCGCGAGTTCATTTCCCAACGTGGCAGCGAGCCGCGTTTTAACACGACCTGGCTCCCAGTATTTCGCAAAAATTCCCAGCTCTTGCATCCAAATTACCCGTCAGCTGCGTGAGATCAGTCTCTTTAGCAACACTTCATTGACTCGTCCTCGAAAACGTATTTTGCCGTCGATCTTCACAACGGGAATACAACAGTCGAATTCTTGTTTCAGATGTTCGTCCTCATCAATGTTAATCAACTCCGGACGCAAACCGTGTTTTCGCAGTAATTGATCCGCATCCTCGCACAGGTGACAGCCCTCACGGGTGTAGAGAATCACCTCTTTCGCTGACGTATGACGATCCGATCGACGTCCAAGGATGCGTTTGAGTATTTCAAGCATGTGCCACTTTCTGATGCTGCTAGGGCTTCCGGATTACAGGAAGAATGAGCGCTCGGGAGTTCTGTATTCAATGGGCCAGTTGGCGACCGCAACGTCAAGCGGGGCGTGAACTCAATCTTCGGCTGGGCCGTTCAAATTGGGGCTCCTCCATTCAGGGGGTTACTCGTGTTTCAGCTCCTTTGCGGAGTTGGCTCGAGTCGCAAAACACGGGTGTTCCCTGGGCTGTTTGTGTGGTCGTAAGTCTATTGAAAATCATTAGTTGTCGTTGTCCACTTGAATTTTCAGATGTCACCTATCTAGCATGATAATGCGGCGAAGGATGCCATTTTGAAGGCAAGGTTCATCAAAGGTATTCGTCACAACCCAACTGGTTCCATGGCTAATCGCAACTTCAGAAAACCGGTCAAACGTGTTCGACCACCGCTGAATAATGTGGTGACGTCGAAACGGAATCGTCATGGTGCCGCTTTGAGCCAGCGAGCACGTGGTTTGAAGAAAAGCGAGCAGTTTCCTTTTGCTCCTCCCGAAGATTGGCATGAAGTAGAAGACGTGCAGGGCCGATCTTTTGAGGTAATTGTGCAGTCGCCAGGCAAAGGTTACCGGCATGTCGTGACTCCTCAGGAGATTCGCGATCGTTTGTCGGTCTTGCCGGATCACATGCTCGAACCGTTGGCGGTGGTGCAATTGAGTCGGATGACGCGGAAAAAGTTGAGTTTGCCATGCTACGGAATGCAATGGGGCAATGCGCTGTATCTCTACCCGATCGAACACAGCCTGACGGAATACTACGCGAAGCCCCCGAAGCCTGCTCAAATTACCGAAGCCCGGATGTTTGGTGGCCGCTGGCGGCAATCTGGGCCGACTGAATGGGAATTAGTCTGGACAGAAGCGGCTGTCAAAGACTTTTATCTTAATAACATTTTGATTCACGAATTGGGACATTTGCTAGACAATCGAAATCGCAGCTATACCGATCGAGAACGTTATGCAGAATGGTTCGCGATCGAACACGGTTATAAGCAAAGTGATCGGCCCAAGCATGTTTCGAAAAAGTCTGCTACCAAACGAGTTACCCGGCGACACCATTCGTAAGCTCTTTCTGCGATATGCGCTGCTGTTGTTTTGTTTGGGGTCGATTCTGATCGGTGTTAATTCCCAACTGATGGCTGCCCCTCAAGCAGTGGACTCGTTGAGCGAATTGCGTGGCGAACTTCGAGAAGCCGGGAAGTTCTACAAGAACGGTGAGTTTCGCAAGGCCGCTGAAATCGTTCAGCAAGTTCAACTGGATTTTGAAAAACTTCCCGCTGAGGCCCAAAAAGATCGGCGGCGTTATGCTGCTCTTGCTGAGGTATTACGGAAAGCTCGCGCTTTGTTAGAGCTTGAGGGGCTTTCGATTCGAGTGGCGAAGCCGGTAGAAGCTTCCAAACCCGTTGAGCAACGTGCCGCGACACAAACGGTTAGCTATGCAGATGATGTCTACCCAAACCTGAAGAAGCGATGCGGCGATTGTCATGTTGACGACCGACAGGGTGGTTTCAGTATGGCGGATTACGCCTTACTGATGAGAGGCGGTAAATCGGGCACGGCGATTTTTCGGAAGAATGGGAGCAAAAGCCCGATCGTCGAACGCATTTTGGCCGGGGAGATGCCACCCGATGGACCATCTTTTCCCGCTGCTGAATTGCAAACGTTGATCGCCTGGATCGATCAGGGCGCCCGGCTCGATCGAAAGCCAGATCCTGAGCCGACCAATCAGGCGATCACGACGAACCGCGATTTGCCGGCGGCCGATGGGGAAGTCAGTTTCGCCCAGCACATCGCTCCGCTTTTCGCGGAACAATGTGTTTCATGTCATGGAAACAATAATCCGCGCAACGATTTGAGTCTCGCAACCTATGCCCGTATGCAACAAGGGGGGGATGCAGGATCTCTCTGGGAAGCCGGCCAGCCCAATGCCAGTCTGCTTGTTCGCAAATTAAAAGGACTCGGCGATGGCCAGAGAATGCCACTGAATCGTCCGCCATTGAGTGATGCGCAGATCGCGATGGTGGAACGGTGGATTCAGGCGGGTGCGACTTTCGATGGGGATGCACCCAACCAGCCCATCCAGGATCTTGCTACGGCAATGCGTTTGAAGACCGCTTCCGCGGAAGAGCTGAGCGAGGAGCGGCAGGCTTTGGCTCGGAAGTCATGGGGACTTGTCTTTGCTGGGCAAGAGCCCGAGTTTCACGCTTCCGACCATTTTTTGCTCGTTGGAAATGATGGACAAGAACTGCTCGCCGAGGTAGCCCGTGATGCGGAATCCCTCTTCGACAAAGTTGGTAAGGTGTTTCCGTTGCGATCCGACTCGCAGGCAGTCAAAGGTCGACTGAGTTTGTTTTTATTGCCTGATTCGTACGACTACCATGAATTTGCTCAAATGGTCGAACAGCGATCCGTCCCGCCGGATTGGACTGGCCACTGGGCAACACCTGGATTGGACGCCTATCTCGTCACGTTAAGACCGCGAAATGCGGACGATCGCGAACGTTTCGAGACCGATCTTTGTCGCAGTCTTGTTGGAACACAAATTGAATTGTCTGGGGCCTTTCCCAAGTGGTTCGTGGATGGGACGGTCGAGTTGATCCATGACCGCGTTTTTAAGCGTTCCCGACGAGGCAGAGATGCGAATCAGCTTCTGACCGAGGCTTTTGCGGGGGTCACTAAGCCAAAGCAGGTCATGGATGGTTCTCTGCCACCGAGTCAGGCAAAGCTGTTGAGAGCCGATTTTGTCCAGAATCTATTTCGAAAGACCGGGGCTTACCAGGCCGTGATTGAGGAGGTTTCTGCCGGAGCTGACTTCACGGAATCGGTTGAAAAACAGTATGGAAAGCCGCCAGAAGGCCTGATGGCCCAATGGCTGACCAGCAAAAAAAAGGGCCGGTGATGATCTGCTTGTTCTGTCCGAAAGGGAAAAGAGAGGCTTGTCTTGCTTCCAACGGCATGCCTGTACATAATGTTGGCATGAAACGCTCATGGTTCCGCTACTTTTGGTTTTTCTACTTTACCGGACTTTGTCCCGGGGCCGGAGGCATTTCGTAAGGAACCATCCGACAGCAAACTCTCAAAGGCCCTGAGATCCAAGCCAGTTCTCGGGGCTTTTTTAATTCACAATTCTTAATCACAACGCCACCCCACTTTAGGCTCAAAAAATTCCCTCAGCTAAACGGAGTCCGATTCGATGATTGTTGTCATGAAACACGGTGCCCCCCAGGACCAAGTTGACCATATGGTTTCTCGCGTAGAGGGCTTGGGGCTCAAGGCTCATGTCATCGTCGGGACCGAACGAACGGTGATTGCTGCGATTGGTGAAAAACGTGAAGAAACGCGCCAATCGTTGGAGAGTGGACCCGGAGTTGCCGAGGTCGTTCCGATTCTCGCGCCCTACAAAGTGGCAAGCGTCGAAGTCAAGCCCGAGCCAACGGTCGTGAAAGCCGGTAGTTTGACCGTAGGGAAGGGCACCGTGGGAATGATCGCCGGTCCCTGCAGTGTTGAGTCGGAAGAGCAAATCTTCAAGTCCGCTCATGCGGTAAAGGCTGCTGGGGCGACGGCACTTCGAGGTGGTGCTTTCAAGCCTCGTACTAGCCCTTACAGTTTCCAGGGGATGAAGGAAGAGGGGCTTAAGTTGCTGGCGGCAGCAAGAGAAGAGACCGGTTTAGCCGTGGTCACCGAGGTGATGTCGACCGACGACGTCGAGTTGGTTGCTGAGTATGCCGATGTGTTGCAGATTGGTGCTCGCAACATGCAGAATTATCGTCTTCTCGAAGCGGTTGGTGGTTGCGGTCGTGCCGTGTTACTGAAACGAGGGGCCAGTGCCACGCTCGATGAACTGCTCTTGGCGGCCGAATACATCCTCAATGAAGGCAATGCAAATGTTATGCTTTGCGAGCGCGGGATTCGTACCTTTGAGTCGCACACCCGTTTCACACTGCCGCTTGCGACCGTAATCTATCTCCATCAGAAGACTCATCTGCCCATCGTCGTTGATCCTTCTCATGGGACCGGTCACGCAAATCTGGTCCCCGAAATGGCCGTGGCCAGCGTTGCAGCCGGAGCTGATGGCTTGATTGTCGAAGTGCATCCAGAGCCGGAAAATGCAATGAGTGACGGTTATCAATCGCTTACCTTCGACCAATTCGGTGACATGATGGCGCGTTGTCGTCGTGTTGCTGAGGCAGTCGATCGAACGATGTAGGCTGCACCGGCTTTCTGAGATTCGATGATACAACGTTGGAATTGAGCCTCGTCAGGCGGAAGGCGAGGCCCCATGTGTCACGTCAGCGTTGAACGTCGTTTGATCCGCATGATTGGTTTTGGGCAGGAGCCTCGTCGACGTGGTGGAAGCTTGCCGCTGCATGGCTTTGCGATGGGAGTGCTGGTTCGGTCAACAAAGGTCGGTTCTACAGGCTCTTGAGAGTGATGAGCCAGCTTTGGTCGCTATTTCTCAATTCATGGCACGCCGTCATAATGCTTAGCATGAATGATGAGCACCGTGTCGGAACTGACCGTGGCACTCCTCTGAGTCGTGACATTTCATTCTGGGGAATGTCGATCCTCCAATTCCTTGGTGCTTTCAACGACAACCTATACAAGCAACTCATGCTGCTGCGCGCGATACCGGTGGGTGTTGCATCTTTGGGGCAGGATCAACAGGATTTGGAAACGATCGTGTTTTCATTGCCGTTCGTTTTGTTTTCTGTTTATGCCGGATTCTTATCCGATCGTTACAGCAAGAAAACGATCATTGTGATCAGCAAGTTTGCAGAAATCGCTGCAATGGCTTTGGGGTTGCGGCATTTCTGGCCTATGCAACGACTGGATATGCCGGCTTGCTGTTTACCCTGTTTTTGATGGGGATCCAAAGTGCGTTTTTTGGACCAGGTAAATATGAGATTCCTCCCGAACTGTTCCGGCAACGCGAGCTGCCTCACGCCAACGGCATCATTCTGATGCTGACTTTTCTGGCGATCATTTTCGGCATGGTGAGCGCCGGATTCTTGGATACCTGGCTGATCAAATGAACTGAACCCTTAGTGACAGGTGCCTCGAAACTCGCGATCGGATCTGCGTTTTGTGTGGGGATCGCGGTGATCGGTACCGTGACGGCTTTGTTGGTGCGATATGTACCGCCGGCCCAGCCCGATCTAAAGTTCAGTCTCTCGTCGCTTCTCATTCGCTCCGATACGTTCAGAGTTTTGCGTCAAGATCGTCCCTTGGTTTCGGCCATTCTGGCGTCGAGTATGTTCTGGCTGGTGTCAGGAATTGCGATTCAGGCCGTCAATTCTTTGGGGGTCGTGCAGTTGCAACTGAGTACGTTGTTGACGAGCATCATGAATGGTGTCGTCGGCCTGGGGATTGCCGCTGGAGCGATTATCGGCGAACGGCTCTGCAACGCCGGAGGTGATCGTAAGGTCATTCGCGTCGGGCTCTGGGGCATCGTCATCTGTTTGACGCTCCTATCGATCTCGTGGCCCACAGGAAAGACCGTTGAGATTCCGGTGGAGCCAGCGGCAGTCGATTCGGGGGGACTGCAACAAGAGCTTCCGCAAAATCAATCGGTATCGCAGTTTGAACATACCGTGTTAACGAAGCATGTACCGACCTATCACTATTTGTTGGGATTTCGTGGGGCGCTGATGGTCCTTTCTTCGTTGGCCGTTTCAGCCGATTTTTTTGCGATTCCGCTCCAGGTTTTTATTCAATCCAGGCCGCCCGATGATCAGAGAGATCGGATGATTGCGGTGATGAATCAGGCTAATTTCGTCGCTATCATGCTGTCCGGTATTGTTTATGGGAATTTTAGCCGCATGATCGTTGTCCTGGAGTGGCCACGCAGTCCAGTTTTTGGGTTAATGGCTCTACTCATCCTGCCGTTACTAATGTTCTATCGGCCGACGTTAGAAAGATGAGTTTGAGGTTTCTTTTTTAAGGGAGAATGTGGATTCAATGTTGGGAGCGACGTTAAATCAGGCGGATTATATTTCACGTCTTAAGGACGAACTCGATCGTATTGACCCAGCAGCCATGCAGCGTTGGTCTGACTTACTGTACGAAGCCTGGGAGCATGGTCGGTTTGTTTATGTTTTTGGAAATGGGGGTTCAGCAACCTCTGCAACTCATTTCTGCGAGGATTTGGGGAAGAGCAGTTTGCGCGAAAGTGATCTTCAGGATGAGTCCAAGAAACGTTTGAAGATCATGAGCCTCACCGACAATGTGGGTTGGATGTTGGCCGTTGGGAATGACGTTGGCTATGAAGATATTTTCGCTCAACAATTAATGAATTACGGTCAGGCGGGTGATTTGGTACTGGCCATTAGCGGCTCGGGTAACAGTCCAAACATTGTGAAAGCAGTTGATTGGGCGAATCGTCATGGCCTTATGACCTTTGGCATCTCAGGCTTCAACGGTGGAAAGTTGAAGGAGATGCAAACGGACGGCATTCACGTGGAATTGAATGATATGGGGATGGTTGAGAGCATTCATCTTTGTCTGTTCCATTGGGTACTCAACGATGTATTTGCTCGTATCAATCATGAGGGTCGGTACGCAAAATGATTCTGGGCATTGAGATCGGCGGCACGAAGTTGCAGTTGGGGATCGCTCCAAGTGACTCCGACAGCAAAACTCTGGTGACCTTAGAACGCGCGACCATCGACCGTGCGCTGGGTGCTGAAGGGATTCTGCAGCAAATCAAGGAAATCGCGCCTTCACTGATTTCAATCCATCGTGTGCGGCAGATCGGAATTGGGTTCGGTGGACCTGTCGATGGGGCACACAACCGAGTGATCACCAGCCACCAAGTGCACGGCTGGGATGACGTTCCCTTGGGAGATTGGTGTCTGCGTGAGTTGGGCCTTCCCGTGACGATGGGCAACGATTGCAACGTGGCGGCCCTCGCAGAAGCTGTCCATGGTGCTGGTGAAGGAGCGGGTCGAGTTTTCTACGTTACGATTGGTACCGGCATTGGCGGTGGGCTCGTCGTCGATGGCAGGATTGACGGAGAATCGTGTCCGGCGATTGCTGAGATCGGCCACCTGCGTCCTGGACTCGATGCCAGGGATCCTCAACAAACGGTTGAATCCTTCGCCAGTGGATTGGGGATCGAAAGTCGAGCTCGAGATTTATTAGCCTCCGGCCGTGAAGTGAGTGGCGTCGATGAATTGCGAACGCTCGATCCGTTGTCTGCAGAAACTGTGATTCAGGCGGCTCTCGCAGGCAATGCCGCCTCGCTCGAAATCTTTGACCAGGCAACGCTAACCTTGGGTTGGGCGATTGCCCAAGTATTGACGATCGCAGCACCCCAGCGAGTGGTGATTGGTGGAGGTGTTTCTTTGGTGGGTGAGCCACTTTTCCAGCGGCTTCGTGAAACGGTTGGAACGTTCGTCTTTCCGCCGCTCGCGAATGACTTCGAGTTGGTACCGGCCTCATTGGGTGAAGAAACCGTGGTGGTTGGCGCGGTCGAGTTGGCTCGAACTCACGGAGTTCCGTCGGTTGCCTGACGCTTGAGTTGTTCAATCACCTCCGGCAGTGGATATTCGAGGATCGAGAGGTCGCTGCCGGAGATTTCTCGCAAACGCTGGAACCCACGGGTCACCAGAAGCTCACGCTCCTTCACAAAGTCAGCATCGAGATTCCGTTTGTCAAAGTCGCCATCGACCTGCACCGGTGTGAATTCGGGATCGACAATGAATTGAGCAATAACAGGGTTGCAGCGGATATGGCGCTCGGCAGTGGTGTGCAAGAGTTCAGGATCTAATTCGCCAATGACGTACTGCAGGTAGAGCTGGCTGTCTGTGACCTGAGCCACGTCCTCACCACAAACATCGCAAAGATATCCCTCGTCGCATTTCGCCATCGGATCGCCGTAAGCAATGAGGCAGGATCAGAAATCACAGCCCGAGGACATCGTACATGGAATACATTCCAGGAGAGCGAAAAGCGACAAACTTGGCCGCCTCTAAAGCTCCCAACGCATACGAATCGCGATTGGTTGCCTTGACGGTAAGCTCGACCGTTTCTCCGATTAAGCCAAACACGATTGTGTGCTCGCCTGGATTGTCACCTGTTCGTAAGGCGTGGTAGCCAATCTCGTTTTGGGGTCGTTGCCCCGGACGTCCTTCACGACCGTGGACGTGTTCTGTTTGTTCCATCTCTCCGGCGATTAACTCGCCAAATTTCAAGGCCGTACCGCTCGGGGCGTCTTCCTTGAAACGATGGTGACGTTCAATGATTTCGACGTCTGCCCCCGGTCCATAGTCTTTCAGTTTTTCCGCTGCGATCGTTGCCAGTTTCATGGTGAGGTTCACGGCGAGGCTCATGTTCGGCGCTCGAACAATGGCGATCTGTTGGGATGCCTCGTCGATTCGACGTCCTGTCTCTTCGGGGAAACCGGTGGTCGCGAGTACCAAAGGGATTTTTCGTTCCACGCATTGAGCGAGAATGCCATCGACTGCTTCTGCACTGGAAAAATCGATGACCGCATCGACGTCTGCTGGCAGCTCCGCGGAGATGGGGAGATTGATCGCGCCCACTCCAGCCAGTGCCCCAGCGTCTTCACCGATGGCCGGATGGGAAGCAGCGTCGACGGCGCCGGTGAGTTGCATTGCCGTATCTTCTGATCCCAGAGCGATCAGACGTCGCCCCATGCGACCCGCTGCTCCATGGATCACTATTCTCGGTCGTTCCGTCTGATTCATGCTTCCTCTCCATGTCAAGCTGCAAGATGTTTTCGATACTTCAACTGTAAAGTTGGATCGCCCGGATGATCTCATCCAAGTCGTTTTGTACCGCTACCGCGCGATTTGCAAAAGATGCCCGCTGAACGCCTCGACTGCCCAGCACCTCATTGAATTGAGCCTGGTCCGTGGTGTGATAGGCAACGGTCGCCGTCGGGTCTTTGAGCTGGTGGCCGGTCAGAATGCAGACCACACGCTCATCGGCTCCGATAATGCCTTCCTCGCAAAGGATCTTCGCTCCGGCGACGCTCGCCGCACTGGCCGGCTCGCAACCAATTCCGCCAGCGCCCACTCTTGCCTTGGCGTCCAGGATCTGCTGGTCGTTCACCTTCCGAACCACCCCGTCGCAAAACTCTAAGGCTCGAATACATTTGTTGAGATTCACAGGGCGATTGATTTCGATCGCGCTGGCAATCGTCGATGCCTTGCGCTGTTGTTCGTCGAGTTCGTCATAGTAATAGCAGGCCAATTCAGCGTTCGGATCACCCTGTCTCCATCTCAGGTTCCGCTTCTCGTACAGCTCATAAAGCGTATCCGCACCGGATGCGTTGATGATCGCGAGGCGTGGGACGCGGTCAATCAGCCCCAGTTCTTTCAGCTCAATGAACGCCTTGCCGAAGGCACTCGAGTTGCCCAGGTTTCCGCCCGGCACCACGATCCAGTCGGGAACTTCCCAACGCAGTGCCTCGAGAACTCGGAACATGATCGTTTTCTGCCCTTCCAATCGGAAGGGATTGACGCTGTTGACCAGGTAGACGCCGAGCTTCGAGGAAACCTCTTTCACACGGGCCATTGCATCGTCGAAGTCTCCCGCGATCTGAACCGTGAGAGCTCCGTATTCCAAGGCCTGCGATAACTTGCCATAAGCGATCTTGCCCGAACCCACGAAGATGATCGCCTTCATCAGTTGAGTGACCGAACAATACATCGCCAAAGATGCACTCGTGTTTCCCGTCGAGGCACATGCCGCGCGCTTGGCACCGATCAAATGAGCATGCGTAAAGGCTGCGGACATGCCGTTGTCCTTGAAACTGCCTGATGGGTTCATCCCTTCGTATTGCAAGAAAAGTTTGCCCGGACGCAAACCCGCATACTCAGCGACAAAATTGGCCTGCTGCAGAATCGTCTGGCCCTCGCCCACCGATACGATCTTTTCGTCCGGGGCAAATGGCAACAGATCTCGGAAACGCCAAACTCCACTAAAGTTGAGAGGCTCCGAACGGAGACGCCACTTCTCCTCTAACTCGGAAAGCTGCTTGGGAATCGGCAGGCGATCCCAGTCGTAGGCGACGTCCAGTAAATTGCCGCACTCGGGGCAAGAAACCAGCACCTGCCCGACATCGTAAGTCGCACCGCAAGCCGGTGAAATGCAGCGTTGAAAGGCGACATCGTTGGATGGCACGGGGAATCTAACAGTAAAAGGATTGAAAAACTGGACCAAGTGAAGAGCTGACGGCGTAGTCTAGGATACGATTCTATCATCATCAAGAGATGCGGTGTTCCAAGGCCATGCTGACCGCAGATCCGGCGATGGATTGATCGATTCAAGCCGTTTTTGGCGATTTGTGCGAAAATCAGGTTGCTTTGTGGAGTTTTAATTAAACGGCGTTTTTGTGTCTTTTTGCGGCTTGCTTGGCCTTCTGACGTTGCTTTTAACCTCCCGGCTAGAAATCGAAATCAGTGCTTAAGTGCTTTTTTGGTAGTGGTTTATGGTTTTTGTCGAGGGCCTGTTTCAGTTGCTTGGCCATTTGACAGTTCGCCAAATCGTTCTTAGAATAGTTCGACTCAAGTCAGATAAAACAGTTCACCACTTCGGTATGGAGCAGCGTCGGTCGTCATGGTTAAACGGTTGATGAAAAAAGCGGACATGAAAGTCTATAAAGAACGGCTTCTCGCGCTTCGCGCTCGTCTTCGAGGTGATGTCTCCGCCATGGCAGAAAAGGCTCTCCGAGACACCGGTGGCGAATCCTCAACGATGCCGTTGCACATGGCCGATGCTGGTAGCGACAACTTCGAACAGGAATTCACCCTGAGTCTGATGGCCAACGAGGGAGACACATTGCAGCGTATCGAAGGTGCTCTTGAACGGATCGAAGACGGCGTTTATGGTTCCTGCGAAGAATGTGCTGGCGTGATTCCCAAAACGCGCCTGAATGCCATTCCCTACACGCCATTCTGCGTGAGATGTGCTGAAAAACTGCAGAGTTAGAGGAAGCTGACCTCAGGATTCGACTGTCGGTCGGCGAACTGCCGATGACCGAGTCGAAGGAAACAGCTGAAAAAGTCGTAGCGGATGCAGTCCCGAAGTCACGCTACGTTCTTTTTGCGATGCTCGCGATCGGTGGGTGTCTCGCCGATCTTATCTCGAAATCGCTCGCCTTCCGATGGCAAGGGATGCCCGGAGAAAAGCCGGTTTGGTGGCTTTGGGAAGGCAAGATGGGGGTCGAAACCTCGCTCAATACAGGGGCCCTCTTTGGGTTGGGACAGGACAAAGTGCTGCTTTTTGCAGCATTTTCTTTCGTGGCGTTGATCGGGATTGTGGTTTGGTTTGTGTTCTTCGGCGGCGGTCGAGATCTGCTTCTGACCTTGATCCTGGGCTGTGTCACCGGAGGAATTCTCGGCAATCTCTACGATCGACTGGGTTTGTGGGAGGCTACTTTTGCCGATCCAGCAGTGGCCGCCCTCTATGCGGATGAATACCCTCGCTATGCCGTCCGTGACTGGATTCGGCTCAGTTACGACAGGTATGTCTGGCCGAATTTCAACATCGCGGACTGTCTGCTCGTGGTGGGGGCAGTGGCGCTCGTGTGGCATTCCTATTTCATGAAGCCCGACGAGAAACAGGCGAATCCCAGCTCCGGTGATTCTCCCTCCTAGTTTCTTTGCAATCGCTTAGGCCGCCTCTTAAAAGACCAGCCCCTGAATGGATTTTTAGTGTGGATGCACTGCATGAGAAGTTTGGGTGATATGCGATGTTTTAGTCGGTTGGGAGGTTTACATCTTTTTCTGACAATTCTATATTGGGCCCGTCGAGTAGCTCTTTCAGGTGAAGGCTACTGGCCCCGCGACGTGTGTTGGGGGCAGCATTGGACGCTCAACCATGTCTTGTTGGTGTGATGAAGGGCGATGACGCAAAGAAACCTCATTACCCCTGAGGTGTCATCGAACGCATCCCTATTAAAACGACATCATTGATTCTTCGTAAGAAAGCGGGGCGTGGCGATGAAGCTGTCACGTACTGTCGCGTATGCGATACAGGCGACTTTGCAATTGGCCGAGTCGGAGAGTAAGGCACCGGTCCCTTGCAGTAAACTGGCTGCGGAGGGCTCCATGCCCGAGCGATTCTTGTTACAAATTCTTCGAAATCTGGTAACTCATGGCATTCTCCAGTCGACGCGAGGTGTCGAAGGGGGATATACCTTACTTCGAAGACCGGACGACATTTCTGTACTCGAGGTGATTGAGGCCATTGATGGTCCATTGGGTTCAGAAGTTCCTGTTTCCGAGGGGCTCAACTCGGAATCCCAGGAGCGGTTACAATTAGCGTTGCGACAAGTAACGCGAACGGCGCGACAGCAGCTTGAGTCGATTAAGCTGTCCCAGATCGTGCGTCCGGAGCCTTCCGAAGTTGCCTAATACGTTGTTCCTGTGTATGGATGCCGGGTTTGAACGAGTCATCTGATTTAACTGCAAGATTGCAACTGGCGCGCGAAGCCGCACTTCAAGCTGGTCGGCTGGTAATGCGCTACTTCAACCAAGGGGTTGAAGTTGAACGCAAGTCGGACAACAGCCCGGTGACGATTGCTGATCGTGAAGCCGAGCAGCTGTTGCGACGTCTAATTTCGGATGCCTTTCCCGATGACGGAATTCTGGGCGAGGAATTCGACGAAAAGCCTGGAACGAGCGGGTACCGTTGGATTTTGGATCCTATTGATGGAACCAAATCATTCATTACGGGTGTGCCGCTCTTCGGGACGCTGATCGGCGTCGAACGCGGTAACGAATGTGCGATTGGCGTTATTGAAATGCCTGCATTGGACCAACGCGTCTTCGCGGCTGTAGGCCATCATGCTTGGTGGCAGCGGGGAGACGCGGAACCTGAGCGAACCCATGTTTCCGCCGTCGATCGTTTAGCCGATGGGGTCTATCTCACGAGTGAAATCGATTCGTTTGCAGAACGGGATGCTTCGTCGATTCATGAGCGACTGGAAGCCGCCGCGTGGTTTAGCCGCACCTGGGGCGATTGCTACGGTTATTTTTTGCTGGTCACGGGGCGGGCAGCGGTCATGGTCGATCCGGTCGTAAGTCTCTGGGATGCTGCAGCGCTCTATCCGGTGCTCAAGGAGGCTGGAGCTACCATGACCGACTGGAATGGGAGGGAAACCTATCAGGCCGGCGAAGTCATCGCGACCAATGGTCATGTTCTTGAGGAAGTGCTGGCCATTTTTCGAGATTCTGCCTGAATACGGTCCGCATTCCTGGACCTCGTTTGACGCGAAATCAGTCGTCGGACCGAGCCGCTCTCTCGATTATTCGAAGACCGCGTCGTCGAGAATCACACGGTAGATCGTTCCCTCGTAGCCTATCAGAAAGAGTTCCCCGTCAGGAGCGATGGCAAAGGAGGCCGGTTTTTCGGGGCTGTTGCCGATTTGACGCACTTTGGTCAATTGCCGCCCTTCCTGGGTCAGTGCCCAGATACGTTTCGACTCAAAATCGGAGAACAAATAGGCGCCGGCGAAGGACGGGCTACGATTGCCTCGATACACGTAGCCTCCGGTGACGGAAACACCTTCCTTGCGAGGGTAAGAAATGATGGGTGGAGTAAAGCTCTCGCTGTCTCTTCGATATCGGTCTGAGAAGGGAGTGAAGCCTTCGTAGACATTCCATCCGTGGTTTTCTCCAACGCGCGCGATCGAGACCTCTTCAAAGAGGTATTGGCCGATGTCACCCACCCACAGATCATGGGTCTCGGTGTCCCAGCTGAATCGCCAGGGCATACGGAAGCCGTAGGCCCAGATCTCGGGCCGTACCCCATCTGTGTTGGGGAATGGGTTGGTTGCTGGGATTCCGTAAGCTTTGTCAGAGCTGGATTTATCGACGTCGATTCGCAGAATCTTGCCCATCAAGCTCGAAAGGTCTTGGCCATGACCGCGTGGGTCTTCTTGAGGACCGCCATCGCCCGCACCGATGTAGAGGTAACCGTCAGGCCCGAATGCCAACATCCCGCCCCAATGCAATTCGGTCGGTTGATCGATCTTGAGAATGCGACGAGAGCGACCGCCTGCGTCACGAGATCGGTTGGGGGCGGCCACTCGCTCAGCAATCACGGGTGAAAAAACGCCGTCTTCCCGGACATGATAATTCACATAGTATTTTCCATTCCGCAGAAAATCTGGGTGAAAAGCCAGGCACATCACGCCTTCGAATTGGCCCGTAATCGCCTCATCACTCAGGTCGGCGAACAGCGTCTTCAGCATACCCGTTTCGGTTTCGCGAAGTTGCCACACTTTCCGCTGCTGTTGCTCGACGACCAGATAGGTGTCTGGTTCGCCGGGCTTGGCAATCATCCAAACGGGATGATCGAACCGCATCCCTTCGGGATGAAAGGGTTCTAGCCGAATGGCAGAGCTGATCGGTTGGATTTTGCGGGGGAGTCCCGGATGCCGCTGGGTGTCCGTTTGCCGCAAGGAGCGAAGGTAGGCAATCAGGTCGGTAAATTGATCAGGTTCGATCAGTTCCGGCAGGTTCGCTGGCATTAATGATGTGCGACTCGGATCCTGAGAGTCGATCTCCAAAATCGATATTTTGTGTGTCGATCCCGTATTGTCGAATAGCGTCAACTCCTCTGCCGTCCGATCCTGGAGCACGCCGGAAAAACTTCTTCCGTCATTCAGCGTGACGATCAGCGTCGCGTAATCCGGGTGGATTGCTGCGCTCGGTTCCAAAATGGATTGCGTCAACTGTTGCTCGGTGTACTTGTCGCCGATCGTGTGAAGTGCGGGGCCGGCTAACTTTTGCTTGCCGTCACTGGAGTGACATTTGTGGCAGGCGAGCTTTTCTGATTCAAACAGAAGGCGACCGCGATCGGCATCGCCGTCAGCGAGGCCCGCCTCTCGGTAGCGGTCGAGCCGTTCGTCTGCAACGGTGGCGGAGATTGGGTAAGAGCAGGCGGCAAGCAAGACGACCACGAGAATTCGAGGTGGCATGATACAAGACTCGGAATTGGGTTAAAACTTGCGAGGATCATCCAGCCGAAGTGGCGGTGCTCATTCTAACTTGAGCAACTCCCGTGTGATCCGATTTGCCTGCATTTTGGTTAGGCTGCCGCCTTGCTCGTAAGCGGGTAGTGTGGTTGAGCCGCTTTTCCCCGTATTCTCGGAGCAGCCAAGCGGACTCGGATTTTTCGCCAGTAGGTCGGGCGGAGGAGCTACTTGCGGTTGCGACCCCGGTCAGAGCCGATATACTGTCCGTTTGGTCTAACGTCGACATATTCAAGAGGATATACCCATGGCTCGCGTTTGTGAGATATGCGGAAAAGGGCCCCAGATGGGCAACAGTGTGGAAACACGCGGTAAGGCGAAGTATTTGGGTGGGGTCGGTACGAAGATTACCGGAATCACGCGGCGAAAATTCAAGCCGAATCTGCAAAAGATTAAGGTCGCTCTCCCGAGTGGTGGTGCTAAGTCGATGATGGTCTGCACTCAGTGCATTCGCAGTGGTGCGGTTCGCAAGGCAGTCAAACGGCCTCCGTTCAAGCTCAATCCGGCCGACGCAAAAGTGGCCGCTTCTTCCTAATTTCAACCATGACAAGCCGGCGTTCGTTCGAAGCGAGTCGGCAAGAGGTTTGAAATGAGTTTGAGTCGACAGGAAGTGGAAAAAGTAGCACTCCTTGCTCGCTTGCAGCTGAGTGAGGAGGAGCTAACGACCATGACGACTCAGTTGGGCCAGATCCTTGAGTATGTCGATCAGCTTTCCGAGCTTGATACCGAAGGTGTTGAGCCGATGGCCCACGCGATTGACATGAGCAACGTGTTTGCCGAAGACGAAGTGAAGCCGAGCTTAGACCGGGAAGACGCTTTGGCGAATGCTCCAAAACGCGATGACGAATGTTATCGAGTTCCCGCAGTTCTTGGCGATTAGATCCGGCCATGTCCATTACACAGCTCTCGGCTCTCGAACTTCGCGATCATATCGCTGACGGAAAACTGACCTCCGAAGCGGCGACGCAAGCCTATCTTGATCGTATCGAAGCTTGCGATCGTGAAATCAAGTCGTACATCGAAGTCGATGCCGATGATGCTCTTCAGCAGGCTCGCGAAGTGGATCAGCGACTTGCCGCAGGGGACTCCGTGGGATGCCTTGGGGGTGTCCCAATCGCCATTAAGGATCTGTTGTGCACCCGAGGTCAGGTGACAACCTGTGCCTCTCGCATGTTGCAGGAGTATCGCCCTCCCTACAACGCGACGGTTGTGGAAAAGGTGAAGGCCGCCGGCGGGGTTCTCCTCGGAAAAACCAATATGGATGAGTTCGCCATGGGCGGCTCGACCGAAAATTCGTCGATCCAGCTGACGCGAAACCCGTGGGACTTATCGAGGGTACCGGGAGGTTCGAGTGGCGGAGCTGCTGCCTGTGTGGCAGGTGGGATGGCGCCGTTATCGATCGGCACCGATACCGGGGGGTCCATTCGGCAGCCAGCCGCTTTCTGCGGTGTGGTCGGGTTAAAGCCGACCTATGGGCGAGTGAGTCGCTATGGTCTGGTTGCCTTTGCCAGTAGTCTTGATCAGATCGGTCCGCTGGCCTGGTCGGTCCCGGATGCTGCTCTGTTGTTGGAAGCGATTGCTGGCCATGATCCACAAGATTCGACCTCCGCACCCAAACCGGTGCCTCAATATTCGGAAACGGTCGACCAGCCGCTTAAGGGAATAAGGCTTGGCTATCCTCGTGAACACTTTGAAGCGGGGCTCAATCCTGAAGTGGCCGAGAAGGTTCAAGCTGCCATGGATGTGTACCGGTCGCTTGGAGCTTCGATCACTGAAATCTCGTTGCCCCACAGCAAATATGCGATTGCTGCTTATTATATTATTGCTCCCAGTGAAGCCTCCAGTAATCTCGCTCGCTACGATGGTGCTCATTACGGATATCGAACCGATGAACAGCAGTTATTGCGTGAGTTGAAAGAAGAACGCAAGACGTTGGAAGCCGCCGGCAAGTACGATGCCGTTGATGACCTCGATTCCCCGTTGATTCGCATGTATCGGAAATCGCGAGCCGAGGGTTTTGGGAGTGAAGTGAAACGCCGCATTATGATCGGGACGTACGCACTGAGCTCAGGCTACTACGATGCCTATTATTTGAAGGCATTAAAAGTTCGTCGCTTGATCCGATCCGATTTTGATCGGGTTTTCGAGAACGTCGACTTTGTCATCGGACCTGTAACGCCTGACGTCGCCTTTCCGATCGGAGCGATGACCGACGATCCTCTCTCGCTCTACCTGCAAGACCTCTACACCGCGGGTGCCAATCTTGCAGGGATTACCAGCATCTCAGTTCCCTGTGGAGCGACGGCGAGTGGATTGCCTGTCGGCTTACAGCTTCAGGCGCCCGCGTTCGAGGAAGAACGCCTGCTGCGAGCGGCGAATATGTTCCAGGCTGAAACGGATTGGCATACCCGGAGGCCAACGCTCGGATGAACCCGCCAACCTACGAAATCATTATTGGCCTTGAGGTTCACGTTCAACTGGCCACCCGTACCAAGCTCTTCTGCCGGTGCAGCACGCAATTTGGGGCTTCGCCGAACACGCAGACCTGCCCGGTTTGCACAGGATCGCCGGGTGCCTTACCAGTCATGAATCGGCATGCCTTTCAGTTGTCACTGCAGACCGCCGTTGCCTTGAATTGTGAAATCCCTCGATTTACTAAGTGGGATCGCAAGCAGTATTACTACCCTGATCTGCCCAAGGGATATCAAATCAGCCAATTTGATCTGCCCATGTCGGAGCATGGTTGGCTGGAGATCAGTGATCCTGACGGTGCTTTTCCAACGAAACGGGTCGGGATTACGCGCGCTCACCTGGAAGAGGATGCCGGGAAGAGTATGCATGATGAGGCTGCCGGAAAAGCAGACAGCCGTATCGATCTCAATCGCACGGGAACACCTTTACTGGAAATCGTCAGTGAACCTGACATGCGATCTCCTTTGGAAGCCAAGGCATATCTCACCGAACTGCGTTTACTATTAACCTACCTGCAGGTTTCTGACTGTAACATGCAGGAAGGTAGCTTGCGGGTCGATGCGAATATCAACCTGGGAATTCCTACCGATGACGGTGAGATTCGGACTCCAATCGTTGAAGTCAAAAACATGAATAGTTTCCGCGCCGTGGAGCGAGCTCTCGCCTATGAAGCGGAGCGGCAGTACCAGGTCTGGCAGGAAACCGGCCATCGGATTGGTGACGTTCCCAAGCAAACTCGCGGTTGGGACGATCAGGCGCAGGTCACCAAAGGTCAACGAAGCAAAGAAGAGTCCAGCGACTATCGATATTTCCCCGACCCTGACCTGATTCCGGTCACCGTTTCTGAAGAACAGATTGATGAAGTTGTCAAAAAGCAGCCCGAGCTACCGGCTGCCTTGCGAGAACGACTTCAGGCAAATTATAAGCTGTCGCATTACGATGCCGACGTGATGGTCAACCAAGGGCGAGCATTGGTCGACTACTTTATCGAGGTTGCCGACCGATCACAGGATGCCAAGCGCGCTACCAATTGGGTACAGCAAGATGTAATGCGGACGCTCAATGAGAACGGAATTGGGATCGACGAGTTTCCAATCAATGCCGAACGCTTAGCGGAACTTGTCCTGGCGATCAAAAACGGTGAACTCGACAGCAGTCGCTCACGCGATGTTTTTCAGTTCATGATGGATGAAAAATCCGATCTGCAAGCTGCCTTGAAGGCTTTGGGGATTGAGAAGGTTGATGACTCTGTGCTCGTGAATTTGTGTCGTACGCTGTTAGAGGCAAATCCGAAGGTGGTTGCCGATGTGCAAGCTGGGAAACAACAGGCCATAGGCGCTCTGATCGGTCAAGCCAAAAAGCAAAATCCCAATGTGAATCCCGGGCAGGTTCGTGAGATCTGTTTGCAATTGATCCAAGAGATGCCATCGTAGTTCCGGTGCGAGGCACCGTCGATGTTGATTACGCTGCTCACTGATTTTGGTCTCGATAGTCATTATGTTGCGCAAATGAAGGGGGTGCTCTACGACCTCGCGGATGCGCCCGAGATCGTTGATATCTCTCATTCGGTTCGTCCTCAAAATGTTCGACAAGCCGCCTTTATCATTGATCAGGTCGTCGACGCCTTTCCTCGGGATACGTGTCACATTGTCGTTGTCGATCCCGGTGTTGGCTCGGCCCGTCGTATTTTGCTCGCTCGGTCTGCCGAACAATTTTTGATTGGCCCCGACAACGGAGTGTTTTCGACGTTGCTCGAAAGGCATCCGCCCGAATGGGTGAGAGAGATGACAGAGACGCGTTTTTGGCGAAAACCAACTTCTCAGACTTTTCATGGACGAGACATCATGGCGCCGACCGCGGCTCATTTGGCCAACGGTGTTTCGCCGGCTTCGTTCGGTGCATCCACTATGGAATGGTGTGTTCTGACTCCGCATGAATTGAAGATGGGTCGAGACCGTCTGGAGGGGCTCGTCATCGAAGTTGACTCGTTTGGGAATCTGATTTCGAACATTCCGGCTCAGTTTTTCTCTCAGCTGCAGACGCAGTCGGAGATTCATTCGCCCGTGGTCACGCTTAAATGCTGCAGTGGCGAAGCGGCTGCGGAGATTCGCGTTCCCATTGTTTCGACCTACGCGGAAGGACAGATCGGAGAAAAGGTGGCTCTCATCGGCTCTGGTGGTTACCTGGAAATTGCCGTGGTCAACGGAAATGCCGCTGAGTCAATGGCTGCTCAAGTCGGAGATCGCATCGTCGTTTCTGGCTGAAATGGTTGAGTATTCGCTGGTTTCCGGTCGCCATGAATCCTAGGGAATTCGCCGGAGTCACCGTCCCTCATAGCTCAACTTGGCGACGTCGGGGCAAATCTTTACAATACGCCGATAGGAAACTTTCTAGGTCGAAATCGGAGCATGAAAGTGGGCGGGTCGATCCAGGGTACCGTGATATCAATCACCGAAGACGGTGACGCCGTCACCGATATCGCGGTAGATCGGCTAGATGGGGTACCCACGGACGACCGAGTTTCGATCCATTGTGATGGACACGTCACGAGTCGCATTTTTCCCGCTGACCACCAGCAGCCGGAAATGACCTTCTTGGCCATTCAAGGCGAGTCCGGTTTTTTAGAGCTCCTGTTGGTGGGAGACAGCGCCAGCGCATTTCTAGGTTTTCGAAGCGGTAGCGAAGTGACCATCAAGTGGTCCTAGCAATTCTCGAGAAAGCCAATCGAAAACGTGGATTTCTCAAAGTCCGCGTCCCAGTTGGTCGATAACCAAATCACCTCCCGAAGCTCTCCTGATAGAACATCGATTTTTTTCCCGGGGGGGATTTCAGTCCGGGGCAGGTCCTAAAGGACCACCCGGGCTTATTTAATGCGCACTCGCATAGGTTGCGTAGCAATGGCGAGTTTCCCAAAGGTCCACCTGGTGGACTGGAAAGCCTTGGTCCTGGGCGAAATCATAAATCAGCTTCGCAATATTTTCAGCCGTTGGGTTGTCATCCACCAGGTACAAAGGCTCGCCAAGCTCCTGCAGGTATGGAACTGCAGGATCCGATCGGTGCAAAATCATTCGGTGATCAAGGCAATCGTCGATCCAGCCACTCACGACTTTCTTGATATCTGAGAAGTCGATTACCATCCCTTTCTCGTCCAGTATCTCTTTTTCGATAGAAATGACGGCTCTTCCATTGTGACCGTGCAAATGCTTGCACTTTCCGTCATAGCGCAATAATCGGTGGCCATAGCAAAAGTCGATTTCCCGCGTGACTCGAAACATCCCAGCTCCTTGTTTCATTTTTGAAACATTGTCGGGCTTGCAAAGCAAGCAAGTTAAGCATCCCGTACGCTAGCGACTTGGCTCCAGCTCGACAAGGAGGAACCCGTGGCCTCGATCTTGACGCAAGCTGCTAAGCGGACTAAACCTCGCCAACAGATCTGAACGCTGGTTCAACGGCTAAACGGTCAGATCGATTGCGCCGGATGCGATCAGGATTCGGCGTAAGTATCGGTGAGAATAGCGTTTCGGTAATTAAGTACTTGAATCGAGAGCTACTGCTTTTAAAATGGAAAGCAGGAGTTCACCGATCGGTTCTCGCACTCTTAAGCCCTTTGGAGTAGGTGACTTATGCGTGGAACAACTGTGGGACTCTTCGTTGGTGTGTTCATTATTGGTTTTGTCATTTCTTCGATGACGGAAGACCGTGGTGTTCATGCCCAGCAATTCGAAAATTTTGAGCACGCTTCGTTGTCCGATGAACGATTAGCCACTTTGAAGGGGCCGACCGTTGAAGGTCAACAACTGATTGTCTTGATCGACAATCAACAACAGACGATGGGATCCTACTTTGTAGATACGAAGTCGGGTCAAATTTCGTTGCGTTGCGTTCGAAACTTTCGATGGGATCTTCAGATGAGCGAGTTCAACGGATCGGAACCATCGCCTGAAAAGATCCAAGCCTTGCTGCGTTCGAGATAACTTTGGTCGAATTCTAATCCCATGTACTTCGGGGTGGGTGTCGTCCAAAGACATTACCTTGGAGTCATTGAATGGCCAAATTGATCCAACTGGAAGAGGCTGCCAAATTGCTTGGCATGAGTGCTGAAGACCTCACCGAGATGCGAAGCCGAAATGAAATCTTCGGCTATCGAGATGGCGCTTCGTGGAAGTTCAAATACGACGAGATTGAACGGGTTGCCCAGGAGAAGGGGATTACGCTTGGAGCGACCGATGCTTCGGCCCCAGCAGCCGATGATTCCGCAGGGGATCTTGATCTGGATGGACTTGGAGATGCAGGTGAGTCTGATTCGATCCTTGTCAGCGATGAAGAATTAGGGCAGTCGGACGAATCCACAGCCAGCACAATCATCGGCGAAGCCGACGATCTGATGCCCGCCGATAGTGATCTCCAAGTCGACCCTGACGGAAGCTCCGCGCTAAGGCTTGCCTCTGATTCAAAATCGGGAGCCAGCGACGTTGAGTTGTCGGTACAGAGCTCCGATGTCTTGGATGAAGGCGGAAAGAAAACCGGACCTGGTGATACCGATAATCTCCAGCCAGAGTCATCCTCAGTCGGTGATGATCTATCGTTGAACTCTGACAGTGGCTCGCTTGAATTGTCTCTCGATGAACTAGGCAGTGGCGGCAGTGAGTTGAACCTGAGTGACTCAAACGCCTCCAACGCCGGCGCCAGTGCCAGTGGTTTTGGCTCGGCCATTGATCTGGAATTGGATGACGACGAAGTGGTTCTCGGGAGTAGCGCTGGCAGTGATGTGACCTCCGGATCGGCAGACAGCGGCATCAGCCTCAATAATCCCTCTGATAGCGGATTGTCATTGGAGGAGCCTGCGGATTTGGCTGGAGGTTCCGGTGGTGAAATGCTGGAGCTTGGCGAAGATAGCGACATGATGGAGCTGGACGAGATTGCCAGTAGCGACAGTGACGAGCTCCAATCCGACGACGATTTCCTGCTAACGCCGGTCGACGAAGGTGCCGATGAAGATGCGGATAGCGGCTCTCAAGTGATCGCCTTGGATTCCGAAGAATTTGACGACTCCGCCGTACAAATGCTTTCCGAGGAGGGTGGGTCGGAATTGGATGCCGAGCCGGTTGAGTTCGATGACGTTGATGCTCCTGATGGAGGCGGCTTCGTGACTCCCGTTTCCTCAGCAGCGGCGGCGACAGCAGCAGATTCTGCCGATGCTTCCTACTCGGTCTGGAACGTTGTGAGCCTCTTCTCCATCGTGGTTCTGTTGGGATTCACGGGAGTTCTGATGCTCGACTTGATGACCAACATTTGGAGTTGGCAGGGAACCTTTGATTTCAATAGCACGATCATGGAAGGAATCCTGTCGATGTTGGGAAGCTAGGTCCGAGCTACCTCTCCATGCTGCGGCAGATTGACGCTTCTGACTACCATATTTTGCCGTCTTTCCTAGTTAGAAAGACGGCTTTCCTATTTCATACAGTTTCATACACGGAACTGGGGCTTCTACCTGTACTTTTAGTGAGAGCGGCCTCTATAATTAACCGACGTGAGTTGATTTGCCCCTCGACGAGAGTTTGCCTGACATCCCACCGTTGGCCGATGTTCAACTCGTTGCCTACAGATTTCTCATAACCCCCAGGTCTCAAATGCGGACTGTGACCGATCGGAACTCGTTGATTTTAGTTCTTGGACTTGCGGTATTCTTGAGTGGTTGTGGTAACCCGGACCAGATCCGTCGTTATCAGGTGAAGAGTGAACCCTCTTCCGCCAAAAGCGGGTTGAATCTCGCTGTCACTTCAGCCAATACTTCCGCGTCCGGGGGTCAAAGATCGTTGGCAGCGATCGTGCTCCATGAGGGAAAAGCCTGGTTCCTCAAAGCGATGGGGCCGCCTGCAAAAATATCCCCGATCATCAATAGATTTGATCAAGTAATCCGATCCATTCAGTTCGTCGAGGGTGAGCCAAAGTTTGAGCTGCCTTCAGGATGGACGCGAACGCCGGGCAGTCAATTTCGCTTTGCGACGTTGAAGACCGGTGCGGCGGACGTTGCGGTGAGTTCACTTCCTCTTCGACCTGGTGAAAACGTAGAGCAGTATACGCTGGCGAACGTCAACCGTTGGCTGGGTCAAGTTGGCAAGCCTGGCCTTTCCGCCGACCAACTCGGATCTGTCACGAAGAAGATACCCATCAGTTCCGGGGAAGCGATCGTTTTCGATTCGGGTGCACCGTTATCGGGTGTACCGGCATCGGGTGTACCGGCATCGGGTGGAAACACACCATCGTCGTCGCAAGAGACAACAACGGGGGCCACTACGCCAGCTGGTGGAAATGCAAACCAAGCGGATGGCTTGACTTTTGATCTGCCTGAGAAATGGCAACGCGGTGGCAATCGACCCATGCGAGTTGCCACCTTTAACGTAGATGAAGATGGCAAGCAACTTGAGATTACGTTGACTCGGCTCGGCGTCAATTCGGGTTCCATGCTCGCCAATGTAAATCGTTGGCGTGGACAAATCGGCCTGGAACCAATCGACCAGGCAGCTTTAGACAAGGATACACTTTCTCTGGATGTTGCTGGGGAGAATGCCCCGTACTTCGTCCTTGCAGATGCCGAAGTCGAGAAAGCCATCTATGTTGTTGTGGTCGAGAGGCCTGACCACAAGTTGTTCATCAAACTGATGGGGGATCGCGGACTTGCTGAGTCAGAAAAGTCTGCGTTCCAGGAATTTGTCGAATCGATTCGATTCAACTAGATCAAGACGCGAGACGATTTTATGTCATCGATTGCAACCACTCCGGCAGCGAGCGTCAAACAGGCTGGCCGAATAGCAAGTAAAGCCGAAGAAAATCTGTTTCAGTATGTGCTGGCTCCTCTGGCGTCCCTGAAACTCGCGGTGACAACGTTTGGATTTGCCATCGTGCTGATCTTGGTGGGGACCTTAGCCCAGGTGGATCGTGACATCTGGGAGGTGATGGAGGTTTACTTTAAGCCTTGGATCATCAAGGTTGAGCCCTCTGTTTTCTTCCCGCGGGGATGGGCTCCTGGCTTGCCTGACGAGGTTGCGAACCGCAGTTTTGCCTTTGCGACCCTTGGAAGCTCGATTGTTATCGCTTTGATGACTCTTGCAAACGCTCAGCAACTAAAACGAGCCGCACTGATCGCAGGTGCTGTGATGGTGGTCGGCGTGGCCGTGACTGTGTCGTCGCTGCGTTCGGGCGCATTTTTGTTTCCGGGTGGCGCGTTAATCGGTAGCGTGATGTGTTTGAATTTGCTCGCTGCCCACGCCTTCCGATTTAAAATTCGTGCCTCGGGCAAATCGTTGTGGATTGGTCTTGGGGTAACCGCCGTCGGCGTCTTGCTCTCCTGGTTAGTGATTCGAAGCGGTCACAACACGGATGGTTTTCAGGGAGAACCTCCCTTCGCCTGGACCACGCTCTGGCTGTGGGTGAAGGTTGGCGTAACGCTAACGGCTATCGGAATGATCGTCTATGCATTTATCGCCAAAGGTGATTCTTCAGCGGCGCTAATTACTAAACGTATCTATGGCGCTGTCGGTATTGGAATGGCAGTTCTCGGTTTCTGGTTATGGGTTTCTGGTTCCAGTACTTACATGGGCGATTCGGGGATGCGGATCCTCTGGCAGCTGATTCTCGCTCTCTTGGCTGGCGTCGTTCTCTACTTCGGTTGCTTGCCTCTGTTTGGCCGTCGTGCTGGTGTTGTGCTGTTACACGCCGGTGTGCTTCTCTTGATGTTCGGGCAGTGGTTTGTGACTAGCTATGACGTCGAAGAGCAGATGAATATGTCCGAAGGTGAGTCGAGAAATTATGGACAGGATATTCGTAGCGTCGAGCTGGCTCTGATTAATCGCGAAAGCGATGAATTTGAAGGTAAAGATGACGTCGTTGTGATTCCGCTCACCCGGAATGGTAAAGAAACGCACTTTCTCGAGGAAGGTGAAATCAGTGACGATCAATTGCCGTTTGACATTGAGATCGTGGATTACAAAAAAAGTTCTCGCGTCGTCTTGAAAAAGGAACAGGACGCATCGCCGGCTGATCGCGGTCGTGGAATGCAGTTTCTCGCTTCAGATGTGCGAGGAGCCTCGGGAGCAAGCGGCAGCGAGGTGGATCTTGCGGGCGGATATTTTCGTTTTCGCTCGAAAACGGGAGAAGACCTTGGTACCTTCCTCCTGTCTCAGGATCAATTGATGATGCGAGGTGGGAGGCTGATTGACTTCAGTACTGAAGCCGTCGATTTAGGTGGTACTGAATATGATGTTCAACTTCGATTCGTTCGGAATTACAAAGACTATACCGTGAAGCTCCTTGACGTGAGCAAGGATGATTACATCGGGACCACGATTCCGAAGAATTATTCGTCGAGAGTCGAATTGGTGGACAATGAACGTGGTATCGATCGCGAACTCACGATCTGGATGAACAATCCCTGGAGATACGCCGGCGAAACTTTTTATCAAAGTGGCTGGCAGGTGGACTCAGCCGGTAATGAGTACACGACACTGCAAGTGGTGCGGAACCAGGGTTGGATGATTCCCTATGTGGCGTGCATGATTTGTCTGGTTGGGCTTACTGCGCACTTCTTTGGAATCCTGGTGCGTTTTCTCGATCGTCGTTCTCGCAACGTCAGCGTTACTAAGCCAACGATGGAGTCCGTGTCGTCCAAAGCTGAGCAACTGGAAGTCGAGAATAAAGACAGACGTGCCGGCTGGATTCTGCCGGCGGTGGTCGTCGCAACCGCGGCTTCGATCTGTTACTGGATCGCTTTGCCTCCGAAGACAGATCCAGGTGAGTTGGATCTCTACGGCTTCGGTGACCTGCCGATTGTTTATCAAGGACGTGTCAAGCCGATGGACACGTTGGCTCGGAATAGCCTGCGAGTTATCGGCGATTCGGAGTCCTTTGTCGGTGTGCTGCCAAAGGACGAACTTGCCGAGAATTGGGAACAGATCGAAGCTGATCTGAAAGCCCGATGGCCGGAGTTGAAAGCTGAAGATCTCAGCGAGTTCCGTAATGGTGATTACCAGGGGCTAATTGCATTAGTGACCGAAAAGACCGGTGGAGATGAATATCAGATCATGGGTTTTGTGGAAGATCTGATGTGCAAACGTCAACCGGCAGTACGCTGGCTGTTAGACACGATTACTCAGAGCGAGAATGCAACTCGTCACAAGATTATTCGTATCTATCATCCGGAGGTACTCGATCTTCTCGGGCTGCAGCGACGAAAGGGATATCGTTACTCCCCCGAAGAAATTTCTCCCAAGCTTGCTGAGTTTGAAGAGCAGGCTCGCAAGGCGAATGAACTTGCGCGAGAGGATTCCGAGGCTCTCAGTCTGTTCCAGAAAAAGGTGTTAGAGCTCGATCGGAAGCTTCGACATATTCTTGTTCTCTACGCTGCATTCACACCGCCCTCGCTGCCAGCGATGCCGACGAGAGCCGAGTTCGAGTCGGATCGAGAGGCTGCCGAAAGCAAGCTGATGGCGTTCCGACGGGCTCTCGAGGCTCACAACGATCGGCTGAAGAATATGCGGGTGCCGCTGGTGATCCCTCCCGCCGATGCGGCTGAAGATCAGACTTGGCAAGCTTATGCGGCGGCCTGGCCGATGCAGTTTTTGCGAACCACCGTTCTGAACGATTCACCTGATCCTTCGTTCCAGGCTTACAACGAAATGTTAGTCGCTTATTTTCAAGGCGACGTTGATTTGTTCAACAGCGCGGTGACCTCGTACGCCCAGCGTCTGGAAACGGATCCGCCAGATGATTTGAAGTCGAAGACCGCATTTTCGGCAGTCATAGACAAGCCTTTTGGCACGTTTTATCAATTCGAGACGTTCTTCAACCAATCAGCGCCATTCTTTGTATGTGTTGTGTTCTACGTCATTGCGTTCGCGTTGTTGGCGATTGGATGGTTGGGATATCAAGCGACTTTGAATCGAACTGCCTATTGGTTGTTGATCTTCACCTTTGCGATTCATACGCTGGCATTGGTGGCGCGAATTTACATCTCCGGGCGGCCTCCCGTGACGAACCTGTATTCGTCCGCTGTATTCATCGGTTGGGGATGTGTGGCACTGGCATTGGTGATTGAAGCCTTGTATCGCAACGGCATTTCCAGTGTGATTGCCTCGATCTGCGGTTTTGCGACGTTGCTGATCGCCCATAAGTTGGCGGGCGATGGTGATACCTTTGAAGTGCTTCAGGCTGTGCTCGACACGCAATTCTGGTTGGCAACTCATGTGGTCACGATTACGTTTGGATATGCAACTACATTCCTTGCCGGTACTCTCGGAGTGCTTTACATCTTGCGAGGATTTTTCACGCCGTCGTTGAACAAAAAGGTCGGTGGTGAAATCGCAAGGATGATCTACGGAACCATCTGTTTTTCGATCGTCTTTAGTCTGATCGGTACGATCTTAGGTGGACTATGGGCCGACGATTCCTGGGGACGATTCTGGGGCTGGGATCCCAAGGAAAACGGAGCCTTGATTATCGTAATCTGGAACGCTTTGATTCTTCATGCTCGCTGGGATGGCATGGTTAAAGACCGGGGCCTTGCAGTATTGGCGGTGATTGGAAATGTCGTGACAGCATGGTCCTGGTTCGGCGTCAACGAACTTGGGGTTGGCTTGCATTCTTACGGATTTACTGAGGGAAGACTTGCCGCTTTGAGGGATGTTGTCCTCGTGCACCTGCTGATTATCGCGGTCGGCATGCTGCCGCTCACGTTATGGTGGAGCAAGCGTCGGAATGATACGACTGGTACGGTATAACGGGCTCCGAATCTCGGTGCTTATCATGCTTGCCACCCTTGGTGGATGCGCTGAATCGCAACAGCTTGAATCCGAGGATTCCTCGGCAGCTGTCGACCGGTTGAGCGAGTTGCCACCTGCAGTCGTCTACCCGCAGATGTTCTTTGACTCGTTTTTACTTGCCAATAACGGTGAGTATCGTTGGAGATTGTCTCCGGAACGATTCGTGCTCGAAAGTTTGGGTGGGCCATTACCGGCCGAGGTCACTCAGTTAATGTTCGCCGATCGTTCAGACGATTATCGGATTGAAGGCGATTGGTCCTTAACGGACGAGGGGGAAAAGGTCACGTTCTCCAATCTCCAGGCCGATACGGGGACGCCTCGGGATGTTGTGGTCGCCAACCTCGAATTCTTGACCTCCGAACGACTTAAGCTTGGCGGTCAGGAATATCAGTTTGCACAGGCTTTACCGCTTCGTGAGGTGTTGCCGGACTATTATTATCGTGGCCATGTGGTCGAGGTGATCGACGGAAACCGCTTGCGAATTCGTGATCAGCAAGGCACGCTTCACAATCTGAAGTTGTCTGGCATCGTCTGTCCGAGTAAGGATCAGCCACATGGCGAGGCAGCGGCCGACTTCGCCAAGGAGTTGACCGGAGACCGTCTGGTCTTTGTGAAAGTATTTGGCATGGATGGCGAAGCTGAAATTGCTCAGGTATGGGTGTTGGACCTGCGCTATCTGAATATGGAGCTGCTTGCAGCCGGACTTGCCTGGCACGACAAGCGAGTTGATGACGAATGGATGTTCGCGACGACCGAAGATGACGCGCGAACCGAACGTCGCGGACTTTGGGCTGACGAGGAGCCAGTGCCACCCTGGCGGTGGTCGTCTGCAGAAGAGGTTGCGCAGCCCTAGACGAATGAATCGACCGTCGCGATCACCACCATAATCGCTCCGATGGCGAGCTTGCCAACGGTTCCAAAAATGCGACCGAAAAATGCGGCACGGCCGACTTCCATTCGTTTTTCCCAGGATCGTCCCTTCCACTGTTCACCCAGGATCGCTCCTGCAAAGGCACCGATCGCTCCACCAAAGATAGCTGCGACGGCCGATCCAATAATTGGGACGGGCACACCGATAATGGCGCCCCCTAGGCTACCCAAGACCGCACCGATCACTGCCAGGAACATGCTGCGACGACTGCCGCCTTGTTTGGCGGCTCCAGCTGCCCCCGTGACAGCTTCGAAGATCTCTCCCAGGACTGCCAGGCCCGCGAGAATCGCAACCGTTACCCAACTGATTCCTGGACCAACCTCGATCGGAAAGAACCAGGCAAACACCGCGGTGAAAACAACGATCATCCAGTTGCCTGGCAGTGTCAATAATGTCAAACACCAGCTGGAAGCATTTGCGAGCAGCAGTAAGACCGCGAAGAGATAGTAAATCCAGGCTGAATCCATGGCCTTATTCCAATGGCGATCTGAAGATCGCCTGACCTTAGCTTCTGTTGTCTCGTTCTAGCATTGGTATTCGCGGTTCAAGGAGCGATCTTGGTAATTCAACGTCTCATTATTCAGGCCCTGGGATGGAATTCCCGGTGCACTCGCTTCAACCGAGATGCATCGACGTGGGTGTAGATTTGAGTGGTGGTAATATTGGCGTGCCCCAGTAATTCCGGGACCTGCCGTAGGTCGGCACCACCCGCCAGCAGGTGCGTCGCAAAACTATGACGCATCGTGTGCGGGCTCACGCTCGAGGGAGCTCCAACTCGCATTGCATATTTTTTGATCAGCTCCCAGATCGCCTCGCGCCGTAATCTTCGCCCGCGTCTGGAGACAATCACCCAGGGTGCGGCTGGGGAGTTCTCCGTCAGCATCGGGCGGTCTGTCCTGAGATATTCCTGAACAACTTCTACCGCAGGCTGACTGAGTGGAACTAATCTCTGCTTATCACCTTTTCCTCGACATTGAATGAATCGATCGTCAAGGTGAAGGTCTTCGAGCTTCAGCATCGATAGTTCTGATGCGCGACATCCAGTGGCATACAGCAATTCGAGAATTGCTCGATCACGACGCCAGTATCGATCCATTTTGCGCGGTGCTCGTAGGAAGCGGTCGACTTGCGACGGGGAAAGTACTTCGGGGACTCGTTGCCAGAGCTTTTGTGTTCCTAACAGCTCAGCGTGATTCTCCCGAAGAACACCTTCCAATTGGAGATAACGGAAGAAGACTTTGAGCGCCACGAGATTGCGGGAGATACTGGCAGCTGCCAGACGCCGGCGTTGGAGCCAGGCTGCGTATTCGGACAGCTCCTCGATACTCAATTTGCCGATGGGACGGCCCTCTCGCCACTCCTCGAAAGTCCGCAAATCCCGTCCGTAGGCCAGGACGGTGTTCTCCGATAACTGGCACTCGTGACGTAGATAATGAATGAATGACTCGATCCAGTGCGTCCCAGCGGAAGCCGTTGTCCGGCGTTGACGTGGCTTCAGGAGCTTGCGGGGAGGCATGGGTCGGCCCGACGCGGGTTGGGGGGACTTCAGTCAGGAAAGGGGGGGAGTTCTCCATGATCTGTGTCGACCGTACCCCCTTCCTTCTTGACCAGAATTCGGCTGCGGCGGGAGTTCCTTGACGAATGAATGCGGATCGTATTGATTCCACAGCCGACATAGTGTTAAGTGACGCTTTGTCAGAATGAAATCGAGAGAAGACTTATGAAGGTTTTGGTGACCGGCGGTGCGGGATATGTAGGCTCGCATACGACAAAATTGCTGGAGCAGGCGGGGCATGAGGCCTGGGTCTTCGACAGTCTCGTCACGGGCCATCGACAGGCCGTTACCCCAGGGCGCCTGATTGAAGGCCATCTGGGCGATCGAGCTGAGATTCAGGCAGCGTTGCAGGAACACCAGATCGAAGCCGTATTCCATTTTGCTGCATTTGCACTCGTTGGTGAGTCGGTTGCACAACCGGATCTCTACTACCAGAACAACGTTGTTTGTACGCTCAATTTGCTCGAAGCGATGCGCGCGTCCAACGTGAACCGGATTATCTTTTCGAGTACCACGGCAACGTATGGAGAGCCGGATACGATTCCGATCACCGAGGACGTGCGCCAAGAGCCGATCAATCCGTATGGATTTACCAAGCTCGTCATTGAACGGGCCCTGGAAGATTATGCGCGAGCTTACGGTTTCGGTTATGCAGCCTTGCGTTACTTCAATGCCGCAGGAGCATCCCCGTCCGGTGAGATCGGTGAAGATCACGATCCCGAATCCCATTTGATTCCGATCGTTTTGCAGGTCGCACTCGGACAACGCGAACAGATTTCTATCTTTGGCGATGACTACGCGACGCCGGATGGCACGTGTATCCGTGATTACGTGCATGTTGACGATCTAGGCCGAGCACACTTGAAGGCCTTAGATCGCCTGGAGACAGGGGAAGGGATGCGACTCAACCTCGGAACAGGGCGAGGAAATAGTGTGCGCGAGATTATTGAGGCCTGTCGCCGAGTGACCGGACATTCGATCCCCGAGGTCATTGGCTCACGCCGACCTGGTGATCCTTCCGAACTGATTGCGGATGCCTCGCTCGCAAACCGGGTTTTGGATTGGCAGCCTGAATACACCGATATCGAGGGAATTGTGGAAACCGCATGGAATTGGCATCGTCATCATCCGCGGGGCTATGCCAGTCGGGCCTGATGGTGTTCGTTGATGCATATTTGAGCGATCCAAGTTGAGGTGGTTATATGCAAAATATCATTATTGAAAAACCGTACAGCTTTATTCCGCCGCACCGTGGAAATTGTTGGCCTGGATTTATCCAAAAGTTTCGGCTGGCGGAAATGTATTTGCGGAAGAATGATGGCGTATGTAGTCATGAAGTTCGCCATGTCGAACGACTCTCCGAATCACTCGCCGCTGGGCATGGAATTCTTCTGACTCCCAATCATTGCCGTCCCTCTGATCCGATGGCCATCGGGTGGCTTGCTCGTGCCGCGGGAACACATGTCTATGCGATGGCGAGTTGGCATCTGTTTCAACAAAACTGGTTCACCAGTTGGGCGATTCGGAAGATGGGTGGATTCAGTATCTACCGAGAGGGAATGGATCGCCAAGCAATCAATATGTCCACCGAAATCCTGGCGACCGCTGAACGACCGTTGATTATTTTCCCGGAGGGAGTTGTTACGCGAACAAACGACAAGTTGATCGCGCTGTTGGATGGTGTTTCCTTCATTGCTCGTACGGCTGCAAAGAAACGGGATAAACTCGTACCAGGTGGGAAAGTCGTGATTCATCCGGTCGCGATTAAATACTTCTTCCGCGGAGATCTCGAGAAAGCTCTTGGACCTGTTCTGACTGAAATTGAAACACGATTATCTTGGCAGCCCCGAGTCGGGACCGAGTTGCTCCGCCGTATTGGTAGCGTCGGCTTGGCTTTGCTGACACTCAAAGAATTAGAGTATTTCGGGGAGCCGCAGGTTGGCTCACTTACCTCACGGTTGAATGGCTTGATAAACCGCTTACTAAATCCATTGGAAGAGGAGTGGTTGGGGGAAATGCAAGAAGGAGACATCGTGCCACGAGTCAAGGCATTGCGAATGAAAATTCTCCCAGATTTGATTCGCGGTGATCTTGACGAACAAGAGCGGCAAAGCCGCTGGCGTCAACTGACTGACATTTATCTTGCGCAACAGGTGTACAGCTACCCTCCTGACTACATTACTGAGAATCCCTCCATCGATCGACTCTTGGAAACCGTCGAACGGTATGAAGAAGATCTCACCGATGCGGTTCGCGTACATGGTGATTTACATGTCGTGATGGAAGTCGGAGAGGCGATTGAAGTAGGGCTGAAACGGGATCGGAATGTCGAAGTCGATCCCATCATGGCTCGAATTGAAGACGATTTGCAAAGGATGTTGGATCGACTGGCCACGGAGTCTAAAGAATACCAAACTCCATAATAGACCTGACGAGGGAGCCGTCTCTGATGGTAAAATGCTGGTACTGTCTCGCGGCTGCTGTCAGGAAGATGTATGGCTCTCATCGAACTTAAAGGTATTAAAAAGATCTACTCGCTGGGTGAGGTCGACGTTTCGGCCTTAGCGGGCGTCTCGCTCAATATTGAAGAGGGAGAGTATGTGTCGTTGGTCGGTCCTTCCGGGTCCGGCAAATCGACATTGATGAATACACTTGGATGCCTCGATCGTCCGACGGACGGAAGCTATTTGCTAGCCGGAGAAGAGGTTGTTACCATGTCGACCGATGCACGAGCTCGACTCCGAAACGATCGGATCGGGTTCGTCTTCCAGAACTTCAATCTACTTAACCGAACGTCCGCTCTGGAAAACGTCGAATTGCCTCTGTTGTATTCGAAGCGAGTTTCGGTGCGTCAAAGACACCAGCGAGCTGCCGAGTTATTGGACCTGGTCGGTCTGGCCGATAGAATGGATCATCATCCCGGCCAGTTGTCCGGTGGTCAGCAGCAACGGGTTGCCATCGCTCGCGCCCTCATCAATGATCCCTCGATTATCATGGCGGATGAGCCGACGGGAAATCTCGATACTCGAACGAGTGAAGAAATCATTAATCTGTTTCGTAAGCTCAATTCAGAGAACATTACGATCATTCTCGTGACTCACGACAATGATGTAGCCCAGAACGCCAACCGGACGATTACCCTGCGGGATGGCCTTGTCGTATCTGATGTGACTCAGGCGACAGAATCCGCAAGCTCGCCGTAATTGTTGCTGTGGTCAGCATCTGTGCGACAATTGCAATGCTATCAGCCGATTGATTGTCGTGCTGTCGACGACAAGCCGAATTGGTTTATACGATGGCTTGTCGCAAGAGAATTACGTTGGGTTGGGGCCTTTGCCTGCTAGCAGTATGCCTGCAGTCGAACGTTCATGCGCAGAAGGCGATCGTGGGTGTGCTCCCTGAGGCGACTCAATTGAAGGTCCGAGATCCGGCTGGGCTACCTCGAGCATACTTGCCGGCTGGTGAACTACCTGCCACGGTTCGAAACGATTCCCCCGAACGGACTGCACGCCCGATCTCCCTGGATGAAGCGATTCGGATTGCTCTCGCAAATGCTGATGTGATTCGTGTTTTGACCGGGGTTGGCGCGACGAACAGTGGCCGATCGATTTTCGATCCCGCGATTACAAACACGACCATTGATCAGGCGCAATCTCGATTCGATCCGGTGGTGGACTCCCGCCAGGACTTCCTCCGCAATGAAACTCCGTTTGCGGAACTTGATCCGGCGGATCCAGGGCGTGTTCTGTTTGATGCGACCCGCAATGATCTGTATGACATGTCTGTTGGGGTGACAAAGCAGTCCTCGACTGGCGCGGAGGCGAGTGTTCGCATCAATACCGATCGACTTCGCTTATCGCCGATCACTGGTGTACTCAACCCTCAGTCTCGACCGTCACTTACGCTTGGTGCCCGACAGCCGTTGTTGCAGGGAGCCGGCGTCGACGTCAATTTAGTTCCTGTTGTCTTGGCTCGCATTGATACAGAACGGTCTTTCTTTCGGCTTAAGGACAGTCTGCAGGAATTAGTTCGTGGCGTCATTGAAGCCTATTGGTCGGTCGTCTTGGTGAGAACGCAGATCTGGGCGATCGAGCAGCAACTTGAGCAGACTGAGTTCGACCTGCGACGAGCCCAGGCTCGAGTGGACTTTCGAATTCAGTCCAAATCTCGGCTGACTCAGGCTCAGGTAGCCTATGAGAACTTTAACACCAGTCTAATTATTGCTCGCGGCAATCTACTTGATCGCGAAGCTGCATTGCGTTCGATCATGGGGCTTCCCCCCACCGGTCCAGAAGAGTTTGTTCCGGTGACCCCTCCGACTACTACTGAATTCGGATTTGACTGGCCGGCTCTCGTCGAACTTGCGGAAGTCAGTCGACCCGATATTATCGAATTAAAGCTTGTTCTCGAGGCCGACTACCAGCAATTACTTCAATCGCGAAACGCGGCTCTGCCGCAATTGGATGCCTCTGCCATTTATCGTTGGAATGGGTTGGAAGGCGAATTAATTACGACGGGCGATTATGTTGATGCCAGTTTCGACAACGCCACCGATTGGAGAGTGGGCGTTGATTTTTCGGTTCCTCTGGGACTGCGGCAGGGCAGGGCCAGGTTGCGGCAACAACAGTTGATCATCGCTCGTGATCGAGCCAATTTGAATCAGGCGTTGTTGGAAGTGTTGCAAGCGTTATCGGCGAGTATACGGAGCTTGAATCTGCAGTACGCCCAGTACCAGGCGGCGTTGCGGACTCGTAAGGCGACGGCTGAAAACCTGCGACTTCAAAGATCCGCTGTGGAATTAGGGACAAGCGATTACATCAATCTCTTGTTAGCAGTGTCTGACTGGGGTAACGCGATTAGTGAAGAGGCACGGGCACTGACGCAATATAATTCCAGTCTCGCAAACCTCGAACGTCAGGCCGGAACGATCCTCGAAGCTCATGGTATCTACTTCTACGAAGAACGTTATCGTTCTCTGGGGCCACTCGGTATCCTTAGGCCGAAACATTGTTATCCGCGCGATTTGCGACCGGAGCCAAATGCGGACCGATATGAGCATGGAAGTGAACCGGCTGAAAACTCGTTCGACCTCGAAGCGTTAGGGACCCGGGGCAGGGACTCCGAACGCGATGCAGAGCGATTGCAGGAGCGTCGACGGCGAGTTGAAGGCGAAGTGGATGATCTACGAGGTGCCGCACCACCTGAAGTCGAACGGTTACAGGAGCGTCGACGGCGAATCGAAAGCGAAGTGGACGACCTGCAAAGTTCCAAGCCGCCAGAAATCGAACGGTTGCCCATTCCCTTTGACTTTGACAATGCCAACTTTGAGGACTGAACTCAAAGTTACTCGTAACGTAAGGCATCGATCGGGTCGAGACGGCTCGCTCGTCGAGCAGGATAGTAGCCGAAAAAGATGCCGACCATGGCTGCAAAGACAATCGCGGTCACAGCGGCCGGGATTGAAATCACAACCGGCCATTCCGTTCCATCTGACCAAGAGTTGATCGCCATCGTGACGCCTGCTGAGGCCGAGACGCCAAGGATGAAACCGATCAACCCACCGATGCACGATAGGATGACCGATTCCACGAGGAATTGACGCAGAATATCCGTCGCCCTCGCTCCGACAGCCATGCGGATCCCGATCTCCCGCGTCCGCTCGGTTACGGAGACGAGCATGATGTTCATGATGCCGACGCCACCGACGAGCAAGGAGATGCCGGCAATCGCTGAAAGCAAGTACGTCAGTGTTCCTGTCACATTTCTCAGAATCTTTGCAATCTCAGTCGTGTTCTGAACGCCAAAGTCCGGCTTTTCGTTTTCGCCAATACGATGGCGATCCTGAAGCAATCTTTCAATCTCACTTTGCGCTTTTGACATGACTTGAGGGGATTTTGCGGAGGCCATAATCAAGTCGACGTTTCGGAACTCTGATCCCTGAATTCGTTTTCGCACCGTGGTGTAGGGCATCAGAACGATGTTGTCCTGGTCTTCCCCAAACATGTTCGCGCCCTTGGCCTCTAGAACACCAATGATCCGAAATGGAATGTTGCGAATACGTATGGTCTCACCGATCGGATTGACGGTTTGAAATAATCTTGCCACGAGCGTTTGGCCGATGACACATGTTTTCGCAGCGGAANTGATGTCGCGGTCCGTGAAAAAACCTCCGTACTGCAGCGGCCAATCCCTGACAGCGAGATACTCATGGCCAACTCCAATCATTTCACGGGGAAGCCAATTCATGTTGCCGTAAATGACCTGGCCTTGTGTTCCGACGAGAGGAGAGGTAGCGGCGACGCTTTCACACTCGTCTGTAATGGCATTGGCGTCCTGCGCGGTTAGTGATACCGATCGACCTTGACTCACCGCCTTGCGACGACTGAATTCCGGAAAAACGACAATGACGTTGGTACCGAGCGTCTCAAACTCGTTTTGGACAATGGCGCTGGCACTCTGGCCGATGGATACCATCGTTGTTACGGCTGCGATGCCGATCACAACGCCCAGGATCGTCAGGCTCGCACGCATTTTGTTTTTGGCCAGAGCGCGAAGCGCGATCCGGATGGTAATCAGCAGGCCCATGTTATCGCTGTGGCTCCCGTAGGGTTAACGACCGTCTTTCTTGGACTTGATGCCCGTGACCAGCTTTTGGCCTGCTTTGATGTCGCCTTTGACCAGTTCTGCAAATTTGTAGTCGCTGATTCCGAGTTCTACGGGGATCGCTTTCAGCAGTGGGCCGTCTTGGACCCAAACATGTCTTTGACGACGTTTTTGGGCGGCCTCTACCATTTCGGATACGCTCAAGTCATCGACTGCATTTGCCTGGCTGTCTTCTTCTTCGTCGTCTTCGCCTGTCAACAGTTTGCGATCTTCCTCTCGGACCATTTCTGGTTTTGGGAAAAATCGAAGTGCAGACCAGGGGATGCGAGTCACGTTCTCTTTCTGTTCGACTTGAAACGTTAGGTTGGCGGTCATTCCTGGGAGTAGTTTCAGGTCTGGATTCGTGGCCGTTACGATAACCGGATAGGTGATGACGCCTTGAGTTTCGGTCGAGCCCATGCGGATTTCTTTGATCGTGCCATCGAACAATTCGTCACGGTAGGCGTCCACGCGAAATCGGACGGGCTGGCTCTCTTTCTGGGCATTCCTGATGAAGCCTACGTCCGCTTCGTCCACGGATGCATAGATGTGCATCTCCTCTTCCATGTCGATTCCCAAGATGAATAACTCAGGTGTCTGAAACGATGCTGCTAACGTTTGTCCCGGATCAATCTTTCGGTCGATGACTCGGCCGCTCATCGGTGCCTTGATGAGCGTGTAATCGAGATTGACCTGGGAGAGTGTCAGCGTCGACTGAGCCTGTTCAATAGATGCCTCCGCTTGGCGGAATGCAGCGTTTGCAAGGTCAAGTTGTGCCTCAAGCGATTCTCGATTGAATTTCAGACTATCGAGCTCGGTGTCGGAAATGAAGTTCTCATCTTCCTCATAAAGCATCAGAGCCCGCTTTTCGTCAGCGACCGCCTGACTCAGTAAAGCCTGGACTCGGCTGATGTCGGCCGAACGTGATTCTCGAGCCGCAACCGCCGAGCTTAATCCCGCTTCAGCTCGCGCTACCTCGGCCTCGTAGATCTTGGGATCGATCCTGGCCAATACGTCGCCTTCGTCAACGATGTCGTTGAACTCAGCGTTAAGTTCGACAATGGGGCCCGAAACAAAGGATCCGATTTGAACTGATAATTTCGGTTTGATTTCCCCTGTGGCGTTCACTGTCAATCGGATGCGACCGTCTCCCACCTCCATGGTGCGATACTCCGGCTGATTGCGTTTCTTGATCCACTCACGAACCGGCTGATAGCCCGCCGCTGCGATGCCAGCAATCACTCCAATAATTATTGAGAATCGAATCAAAAATCGCATTGCAAGTCTGGTGGCTTTTGCAAACCTTGGAATGTGGAACACAAGCCAAAGGCAGGTTAGAGCAGGGAGAGCGTCCGTCGTTAGCCCTTTAGTTTATTTGGAACAACCGCGTTCGGCTACTTGGGTAATTCCCAACTTGGTCGGCTAAGCTCTCTTGACGCCGCCCTCTTGTGGCCTGCGAAAGCCAAGAAAGGAATTCTTGCAAGGGCTTCACGGCACGATGTTCCATCAACTCGACCCGCAAATCCGCGGCGAAGTTTCAGTCATCCTTGAAGCTTGAGAGCCGGGATCGATCTTTGATCAGCCCGTCGGGGGTGGTTTGGGAGGCGTGAATTTGATCTTCTCAATCAATTTCACCACATTCTCGTCCGCGTCCACATATCCCGAAACGGCGGTGACTGCATCGATTACATGATTGTACCGCAGTTGATAATCCGCATCGATTTCGATTTCCGCATCATCCACGCTGCCGGGACCTGCGTCATCGCCGATCAGACCACGAATATGAGCATGTAGCCCTTCAAAGTCTGCGAAGACTTGACCGTTGAGCCGGATTCCATCAGCAAGCAGTCGACCCTCATCATCCGCCACGAGTTGGAGCTTGAGAGGTGGAAGCAACGACTCATCAGGCGTACCGCTGTCAGGACGTGCTAACGGCATCTTGATGTTGAAGTCACCTTCTGCGGCAACGATCTTGAAGGTCATCACAAAGAAAATCAGAAGCAGGAACACGATGTCGATCATCGGTGTCATCTGCAACTCGATTTTTTCATGTGCTAGGGGGTGTCGAAATTTCACCGTTTCGCTTCCTCAAGCAGGTTTGACCGACTAGTTGATATCTTCTTCAGCGCGTAATGCAAATACTTCGAACTTCGAGTCCTGGCAGGTCTTGATGACCTCTTGGACTTTCCCCATGGCAGCGTTGGCATCTGCTCGAATGATCACCGTTGCATCCGCAGCCGATTTGTTCTTCAACCGAAGGAATTCGCTCTCCCGAATCATGTACGGTTTGAGTCCTGAAAGAGGAACTTCTTCACCACCGAGAATGACTGTTCCATTCTTGGTGAGTTGCACAAAGATGGGGTGTTCCAAAGGGGATTCCGGTGGTTTTGCCAGGACGCTCGTGGGGAGTTCGATTAGTTCATTTTGATCGGCTTCCGTAAAATTAATCAGCACCATAAAGAAGGCGATCAGCAGAAACGTGACGTCGATCATTGGCGTCAAATCGCCGTCAGACCGAGCTTCCTCGTGCCGCTTGAAACGCATGATGTCTCTCCCGCAAACCCGTTACGCTTTCTTCTTGGATGCTTCTGCGTTATCGAAGCGACTCATCAAATTGTCGCTCAAAATACCCACCTCCAGCACCAATCGGGCGATGCGATTGCGGAGCAAGTTATAGGCCGCGATAGCCGGAATTGCGATAAACAATCCAATGAGTGTGGTGAACAAAGCCGTTGAAATACCCTGAGCGAGTTCCGCTGGTTTCGGAGTTGTTGATGTGTTTGCGATCACCTGGAACGAGCTGATCATACCGTGAACCGTTCCGAATAGACCAATCATGGGGCTGATCGTGCCAATCAAGGACATGTAGCTGAGACGATGTTCAAGCTTCATGTTCTCTTCTTCACCGACCTCCTGCATCGCCTCGATCGCCTGGTTGTAGCCGGACGAGAGTTTGGCAAGGCCGGCCGACAAAACTTGACCTAAGAATGAATCGTCGCTCTTGGCTATTTCGTAAGCCTCCTGGTATTTCTGTTCATTTAAGCTTTCCTCGAAGGATTCCACCAAATGCAATGGGCAAACGTTGTCCCGGCGGGCCGTCAGTAGATTCATGACGATCAATGCCACGAGCGTGAACGACAGCAAAAGAAAAATAATCGAGTAGCCCCAGCCTAACGCTCGAAAAGCCCAGCCTAAATAACTCGGGGGCGGAGTTGTTGCTGCCGCATCAACGCCAGCTTCTTGAGCCATTGCCGTTGACGAAGTCAACAGATCGGATTGCATCGTTCCGATGAAGCAGGCGGCAACCAGAATTGCCAGGAGCAGTTTGAACAATAGGTGACTGTTGAACCTGCTATTGAGTTGATGAAGTCCCATCTTGACCTCCAAATTCCAAATTGAAGACCGGGAGAAAAGGAGCAATACCACTTCGAAGCGTTGCCCCGAATAACCTGCGAGTCATACTGCAGGTCGTGTGCCCCTTGCTCTTCCTGATCGTGAGATGAACTCGCTGGGAATAAGCCATCTCGGTCGTTTGTTTTGCTTGAGTAATTTCCTATTGTAACCGGGCTCTCTGGATCCAGTAAATCGAAGATGAGATGCTGGAGGGCTCGTTAAGCTCGGCTTTTAATGTCGGTCGCCTATTCCTCCTAAAGTTCGCTGCTTTAGGGTTGAAGCCTTCATTCCTTTTTGGCCCAGCCAGTCGATCCGTAGCGTTCCTTCAGCAAACTACGAGCTTGAACACCACGGTCCGGGTTGTTTACCTGTGGCCAGAGTTCGCTGAGATAATACAGTGCCTCCGCATGTGCAGCCTGTTGTTGGAAGTACAGGAGGTCGATGTGGAGATAAGAGAGGATTGCCTCGAGCGGTTGTTGGGCTTTTCGATTCGCCGCACCCTGTGCCAGATAGGCGAGTGCGAACAGTTCTGCATCGGTTGCATCATTTTGAGCAATGACTTGATCCAGAGTGGCTAAAGCGGTTTCGGCGTCACCACCTTCTGCCACGCAAGCAGCCTGCCCGATTTTGGCCAAAGTTTGTTGTCGCAGAGCTGCCGCATCTTTGCTCGGCACCTTTAAGGCCTCGGCAAAACGCAGGACTGCTTCATCGGGTTTTCCTGCAGCTCGCAGGGAGTTCCCTTCAAGAACGTAGCTTTTGAGTTTGTATTCCGGCCACGGTGCTTTTGCCAGTTGCTGATAGTACTTGGCAGCATTCTCGTAACGGCCAACTTGATCGGCTAATTGTCCGAGCAATTCGACGGCTGGGTAATAGTGGATACTCGTTCGTCCCTGTTTGGTTAAAAATGCTCGCAAGAGCGAAACGGCGTCGCTAACGCTGCCAGATCCCCGTAACGCAAGATTCGCNTAGGCACTGGCTCGATAGAAAGCAGCCTCTTGCTGCATGATGTCGCTGGCGCCCGACGGCATGCGCACCGAGTCCAAACTTTCCAAGGCTTGCTCATATTGCCCCGAAAAGATTGACGTTCGCCCCTGACGCAATGCAGTTGGCTCACCTGCCAGGCCAATTCTTTCAATTTCATTGACTGGGATATCGCGTTCAACACCGCCTGTTTCCACGATTAGATTCGTCCGGCTTGCCGACTTGATCGTCCCAAGGACTTTGTTTCCGCGCCGTTCGCTTTTCCGTAGTGTGACGGTATCTTGTGCCCAGACCTGAGTCGTGACAAGTGCCAACAGGATTCCTGTCATGGCGCGGATCGTGTTTGGTTTCGTCATTGATAGATCCCGACTGGGTTAATCTCCAAAGCCCGACGGCTGTTGCCCAAGTGCTTGTTGGATTTTCTTCAAGAGTTGATTGTATTTAGCTTTCTGTTCCTCGCCGCCCATCTCCGGATACAGTCTTGCCGTGAAGACAATATCATTCTTCGCCTTGCCAAGCAGCTCCTCGCGCCGTGCCTGCGATTGTCGCAGGGCGTATTGGTATCGAGATTCTGCCAGGCGGTAGCGGGAATCATGGAACAGTGATTTAAGTTTAGGGCTATTGGCAACGATCTTGGCGATGCGACCATATCCCCAAATCAAATTCTCATTGGAATCGGACTTCACGCGATCCCCTAGAATCGCCTTCATGTATGCGTCGGCATTACCTCGATCACCCCATTGTTGGAGTGTTTTGGCGGCTTCGAACTGAACGTAGACCTGGGTTTCCTGCTGCTGCAAAACCGCGGCAAGAATGTCGATTGCTTTGGAAAAGTCGCCGTTATCTCGATAAGCCATGGCGCGTCGATTTTGGGTCTTGAGCCGGTCGCGAGGTGAGAGCGTCATCGCACCCTGGTCCGCTTGGTCGATGATCGAGTCGTAGATCGCCGCTGCCTCAGTGAAGAAATCTTGCGATTCCGGCGTCGGATTGCCAGCCGCATCGAGCATGCCCTGTCCCAGATTCATGTAGGATTCGGCAATCCAATTCTTCACCGAAAGTTCCTCCGTCGAAGCAGCTGCGTTCTTCAGGAACTGCTTGAAGGCCGACGAGAGCGATTCTCGTTGAGCTGGATCTGCCTCGTTGATCTGGTTTTGGAGATTCTTGGCGAGCGTGACATAGATTAGCGAGAGTCGTTGTTTGCCGGCTGCATCATCGCCAAGCTGTTGCTTGAGTGAAGCGAGCGTTGAAAGTGCCTTTTCGATGGCATCGTCTTCGGGGGCCGGTCCATTGAGCGAACCAATGTGAGCCAGGACGGCCAGCATGTAGGCACGTTCGGCTAATGAACGATTCGACATGATCGCAGGGTGATTTTGATCGGCAAGCGTCTTCGGACCATATCCAGGAGCTTCCAAGAGACGAAGGGCCGCTTTTGTATCACCCTGCTCTAAATGGTGTTGAGTCAATGAAATCGCGGCAGCAATTCGTGAAGNAGAAACGGCATCGTCGGCTGTGTGTTCAAGGCCCGCCGTCAATAACTCGATCGCCTTGGGAACAATTGCGTCGTCCGCATCGCCATTCTTGAGTGATTCGTTCCACAGTGCCTGTCCGGTCGCCAATTCAGCCATCCCTCGTTTCGCGGAATTCTCGGGGATACGCTTCAGGTATTCTTCGGCTTCCTGAAGATTTCCCGATTGAACGTTCAATGTCACGAGCGTGCTCAAAGCGTCTGCGGCTTCGGGCTGTCCACTCCATCGAGTGGCGATGAAGTCGGCAGTGCGGGCGATGCGACCTGAAAGTTCGGCCGTTGATGGATCGCTGCCGTCACCAAAGAGTTTGACTAAGGAGGCGAGAGCAACCGATGCCGCACTGCGACCCTCAGCAGAATTTGGAAATCGTCGTGCCAAATAGTCTCCGATTACCGCCGCCGAATAATAATCGCCTCGGTAGTAGTGCAGCGTGCAAAGGAAGTAACGTAACGTATTGAGTTCCTCAGCCGTCACCTCCTCATCGATCAGTTCGTTTGCTCGGATCAGCAGGGTAAAAGCTTTTTCTTCGGAGTCTTGGACTTGTTGTTTGGCTTCGGCTAAACGCTTTTCGACTTCTTGACGGTTTGCGGTGTCCTNNATGCGAGGCAAGCGTCCCTGCAAGAGTGAAATCGTGCCTGCTGCAACTTGACGATTATTAATGGCCGCTTTCGCAGCGTCAAACGCTTCTGCAAACGAGTTAATGTCGCTCTCGGGGGATTCGGTTTTGGTCGGTGCGCCGAGCTGCGCGAGCAATTCCTGCGCTTCAGCCTGATGAGGACTTTTTTGGCGCGCTACGTCCAGGGCAAATCGCCGAGCATCGGCCCGCATGCGACTCTTGCTGCTGCCCCTTTCCTCATCGGATTTTTGCAGGAGAGCCCGGCCGACCAGCACCTTTAGTTGATGCCATTCTGTATCCGAACGTTCATCAGGCCGTTCCTTCTTCAGCCAGGAGGCCCCATATTCGATGGCTGACTCCGGCTGGTCAATGGATTCATCAAGCCAGCAGGTGCTGGCGCCGACCAGAGCGGAGGTCTTGAGTCGCCTTAGGGCGGTCTCGTTGTCCGGTAACTCCAACAGATCGTTGAAGTAGGTCAGCGCGCCCTTCAGATCTTGCGATTCCTGGCGACAACGACCTTGGAAGAGAATGGCGGTGAGGCCAGCGACGCGTTTCCTATATTTTTCAGCGACGTTGCCGAACGCCTGTTCGGCTTGCTTCAAACCCTCTTTATGCTTGCGACTTCCCGGTTGATGGCTGCGAGCGGTTTCGTACGAAATCATTGCCGAGACGAATTGAGTTTGCACATAGTCGCTACGCAGTTGATCTCGTTCTTTATATAGATCGGCGTCTTTGCGCGGATCCAATGACTTGGGAAGTGCCTGAAGACGCTCACGCAGTTTGTCCCGGTTGGTTTCGTAGATCGCGTTGGCCTGCTTGAAGTAACCACGTGCCTCCTGGTGCATGGCCTGCTGCTGGGGTTTATCGACGGAGGGGCGATCCGCTCGACTGATCTGGATACGAGCCCGTTCCACGAGGATATCACCCAGTTTGCGATTGGCTGCGAACGAAAGAGAGTGGTTGGGATTTGCGGCAACAAAATCCTCGAATGCCTTTTGGGCCTGATCGAGGTAGGCCTGTTTGCCTGCCTGCTGGCGTTGCCCGAGGGCAGCGGCGACCAGGGTTACCCCTCTTTCGTATCCGATGGTCGCTTGCAGGTCGTCAGAAACGTCTTGCTGAGATACTCGGTCCAAATAGGCGAGCGCCTCGTCAAAGTAACCGCGGCCTCGCAAGGCCGTCAGAAATGCCTCGACCGGCTCCTCGGCGNAGGCCTGACCGAGCAGCGATCCGCTTATTGATAAACTTAACAGGAGCAGAACACCCAGGTGACGGATGCCAGCCCCCGATTTTGATTTCGCTGTCATCGGGTTCCCTAAACTCAGCCAGGAAATGTTACGATGAAAGAAGCGACTGAACGAACAGTTCGTTTCAGTACGGCAGGGAAGTGAGTCAGGTTCCGGTACTGATCAACTGGAAGCCCCGCTGCCTAACTTCAACTTATTTGGTTTCTGTGATTTAAGCAAATATTGAGCAACTTTGCCTGACGGTTTGGCTCTGCCGTAATTCCTATAATGCATCTGACCATTAATGATGGTCGATTTGGACGGATTTCATGGGTCGGATGTCAATGATTCGGAGCGTATTCCCCCAGTAGAACTCAATTTCCTGTCGTTCGCACCAGGGGGTTAAGCAGTATGGTTCAGAAACCAGATCAACGGCGGTTCGGGGCTCAACGCCAACCGCCTTCACTAGCATCGAAATCCGCTCAACAACGGTTGATATTTCTCGTTGCTATGTTGGTTTTTGTTCTGATTCTCATGCAGCAGGCAGCACAACCGGAAATGTGGCAGTGGCTCTGGCGAGATGCGCCAAACCCTGCTGGATCGAGTCCAATCGATTCACAACCGACGATGGCTCCCGATCAAATTCAGCTTCCTTTCGATCAAGTTGATTCTGAAGAACCCGAAGCGACTGAAGTTTCAAGCGATTTTTTTGATCAGGTTGAGAACGTTGAGGAAGTAGAGGACGGTTTCTCAGGACTTGCTGAAGTTCGGGATGACACCTATTTTCGCAAGGCGGAGTCACCCGTGTGGTTTCAGATTTACCGGAAACTGCAAGCAACCCCCCTCGAAACGCTAGAGCAACTGGGGAGCGAATCACCCGTCAATTATCTCCAGCTATATCGTCAGATGAACGCTTATCGCGGTGAGTTGGTTAGCCTNAGTGGCTTAGTACGGCNAGCTCAGCGAGTACCGGCGGTCAGCAATGAAGAGGGAATCGATTCCCATTGGCAACTCTGGTTGTTTGAAGATGAACAAGCTGATTCACCGATTGTCGTCTATGCCTTAAATTTGCCGGAGGGTTTTCCTGAAGGCGATGGTATCAAGGAGCCGGTGAATATTTCAGGGTACGCTTTTAAGCGGTGGGCTTACCCGGCACAGGGAGGATTAATGGTCGCTCCGGTGATGCTCGCAAAACAACCGTCTTGGACACCCGCAGCTCCAGCTGAGCCAAACTCTCAGACATCCTCATCTCAAATCGGGATTCTGGTTGCGGCGGGCGTCTTTTTGTCGTTCATGGTGGTGCGATTTTTGTCGCGCGTGCCGGCACGCCCGGCACGTTTACCGATCAAGCGAAGGTCGACCAATGATACGCCTCCCAATTTTGAATTTCTGGCCGACAAAGATGAAGAGGGGGCTTCATGATACGCTCAGGTCATCGCTTGCCGGTTCGCTCTGGGGTAAAGGTGATCGCCGTTGTGCTCGTGGGACTTATCTCCCTGCCCGTTGGCGGCCAGGAAACAGAGTCGAATCCGACTGCGGACGGTCCCGGTCAAACACTCGAGCTGTTTGGTTTGGATGAGAGCACACTGCGGCAATTCACCGATAATAGTCCTCTCATCGTAGATGAGTACGAGCCGATTTATCGGTTGCTTTATTTGTTTCCGAGATTCGAGCGAGTCGATTTGCACCGCTGGAGCACGCCCTTGGGAGACGGCGTTGAACTTGTTAGCGACCCTGCTGCCTCTCGAGGCGAGATATTTTCACTGCAGGGCTGGGTCGAGGATATCCAAACGGTCGAGCTGCCGCCTGAATCGGTTCGACGTTTCAACTACGATCGTTTCTATCTGTTACGGGTGAAATCGAGTTCCGAAGGTAGACGATCCGTTCTTGTTTGCTCACGAGAAATCCCTGCAGCNTGGAAGAAACCCGAAGCAGCAGGTCGCTCGTTTGCAGCGAGTTGTCTAGGTATGTTCGTCAAAGTGGGGGCTTTCCCGAGTGATGTTGACGATCCAGCTCCTGAAGAATTGGTGTTTGTTACGGATCATATCGCTTGGCATCCCTTTAGCGTCGATGAAGAACTTGGCGTGAATGCTGGAAAGGCCTTACTCGGCCAGTTTGGGATGGATGTCAGCCTGTTCGCCCATCTCGAACAGGGAAAGCCCATCGGCCATTCAGATCGCGATTGTTTCTACCAGCTGCTGTGGGTCATGGGACGGCTCGACCCCGCTGCAATTCGGACAATTTCGCACCCGAATTTTCAGATTGCCGAGTGGCTCAAACAACCTCAACAGCAGGGCGGGAAATTCTTTCGTTTGAAAGGGCTGGCACGTCGAGCTCTCAAGATTCGAGTGGAAGGAACGGATATCCAAGAAAAGTATGGCCTCGATCACTACTACGAGGTGGATATGTTCTTGCCATTACCGCGCACTCTCAGGCTCGTCGATCCGCGAGACCAGGTGGCGAGAGAATACCAGACGTATCCGGTGACTCTGTGTGTTCGAGACTTACCCGAAGGAATGCCAGAGGGTAGCTCCATACGACAGGAAATATCCGTGGATGCCTGTTTTATGAAACTTTGGTCGTACCGCAGTCAGTTCATGACCGGAGAAGACACTCCTGAAGACATGGTTCGACGTCAAGTGAGTCCGCTCTTTGTCGCCCGTACCGTCACCAAGGTAGAGCCATCCCAGGAGAAAATCGTTTGGCCTGAAACTGCCTTGGTGATCGGNTTCTTCTTCTCTCTCGGAGTGATTGGCATCAGCGCGTGGTATTACGCTCGAACCGATCGGGCGTTTGTCGATTGGCGCCGACGCCGTCGAAGTCAGTTGCCCGACGAACTCAAAAATCTCGAATAAGCAGACCCGTTGAGTCGTTCCCCTACAGGTTGGGATTGACTGTCGTCCAATCCGACAGCGGTGGCAAGATGCCCATTTCGACCACTTCGTCGCGGAGCTTTGCCAGATGGCCGTAGGACGCCTGCAATTCAGCAAGCTCAGCCTCGGTACCCGTCGGCATTTGATAACTGACGCCTTCACTGCCGATACTCGTCTCCATCGCCATCATGATTTGCGACAGATTATCCTGATTGACGTAAACGCCGATCGGCCAGGGATACTCATCTCCAGTGATCGCACATTGCACCATCAACAGCGACTGGTGAGAGGGGCTTTGGAAGGAACTGCGTCCCCGTAGCTGAATGATTCGTTTTCCACCCTGGCAGACACGCTGCTTGATCTCCTGCCAGGCTTCGTCCGTGAGTGCGTCGGTGCCGATTAGGTCTGTCAGGGGAGTGCCATCGATCTTGGCCGTGCTGGCGAAGACGGCCATTTGTTCCCCATGACCACCGTACGTACGACAGCCGGTTACCTTGTCCTGAGCAATCTTGAAGTGTTGGCTCAGTGCGGTTTGCAGACGCGTGCTGTCAAGAGCGGCCAGGGTCGCCACCTTGGAGGGAGCCAGACCAGAGTGAACGAGGGTGGTCAGGCCCGTGATGTCCGCCGGATTGAAGATCACCACGACCAATTTGACATCGGGACAGTACTGCTTGATGTCACGACCGAGTTTGGCAGCGATTTCGGCGTTTCCCTTGAGCAGGTCTTCACGGGTCATCCCTTCTTTTCGCGGAGCACCGCCTGAGGACACGATGTATTTGGCATCTTTAAGGGCCTCGGCGACGTCAGACGTCCAGGTGACATTCGCACCGGGGAAAGCACAGTGATACATTTCCTCGGCTGCGCCTTCCATTCCCGCTGCAAACGGATCGTACCCGCACACATTTGGGGTGAGTCCCATTGTCAGAGCGGCTTGCATCATGTTCGAGCCAATCGCTCCAGCCGCACCGAGAATGACNAATTTTTCTTGGGATAGGTAGCTCATGGGACCGGTTTCCCTTCTCTCTAGATTCAACACGTTTCTGGGTATCGATAATTTGTGATCCATGATGATACCGCCAAACGAGAGGGCTCGGAAGCGGGGTGATAGCATTGCCGCCGTCCCAAAACTTCTCTTGCTCTGGGAGCCATGGGTCGCTAAGGTCCGCCCTGGTCAATTGTCCGACATTCGCCGCGAGCTCAACGAGGGCAGGTTGCTGTCGGCGAGATGCTCGCCTCGGAGGGATCCATGTTCAATTCACGGCGTAATTTCACTGTCTGCACNGCTGTCGCGGTTTCAGGTTTATTGCTGGCTTCAACGACAGGATGTGTTGGTTTGCTGGCGAACATCATGCATGCTGCCAACGGTAACTTGGCGCCTGCCGCATTTGATGATTTGGCGGGAAAGCGAGTCGCGGTACTCTGCTTATCTGACTCGGAAGCATTTGGGCCGACTGAAGCCTCGATGGACATCGCATCGCGTGTTTCGAAGTTGCTCGAAACCAATGTTGAAGAGATCATGCTTGTCCCCTCCCAGGAGATCGCCGACTGGGTTGATCGTAATGACTGGGATCAGCTCGATTATTCGGCGGTTGGACGCGGAGTCAACGCTGACATGGTCGTTGTCGTTGATCTTGAGACTTTCAGTTTGCGTGATGGAAAGACGCTCTATAAAGGTCGTTCGGATCTCAAGATCACCGCCTATGACATGAATCAGGATGCCAAGCGAGTCTTTACGGCTGAACCGCCTCAGATTCAGTTTCCGACGAACTCGGGTTACCACGCGACGGATATTTCGGAAGACGACTTCAATCGCGAATTCATCGCCCACGTCTCTCGTCGGGTTGCACGCAACTTCTACCCTTACGACATCGCAGAAGACTATGCCGAAGACGTGACGCTCGTTCGTTAGTGAATGGCGTGCGAGACTGAAAAGCTTGCCGTTTAGAGTTTCGGCAGCTTGCGTTTCGGGGGTGGCCGCTTCAGCATCTGACGCTGTTCATCAGCAGGAGCCGGCTGCGGATTGTTGTTGGCCGCCACTCGGTTGCGGGGAGGATTGGTCGGCGTAAACGATTCCTTCCAGCTCCAGCCCATCGGCTCTTTCAGTTCGGTGTCCGCCAAGGTCGACCAAGGTGTGCCAGCGTGATCCGAGGTGACTCGGGTTAAATACTCTTGGGCTTTTTCGGCCTCGTTCTTGAGTTGGCTGCCCACGGTTATCTCACTCGATGGCACCAGCTCCCAGGTGTTATTCTTGGGATCTTTGAACTTCATGCCGCGTTTCGCCTTCGCGAGCATCGCATTGTACGATTCGGCACGAACTTTCGTGGCCAACACGCGTCCCATTGCCAGGTCGTAACCGGCCTGCCAGCGCGGCGTTCTTTCCTGGTCGCGATCCTTTTCGCCACGTTTGAGCGTCTCATAGACGGCTCGAATGGACGGTTCGATGCGGGCTGCTGATTTTTGAGCTTCTGTCAAAGCGTTGGAGAACGCAGCTTCATTATTAACCAGGAAGCGAAGCCGCGGTTCGCCCAAGGGCGAAAGCCAGGATTGTTGAGCCGCTTGGACTAACGCTGTACGCGAGGCACTTGCACGTAGACGTCGCTGATATTCCTTTGCCGAAACGTATTCCGGACGATAGCGACGCATGGTTTGTTCATCGAAGAATTTTTTGATGTGGGCTGAATAGGCCGCCGTTTGGCGTCGGCTAACATTGCGGGTCGTTGTACGGTTGGGATGGACGGTGAAATAAATGCCGCCCGTTTCAAAGCAGAGACGCGTTAACGCAAAAGGACCAAACCCCGAGTCCATCGGCACACTGTCCTCACGCGATTTCGCAAAATGAATCTTGATGCGTTCCGGGGCTAATGATTCTGGGCCCTGATCCACCCGACCCCATTGCGGCGTCTGATCGTATTTAGGATTGGGGTCGACCCACTTCATGACCGTTTCTTTGCGTCCGAAGGGCGCAGGAACACCAACGACGTAGACCGGAATCGCGACCCGACGACAAAGGTTAACCGTTTTGTCTAATTGATCCTGGTCGTCGCCTGCTTCGTCAGAAAAGACGACGAACATCACGTTCCGCTTGGGCTCGCGTGTATCGGGGTCTCGCTCTCGGTATTTCTTGTATCGGCCTACTGCCAATTGAATGGCGGAAAAGACCACTTCGATTCCCGATTCGTCCTGTTGGATCTGCTCGACAGCACTGCGAATTTGGTCGAGGTCGTCGGAAGGGGTCTTGAACGGAAAGTCAACCTGCTCTCCAAACGCGACCACGGATGTAAGCAGCGGCTTGTCGTCGTGCTTCGAGAAGGACTCGTTGTCGCTCGATTCGATCGTGCCAAGTTCTTCGTAGACGCGATTGAACCGTTGTTGAACCACGTCTCGTTGGCTCGATAAACTTCCTGACCGATCAAAGAACCAGACGACCAACGTTTTTCGCTCTTCAAGTGAGAGCAAGATCTCATGAGTAATCCGATCGATCGCTCCTTCGGCACCCGTCACGCCGGCGCCAGCGACGCCTTTGACCGAATGACTTAGATTATTCGTCGGACCTGTCGCCATCTCAGTGAATTCACGCAACTGAATGTTGCCAAACTCGTAAGGCTGCATCTCAATGCTGGAGATTGTTGGAATGTCCGGAGTCTCAAACGCACCAGGGAGCTCCTCAATCGGTCCGCCCAGAGCACTCGCCCCAATTGTTTCCTGGGGAGTCGGGTCGAAATAGAATTCCTGGGGGTTGAGTTCTTCGACTTGAGGGTCGTTCGAGGGAGGCGCCGTCAGCACCAAGGCAGGTAGATGTCGGACCGCTTGAGTCGAAATTAGACTGATCAGCACCAGAAAGGCTAGATGGATGGTCAAACTGACCAGCCAAGCCGACTGGCTGCTGTTGACGCTCCGGCCTTCTTCGGAAGAAGCCTGGTCGACGTTTTCGTTCTTTCGAAACAGTTTCAAGGTCTCGCCTCGGCTCTCAACGCCTTCGTGCTTTTCCCCGGACAGTCCTTCTGGGTGGGGATGGATGTTGACTTCATCAACGCCAAATCGTGGCGAAAGCAGCAATCTCGCATCTTTCAGTTCCATTCTGAGCCAACTCGTCAGAACGGGCAAGCAAAGATCCCGCCGATCGCCCTCTCTTCTCATAGTTCAAAACGCGAAAGGGACCCGTTTGTACTCAAATCTCTCAAAGGCAGTAGCTCTGTAGTGGGGGTTCTCCCGATTTGCCTCANAGCGACGCCCGGTGATACGATTGGTGAGCAGGGGCTTTTCAACCTGAAAACAAGCTGGCCACGGCGAATGCCGTGACCTCCGTTTTTATTTTCGGGAGTTCGTATGATGCTCGCACAGCAAAACGGACGTTCATGGATGGTTTTGGGGATCATCGCCATGCTGGCGATGAATTCTCAGGCGAATGCGTTGGAGAAGGCGAAGAAGAAAGATCCAGCTCCGCCTGAGATTCTCAATCTCATGACGAAGGATTCCGTTGCTTTACACGCGGTTTATTACCCTGGCGATCGAGGGAAATCCACCGTGCCGGTCATTTTGATCCACGGATGGGAGGGGTCTCGAGGTGCGGGGCGAGGACTGGATTGCCACGAATTGGCAGTTCGTCTCCAGCGGGATGGCCACGCGGTCATTGTTCCCGATCTTCGCGGACATGGTCGCAGCACGATTCGTCGTCGCCCGAATGGGATTGATCAAAAGATCGAACGCGATCGTCTCAACAAAAAGGATTTCCGGGAAATGCCCTTCGATATTGAAGCGGTGAAGAAGTTTCTGATGAAGGAAAACAATGCGGGTAAGCTCAATATTGAATTGCTCTGTGTTGTTGGTTTCGACATGGGGGCGGTGGTCGGTTTGAATTGGATCAATTACGACTGGAGTGTGCCGTCGCTGCCAACTTTGAAACAGGGCCAAGACGTGAAGGCCTTTGTCTTGGTTTCTCCATCGATTTCACATCGTGGAGCAACGCTGCTCCAGGCGTTGCAAAATGAAAATGTCCGCAGTGATCTGTCCGCCATGATCGTCTTCGGTGATCAAACGAATCGTGTTGCCGCTGACGGACGTCGTATCTACAGGAGCTTGAAACGACATCATCCCAAGGTGCCCGCTGATCGGAAACAGGCTGAACGCGTTCAGGATCTGTTTCTGATCGATCTGGACACCAGTCTGCAGGGCACGAAGCTTTTGAGCAGTCCCACCCTCAAAGTCCAGGAACTGATNGCAGCCTTTGTGAAGGCTCGGCTCGTCGATCGCGCCGAGCGTTTTCCTTGGCAAGATCGGACGCCCCCCAGTTAACGCGGAGGAATGGCGAGCGTCTCACCGATTGGCAATAAATCGGGGTGAGTCAATTTGTCTCGGTTTGCCTCGAAAATCTCAAGGTGCCTGTTGGGGCTGGCAAGGTACTGTGTCGCCAGCTGATGCAGGTCGTCTCCATCCACAATTCGATGGTATCGGGCAGGTTGAATCGATGTTGAGCCATTCAAGGTCGCTTGAGCTCCACCTGAATGGATGGTTTGTCGCGGCGGTGGCAGGTTCGCGTTATATGACTTCGCAGCCGTAGGAGCGAATGTCGTTGGGGCCGGACAGGCGCGAAGCCCGAGGATCGTCGCGCGACTTGCTCCTTCACGACTCGCACTGTCGAACGGCTGTTCCGAGCAGGGTTCATGGAATGCGGCCAGCATTCCTTGAGGTTCCGTGTCGGCTTTCAGAGCGGTGAAATTCGAAGCATTGATGCTTACCTTTGAGGCGGCCAGGCCGGGACGTTTTTTTCCGACGTCGGCGGGTTTGACCATCAGTTGATCGGAGTCGATTCGAAGGACGATGCTGGACTTGGGTTGAGTTTCTGATGGGTTGCTTCGGATTTCGAAGGAGCTGAGAAACCAGAAGCCTAAGCCAAGTAAAGACAACAAGGTAATAGGAGATCTAAGCACATTGGACATGAAGTTGCTTTCGGCAAAGTTTGTGGACGGTCCTCCTTGAAGTAAATGCGATTGGCTATCCATAGCTTGCCAGGATCAGCATCGNCTTGAAGCTCAAGAGAAGTTCATGAAAGGTGCGCAAAAAAAAACCACCGACTCGAAATGGAGTCGGTGGTGCGAATTAGTGAAACTCTACCGCTATTTGAAAATTAAGCGGCAACCTTTTCCCGAACGTTCTTCGGTTGCTTGGAACCGCTCATCCACAACAGCATTGGGGATGCAACGAAAATCGAACTGTAGGTACCCACCAGCACGCCCACAATCAGAGCGAAGGCAAAGGCGTGGATTCCTTGGCCGCCAAGCACATACAGAATCAACACGGCGAGCATGGTGGTTAACGAAGTCAACACGGTTCGACTCAACGTCTGGTTGATACTCTTGTTGATCATCTCGGGAGTCACGTTTTGGCTCTTTCCTCGCACCTCACGGATGCGGTCGAATACGACGATCGTATCATTGAGCGAATAACCGATGATCGTGAGGAATGCAGCGACCACCGGCAGGCTGATCTTGAATTCGTCAATCATCAAGAAACCGAGAGAATTGGCGAGCCAGGCAGACAGCCCGATAACGCCTAAGGTGATCAGAACGTCATGGATTAACGCCACAACCGCAGCTAAGCCAAAGACGACACGCTGGAAGCGAATCCAGATGTAACCAATGATACCGAGCAAACTCGCGATCACTGCCGCAATGGCCATGCGTGTCTTGTCACCTGCGACGGAGCTGCCAATGTGGTTGGAAGCCAGCCATACGGGGGTATTGTTGAGATTCTCTTGGAGCTTTGTGAGAATCTGATTGGCTTGTTCCGGATCACAAGACATGTCGAGCTGCCAAACCTCGTAGCCCATACTACTTTTCCCATCCCAGTCCTTGTTGCTAGGGACTATTCCGGGAACGGTTGCTCCTAACTCTTCAGCCGTTTCGTTGATCAATGCGTCAATCGTTTCTGCATTGACCATGTCCTTGAATGTCAATGTCGATCGCGAATTCAAGCTTTCGACACCGGCCAATTCCGCGGCCTCGTCGGCAGCAGCATTGTCTTCGCCTTCGCTTGTTTCTTCCGAAGCANCTCCGGACTCGTCATCGACCGAAGGAAGCTCGGGTGAATCCGAAGCGGGTTTTTCGGGCGTGGTGAAGCTGAATTGTTGCATTTTCAAGAACGACCCATCGCCATCGGAGAAAACCTCAGTGATGGCGGCTTGGACCGTTTCAATCGCGCCCTCTTGCTGAGCGTTGCTACCAGGCAGAGAGGTGTCGATACGGTAGATGCTCCCGTCGGGATACTTATCCTCATCTTCGAAGAGGACTGCCGTCACGGACACATTTTCGACGGTGTTGTCTGTGCGTAGCTTCTCGGCAATATCTCGAACCTCTCCGATTGGTTTGGGCTCCGAGAGCAGGACTTGAATCGAAGTACCTCCTCGGAAATCAATGTCGAAGAGGGTGTTGCCGCGGGCATAAACCGCGCCCAAGCCAACCATGATGACCAAGATAGAAGCAACAGCGGCAAGCCGTCGTTTGCCCATCAGGTCCCAGTTGGGGGTTGCGAACATCTGCAACATGGTCAGTCTCTTGATCCAGCGACGTCGCTCAGCAATATCGAAAATGATTCGCGAGCAGAAGATCGCCGTGAATAAGCACATCAAAATACCGAAGATGAGCGTGACGGCGAACGCGCGAAGTTGTTCGTTTCCGATTGCATAAAGCACAATTGCCGTAATCAGCGTGGTCACGTTGGCGTCGACGATCGTCCGCGTCGCACGACCGAAACCGTTGCGAATCGACATTCGCAGCGTTGCCCCGTTACGCAGCTCCTCACGAATACGCTCAAAGATGAGGACGTTGGCATCGACCGACATACCGACGGTCAGAACTAAACCCGCCATTCCTGGGAGCGAAAATGCGGCACCCACGAAAATCATTAAGGCCAAAACAAAGGCCAGGTTCAGGAGGACTGCGATGCACGAAATGATGCCTGCAAAATGATAGTAGACAATCATAAAGACTAAGACAGTGACGAGTGAAATCGCAATGGCTCGCTGGCCCTGTTTGATGGTGTCTTCACCCAGCAATGGGCTGATTTCATTTTGGCTAAGCGGTTCCGACTGCAAGACAGCCGGAAGATTACCCGCTTGCAAAACGTTTACGAGGAAATCGACTTCTTCCTTCGTGAACGAACCTTCGATGATTCCGTTCGTGGTGATTCGATCATTGATTCGTGGTGCGGAAAGAAGGACTCCATCCATCACGATGCCGAGCAACGAGAAATGATTGGTCGATTCGTCCGGCAGGTTCGTTCCGGTTAATCCGCCCAGCAACTTCGCGCCGTTGGCCGTCATGTCGAAGAAGACGCACGGAGTGATGTCTTTGAATCCAGCACGAACTCGCTTGAGATCCGTTCCCTGCAAGTCGAACCTGGAATCCACCACCATCAGGACTTCTTTGTGGCCTCGCACAACTCGCGACTTGGCGTTTGGCGGGTCAACACGATAGACGTTTTGGCCAGCCGTTTCCGTGGCCTCGGGGTCGATGTCGAGCTTGACCCATTGGCCCACAACATTGCCGTCATCATCGCGAACCTGATATTGTCCGACTTGATTCGGTGCGTCTGCGAGAGTCCAAATCTGGTCGTGATCGCGATTGTTGGCCACGATCATGAATTTCAAGAAACCACCCGTCGTGATCAGCTTTTTGACCTGNTCAGCCTCTGTTTGAGACACGTCCGGAATGATAATTTCGACCTGGTCGTCGCCATATTTTCGAATGACGATTTCCGAAACACCGCTCGGATTGATACGTCGACTCAACGCCTGGATCAGGGCGCCCATTTCGACGGATGCCGTCTCCAGGTCCTCCCGGTCCGCAGCGTCTTCCTCGTCCATCTGGTTCGCCGCGTTTTGACGAGTTAATTCCTGATCGACCTGGTAGATCAGAATGATGCCGCCCTTGAGGTCAATTCCCTGTTTCGGAGGCCAACTGGTATTCAGGATGACTCCCGCAATCCCAATGGCCAGCAGCATCAAGGTGACTTTCCAGCCGGTCTCAGGCATTCGCATCTTCGATCGGACATAGTGTCCGGCAAAAAATGAAATGGCGATAATGGCAAACAACGTTGCAACGACGATATACGTCATTTTTTTTCTTCCTAAAAATCAAAAGTTCGAATCTACTGAGCCGTATTCGCTTACTCTTTGTTTTCCGCGCCGGCTTCAGCAGAGATTACGCCACTAATCGAATTACGCTGGACGCGTATCCGTGTATTATTACTGTCGTCCACCTTGAGTGTTACGTCGTCCGAATCTTTCGGCGCGTTGACAACCGTGCCGTAGATTCCTCCCACCGTGATCACTCGATCATTTTTCTGAAGATTGCTGAGCATCGCTCTCGTCTCCTTCTGTTTCTTGCCCTGAGGACGCACAATCATCAGGTAAAACAGCACGCCAATCATGATGAATGGCAAGAAAGTGAACAACGGCGAAGCTTCTTGTACAGGTTCGGCAGCTGCATCCGCTTGTGAAAACAGCACGAAGACGAGGTTTTGGTCAAACATGTTTGGATGAAACCGTGGGACGAATGTAGTTCGCCAAACTATTGGGCACGTTGGTTATTGAATGTCGCTGCTGGTTACGGTTTTGCGAAAGCTCATGTCATGCCGAAAGACTCTCGCCCTTCGGCGTCGTAGTGCGTTCTCGCATACAGAAACAGCCCGACTGACTGAGAGTCGGGCCGCCGACATACTCCTTTAGGGCGGTCTATGGTAAACCTTGACGGCATTAGCGGCAATACTCAATTGCCAGCTGTCAACTTCGGCAAGTCGCTGTGCTTTTGGGGGCTCTTGGGGATTCGCTCGTTCCCGCTTCTTGTGATCGCTCAGGCCGAATTGCTTGAGGGTTCTACGAAGATGAGGGGGGATTAGGTTCGTTGGGGCTCTCGTCAGCCCCCGCGATCAATCCTGTTGGGTGGCTTTCTCGCCTGGATCGGGCTGAGCTGCCCAGCCATTCATTTNTTCCTGGAAGAATTGGTTGTATTNGTCGCGTTCAATCGCGGTTCGCGCCTCGGCCAGGAGACGTTGGTAATAGGTCAGATTGTGAATCGACAACAGGATCGGGCCCAGCATTTCCTTTGCCGTGAAAAGATGGCGAATGTAGCCCCGACTGCGTTGGCAAGCAGCGCAGGGGCACGTTGAGTCGATTGGGCGATCGTCGTTTCGATGGATTTCGTTCCGGAGTCGCAGTGTACCCTGGTCGGTGAAGGCAAGGGCGTTTCGCCCGTTGCGAGTCGGCATCACGCAGTCAAACATGTCAATTCCGCGCCGGACGGCTTCGATAAGGTCTGCGGGGCGGCCGACTCCCATCAGGTATCGAGGGCGATTTTCCGGAAGCGCTGGGCAGGTGTAATCCAACACCTGGTACATCTCTGCTGGAGGCTCTCCTACACTTAGCCCACCGACGGCATAGCCGTCGAAATCAAGCTCCACCAGCTTTTCGCTGCAGTGAATTCGCAGTCGCTCGTTCAGTCCGCCCTGGACGATTCCAAATTGAGCCTGCTGGTCGAAGGAGGTTTCGCGACACCGCCGTGCCCAACGGATGCTTCGCTCGCACGCCTCTTCAATCACCGATTCGGAGTTCGGGAGCGCGACAACATGGTCCAATACCATCGCGATGTCACTGTCCAGTTCGCGCTGGATCTGCATCGCTCGTTCCGGACTCAGCTCGATCAGACTGCCGTCGATGTGGGAGCGAAAGCGAGCCGCTTCCTCATCAACTTTGGTCCGCTCGGCCAGGCTGAAAACCTGGAAGCCACCACTGTCTGTCAGGATCGGTCCCTGCCATCCCATGAACTCATGGAGTCCGCCGAGGGATTGCACCCGTTCAGAACCGGGGCGTAAGGCGAGATGATAGGTGTTGCACAGCACCATCTCAGCTCCCGTATTCTCGAGCTGAGAAAGTTCGACTCCTTTTACCGTGCCGGCAGTTCCCACCGGCATGAATGCTGGCAGTGCAACATCGCCGTGTGGCGTGCTCAAGAGGCTTCGTCTCGCGGCGCATTCCGTCGACTGATGCAGTCGTTGAAAGCTAAATCCGCTCGTGGGCAGATGCTCAGTCACCCCTCAGCTTCAACCCGTGTTGAGTGAGTTTTTCGCGAACTTCGTTGAGGCTCGTAACGCCGAAGTTCTTGCATTCGAGCAGGTCATCGCCCGTGCGTCGGATAAGTTCCCCAATGCCACTGATGCCTAACCGAACCATGCATTTGCGAGCTCGTACCGACAGGTTGAGGTCGGAAATAGGCCGTTCGAGCAATGCTTGCTCGTCGGCCGACATGTTCTGGTAGTCGATCGCCGGTTCCGGTTCCGATTTCTCGTGCGAGAATTGTCCGAGTTCAAGCCCTTTCGAGCGAAGCATGTCCCGGATTTCAATCAGCGACGTTTCCCCGAAGTTCTTACTGGAAAGTAATTCCTGTTCGGAGCAGCGAGTCAGGTCGCCCAGAGTTGCAATTCCCATCTTTTGCAGACAGTTGCGGCTTCGTACCGAAAGTTCGAAATCGGCAACCGGGATTCCCAGGATTTGAGAGAGCCGGTCTCGTTTTTTCTGGGCTTCTTCGTCGTAGTACATGTCGCTCGAAGCCTGAGCGTCCTGGAGAAACAGTTTCGCTCGGTCGTGAGCCGGAAACGAATCAAGGATTCGCGAATAACACTTTTGAGCTCGGTCGTATTCCTCACGGTCTTCGTAGAGGATGCCAAGGTTCAGGAGCGAGCCAATGTGACTTGGGAATCGAGCCGTTGCCCGCTGGTAGAGTCCGATGGCCACCTGGTCATTGCCGCGACGGTCGTTTTCCAAGGCTAAACCGAATAAGGCACCCGCATGATCGTCGTCCGTTGAAACGGCTCGCTCATACAAAGCGCAGACTTCCTCGGGGTTGCCACCCATCGATGCAACCGTAGCACCACGCTGATAGAGATAACCCGCGGTCTGCTCGACTGCCCCTGACAAGTTGTCAAGCCGACGAAGCGCCTCTTCACTTCGACCGGATGAGCGAAGAGCGTCAGCAATTCCTAGTTCGCAAACGCCAGGATCATAGCCAGCTACCTTGGCCGATTCGTAGCTCGAAATCGCGCCGTCGTATTGCTGGAGGTGGAGTTGAGCTTCTCCCTGATAAAAGTGGGCCAGAGCTCCGCCGTCTGCTTTAGACAGCGTTTCCTGTGCCGCTCGGTAATTTCCAAGTAGGTATTGGCAAACACCAAGACGAACCGCCGAAGCGGGCGTATGGACATCTCGGGATTCCAAGTCAGCGACCGCATCTCGAAAGATTGGCAGTTTGGCCGCGTCTTGGCTTAGTGAGTCGATGATTTGCCTGATTTCTAAGGGGCCAAAAGACCCGTCCGAGAGGACCACGTCACGTACATCGAAATCCAAAACTTGAGACATTATTTAGGATCCTGTCGCCAGTTAACTCGGAAACAAATTACTCGGGAACGAAAAATGCCAACATGAGAGCCAGCGGCGGGAGTCGAACCCGCAACCCCCGCATTACGAATGCGGTGCTCTGCCGATTGAAGCTACGCTGGCCTTTCGTTGGTCAACCCGTTCCTAAAACACAACTTAGGCCTTGATGGAAGCTGTGAAGTGTAACGAAACCCTAGCAGTTTGAAAAGGTGGAGACCAACCGCCCTCGCCAAGCTCTTTTCAGCGGAAAATAAAGCTCGATGATGGGCCAACCGCCTGCCCGCAAACATGCCTCATGATGCCTCTTGTGAATAGCCCGAAAGGGCGAGTTCCGTCTCGTCGTTGAGCCACTCGGGATCGCCACTTGAGCTATTCCAGGGTGGCGTTCGCTCCACTGGTTGGCGACGATGCTGTCAATGGAAATTTGGCCGTATTATCCCTCGATCAGACTTTTTCCTTAAAATGCTAATATCCTGCTTGCATTTGCTGTGGTTTTGGATTTTAATGTGCCAACAGGGACGGAAGTGCCCTTTAAATTTACTTACTTTTCTCCTTCCGGAGGGTCTACTGCACATCACTGCCTTGTTTCGCACGAAGCCATGACTGGTGACGCGACAACAGAAAACAGCATGTGCAGTCGCTCTGAACCCTCGATTTCCCAGGTTGTTCTGACCGATTCCTCTGATTTTCCGCGATGAACTTGCGGCGTCGTTGATGCGCGCGGTCATTGAACTCGTCTCTCAGTCGCTTCTCTCGATTCAGGCAATTCTCGGTAAAAGCTTTGCGTCTTGCTGTCGATCGCCTTGAGCCCACCTCGTGATGATTTTGCGCCTGTGATTCCGCGGATCGTCAGCCTGACAAACAACAACGAAAAATGCTCGTGCATTGAGTGCATTGATTTGGGAGCTGTGATTATGACAAAGCGTTTGTTGCGAGTTTGTCTCGCCGTGGCGCTGGTGACAGGGACAGCAAGTTCGACCCTGGCGGCCACTGTGCCACTTTCAGACTTATTGGATGGCGGAGAATTTGTGTCCGGAGACAAGATCTTCGACAACTTCGCCTATGTTAAGAACGGGGAGATGCCCGGTCCTGATGCGATTAACGTCGTCAACATTATCGATGATGAAGGAAACTTTGGGATTCGATTCCAGGGTTCGTTTATCGATGTTGCCGGTGGGAACGCGTCGGATGCCCTGATTACCTTCGACGTGAGTGTTCCAGACACCGTTGATTTCGAAATCATTGGCGTGAACATGTCAGCCAACCCGGCGGTTTTCAACGGGCCCGGCCTCGCGTCCGTCACAGAGACCTTCGTGCCACTGATTGGTGACGAGAAATTGGTCGTTTTTGACTTCGGTGGCGGCGACGACAAACTGGCGGACTCCGTGGTGCTTTCCGGATATAAGAGGCTCCCCGTACAGAAAGACATCATTTTGCACGCCATGGGTGACGAGGGTGCTGTGACGATGTCGTTTCTTGACCAGACATTTGTTCAGGATATTCCCGAACCGTCTAGCCTCTTACTCATTATTTGTAGTCTCATTGGATTGGCGGGAGTCAGGCGAAGGATCTAACCTAGGCTCCAACCGTACAGTGCACGATCAAACCCGCGCTGGGATCAGCGCGGGTTTTTTTTGGAGTGGTCGGATCAAAAAAAGGAATCATCAGCCATGTTGAGATGCGATTTGTGGAAGTCGGTAGGGTGTGCCTGGGGAGTTCTCGGTTCGATCTTGATTTCTGCAGGAACTGCGGCTCCGCCTTTGGAAACAGCACACGCTCATAATGACTATTACCATGATCGGCCCTTATTGGATGCTTTGNATCAAGGGTTTTGCAGCGTCGAGGCGGATGTCTTTTTGATCGATGGCAAGCTGCTCGTTGCTCACACCCGATTTGAACTCAATCGCAAAAAGACGCTTGATTCGTTGTACCTCAAGCCGCTGGCGACTCGAGTGAAGAAAAATGGCGGCCGTGTTTATCCCGATGGTCCTCCCTTCACTCTGTTGATNGACTTCAAGTCGTCGGGAGCGGAAACCTACGAAGCCCTCAGCCGGGAATTGATCCCCTATCGTTCGATGCTGACACGAGTGGAGGATGGCAAGGTTGTACCTGGGGCGGTCCAGATCATTATCAGCGGCAGTCGTCCCACCGACTTAATCGCCGAGCAAGCTACGCGCGATGTGTTTGTCGATGGACGGCTTTCCGACCTGGAATCGCCAGCGAATCCGACTCTTGTTCCACTCATCAGTGACCGTTGGACTTCGCACTTTAAGTGGCGCGGTCGAGGTGAAATATCGGCAGCGGAACGGCAGAAACTGGATGAAATTGTCGCCAAGTGTCATGCTCGAGGCGAACGCCTTCGTTTTTGGGCGACCCCAGATGTCGAGTCCGTTTGGCGGGTCTTACATGAAGCTGACGTGGATCTCATCAACACGGATAACTTGGCCGGCCTGGCCGAATTCCTGAACGAACCGTGACACGTATTCGGTGACGTCGCGACTGTGGGGCAGCCGTTTGTCGGCGAGGCGTTTGTGGGCTAGGCGTTCAAACGACTCATCTTCAAGAAGTCGATGGACCATTGAGTTTTGCCGTCGAGCACTAATTGGCTGAGTGCCTCTCCAAGCACCGTCGCAAACTTGAAGCCGTGACCGGACATGCCCGCTGCAAAGGCGATTTGAGGATTGTCTGGATGTTGGTCCACAATGAAATGGGTGTCTTCGGAAAGCGTGTACATACAGACGTCGTGATGAGTTCGCTGTAATGTCACGCCGTGGAGGTGCTGCCGCGTAAACGTTTCGACGCGTTCGTTGTCCGTGCTGTCGGGCGTTTTGGACAAGCGACTTGGGTCGCCAACAATTTCGCCACCCGTATGCTCCGCGACTTTGACACCGAGTTCGTTGGTCGCTGGAAAGCCGTAAAAATGACCCTCAGGAAGCTCGTAAAGGAAGGTGGGGCAGTTGTTCTTGGCTTGCCAGTCAGGCTCGTCGCTTGCAAACCAATGCAAGTGTTTCCGGACAACCCGAATCGTATCGGGTAGCGGCAAAAGCTGTTGTGCCCAGGCGCCGCTGCAGACAACGCAACGATGAGTAAGGATTTCGTCCGTCCGCGTACGGATTCGAATCGGATTCTCGTTCACTTCGATCGCGATGACTTCTTGGTTAGATCGGATCTCAGCCCTGGCCTGTTCAGCCACTTGCAGGTGCGCAGCTACGCATTTTTCGACGAACAGCATTCCCGCAGTTGGCTCAAATATCGCTCGGTTGCCCGAGGGAACCTGGAACATGGGGTATCGCTCTTGCACCTGTTTCGCGGTCAGCTTTTCGATCGGTAGATCGTGCTGTTCGGCACTTGCCTCAATGCCTTGAATTAAAATACCGTCCGGCGGCCCGACTTCCAGGATGCCCGTTTGTGCGAAGAGTTGCTGTTGAGTTTGTGTTTCTAGTTCGGCCCAGAGTTCATAGGCCCGTCGGAGTAGAGGAACGTAGCTGGGGTGCTCGAAGTAGGCCTGGCGGATGATTCGCGTTTGACCATGCGAACTTCCCAATGAGTGAGCGGCTGGGAATTGATCAATGCCGATCACATTGAGCCCTCGCTTCGCCAAATGGAAGAGGGCAGCACTGCCTATGCCGCCGGTGCCGACAACTGCTGCGTCAAAAATCTGCATCGAAGCGTTCACTTTCTGCTTGCTTAGGCCCCCGGCCTGGACTGCACCCCTCGGGCTCACAATCCGCCCCGGCTGCACAATTCGGCTTCATCTCTGCTTCCCATCTCCGCTATGCTGGGGACGGCCTGGTGGGCTGCCATGGACAAGGTGGAATTCACAGTTTACAGCGGAACAGAGTGGTTATGGGGATTCTGATCGACGGCTATAACCTGCTGTTCACGATCGGCCTGCCCCGCGGGCGTCGAAGTGATGACTTTCTAGAGCAAGCACGTAGATCGCTGCTGGATTTGGTGGCCGATCGTCTTGACGCCTCAGAGATTGAGATCGTCGTTGTCTTCGATGCAAAGCAGGCTCCGTCGGGGCGTGCGAGTGAGTATCAGCATCGAGGTATTTCTGTCCGCTTCGCTCAACAGGAGGCGGAGGCAGATGATCTCTTGGAAGCCTTGATTCAAAAGGAGCCGCATCCCGATCAACTGCTTGTGGTCTCGAGCGATCGTCGAGTGCAGGTGGCTGCGTCACGACGCAACGCTGCTTTTATCGATAGTGAGAAATGGCTTGAGGAATTGCGAGAATCAGACTCGCGGAAAGAAGGCTTAAGGCAAGAACCGAAATTCGATCCTCGGCAGCAAAGACCTGACTCCAATGAGACCGAAGCCTGGTTGCGCGAGTTTGACACTCCCAAGGCCGCTCCCCCGCCATTNGGCGGTGATGCGGGTCACGATGCAAATGAGAAAAAATCCGAGAAGAAACGGGAGGATGACCAGGAAACCTGGAATCCATTTCCGCCCGGTTACGGCGAGGATCTCGGTTGATTTCCGAACGCACCACTTGGCGATTTCCTTACAGCGTGGCTTCGTAGCCTCGCGCCTTGTCGGAAATGTCCTTGCGACACCACGCTCCCTCCCAGCGAATGCATTTGACACCCTTGTACGCCTGGAGTTTGGCAGCCGAAATCGAATTCCCAAGTGCCGTCACTCCTAGGACTCGGCCACCATCGGTAACCACCTCGCCATTCAGGGTGGCTGTTCCCGCATGGAAAACCTTCACGTCGTCCAGCGCATCGGCTTCGGCGAGTCCTCGAATCGTCCGCCCTCGTTCGTAGGAGCCTGGGTAGCCTTCGCTGGCCATGACGACGCAAACCGCCGGTCGCGGATCCCAACGAAGTGGTTCCAGTCGGTCAAGCTCACCGTCCACTGCCGCTTCCAGGATATCCAGCAGGTCCGTTTGTAATCGCATGAGCAGCGGTTGGCACTCCGGATCGCCAAATCGAGCGTTGTATTCAAGGACTTTTGGGCCTTGGTTAGTGACCATCAACCCCGCGTAAAGCACGCCTTGGAATGGCCGCCGCTGTCTCTTCAGCGCATGCACCGTTGGTACTAAAACCTGCTCTTCAATCATGGCGAGCATGCTGTCGTCCACCAGTCCGGTGGGACAGTAAGCCCCCATGCCACCTGTGTTTGGCCCGGTGTCGCCATCCAATGCCGGTTTATGGTCCTGTGCAGGGGATAAGGTCAGAATCGTGCGGCCGTCGGTAATCGCGATGACGCTCGCCTCGTCCCCGTCCAATCGTTCCTCAACGACGATCTGATTGCCGGCATCGCCAAATTCACGGTCGCTGCCTATGCGTTGGATCGCTTCAATCGCTTCTTCCTGTGTCGAGCAAACGATGACACCCTTGCCGGCTGCCAGCCCGTCCGCCTTGATAACCACAGGAACCTCGGTTGCGTCTCGGTAACGATCGACGATAAACCGCTCAGCCGTCTCGGCGTCACGAAAAACCTGGTAATCGGCCGTCGGAACGTCCGCCTGGCGGAGTAAATTTTTGCAAAATACCTTACTCGCTTCGAGTTCGGCGGCGTTCTTGGCTGGGCCAAAGACACGCTGGCNAGCTTCCTGGAAGGCATCGACGATGCCCAGGGCCAATGGTGCCTCGGGGCCAATCACCGTCAGGCCCACCTGATTTTGCTTGGCGAATTCGATCAGACGGGGGATGTCGTCGGTGGGAATGTCGATATTTTCTGCGTCAATCGCGGTACCCGCGTTACCGGGAGCGACAAAAACGCGGTCGCAACGCGAGCTCTGCGACAATTTCCAGGCCAATGCATGCTCTCGACCACCATTACCAACCACCAAAACGTTCATCCGACTGACTCCCCAGAAGATGGTCCAGTTCCTGCACCTACCTGTGCTCCCGGATTNTACACTTAGCTTGACGGGAATCGTCAAGGTGCCGCTGCTTGCTTCTTAAGTTTGAANTAGCTCAGCAGGCGCCTCTGCTTCGCCGCAATCAGTTCTTTTGGGTGGTTTTCATTTGCCTCGTTGTGGTGTTCGGTGCGGTGATTGGCGGCGTCGTGAGAGGTGCCTGTTTGCGGGGCTAAGAGGNGTTATTTTCCGCCCAGAAAAGGGTTGACNGTAGTAGCGCTTCGGCTAGAACGTCGGNTGAGTTTTTGAGATTTCTTGCAGAAAAGCCCAAGGAACCGCCTATATAAAAAGCTTATATCACTATATANAAAGCTTATCTGAAACCACTCGCAGATCTTTGCGAGTCTAGGTTCNCATNTGCATAGTAGCTTGATACGACGAATTGAAAACCGAATTGAAGTGCCCTCAAATTCAGGTTCATTGATGTCAGACAAGAAAAAAATGTCCGTTGAGGACATCCTCAACGCATGCCGATCTTCTGGTAATGATGCAGGTGCTGCTGATTCCGCGGCTGAATCTTCTGCAGCCGAATCGAAGCCGGCTCCGAAAGCAGAATCGCCGGCTGCGAAACCTGCTGCCAATCCAGGTGAAATGAGCGTAGCCGATATGCTAGCGGCGGCGCGGGGTGCTGATGGTAGTGGAGAAGCAGCTGAAGAAGCGGCCCCGGCGGACGAGCCTGCGGCCAAGCCCGCTGCTGCGAAACCTGCTGCCAAGCCAGGTGAGATGAGTGTAGCTGATATTCTGGCGGCAGCTCGAGGTGGTGATTCAGGTGAGTCGGCAGCCGCCGAAAAGCCGAAGGCCGCTCCGAAGGCGAAGGCCAGTCCNAAGAAGCCCGCTGCAGCGAAGCCTGCTGCAAAAGAGCCTGCGGGGCCAATGGAAACTTCCAGTATTCTCGCCGCAGCTCGCAAGTCGGTGAAACCAGGTCCGATGTCGAAGGCGGAAGCCGCCGCAAAAGGGCTGGCTCCCNAGAGGAAGGTAGCGTCGGGNGCACCTCCCATGCCTGCCAAGCCTGCTTATGCGAAGCCGAAGCCAGCCAAGGCCGAGGACAAGGACAGCCGTCGATCGTTTTTTGCCGTCTTCCTGGGTTCCTTCCTGGCCGTTGGATTCACCACGCTTGCCTTGACCAACCTGTTGTGGTTGCTTGGGCTGGCGCGATTCATGTTCCCGAACATTTTAATTGAGCCGCCGAGTCGATTTAGGGTCGGCTTCCCTGTCGACTTTGCTCCGGGCACGGTGGACGCCAAGTTCAAGGCTCAGTTCGGTGTTTGGTTGATCAATACAGAGTATCAGGGACAGCCCCAAATCGTCGCCTTGAAGACGGTTTGTACTCACCTTGGGTGCACGCCAAACTGGCTTGAAGCCGAGCAGAAGTTTAAGTGTCCTTGTCACGGAAGTGGTTTTTACAAGGACGGGATTAACTTTGAAGGGCCGGCGCCCAGGCNTTTGGAACGATTTGCTATTCGAGTTGCCGATGATGGCCAGCTCGAGGTCGACAAGAGCAAGACATTCCAAGAAGAGATGGGGCAATGGAAGGATCCGGCTTCTTTCGTTCCCGTCTAGCGACTCGAACGTTTTCTTCCACGGCAATAACTAGTTTCTACACCACACAAGAAGCAAAGCAGAACTATGTCTTCACTGGGTGAAGTGATCCGGAATTCACAAATCTGGAAAAGTATCTTTCGACATCCCATGCCAGTGGATCGACGAAATCGTATCGTCGTAATGCTGACCAACTTCTTCTTACATCTTCATCCGGTGTCGATTAAGAAGCAGGGCATCGCCTTGAGTTACACCTGGTGTATGGGTGGGGTGACGTTCTTCTTGTTTCTTGTGGAGGCGGTCACCGGTGTCTTGTTGATGTTCTACTATCGGCCGACGCTTGAGTGGGCTTACAGTGATATTCTCGCTCTGAGAGATGTGACCTCTCTGGGGATCTTGAGAGAGATTCACCGATGGGGGGCCCATGCCATGGTCATTGCCGTTTGGCTGCATATGTACCGGGTGTTCTTGACGGGTAGCTACAAGCCTCCACGTGAGTTTAACTGGGTGGTGGGGGTTGTCTTATTGTTGTTAACCCTCTTGCTTTCGTTTACCGGGTATTTGTTGCCCTGGGATCAGTTAGCAATTTGGGCGATCACGGTCGGTTCGAATATGGCTCGAGCGACTCCGTTCCTCGGGTCCGAAGGTCCCGGTGCTCAGCTTTTGACGGTGGGCGGGATCGACATGATCACGATGGGGTCTGATGCTCGTTATGGTCTGCTGGGTGCTCGCTTCGTGGGCGAAGAAACGTTGAATCGCTTCTATATTTTGCACTGCATTGCCATTCCCTTGGCGGTTGCCTTGCTGCTCGCGATTCACTTCTGGCGTGTCCGCAAAGACGGCGGCATTAGTGGGCCTCTGTAAGGAAGGCAGGTAACGATCGTTCTAGGCATTTGCTGTGAGTCGGTAGTTGGAAACGGTTAGTCATGCACGGAAATGAAGATCAATTCCTGGAAGGTGTCTCTGGATTCTTGGGGACTTACTTTCTTCTGCTTTCAATCATGAATGCGATCGCTGCCTATTATTGCTGGCAGCGTCTCAAAAAGAATAATCTCGCGGGCCTTTGGATGGGCTTTGCAGTTCTGTTTCTGATTATGTCTCCCTTCGGCTACGCCGGAGTGAACGGAAGCCCCGAAACGATGAAGTGGATCGGCGTGCCGTCGGTCATTAAGGACTTCATCGATTTGCAGCTTGCAAATGCCGTTGCCTATACCCTGGGAACCACCTTGTTGTTAGTGGTGCTCTATTTTGGCCGGCGGTTTTTCGTCAAACCCGTGGTTGCCTGGATCGGGCTCAACCTCTCGTTGATGGTGACCGGCATGTCGATTATCGACATGGAATTTGCCGCGATTGTCACCAAGCCGGACAATGTTCCGATTGTGGCCATGGTCTTCCTGCTCGGCTTCTTTACCTGGTTAGCTGGCTATCGGGCGGTCCAGAATGACGATCGCCATGAGCAAGGGCTCGAACCCTTGGAAGCTTTGGATAATGAGAAGGTGTTGGTCTGGCCTGATCTGGTTTACACCGAAATGATCTGCATGGTGGCCTTAACCGCCATTCTGATTCTGTGGGCGATCGGTTTGACCGCGCCATTGGAAGAACCGGCCAGTAGCGTAAAAACGCCGAACCCCTCTAAGGCACCTTGGTACTTTCTTGGACTGCAGGAGATGCTCGTCTACTTCGATCCGTGGATGGCGGGTGTGGTTCTGCCCTCCCTGGTCGTCGTTGGCCTGATGGCGATTCCGTTCCTCGATTACAACAAGGAAGGCAACGGCTATTACACCATCAATCAGCGGAAGTTTGCTTACATTACCTTCCAGCTTGGTTTTCTCGAGTTGTGGATCACGCTTATTATTCTCGGAACGTTCCTGCGCGGACCGAACTGGAACTTTTTTGGTCCCTATGAGATCTGGGATCCGCACAAAGTTGAGGCCCTCAATAGTATCAGCCTGTCTCAATATTTTTGGGTCAAGGGATTGGGCGTGGCTTTGCCATCGGCTCCCGAGGGTTCCGATATGCTGACGCAGATTGGTTTTATTACCTATCGCGAGTTCCCCGGGATTCTGTTGACTTTGGCCTACTTCATTGTGCTTCCACCCTTGATGGCGGTGACGGTCTTCAAGTCGTTCTTCGTCAAAATGGGTTTTGTTCGATATATGGTGATGGCCAACTTACTTTTGTTCATGGCTCTGTTACCACTCAAGATGGTGCTTCGCTGGACGTTGAACTTACAGTACATCATTAACGTGCCTGAGTATTTCTTGAATCTTTAAGTTCGGCTGTGCAGCTTTTGTACACAGATTGAATTGGAGTTTGGAATATGCCCGCAACCGAAAAGACTTGGCGTGATCAAAAGCTGATGCACGTCGTGTTTGGTTGTACCGGTTTGCTCATGCTGATCGCAACGGTCTGGATGTTCGCCGCGGATCATTCGCGCGAGTGGAAGGACTATCAACGCAAGATGCGATCCGTTGATGTTCGGATGACGGAATGGCGAATGGCCGATGAAAAGGCTCGCATCAGTCAGGCTGAAAAGACCGATCTGGAAACAAAGGTGTTGGCCGCTGAGGCAGAGGTACCTCCTGAAGCACTCTTCAATGCGTTCCTAACCGGTATCGAAGACGAGGGCGAGAAGAAACACCTGAATGAACTCTATCAGACCGCAGCCAAGACCGATCTCCCTCCGGATGTGCGTCGTGAGCATCGCGCTGAACTGATCCGTGTCATGGATGTTGCTGTCAAACGAGCCGAATTCAATGAGGATGATCTTCTCTCACAGCGGAAGTTTCAATCCGCCGATTACGATGAGCGACGGGCTCAGTATGACCTCGCTGTTCGTGATGGTCTCCAGGATCGGATGCAGGAATTAGACAAACAGGTTATCGCCGAGCGAGAGGCTCGAGATGCTTTGAACCTGAAGTATGAAGCTGCGAAGGCAAGACGCGTTCAGCTTCAGAATACCCTGAGTGCAATCAATAAAACGATTACCAAACTGAATCAAGATATTGTCGCGAAGGATGCTGAATTCAATCGGTTGGCCTCGTCGCTTGACGAGAGAGAGGCAACCTACTTTACTTCGTCCGTGCCCTTCTTGGGAAAGAAGTGGCTTGAATTGCCGGTGCTTGATGCCTTTAACTCGCCTCTTAAGATCGACAATTTGTGGACGGAAAACCTGGGTATTACGAATGGTAGTTTTGGTACCGTCACCCGCTTCGATCGTTGCACAACTTGCCATAAGTCGATTGATAAGACGGCACCTGGGTCCGCGATCGATCCGCTCTATCCACACCAGTACGAAGTGGTGTTCGAATTGATTTTGCCTGAGTCGGCGCCGCAGCCGGTTGTTGATGAAGAGGGTAAATCCGAAGAGCCGAGCTTGCTTTCGGTGTACGGGATCGAACTTGCCAGTGAAGGTCTGATATCAGCGAGTGACGTCACGATTCGTCGTGTCGATCCGAACAGTTTGGCCGCTTTCGCTCGACTGGTTTCCGGCCAGGGCGAAAGCCAGGATGGCTTGATGGTTGGCGACGTCATCACCTATGTTAATCAAGATAAGGTATTGTCTTCCGACCAAGCCAAGCGTTACCTGCTGGACAACGCAAAGTGGGGACAGACGGCACGGATTCGTGTGCAACGTGGGCTTCCGCATCCCTACAGCTCTCACCCGAGGCTGGATCTGTTTGTGGGTTCTTTGAGTCCGCACAAACTGAGCGTATTCGGTTGCTCGATCTGCCACGAAGGGCAGGGGAGTGCCACCGAATTTAAGTGGGTCTCGCACTCGCCGAATAGTCCTGAGCAGCAGAAGCAGTGGTCGCGTGAATATGGTTGGTTCAACAACCATCACTGGATCTATCCCATGTATCCTGACCGCTTCTCGGAGAGTTCCTGCTTGAAGTGCCATCACGAAGTCGTGGAACTGGCACTCACGGATCGCTTTGAGGAACCGCCGGCTCCGAAGTTGATGAAGGGCTACAACCTGATTCTCGATTATGGTTGCTACGGCTGTCACGAGATCAACGGGTACAACGGCCCCGACAAGCGAATTGGTCCCGACATGCGATTGGAACCGAATTACTTCGCGGCGGCTGCCCAGGTCAAAAGCGATCCGAATTTTAAAGAACTCGATAACGAGCAAAAAAGCTGGGTGGATCAGTTGATTTATCACCCCACCCGTAATCACGTACGACATGAGCTGTTGTCGTTCCTGCAAAACGACTTCCTTTCGAAAGAGCCGGTGCTCACCTCTGTCGCTCACGACCAGATTGTGGTTCTGGAAGATGTTGAAACACCTGGTACCTTGCGAAAGACAGGACCAAGCTTGCGGCACATCGCAGAAAAGGTCAGCTCTGAATGGCTCTATGACTGGATTAAAGATCCGACCAGTTTCCGTCCGTCGACGAAGATGCCTCGCTTCTTCGGTCAATGGCGGCATCTCGATGACCTAGAAAAGGAACTCTCCAAGCGATACGAGCCGATCGAGATTCTCGGTCTGGTGACTTATCTCCTGGATGAAAGCCAACCGCAAACCTTCTTGTCGGCACCGTCGGGCATGACTGAGTCGACTGCCGAAGAGCAGGTGAGTCGCGGTCGGGTTCTCTTTGAGACTCGCGGTTGCTTAGCATGTCACCAGCATGACGATTTCCCCTACGCGACAGCGTCACAAGGTCCCGAGCTTTCTAATATTGGTAACAAGTTCGATCTGCCGGGTACCCCGGACGCCGGACGATGGATGTACACGTGGTTGAAGAATCCGAATCTGTACCATCCGCGTACGAAGATGCCGGATCTTTACCTGGATGTGATTGAACATCCGGATGGAACAAAGACCGATCCGGCCAGCGACATTGCTATGTTCTTGTTGAACAGCAAGAACGATTGGGCTCCAGAAGCCGGAACCGCTGATCGTCTCAAGCTCGACGAAGAGGGTCTGAAGAATCTGGACGGCTTATTGTTCGAGCATCTCAAGGCCAAGATGGCGGTTCGAGATGTCAAGGAAACCATCAAGAACAATAAGATTCCAGAACACGTGATGGAGAATATCACGGGGGCAGAGCTCTTGTTGAGTGGTGAAATCGACACGAACAAGAAGTTGGAATACATCGGCTACCGAACGATTTCCAAGTATGGTTGCTATGCGTGCCACGATATTCCCGGCTTCGAAGATGCGAAGCCCATTGGTGCGGCGTTGGCAGATTGGGGTCGCAAAGATCCGTCGAAGTTAGCCTTTGAACACATCGCCGAATACTTGCACCATGCTCACGGTCATGGCGGGCATGGTGGACACGGCGGTGACGATCACGGTGACCATAGCCATGAGCCCGAGGGCATTCAAACAGTCGATGAACCGGAAGAAGGTGAGGATCTCGCCGAGCACCAGCGTCAGTTGGCATTCGATGCGGAATTCTACAGCGAGAAAGTCAATGACCACGATCGTGCCGGATTTATCTGGCAGAAACTGAAGGAGCCCCGTAGCTACGACTACGCCAAGGCTCGTAACAAGGATTCGTTTAACGATCGTTTGCGAATGCCGATGTTCCCCTTCAATTACAAAGAACGGGAGGCCGTAATCACCTTCGTGATCGGCCTGGTTTCCGAACCGCCTTCACCGGAATTTGTCTATCAGCCAAGTGCTGAACGAGAGGCGATTATCTCGGGTACGAAAGTGCTTGAGAAATTCAATTGCGAGGGCTGCCACATCATGGAGCCTGAGCAATGGTCGATTGAGTTTGCCGAAGGGCACTTTGGCCCGCAAGGCGGAAATCCGCACGAAGCGTTCCCCTTCATGAGATCGAATTTCACAACTGAGGAAGTTGAAGAATCTCTCAAGGTCGATAAGCAACGTAGCCTGTTCCATGGACATCTCGTGGGTATGCCCACGATTGATCGAGATGGTGTGCAGGTGATTTACGATGAGGAGGGTGATCCGATCGAAGAGGATTATGAATACGATCCTCAGACGTTGCTCTACTCGTTCGATTTGTGGGAGCCAACCTTACTGGAAGGCGAGGCGTATCAGGTTGGATTGAATCCGTTGGAAATCCCTGCTTCGATGATCACCAACCATCGTGAGGCGTTGGGCGGCGATCTGACGAAGTGGTTGCTGCCACGTGTGGTGGAAATAGCACGAGAAAGCGATCCGCAGGCCGATGGTAAACAGGCTTACGGTTGGTTGCCTCCGCCGCTGAATGGTGAAGGACAGAAGGTCCAGTCGGATTGGCTGCACGAGTTCTTGCTCGAACCTTACACAATTCGACCTGCAACTTTCATGCGAATGCCCAAGTTCAATATGTCGCCCAAGGATGCGACGGACCTGGTCAGCTACTTTGCGTCGCGCGACAACGCCGTCTATCCCTACGAGTACACGGAATGGACGGAGCAAAATCGATTGAATCGTGACAACGCCGAATATGAGGCGATTGTGGCGGAACTCCCCGAAGCGGAACGACCTCCGGGAGATACTCGTTTGGAGCAGGCGATGAACATCATCACGAGTAATGATTACTGTGTGAAATGTCACATCGTCGCAGACTATGATCCGGGTGGATCCCTGTTGGCCAAGGCTCCAGATCTGTCGACGGTGAATCGACGTCTGCGTCCAAATTATTTACGACATTGGATTGCGAAGCCTACGCAGATCTTGCCATACACCCCGATGCCGATCAATATTCAGTTTAATGCTGATTTGCCGCACTATGGCGGCGTCAGCCAGCAGCTTTTCCACGGTACTAGCATCGATCAGGTTGATGCTGTGGTGGACCTGCTGATGAACTATTCTCGCTATTCTAACAGCCGTGCTAACGTTGCGGAACTCGTAAAACCCGCTAATATTCCTGAACAAGGAGCAGCGGAGACGACGGAAGCCGCTGCGAACCATACGGTTCCGGCAACCGGATCTGCCGGTGAATAGTGATCCGACGGCACAGGAGGCGGCCGCTTACAGCCCAACTAGGAGGATTTGAGGAATGTCAAGAAAATCACTGATTGCCTATACTGTAATGCTGTGTTTACCCGCCTGCATCGGGATCACCGGTTGCTCCGGTTCGCAAGATCCTGCTCAGTCATCATCCGCAACGTACAGTGACACCACGTTACCGGACGTTCAAGTGCCTGGAGAAGATACCGGTACTGATGGCTAAGCCGACGGCTTACAGTTATAGGAGAAAACTCAATGTTTCGTAATAAACTTATTCTGACCGGCTTGTTGGTCACGCTCATTTCCGCTCAAGCAAACGCTCAGTGGGGCACGCTGTCTGGGCGGTTCGTCTATGACGGCGAGGCTCCCGCAGCCCAGCCGGCCACCGTCAACAAAGACGTGGCTGTTTGTGGCAAGCACAAGCTGCTGAACGAAGACCTTGTCGTGAATCCAGATAACAGCGGGATCCGCAACGTCGTGCTTTACCTCTACGTCGCTCGTGGCAAGAAGGCACCGACGCCCCATCCGGATTATGCCAAGAAGGCCACAGACGAAGTCGTTCTGGATAACAAGAACTGTCGCTTTAAACCGCACGTGGTCACACTGCGTACGACTCAAACTTTGTGGGTCAAAAACAGTGACAGCGTCGGGCACAATACGAAGGTGGATGCCCTCAAAAACATCCCGATCAATCCCATTCTGCCTGCAAACGGTGAAATTAAGCAGAAGTTTCCGAAAGAAGAACGACTGCCTGTGCTCGTCAGTTGCTCGATTCACCCGTGGATGAATGCCCGCGTGGTAATCCGCGAGAGTCCGTACATGGCGGTCACCGACAAGGATGGAAAGTTTGAAATCAAGAATCTGCCCGTCGGCGAACACACCTTCCAGGTATGGCAAGAGGCAGCCGGTTACGTGTCCAGCGTCGTCATCGATGGGAAGAAAACGAAGTGGAGTAGGGGGCGGTTCGAACACATGGTGAACGATGGTGATAACCCCCTGGGTGACATCAAAGTGGAGCCCTCGATCTTCAAAAAGTAGGTATGGAAATTAGGACTTGAAGATGATGAATGCACGTAGGTTCCAGTTCGGCGTTATCCTGGTGATCGCGTCGGTAATGGGGTGTACAGAGAGCAATACGGTGACTCTGCCGACGGCAACCGCGCCGAATTCGGCGGATGCCGCGAAGATTCGTTCTGGTTTTGAGATGGGGGTTCCTACGGGTTCTGGTGTTGAGTGAGGCGGGGGTTCCTACGGATAGTGCCTCCACGGCTTCGACCCCTTCGCCGACGGGATTTGCGACTTTGCGTGGATCCTTCACGTTGGAGGGAGATCCACCGGCCCCTGTCGTGTTGACGGTCGACAAGGACGCGAACGTGTGTGCTCCTGGTGATAAGCCCGTTGAGGATAAAGACTTCGTGTTCGACGCGACGTCCCAAGGCATCGCCAACGTCGTGATCTTCGTGGAAAACTGCCCGGAAGAGTGGGTGCATGAGTCAGCCAAGCCAGGTAATGAGGCCGAAGTAATTTTCGACCAGGAAAAATGCGTTTTTCTGACTCGCATGGTCGTCATGCAGACTTCGCAAAAGTTACGAGTTCTCAACAGTGATCCCGTGGGTCATAACCTGAAGGTTGCGAGCTTCAACCAAACGATTCCTTCGGGTGGATTTGCGATCTATCAGCCATTGAAAGAGATGCGAGCCCCCGAAGAAATGGCCTGTAGCATTCATCCTTGGATGAAGGCCTGGATGCTTACTCGTGACAATGGTTATTTCGCCGTTTCGAAAGAGGATGGTAGTTTCGAGCTGCCGAATTTGCCCGCTGGAGTCAAACTTGACTTCCGTGTCTGGCATGAACGGTCGAAGGCGGTCACGGGTGCCACCATCGACGGGGAAGAGCAGAAGTGGTCGAAGGGGCGTATGTCGCATACCCTCGAGCCTGATCAAGATTTCAATCTTGGTGTTATCAAACTTAATTCGTCTTTGTTCAATTGATCCATCCAATACTTGTGATGAAATTTTCGATGCCTCGCCGAATGATGCGAATAGTCAACGGATACCTGGTTCTGCTCATCGCTGCTCCTCTCGCGATGGTCGGGTGTGACGCGCCCCAAGCTCAGTTCAGCGAAAACCTGATCTTCATGAAGCTTCAGGAAGAGCAAAACGAAAGTTTTTCAGCCCCCCAACAACAGGCGATTGCAGACTCGTTGCAAGCCATGTTTGGGACTCCGGATGAACCTTTCTTCGTGCCGATAGAAAGTCTTAGCGACTTGTTGGATGTTCGTCACCTGGGGCAAGCAGCGGGGCCGGTTAGCAGTGACGAATACGGAAATGGCCAAGGTCTTTTCCGACAACATTGTGTCCACTGCCATGGAGTTACCGGAAATGGTCGTGGTCCTACGGCTGCCTTCCTGAATCCGTATCCCCGCGATTTCTCGATGGGCAAATTTAAATTCACTTCCACACCTGTTGGTGTGAAGCCGACGACCGAAGACCTACGTCGCATTTTGATGAATGGGGTCGCAGGAACTTCGATGCCCTCGTTTGCGTTGCTGAGCGAAGGTGAGATCGAAGCGTTAATCGACTATGTCAAATATTTGTCGATTCGAGGTGAAGTTGAACGACAACTGATGATTCAAAGCAATGACTTCGACTTTCAAACGGAAGATGGTGCTATCGACGAAGAAGGAGTTGCGAGTTTTACTGCCAGCGACTTCCTCGTGGGTGAAGTGCTTACCGATGTTGTCGACAGTTGGTTGATGGCCGAGGGGATGGCGACTGCTGTCCCTGAAAGACCCGAAAAGTTTGATCGCTTTAGTGAAAGCTTTGATGCCGCAGAGCTGGCGGCTTCGGTTGATCGGGGGCGCAAACTTTACTTCTCGAACGAAGCTCAATGCGTTAAATGTCATGGTCCGTCTCAGCTCGGCGATGGACAAACAAATGATTACGACGACTGGACGAAGGAGTTTTTTGACTGGAAACAGTCGGATAACGAAAGCTTCGCTCCGATGATGAAGGCCTATTTGGCACTCGGCGGACTCAAGCCCCGTAATATTTTGCCGCGAAATCTGCGAAAGGGTGTTTATCGTGGTGGTCGTCGTCCGGTTGACCTGTACTGGCGAATCCACAACGGCATCGATGGCTCGGGAATGCCCGAATCCAATAAGGCCGCTTTAAAAGAAGATGATCTGTGGGATCTCGTCAATTATGTGCTCGAATTGCCCTACGAAGATGCAAGTCGACCGGGCAATGAGTTGAGCGTGAATACAAAAGAAGTTAGGTAGTAGAAACCAGAGTACCCGTAAATTAAGGTCGGCAGTTCGACTGCTGTTTGGGAGACACGACTGTGGGACGTTTTTGGAGCATCATGTTTCTGCTCGTTCCGATTCTTGGAGTCGGGGTGTTTGTCTGTGCCTTCATGGATGAGACTTGGCCATTTGTTAACATGTGGTTTCCGGAAGATATTTCTGATCACGGGTACATTATCGACAATCTTTTTAACACAATTATGTATCTCACCGGACTCATCTTCATTGTGACCGGTTTGATGCTCTTCTGGTTCATGTGGAAATACGATGCGACGAAGAATTCTGAACCAGTCAAGTTCACTCATGGTAGCCATACTCTGGAAGTCGTTTGGTCGATTATTCCCGCGGCAACTCTGCTGTTCATCGCCATTTATCAGATGAATGCCTGGGCCGATGCCAAAATTATTCGCCCCACAGAGATGGGGCCGAACGGACAGGAAGTCGTCAAACCGCCGCTGGTTGAGGTGGTGGGCCGTCAATTCGAATGGCGCATACGTTATGCCGGCGAAGATCGAATTATCGGCACCCAAGACGATGTCTTTACCGTAAACGAACTCCATTTGCCGGTGGGTGAAGAGGCGGTCATCGCCATCAAAAGTGATGATGTCTTGCACAGCTTTTTCCTCCCCAATGCTCGCGTGAAACAGGACCTCGTACCGGGGATGAAACAGTTCGTCTGGTTTCGACCCATGAAGACCGGTCAGTTTGACCTCGTCTGCGCTGAATTGTGCGGTTGGGGACATTATAAAATGAAGGGGCGTTTGACCGTTCAATCTCGCTCTGACTTTGATGCCTGGATGAAGGCTTCCGCTGCTTCGCAATCCCTCGCATCCTTCACGCCGAGTGACGAGGACGAATAAGAATATGACAAGTCACGACCATCATGAAATGACTGTTAGTTCGTTCGTTTCAACCTATGTTTTTTCGCGTGACCACAAGATCATTGGACTGCAGTTTCTGTTTTCAACCCTGCTTTGGTTCCTGGTCGGTGGCCTGCTCGCGCTCGGCATCCGTTGGCAGCTTGCCTACCCTTGGACAGACATGCCGGTGATCGGCAGTATGCTGTTCTCGGGAGAGGGTGGTCAGATTAGTCCTGAGTTTTACACCGTCTTATTTACGATGCACGCCACGGTAATGATCTTCTTCGTGATCATTCCGGTCTTGGCCGGTGCCTTCGGGAACTACTTGATTCCGCTCATGATCGGAGCGGACGACATGGCCTTTCCGACGCTGAATATGCTGAGCTATTGGTTCATGTGGCCCGCCTTTATCTGTGTTGGTGGGAGCTTTTTCGTGCCGGGGCATGGTGCTGCGTCCGGTTGGACCTCTTATCCGCCCTTGTCGGATGTGACGGCGGCCTCGCCTGGAAGCGGAACGGCGCAGACCTTGTGGCTGTTGGGAGTAACCTTCGTCGGGATCTCCTCCATGATGGGTTCGGTCAATTACATGACCACGATCATTCAGATGCGTGCACCGGGCATGACCATGTTTCGGATGCCACTGACGATCTGGAGCATGTTCATCACCGCGATTCTACAGGCATTCGCCTTGCCGGTTCTCACCGCTGCGGGCTTCATGCAATTGGCAGATCGTACAATCGGTACCGGTTTCTTCCTACCGGAAGGCAACGTGATCAATAACTCCGTGGCTGCCGCTGGCGGTGGTCAACCGCTGCTTTGGCAGCATCTATTCTGGTTCTATTCGCACCCAGCTGTTTACATCATGATCCTGCCGGCGATGGGAATGGTGTCCGACATCCTCGCCTGCTTTGCTCGGAAGCCCGTCTTCGGCTACAAGCCGATGGTGTACTCGATCTCAGCGATCGCAGGTCTTGGTTTTATCGTCTGGGGGCACCATATGTTCGTGTCAGGAATGAATCCTGTGCTCGGCATGACCTTCATGGTCTCTACGATGATGATCGCTTTGCCGAGTGCCGTGAAGGTGTTCAATTGGTTGGGCACCGTTTGGGGCGGTAAAATACAGTTCACGACACCCATGTTGTTCGCCCTTTCCTTCGTCTCGATGTTCATCATCGGTGGTTTGTCGGGGATCTTTATGGCGGCCACTCCCGTTGATATTTTCATTCACGATACTTACTTCATCGTCGCTCACTTCCACTACGTTCTCTTCGCCGGGACCGCGATGGCGGTCTGGGGTGCGATCTATTTTTGGTATCCAAAGATGTTTGGGCGGATGATGAATGAGACGCTTGGGAAGATTCACTTCTTCCTGACATTCATCTTTTTGAATGGCACCTTCTTCACGATGCACATTCTTGGAACTGTCGGTTTTCCCCGAAGATTGGCGGATCCCTATCACTACGAAACGTTCCGGCATTTGTTGCCGATGAACCAATTTATGACTTGGTGTGCAGTTGCGATGGTTGCCACGCAAGTTATCTTCGCCTGGAACTTTATCTACAGCATATTCTTTGGCAAAGCTGTCGGCCGTAATCCTTGGCACTGTAATACCCTCGAATGGATGGCACCAAGTCCTCCCGGCCACGGTAACTTTGATTTCCAACCGATCGTCTACCGAGGACCTTACGAGTATGGTTCTCCGGAAACCGATCAGGATTACTATCCTCAAACTCAGCCGCCGCCGTCGTCGGCATAGGTATCCAGCTTCGTGAATCGTTCGGTCTCCCAAAACGCGAAACCCAAACATCCCGTATCATCGTGGCCACATCGCTTGGCCGTGTTGATGGTCTGCGCGACCTTCCCGCTCATCTGGGTTGGTGGATTGGTGACCACTTATGATGCTGGGATGGCTGTCCCCGATTGGCCTTCGACCTACGGATACAACCTGTTTCTCTACCCGTTCAGCACGTGGTGGGGAGGTCCCTGGGACCTGTTTATTGAGCATGGTCATCGTCTGCTGGCTTCCGGAGTCGGTATGCTCGTGATCGCCTTCGTGATTGTTGTCTGGCGGAAAGACAGCCGACCCGTAATGCGTTGGTGGTCGCTTGTCTGTCTCGCATTAGTGTTGCTGCAGGGCGGTATCGGTGGGATGCGAGTTCTCCTTGACGCGGTTACGTTGGCGCGACTTCACGGTTGTCTAGGGCCTGTCTTCTTTGCGAGTTGTGTGGTCGCCGCGGTGATGACATCGAAGTGGTGGCGAAACGTTGAACCGATGGCCACTTCGGAGACGCGTTCCTTCCAACGATTTGCCCTGACAACGTTGGGAATTGCTTATTTGCAACTTGTGCTGGGATCTCATCTGCGCCACCTGCCGGAAAGTTGGGAGCCCTCGATGTTCGTGGTCGTCGTCGTCGCTCATCTTGTTGTTGCCGTGGTCCTCCTTGCCTACTGCTTGATGCTCGCCTTCTTTGCAGTTCGTAAGAAGCAAATCCGTCGGACCGGCGTGTTGACGAGTCCCTCGTTGTGCTTGGCTCTCTTGGTCTGCATGCAATTGGGTCTCGGCGTTGGGGCTTGGGCTGTGAAATACGCTTGGCCGCAATGGTTGCCAGGCGGAGGCTTATGGGCAAATTATACGGTGCAGGCTGAAAGTATGATTCAAGGGCTGACTGTCACCGGACACGTGGCCCTCGGGTCTGCGATCTTGGCAACAGCAACGTTGATTGCCGTACGAAGTTCGCGTCTGTGTTACTCATCAGGGACGTCATTAACGACCGCGAAGTCGCGAGAATTGTGGGAGTGTGTAACTTGAGCACGTCGTCGGCAATTACGGTCAGTCAGGAACGAGCGAACTCGTGGTCGCGTTGGATTGTTGACTACGTCGAGTTGACGAAGCCTCGCATCACGATGATGGTCCTGGTGACCGTTGCTTTTTCGGGCGTTGTGGCCACCTGGGGCGAACCCGATGTCGTGCGATTACTGAATGCTGTAATCGCGACCGGATTTGTGGCGGCCAGTGCGAGTATTATGAATCAGTGGCTCGAGCGAGGCACGGATGCAATGATGCCGCGTACGGCGAATCGGCCACTGCCTGCTGGAAGGTTGGGTTCGACGGAAGTTTTCTGTTTTGGACTTGTCACGGCAATCGCTGGACTCGGTTACCTTTGGTTAGCCTGCGGAATGCTGGCGATGTTCTTCGCGGCGTTGACCTGGTTCCTCTATGTTTGTGTTTACACTCCGTTAAAGACACGTTCTTGGCTGAATACGGCCGTCGGTGCAGTACCGGGCGCGTTACCCGTTCTGATTGGCTGGGTNGGAGTTGGTGCAGAATTGGACGCCCGTGCGTGGTGCATTTACGCGTTGGTATTCTTCTGGCAATTCCCTCACTTCATGGCGATTGCTTGGCTTTATCGTAGACAATATGCCGAAGCAGGAATGCCCATGCTGCCAGTCGTCGAGCCGATGGGGCTGCAAACTGGCCTGCATTCGGTGATCGGCGCGTTATTGCTGCTCGCGGTGAGCCTCGTGCCCTGGTTCCTGGTACCTACCGCCTCGGCGATTTACCTGATCGCGGCATTCATTCTGGGAGTCGGTATGTGTGTCGCTTCCGTTCGATTTTGTGTCAGTCGCAATGATTTGACGGCACGCACGCTGCTTCGAGTGTCCTTGATTTATCTGCCGATCCAATTGGCCTTCGTCACGGTCCTGAATCTGGCGTTAATCTAACAAAATCCTGCAACGAAATGATTCGATTTAAAGGTTTGGAAATATCATGGCAGACGGCGANGGCCATCACGATGATCATGGACATAGCCACATTCACCTCGAGTATCAGCCTGCACTTCCGTTGAATAACGGGAAGTTATGCATGTGGTTGTTCCTGTCCACGGAAATCATGTTCTTTGCGGCGTTGATCGGAACGTATATTGTGATTCGCTTTGGTGCTCCCGTATGGCCAACGCCTGAGCAGATGCATCTGAGTGAACCTGTCGGGGCCTTCAATACGTTCGTTCTCATCTGTTCGAGCGTAACGGTGGTGTTGGCACTCGAAGCTGCTAAGTCGAATCAGGTTTCGCGAGCGAGATTGTATATCATCATCACCTTCTTGCTCGGCAGTTTGTTTCTGGGGGTGAAGGCGTACGAATACCGGTCGAAGTTTTCGCACGGCATCTATCCTCAATTGCCTCGCAGTTTGATGTACGAAAAGCCGGACGTTTATTATGCCGCCGCCGTTCACAAATCGTTGCTGACCGCTCAGGAAGAGCTGACGAGTGAGATCCAAGCACTTGAAGCGGACGAAGATCAGGAAGTGCCGGCAGTCATGCAACAACGGCTCAGTACCCTGACTGCATTAACAACCGGTTTGGCACGTTGGACGGAGGAGGAAGCTGCCTTTGGAAATACCGAGGCGATCGTCCAATTGGCGTCGCTTGTGAATCCGGTAAATGGTAAAGGTCCTCAGGAAACACCGCTGCGTGCAGAAAAAGAGGCGATCGAAGTTCGGGTGAAAGACCTGGAGAGTCAACAGAAACAGCTTATTGCCGAACAAACTGCACTTCAGCAGAAACTTGCCGATGAGACGGCCAATGACGAGGATGCGACGCGTTTGCAAACGGTGGCCAGCGAGTTGTTTATCATTCCGGAGCAGATCAGTTTGGCGTCGAGCCGAGTGAAGGCATTGAACTTCCTGCTCAACCCCGGTGCTTCCGGTACTTCCGAGGCTTCCGGTGAACTGATGGGATTGAACGAACGGTTTTCCAAGGATGAGGAGACGGGTGAGAAATTGGCCCGACCTTGGCTTATCCTGCCGATCATGATTCCTGGCGCAAATATGTGGGCGGCTACTTATTTCCTGATGACTGGCTTCCATGCCATNCACGNGCTCGTTGGACTCCTCATTTTTGCCCTGGCGATCCCAATGACTTTAGACAGGTCCCGCGAGGTCTTTTTGGAAAATTCCGGATTGTATTGGCACTTTGTCGATCTCGTCTGGATCTTCCTGTTCCCGCTGCTCTATCTCTTTTAGAGGCGAGTTCGGGTATCGATTTAAATCACAACGCAAAAGCTGNTATAACGAGAAGAGAAATGTCTGAAAACCAATTGGATCACGAAGATGGTCCCCAGGGACACGACTCCCACAATCACGAGGATCATGGCGGTTTCAAAACTTACATGTTCGTATTCGGCGGACTAATCGTGTTGACGATCATGTCGTTCTGGATTGGGAATTCGGATTTGAAAAATCAATCNCCGGCCGCTGCGTGGGCAGGCATGATGGCCGTTTCATGCGGCAAGGCAATGTTAGTGATTCTGTTTTTTATGCATCTCAAGTGGGAAGCGAATTGGAAGTATGTCTTGACGATTCCTGCCATGATGATGTCGATCTTCCTGGTTCTGATGTTGGTTCCCGATGTCGGTATGCGGACAAGACGCTACAGCGAGGAAAGAATTATCCACGCGGCTGAGTCGGCTTCGCACAGTCACGAACATGGCGGAGAACACGACGAAAACAATGATCATTCCGAGAATGCTGCTCACTAGTGGGCTCTATCCTGAGCTCGCTCGCGNCGTCCAGGACGCGAACGAGCGAATACACCGGTATGCGTTTCGCATGTGAATGCTTTGATGAATTCGGCACCTGCTATTGAAGTTGCGGAACTTTCTCACGCTTATCGAGAACGACAGGCTCTTCGGTCGGTTTCTTTTGAGATTGCTGCGGGTGAAATCTTTGCTTTTTTGGGCCCCAATGGGGGAGGGAAGTCGACCCTGTTTCGAGTGCTCTCGACNCTGATGCCCCCACAACAGGGGCATGTCGATATCTTTGGTCAATCGGTTGTCGAAAAGCAGCTCGCGGTTCGAGAAGCCATTGGCGTCGTCTTTCAGGCTCCGAGTTTGGATAAAAAGCTGACNGTCGATGAAAACCTGAGTCAGCAGGCTGCACTTTACGGCCTACACGGCGCTCATTTGAGTCAGCGCCGCGAGGAGGTTCTGCAGCAATTGGGGCTCGTTGATCGTCGATCTGNCCTTNCCGAAACGCTNTCAGGTGGGCTGCGCCGTCGTGTCGATCTTGCGAAAGGGTTGCTCCACCGTCCAAAGTTGTTGTTGCTGGATGAACCAAGCACCGGCTTGGATCCGGGGGCTCGCAGCGATCTTTGGCGTTATCTACAACAGTTGCGAGATAATTTTGGCGTTACGATTGTGCTGACCTCTCACTTGTTGGAAGAGGCGGATCGAGCGGATCGTGTTGCGGTTCTCCATCTAGGGCAGATTGTTGCCCAAGGCACGCCCGCCGAACTTCGAGAGTCAGTAGGCGGAGATTCTATCTCCATTGAATGTGAACGACCGGCGGAATTGGCCGCGAAGATCAACCAGCAATTCGGCTTTGAAGTTTCTGTTGTCGATGACGTGATTCGCTTTCCCTGCTCCGATGGGGCGGTCGGTGTTGCTCAAGTGATGCAAGAATACTCGGACGAGGTGCATTCGATTAAGCTCGGAAAGCCCACTCTCGAAGATGTTTTCATTGCAAAGACGGGGCACCGTTTTTGGCAGGCGGAGGACGCAGCGGTCGCGTCTTGAACGCTCCTGGAATTTATGTCGAAAAATAGTCAAGACAATACGACGACGATGGTGCTGCGGCCAACTCCCTGGCGTGCGGCAGCTATGTTGAGTTGGCGAGAGATGATCCGCTTCCTGCGACAGCGGAATCGGGTAATCGGCGCGGTGGGACAACCTATTCTATTCTGGTTGTTGTTCGGGACCGGAATGAATCGAACCTTCGATGTGCCCGGCCAGAATTTCAGCGAGTATTTCGTGCCCGGAACGCTCGTTTTGATCCTGCTCTTCACCGCTATCTTTGCGACCATCTCGATCATTGAAGATCGCAAGGAAGGGTTTTTGCAGGCGGTTCTTGTGGCGCCGACGCCCCGTTGGTCACTCGTTCTCGGCAAGGTGGTCGGGGGAACGATTTTAGCCGTCGGTCAGAGTTTGCTCTTTTTCGCTCTCTCACTAACATTAGGTATCCGGGTCGGTTTCGTAGATGCATTTGGCGTTGCTGTATTAATGGCGGTGCTCGCCATCGGCTTGACCTGCCTCGGCTTTGTGATCGCCTGGAAACTCGATTCGACGCAAGGTTTTCATGCCATCATGAATTTGTTGCTCATGCCTATGTGGCTTTTATCCGGTGCATTTTTTCCTGTACCCGTGCTCAATGCCGGTGCCGGATGGGGAGAAATGGCCTTGGCTGGAGTCATGCGCGTAAATCCTGTCACCTACGGCGTCGCTGGGATTCGCCAACTGATGTTTCCGGAGTTAGTCGACGGATGGAGTGGGGTGATTTGGCAGCCATCCCTTGCCGTCTGCTGGATTGTTACAGCTGCTTTTTCATTTTGCATGTTCCTGGGAGCGTCGCGGCTGGCGATGCGTCCGACACGTGGAGATTTGCTATGAGTCGCGCGGTAGTCTTTTGGCTTGGAATTTTGATGGTATTTGTGGGTGGCACGATCATTTGGTTTGGCACCAAGTACTCAGGCCGTCAGGTGGGCTCGGTGGCCGTGGTCGATGAAGACGCCGATCTCGATCCAAAAATGACATCGTTCGAGTTGATCGATCAAACCGGTTCCCGACTGAAATCTGAGGACCTTGATGGACAGGTCTGGGCGGGAAGCATCTTTTTCGCCAGCTGTCCGAGCACCTGCTACACGCAGAACGTACGCTTACAGCAGCTCGATACAGAGTTCGGAGAGCGGGGCCTGAAACTGATCAGTGTGACCTGCGACCCAGCCAACGACACGCCTGCAGCTCTGGCCGCCTACGCGAGTCGCTTCAATGCCGATTCCGATCGCTGGCACTTTCTTACCTCGCCTGACGCCGACTTCGAATACCTGAGACGTGTCGGTAATGACTTTTTCAATATTCCAGTCGCCGAAGAAACTCACACAAGCCAGGTCGTCGTCTTTGACCGCGATGGAAAAAATTGTGGTACGTTCGATATTCTCAAACATGAAGGCCAACTCGGACTCAAAAGTCTTGTTGACGAACTCTTGAGTGCATCGACAGCTGGTGATTCTACCGACGACGATACGTACGACTCGAACGACAATACTCCCGAGCCCCTCGAAGGGGAGGGTGCTGAGACGCCCGCCGCCTGAAACGCATTGCCAGGAACGCGAAGAAATGTCTCCTGAAGTTGTCAACACGTTACCGCATGTGAACGCATCCCTGAATGCCATCGCAACGCTCTTGCTGTTTAGCGGGTATGTGTTGATTCGCCAACGTCGTGAGGTGGCACACCGGCGCGTCATGTTGTCCTGTTTTGGTGTTTCTGTTTTGTTTCTGATTACGTATCTGATCTATCATGCATATGCCGGAAGTAAACGCTTTCCGGACTACCCGGCTCAGGGGATACGAATCACCTATTTCGTGATTCTTTTTTCGCACATCGTGCTCGCAGCACTCGTTCCATTCATGGCGGTCGTGACCATTGTCCTCGGCTTACGGAACCGTCGACAGGCCCACCGACGTTGGGCGAAATGGACGTTTCCGATTTGGATGTACGTCTCAATTACCGGTGTTCTTGTCTATCTCATGCTATATCAGCTCTACCCACCACGAAAAGAAGCAGCTAAAATTGGAGTAGGGCAAGCGGAGCGGTCGATCACCAGAGTGGTGGACACCGTCTCCCAAATTCCCGGTCAACCTATCACGGCAATCAAGTAAATTCATCATGAAGAGTCGCGTAATCATCCTCAGTGTGTTCGCTTGCATCTTGATGCTTGCGTCCGTGTGTGAGGCGTGTCCCACTTGCAAACAGGGGATTGCCGAAGGCGGTGATCATGCACGAGTGATTGAAGGCTACTTTTGGAGCATCTTGTTCATGATGTCCATGCCGTTCTTGATCCTGACTTCGCTCTGCTCCTACTTCTATCTGATTGTTCGAAAGGCACGGGCAATGCAGCCCGTCGGTTTCGGCATGGCCGGTCAACAGTCTTGATTTGGCCGATCGGCAGAAGGCGTTGAGTTCGGCCTCGCTTGGCGCTGATATGGGTCAAAGCACTCGTCCATTCCGAGCCATAAACTTCTTGCATGTTGGAAAAATAGGAGTGGAAAGACCATCGCAAATCCGAGCCCAAGGAACAACGCGCCGTTTTGGCTGAGCGTTCTAATCAGCGTCAGGATTGGAAAACTAATGGCGAGGATTAACGCTGTTAGCCCGTAATTGAAATAGATCGCGCCCAGGTAGAAGCCGCTTTCGCGTTGGAACGGATAGTCACAATTAGAGCACTTGTCGTTCATTGCGATGAAGCCGCGAAAAAGTCGTCCACGTCCACAATCAGGACAGCGGAGCAAGCAAGCTCGAGAGAATCGTCGTAACAACTTCAAGGGGAGCTCTCCCTGGTTGCCGATGAGTCAGACGTGCGAGACGACTTCGAATGGGGAGCACTGATTTTCAGTTTCGAACAGCCTTTGCGGCCCTCTCGTTCATCCTAACCCAAGTCCGAATCAGACGATAGGTTTCGCGATACTTGCGGTCACGAAGGCCTCCGCGGGGCGACCCTTGCGACTGACTCTAGCGTGGCGTACATTCGGGGCTATGAATATGGTAGGTCGCTTACTGCAAATCGCCGGTTTAACCGTTTTACCTGTCGCCGTGCTCTTGGAGATGATGGGACGCTTGGGGCGTCGCGGATTGAGCGACATGTTGCTGCTCATGGTTTTCGGCGCGGTCTCCTTCTATCTGGGCCGATATCTCGAAGGTTACGCTCGCTCGCACTAAACCACGAGTTTCGAGCGAGCCGATACTGTCAGGTTCTCAGGTGACGATCAGCTTGAGACGCGCGTGAGTGCGTCTGTTGCGTTAGACATGATAAGCTTTGCCCGCTGAGCTGGACCAATTCGATTAGGCTCCGAATTTGCCGAGTTTGCCGGCATTCGCCAACGCAAGGCTCATCAGATATTTTGCTTCGAAATGTCCCAAGCCACCCGTAATGCACTCGCGTTCGCTAAACGCTTGCTTGCCGTCAGGACGGCAGCAATCAGAGACCAATAAAGTCGGCACGGGATGCCAACTGTGGCTCTTCAGGAAACTCGGAGTGCTGTGATCACCGGTGACGATCAAGACGTCGGGATTCAAAGCGGTGACGCGAGGGATGATGGCGTCGAAATCTTCAGTTCGAGCAACCTTCGCATCAAAGTTGCCGTCCTCTCCCGTACTGTCCGTGTACTTGTAGTGGATGAAGAAAAAGTCGTACTCCTCCCAATGTTTTTCGAGGAGATCGATCTGTTCAGCAAGGGTTTGCGCTTGTCCGACAATGTTCATGCCGACGAGTCGGGCGAGTCCCTTGTACATCGGATAGACAGCGATCGCGGCAGCAGTGAGGCCGTAAACCTCTTCATAGCTGGGAAGCTGCGGGCGAGCAGCGAAGCCTCGCATCGTCAAACCGTTGGCTTGTTTTTGATCCGATAGAAGTTCAACGGCCTGACGCGTGAATTCGGCCGCCACTTCGGCAGTTCGTTGGCTTGCATCATTCCTGGCATGAGGAGCCAGAGGGGGCACGCCAGTCTTTTGAGGATCGGTGTCGTCAACTTCGCCGGCTAAGCCTTCACCTCGCAGAACAACCACGAATCGGTGTTCCTTGACGGGCTCGACGAAGACTTTGATGCCTGGGATCGAAACCTCGCGAAGGCGAATCGCCAGGGGAGCACTATCCTCGCTCGCAATCCGACCTGCGCGTCGATCGGTGATATTTCCGTTCTCATCGAGCGTGCAGAAGTTGCAGCGAATGGCTACGTCGCCCTGTTGAAGCTCGAAGCCGATGCCCGTTGCCTCCAGAGCGCCACGGCCAATCAAGTATTGGATCGGATCGTAGCCGAAGAGGCCAAGGTGTCCTGGCCCACTGCCAGGGCTGATGCCCAACTTGACGGGGATACTGGCACCTTGGATGCCCTGAGTTGCCAGGGCGTCGAGATTGGGGGTCTTCGCGGCCTCAAGCTCGGTTTGACCGTCGGCAGACTGTGGAAGGCCGCCAAGGCCATCCGCGACTAGCATGACGATTTTTGATTCGTTCTTCACGTGAAGCGAACGAGTGAGATCATGAATATCCATGGAATTATTTCTTCTCCGCGAAAATGTGAGAGTTTCTCGTCTGATTTTGGCTTCAGGGCAGCCTACTGTGGTAACAAAATGCTCACCACGTAAAAAGGTGGCGGCTCGGGGTTCCCGGTCACTTGCCTGGTCACTCAAACCTCGCTGGCCAATCCGTGAGCTCAAAATAAGCCCAAAAAAGCCCAGAACTGACGAAGATGTCAGCCGAAGATTTCGGAGAGTTGACGCCACTCATTTACGCTCACGTAAATCCTTACGGCTCATTCGAACTGGACATGGAGACGCGATTGCCCATTGATTTCGTTGAATTGGCGGCATGAACTGGACGTTGGTCGCGATATCATTCTTCTCGAGATTGTCAGAAGGAGTGTACTGGCCTCTCCGGATGCGACGATACGGTCGAACGGTTTAGGGTTTTGAACACCATTGGACCCACTTCTCTGACAAGTCAAAAAGCGCGTTGGGTGATGGAATAGACGCGATTTTGGAATGCTCCGAAGTGCAAGAGGTGTCATCTCCGTGTGGACACCGTTGAAGATAAACCGCGACAGAAAACTGATGAAGATTATCCAATTTCGGTCCGTTTAGAGCACATCGAACCAGTAAGATAAGGGCTACTCGTCCAGAACCCAGGAAAGGGGAGTGTACTTGATGGATTGACTTTCGAAAATGGGTTCCGTGAAGTAAATCAAATCTATGTGGGGCCCGCCGGCGTTTGAACTGAGTGTGATCACGTTCTCTCCTGTGTTCATTGCCACGTCCACCACCTGGCCGTTCCATTTATTCCAGTTCGTAGAGCCTGTAAAGGTCATCACCTGCGGCGTGGACCCGTTCACCACGAGGTCCATTTGCTTATCAGTGCCGGAACCATTGGCCCAGACTATGACCATTTTGAAAGACCCGGTTTGCGGTGAATTCACCTGCCATGAGATGGAAGCGGCACCTGCGTTCGATTGGACATAACCTGTACCTGAATAACCCCATCCCTCCTGTTTTACTTCCGCGCCTTTGAAGTTTGCTTTTTCCGCCTCCATAAACCCCTGAAGCGTCGGTATGGGGACATCAAGCCAGTTGTCTACCGCGATTACGCGGGCCGTCCAGTCATAATGAACGGCCCACAGATCTGTGAACGACTCAGTCCATTTCAACAGCCCATGACCGCCGTAGGCCGCGGACTTCAGGCTCACCTTTCCGTTGGCTAGGCGGGCATCCCATACAAATTGCCATCTCTCATCCAGCGACTCGGGCACAACGGTTGTGCTAATGCAGCGGCGGGCCGCCTCAATTCGCTTTTCCAAGAATTGTGCAGGAGTCCACCGGGCATTGCCTTTGAACAGACGCCGCCACCCGGCAAGGCCTTCAGACTGGAGTAGCGATAACATTTTTTCAGCGCCCGACAACTGAACTTTTAGAGTTGTGTACCTTGGATGGCCGCCTTCCGCTATGCTGAGCTCTTGCAGTGCATTGGGCCAGGTCGAAGGCTGGTCATAGCGATACGACTTGTAGCCGGCAGTCCAGGCTTCTGTCCCATCCGGAAGGTATTCCGAAGGCCAGCCCACGGGCGTCAGTGAAGCCTCTTCAAACCACGGATGTTTGGGTGCCCTGGATCCATGGGGATGCTCCATCGATCGCAACCAAGCGATGGTCTCTTCAAACAGGATGCGGTAACGTTCTTCGCCTGTCATCACATAAAACCAAATCATCATCGGCAATGTAAAACGATTGGCAGTGCGTGGTTCTATGTTTAAGCCTTCGTGATGCCTAGCAGGCACGGGCTCGTTGAGGCGGTTATAATTATCTGCCCAGCCGCGGGTTGCACCCTCACCCAGGTGAGTAAGAAATATCCATTGCCCGAGCTTGGAACTGTATTTCAGATACTTGGAGTCTTTGGTCAGGTGGTACATGGCCATTGTGGTCATGAAGCCGTCGTAGGTGGCATGGTCACTGTATGAACCACCGTTGGGCACGCCCCTATCTCTATCGTCACCGCTTGCGTACGCATCTCCTATCGCACGAGTCTTGCCGTCCCAATAATCGGGGGAACACCCCCAATCGTGATACTGAACTCTTTCAAAGAACAGGTCACCCCATTTTTTTGCGCTCTCTAAATACTTTTCCTCGCCTGTCAATTTGTAAGCATAAAGCATCAGGCAAAAGGCCGGATACTGATAGGCGTCCTCTATTCGGGCCACACCAAGCGGATGCTTGTGTTTGCGAGCGACAGCCGCTGTAGCTTTGCCCCCTCTCTCCAAAATCGCGCTACCGGGAAAACTTCCGTTCTCGTGCTGAATTTGATAAAAGAAATTCGCGGTTCTTAATCCGGCCTGCAGATAGGCATCATCGCCAAAGGTTTCATAGGCCCGTAGAAACCGGGCGGCAGCCGGCGGCAAATGCCCTTCCTCGAGGTCAACTTTGACTGAATCGGTAGTCCAATCTCGGTTCTTGGGCGGATAAACTCCATACTCTCCGTATCTTTCTATGAGTTTATCCAACGACTCCCGCACAGCCTTCTCACACTTTGCATACGTCGCCGCGTCTATTTTCGCGAGAAGTGCGTCGAGCGTTTCCTGCTGCCTATCACCGGCAGTGGGCAGCACTACCTGATCGCTACGCACCTGAACCTTGCCGCCGACAACCGTCTTATCCTGAGCGGTGGCAGTTCCCCCGAGTAGTGGCTCCAGAACAAATAGTGTGATAGCGGTGATTGCCGCTATTGTTGACGACTCCACTCTTGTACTCCCATTTTCTGTAATGCCTATTCGGTATTGACGCCGAAACTCGGCATGGCAAAGCTGTTTCCAAAAGACCAGCCTTCCAGCTGCTCCTATTTTTAACCCAGTGGCTGAATCGTCGTCACCCTCAACGGCGAATTCACTGCGGTCGTCATCACCGCTGAGGATAGAGCGAGTTCCTACCAGACGTCGGTTTGACACACTTCATGCAGCCACAGGTAAAGGCATTCATTGTTTTGATAAGGTTTCTAAACATTCCCGAATTTACCCGCTTTTCGGAATGTTCGTTGGCCTGAAGTGCCGAAGTCCTGTGAATATGAGCACCTTAAAGAAGCAGTCCTAAGCATCGTTTTCGGGAAAGTTATCACCAGCGAAGCCCAAGAACGCCGATGTCTGTCCGCGTGAATACCTCACTCACAGGGAAGTCACTCGAGTGATGAAGGCGGCATCGAAGTTTGGTTACCACGGTCATCGCGACTCAACACTAATCTTCGTAAGCTAACGTAACGGGTTTCGAGTGTCGGAACTTGTCGCTCTCGACTGGAACCAAGTGGAACTCGACGGTGATCGAATGCATGTGAGTCGTTCCAAAGACGAATTCACCCAATTCGCGGCCCAGAAATCAGAGCACTGCGTCGCCTGAAAATGGAATATCTGGAATCTCCCTACGTTTTGTCACGGAACGAAAGCGACCAATTACGGATTCAGAAATTTGCAAAATGGCTGCCCGAGCTGAAAAAAATGCGGACTTCGAATTCCCTGTTCATCCGCACATGCTTCGTAACGCCACCGGCTACAAGCTCGCAAATGATGGTCACGACAGTCGTGCCATTCAGCAGTATCTTGGCCACAAGCACATCTAGCGCACGGTTCGCTTCACCGAACTGGCCTCCAACCGTTTTCAGGATACCTGAAAGGATTGGGGGTTTAGGTGGAAATGGAAGGGCACGGATGGCGTTTTATGACAGCTTCGTCAGTTCTGTCCCTAAAAGGGGGTGCGTCCCATCGGCGAAAAAATCGCCGATGGTTATAACGTAACTAGATTCTCTCGGGGTAATTTCGGATATTCCCTGGAAGTGGGGATCACGATCTGTTGAACAAAACGGTCTGCAATACAAAGGGTCATTAGCGATGGCAAGGCAACTTACCTGGTTGGGGCACGGTTCCTGGCTGTTGGAGACAGGAACTCACTCGATTCTCCTGGATCCATTTCTTAATGACTCCCCGACGTCGCCGGTGAAAGCCGAGGACCTTTCGCCTGACTATATCTTGATCTCTCACGGACACTTTGACCATTTGAGTGATGCTGCCTCGATCGCCAATCGTACGCAGGCGCCTCTGGTGGCCATTTATGAAATCGCTGAGTGGTTTCAGAAGCAACACGGTGTTGCCAGTACTGTTGGTATGAATCTGGGAGGGGCAGTGCAGCTGCCATTTGGGTCGGTGAAGATGACTAACGCGCTGCACAGTTCGCAATTGCCAGACGGTTCCTATGGCGGAAACCCCGCTGGCTTCTTGGTCAAGTTGGAAGAGGTGACGCTGTATTTTGCATGTGACACGGCATTGTTTGGGGATATGCAACTGATTGGCCAGGCTGGAATCGATATCGCCGTGCTTCCCATTGGCGATCTCTTTACGATGGGACCCGACGATGCGGTCGCAGCCACCAAGTTGATCCAACCGAAACGCGTCCTGCCGGCGCATTACAACACTTGGCCGCCTATTGAGCAGGATGCTGAGGCCTGGGCTGCGAAGGTGAGAGAGCAAACCGATGCCGAGCCGATTGTGATCGAGCCTGGTCAGTCGGTCAGCCTTTAGGCGGGATCGGAGGGGTCAGCGTCCGTTGAAGAGTTGTCCGAGTCTGGAGAACCGCTCTCCGTTGGCGGGACGGCCACCTGGATCTCGTCATCGACTACTCGGACCGGGAATGTGTCGACCTTGAGTGTGGGATTATCACACCAGGTGCCATCGCATGTCCGAAATCGCCAGGCGTGCCAGGGGCAGGCGACCACGCCGTCTTCGAGGTAACCAGCCGCCAGCGATGCGCCCATGTGTGGGCAGAAATCGTCGATGGCCTGATAGGAACCTTTTTCGCAAAATACGGCGACGATCCGACCGTTAACGGTGAAGGTTTCGCCGGTACCCTCGGCAATCGCGCCAACCTTGGCGACGGTGGTGAATTCTGGATCGGACATTTGGGGAATACGATCGTAGGGTTTGCAACGCGATAGGTGAACCGTTCAAAACGTTCGATTTTACGTGCAGCGCATGTTTTTTCCCAGGCGTTTAGCGGGAGATCTGCACTGTAATTCTGGGGCGATTCTTGGGATACTGGCGAAAGTTTCCTGAACTATCCATTCCACGTTTGGAGGTCGTGACGGGGAAGTCGATCGAGGCTCTTTCCGTGTCCTCTCGCGAATCCATACATGATCAATACACAGCTTAAACAACAACTGACCAACCAAGTCTTGTTGCGAGTTCAACAGCCAGTCCAATACGTGGGTGATGAACTCAATATCATCCGCAAGGATCACCGCGAACTTGAGGGCAAGTTGTGTCTGGCTTTTCCCGATACCTACGCTTTGGGGATGAGTCACCATGGGTTACAGGTGCTTTATGCACTGATGAATCGCGAGCCCAAGTGGTGTTGCGAGCGGGTGTTCACTCCCTGGTCGGATATGGAGGAGCAGCTTCGTTCCAATAACGTACCGCTTTATTCCTTGGAGACCTTCACGCCCCTTTGCGATTTCGACGTAGTCGGATTTAGTTTGCAGTATGAGGTCTGTGCGACCAATCTCCTGACAATGCTCGATCTTGGACGTGTGCCGCTACGCGGGAAAATGCGAACGATGGCAGATCCCTTGATTCTTGCCGGAGGTCCGTGTGCACAGAATCCAGAGCCACTTGCGCACTTTGTTGATGTGTTTGTCACCGGGGATGGGGAACCGAGTTTACCTTTGGTTTGTAAGCTGTGGCGGAAACTGAAGGGTGAGTGCGAGCGAGACGGTTTAGCGGAGGGAGAAGAGGGAGTCCGTCAACGCGAGGAAATGTTGGCACGCCTCGCTACGGAACTTTCCTTCTGTTACGTTCCTCGATTCTATGAGCCAGAGTATTTCGAAGGACGTGTGATCGCGCTGAATCGGACTCGGGCCGATCTTCCTGAGACGATTGAGCCTTCCGTGATCAGAGATCTCGATGGGATTCCTCTGCCCGTGAAACCAGTGGTTCCCTATGTCGAGTGTGTGCACGACCGTATCGCCATCGAAATCATGCGTGGATGTCCGTGGCAATGTCGTTTTTGTCAAAGCACCGTGATTAAACGCCCGTTACGCATTCGTTCGGTCGATACGATTGTCGAGGGAGCTCTTGAAAGTTATCGCAACACGGGCTTCAACGAGATCTCGGTGTTGTCGTTGTCCAGTAGCGATTACCCGCATTTCGAAGAACTCGTGCTGCGTTTGAAAGAGGTCTTTAATCCGCTGGGCGTGAATATCTCGGTGCCAAGTTTGCGGGTGAATGAACAATTGCGATCAATTGCCGAATTGATCGGCAACAAACGACGATCAAGTTTGACATTGGCTCCCGAGGTTGCCCGCGACGATATGCGAGAGCAGATTCGGAAGAAAATCAAAAACGAAGATCTTTACGAGGGATGTCGCCAGGCTTTCCGGAGGAATTTCGAAAGCGTGAAACTGTACTTTATGTGTGGGCTTCCCGGGGAACGCCCTGTTGATCTGGACGGCATCATTGAGATGGCGGAAACGATTGCCAAGATTGGCAAAGAAGAGCGTGGTCGTTACGCGAAAGTGACGGCGAGCGTTTCTAACTTTGTTCCCAAAGCTCATACCCCCTATCAATGGAATGGGATGCAGTCTCGGGATTATTTTCATTGGGCTCACAAGTACCTGCGAAGCAAATGTAGCCTCCGAAGTGTTTCCGTGAAGTGTCATGATGTTGAGACAAGCTTGCTCGAGGGTGCCCTCAGCCGTGGAGATCGTCGTGTCGGTGATGCAATTGAATTGGCATGGCAACGTGGTGCGAGGCTCGATAGTTGGAATGAGCATTTGGATGCGAAGCGTTGGTGGCAAGCTTTGACCGATGTCGGCATTGACATTCAGCAACTGATTCACGAACCGTATCAACTGTCTGATCGGCTCCCTTGGGATCATGTAAACGTGAAGTCTGGTCGTACGTTTCTTGAGAAAGAGCAGACGCGAGCGGTTGTTCAGCTCGATTCCATGGCTGACGCTCAGTGAACGTCCTGTGAACCAGCGGACGCTCGATACGTAAAACAGGTGAGCTCAAAACCGCTTCGAAAATGAGAATCTAGCCATGTCGGATCCGTCATCCAATCAACAGCCAGGATCTCCTGCGGGCGATGTTTCTCTCGCCGATTTTCAGGCGTTAATCCGAGAGATGTACTTTAGTAAAGACGAAGCACGCGGTGTTGATGGGACTTTCATGTGGCTCATGGAAGAAGTGGGCGAATTGGCTGCTGCACTCCGTGAGGGATCCGCAGACGATAAGAATGAAGAATTCGCGGATGTCCTTGCCTGGTTGACGACGATTGCAAACATCAGCGGCGTCGATCTCACCGAAGCCGTCCAGCGAAAATACGGATCCGGTTGCCCCGGATGTAGGCAGTTCGTGTGCACTTGCCCCGACGAAGGAAAGCCGTAGCGTGTGGCGTTCGAATTTCAGTTTGTTGCAGACGGCGATTCTGTATAACGCAACGGTGCTGATTGGACTAGTGGCGGCTTCCTCGGGAATAGCGGCTTCCTCCATTCGTGATGTGCAGGTGGGATTCGACGGCACCTCGCGGGTTGGACATTGGACGCCGGTCAGAACCGTCATTGCTGCGCCGCCTGAAAGTTCGGTTTCGGGACGACTCATTGTGTCAGCCGTGGATGGTTCTGGAATTCCAGCTCAATACGAGCAGGCATTCGCTGAGGTCCCGGCAGGGCAAGAGCAGGTCATTTGGTCCTATGTGAAATTTGGCCGTGTCTCTTCCACGATGACGGTTCGCCTGGAAGGCTCCGATAGCGAGACGACGCAAATGGAAATGTCTGTCGAGGCATTGCCTTCCGACCGGCAGGTTGTGCTTGAGCTAGGGAGCACGCTTCCGCTGGACGATTCGCTAAACCTGCTGAGATTGCGGCGGGATCGACAGAATACGCGCGACGGCAACCAGCAAACGGTGCTTGCTCAGTCGATTGAATCGGCATCGCAGCTTCCTCCACACATGCTTGGATACGATGGGATTGAGGTGCTGGTGGTGGTTGCCTCTCAGCAATCACTCTTGCAGGAGTTGGCCCCTCTGCAACGCCAGGCGATTGAAAGCTGGGTGATTCTGGGCGGTAAATTGATTGTGATTGCCGACACCGATCCGAGCGACGACATGGTTGACCAACCTAACTCTCTCTTTACCAATGTGTTGCCTGGTTCGGTCGAACGAATCGCGATGCAACGACAGACAACTGAAATCGAACAGTTTGCTTCTGCAACTGCACGACTCGATAGCGGTGCTGGATTTCGTTTGCCAATGGCAATTCTCAGTGAAGTGGATGGGGTCGTTGAGGTTGGCGAAGGCTTCGGTGCCGATCGAAGGCCAGCCGTGGTGCGTGGAATGGCCGGGATGGGTGAGTCCGTCTTTGTAGCATTTGATATCAGTACCGCGCCGTTTGTGGATTGGGCCGATCGCTCCCGCCTTCTTGCCGCGATTGTGAATCTGGTCTTGAGTGGCGGTGATACGGGTGGCCTGCAAATGCGGGAACTGGTGGTTGCGAATACGTTCGGATTTGAAGATGTCACCGGCCAGCTGAGAAACTCGCTCGAACAATTTCAAGGCGTACGGCTGATTCCTTTTTCCTTGACGGCAACGCTGATTGCTGTCTATCTGTTGATCGTCGGCCCTGTTGACTATTGGGTTCTGAAACGCCTTGGAAAATCGACATGGACGTGGTTGACCTTTGCACTCACGATTGTCTGCTTTACCGGGTTGGCGATCTATCTGGCAACTTCTTGGAAGGGAAATCAGCTTCAACTGAATCAGGCTTCTATCGTCGACGTCGATCTTGAGGAACGGGTGGTGCGGGGGACGACCTGGATGCATCTGTTCGCTCCCGAAACTCTTATGCTCGACCTTTCCGCCACGCATCGTTCGCCGGTTGTGCAGGACGTTCAAAATGTCTTGATCTGGCAAGGCGTACCCGGCGAAGTCTTCGGAGGCATGGACAGCAATTTGGCCTCGACTACCTTTTCCCAGCCCTATCAGGTTGATGCGAAGCTTAAGGATGCAACCGATGCCTCTGTGCGATTGGATCAATTTCCCATTGCTGTCTGGTCGAGTCGGAGTTTGTTGAATCAGTGGTGGGGCTCATGCTCTCTCGAACATCAGGTCGAACAATCGCTCGAAAGCCATTCAGAGGGACAATTAAAAGGATCATTTACAAACCCTTTTCCCTTTGCGTTGCGGGATGTCTATCTCGTCCACGAACGCTGGTTTTATCCGTTGAGGACAGAATTGCCGGCCAACGGGACCGTGCGGCTTGCGGATTTGTCCGTCATGGACCTCCAGACGCGATTGACTCGTCGACGTGTCGTGGATGGCAGAAACGTCATGACGCCTTGGCAGACAGCCGATCGTGATGTGAGCCGGATTCTTGAAATGATGATGTTCTTCGATGCAGCGAACGGTTCGAGCTATACTGGTCTGTCCAACGATTACCAGGGATACCTGGATTTGAGTCGTGCACTTAAATCCGGACGAGCTGTTCTGGTCGGCCGCGCAGCGGAATCCGCCGCTCAACTCGAAATCGACGGTGAGCCTTTGTCAGAAGAAGTCATCCAGCATTGGACCTACTATCGTGTCCAGATCCCTGTGAAGCGTGAGAGGTAAATGAGCCGGTGATTGAGACACGTGACCTGACGAAAAAATACGGTGACCTTTTCGCGATTCAATCGATCGATCTCGATCTCCAGAAAGGCGATCTGTTTGGCTTTATCGGCCCCAATGGAGCCGGCAAAACAACGACGATGCGCATTATTGCGACGCTGTTGACGCCGAGCTGGGGGGAAGCCTATGTCGACGGTCACTCCATTTATACTCATCCTAAGGAAATCCGCCGTCTGGTTGGATACATGCCTGATTTTTTCGGGGTGTATGATGACATGAAAGTCATCGAGTACCTGGAGTTCTTTGCGGCGGCTTATCGAATCAACGGCGAAAAGCGACGAAAGATCTGCGAAGAGATGCTCGAAGTCGTCGATCTTGCGTTCAAACGCGACGCTTTCGCAAATACGCTCTCCCGTGGACAAACGCAACGTCTAGGTTTAGCGCGCGTTCTGCTCCATGACCCTCAGGTCCTGCTGCTCGATGAACCTTTGAGTGGACTCGACCCGCGCGCCCGTATCGACATGCGCAATTTATTGAAAAGATTAGGCGACACCGGAAAAACGATTATTGTGTCTAGCCATATCCTGCCGGAACTCGCAGACGTCTGTAACAAAATCGGGATCATCGATCGTGGTGTCATGAATTGGAATGGCGAAGTCGCCGAGGTGATGAAGCAGATTCGACAGTCCATCGTGCTGAATGTTGCCGTAAAGCAACGTCACGAGGATGCAGCCGAGCTCTTGCGCCAACGGAAAGATGTTTCCACCGTCGAGATTGAAAAAAATAAGATGGTAGTCACGATGACCGAGGGTATTGTTGAATATAGTGAACTGGCGAACGAGTTGATCGCCAATGGATTCTCCCTGTTGGAATTCAGTGAGGATCATCCAAGTCTTGAATCGGCCTTCATGACACTCACAAAAGGCATGAAATAGCCGATTGATTAGGATCGATGGGTTGAAGACGCAATCGGTCTTTGGAGTCTTTCATGTTTATCCGACTTTTCTTGATCGGTTGCGTCGTGGTGGCGGCGACTCATGCCCAGGCTCAGTCCTCTCGTGACTTACAGCTGCGACGGTATCAAATGGTCGACCAGACATTAGTCTCGGCCGGTATTACCAACCCTCGAGTCTTGCGAGCCATGCGGCAGACGCCACGTCATGAGTTCATTCCGAGGAATTATCGGCATCAGGCTTACTTCGATATGGCTTTGCCGATCGGCGAGGCGCAGACCATTTCGTCCCCCTTTATCGTCGCCTTTATGACGGAGTGTATAGATCCTCAGCCGAGTGATCGTGTATTGGAGATTGGCACCGGAAGCGGCTACCAGGCTGCGGTGTTGAGTCCCCTGGCCGGACAGGTTTACTCCATCGAAATCGTTGAGTCCTTAGGACGAAAGGCAGCCAGGACCTTGCGACGTTTACGTCTTAATAACGTCAATGTGAAGGTTGGAGACGGATTTCAAGGATGGCACGAGCACGCGCCCTTCGACAAAATTATCGTTACTTGCTCTCCCGAAAAAGTACCTCGTGCCTTGATCGAACAATTGCGGGAGGGAGGCCGGATGGTCATTCCTGTCGGCGAACGATATCAGCAAACCATGATGTTGATGAAGAAGGTTAATGGGCAATTAGAAACCGAAGCTCTGCGCCCGACCTTATTCGTTCCCATGACGGGCACGGCCGAAGAAACTCGTGATGTGTTGCCCGACCCGCAGCGGCCTAAAATCCAGAATGGCGATTTTGAACTGCCGGAGCCCGAAAACGGATTTGTTGAAGGCTGGTACTACCAGCGACAAGCTCAATTGTTGACTGATGTAGGCAAGTCGGAGCGAGGACAATACGTCGATTTAACAAATCAAACTCCCGGAAAAGATTGTCACCTCATGCAAGGTTTTGCCTTAAATGGAAAATCAATCGAACGAGTGGTTCTCGAAGCATGGGGAAAGGCGGAACAAACGCGAGCCATCGGGGCAGGGGAGGGACCGCGCGTGGTGATCACCTTCTACGATGATAAGCGGCGAGATCTCGGACAATGGTGGCTGGGGCCCTGGAAATCGGATGGCGTTTGGCGGCAAGAGTCAAAAAATATTCGGGTCCCGAAACAGGCTCGTGAGGCCATTGTCCGAATCGGATTGTTCGGCGCGACGGGAAACGCTTCATTTGATGATGTAAAGCTGACGATTCCCTGACCCGGTATAACGCGGATTCGCTGCTCGAACAAACGACAGGGCATAGGGTGACGGTGACGACCCGGATTCGATAAAATAACTGTAGGCGGACCCACCATGGGATCATTGGTCAAGCGGCTGATTACGGCCGTTGATCGGTCCGAATTCTTCACTCGTAGGAAGGGTCGACGCCATGAGCAACGCCTACAAATTTCAGGCTAATGCCTCTGGGTTTGAAGTCTATTACCGCGGCAAATCCATCGGTCAAATTATTTCGACGAAGGAATCCTCCGGAAGACACTGTTTCTCCCTCGGCTTTGATCGGCGGAAACCTCCTCGTATCTATCGCGGCAAAGTTCACGCCGCAGAAGCCCTGCACGAAATCTACAAGCTGGCCAAAGAGTTCCGGAATAGGCGGTGGTCAGTTGAGCAATTGATCGTTTTGTCCTGGGATCAAAGGCCACGTGCTTCCCGTGATTTTCAATGTTCCAAGTGAGCGTTGGAAGTCCTCGGGTCTGCGAAGTGGGTGCCTCGAGTTCTCGTCGACGAGTGTTTCAGGGCTCTTCCCCCTTTCTCGTTGGGGGACCAACTTGTTGTGCGATCAATATTTCCTGATTTCCTTCGAAATTCAGGGCCTCCGAACCGTTGGCGGTGTCCTATGCTTGTTTGAATAAAACCCCTGTTTTAGCTGTTTTTCGTAACCGTGAAAAATATCGTAGACGGCTTGTATTGTGAACTAGGATTATTATGCTTTCACGGGCAGCTTGTTGTTTAAGGACTCAAGAGTATGAGGGCTTGCTTTCATGGTTAGGACATGTCTCAGCGTTGTTGTGGCCGGCTTTGTAGCCGTCGGCATGGCAGCAGATGCTAATGCTGGTTGGGGTTCGTGGGGAGGTTCCTACGGTAGCGTCGGCGGTTCGCATGGATTCCATGGATCGCATGGATCGTGGGGTGGATCTTCTGGAGGAGATTCCTCCGGTGGTAGTTGGGGAAGTCAGGGTTTCCACGGCTCAAGCGGCGGTCATATTGGAATTTTCAAGCGTTGGACGATGAAACATAAGGCTCGCAAAGCAGCTCGCCGCGATTACTTTGCATCCTCCGGTGGTTCGTGGGGTTCTCACGGCAGTAGCGGTGGTAGCAGTGGTGGCAGCTGGGGTGGGTCGAGCGGTTACGCCTATTCCAGCCATGGCTCGTCGGGCGGATCTTCGGGTGGAACCGTAATCCATGAAGAGCACCATGACGGACACCATGACGGACACCACGAGGCAGCCCCTGCCGATTCGGGCGATGCGATTATCGAAACTCCCCCGGCAGAGGGTGACAGTGCAATGCGTCGGAGCAACAACGGTGTACTCACCGTGGATGTTCCGGAGGACGCAACGGTCACCGTGAATGGACTGGAAACGACGAGCACTGGAATCCATCGTCGATATGTTTCGAAGGGTCTCGATCGAGATCTTAACTATCGTTACGAAGTGACGGCAGTTGTAGAACGAGATGGCGAAAAAGTCGAACGCACGCAGGTGACAACCTTGCGAGCCGGCCAGGTTTCCAGCCTCGCATTTGATTTTGATCAACCCGAGCCTGTTGAAACACGACTGACACTGAACGTTCCCGATGATGCCTCGGTTTTCCTCTCGGGCGTGAAGACCAAATCGACCGGTGCCCTTCGTCAATTTGCGACGAAGAGAATCGCCGAAGGCCAAAAGTGGAATGATTATCACGTTGTCGTGACGGTTGAACGAGACGGTCAAAAGCTGACTCAAGAACGTGAAATCAGCATCAATGGTGGTGATCAGATCGACCTCGATTTTGACTTCAACGAAGCGACGCTTGCTGACGCTCGTTAGTTCAAAATCGTTATAACTCGACTAAACAGAATAACCCTCGCAACGCATCAACGTGTTGCGAGGGTTTCTTTTTGGGGGTGAAGCGAATCAGATGCGGCTTGAGGTTTGTGTTTTCGGTCGGCGACGACGATAGAGACTTTATGCCGAAAGAGCAAACAGAGAGTTGGAAGCGATGGAGTCCATTCTGGCGAGTCACGGCCAGTATGTTGATCGGTCTGCATATTCTCGCTGTCTTTGCGGCGCCCTGGTCTTCGCCGCCTCCGTCACCGTTGCTCGCCCAAGAGCTGACGCAGGTGATGATGCCCTATCAGGTTTCCGCCTTCTTGAATCATGGATATCGGTTTTTCGCGCCGGATCCTGGGCCGAGTCATATTATTCGATATGAGATGACGATGGCTGACGGATCGATCAAACATGGCCGCATGCCCGATCTCCAGGAGCAATGGCCAAGGTTGCTCTACCATCGCCACTTCATGATGACGGAGATGATGTACAACAACCAGGCTCAGATTAATGACAACCCTCCGTTAAATTTGATGACCGAGGAAGAAAAGAGTCGATTGGCGGCTCGGAACGAAAGAGCCAGAAACCTGGTCCGGTTGATGAGTGATGGCATTGCGACGCAATTATTGAAGAAGCACCAGGGGGAACGAGTTCATCTCTTTTTGCAACGGCACGAGATTCCCTTTCCCGAAGCGGTGCAGGAGGGCATGCAGCTTGACGATCCGAGCCTGTATGTCGACCTGGTCGATCTCGGCGAATTCACAGGAGATCGGTCGTGAAGTTGATCACGGATTACCTCCGCGAATTAGGATCGGCCGCTTTGACAGGATGGAATCGCTTCTGGTTCAGTCCTAGTGACCCCGCGACGCTTGGCTTTATTCGCATTTGCACCGGAGCCATGTTGTTCTACACGCATCTGGTGTGGTCGAAGGATTTGCTTGGCTTCTTTGGGCCAGCAGGTAGATTGCCTGCCGAATATGCTCGTAGTCTCCACGAGTTCAATCTCTTTGCAGACTCAGGGTATGCTTGGAGCCACTTATATTATCTTGAATCGCCTCAGGCTCTCTGGATTTGTCATTTACTGGCGCTGTTGATCTTGTTGCTGTTCACCATCGGCTGTTGTACGCGCATCACCTCGGTTCTGGCGTTTTTGATTACGGTATCGTATGCCCATCGAGCCGTCGGGGCCTTGTTTGGACTTGATCAAATCAACGGTTTCCTGGCCCTCTATCTTGCGTTGGGGCCTTCGGGAGCTGCGTTTTCGGTCGATCAGTGGTGGCGTAATCGAAGGCAGGGGGGGAGCGTCCAGGAACAGCCTCCCCAACTGGTCATGGCCAATGTCTCGCAACGACTGATTCAGGTGCATATGTGCATCGTTTATTTCTTTGCCGGCGTCGGCAAATTAATGGGACAGACCTGGTGGGCCGGCACAGCACTTTGGGGAGCCTTTGCCAACCTTGAGTACCAGACGCTGGATCTCACCTGGCTGGCTTGGCATCCAATCGTCGTGAATGTCATGACGCAGCTCATCCTGGCCTGGGAAGTCACCTATCCGGCGCTGATCTGGCCACGGCTTACGCGCCCGCTGATGCTTTGTCTAGCAATTCCCTTGCATCTGGGAATCGCCATTGGGATGGGGATGACGACCTTCGGACTGATCATGCTTGTCGGAAATGCTGCTTTCATCTCGCCTTCATTGCTGCGACGGCTTTTTTCGCCGCGAAAGCAGGCGGAAGACTCAAAGCAGTCCGGAAAGCGGCCGGCAGGGCAGGGGGCTGAAAACCGAAATCTGAGTGTCTCCAGCGGAAAACGTCGCCCTCAGACGCAGAGAGTATAAGTTCGCCACTTCAGCTTTTCCGGTCCGCCGCTTATACTACTGGCCTTGCTGGATAGGCGAGGAACCGAAATCTGAGTGTCTCCAGCGGAAAACGTCGCTCTCAGACGCAGCGAGCATAAGTTCGCCACTTCAGCTTTTCCGATCCGCCGCTTATACTACTGAGCTTGCTGGATAGGCGAGAAACTGTCTATCGCGTTTTCGTCGTGTGGTTGTTAAAGAATGCAACGTGGGAGTCGGTTCGGTGTATGAAAGTCTTGCAGTCGTCGGAGCTACCGGAGCTGTTGGTCGTTTGATCCGTCAGTTGTTGGAGGAGCGAGATTTTCCGCTCAAGGATATTCGCTTTCTTGCTTCGGCTCGTTCAGCCGGAAGTCAGCTGACGTTTCGAGGGGAGTCGGTGACGGTCCAGGAGTTGAAGCCCGAAGCCTTCGATGATATCGACCTGTGCATCGCCAGTACCCCAGATGATGTGGCCAAAGAATTCGTCCCGTGGGCGGTTGAGCGTGGCACCGTCGTGGTCGACGAAAGTAATGCCTGGCGAATGGACGATACGGTGCCTTTAGTGGTTCCCGAAGTCAACGGCGACGCAATTGAGAAACACCAGGGGATTATCGCGAGCCCGAACTGCTCGACAACTCAGATGGTTGTCGCGATGAAGCCGCTCCACGATTTTGCTCAGATTCATCGAGTGGTCGTCAGCACCTATCAGGCGACCAGTGGAGCAGGGGTGGTGGGTGAGCAAGATCTGATTGAGGGAACACGGGCAAAGCTGGATGGTGGCAATTATGACTACCAGGCATTTCAGCATCCGATCGCGATGAATGTGATTCCGCAGATTGGCTCGCAAAAACATCAAGGGTACACCTCGGAAGAGATGAAGATGGTATGGGAAACCCAGAAGATCTTCGGCGATAAATCCATTCAAGTGTGTCCGACCTGTGTGCGTGTCCCTGTGGAAAATTGCCACAGTGAGAGCATCCTGGTCGAAACCGAAAAGCATATTTCCGTCGAGCAGGCACGCGAACTCTTTGCCACCGCCGAAGGCGTGGAAGTTGTCGATGATCTCGATACGTCAAAATACCCGATGCCGTGTCAATGTAGCGGTTACGATCCTGTCTATGTCGGCCGGATTCGAGAGGATCTTTCGTCTCCTAACGGTTTGGCTTTTTGGTGCGTCAGTGACAATCTACGGAAGGGTGCTGCGACTAACGCGGTGCAGATCGCCGAAAGACTTGTCGCCGCCCAAGCTTCCATTTGAGTTAGCTCGCCATGCGAGTTCTTCGATTAACTGTCAGCTACGATGGGACTGATTTTTTTGGCTGGCAGTTTCAGCCCGGTAAGCGGACGATTCAGGAAACACTGGAAACAGCCGTCGAATCCGTGACGGGAGAGAAGCAAAGGTCTCTCGCCAGTGGGAGGACCGACGCGGGTGTCCATGCTCTTGGCCAGGTCGTGGCGGTCCGAACGGATACAAAACTCGATGCGACAACACTTTGTCGCGCTTTAAATGCGAGACTGCCTGAAGATATTCGTGTCCGAGACGCTGACTTCGCCGATTCTGATTTTCATCCGATCCGCGATGCCAAATCAAAGCGTTACCGGTATTCGCTTCAGTTCGGTGGGCAGCACGATGTGTTTCGGCGTTGCTTCTGTTGGCATCTTCATCGTCCGTTAGATCCGGACGTCATGCGAGATGCCGCCCGATTGCTCGTGGGGGAGCAGGATTATGCGAGCTTTCAGGCCTCCGGCGCCCCTCGAAAGTCAACGGTTCGAAACATTCATCACCTTGAAATTGCCGACGAAATGGTGGATGGCCAGAACTTTATCACTTTTGAGATCGAAGCCAACGGATTTCTCTACAATATGGTTCGAATCATCGTGGGAAGTCTGGTGCAGATTGGGCTGGGCAAGCAGGACGAGGCGTGGTTAAGGCGGGTGGTCGACGGTCGAGATCGGAAGCTGGCCGGCCCAACGGCACCCCCTGAGGGGCTTTGCCTGCTTTTTGTCCGGTATTAATCGCATAAGATGGTATCGATGCTTGGCATCGATCGCGGGTGATCTTTTTCGGATCGCTGCCTTTTTATAGACTAAAAAGGCATTAGTACACTCGGAAAAAGTCAGATATTCGGACCCCTGCACCAAAACGGGGCAGGGGAATGATGGAAAGTTTTTTGTGGCGCGAGATCAAGACTATATCGGTTCCTATCGGATTCTTAAGCTTGTTCGCGCTGGCTCCAGTTGCCAAATCTGGGAGGCGATGAGTGAATCCGACAATCGGCGCTGTGCGCTGAAGTCGCTGCAAGAAGAGCATCGCGGCGACAAGGAGCAGATTGGGCTGCTAAAGCATGAATTCAATGTTGGCCACACTCTGAAACATCCCAATATCATTGAGATTTATGAATATGATGTTGCGAAAGGCCTGCCGTTTATCGCGCTGGAGTATTTTGATTCGAATAACTTGAAGCAGTGGATTCGATTGAAGCGAGATGATGCGGAAAGCCGCAGTCATCTTCCTGACGTTATTCGCCGGTGTGCGGAAGGCCTTGCATACCTTCACCAGCACGACTGGATCCACTGCGACATCAAGCCCGACAACTTTTTGATCAACCGCTCTTATGAAGTAAAACTCATCGACTTTGCGATTGCTCAAAAAGAAAAAAAAGGACTCAGCCGTTTGTTCGGCGGGAAGTCGAAAATTCAAGGGACTCGAAGTTATATGTCGCCTGAGCAAATTCGTGGGGGGACGTTAGACCCTCGCAGCGATGTTTATAGCTTTGGCTGTATGTTGTTTGAACTCAGTTGTGGTCGCCCTCCGTTTACCGGAGGAAGTCCCGACGAATTGCTGCAAAAACATTTACGAGCGCCGATTCCGAATCTCAATGCCAGCAGTGATGAAGTTAGCTCGGATTACGCCAAATTGGTGACAAAAATGATGGCGAAGAAACCAGAAGATCGCCCGCATTCAATGTCCCAGTTTTCGGATGAATTTAAAAGTATCCGCATGGTTCGTCCTAAGCGGAGATAGTCGGAGATTCCTTATGGATCAAGTTAGTCCCGGTTTGGAATTTGAAAATCCGATCTACGAGCTTGAAGCTCGGATCGAAAAACTTAAGTCGGTTGGGCGCCCTGAGTCTGAAGAAGAGATTCGACGTGTCAGAGATCAGTTGGCGGATGTGACACGCAATATCTATGAGAATCTTTCTCCATGGCAAGTCGTTAAGGTTGCTCGGCATAAGGATCGTCCTCAGACGGCTGACTATTTCTCGTTGATGTTTGACGAGTTTGTACCGCTGCATGGTGACCGACTCTTCGGAGATGACTCGGCGATGCTGTCGGGATTTGCCAAGCTCGATCAATTTAAGGTGATGGTGATCGGCCACCAAAAAGGTCGTACGACCAAGGAACGCACCGAGTGCTATTTCGGCTGTGCTCATCCCGAAGGCTATCGCAAAGCGCTCTCGAAAATGAAGCTGGCTGCCAAATTTGGCATTCCGGTCATCTGTTTCATCGATACGCCAGGAGCTTATCCCGGGGTTGGAGCCGAGGAACGCGGGCAGGCGCAGGCCATCGCTGAAAACATGTTTGAGATGTCCCGGTTGAAAACGCCCGTCATTTGTGTGGTGATCGGTGAAGGCGGTAGCGGCGGTGCTCTCGGGATCGGAGTTGGTGACCGTGTAGCGATGTTGCAATTTTCCTATTATTCCGTCATCAGTCCTGAGGGTTGTGCCGGGATTCTCTGGAAAAGTCATGAGTTTGCTGAACGAGCTGCGGAAGCTCTGAAATTCACTTCCAAGGATCTCCACGGATTTGGCGTGGTCGATGAAGTGATTGAAGAACCGCTCGGAGGCGCCCATCGTGATCATCATCAGGTTGCCAATCGACTCAAGATTTACCTCACTCGTCAGCTGCGAGAATTGGTGAATCTCGACGAGGCCACCTTGCTTCATCAGCGGTACGAAAAGTTTCGCCGGATGGGAGTCTTCTTGGATAGCGTTCAAGAGACGGCCGGCGGATAATACCCCGGCCCAAGATCGTTGATTTTCGGGGCTTATCAAACGACTGAAATAAGCTGTGAATCCCGCCAATTTCAGTTCCTTGTAACGTCCGATAATGTTTCTTATGTTCGGTTTTCGGTCGGTTTTTCCCGCAGATATAGCCGTTTCGCCGATTTTGGGACGTCGCCGGCGTGCACTGCCCGGCTGAACGGTTCGCGAGCCTGGCGGAACGCTCGGGTCGCCACGAGTAACTCCCCTTCGAAGATGCCGGGTTTCGTGCCGTCGTCTGGCCTGCAAGAGCCGTCTTTGAGAGGTGTTGATTGGCTTCTTCGGCTTCGGATTTTGGAGCTGTTCCCCCCTGCCTTATCGCCGATCGAAGACCCTTAATCGTCGATCGAGATCCGCCGCTGTGCTGCTTCCCGGCTTGATGAGTTCCGTCTTCTCATGAAGCCAATCCTGCAACTGCTCCATCTCGGCATCCATGGAATGGCTTGAACTGGGCGTGCCTAATTGGTTCCCAAACTCATTAAGGTAAGGATCCAAATAATCGTGCATTTCTGCCGGCATGATCGCGTCCGCTCGATCCAGCAATTGGGCGATGTAAAAACCTGACTTGGAATCGATGATGTCCTGGCGTTGTTTCTCGCCGAGCAAAGTGACCGCGAACAACGTAATGATGATGCACAGGACGCATCCCTTGGCCAAGCCAAGCAACGCTCCCAGTTGTCGGTCAAATCCCGTCAGCTTGGTCCGCTCGATGAAACCACGAACAAATCGAAACAGGATCCAGATTGCCAGGGAGGTTCCGACGTAGACGACGAGCATGGCCAGGGCGGTATTCCAGGGGGGCTCGGCGTTAATTCTTGAGGCGACGATGTCACGATAGCGAACCGCAACAAAGTAGCTGGCAAATATCGCGAGAATGGAGGCTACCTGCCACACAATCCCTTTACGGAATCCCATAAAGGTAGCGATGGCCAGGACAATCAACATGATGATGTCATACGGTTGCATGCTTTGCTGCCTTGCTTTCGCGGTCCCTGTTCAGGCCCTATTTTGCCTGCTGTTTTCGGGGGAGGAGTATAGTCACTCGGAAATACCGCCGATAGTCCATTCGTTGCGTTTGTTGATTTGTTGGGTGATTTCGCGACAAGGGCTTACCTGAATTACCAGGTTTTGTCTCTATAGGGGGGTAGGTTCCGTCGCAGGAGCGAGAGAATGGCTGGGTTTAAGACTCACATCTCAACGAGCACCGTGGTCGGCATTGGCTATGGGGTGGCTGGATTTGCGCTCTATGAGATCTCTATTCCGGTTGCCATGGTGTCTGCAGGGCTTTGCAGTGTCGCAGGTATTTTGCCGGACCTTGATAGTGACTCTGGGAAGCCGGTGCGCGAAATCACAGCATTCTCCGCCGCTGTGGTTCCCATGTTGATGGTTCATCGTCTGCGAGAAGTGGGCCTCTCTCACGAGATGATCGTGATGACAGGGGGGCTCATGTACATTTTTCTTCGCTTTGGAATTGGCGAATTTTTAAGCCGGTTCAGTGTCCACCGAGGGATGTGGCACAGTGTCCCCGCGGCGATCATTGCTGGCATGATAGCGGCTCTGCTTTGTTCGGGAGATTTTCCAGATCGCATGTTCAAGGTAGGGGCCGTGGTGCTCGGGTATATGGTCCACCTGACCTTGGACGAATTGTGGAGTATCGAGTTTCGTCGCGGGCGAATTCGCTTGAAAAAGTCATCCGGCACCGCCATCAAGTTTTTTGGCAAGAGTTCAGGCGCGAATTTCGTGGCCTACGCGAATCTGCTTTTGCTCGGTGTCCTGATCGTGGGGGATCCTTCCCTTTCTAAGGTCTTGGATGGGCAGGAGGGACAGGTCCATCGCGTGGCTCGAGAGACTTTGCAGGGTGTCGTCGGAGGGCCATCGGAGAGCGACGAAAGCTCCAGCTTTGGAGCCTTGAGGTAAGCCATGTCCAATGCGGACATGAGCTGCTCAAAAATTCTTCTTGCTGTCGAGTAACAAGGTCACCGGACCATCGTTCACTAATTCAACCTGCATCGACTGTCGAAAGCGACCGCATTCAACGGTGATATTTCGAGCTTTGGCGCAGTTTACGAATTGTTCGTAGAGTCGTTCTGCCATACCGGGTTCCGCTGCCATCACAAAGCTGGGACGTCTACCTTTGCGGCAGTCTCCCCACAAAGTGAATTGGCTGACGACAAGCAAGCCTCCGGAAACATCTTGAAGTGATCGATTCATGCGACCATCTTCGTCTTCAAAGATTCGCAGATCGACGATCTTATCGGCGAGGAACTGCGCGTCGTGATCCGTGTCGTCTTGACCGACACCAAGCAGCACGACCAGGCCGTGTTCGATGCGCCCCGTTGTTTCGTCAGCGACGGTTACGTGAGCGCGAGTTACGCGTTGTACGCAGGCTCTCATAAATGACTCATGAAGCTTGATCGAGACCCTTGTTCTGGCGGATCTTTTGAACTTCAGCCAGGATTTGATCGACGATTGCAGAGTTTTCTCGGATGCTGACGATCTGAAACATATAGGCAATCACGATCAACACGCTTCCGAAAAGCGAGGCAAATAGATGCGGTTGAACCCATAAGGGTGTCGACTCGCGCAGGGTGCCAGGATCTGCAGCGGCACCTAATCCTGCGATGACCATGACGAGCATGATTCCAAGGAGTGCGAAGGGAAACGACTTTCTTTTGAGCCGAGTGCTGGCGGCAGTATAGTCAGTTGAAAGCTGGTAGGTTTCCGCAACCTCCTTGCACCACCTGCTCGTTCCGATGAAATACGTTACCGAAATGCAATTCACGAGTAAGGCGACGAGGCCGGCGAGAATACCAATCAGCATGTGAAGTCGAGCTCGGTCGCGAGGAGCGTTGAGATCGGTGTAGATTTGTTTGATCCCTGCTTGTAATTGTTCAACTTCTGACGCATTGGTGTCGGCTGGAAGTCCCTTGAGCTTGTATTCGAGCCGCAGGTATTGACGATACAACTCGTTGTACTTGCCCACACGGAGACCGAGTACGACTGAGATGCAAAGCAGCAGCGTGGCAACGATGGTCAAAGTTGTAAAGATGCGGGACACGGCGGCTCCGGCTTCCAGGTTAAAACCTTTAGTTTAAGGCGGGAAAGCGGAACGTTCCAGGGATTTCGACGATCCGCTGCAACTTTCCTTGCCCTCTCTCCTCACCAGGAAAAGTGGACATGCAGGCTCGTGGTGGTGTCGCTACAATACTCGCCTTAACCCTGCGCTTTCGTAATTAACTTGTGGAGTCGTCCATGCCACCCTCTCCTGGTCCTGATACTTGTTTTTGCTACTTGTTGCGGCACGGTGCGACGGATAACAATCTTGCCAATCCACCGCTCCTGCAAGGTAATTCGGTCGATGGCCCGCTTTCTGATGAGGGAGTTGTCCAGGCTCGCGCCGCCAGTGCGGAATTGTCCGAGCAACTGCTCGATGCCATTTATTGCAGTCCTCTAAAACGCGCTCGCGAGACCGCTGAAATCGTGGCCGCACCCCACGAGCTTTCGCCTCAGGTGGTCTCGGAAATATCCGAAGTGGATGTCGGTTCCTGGGAGGGACGCACATGGGTTGAAATTGAACAGTCAGAACCGGAGCATTATCGGCGATTCATGGATGATCCTGCTCTGTTCGGCTACCGCGACGGAGAAAGTCTTACTGACGTTCACGGACGTGTTGTTCCTGCGATCCATAAGATTTTGAGCGACCATGTGGGGCAACGCATCGCAGTCGTTGCCCACAATGTTGTGAATCGTGTGTTACTCGCCGAAGCATTGAAGATGCCACTGGCTCAGGCTCGTTCGTTGTCGCAGGACAATTGTGGCATCAACGTGCTGCGTTATCGAGATGGCGAGCTGAAGCTCGTGTCGATGAACTCGATCTTGCACCACTGGTAAAAAACAGGAGCAGGTTGCTTCTGCGAGTCAAGATTGAACTAGGATCCCATCGGCACAGACGGTCTAAGCTGCGCCGGAATTAGCTTCCGTCCGGGTTCTTTCGCTTTGCGGCTGTTGTTGCATTCCGCCGTTGCTGAGCAAGATACTCTTCCGTGCCGTCGATGATTTCGATGTCCCCCGGCTTGTAGACGAAGAGTGCTGGATTGATCGGAGCGTTGAACTGAACCTCAAATAGCTCCATGGTTACAAGCGACTGGGCTCGGGAGCCCGTTCCAGGGTTGCGAGGTTGTGAGCTGCGGAAATCCACACGATAGGGGAAAAAGTCGTCCTGCCCCAGGAAGATCAGAACATGATCCGGCATCTGTTGGGGTAAAGCTGACAGTTGGACTTCATTCGGATTGGCCAGTGCTGGATGATCCTTCGGCAAATGCATCGCCAATCGTTTTGGTTTCCATTGGCACACGATTGCCCATACCGGAACCTGTTGAAATTCCATCGATTGGGGTTCGCTGAAATTGAAATTCAGTCGCATTGACTGGAGCAGCTGGGCCAGGCCTCCTCCCAAGTGAATCGATGAAGGAGGTGCCGTTTCGCTTACTAATTGTGCGGTTCGAACGACGCGCAGGTCAACGCGGCTGAGCGGGCCGGAGTTTTCCCGAATCCAAAGAAAGCGGCCGTCGCATACATGCAGCAGATTGTCAGGGCGATCGTCCCCAATCGATAGCGAGAAACGTACCAAAGGATCGGGAGAGGATCGTTTTTGCAGGTAGACACCCGAGCCGACCTGTCTTTGTCCAAACAGTTGGCTTCGGTGGCGAACCTTGGCTGAAATCGTTTGATGTTTGCCGAGTCGAGCAATCGCTTCATCGAGAATGGCGGTCCCCCGATTGGCGGATTGGGAGGAGCCTTGTAAGGGTGCTGTTGAGCTCACAGGGGCTGCAGGCAGTGCTGCCGCAGGCGGAGCTTTGCTGTCAGAGAAGGCGCGGGTAACACCGAAGCCAATCACGATCAGTCCGACTGTCAGGACAGGCAATCTGTAATCCATGTGCTGATTCTGCCGGTTTTGCCAAAGATTCGAGGGACTGAATTCCGACCAAATACCCCTAGACCAACTCTTTATCTCGTTGGCCGGTGGGTTATGCCTGCCGGCGTGACTGAAGATTCCGGAGTTGGCGGGGCCATTCTACGGAGGAGTCGCTTGTAGGTCTACTTGAATTACAGGCGATTCAAACATGGCATGGTCGCTCGATCGTGAGCACGGAAATAATTCGTCTTTGTCCGCAACTGTTTGGGTGGATCGAGTCGGACTCGACCGCAGATTGCGTTCAACAGGGGGGAAATCATGAAGATACGTCAATGGATTGCGACGTTGCTGTTGTTCTCAACAGTCGCAGCAGTCGGATGCGAAATGACGGGCGGTCACAACTTGCCCCCCGCGTCTCGATTAGCTCAACCTGGACCTGGAGTCGGTGGGCCGGGACCCGGTGTACTAACACCTCCACGGCCACCTGTGGCACCTGTGTCGGCCATCGAGTCGATAACCGCAGACGCCGGCGTACCTGGCAGCGTTGCCAGTGTCGGTGCGATCGCTATGGGTGGGCCGCATGTCGGTCCGCAGTATCTCACGGGAGCCAATGTTGTTCCCGCTGGTGGTACTGCAGCGCAAAACGTACAGGTTTGGTTCAAACGACCCGACCGAATGCAGGTGCAGTGGGATGTTTCTGGGGTCGGGCAATTTGACTCGGTTCCGCTTGTGACGCCCGGTCGCCAGTCCTTTACCCAGGGTGGCATTTACCGCTTGAAGCTAACCAATATCGAAAACCAAGAAGGCGTTGAATTGTATCCGACGCTCGAAATCGGTCCGCCGCGTTATCGCAGCATGGCCTACCTTGCTCACAACGCGATTCCGATTCAGTTCACGGAAGAGGATTTCGATCAGGTTTTGGCCGGCAACTTTGTCACCAAAGTGGTTTACCTGCCAGATCCCGAATTCCAAGGTGTTGCCGTTGCTGATGTCGCGACTCTGGTTAGCACGCCTCTTGATCCCGGTTTGGATCCGATCGAAGAAGCGATCGACAAAGGTGTTATCCTGGCGGTTATCCGAATTGGTAACAAAGACATGGAAACTCCAGGTGGGGAATACGATAGCGCTGTGATGAGCGAAAGCGTTGTTCCCGCTGGTTACGGAGCTCCTGTCAGTGCCGTTGCTTATGGCCGCGGTTTTAAGCACCATCAGCCCATGGTTGTTGCCAATACGACTCCCATGGCGCCCGGTGGAATGCCCGCCGAACTGATTTCTGGAGTGAATACTCCGCAGTATGGAATGACGATGTCGGGTACGCCTATCGGTTTGCCCGGTCCGCCACATATTCCGCTAGGAGTACCGGCCGGGCTGCAGAAGCACGTCATGAAGAACTGGACATCTCGACACATTCCTGATCCTGTCAGCAAGGTCAAGATTAATGTCAAGCAACGTCCGGGGTTGAGTTATCCACAACCGCCTTCCAAGGCGTGGATTACCGAAGAGACGATCCATCCCACCGTGCATCATGGTCATCACCACCACGGTGCTCAGTCGATGGGCCAGGTCCACTACAACTGCGGTCCTGGATTTGCTCCTAACTTCCCTAACTAAGGCAAGTTGAAAACGAATCGAAAACCACAGTTCTGCCTGAGAGTAGAACTGTGGTTGACTCAGTGATAGGCACCGCCCTGCTCTTTCGCAGGAAAACGAATTTCGCAAAAGAAAACAGGAAGTCACGGAACCGGGAAACCCCGGGGCCAAGAAACCACGGGAGTGGGACGACATGAGCAAGATTCGCTGCCTGAATCCACTTGTCAAGCAACTCGTCGTGGCTGCTGCTGTTCTGATTTGCGGGACACAAGCGGTTGCCCAAGAACGGCCCGTCCATCGGCTCTACAACATTAATATGCCCCCCGGGGCGATTGGTGCTCAGCAGCTTCGCAGCAACTACCCCTTTCAAGGGTACGTTCAGCCGGTCAAGATTCGCGTTCCCGAGGGGGCCGACGTTGCCATTGCCGACAGTGAAGCTTTTGAGGTGACGGCTCCGACGTTGCGAGTTGGATTGATGGTCGGTTACGTCTACCGTCTCAAGGTTTCCAATATCCCTCGTTTCGAAGGGGAAGAAATCTATCCGAGCCTTGAAATTATCAACCGGCTCTATCCGCCGAGAGGAATGAAAGATCGTTTTCCCATACCGATCGAGATTGCTCAGGAAGATCTCGAGGCAGCGATTGCCGGCCAGATGGTCGTACGTGTGGTCTATGTCGAAGACCCCAACGAAGCCTTTCCGAAACAAGAAGATCCCGACTTTCAGCGTTACTTTGATGTACTGCCTGAGGAGGATCCTTTGCACGTTGCTGACGAGCTTGGTCGTCCCATCGCGATTTTGCGTCTAGGGTCGCGGCGGCCGAACTATACCGGTCCTGATCGTGAATTCCTGTTTGGATCGCCTCCCTTTAATTTGACGCCGGAGATTGTGGAGCCAGTTGGTGAAACTGAAGATGACTCGGAAGTTTCTTCGTCGAGCCCCGATCTCATTGACAGTGGAAAAGTAAAGGAGATTCCAACGACAGAGGATGCTTCGGACGGAAATGAAGAATCATCGGGAGTGGAAGATCCATTCGCCGACGACGACATCAAGAATTAGGACACGGAAGAGAACGAAGGTTGGCTTGGACGTAAAGCATAACGGAGACGGTCGTATGCGAATTTCACGGTTGTTAACGATGGCTGCCATCTTGTTTCTTCACGGCAGTGCTCAGTCGCAGGATTCGTTGCCACCGATCGTTCCAGGGAAAATTTTGCTGGAGCGTCAGACGTCTGAAGATCTCGCTCCCATCCGTTCGGCGGTCGTCCATCGACTGATGGAAACGCCCGCTAAGGCAACGGTCGTCGCTGAAGACCAGAGCAAAAAAACGGCGAAAGAAGATGTGACCCGGCCCGTTGAGGTTTTGTCGGAGAATGCCAAGAAGTCAGGTGATGCCCAGGGGAATGCGCTGCCAAAGTCGAATCAGGCATCGCGCAATGCCAGCCCTCGAAAAACGATAGCCACTCGTGCCGTGGGCCCTGCGCCAGGTCTTCGCAAGGATCTGACGATTTCCATGGACGGGCAATCCGGTCTGATGGAGAGGGAGTCGATGCCGAAGGAGAACCGTCGGAAATACGGTAACAAGAGAACGGCGAAACTTCCTTTCGAGAAGGAAGTCCCCCGCTCCACCGGGCCTCAGCTCATTAAAGATAAAACCACTTTTCCAAAATCGCCGTCTGTAGACGAGTCGTTTGAAGAAAAATATGAAGTGCCTTCGCCGAAGGTAAAAACGGTATCTGCTAATGAGTCGATTCTCCCGGCAAAAGACGAGTTAGACTCAGAGGTCGAATCCAAGATCAAGGCAAAACCTGCCGTTAAGAAGGCTCATGAACCCAGCGGGAACTCGGTCATGGTCAAGCTTGCAGAGCATTTCGTGCGATCTGCAGGGGGCAAGCCCTCCGTCATGAAAACGACGGGCGTCCAGATTGGTTTGGGTTTGATGTCCGGAGACTGTACCTGTCCACCAGACATCGAGTATTGGCGGCCTCATGGTTACGAAGGGGTCTGGCCAGCGGATGAATACCTTTGCGATGGTGGCGATGCTAACGTGAGGGCTACAGTGAATCGAGATTCCGTCGTTTATGGACTCGATCTTGAGGATACGATTGCTCACTATGACACCGCGGACGGTCGGACTCTCGTTACGCCCTCCAACAGCGTGTGCATTTATGCTCCTCGCTTTGCCTCGGTCCGGAAGTTGGTCAGAGTTCAGCAAGACGAACGATTACTGCGACCTGGTGAGATCGACTTGCCAGTTCCGCCACTTGTTGAAGAGGCTACGCGTCCTCCGATGGTTGTGGAGCAGCCTGTGCCCACACTGCGTCTGCTGGATATTGATGGCCCACTCGCTTTACGCGATCGTCGACGTGAAGTCGAAATTGATCAGACGCAACGAGTTGCAGAGTTGGTCAGAGATTTCGAGGCCTACGAGGACTTTCAAGTTGTCCGTCTTGGTGTCGATAGCTCGGCCGAGAAAGCTCGGCTGATCGAATACATTGTTGCAGCCGTTGAGTGGTCCGATAACGACGCTCCAGAGGTGCTTGTAGGAGGCCAGGAAGCAGCTGTCAATAAATCGGTTGAGCGTACCGGGTTGGTTTATCAGGTGGAGGTTGGATCTCCCTGTCTGCGGATCATCAAGTTGGCCGATCGAACTGCCGCCCAACCTGGAGAGATTGTTGAATTCACACTTCGCTATGACAATATTGGCGAACAAACGGTTGATCAGGTTACCATCATGGATAATCTGACGACCCGCTTGGAGTATGTTCCCAATTCTTCTCAGAGTGATCGCGAGGCCGAATTCCTCAGTGAAGAGAATCAAGGCGAATCCTTGGCTCTCCGCTGGGAAATCAAAGAGCCATTGCTTCCCGGCGATGGTGGGATCATACGCTTTCAATGTCGAGTGCGTTGAGCACACGGTTGAGGACACGAAGGCTTTCGCTATTCGCCACCGATCGCTTGCGGTAAACTAGTGGTCTCATTCGAGTCATCCACGGGTGATGACTCCGATCGTTGGTGACGCCCTTCAGTGCGTCTTTTTTCACTGCTCTTAAAGTGCCATTCAGGGAAAGCCTGATTGATGCGCAGGAGATAATCGGATGCATTCCAGTTGGATTGCGGATCGTACAAGTGCTTTTGACAGTAGCGGAATTCGCCGGGTATTCGACTTGGCCGCCAAGATGACCAATCCGGTTAATCTGTCGATTGGTCAACCAGATTTTGATGTGCCGGAAAGCGTTCGCGAGGCTTGCATCGAAGCGATTAATTCAAATCGCAATGGCTATTCCGTGACTCAGGGAATACCCGCTTTGCGAGAAAAGCTGCAGCAACAGGTCGATAAGGAATACGGCCATTCCGATCGACGTGTTTTCGTCAGCTCGGGAACCAGTGGTGGGTTGGTGTTGAGCCTCCTGGCGATGGTTAATCCGGGTGACGAAGTGATCGTGTTTGATCCTTATTTTGTCATGTATAAGCCGCTCATTGAGCTTGTCGGTGGCGTTGCTGTTCTGTTGGATACCTATCCCACGTTTCAGGTGGATGTTGACCAGGTTGCTGCAGCGATCACGGAAAAAACAAAGCTAATCCTCTTCAACAGCCCGTCGAACCCAACCGGGGTGTTAACCGATGAGGCGAATCTGCGAGCGTTGGCCGAATTAGCAGCCGATCGAGGTATTGCCCTGGTGTCCGATGAGATTTACCGAGAGTTCTGTTACGACCAGGAATTTATTTCTCCTGCCAAATTCAATGAAGAGAGCGTGGTGATTGATGGGTTTTCCAAAAGTCACGCGATGACCGGCTGGCGAGTTGGCTTTGTACATGGGCCGGCTGAATTGATCGAGACGATGGTCAAGCTGCAACAGTATTCCTTTGTTTGTGCACCACAACCGGCTCAGTGGGCTGCTGCGGTAGCTCTCGATTATGATGTTTCATCGCTGATGGAGGTGTACCGAGGTAAACGCGATCGCGTTGTCAGCGGACTGCAAAATGACTTTAATCTGGTGGTGCCGGGTGGGGCCTTCTACGTGTTTCCGGAAGCCCCCGGCGGCGATGCAACAGCCTTTGTGAATCGAGCCATTGAGAATAATCTGTTGATTATTCCGGGCGGTATCTTTAGCGATCGAGATACACATTTTCGTATCTCCTATGCAGCCGATGATGAGACCATCGATCGTGGTGTTGAGATTCTACAAAGGTTGGCACGCAGCAGCTGATGCGGACGAATTGCCGTCGTCCGCGCCGTGTCGATTAGCCGTGTGGATTAGCGGTCCTGGAGTAAACTGTTGTGGATGAACAACAGTGGCTGTCACGAAAGTTGCAATCCATGGTTCCGGTTGCGAAAAAAAAAGAGGTCGTTACCGGGAGTAACGACCTCTTTGCTGATCTTCGTTAGATTGTTTAAGCACTCTTCGATTGCGGGGGCAATTTAAAGAGCTGTTCTCGGCCTTCGACAATGTCATCCGTGATCAGGAATTTGCTGCCGGCTTCCTGTTCCGGTAAATCGTACATGATGTCGAGCATGACTTCCTCGATGATCGACCGTAGTCCGCGAGCACCCGTATCTTTTTTGAGTGCCCGTTGGGCGATGCTTCGCAACGCACCTTCGGTGAAGTCGAGTTCGCAATGTTCCATCTGGAACAGGCTTTGGTACTGTCGAACCAAGGCGTTCTTGGGTTCGGAGAGAACCTTCACTAGTCCCTCTTCGTTCAGTGGAGTCAATGCACAGTTCACTGGCAGGCGACCTACCAACTCAGGAATCAACCCGTACTCGAGGATGTCATCGCTGGTAACGTTCGGTAGCAACTCACCAAGGTCTTTCTCTGTGGATTCAATGGACGGTTGTCCGAAGCCAATGTTGCGTTTGCCAAGTCGCTTGCGAATGATTTCCTCAATACCGACGAATGTGCCGCCGCAGATGAAGAGGATGTTGCTGGTGTCCATCTGGATGTACTGCTGTTCGGGATGCTTACGTCCACCCTGAGGTGGGACGTTTGCTGTCGTACCCTCGAGCATCTTCAATAAAGCCTGTTGCACACCCTCTCCAGAAACGTCGCGGGTAATTGAGACGTTCTGCGAAGTCTTGCCAATCTTGTCGATCTCATCGATGTACAAAACGCCTCGTTGAGCAGCTTCGATGTCGAAGTCAGCCGCGTGCAATAACTTCAGCAGGAGATTCTCGACGTCTTCACCAACGTAGCCAGCCTCGGTCAAGGTTGTTGCGTCACCGATGGCAAAGGGCACGTTGAGCACGCGTGCAAGCGTTCGTGCCAACAGTGTTTTGCCCGATCCGGTCGGACCGATCAACATGATGTTGGACTTTTCAATCTCGACGTCAGATCCTTCCCATCCTAGGGCGAGTCGTTTGTAATGATTGTGAACCGCCACTGCCAATACTCGCTTCGCAGCTTGCTGGCCGATAACGTAATCATCAATTTGTGCCACGATTTCGCGAGGAGAAGGGATGTCGTTGAACAGTTGCTTCGTCGTACCACGACGTCGCTGCTCTTGTTCCAGAATCGACTGGCACAGATCAATGCACTCGCCGCAAATGTAGACGTCACCGGGGCCCTCGACCAACGGACCCACATCACGGTAGCTTTTGCGGCAGAACGAACAGAAAGCATTCTTCTTGGTCGTGCTTCCTCCTCGTCGTGTTGTTGAACCATCCTTACCAGCGGGCATGATTACTCCTTTCGGCTCGTCGGCGTACCAGCATGTATAACAGCTGACAATAACCGGCCTGGTGATTGTCCCTGGTGTTTTGCTCGATTGGCCGTTGTTCCGACATTTGTCGTCTCGACCTTTTGGGGCATCCGTGTCCGCACATTCACCTCGAGCCTAACTACGAAATCAATGCCCTCGCTGTTCTGTTTTGCCCGATAGGCAAATCAGATTAGCTTTCCCTGGCATAACGGGTCACATCAGCAGTTATCCATTTGTACCGCCAAACCCGTCTTAATCTGAATCATCCTTCCGTTTTACCTTGGCACGGATGTCTTCGGCCAAGAGCGTTTTTATTTCTCGGAATTCCGTGTCGCTCAGGACACCCCGGTGACGCATTTCTCGAAATTTAGTGAGCATCGTGCTGGAGGTTTCCGCGTCTTCGGACTCACCGCGAAACCTTCGCACGAGATAAAGCCCGATGATCGACAAGATCGCCAAAATGGCCAGGGATATGACGAGGCGAGCTTGCGGAGTTTGAAGGAATTCAGTCATGGTGACCACTAAACACTAAGGCGACTCGCACCGTTTAGGCGGAGTTTACAACCGCCCGTAATTATGCACATGACGTATGTGGAGTCTAGGAGCAACGCTTGATTTGGGCTGGCGGGGCAAAGCCTGCGGTTTGGCTCGGATGTTTTTGCCGAAAGCCCCCGACTTTCGGCTGCTATCGGCGGTAGCGGACGGCTAGTCAAACTGGCTGCCGATCGTGCGAGGGTTTGCCTCCTGCTGGGGCCTCCCTGCGTGCGTTTTATCGTATGCGGTTCTGCCAGCTTTCGTAAAAAACGTTTGACAGCTGAGCCGTGATCAACGTTAGAATTAAGGCCATATTGCCCCGGATCCTGCGTCAGGAGAATAACTCGATGGCGATCTCGTTTACCTGTCCCCACTGTGGTTCTGTCACTCAAGTGGATCCCCGATATGCCGGTAAGTCCGGCCCCTGTGCTGCCTGTGGCCGGATGATTTCGATTCCGGCCGTCGACGGTAACGCTGCTGTGGCAAGAGGCAGCAGAAAGTCCACATGGACAGCGGTGATTGTCATTGGTGCCGTGCTTTTTTTCGGGCTGATGATCATGGGCGCGTTGGTCGCGCTCCTGTTACCGGCCGTTAATGCCGCGAGAGCCAATGCTCGGCGAGCCCAAAGTGCGAACAATGTGCGCCAGATTTCGATGGCAATCGATCAGTATCGAGACGAGCACCAACACTTTCCCCCCGCCTATACCGTCGATCAAGAGGGGAGACCCTTACATAGTTGGCGAGTCCTGATCCTGCCCTATCTGGGGCCTGAAGCTCAAGCCTTGCACGCCAGGATCGACCTCGACCAGCCATGGGATAGCCCGGCTAATCTGGCGTACGGGAATGAAATACCTCCTGTTTTTGCCTGTCCAGCCGATTTCGATCTAGCTCCGAACGAGACGAGTTATTGTGTTGTTGAAGGCCCAGGCTTTCTATTTAACGGCTCTAACACGGTGACGAATGAGGAGTTAGATACCGAAGGAAAAGGGGCTGCCGGTACTCTGGTGTTGTTGCAAACACGTGATGCGATGATCAACTGGATGGAACCCAAGGATATTCAGGCTGCGAATCTTGCTCAGGGAATTAATGGCGGTATCTGCGGTAGTTATCACTCAGGTGGGGCGTTTGGGGCCTATGCGGATGGCTCCATTGAATTTTTGCAGGATAACTTGCCTCCGGAAACGCTGGTGGATATGGCGACCTGGAAATCCACTGAACTGCAGCCTCAGCCCTAGAGGCTGGCGGCAAAGTTTACCTAACTCGTGCCACGGTCTGCACGGTCGATCTTATTCCAGCAACGCGAAAAGCCTACCGATACCTAGGATAACGGAACGCTGTTTTTTCACGCGTGGGAGATCGGTTCGTGCGTCCTATTATCGCTTATGGTTTGGCTGTTCTGGTCGTTGTTGTGGCGACAACTGAGATTGTCGCCCAGGCGACTCTTCCTGTGGCTCCACCTGGAGTTGAGCCGATCGTCACTCAGGAGCGGTTGTTCTCGATTCCCTTCTACCTTAATCCGCGCCAGCCACTCCCCAGTGAGTTGTCGCTTTACGTTTCTGGAAACAAGGGACGACAGTGGACGCTCTACCAAAAACGGACTCCTGATCAACAACGGTTCGATTTTCAGGCGGGCGATGAAGGGGAGTATTGGTTTGTCGTTCGAACTCCGTTCACATCGATCAATCCTTCTGAGCAATCGTCGCCGGAAAAAATTGTAGTTGTCGATCAGACGGATCCACAGCTGGAAGTCAAAATTGAACAGGGTTCTTCGGGTCAAATCAAGGCAAAATGGACCGCCCAGGATTCCTATCTCGATACCAGTACCTTTCGGATTAACTATCAGAATCCAGGTGACGAAACTTGGCATCCGGTAACCGTGCGACTTCCAGTCACCACCGGCGATTCAAAATTCGAAGGCGACGTGACTTGGCTCGCGGAAGCCGAACAAGGTGACGTGATCGTACGTGTTGAGGTGAATGATCGAGCGGGTAACGAGGCACTCTTTCAGGAAACGATCACACTCCATTCCATCGCTCACAGCACGATCACATCCGACAGCCGAGTCTCAAGCCGTGATCCGTACGCCGGTCAGCCCAAGACCGTTGTCACCCGCTCAGATAATCGTCAAAGCGTTTCTGAATCGGGAGTCGGGTCAGAGCTACCCCCTGCCCTGACGGCGAACCTATCGGACGCAGGTATAGGAGCGGACGATTTCGGTCAATCGATTCCGCCACTCCCCAAGGACCAGCCGTCCCAACTTCCATCGACGGCGATGCAGCAATCCAATCCATCGATCGATTCGGGTTGGGGAACTACCTTGCTCCACCCTCCTCAGGACTCGCTTGAAGATTTCTTCGGGGGTGAGTCGCCTTTTGATGAGTCGCCTTTTGCAACTCCGTTGGATCAGGTGGTTCAACAGCAGGGGCCAATCCAAGCACCCTTGGAGGATCCTGTTGCCGATCAATTCGATCCGAATCGACCCAGTTCCCATGGAAATTGGCCCGGCCCGAATGGCCAACCGCTCGTGCCGCAACCGCCGGTGAGCTCGCAATCGTCGGCAGGTGATTTACTCGCACAGGTCACTCGCTCTCGCCGGTTTAACCTGGATTATGAAATTACCGATGCAGGCGATTCCGGAGTAGCTCGGGTGGAACTTTGGGTGACACAGGACGAAGGACGCAGTTGGTCCGCCTTCATGACCGACGAAGATCGTCAAAGCCCGATGTTGGTCGAGCTTGATGCTGAGGGAAATTTTGGATTTCGTCTTCTCATTCATAATGGAGTCGGCGCGTCCTCAAGGCCGCCTCAGCCAGGGGACGAGCCCGATCTGATGGTGACGGTCGATGCGACTGCTCCTCAGGGAAGCTTGAGGGACGTGACATTTGGCGAGGGAGGCCAGCGAGGTCTGCTCGAGGTCGCCTGGCAGATTTCTGATGCGAATCTTGACGAATCCTCGCTGCGGCTCAGCTACGCTGATCGACCGATCGGGCCTTGGTTGCCTTTAGGCGTTCCGACTATCGTAGGGCCTTCACAGGGACAGTGGCAGATCGATTTCCGACTTCCGCCAGAAATCTATTTGAAGTTGGAGATGAAGGACCGAGCAGGAAATGCGGGGGAGATCATTCACCCCCACCCCGTTCGCACCGTTCCTAAACCGCCAGCAGGCCGAATTCAGGCGGTACGTCCGATCGAAGGCCGCTAGTCTTTGCAGACGCTCCCTTTTCAAGCGGCCACTCGACCGTTAGGCTGTTCGGCAGAAACTGAAAGTCGACTTGGTCTGAGATCGCTGCCGATGTCTGAGCCCGTTCATGCCTTTGATTTCTTGAAGCAAAAGTCGCTGGATGATCTCCCACGTGTGATCGCGATTTTTGGAGATGATCGGTTCTTAAAGCGGCAGGTGCTCGACAAGCTGCTTCCGCCGGATGATTCCGATGACTGCCTTGAGTTCGCAGGCGGTGAGCTCGAATGGCGGGACATCCGTGACGATCTGTCGACGGGTTCTCTCTTCAGCCAGGGGGATCGCAGGATTCTCGTCTCTGATGCAGATCGGTTTGCGACCAAGCACCGTGATGCCTTGGAGGATTACATTGCGAATCCATCGAACGCAGCTGTCCTGATTCTCGATTTTACGACGCTCGCATCCAATACCAGGCTCTATAAGGCGATTGCCAAGGCCGATGGTTTGATCAGTTGCCGCCTGCCTGAGGTGAAACGAGGTAAGTCCAAGAGTCTGGACATCGCACGACTTCACAAATGGGCGGGCCATTGGGCGTCTTCGCAGCACCGGATTAAGCTGACATCGGAAGCGGTGGAGGAACTTACCGACCTCGTGGGCTGGGAACTTGGATTACTCGATCGCGAGATGGCCAAGCTGGCCCTTTTCGTCGAAGAAGGTGGCACGGTTGATGTCGCACTCGTCGACGAAGTCGTGGGCGGTTGGAAGGCGAAGACAACCTGGGATATGCTCGATGCCGCCACGGAAGGAAAGACGGCGGACGCCCTGGAACAGCTTGATCATCTTCTGCAGTCTGGCGATGCCCCGCATGCTTTGTTTGGATCAGTTGCCTGGTCCTTGCGTCGCTTTGCCACGGCAACTCGGATTTATCAACGGATGGAACAACAGTCGGGTCGCTGTGCGAATTTGGCGATGGCGTTGGAGCAGGCAGGCTTTCGAAAATGGCCCGCCAACGCGCTCAAGAAGGCTGAGGCTCAACTGATTCAAATCTCTCGACCGCGAGCGACTCAGTTGTATCGCTGGCTGTTGGAGACGGATCTGGCGCTCAAAGGAAGCCATTCTCGGCCAGAGCGAGCTCGTTTGGCTTTGGAAACCTTGATCTTTCGCCTGTCGCGACAAGCTCGAGGTTGATCACCACTTGACTCAAGGTTGCTTCTTGAGTTGGCCTCCGACAATCACGTGAGTGGCACGGCCGTGAAGCGTCCAGCCGTCTAAAGGCGTGTTGCTGCTTTTGGAGTGCAGCTCTTTGGTGCTCACCGTCCACGGTTGATCGGGATTGAACACAGTGATGTCTGCGTCGGATCCCGCGCTCAGCGAGCCCTTCTGCTCCAGCCCCAGAATCTGAGCGGGAGCCACGCTCATTTTGTAGATTGCGGCCGACCAATCAAGATGGCCGGCGTGAACAAGCTTGGTCCCAACCAGTCCGAGAGTTGTCTCAAGATTGACGATTCCGAATGGGGCCGCATTCAAGACCAGCATTTTCTTTTCTGTTGCGCGAGGTGCGTGGCCGCTGCAAATGACATCGATCGTCCCATCGGTCAGGCCGGCGATACATGCGTCGAGATGATCCTGAGATCGAAGCGGGGGATTCAGTTTGAAGTTCGTGTCGAAGCTGCGAATCGTCTCATCGGTACCGATCAAATTGGCGGCACTCAATCCCGCTGAAACTTTGATCCCCCGTGCCTTGGCTTGCCGCACAATCTCAACGCTGCCCGACGTCGAGATCTTCATCAGGTGCAGCGTACCACCGGTCGCCTCGGCCAGCCGGATATCTCGTCCCGTCATCACGTCTTCCGCTGCCGGCGGCATGCCGGGTAAGCCGAGAATGGTCGAAACAAGACCGTCGTGCACGACTCCGTCTTGATTGAGTTCTGGCACTTGGGGCAGATTCAAAATGGGCCGATGGAACATGCGGCTGTATTCGAGTGCCCGACGCATTAATTCCGCGTTAAAGATGGGGCGGTTTGCATCGGTGAACCCAGCGGCTCCCGCTTCCACCAACGAACCCATTTCGGAAAGTTCTTCCCCTGCCCTGCCCTTGCTGACACACGCCAGTACAAACACGTGGCAATTGTCCGCTCGTTTCGCCTGGTGGCTAATGAATTCGACACTTGCTTGGGTATCGGTCGGTGGATCCGCAGACGGAATCGAGGCAATCGAAGTGAAGCCTCCCGCAACCGCGGCAGCCGTTGCAGATTCAATGGTTTCGTCTTCCTCAGAACCAGGTTCTCGCAGTTCTGTGTAAAGATCAATGAAGCCTGGGCAGACGATCTGATTGGTCGCATCGATGATTTGATCCGCTTCCTGCGGGGCATCGCCAATGTCTGCGATTCGCCCATCGTCAATGAAGACATTCGTGACCCGGTCCAATTCCCGACTCGGGTCGATCACGCGTCCGTTTTGAATCCAGATCCTTGCCATGCAATGGGCCTATTGACTAATCGATGCTTGAGTGTGAGAGCGACGGTTCATTGAGTCACCAGCCAGAGTGCTGCCATCCGTACTGCTAAACCATTGGTTACCTGATCCAAGATGACCGAATGGGATCCGTCGGCCACTTCCGTCGTGACTTCGACCCCACGATTGATTGGCCCAGGAGCCATAATGACAATATTGTCCTTCGAACGAGCGAGCCGATCCGGCGTCATCGCGTACAAGAGAGCGTATTCTCGCACGGAAGGAAACGGGCGCGTGTTCTGCCGCTCAAACTGAATCCGCAACAGATTCAGCACATCGCAACGCGGGAGGATTTCATCGAGGTTGTGTGCTACCTCGACGCCGATTTCCTCCCAGCGATCGGTAACCAGCGTGGCCGGACCGCAAACGATGACGTGCGCTCCGAGCTTTTTGAGCCCCCAAATATTCGACCTCGCTGTCCGACTGTGAGCGATATCACCGACGAGTGCGACGGTAAGTCCATCGATTCGTCCCAGCTTTTGACGGATCGTGAGGATGTCGAGAAGGCCCTGTGTCGGGTGTTCGTGAGGGCCATCCCCCGCGTTCACGACCGCCGTGTCAAGCGTCTTTGTGAGCACATGTGGCGTTCCCGGAGCCCGGTGACGCACCACCACGGCATCGACGTTCATCGCCTCAATGTTCTTGGCGGTATCGATAAACGATTCGCCCTTGGATAGACTGCTCCCCGACGCGGTGAAATCCACCGTGTCCGCCCCCAGCCGTCGGGCGGCAAGCGAAAAACTCGTACGAGTACGCGTGGAATTCTCAAAAAAAAGATTGGCGACGGTCTTGCCCTGCAGAACGGGCAGCTTCATCCGGCACTCATTGGTGAGTTCGCGAAACTGATCAGCCGTATCCAACAAAGTTGTGATTTCATCGGCGGTTAAGCTCTCTAAGTCAATGAGATACCGCCGATTCCAGCTGTCTGGCTTCGCGAGTGTGTTGATCTCCTCTTGCATTGTTCTTGGCTTCATTCGGTTCATAGAGGCTGGAAATGCGCCATACAAATTGCCGCAAATTCTATCAGTAACGTCGCAGGTTTCAACTGCATAAGCCGCCGAGTTACGAGAAAATAGTGGGAAGTTGCTGGCTTTCAGGAATCCGCAGGTATCATGGAAGCAGGTGTTTTTGATGGTGTTGCGTGACGATTCTTGATGTTCAACTCGGAGACTGAGCTGATGCACTCCTTTCCCGGCATTGTTGGGATTCGTCTGGCCTCAGATTGTCAGCATCACACCGAGTTTCTTGATTCGCGTGGCTTCCAGGTTGAGCTTCTGGAGCAAAAATCCGACGGCTCGCAGCTTGACGTAGTCGTGACTGACCGAGTGTTGCCCCAGCTTCTGGCTGCACAAGATCTCGCCGCAAGGCCCGGCATGATCACGATTGGCGTGGAAGACGCCGGCGTCGATATTGATGTCAAACTTAGGGCCGATGTCTCATCGCGTGAAGTTGCTACGGCCGTTGAACTTGTTCTGCAAATCGTGGCGTTGAGACGTCAACGTGATGCCGAACGAGTTGAACGTGAGCGGTGGGCTGAGCTGGCGATGTTTGATGCTCTGACAGGTTTGCCGAACCGTCGAGCCTGGGAGGGATCACTCGCTAGATTCTGCGACAATGGTCAAAACTTTTGTCTTGCGTTAATTGATGTCGATTTCTTCAAGACAGCAAATGAGCGTGGCCAAGAGACGGGCGATGCTGTCCTGCGTGAAATCGCTGTTGCGATGCGAGCACGTTTGCGAGATGGCGATATTGTGGCGCGAATTGGGGGCGATGAATTTGCCATGCTGTTGGTGGATGTCGAGCAAGATTCGGCGCAGATCATCGTCGATCGAATGCGCGGTTACATTGCGATGCATCTCTGTGATGCAGGGTTGCCATCCCTGACCGTCAGCGCCGGTTATCTGATCGTCGATCAGGATATTCCTGTCAGGAAATCGGACCTCCTCTATCGAGCGGCTTCCCGGTCTCTTGCTGTCGCGAAGCGACAGCAACGCAATTGCAGTGTTGCTTACACCTCCGCAGTTGAAGCGGAATTCTCGGCCAACCCGGAAGATCCAATTCAATCATCCGTTTCGCCCGAAAACGGCTAATGATCGGTGGCCAATACGCCGATATTTGCTGCGAGACGAAATGAGGGGGGCCTCAGAATCGTCGCGGAATTACTTCGCTTTCAGCAAGCAAGGAGTGCTCGCAATGCCCCCCCGCTCTTCGGCTACCCTATGGTTCTTTCTGGGTCTCATCTCTTTTGCCAGTGGCTGCACTAGCCTGACTCCTTCCAAATCACTTTCCGGCTTTTGGGATGATGAAACGGCGGAGGCAGAAGTTGACTTGAGCCCTGGACCTCATTGTTGGGTTGAAATACGACCGCTTTCCGGGGAATCGGAACGAGTTCAATTGGCGGTTGTCCCCGACATGCGGATGGCACAGGTCATCGAACAAAGTAACGTTAGCTACCGGCATATGGATGCCTACATTCTGAGAGGTTCCCCTGACAATCCAAGTCAGCAAGTGAAATTAGAGATTCGCTTTGATCGCGATTCGGGAAAAGTCAAGTGGGATACCGATTATGCGATTCATCCCAATGATCGCGTGATCATTAAAGAAGAAGCCTTCACGGTGTTGGATGAGGCTTACAACTCGCTGTTGGGACCCGTCTTGGGCCGTATTGGAAAAGACTAGAAGCTAGTTTTGAGCCACGCGCCAACGTGTGCGGAACAGCCAAAGCATGCCGCTTAAGAGGAAGCCGTTCAGCAGAACGGCTGACCCCATGTAGGTTGCCCACATATTCCAACTCGGAGGGAAGTATCTGAGCGACTCCGGTTGTCGATCAAGGTCTGCGAACTCGTCGACCTCCAGCGGTACAGAAAATGCAGCGGCGAACGGGCTTGTTACCGCCATGCGCTGAATGTCATTGGGAGCGCTTGCGACGGCATTCGTCTGAAACGTCTTGATGAAGACCGTCACCGCGAGCGGTGCACAAAACAATAGAATGATCAGAACATAGGTCGTCATCAGGCTGATCGACGTTTTCTGAAAGAGGACGGAGCAAAAAAGAGCAATCATGCCCGTTGTCAGGCACGTCATCAAAATGATTAGCAAGAAGGCTCCCACCGAGGTCAGGTTTTGCCAGTAATAGGTCACCATCATACACGCCAGCATCAGTGGCCAAACGAGAAACAGCGTAAGGACGCTCGATACACGTAAGCCAGCAACCAATTTTCCGAAGAGAATTTGCCAGGGCGTGATGGTCGTGGTCAACAATAAATCTAGAGTCTGGCGTTCTCGTTCGCTCGTGATGCTACCCGCGGAAAATACGGGACCTACCAGCATGTTGAAAATCAGCACGTAAGAGATGTACCAGGCAGCCTGGTCCGGGTACATGAACAAACAGGCTGCCATGATTGGGATCGCCAGAAACATACTGATCTGAATGACCAACCGCAGCATCAGCGTGCCTTGGCTGAAAATCTCGCTGTGAATCTCTTTGTCGTAGACGGGGTTGGCGCCGTCTCGCATCAAATCGTTACGCTTCGGTGGAGCAAATAGTCGATCCGGGAACTGATCTCGCTGAATGACAAGGCCCACCACATTCTCTGCTTCGTCATCCAGATCGACGACCTCTTTGCCTTCACTGCCAACGTCGGGTGGATGAAGAAGTCTCGATGATGTGTTCAGAAACAATGCCACACAGATCGCCGCCGCGATGCCCGGAAGCACGGTGATCGTTAGCAGGAGACGCACTTCGCCTTGCCCCTCAAAGCTGGTCCATACCAATACTCCCAGCAAGGCCAAGGGAAGAATCAGCAAGTAGGAGGCAACGAGCGAAGAAGACGTGCGGTGGAAATAGCTGCTGCACGCGATGCTAATCATGCCGAAGGTGATGACCGACAGGAAAAGTCCCAAATAGGCCGCCAGGACCTCATAAAACGAAACACCGCCCAGCGGCAAACAGAGCATGACGATTGGCAAGGAAGCGCAGATCAGTAAGCCCAGGTGAGCCAAGGATGAGAGCAGTTTTCCCAGAGTAATGGCGGCCGGTCGCAACGGGCTGGCCAGCAGCATCTCGTAGGTTTTTCTCTCTTTTTCACCGGTGATGGCGGCCGCGGCGAAACTTGGTGCCATGAGCGACGCCAGGATGTATTGGCCGAGGAATACAATGTTCACAAGGCCTCGCGCTTGATCGGCGTTCGCTTCCAATCGAGATTGCGTAGGCCACGCGTAATAGACAACCGCTCCTAACAAGGCTTGATAGATCAAGAGCAGGATGAAGGCACGCTTCATCCGCAAGTTGACAAGCAACTCACGTTGGAGGACTGGGTTCTCGAACAGGTACATCAGTTTGTTTGATGATCCTCTTGCACCGAAGAGCGACAGAGGAGATCAGTGACCCTCGCTAAATGAAATCGACCGTCTTCAGGTTTTCGAGGAGTGACGACAAGTGGACCTGAGGAGTTCCTCTGGCAAGCTTAATACTCTCGTGGTGTGATTCGACCCTGCACCCGTGAGGGAAGCCCCACGATTCGCAGGAATCCCTCGGCGTCCGTCTGGTTGTAGGATCCACCACCTTCCATGGTCGCGATTCCTTCATCATACAGGCTGTTGGGACTTGATCGTCCATCAACAAGGATGTTGCCCTTGTACAGCTTTAAACGAACCTGACCGCTGGCCGGCTTGATTCCCTCACGAATCATCGCGAACAATGCGTCCATTTTGGGCGTGTACCACAGTCCGTAATAAACAGCCTCTGCGACCTCCGGAGCAAGTCGATCTCGAAGATGAATGAGATCGCGGTCCACGGTTAGTTGTTCCAGAACCAACAACGCATCGTACAAAATCGTCATTCCAGGGGCTTCGTAGACGCCTCGACTTTTCATGCCCACAAAGCGGTTTTCGACCATGTCGATCCGACCCACGCCATTTCGTCCACCAATTTCATTCAGCTGCAAAACAACTTCGAGTGGGCTGCAGGCTTTCCCGTTGACGGCCACGGGGACGCCCGATTCAAAATCAACGGTAACGGTTTCAGCCTCTTCAGGGGCGTCCTGTGGCGAGACGGTCATGCCAAAATCGACGATCTCGACTCCGTTAACATCGAGATCCTCGAGCTTGCCGGCTTCGTAGCTGATGTGCAGGCAATTCTCATCGCTACTGTAGGGTTTGGCGGTCGAAGCTTTGACCGGGATGTTCTTTTCGGCACAGTAGTCGATCATCTCGGTACGTCCCGGAAAAGCATTGCGAAACTTTTCGATACGCCAGGGAGCGATCACCTGGACATTCGGATCCAACGCCTCTGCCGCGAGCTGGAAGCGACATTGGTCGTTGCCCTTACCGGTTGCTCCATGAGCGTATGCGTCTGCTCCGACTTCTCGGGCAACTTGGAGGCATACCTTGGAAATTAGTGGTCGAGCGATGGAGGTGCCAAGCAGGTAGATCGACTCGTACTTGGCCTGCCATTGAAGAACTGGAAAAGCGAAGTCGCGACATAGTTCTTCTTGGGCATCGATGATCTGAGCACTGGCCGCGCCACAATCTTTGGCCTTTTGAAGGATCGCCTCTCGATCCTCACAGGGTTGCCCTAGATCAACATAGACGGCGTGAACTTCATAACCCTCGTCCTGAAGCCATCCCAAAATGACAGACGTATCGAGTCCCCCGGAATAAGCCAGTACACAACTCGGCATGATCGTAGCCCTTTTTAGACCTCAGCCGTTGGCCGAGCGTCCCGTGATTTGTTCAAGGAAGTTTCGAATCCGCCCATTTTGCGACGACTTGCCCTCACTCGCAAGGGTTGTTCGCCCGCATCGGTGCCGCCGATCAGGATAAACAGTTGTTGAGGGCGATACCTGGGCGTTTCCGCCTGCGACCAAAACCGCTACTCTAAAGGGATGAATCAGGAACAATTGAGCGAGATGTGCCGTCAATTTATCGCGGGCGAAATTGAAACTCGTCAGTTTCTTTCTCAGTGCCTGGCAACCGCCACGGCAGCCTCGGATGATGCCACAATCGATGTTCAGCGGCTCGATCGTTGCGGCTTTCCGGAGGTCGTTTATGGTGAAGGCAAATCGCTCGAAACCATCGTTGCTGCTATCGAAGCCCTACAGGGACGCCAGCAAAAGGTGCTCGTGACCCGAGTTGCTCCCGAGCAAGCTGCAGCCATTCAAGCCAAATTCAGCAGTGCGACCTACAATCAATCGGGCCGCACACTCCGTGTTGACCCGGAAGGCATCAACGAAGCTCGGGTTGGCCGGGTTGCTCTGATTACCGCCGGTTCCACCGATCGAGATGTGGCTGAAGAGGCCCGAGATACCTTGGACTGGATGGGAGTTGAGGTTGTCCTGCTCTCAGACGTCGGAGTTGCCGGGCCACATCGACTTGCTGTGCATTGGGAAAAGCTACAAGAGATCGATGCGGCTGTTGTTGTGGCAGGGATGGAGGGAGCCCTGCCCAGCGTGGTCGGAGGTTACGTCGCGTGTCCTGTCGTTGCCGTGCCGACCAGTGTTGGTTATGGGGCAAGCTTCGGCGGTGTTGCCGCGTTGCTTGGCATGCTGAATAGCTGCTCTTCCAACGTGACGGTGGTGAATATTGATGCCGGATTCAAGGGCGGCTACGTGGCGGGTCTGATCGCGCGGCGAACCCACGCTTCCGATTGACCTTTGGATGGGATCCGATACTTTGCAATTGATTAGAAAGATCTCGGACGTTTCGAGCACGCTCCAGTACGGAGCGGTCGCCATCGGAAACTTCGATGGGGTCCACCAAGGTCATGCGCACTTAATTCGAAAGCTGATTGAACATGCGCGACAAAATGACGGGGCTGCGGTCGTCTTTACATTCGATCCACACCCCGTGAGATTATTGCGGCCGGCATTGGCACCGGTGCCGTTGACCTGGACCGAACGAAAGGCTGAGTTGCTTGGCGAACTTGGTGTCGATGCGTTAATCGCGTATCCGACCGATGAGACGCTCCTGAGCCTCTCGCCGCAAGAATTTTTCTTGCAGATCATCTTGGAATCGCTGAGAGCGCGGGCCATCGTCGAAGGGCCCAACTTCTTCTTCGGGCGCGATCGAGTTGGAGACGTACATCTGCTCGCCGAATTGTGCCAGCAACATTCGATCTCCATGGAAATTGTGCAGCCGGTTGAAGTCGAAGACCGGTATATCTCAAGCAGTCGGATTCGCGATCTCATCGCCGCCGGTGATATGGCGCTCGCACGCGAGATGCTCACCCAACCCTATCGTATCCGAGGAATGGTGACCCACGGCGCGGCTCGGGGGGCCGGACTAGGATTTCCTACCGCCAATGTCGATGCCGTTGATACACTATTGCCGGCCCCAGGCGTCTATGCTGGACGGGCCTACTCCGAAGGGGAAATCTGGCCAGCGGCCATTCATCTGGGGCCAAATCCCACCTTTGGCGAACAGGCGGTGAAGGTCGAAGTTCACCTGATTGGGTACGAAGGAACACTCTACGGCAAACCGCTTGAGGTTGACTTTCTCGAGCGGTTGCGGGAAATTCACTCCTTCGATGGAATCGATCAGCTCGTGGCCCAACTACGCGTGGATGTTTCCCAGGCAGCGGACGTTTGTCACAATTTTGAATAGTTCGCCCGCTTGAGCTAACGGATTTCAGTCAGGATTTTCAATAGCGATGCACTCGGTTGCCCTGGGATGTGGCACACTGAACGCGATCATTCGTGAGACAATGAGGTGATCTAAATGTCGGTTGATTGGTCAGCTTTCGTCGAAGTCATCAAAGCACATCAGAAATTTGTATTGACCAGTCACATTCGTCCGGACTGCGATGCGTTGGGCAGTGAATTGGGAATGGCCGGGGTGTTGGAAGCTCTGGGTAAGGATGTCGTGATCGTAAACGGGCATTCGACTCCACCGAACTTGGCCTTCATTGATCCAACCCAGCGAATTCGCACTATTGGTGAAGATATCCAGCTCGCAGATCTAGAAGATCGAGAAGTATTAATGGTCTTGGACACCAGTGCATGGGCTCAACTCGGTCCCATGGGCGACGTGCTCAAAGCGACATCGGCTAAGAAAATCATTCTTGATCATCACGTCAGCTCGGACGATTTGGGGGCTGAGTCATTTAAAAATACTAAAGCGGAGGCAACGGGGCGACTGGTCTTAGAGGCAGCTGAGCAGCTGTCCGTCGAGCTAACCCCAGAAATCGCAACGCCGTTGTTTGCTGCTGTGGCTACGGATACGGGTTGGTATCGATTTGCATCAGCGGGTAGCGGCACTTATCGACTGGCGGCGAAGCTCATTGATGCTGGTGCGAGCCCCCCCGAGATTTATGGTGAGCTCTACGAGCAGGAGACGCTCGGCCGATGTCGATTGCGAGGAGTGATTCTCTCACGACTGGAAACTGAATTGGACGGTCGCCTAGTGCATACCTATGTCCTCAAGGAAGACTTCGACAAGTGTGGAGCAGTTCCGCAGGATACAGAAGACGCAATTAACCTCTCATTGGCTATTTCGGGCACAAAATTTGCTTTCATCCTTGTCGAGCAGAAGACGGGTGGTTTCAAATTAAGCTTCCGTAGTCGCTGTGCCCTGGATTGTAGCAAGGTGGCCGAGCATTTCGGTGGGGGGGGCCATAAGGCTGCCGCCGGCGCCTTTATCGACGAACCCTTTAAAATTGCACAATCGGCGGTGCTTGTCCACGTTCGTTCACTGCTATAATTAACGAGTCGTAGCCATAACCTGGACGGTCAGAAACGATTTCGGCATTTGCCTGCCGATCGTAAGCTTTCTACCCAGCTTCAAGGAGTTAATGAGGATGAGCGATTCTCAGACGTCCGGAAGTTCCGAAGCACCCCGAAGAAATTTTTTCGTGCGGGCATTCACCGCCGCTCTTGGCGCTTTCTTGGGGCTTGTACCGGCGATGTTCGGTTTGCTGTTCTTCTTTGACCCACTTTTGCGAAAAAGAAAAAAGGGATCTGCTGGGGCGGCGGCTGGCGAGAAAAAAGATGCTGAAGGATTTACACGCCTGGATGTAAAGCTGGATACCTTGCCTAGCGACGGCACCCCGATGGCCTTTAAGGTCCGTGACGACAAGTACGATGCGTGGAATCTCTATAAGGACGTGGAAGTCGGCACGGTTTGGGTGCGACGCACAGCCGATGATGACGTCGTCGCATTCAGCACGATTTGCCCGCATCTCGGATGTGCTGTCGACTTCCGCGCTGGTCGTCAAGATTTTTTCTGTCCATGCCACACCAGTGCCTTCGATCTAGAGGGCGAACGAATGAATGACATTCCGCCTCGAGGAATGGATCGACTCGCCACTAAAGTCAATGATCAGACCGGTATCTGGGTGAAGTACCAAACCTTTTTAGCGGGCAGAAAAGAACAAATTGCCACCGATGAATAGATTGCTCGAATGGCTTGACGATCGAACCGGCTATCGCAACCTGCTCAATGAAACGCTTTATGAGCCGATCCCTGGCGGAGCTCGTTGGCGGTACGTCTGGGGTAGCACGCTGGTTTTTACCTTCGTGATCCAGATGATCACCGGGATATGCTTGTGGGCTGCGTACAGTCCCAGCGTTCAGACGGCGTGGGAAAGTGTCTTCTACATACAGCATGAAATGTACCTCGGCAGCGTGGTGCGAGGGATGCATCATTATGCGGCTCAGGTCATGATCGTGCTGTTGGCATTACACTTGATGCAGGTCATTATCGATGGCGCTTATCGAGCTCCGCGCGAAATCAATTTTTGGCTCGGACTCATTCTGATGCAGATCATCCTCGGGCTTTCCCTGACGGGGTATTTGCTCCCTTGGGATCAGAAGGGCTACTATGCCACCCAGGTGACGACGAAGATCGTTGGGTCTGCCCCTGTTGTTGGCCAAGAACTGCAAAACTTGGTTCAGGGAGGAAGTGAGTACGGACACCATACACTGACCCGTTTCTTTGCCATGCACGCTGGTCTGCTACCGGCTTTGCTTATCTTTTTTCTGGTGGTCCACATCTACGTCTTTCGACGACATGGGATCACTGTCAAGAACCCAAACCGTGGGCCCAGTTCGGACTTTTGGCCAGATCAAGTTTTACGAGATTCAGTGGCCTGTCTCGGCGTACTGGCCGTTGTGATGGGACTCGCCATCTTTAAGGGTGCTGCCCTGAGTGGCCCGGCGGATCCGTCAGAAGCGTACTCGGCGGCTCGGCCCGAATGGTATTTCATGTTCCTGTTTCGATTTCTAAGATTCGAAATGGTGGAACATTTTGGCCAGGCTTTCGGGGCCATTTACGTGCCCGGTGCGGTCATGCTGTTGATTGCGTTGATGCCGATCATCGCACTGGTTCGCGGTGGGCACCGATTTAATGTGATTTTTGCCTGGTCTTTGATGGGTGTCATCGTTGGGCTAACAGTTTTGTCTTTGATAGAAGACGTTCGTGATGTTGAGCATCAGGCGGCTCTTGCCGAGGCAGATCGGGATGCCCTACGCGCTGTCGAGCTTGCCTCCGGTCCCAATCGGATTCCCATCGAAGGTGCTGGAAAGCTTTTACGAGAGGATCCCTTCACGCAAGGACCTAGAATCTTCGCAAAACATTGTGCCGCGTGCCATCGATATGACGGGCACAATGGCCGGGGCAGGATGGTGATGACTGCCGATGACGATACAGGGATCGAACGTCCGACTCTGCCGACTGCGGCCGATCTCGGCAATTTTGGCGATCGTCAGTGGTGGCGGAGGATCCTCACTGACTATCGTAATCTGATGCAGCCGCTCGAGAACGCCGGTTATGATGTGGAATCATCGATCGAATACGGCATGATCTCTTGGTTCGAAGAAAGCGTGGAAGTCTTGACTGCCGAAGCGAATCAGGCAGATGTGGATGCAATGGTTGAATACCTGGTCGCTCAAAGCGGTCGGCCTGGTCTCGAACTCAATGCAGAATTAATGGAACGAGGTGAAGAGATTCTTTCAACAGGCTCGCTCACAGAAGGTGAAATTTCGACGTGCGATGATTGTCACTCCGAAATAGGGGGAGAATTTGAGTTAGGAACTGATAATGTCGGGATTCCAGAACTCAATGGCTATGCCTCCTACACTTGGCTCAAGGCCTTCATTGATAATCCGGGAACTGAACAGTTCTATGGAGAAAACAACTGCATGCCGGCCTTTGCCGATAAACTGTCGTCCTCCGATATGGATCTGCTCGTGCGTTGGATGATTGGTGATTATGCAGCCACCGAAGTCAAGCCGTACAATTCAAAAGTCGAGTTGTTGCAGATAGAGATCGATGATTCCTCGGGCAACGAAGTGGCGAATGCTGACGAGCAACCCGCGGCAGACTCAGAGTGAGTCGTGTTGAATCTGTCTGATGCTAGCGTGCGTGTCGTTCTCGTTATTATCGTTTCAGTTTAACGCGCAGATTGCCGAATCAATACGATGACGGAGCGCGGATACTTGAGCGCTTGAAACGGCGAATTTTAGTCTTCAGCCATGAGCGAAGCCGTATGTGGTGCGCTAACTGTGAAACCGAACGTCTTTTTTCACCCGATGCCGAGGATCCGGCTGAGATGGTATGTGTGCAATGTCAATCGAGCCCATCGCAGCAGCCTGGTTCGCCCACGTTACGATGGGACAGTCCGCATCCGGACGAATCCTCGGATGAAGACATCCATCATGACGTTTGCGTGATTGAGCCTCCACCGGTTCTCGACGACGCCGTCGATTGGCACCCGGGGCACGTTGCTCTTCGTCCTGTTTTTGAAGATTCGACGTCGTCATCAGACTTGCCTGGTGACGATCGGACAACGCAAGTGGCACGGGCTCCCTCGGGAGCCAAAACAGTTCGCCGGCGATCCTCTATCCTTTGTTGGGCGATGTTGATGTTGGGGGTCGCTCTGTTTGCCTGTGGCGGCTCGCTGATCGGTTTTTCATTGTTGGGCGACCGAGGTGAATTGTGGAGTCTCGGGACGCCACTCGCTCTGGCGGGCCAGGCCGCCTTCTTGATCGGTCTGGTTCTTCAGCTCGATGTGATCTGGTATCAAAGTCGTCAGACCTCTCGCAACGTTTCACGCCTTGATGTTCGCCTGACGGAAATGCAGGATGCTCCTGAAAAGCATTGCGAGCTTGCCGAAGCCGAAACGGCTCACCGCTTCGATCGGGATATACCCCGGGAGACCAGTCCGCAGTTTTTGCTGAGGGATCTCAAAGGGCAGCTCGAATTGTTGGCGAATCGTCTTTCTCACGAAAGTGAGAAGTACTAAAGCTCGTCGACCGACAGCAGCGCCGCCACGATTTCCGAAGGACTCAAGTCTTCCAAGAGAAAGTCCGGATTTGCCTCTGCCAGTTGATCGACGCTGAACCCACCCGTCGCGACGGCAACTGAGTTGGCTCCGATCGCTTTCGCGCAGCGAATGTCGTTTGCCGTGTCGCCGATCACCCAGACGTCTCGAGGATCGATCGACTGATTCAGGTGGTCGCAGGCATTTGCGAAAGCCACCTCTGCGACGTTGTTTCGTGAGACATGATGGTCTCCGTAGCCACCAAAATGGAAGAAATCCCAGAGCTCGTAATAACGCAGCTTGGCTTTAGCAGCTGCCTGAATGTTGCCGGTCAGCAAACCCAGATGAGAACGAGAGCAGGCATGTAATTGTTCAATTGCTTCGAGAACCCCGGTCAGTACCTCTCCCTCTTGTTTTTCCAAGTGGTCATGCAGGTGTTGGAGATAGGAACGTTGAAAGAGATCCCAATTTTCTTCGGTGACCTCGATGTCGTGTACCTGGAACAGGTCTCGTACGATCGCGCGGTCGGTGCGGCCGGCAAAACCGATCTGTTCACGGTCAGGATTTGCAATGGAAAAGGCATCCACGAGCGTCGCAAAGGCTGCTTCTTGTCCCGCTCCGCCACTCAGTATTAACGTTCCGTCGATATCGAAGAGCCAGATTTTCATGTTGTCGCTCAGGGAGATGGGACAAGGGTCAGTGGGAGCGTAATTGTCTCTTCATCGTTACGCCGTAGATTGCGAATGATCGTCAGGTTAATGGTGTTACCTGCCTTTTGACTTTCCAGGAAGGTAAGCCAGTCATTCAAGTCATCGATCGGCTGGTCGTTGGCGCTGACGATCAGATCTCCATAACGGACCAGCGTGCGGACGCGACGACCTTGTGAGGCCAATAACGACCGAGTGGGTTGGATACCCGCTTGCTGGGCCGGCGAGTTCGGCAAGACGTCCCGAACGAGTACCCCAGTTAAGTTCGGGGTGAAACGATCCTGGAATGGGACAATGCCAATCGATGGACGGATGATCTTGCCATGCCGAATCAGCTCCGGAACGATCCGATTCACGGTATCAACGGGAATCGCAAAACCAATGCCCGCGTACGCTCCTGAGGGACTGTAGATCGCTGTGTTGACTCCGATTAGTCGCCCCGCACTGTCCAGAAGCGGACCGCCCGAATTACCCGGATTGATTGCGGCGTCGGTCTGTATGACTCCGTCGATTGTGCGAATTGCCGCGACCGCCGAGGTGTTCTCGCTGGTTCTGATCTCTCGGTCAAGGGCGCTGATGACCCCTGTTGTCAGGGTTTGGTCGAGTCCAAATGGATTGCCGATGGCAAACACTTTCTGGCCAACGACCAGGTCATTGGATTGGCCGATCATGATGGGTTCAAGTTTTTCGGCAGGAGCCATGATCTTCAAGACGGCGAGGTCTTTACCGGGAGCTCGCCCTACGATTTTGGCATCCCATACGGATTGCTCGGAAAGCGATACGCGTGCGACATCCGCGGATGCAATCACGTGATCGTTGGTCACGATGTGGCCGTCGCGGTCCCAGACAAACCCCGAGCCGTGGCCTGGATTCATTTCTGTGGCGTCCAGCGAAAAACGATCAAACTCTATCTGCGACGTACGGATGTAAACCACGGAGGGGGCGTTCGTACGAAATAACTCAATCGTCGACTTTTCGTCCTCTGCCAGATCACCCCGTTGAGTCACTGGGCGAGGCTCGGCGTCCGGATCGTGCAATTGGTTTGCTTTCCATTGCCCGTACCAGACCGCGGCAAGGTAACCTACCAACAGCATCAAAATGTAAGGTAATGCTTGCGATAGAAACGGACGGGCTGGGGCAGGCTGGGGAGACGGATAGTTCATGGCGTCGGATTCTTTTCTTGGTCGTAGAACGCGTCCTCGTCAGACGCCGTTCGTCAATTACTCAAGACATTAGCTTATTTTGCGGACTGCACGACCGCAACGGCGCTTCAATACCGATTCCTTGCCACCGGTTGAGATGTGGACGCTGGAATCACCTAAGGTGCGGCTGATTGGGCAGTCGAGAGGTTTTGATTTGCTCGATAGATAAGGATCTTCTGCGGTCATCAAGAGCAAGAGGGACCGACCATCACCACAAGTGGATCTGGGGCTCGAGCAACGTCAGCAGAATGCTTTTCTGCTGACGAGCGAGCGTTTCCGAAGTCTATTCGGGATGGATGGCGACGAGTTCCTCGGAAACCGCCTCAATCGCTTTTTCGTCGATGGTCTTTTGTTCTTCGGCGAACCCGATCAACAAGGCGAGGTCACAGAGTCGATTTATTTTTCTCGCATTGCCACGCGTGATCCCGAAAATAGCATTCAACGCAGATTCGTCGAAAATGGGATTGTCTGCTCCCGCTTCATTGAGCCGGTAATTGACATAGCTGACTGTCTCGTCGAGATCGAGTGGACGAAGCAGGCATTTGACGGCAAGCCGTTCTTCCAAGCCCGGATGCCTGTCGAGCGTCGGTAAAAATGCTGGCTGACCTACAAACAGCAGCGTTAGCCCGTTGCCGTGGCTGCTTTCAAAGTTGAGTAGCAGTCGTAGCATGTCCAAGGCGGTGACGTCGGTGATAAGCTGAGCTTCGTCGACGGTGACGACCGCGTGCCGCCCCGCTTCGCTGTTCTCAAGAAGAGCCGATTCGATTTGTCGGACTGCCGCCTCGGTTGAAAGAGGCTGTGACGTTTGTTGCTCGGGTTTCAGCTGGTGTGCCAGATAAGTGAGTAATTCATTGGTTGGCATCTGAGGGAAAACAAGATGCACGCGCGGAGTAATCGTCTCCGGCAACATTCGATACATCATGCGGATCAGCAAGGATTTTCCGAAGCCGGGTGCGCCAGTCAGAACGGCGCCATCACGACGGTTTTCAATCGCGTAGCGAAGCTTCAGCATTGCAGCTTGGTGCGTCTCGCTCGGGTAATAGAAGTCTTCGTTCGAGTTGTTCTCAAATGGTTTGGCGCGAAGGCCCCAGTAAGATTCGTACATGATCCTATTTCCTACGCGGTCTTCTTGTAATGGTGTTGTGCGTTTGTCGAAAAATTGTCAATCAATTCGACGATCTGATCCGATTGTTGATGGAGATGACGCTTTAGCTTCAGAACCTCGGTGTCTTTGGTTTGTCGAGCGTCACGGACAATCAGTTGTGCGGCTAGAATGTCGGCTAGTTCGTTGTCCCAGATGGGCCGCCCTGCTGCCGCGTCGAGAAGAATGAAATCAAAGGTAGGTAAAGCTCGGTCCAGAACCGAACGTAGCTTGGCGCCGAAACTCAACTCGCCGATCTCCCAGTCATTTTCGACCATCGGCAAGGCTGTAAATTCGTTCGCAACCGAGTAAATACAGCACTCTTCGATCGATTCTCCGCCTCCAATGTGGGTTTCCCATCCAAATTCGACACTCAGGCCCAGGCATTCCGCCAGATCAGGCCGCTGATGATCAGCATCGATGATGAGTACGCGACTTCCATGCTCTGCCAGGAATTGGGCAAGCGCGATGGCGATCGTTGTCCTGCCCTCTCCTGGTGCCCAGCTGTGGATGTTGATGAGTTTTTGTTCACCATGGCTCACGTCCTGCAATCGAACGCGGATTTCATCCAAGGCTTCAGGGAGCTCGTCCAAAAGGCGAATGCATGGATCCGGAATGCGGAAAGCATCAACTTCCCAGGCCGGCTTCACGATGATGTTTGGAGCTGCGGCGATGTATGGAGCTACGGCTGACTGGGCAGTTTCGCCTATGGGTTTATCGCCTGAATCTGTCGGACAACCCACGTCCGGTATGATGTTCTCACTCTCGTTTTCGTTGTGGGGGGATGTGCCGAGTGTGCCCTTCGGTGCCGAGTCGCCTGTTGTGAGCGGATCGTCGAGGAAAGTCTCTGAGCCTGATATGCCTGAGCTCGCTGTGGTTGAGTTGCTCGCCAATAAACCCGATTCGATAACGATGGCTGCGTGATCGTCTTGGCTGACGGCAGCGACAGGCTCGGACGTGAATGCAAAGTCTGTTTCCGCACGGTACCACGTCAGCTCTGCAACTGCCTCGTCTTGAAGCAATGTTTCCGCTTCCGTGGCTGGCTCAGGCTCAGAATCAATGGTCAGTAATTCTGGCTTCGCCTCGGACGCCGACGGCGCTAAATCGGTGTACAGTTCACGTTCTTTCGGTGCCTGTTTCGTAGGCTGCATTTCGGACGGATGGGGTTGGCCGAATGCCTTGAAGAAAGCCTGATCGAGTGATGTCATCGTCGGGACCTTCCTGTTGTCTCACCGTTATTGGCTTGAGGGGTGGCCGAGTAAGGTTGCGCGTCGCTGGTTCGAGTCTGCCGGCGGGCAATCGGCGGTATGTTGTAAATGGGATCTTTGAAAGTTGACGGATCCGTGCTCTCGTACGAATACCGAGAATTAGCACTGGGCGGATTATTGAGGGTTCCGCGGGCGGAGCCGCTTGGCGGCTGTTGGCGTGCCACATCGGGCGAATTCGAGAAAAACGCCTTGTCCGTCATCGAATTGGGCTCCGACGTTTTGGCCCGCTGGGACGGTGCCGTCAGGCTGTTCACGAGACCCACGTTTTGCCGAGTGGGGGCCGATACTGATGGCTCCGATTTCGAGCCGGCCACGGATGTTTGGACAGAACGGTTAACCATCCCGACGCCGATCTGACCTGGAGCCTCTCGGGTAAGCGTCGCTTCGACGGTGTTATCCTGAGGATTGAGCAGAGATTCGGCATCGGCGAAGTCGTCGGCCGCAGCTGGATCCGTATCCGTCGTTGCGAAATCGTCCGCGGATTCAGAGGCAATGATTGGAACCTGTTTGAATAAGGGATCCACGTTTTCGTTGTCGTTTGTCGCGACAACGGGCGAATTCGTCCTGGGGTTCTGGGTAGCGACTGAGGTCGGCGATGCTCCGCGGAGTGGCTCTTGATCGATCGGTTTGACCGTCTTGGGCACATCTTGAGAAAGCACGCCTTGATTCTGAGGCGTTTGATCCTTTTGGAAAACGGTCCAAAGAAACATCAGAGAGATCGCAATTCCTACGCCAGGCAGCACCCCTCGGACGGTATTGGGAAGTGCTGAGGTGAGCCTCAAGCGTTTGCGGAGTTTCGAGATGGACCAGTTTTTTTCGGTCGTTTCTCGCAGGCGACCGGCGGCAGGTCCGTCGTCACCGCTCAATTGTTCGTTCGCCACATGGTTCCAATCAGCGGCGTCAGTTGCCTCGGCGGGACTGGCCGCTGTGGCGGCCTCAATTGAGTTCAGACTTAAGTTGGAGACCGCTTGGGCATCCCAGTCAGGTATCGCTAGAATGGGACATAGAGCGGCAGTCTGTTCGTCCGTTGCCGGATAGTAACCGCGGAATCGTGGTTCAATGGACGTCATAAGGCAATTTCCAGGCTTAATGTCGAAAGTCCAGCTAGGTTTTAACAACAGACAAACATGAATTCCCAGCTTCTCTATCGACCTAGTGAGAGTCTGGTCTTGAGGGTTAGGTAAGCTTTTCGGGTTGATCGAAATGAGGCTGTCGAGGCCAAGATCTCGGGTCTAGGATGACGAAAGGTAGGAAATGAGCAACAATTCGGCGGTTTCTGCGAGAGCCTTGCTAGAACTTCTAGCATCGGGCGAATTGCTTGAGAGAAAGGTCTATAGGCACAGATTGAGATGATATTATCTTCTCCAGCTCACGACGTTGAATCGGTACTTCGATCCTTGATGCAGGATCGCATTCTCGTGCTTGATGGCGCCATGGGAACAATGGTGCAAGCATTGAAACTGCAGGAAGAGGATGTTCGGGGGCAACGATTCAAGAATCATCCGGTGGATCTTCTGAATTTTGTCGACGTGCTCTGTCTGACCCAACCCGATGCGGTCACGGAAATCCACTCAAAATATTTTGAGGCCGGGGCAGACATCGTCACCACCAATACTTTTGGTGCGAGCCCCGTCGGTGTTGAGGAATTCCAGCTCGATCCCGAGACGGTTCATGAGATCAATTTGGCTGCCGTTGAATGTGCCCGTCGTGCCGCCGAACATTACAGCAAGTTGACCCCCGATCGTCCGCGTTTCGTCGCAGGCTCGATCGGTCCGACCACCAAGCAGACCGCGATCTCGACCGATGTAGAGGATCCTGGGTTTCGTAGCGCTACTTTCGATCAGATGGCTGACTCGTACTACGAACAGGTTAAATCACTGGTGGAGGCCGGTGTCGACATTTTGATGCCCGAGACGGTGATCGACACGCTGAATTTGAAGGCGTGTCTGTTTGCAATCCAACGATATATTGACGATACAGGCAACTCGCGGCCTGTCATGGTTTCGACAACGTTCAATGAGGCGGGTGTTACGTTTGTCTCGAGTCAGTCCGTCGAAGCGATGTGGAATGCGGTTTCTCACTTTCCACTGCTTAGCATTGGGATGAATTGTGCATTGGGGCCGAAACTCATGCGTCCCCATGTCGAAGAGCTCTCCAAGGTGAGTGATGTCTTTGTAAGTTGTCATCCGAACGCAGGCTTGCCCAATGAGATGGGCCAGTATGACATGACGCCCGCCGAATTAGGGCAATGGATGGGCGAGTTCGCTCGTGAAGGTTGGTTGAACATTGCCGGTGGCTGTTGCGGCACGAATCCCGAGCACATTCATGAGATTTCGAAAGCGGTTAGTGGGGTATCACCGCATCGCCAGTCAACACTCCCATCATTCACGCGTTTGAGCGGAACTCAGTCGTTGACGCTCCGGCCCGATGCGAATTTTATGATGATTGGCGAGCGGACGAATGTTACCGGCTCGCGACGTTTCGCGCGGCTGATTCGAAATGGCGATTTTGAAGAAGCGATCGAAGTGGCTCGGCAGCAAGTGGTAAACGGAGCCAGCGTAATCGACATAAATATGGATGATGCCTTGTTGGATGGCGAAGAGGCGATGACCCGTTATCTAAATCTGATTGCGGGTGAGACCGATATTAGCGCTGTCCCGGTCATGATCGACAGTTCAAAGTGGTCGATTATCGAGGCTGGCTTGAAGTGTGTTCAAGGCAAGGCGATCGTCAATTCGATCAGCTTGAAAGACGGCGAAGATGAATTCCTGCATCACGCTCGACTTGTCAGAAGCTACGGTGCAGCGGTCGTTGTGATGGCTTTTGATGAATCAGGGCAAGCGACCGAAACGGATGACAAGTTGCGGATCTGCAAACGCGCCTTCCAGTTGCTTACCGAAAAAGTTGGTTTTCCGCCCGAAGACATCATTTTTGATCCGAATATTCTTACCGTCGCGACGGGTATTTCTGAGCATGACAATTATGCGATAAATTTCATTGAAGCGACCCGGCGGATCAAACAAGAATGCCCAGGTGCCAAAATCTCTGGTGGTGTGAGCAATATCTCGTTCTCCTTCCGTGGGAACGATGTCGTGCGGGAAGCGATGCACGCTGCTTTTCTGTATCACGCTGTGAAGGCCGGTATGGACATGGGGATCGTCAACGCAGGGCAACTCGCAGTGTACGAGGAAGTCCCCCAAGATCTATTGGAGCGAGTCGAAGATGTTTTGCTCAATCGACGCAATGACGCGACAGACCGATTGCTCGAGCTCGCCGATACCTTCAAGGGCAAAAAGGGAAAAGTCGCTGTTGAGGATCTTACCTGGCGAGAACAGTCCGTCGACGAACGATTGAAGCACTCTCTGATTAAAGGGATCGATAAATTCATCGAGGAGGATGTCGAGGAGGCTCGGCTGAATTGCGAACGTTGTTTGCACGTGATCGAAGGTCCTTTGATGCGCGGCATGACCGTCGTTGGGGATCTCTTTGGTGAAGGGAAAATGTTTCTGCCTCAGGTCGTCAAATCCGCGCGCGTTATGAAGAAGGCGGTCGCCTATCTGTTGCCCTATATGGAGCAGGAAAAGATTGAGGCTGGACTTCAGGATCAGTCGGCCCGAGGTAAAATCCTGATGGCAACTGTGAAAGGTGATGTCCACGATATCGGGAAGAATATCGTCGGAGTTGTTCTGGGATGTAACAACTATGAAGTGATCGACATGGGCGTAATGGTCCCTTGTGAAAAAATCTTAGCAGCAGCCGTTGAGCATAACGCCGATGTGATTGGCTTGTCCGGGTTGATCACGCCCAGCCTCGATCAGATGGTGCATGTTGCTCGCGAGATGCAACGAACTAATCTTTCAATTCCCCTGCTTATCGGGGGCGCGACAACTAGTGCGAAGCATACGGCAGTTAAGATCGCCCCTGGTTATGCCGAACCCACGATCCACGTGCTTGATGCCTCTCGATGTGTCGGAGTGGTTGATCGTCTGTTAAGCCCCACAATGCGTCGAGAAATCGTCCGCGAAAACAAGCAACTTCAAAAGCAACTGGTTGCGTCCTACGAACAACGCGAAGTAAAGCTGGCTCCCTTCGTAGAAACCCAGAAAAATGCGTTTGCAACCGATTGGGAAAACGTCACAGTGGATCGTCCCAGCTTCCTGGGTGCTAAGACTTTGGATGCGATTGATCTCGAATCGCTCGTCGAATACATCGACTGGTCGCCCTTCTTCATGGCCTGGGAAATGAGGGGCAAGTATCCCGCGATTTTGTCCTCCCCGAAGTACCAAGAGTCAGCGCAAGAACTTTTCGACGATGCTACGGCGATGCTGCGTGAGATCATCGACGAAGGATTATTGCAGGCAAAAGCGGTCTACGGCTTCTGGCCTGCACACGCGGTGCGCGAAGACGTCATTTTGTTTGATGAAAATGATCCAACTTTTCATAAAACAACCTTTCACTTCTTGCGTCAGCAATGGGAACGAACGGGACGTGATTGTTTCCGCTGTCTCTCAGATTACATTGCGCCTGCCGATTGTGGTCGACAGGATTACCTTGGTGCTTTCGTGGTGACAGCAGGAGTCGGGGCGGATGAACTTGCTCGACGATATGAGGCTAATCATGATGATTATCGGGCCATTATGGTGAAGGCAATTGCCGATCGATTTGCTGAAGCAGCGGCCGAATGGCTGCATTGTCAGGCGCGGAAGGATTGGGGCTATGGTAGGAACGAGACACTAACGAATGAAGATCTGATCCGTGAGTCCTATCGGGGTATCCGACCGGCACCAGGTTATGCAGCCTGTCCTGACCATACGGAAAAACAAACGCTCTTTGACCTCCTGAAGGCTGAGTCGGAGATCGGGGTGAGCCTCACTGAAAGCTTTGCGATGATGCCGGCGGCAAGCGTGAGTGGGTTGTATTTTGCTCATCCCGAATCTCGCTATTTTGCTGTCGATCGAATTACCCGCGAACAGGTCGAGGATTACAGCTCTCGTAAGAAAATCTCTGTCGCCGAAGCCGAGAAGTGGCTCTCGCCCAATCTCGGCTACGAACCCGGTTAATTGATGCAGCAGGATCTGTCCGAGGGGATCGTTCCTTCCGGTTTGACGTCGAATCACTGCAGCAGGCCGATTTCAGCGGCTGGTGTTGTTCGCTTGCCGATACCTAGGCAGCTGCCTACGATAAACTGGAAATTCTTGTGACTCCAGTGATCGTTATTGAACCGATGTTTGTCCGCTCTATCTACATGTTTCTGGGATTGTTTCTTGCGAGCTCTGGCTCGACTTTGGCTATCGCCGAAACGACGGAGAGTCGTGATGCCGTCGAGACCGGCTATCTTCTGCTGACTGAAAAGCCGTATATGCCGCCAGATTTTAATCAGGCGACTTTTGACGAGGTGTGGAGGGTCTGGCCCGAACCGCTTCGTAGTCGTGCGGAACGAGCTTCCAAGGATGAACGGAGGCAGATGGCGTTTCAGCGGTATGGCCTGACTCGACGACCAGAAGACGACTCGGGTGCCCCGTTGCAGTATGTGGTGGATGAGGCCGGTAACTGGTCGATGAACTGCTTTGCGTGTCATGGTGGATCCGTGCTTGGAACGGAGTATCCGGGGGCACCCAATTCGGATTTCGAGCTTACCACCCTGACCGAGGAAGTTCGGAAAACTAAACTGAGACTCGGGAAACCACTCACCCGGATGGATGTAGGGTCGATCTTGATGCCTCTTGGTACGACTCGTGGCACTACGAATGCGGTCATGTTTGGGGTCGCGTTGATGGCCTACCGTAATCCTGATCTCACTCGATCTAATCGGCGTTTGCCTCCACCCATGACACATCATGATATGGATGCGCCGCCGTGGTGGAATTTTCATCGAAAGAAGAATCTTTACATCGACGGCTTTGCCCCCTCGGGTGCCCGGCCTTTGATGCAGTTTATGCTCGTTGAGGAAAACGGACCGGAGGACTTTCAGAGCTGGGAGGCCGATTACCAAAACGTTTATGCGTATCTGATGAGTCTGCGGCCTCCGAAATATCAGGGGTCTCTCGACGATCGTCTCGTCGCAGCAGGCCGCACAGTCTTCGAACGCTCGTGCGCTGAGTGTCACGGAACGTACGGTGCAGAGGCATCTTATCCCGAGGTCATGGTTTCCCTTGCGGAAATCGGAACCGATCCCGTCCGTCACGAGGCTTTGACCTCAGAGCATCGAGGTTCGTACCACCGCAGCTGGTTTGCCCATTACGGCAAGAAAGAAGTGATCACCGATCCTGATGGATACGTAGCCCCGCCTCTGGACGGTATTTGGGCTTCAGCTCCCTATTTTCACAACGGTTCCGTGCCGACACTCTGGCACCTGCTACATCCGGACGAACGACCTGTTGTCTGGAGTCGCCATGCCGAAGGCTTTGATGAAGACCGTGTTGGGTTCGTCATTGATCAATTTTCGGCGGTGCCCAAATCGGTGAAATCTTCCGCCGAGAGACGACAGTACTTTGATACTCGCCGGCATGGGAAAAGTGCGATGGGCCATGATTTCGTCGATCAATTGACGGCCGACGAAAAAAAAGCAGTGTTGGAGTATCTGAAGACGCTGTAGATACGCAAGGCGGGGGCTATCGTAGCCTCCTCTCTCTCTCTTTAAGGCCTGCTTCGAGTTCGATTGGAACGAGCAATTCCGTTGCCACTGGCTGCGGAAGCGTCTCGCAGTTACCGTGACGAGACGCCTCAGGGTACGTTCAAGAGAATCCATTTTGATAGCATCTGCGGTCCAAAGGACGATTCAATGAAGATCACGAAAGACATTCGAGAAATTGCGAAAGACGGAGCAATCGTCCGAATTGACGAGCCTTGCAACTAGCTCGCAACTGCCAAGGGTGCCCGATCAAAGAGGTCGTCTAACGCGTCGCTCAATCGGGTGAAACAGAATTTGAACCCTTCTGCGACCAGGCGCGAGGGAACGCAGTACCGCCCGCACAATGCGAGTTCAGGATCGGTTCGCATCACCCAAGGTGCCGCCAAATTTACCATCCATGCCGCTGCAGGTAGCCCGATCGGCATCCGCGAGGCCCGTCGTAATTCGCTCATGAATTCCATGTTGGAAACAGGGGTTTCGGCGGTGGCGAGGTAGACGCCATGCATGTCAGCTTCCGTCAAGGCGGTCGTAAAAATGCGATTCATGTCATGCTAAGAATCCAGCTTACGCCTTGCTTGCCGTGCCCAACCGTTCCACCAAGGCCAAGTCGTGCGAGGCGGCTCAGACGCGGCAGGGTACCTCCTGACCGGCCCAGAACGAAACTGGTCCGCAAGACGACCGTTCTCATCTCAGGCAACGCTGCTTCTGCGAAGGCGGCTTCCCAGGAGCGGCCGACGGTCGGAGCCAAGCCATAGCCAAACGCTGACGCTTCGTCGCAGATCCTCACTGGGGGGTCGCCATAAATATGAGCAGTCGACATTTGGACCCATCGAGATGGTGGCTCATTGAGGGATCGGCAAGCCTTACCAAACGCAGCGGTGGCTTCCACACGCGAGCGTAGGATTTCGTCACAATGCTCTGCAGTCTTGATACAGTCGACACTTCGACCCGCAAGATTAACGATCCCGTAAGCTCCCTCTAGAGCTTCCGCCCACGGTTCCAGGGTTTGACCATCCCATTCGATATGTCGCTAGAAGCATGGCGTTGTCGGTGCGTGGCGGGAGAATAGTACAGGTTCGAAGCCGTTTTCTTACAAATGGCCTGCGAGATTGAGGCCGAGAAAGCCAGACCCGCCAGCGATGACAATTCGTCGATTGCCTGTATTCTCCATCAGGTTTTCTCCGGCAGAGGTTGTCTTTTGACTGGATGCCACCATCAGAGTGATCGAGATAGGTGACATGGATTAACCGAAACAACTGCATGGAAATCAAGCTGCAGCTACAAGCTTGAATTCGCAAAGAAGAAAATCGGTCCGTCCGTTACTCGACGGCGTCGCCCAGAATCGTTTGCACGATTTCATGATCGGGGGGCGAGAGAGAGACGATCAGACAACCGCTCGGATTGTCAAAAGTGATGATGCCCGTGCCCTGAGGCTGAAAACGATCGATTCCAACCTGTTCCATGATTTGTTGGCTCAGTTGGCGAAAGGTAGTGCGGTCGCGTAAACGATAGAACTCAATTTCATGACTGTTCGCGCAGGCCATGGCAGACGTGATTTGAAGGGTCGAACTGTCAACGACTCGGTAGTCGAGTCCCATGGGAGCAAGCAGGCTTTGAAGTGCAGAATCTAAGGGCTCATCCTGGCAGATAAATCTCATGGTGTCGCGGGGCGACCAACCAGCATGGTGCAATGCCTGCCAGTCCACCAAAACATGGACTTCCGCAACCCGTTCGATTTCTGCGGCAAGCGCGTTCAGATTCGACTCACGCCAGATTCTGAGCGAGATGGGGCGCTGGCCCTCGCTCAGTTGTTCGCTCTTTCGAGTCAGGTCGATGAATTCGGGTTTAATACGACTTCGAATTGGAAGGCCTCGAGCGATGCGAAGTCTCTCGCAAAGCACCAGGATCTGGTAATGGACGAGATCATCCTGGATGATCTTCAGCTTTGTGTCTTGAGCCTCTCCACTCCCCTGCCCCCCACGGGACTCCCAGGAGTCTGGAGCAACAAAGCCAGTCAGCCAATCGAAGAAAAAGGCCGTCTTCCGCGCGTCGCCACTGCAAAGGTCACCTACCTCATGTTCCATCTCAACCAGCTTTTTCTTGCTCGTCGGGATGGTCGTGACCCAAATCTGCCCGTCTTCTGTATGATAGGCGAGCCGCATGGGGGCCAACAGTTTATCGAGGACTTCCGCCACGGTGGTCGGTTCCACAACTCGCAGGCTCACTAGCTTTCCGGCAGAAAGATTTCGACGGCCAAGTGCATCCGGTGTGATGGTGATCGGAATCGTACTGTAATCGCTGAGGGTTCGCAGGGCATTGGAAAGCGTCGTTTGTCGGAATTCCAAGGCGACGATTTCATCATTCAATCGTTGATCGATATCCACTGGGGTTGGCAGCGGTCGAGTTGGTTGAATGATCGGTTTCGCCGTCTGGCGACGCGGTGCAGCTGTCGTCGTCGTTGAAGACTCTGTTGTGTTCGTGTTCGGGCCGAATGACTCTGGGGATTGTAGCCAACGTGAAAATCCAGCAAGGCCGTCGTCTGCGAGATCGATTTGGCTGTTGTTGGCCGCCTCTTCATCGCCCGAGCTAAATTCATCCGTCTTCGCAAGCTCGCCCTCATGTGGAATGGGCGTCGGAGTGGTGTCGAGTTCATGACTCTCGTTTGCGTCTGAAGATGGCTCTGTGATCAACTCTGGTGCAACATTCTGATCTACGTCAGGTTTTGAGTTTTCGGAAAACGACGATGATTTTTCGATTTCTGACGCTGCAGATTCGTCGATGTTTGAAATGCTTTCGTCCGTCGTTTCAGATCCTGTTGCACCTCCAGATTCGGCTTCCGTGACGACGGGAGGGGATGTCGTGGCAGGTGTCTCGATGGCAACTTCAGTCGGCCGATCGGCTGATCTCAGAATCAAGAAGCCGGCTACTCCCAAAGCCATGGCCAGCCCCAGCGCGCTGCCTCCCAGGACTAAACCATAATTGATCGCGGACGAGGATGTCGTCGCATCGATAGGGGATGGGTCCGGCTCATCAAGTGACGGCCCGCTGTCTAATGGCTCTTCTTGTGGAACGGCTGCCGCATTTTCGACCGGTTCAGAAGGCGGCCCTTCGGAACTCTCCGTTGCGGTTGTCGCCGGGCCTTCGGATTCCTTCCAGCGTTGTGTCGACGGATGAGATTGCGGAGTATCGTTCAGCAGGGATTCGATATTCTCGAAGGATGAATTGATGACGGATGGATCTGGCTCCGTCGCCGCACCGGACGGCTCGGCCTGAGCGGTTCCGGCAGTCGGGGCTGTGATCAAAACCATACTGCCACATTTCGGGCATGGGAGGATTTGACCGACCAGGTTTGAATCGCGCACGTTCAAACGCACTTTACAGGTCGTGCACGAGATCCGAAATAATTCCACGCTACTGGTCCAATCGCTAACTCTGTTCCATTCCGACTCAGAGTCGCCGGCTGATTGGCGGCGTCCATGAGAAAGAGGTCACGAAACCGTTTCTGGCGTTAATTCGCAACCTTCTCTATTTTAGTCATTTTTTAGCGGGATTTGCTAGGAATTGTTGCGGTAACTCGTACCCATTTTCCTGGGTAGCCGTTCGGGTGGTGATCAGGAGAGTTGCGCCGGTTGGTACGCTCGTTGGGGAGACCACCCACACTAGTTTTTGCTCGGGATCTGAGACGGATTCCGTTCTCACTGGATTCGCACGATGGACTAATTCCGTCAGGATCTCGTCCACCGTTTTTTGCGTCAGGCTTACGTCGCGGATTTGTTGATTGCGGGTGATTCCTGCCAGCTGTAGATCCCTCCCCACGATCTCGACCTTGAAATCGGCTCCGGGAAGCGCTTCATTGACAGCCTGACCAAAGTCGCGGATTGCAAATTCGAGTGATTGTTGAGGAAACGCGAAGTTCATGGTGTGTCCCAGAATCTGCGGTAATCCGGGCTTTCCGCCGCCGTTTGTCGTGCCGGTCGCCGGAGCTGAGGCTCCACCGGCTGGCACCTCGATTGCCAACTGGGTCGCGAGAAACAGATTGTGAGCCGCCTGAGGTGGCATGACAAAGTTGATCAGAGCGGTGTCACCAACGTTTCCAACACGCGACTGGTCGTAAAGAAAACTGATCATCAGTGGGAAACGCAAGGCCACAGGCTGCCAGAATTTATCGATGGTAATCTGGCCCAGATAGTTGTTGACCTGCTCTGGAAGTTCGCCTAGACGAGATCGACAGTCTTCAGCAAGCTGCTTCGGAGCGCGATCGAGTGTTGAAGCGAGGAAGAGTTCTCCGTAGAAGGATTCTCCTATATTCAGGCTGAGGCTTGCAGCCTGGATTCCTTCGCCCAGAAAATCTTGAATCGGTAATCGAATCTTCTCGTAGGGGCCGGTCAGCGCTTCGCGGCCATCTGCATTCAGAAAATGTGGGTCGAGAAGAAGAGTCACGTGACGATCTTGATCGCTGAGTTGACGCAGCTTCTCGACTTGCCGCTTCAGGAGCGGTGGAGCTCCTCTAATCTCCAGAATTTGTTGAAGATCGTCGGGGGGGCTAATGCAAATTCTTTTGGGCTCTGCGTCCGGAGCGAATCCAACATGGGATGAGCCGGCTTGCCAACGCTGGCCTCCTTCACTTGCTGAAGTTGTGACAGAGCTCAAAAATTCATTTCGGCCTGCTTCGGAATCGAAGATACCCGATATCGTCACGCGCGGCGGTCCGATGTCTTGCGGAGAAAATGCAACGAGCATCGAATCCAATTGATCCCAGGGTAATTTGAGTTGCTGGAATCCATGCTGGAGTGAGTCGTAGAGCGGTCCCAAAGCTCGCAGAACCTTGGCTCCCTCAGGATCTTGTGAGATCGACTTTGGCCGTAGGAAAAGGAACATCTGTGCATCAGGAGGCGTGAATTCGAGCGTAATATTTTCGCCCTTCGTCGGTGACTTCCAAAGTGTCTGACCGTCATCGTCTACAAGATTGAGTGACTCCTCATCGACGGCGGGGGATGGTGAAGTTTCTGGCGCCGAATCCGATCTTGAAGGATTGGGTGTTCCAACACTTGAATCGGAAGAAGCCGTGGGAGTCGCTGTTGGGATCGCTAGTTGGATGCCAATGATCGTTCCTGTCACCGCGACGGCGATCAATGCGATGCCCAGAATCAACCAGTTGGGAGCCGTTTTCTTCCGCGGACGATTGGAGATCACTGACCGTGACGCGCTGACCAATTGGGGAACGTCCACCGGCTTGCTACCGTCCGCAATCGAGGGAGTTGGGCTAATGATTTCGGGCCGATCGTTTGTCGATGGCTTTCCATCGTCAATCAGGTGCGCGGGGATTCGCTCTCGCTGTCCCCGTAGCCAGGAAAGGTAGCTGGTTTCAGAGGGTTTGGGCGTCGGCGCCGCAGATTGTGATGACTGTTTTAGATAACCTTCCAGCTTGTCGGCGATTTCCGCCGCGCCTTGATATCGCAAAGGGCGTTGTTTGGCCATCATAAAGGCGACGACTTCGCTTAAACCATCTGGCATGTCCCGATGGTTCTCGAGCGGCTGGATTGGCTCAGATGCGTGCAGTTCCATTTTTTCCGCGATCGTGTCGCCGCCGAATGGTGGCTGACCGGCGAGGAGTTCATAGAAAACGCAACCGAGCGCATAGATATCGGTCAATGGATCGGGAGTTTGACGATGTGCGTAAAGCTCAGGGGCCCAATAGTCGGCTTCTGCCAGGCGGTCCGGGGGAAGTTTCAAGCCTGGTTGTAAAAAGCGGAGTGGAAACCGACTTAGCCGGCTTACATTGCCGGGCTGAATGATGATGTCAGCCGGTGAGATGCAGCCGTGAGTTAACTGAGCGTTGTGGAGTTGCGCTAATCCCATCGCAATCTGATGGGCGATACGAACGGCAATTCCCGTGGGAATCCTCTTGTTCGATTTGAGAACCGTTCTTAATGAACTTCCGTCAATCTCCTCGGTGATTGCGATTTCGAATGATCCAGCCGTGATCATCTCGTAGCAGCGATCCAATTGAGGATGCTGAATACTGAGATGTTTTTTGGCAAGGCCCATCCCCTCCTGAGAATTATCGGACCGGCGAAAGTGAAGCAAGACGTCGTGATTAGTCGGGAGATGGATGCCTGTGAAACGTCGTACTTTGTACGGATTGGCAAGACGTTCGTTGACGCGGTAGTCGCCGAAGATAAACGGGCCCGATTTTCCAGAAAGCAAAACCTTGGACTGGTATTTTGTGATGGCTTTCTGCTGGATTAGCCAATTCGCCAACGTTTGGACATCGTCAGTAACTTTGGCAGACACAGCGCGTTCTTTTATGTCCTGGTACTCGCCAGAAGCCCATAGACGACTTTGTTGAGTGAGGGACCAAAACTCTTCGATCGAGACGGGCATAGTGGCAAGCGGCGTTCGAACAACTTAGGAAAGGGATCGTTCCGGCTGTTAAGTCGGCTAAACCCAGTCTACCATCGAGTTGCAAATCCAGCTTTTAAATGTCGAAATCGGTTTGTCAATTCACTGAAACGCTTCCGAATCAGCTTTGCGATTGCAGGCGGGCTGCAACCGTCGCAACAATTTCAGCGGCTTGGTCAATCGCCGAGGCGTTCACGTTGAGGTGGGTCAAGGCGCGGACTCGTTCGTGGGATTCGCAAAGCATTAAAACTCCATCTTTTTCCAATTCCGCGGCGAAGTCAGGTGCGCTGCCGAGCTCCGGGGCAACGTCGAAAAATACAATGTTGGTTTCAATGCGGTTGTCGATGAGCTGAATTCCTGCCACGTTTTCAATGCCGTGCGCGAACCTTTGGGCATTCTCGTGGTCTTCCGAAAGACGGTGGATATGATGTCTCAGGGCGAATAAAGCTCCAGCTGCAATGATTCCTGATTGCCGCATGCCGCCGCCGAATAGTTTACGATGGCGTCGAGCAGCCTTCGTATCCGTTTTGCTGCCGGCCAGAGCAGAGCCGACCGGGGCCCCGAGTCCCTTGCTGAAACAGACGCTGACCGTGTCAAACCCTGCACACCAGTCGGCGGCCGAAATACCACTCGCGACCACGGCATTGAACAGCCTGGCACCATCCAGATGAGTTGCGAGGCTGTTGGTTCGAGCCCATTCGCAGATGCGTTCGAGCTCGTCTCGTGGATAAACCTTACCACCACCACGATTGTGTGTGTTTTCCAGACAAATCAAGCGTGTACGAGTTAAGTGTTCATTGTCAGGCCGGATCATATGCTGTAGCTGAGACTGAAGTAGAATCCCACCCTCACCCTCAATTGGGCGGGCCACGACTCCACTCAGTTGAGCGAAGGCACCTTGCTCGTAATTGAAAATATGGCAATTCGTATCGCAGATAAACTCGTCGCCAGGACTGCAATGAACTCGGATTCCGACCTGATTTGTCATCGAACCGGACGGCATGAATACGGCCGCTTCTTTTCCGAGCAGAGCCGCAACTTCGGTCTCCAGTTCCGCGACGGTCGGGTCAACATCGATAACGTCGTCACCCACCTCCGCCTGTGCCATAATTTCTCGCATTTCAGCGGTGGGACGGGTAACAGTGTCGCTTCTCAAGTCGATCACGTTGTCAGGCACTTTTTTCACTCTCAGGTTCCAAGGATTTTGACCGAATGGGGAGCCTACCACTCCGCTGATCGACCAGCCAGGGGGCAGCTACTGCCCTTGGCCCCGGTATCGCATGGGCTATACGACGACCAAAATTCCAGTCAGAATACGGGATTGTTAGGCGAATCTTTTTCCGATTTGAACAGTATATAGAGCTATGAGCAACCGTTTCCTGAAGTTGCAAGTGATTGATACGCGAGAGGGTGATGTTCAACCGGTGTTGGACGCTCTTCGTGAAAAGCTAAGTCCACGCGGTGATGTGACGAGTGAGGCCAGCCGCCAACGAACCATCGATGTTTTTGGAAAACCGCTGACGCCCATTCAGGTGGTCGAGCAGATTTGCCGGGAGGTGCAGCAGGAAGGGATAGATGCCGTTCTTCGCTACACGTCCAAGTTGGATCACGCTGAGCTCGATGCCGATTCTCTGCGTGTGCCACCGGAAGAGTTGGCTGCAGCTCACAGTCAGGCAGATTCTGAGTTCTTGAATACCGTTCGGCGGATCCGTGAAAATATTTTTGAGTTTCAATCTGCGATTCTTCATCGTGACGTCACAGTTACCCGAGAGATCGGCGTCGCGTTGACACAACGGTACGTGTCATTGCGTCGGATTGGAATCTGCGTGCCCGGGGGAGCCGCCGCTTACCCGTCGACCGTCTTGATGACCGCTGTCCCGGCTCAGGCTGCTCAGGTGGAGCAGATTGCTGTGGTGGCTCCACCAACTCGATTTGGCGCTTACAATCCCGATCTGTTGGCGACCTGTCACGAATTAGGTATTACCGAGGTTTATCGCATGGGGGGAGCTCAAGCGGTTGCTGCGCTCGCCTTCGGAGTCACCGGTGTCGAACCGGTGGACAAGATTGTCGGCCCAGGGAATCTGTTTGTCGCTCTCGCCAAGAAAACGGTCTACGGAGAGGTCGATATCGATTCGATTGCCGGTCCTAGCGAAGTGGTCGTTTTGGCGGATGAAGGTGCCCATCCCAAACACGTCGCCGCCGATCTGCTTGCTCAAGCTGAACACGCACCCGGTGCGAGTATTTTGATCGCCTGGCAGGATGGTGTTTTGGAACGAGCCCTCGACGATCTGGAACGTCAGGTAGCTGAGCTTTCACGCAGCGAATTAACGGTGCAGAGCTTGGAAAATTTTGGCACATTGATTCGTGTTCAAGATGAAGCAGAGGCTTGTCGCCTCACTGATTTTATTGCGCCAGAGCATCTTCACATTGCGACCACGAATGCCGCCGAGTTGGGTGAGCAGATTCGAAATGCCGGAGCAACGTTCCTCGGTTATCACACTCCCGTCTCATTAGGAGACTATGCCGCCGGGCCTTCGCACGTGCTTCCGACTGGAGGGACCGCGCGCTGGGCAAGCGGGTTGTCGGCCAATGATTTTCTGCGAGCTGGAAGTGTCATCGAATACTCTGCCGCTGCGCTCAAACAGATCGCACCCGATGTGCAACTTATGGCCGAAAAAGAAGAATTGACAGCTCACCGAGCCAGCGTTGATGTTCGTTTGGACTCACCCGAGGATTGAGGCATAGGAAAGAACCGATGAGCTACGTACGTCCGGAAATTGCAGCAATGGCGGGGTATGTTCCGGGAGAACAGCCGCAGGCTGGAAAATTCATCAAGCTCAATACGAACGAGAACCCCTACCCTCCCTCCTCGAAGGTCGTACGAGCGATTCAGGAGGCCGCAGAGACCAGCCTGATTCGTTATCCAGATCCACTCGGCACGCCCTTTCGGATACGAGCAGCCGAGTTGTGGGGGGTGGAGCCCGATTGGATCCTGTGTGGCAACGGTAGCGATGATATTCTCACCATTCTGACACGAGCCATGGTCGCCGAGCGCAAACTGTTGCGTCTGCCCTACCCGAGCTATGTCCTCTACAAAACCCTGGCCGAGATCCAAGGGGCCCGGAGTCAGGAGGTGAAGTTCCAAGCTGATTGGACTTTGGCTGATGATTTCGTGGCACCCGATCCTGATTTGGGAATCACTTATTTGCCCAATCCGAATAGTCCGTCGGGCACGATTCTTTCTCCTGATCAAGTACTTGAACTGGCATCGAAGCTCGAAGGGCCGTTGTTGGTTGATGAGGCTTACGCTGACTTCGCGGATGAGCACTGTGTCTCGCTCGTGAAGCAAAATGAGCGAATTATGGTGTCGCGCACTCTGAGTAAGGGATATGGCTTGGCCGGTTTACGGTTTGGTTATCTGATCGCTCAGCCTCATCTGATCGCCGAATTACAAAAGGTCAAGGATTCCTACAATTGCGACGCCTTGTCGATTGCTGCAGCCACGGCGGCTATTGATGATCAGATCTGGCTGCAGGACAACGTCGATCGCGTGCGCCAAACTCGCGAACGAATGTTCGAAGAGCTCATGCAGATGGGATTTTCCGTCCAACCGTCGCAAGCGAACTTTCTCTGGTGTACTCACCCTGATTGGTCCTTGAAGACACTTTTCGAAGAAATGAAAGCGAAACGCATTCTGATCCGATACATGCTTTATCCTGAGTGGGGCGAGGGACTTCGGATAACGGTAGGAACGGACGAGCAGGTTGATGCATGTTTGGCGGTCATGCGATCACTGCTCTAATGTCGGTTTGGCCAGACGGCGGTTTTGGCTTACCTTGTGGATTGCGGGAAGTATTCTTTGAATAGTGTTTTGTACCTGGGGTCTTTGTTCTCCCCTTCAAGCCCGAGTGAAAACTATGTCGCGATCGGCGAAGATCGAACGAAAGACAGGTGAAACCGAAGTCCAGTTGTCTCTGGATCTCGATGGAACCGGTAAAGCCAATATCTCAACCGGCGTTGGTTTTCTCGATCACATGTTGGAACTTTTTGCCCGTCATGGCTGCATCGACCTGGAGGTGAAAGCCCACGGTGATCTGCACGTTGACGGTCATCACACGGTCGAAGACGTTGGAATTTGTCTCGGGCTAGCGCTCCGCGAAGCAGTCGGTGACAAGCGGGGCATCCGACGTTACGGTTCTTTCACACTGCCGATGGAAGAATCGCTGGTCACCGTGGCGGTCGACCTGAGCGGGCGAACCTATCTGGTCTTCGAAGCAGAATTTCCGACGGCCAAGATTGGCGACTTTGATACGGAACTCGTGCGGGAGTTTTGGCAGGCTGTCGCCGGCAACGCGCTGATGAACCTGCATGTGGTCCTCATGCATGGATTCAATAGCCATCACATCAGCGAAGCCATTTTCAAAGCCGCCGCTCGAGCAATCCGGACCGCCGTTGAATCCGACCCTCGTTCAGCGGGCATTCCAAGCACCAAGGGAACCCTCGGGCATTGATGCTGGAGGGTTGTCGGATCAAGCGTCAACAATAGCCACCTCTCTGGGGGCTCTTTATTCGTTGACGTATGTCTCGAGGAAGCGTGCGAGACGATGGAAGTCACTGTCGGATTGGATGTAGCGGACCGTCGTGACGAGTGTCTCTTGATCGACCAGTTCGTCGAAATCGACGTAGTGGAGGTCGAGTTGTCCCGACACAGAAACCATAACGCCGTTGAGTCCCTCTTCGACCAAGGCCCGATAAGCTCCGACGCCAAGTTGTCCGCCGAGCATCACGTCGAATGCGTGGGGTTTTGCACATCGGGATTCATATCCCAACTGTAGGCCGGTCACCTTGCGAGAACGACCGGTCTGCGCTTCATAGGCCTCCGCGAGCAGTCTTGCAAACAGAGGACCAAGGTTCACATCTGCAATGGCAATGTGACCGTGATCGTCTCGCCCGATCCCTTCCAGATACTTGTAGGGCAAGAATTCAGCCAGGCCTTCTGCCATGACCATTACGCCAAATGGCTTTCCGTCACGTTCACGAGCCAACATGACCTTGACCATTTTGTTGACCAGCAGGTCGATGTTCATAACTCGGCGAGTTTCATCCTCGCCTGTCTTAGGATTCGTGATCGTTTCCGAAGCCTCATATTCGCCCTGCACGTCTTCGACGCTGACAACGAGGCTCGCCTCACCGGCAATGGCTGCACCGTAGGCGAGCCAGCCGGCACTGCGGCCCATCGTTTCGCAGAGGAAATATGAGCGACCGGCTTCGGCGTCGTGGATCAGGTTGCGAATCTCACTGGCGATAAACTCTACCGCTGTGAAATATCCGAAGGTGAAGTCGATCCCCTTGTAGTCGTTGTCGATCGTTTTGGGCAGATGCACGACCGGGATGCGATGTGCATCAGCCGGCAAGCGATCTTGAAACATCTTCATTTTATTGGCGGTTTTGAGCGTGTCGTCACCGCCGATGGAAATCAGGGCATCGACTTCCATCGATCTCAGGCCTTCGTAGACACGTCGCAAAGGTGCGGACTTCTCGGGGTCATCGAGGTCTTCTGGGGCGCTGACGTTCTTGCCTGGGTTGCTGCGGGCAGTGCCCAGCATGATCCCTTGTGAGTTGCGAGTGCGTCGCAATGCTTCCGAGTCGAGCACCTTGTAATGAAGTCCGACCTGCATCGGGTTCTCAGCGCTGTAATTGATCAGGTTTGAGTAACCATTCAGGATTCCTGTAACGTGAATTCCGTTTCTCAGGAACGACGCAGCGGCGGTCGAAATGACGGCATTTGCTGCAGGCGCGGGACCGCCGGCGAACAAAATGGCGACACGACGAATGGAGTTGTTTTTGGGCACGATTCATTCCAAAGTGAGGGCGACAGTCGACATCAACAGCGGACGGATTCGTTTTGTCGGACCTTTTCCGATTGAATCTCGATACTTCCACGTATATGTCGACAGGAGAAGTTCAAGCGACTCGATTTTAGTCGTTGGTTGGCGGATCGCCAAGGACGCACAAGCTAGTCGAGGAAGGTTCGTTCCACAAAAGTGGTATCGATCCAGCCGTCAGCAAATGCCGAATCCCGCAGTAGTTTCTTGTGGAAAGGAACTGTGGTTTGGATACCTTCGATCTGTAGCTCGTCGAGAGCTCGCGACATACACTCGATCGCTTCACCTCGGGTGGGTTGGTAAACGATCAATTTTCCAATCATGGAATCGTAGTAGGGAGGTACGGTGTAATCGGCATGAGCGTGCGAATCGAAGCGAACTCCTAATCCGCCCGGAATGATCATCTTCGTGATCTTTCCGGCACTCGGTTGGAAGCCACGATCAACGTTTTCCGCATTGATCCGACATTCCATCGCCACGCCTTGAACCTTGATGTCGCTTTGGCTTATCTCGAGTGGCTCGCCCGCTGCGATCCGAATCTGCGACTTAATCAGGTCGATGCCGGTGACCATTTCCGTGACGGGGTGCTCTACTTGGATACGAGCGTTAACCTCGATGAAGTAGAAATTGTTTTCTTTGTCAACGATAAATTCGACGGTTCCGGCATTCGTATATTCGGCGTGCTTGATCATCCGCACGGCTGCGGCACACATCGCCTCCCGAGCCTCTTCGGAAAGGTTGGGGGCCGGACTTTCTTCGATTAACTTCTGGTGTCTTCTTTGGGTCGAGCAGTCTCGTTCGTAAAGATGAATGGCGTTGCCGTGATGGTCCGCCAGCACTTGCACTTCAATGTGTCGTGGGTTCTCGATGTACTTTTCCAGGTAGACCCCGGCGTTTCCAAACGCTGCCTCAGCCTCATTCTTCGCCTGTTGGAGCGCGGATTTTAGGGAGAGATCGTTAGCGGCGACTCGCATCCCTTTGCCGCCACCCCCCGCAGTTGCCTTGATCAAAACCGGGAAGCCGATTTCGTGAGCGATACGGATCGCTTCTTGATCATCTTCGATCAGGCCATCACTACCCGGCACGACGGGGACGTTCGCGTCACGCGCGATAGCGCGGGCACGATTCTTGTCTCCGAGCTGTTCCATCGCGACCGGAGTTGGGCCGATGAAATCGATCTTGCAGCTACGGCAAACCTCATTGAAATGAGCGTTTTCCGCGAGGAATCCATAGCCTGGATGAATCGCTTCGACATTGCCGACCTCAGCTGCACTGATCACGTTTGCGATCTTCAGGTAGCTATCGGCCGATTTAGGGGAACCGACGCAAATCGCCTCATCGGCCAGATCTAGATAAGCGCTGCCGCGATCTGCCTCGCTGAAAATAGCGACGGTTTCAATACCCATTTCACGACACGCGCGAATGATCCGAAGTGCAATTTCGCCCCGGTTGGCGACGAGTATTCTTGTGTACATTCGCCTACTTGCTCGTGTCCACCTTGAATAGCGGCTTGCCGAATTCAACCGGTTCTTCGTCTTCGACGAGAATAGCTACGATTGTTCCGGAAATCTCCGCCGGGATTTCGTTGAAGACCTTCATCGCCTCGATAATGCACACCGTCGTTTCGGCTGAAACGGGGTCACCAACATTAACAAACGAAGGTGCATCGGGATTAGCACGACAATAGAAGGTGCCCACCATCGGACTTTTGATGACCTGTATATTTTCACCGTCTGTCGGGCCTGCAGCCTGACTAGAATCCGTGCTCGCAGCAACAGGTGCAGGAGCGGCTGCGGGTGTCGCAGGTACAAAAAATTCCTGCGGCGCATCCGACTCGCCTTGCCCCCGTCGCAGACGGATTCGTTGCTCTTGCCTTCGGAGATCGATCTCCGAAAGTCCGTGCTCTTCCATTAGCTCGACCAGTTGTCGAATTCGGTCGACCTCGAAAACTTCGTCGGGATTGGGCTCTGAGCCCGTCATGTGAAACTCTCCACAACTGGATTTTTGCTTAAATGGAATCCGGCCCCGGTTCACCCGAGGTCGTCGGAGTCCTGCGACAACGCGATTCTTAATCCACGATGCAAGCGTCCAGGGCTTTGGGAACGTTGGAAAGTACTTCGTGTCCGCGACGAGTCACTAACACGTCATCCTCAATTCTTACGCCACCCCAACCCGGGATATAAATCCCAGGCTCTACCGTGACGACCATTCCCGCTCTTAACGGACGATCTTGTTTAATGGCCAATCGCGGCGCTTCGTGGATCTCCAACCCAATTCCGTGCCCCAAACCGTGGCCAAAACGGGAACCAAATCCTGCCTTGGTGATTACCTTGCGAGCCGCCGCGTCGACGTCACTCATCAGGGCGCCCGGTTTAATCGAGGCGATTGCCTGGAGCTGCGCTTTCAACACAACTCCATATATGCGTTCAAGTTTGGGCGAGATTTTACCGGTCACCAAAATACGCGTCAAGTCGCTCGCGTAGAGCGAACCGAACGCGCCCCAGTCGATCAGAACGAAATCACCCTCCTCGATTCGCTGTTCGGTCGGTACGGCGTGGGGTAAGGCAGCGCGGGCACCAACGGCGACAATTGGATCAAAGCTGCAGCCCTTGCCGCCAAATAGCCGAATTTGATGTTCGATCTCCGCGGCGATCCACTTTTCAGTGTGATCACCCCTTAAGCCCGCACGAATTACCGAAAAAGTTCGTTCGGCTAATCGCACAGAATCTCGTAGCTCCTGGATCTCGTCGCGATCCTTGATCTCTCGTAAGGCCTCAATCATCCCGGATGTCACATGCAGTTCAGTGCTCTTTAAGGCCTCGTGAAGAGCCTGGTAAAGGGATACCGGAATCGCATCGCCTTCGACCGCGAGCTTCGATAACCCGTGTTTTTTCACAAGTTTGACGGTCGCCTCCAGCATGGAAATGCCTGTTTTGCGAATCTCCAGGTCCAGACCGGGACAATCTTCCCGCAGTTCTGTCGTGAATCTCGAGTCGCTTAGTAGGATTTCGGAATCTCGAGTGACCAGCAGATAGCTGTCTCCTCCCGTAAAGCCCGTCAGATAGGTGACGTTTGTGAAATTGGTGACGAGGATCGCATCAACCTTCGCCTTTTTGAGAGATTTGCGGAGGTTGTTAAGGCGGTTATGGTAGCGATCGTGCATCTTGTCGATTCCTGTCGTTTTTCGGAGAACGTCGATGTTTGCTACCAATTCGCACTCCCTTTGGCAAGACATCCTGGGTAACTCGGCGGATACTAGCCATCGCTTGACAAAGATAAGGCCCTTGCCAAACACTGAAAATAACGCCTCGCTGAAGCTAACCGGAAAAGGAAAACCCCATGAGTGATTCGGGATCTGATTGGATCGTCTCAACGACCGATGCTTCCTTTGCGGAAGATGTGATCGAACGTTCGAAAACACTTCCGATCGTCGTTGATTTCTGGGCCGAATGGTGCCAGCCCTGTCGCATGTTGACCCCGCTCTTGGAAAAGTTGGCGGAGGAATCCCAGGGGGCTTTTCTTCTGGTTAAGGCCAATACCGAAGAAAATCCCAGTGCCGCGAATGAGTTTGGCGTGCAGTCTATTCCCGCTGTCTTTGGCCTACGCGATGGGAAAGTTGTTGATGCCTTTATGGGAGTTCTTCCAGAAGATCAGATTCGAGAGTGGCTGAAGCGAGTATTGCCATCGGAGGTGGACGAATTGTTGGCTCGTGCTCACTCGCTCATCAACGAAGATGTGGAGTCGGCCGAGGCGCTATTGGTTCGCGCCATGGAGCTTGATCCCAGGGATGAGCGGGCCCGGATCGAACTGTTGCAATTGCTGCTGCAGGAAAATCGACTTGAAGAGTGCACGACTTTGCTCGAGGAACTCGAGGCACGTGGCTTTCTTGAACCGGAAGCAGAACGGGTGAAGGCTGCTCTCAACCTCCAGCGACAAGGAGGGCAAGCGACGAACCTCGAGGCGTGTCGAGAGACGGTAGCTAATCATCCCGATGATCCAGCAGCCCTGCTCCAGTTGGCCGAGGTGCTCGCAGCCAGTCACGAATATGAGGAAGCGTTGCAAACTGCCTTGCAGGTTGTGCAGTTGTCAACCGATGATTTGCGCGACAACGGACGACAGTTGATGTTAGACGTCTTCCGGCTTCTCCCCGACGATTCTGAGTTGACCCGAGAATATCGCCGCAAGCTATCGATGGCCTTGTTTTAATGGCAAGGGCCGTTTGATAGCTCAGTTTGGTAGTCGAATCGGCGGATGTCGGGGGCGGCCCGGATCGGCATCGCTTCGCTTCTTTTTTGACAAATCTCGCATCGCCAATGAAAATTGGTGGCGAGAGGCGATGATCCGGCGACTTGCCGAGCCAATTCATCTGTGCTGAGATCTGAGGGCGATACCGTGAAGATTCGACTAGCGTTATGGGGGCTCGGAGTTCTTTGTTGCGTGAGCTCAACTCTCTCAGCTCAGTTGCCCACCATGTATTGGTCGGATCGAGGCGTCAATACGATTCGGCGTGCATTCGTCGACGGCAGCCAACCCGAACTTCTTGCTTCGGGTATGTCCCAGGTGCGTGGCGTCGCCGTGGATTTTGAAAACGACATGCTGTATTGGAACGACAACGGCTCGGACCGAATTCAGAGAGCTCCTCTTTCAGGTGGACCGCCCGAAGATCTGGTGACGGGCCTTGGCTTTCCGGCCGGCATCGATATCGATGCAGCAGGTGGGAAAATGTATTGGGCAGACGCCACGACCAACAAGATACAACGAGCTAATCTGGACGGTACCAACGTTGAAGATCTCGTTACGAAGCTTGGAGATCCCTATTACGTCAGGTTGGATCTGGAGAACCGTCATCTCTACTGGTCCGACTATGGAACGGATAAGATCCAACGCTCAAATCTTGATGGAACTCACGTCGTCGATATCATTTCGACGGGTTTGATCAGGACTCGCGGCCTCGATCTGGATTTGGCGGGAGGCAAAATCTATTGGGCCGATCGTGGAACCGATCAAGTTCAAAGGGCGAACCTGGATGGGACCGATATCGAAACACTTTACACGGCCCAGCCGCCGCGGGGAGTGGATGCTGCACCTCATGGCGTGGCAGTCGATGCAAAACGAGGACATGTCTATTGGGTCGACAATGGCCTGGTGACCATTCAACGTGCAGATCTTGATGGGAACAATGTCGTTAATGTTCTGACTGCTGCCAGCGGAATTCTGACAAAGCCCTGGGAGATTGTTCTGGATCTGCGACTCGATCAGCAAGTGATTTGTGATTTTGACAGGAATGGAATCTGCGATGCGGCCGATATCGATGCCCTGACTCAGGTCGTGGTCGCCGGAACGGATGAATTGATGTTTGATCTCAATCAAGACCAGCTTGTGAATCAGCAGGATCGAGAGGTTTGGGTGGGCGACCTGCGCAGGACCTATTTTGGCGATGCCAACCTGGATGGAGTTTTCGACAGCTCTGATATGGTACGCGTGTTTCAAGCCGGCGAGTATCAAGACGACGTGGCCAGCAATTCCGGCTGGAGTGAGGGTGACTGGGATGGCGATCTTGACTTTACCAGCCAAGACTTTGTTGTCGCCTTGCAGGACGGTGGATACGGAATGGGAGAGCGAGCATTTCCGGTGCAAGTCCCGGAGCCCTGCTCGAGCAGTCTGATTTTGCTCGGCTTGGCGGGATTTGCTCTGTCAGACGGGTTTCGTCGCCGTTTTACTGCTCTCAAGTCTAACGATTCAGACGTTGTTGTAACTCGACGGCAAGATCGGAAATTTTGACGCGAGATTGATCCAGAGAATCTCGATCGCGAACCGTGACGGTTTGATCGGTCAGCGATTGGCCATCAATCGTAACGCAATACGGAGTTCCAGCTTCATCTTGCCGGCGATAACGGCGGCCGACGGCGCCCTTCTCATCATAGAAGACGTTGAAGTGCTGCTTTAAGTCGCGGTACACCTCTTTGGCCATCTCGGGCATCCCGTCTTTTTTGACCAGTGGGAAGATCGCCGCCTTGATCGGTGCAATGCGAGGATGAAACTTCATGACAACTCGTGTCTGCATCTTTCCCTTGTCATCAGGGGCTTCGTCTTCCGAATACGCTTCGCACAGGAAGGCCAAGGTGGCTCGGTCAGCACCAGCCGACGGTTCGATGACGTGAGGCGTGAACTTTTCTCCGGATAAGTCGTCGCGATAGGTAAGGTCCTTGCCGCTCCCACGCCATTTCGGTTGACCGTGTTCGTTTTTCTCGACTTCCAGCGGATTTGTGGCTGGATCGAGTTTGCCTTCCATGTGGCTTCGCAGATCGAAGTCGCCACGGTGAGCAATGCCCTCGAGTTCTCCGAAGGTTCCCGCGGGCAAGAATGGAAAGGCGTATTCAATATCCGCGGTTCCGGTCGAATAATGGCTCAGTTCGTCAGCGTCATGATCGCGAAGCTGGAGTCGCTCACCGGACAAGCCTAATTCGGTGTACCAGCGGAAGCGACGGTCTCTCCAATATTGATACCAATCATGCGACTTGTCGGGATGACAGAAGAATTCGATTTCCATCTGCTCGAATTCTCTGGATCGGAATGTGAAGTTGCGAGGGGTGATTTCGTTACGGAAGCTTTTGCCCATTTGAGCGATGCCGAACGGGACACGAACTCGGGTACTATCGAGAACGTTTTTGAAGTTGACGAAGATCCCTTGAGCCGTCTCTGGCCGCAGGAATGCCGCACCTTCTTCACCAGAAAGAGCGCCCACGAACGTCTTGAACATCAAGTTGAATTCTCGTGGGGTCGTGAGCGTGCCCACCTCCTTCGCGTCTGGTCCTAGCACACTCTCGAAGTCCTCGATCGTCGTGAGAGAGACGATTTCACCGTCCCACTGAAGCTGGTCGACATCTTTGCCACGAAGGTTCAGGAACTTGAGCCCACGCTTTTGCAGGTCTGCCTCTGCGTGGTCGGTTTCTTCCACGGCGATAAAAACGCGCCCCTTTTTGCCTTCAAGCCAGCGACCACACACCTGATCGTGTCGATAGCGTCGCTTGGATTCNCGACAGTCGACCATGAAGTCGTGGAATAGATCGTAGTGCCCTGAGCACTTCCAAACCTGCGGATGCATGATGATCGTGCAGTCCAGCCCCGTCATTTCGTAGCTGGAGGGGGCTCCGGCCGGTGTCGATAGATCNTCATGGGCGGTCACCATGTCCCGCCACCAGGCCTCTTTAATGTTTCGTTTTAGTTCGACTCCCAGAGGGCCGTAGTCCCAGAAACCATTCAGACCACCGTAGATTTCACTCGATTGAAACAAGAAGCCACGACGCTTACAGAGCGAAACGAGTTTGTCCATATTCATGTGGGATNATCCCTGAGTTTNATTCGAAGCGGCCCTGGTGACTCTTCAGCCGCTGGTTGGAAACAGCCTAATGTAAACCGGGTTATGGTTCGAGGTCTACGCCAGCTGTGATTCGGCTGAGATTTCCCATGTGCTGATCTCCAGGCGAGGCACGATCGTCGCCGCGTCAATCTCGGCAGCCAAACGGATATCAGCATCCATTCCGATTTGAATCAGGTTTTGGCCACCCTGCGATGCCCGTAACTCTTCGGTGAGTTCGACAGGGCTGAGCTGGTCTCCGCCAATATTATTCCAGGCGTCCAGGGCCAGGCGGCCGCTGTCGTTCGTCTCAATTGNAGATGAGGTNAGACGCGAAACGATCGCGCCCGCAAATAGCACGTCTTCTCGCGTTACNTCGCCGTCGGTCCCCGCGCAGATNAACTCAACTCGCTCGGATTCCTGAATTGCCGCCACGATCGCTGATAAGTTGATGAAACTTCCAATCAGGATACGTTCGGCACCAAGGCATCGCTTCATCGCTCGAGTGCCATTGGTAGTGGTGAACACAAGTCTGCGACCACCCACCCGGTCTCGAGTGTATTCAGCCGGCGAATTGCCCAGGTCGAAGCCCGCAATCGGCTTCCCCGCCCGTTCGCCTCCTAGCAGAACGGGGGAAGTCTGGCGAGCCGCCAACTCCCTCGCTTCGGCGACCTCCAGGCAAGGTGTGATGACTTTTACGCCGGATTTTAATGCTTGAACAATCGTCGTGCTGGCTCGCAAAATGTCGATGACCACAAACGTATTGCCCGTCGATTCGTGCGGATCGATCAGATTTGGCAACAAATGAACACGAATTTGGCGGGCCATGGCGAGGATCTCGGAATTGGGAAATGCGGAGCACGGGAGGCCTCCCTGAGCATTCTCCTGATCCTACTGCTTCTGGGGACTGCGGGAAGTCCATTTGGCAACTGAAGCGACCTCCTGGCCCCCTTTGCCCCTGACGATTCGCATCCTGTTAAGTTATTCTGTTGAATTCGGTTACCTCCNNGGTAAGCAGCATTTTCTCCCAAAAAGAAATCGCATCTCTCTCTCCTGATTCNAAATCCTATGGCTGTTGATAAATCCGACGATCGTGTACAGCAGATGTTTGGAGCGATTGCTCACAAATATGACCGGATGAATCATTTGCTTTCGATGAACGTCGATCGCTACTGGCGGCGTCGAACGGTCCGAAAGGTCNGTCCGGAGGATAAGGGTCCNATTTTGGATGTCTGCACNGGCACTGGAGATCTCGCCTTAGCCTATTGGCGGGTGACGCAAGGCCGTGTTCCGATTATTGCCACNGATTTCTGTCCTGAGATGCTCGACATTGGCCGACAGAAGCAACAAGCAGCCGGCATCAATGGTTCGCTTGAATTTCGGCAAGCGGACACGCAACAACTGCCCTTCCCGGACAACGAGTTCCAACTGGTGACCGTCGCCTTCGGCTTACGGAACGTTGCTGACACCAATCAAGGGATTCGAGAAATGACGCGGGTTTGTCGAACTGGTGGCCGCGTTGCCATTTTGGAATTTTCGATGCCCTCGTGGCAGCCCTTCAAGGCAATCTACGGTTGGTATTTCCGGCAAGTGCTCCCCCGAATTGGACAATGGCTTGCTCGCAANGATGAGTCTGCCTATTCATACCTCCCTGAGAGCGTTGGTGAGTTTCCCTATGGAAAGGCACTTGCACAACGNCTGTCGGANGCAGGGCTTGTCGACGTGAGGTTCCATCCGCTNACGTTTGGTATCGCCACCTTNTACGTAGGCACGAAGCCTGAGGACGGTTGATGATGGTTGAAGCCACTTTGAAAGACGTGCCGAGAGCGATAGCCAAAACCTCGTTGGCGGAGCAGATTACCGCCGCAAATGATTTTCCTTTCTGCGCTGAATTTGTTTTNCCTCGGANNGGGGCAACNCTTACCTGGTTGCGTCAACAGACGCAACGGCCTCGACTNTTCTGGTCTAGCCGCGGTGANTCTGCATCGATCGCAGGTGTTGGCTCTGCCATTNTNTTTCAGGGNCATGAGGAAGAATCNCCCGCAGACGTGCTNGCTCGCTGCCGTGAGGCGATTGCAGGTCACCCCACCCTCAAGGTTTTTGGCGGTTTCGCATTTTGCCGGGAGTCAGCGAACGATTCCGTGAGTTGGAGCGCTTTCGGATCCTCGAAGTTTTGGATTCCNNGGATCACCTTCGACGGTCGACGCTTGAACGTGGTAGTTCTCAATGAATCGGACCGANCCCAAGCTTTAGCGGCTGTCGATGANATTGTTTGGGACGAGCCAACTGNCCCCGANCAAGTTCCTCGTTGTGTNGGACGAGTCGACATACCGGACCAGGTTGCTTGGAACCATAGCGTTGATAAAGCCTTGCGTCTGTTCGACGAAGAGGTCCTTGAGAAAGTTGTGCTTGCCCGCAAGGCGAGCTTCGANTTTGCCGAGCCCATCTGCCCAATCGGATTGACAGATCGACTCAGTCAGGCCACTCATGCCTGCTACCATTTCTGTTTCCAACTGGAAGACGACACGGCGTTCGTCGGGGCAACCCCGGAACGGTTATTCAGGCGNCAGGGGCGTGATTTGCTGAGCGAAGTGGTCGCGGGTACACGNCGCCGAGGACGTGACGAAANCGAGGATTTGGCCTTGGAGGCTGAGTTATTGNCCAGCGGCAAGGACCANCTCGAGCACGANATTGTCCGAAAAAGTATCCGTCAGCGGCTCCATGCCGATGTAACGGCTTTGCGAGTGGACGCGAAGGCCTCTATCTTAAAGCTCGCGAAGAAGCAGCACTTGTTTTCCAATGTCGTCGGGTCGCTCAAACCCAAGGTCAGCGACGGTCGCCTGATCGAACGGCTGCATCCCACCCCGGCAGTGGGTGGGTATCCCACGGAAAACGCCCTGGCTGAGATCCAGCGTCTCGAGTCCTTCCACCGCGGATGGTACGCTGGTCCTATCGGTTGGGTGGGAGCTGATGCTGCCGAGTTTGCGGTAGCGATTCGATCCGGCCTTGTCCGAGATCGCCAACTTTCGCTCTACTCAGGGGCTGGGATTGTCCCCGGTTCTACTGCCGAATCAGAGTGGGAAGAGATTGAGCACAAGATTGGTGACTTTCTAGAAATCATCCAAAACGCTGACTAAACCGTTCTGCGAGGCACTCAGATCCGCCGGAACGGTCGTCGAAAACCTGACCGTCGTTCATGACTGACCTAGCGAACATCGGCTCCCAAAATCAAGCTTGGGCGAGAATCATTGTCGACGCCTGCCTCGCACAGGGCGTGGATCATTTNTTCGTNGCGCCCGGTTCTCGATGCACGCCACTCACCGTTGCAATTGCGGAAACGCAAGNGGCGGTCTGTATCAAACATCTTGATGAACGCGGTTTGGCTTTTGCATGCCAAGGATATGCACGAGGCAGTGGGCGACCAGCCGCCTTTCTTTGTACTTCTGGAACGGCAGTGGCCAATGCCTTGCCAGCGGTTGTGGAAGCTTCGATGGAAGGTGTGCCGATGCTGTTGCTCACCGCGGATCGCCCGCCTGAGCTTCGCTCTGCAGGAGCTAATCAATCGATCGACCAGCAGAAGTTGTTCGGNGACTTTGTGGCCTGGTATTTCGATTTGCCGTGTCCGACGGAGGAAATAAAGCCAGAGATGGTGAAATCCACCTTGGACTATGCAGCGGACCGAGCGAAATCGGGACCGGTTCATATTAACTGCATGTTTCGAGAGCCGTTTGGTTCGTCCAAGATCGATCCTGGAACATTAGCCGTTGAAACTCATCCGGTGGTCAGCCCCACCCTAACGACAACCGCTGAGTTGGAGCTCTCCGGCGGTGATACGCTCGTGATTGCCGGAAACTGCGATGAGCATGAGGCTCTCGCAGCAAAGGCTCTTGCGGATCGCCTGAACGTGCCTTTTTTGGCAGACATTACGTCGGGTTTGCGCGGTCTCAATTACGATCTTCAGTTGATCCAGAAGAGGCTGCCGCGACCGCAATCGGTTATTCATGTCGGTGGACGTATTACCTCCAAACGATGGTGGCAGTTTGTCGAAGAAACTCGGCCCGCATATCTGCGACTGACTTCGATCGATGATCGTCTCGATCCGGTCTATTGTATTTCACAACGCATTGTTGGTCCTGTTGCTGCGATGTGCGAAGGAATTCAGTTGAAGGTCGATAGCGGAGCAGAGTTTTGTGAACAGTGGCAACGGAATTCCAAAATGGTTCGCGAGGTCGCCGGTCGTGTCCTCGACGGCCATGGGCTTTCCGAGCCGATGTTGGCTCGCTGTTTGGCCGAAGACTTACCAGAGAATCACGGTCTGTTTCTTGGAAACAGTATGCCGATTCGAGACGCGGACAACTTTGCATTCTGGCCGTCGAATCAGCATGTGGAGGTGGAAGCGAATCGTGGTGCAAGTGGTATCGATGGTGTCGTGGCATCGACGGCTGGGTTTGCCGTGGGGCGTCATGGTCCCGTGACGCTTCTCGTGGGCGACCTTGCCTTACTGCACGATCTCAATTCGTTAGCACTTGTCAAAAACCTTGATTTGCCCGTAGTCATTGTCGTTATCAATAACGACGGAGGTGGTATTTTTCACTTCCTGCCGATCGCAGAGTCTCAAGATTTGTTCGAAGACTATTTTGGCACCCCTCATGGCTTTGTTTTCGAAGATGCAGCCAAGATGTTCGAGATCAGCTACGGTCGGCCAACGACTGTCCCTGAGTTCCAGCAGGTTTATCGGGCAGCTGTCGATTCAGGGAAATCGACACTCATTGAAGTTGCCACCGATCGGCGGGCGAATCGTGAATTGCATCGAAAGATTGAGCTCGCTCTCAGGAACGAGCAATCATGATTTCTCTGGTGTTGATTCATGGATTTCTCGGCGTTCCCGATGACTGGCATGAGGTGCAGGCAGCATTGGAATTTCCATCTCAGGCGATTGAGATCCCAAATCGTCCCGACTGGGAGACCACACTGCAAGCGATCTGCCAGGAGCTCGATTCGAATACAGTGCTGGTTGGTTACAGTTTAGGTGCCCGTTTGGCACTGGGCTGTTCTTTCAAGTTAAGGACAACCAACAGGCTTCAAGGACTCGTCTTGGTCTCGGGGCAACCAGGGCTCGCAGAGACTGCTCGAAAGCAGCGGTGGCAGCACGATCTCGAGGTCTGCCAGCGACTTCGGACGAATCCTCGGGACACTTTTATTCGAGATTGGTATCAGCAGAATGTCTTTCAATCGCTCGAGCCGGATCAAATCGAGGCGTTCGTGGATTCCCGGCGGGATCTCGATGTCGAACGGCAGGTTGACCTCATGCTGACTTGCTCGGTTGCCCGACAGCCGGATTATTGGTCTCAGCTATCTTGCCTGGAACTGCCCGTTGCCGTGGTTGTCGGCGGACTGGATCCGAAATACGTTGAGATAGGACGGCGAATGAACCATGAGTTGCCAAACGGTGAATTTCACAAGGTTGCTAACAGTGGGCACATCGTCCATCGAGAGCAGCATGAGCTGTTCGTTGGGGTTGTGAATGATTTTTGCAGGCGGATCCTAGAAGGAGATCGGTAATTATGAGTGACGTTGTGTGGGAACCCATCAAGGAATTCACCGACATTCGTTATGAAAGGTTTGATGGGATCGCCAAGATCACAATCAACCGTCCTCAGGTCAGAAATGCATTCCGGCCGCTGACAGTCAATGAAATGCGTGAAGCATTGCAACTGGCAAGACAGGATCCGCAGGTCGGCGTGATCATTCTGACCGGAGAAGGCGAAAAAGCATTCTGTTCGGGCGGTGACCAGAAGATTCGTGGTGATGCTGGCTATAAGGATGACTCGGGGACGGAACATTTGAACGTTCTGGACTTCCAGCGAGAAATTCGTACTTGTCCGAAACCGGTGATTGCCATGGTGGCTGGCTATGCCATCGGGGGTGGTCACGTATTGCATGTGGTGTGCGATCTCACGATTGCCGCTGACAACGCGATTTTTGGTCAGACCGGCCCCAAGGTTGGTAGCTTTGACGGAGGTTATGGAGCAAGTTATCTGTCTCGTAGCATCGGCCAGAAAAAAGCGAGAGAGATCTGGTACCTGTGCCGTCAGTACAATGCCGAACAGGCTCTTGAGATGGGATTGGTGAATACGGTGGTACCGTACGATCAGCTGGAAACTGAAACGATTCAGTGGTGCCGTGAAATCCTGACCAAGTCGCCGGTTGCCATTCGTTGTCTCAAAGCTGCGCTGAATGCTGACTGCGATGGTCAACAAGGACTCCAAGAATTGGCAGGCAATGCGACAATGCTTTTCTACATGACCGAAGAGGGGCAAGAAGGTCGCAACGCATTTGTGGAAAAACGTCCACCGGACTTTTCTCGCTTTCCGAAACGAGGATAGATGCGGTCACGCTCAGGCCAAATACGCCTAAAAGGAAATCATGAACGTTTGGATTCAGGCTGCTCGTCCTAAAACCTTGATGGCTAGCGTTTGCCCGGTCTTGATCGGTGCCGCGTTGGCCTATCGAGATGGACTGTTTCATTGGCCCGCTGCCGTAGCCGCATTGATCGGTGCGATTTCAATTCAGATTGGTACGAATTACTGCAACGACTATTGTGATTTTCTGCAGGGAGCCGATACGAGTTCTCGGAAAGGTCCGACACGAGCGGTCCAAGCCGGGTTAGTAACTCCTGAGCAAATGTTTCGAGCCACGATTGCCGCCTTCGCAATAACCGTCTTGGTTTGTATTTATTTGGTGGTGCGAGCTGGTTGGCCCATGGCGGTTATTGGAGCGGTCAGCATTTTCTTTGGGATCATGTATACCGCGGGCCGCTATTCGTTGGCCTACGTTGGTCTGGGAGATCTTTTTGTGCTCGTCTTCTTCGGGCCTGTTGCCGTCGCGGGAACCTATTATGTCCAAGCTCTCACGCTTCAGCCCGGTGTGATGGTGGCTGGCTTAGCTCCCGGGTTTATCTCGGTGGGCATTCTCGTTGTGAATAATCTGAGAGATATCGAGGAGGATCGGCAAGCAAGCAAACGCACTCTTGCGGTCCGTTTAGGCTTGACCTTCGCCCGGATTGAATATCTGCTCGCCATTGTGGCTGCCGCGGCAGTTCCTGTCTTTTTGTGGCAGATGAATTATCTTCCGTACGGCGTGCTGATCGCTTCACTTATGTTGGCTCCAGGGATTGGAATGGCAAGGCGTTTGGGATCACTTGAAGGCCAGTCGCTGAATCCATTTTTGGGACGAACTGCAGCTCTCTTGCTGGGTTATACATTGATCTTCTGTCTAGGATGCGTGTTTGTGTGGGTGTAGCACATCAGCTTTTTCGATACCGGATTCCGCTTGCAAGACCGTTGAGTCTCGGAGCAACGACAATCTCGGTTCGGGAAGGCGTTCTGATTCGACATGCGGATCCAGATCAAGGTTGGGGCGATGCGTCCCCCCTGCCCGGTTTCAGTCGAGAAACACTCGATCAAGTAATCGAATCTCTGAAAAATGACGCACACCGAGAGACACCATGCCCCAGTGCTGCATTTTCCCTGTCATGCATTGATCATCCGATCGAATTCCCTGATGAGTTTGAACTGCCCATCAATGCTCTCGTTATCGGGAATATCGATGAGGTGATTCAGCAAGGTCAGCAGGTTGCCGAGCAGGGATATCAGTCCGTGAAATTAAAGGTGGGGAGGTCTTCTAAGATTCAGGACGATATCACCAAGGTCAAGGAATTGCGTCGAGTCTTGAGATCAGATCAGGGGTTGCGACTCGATGCGAATCGAGGATGGACATTGCAGCAGGCCATTGAGTTCGCTCAAGGCATCGCTGACCTCGACATCGAATACATTGAGGAGCCAATCGATTGTCCTTCTGAGTTAGAGCGATTTGCAGAGGTGACACAGACCCCCTACGCGCTCGACGAGACTGTTGTGGAATCGGATGAGCTCGACGCATATCCATCAGCGGTAGCTTTCGTCGTCAAGCCAACTTTGGTGGGTGGGCTCGAACGTGTGAAGAGTTTGGCGAGTGCCGGGCGTCCTCTGGTGTTCAGTTCCTGCTTCGAAAGCGGGATTGGGATCCGGAATATCGCTCGGTGGGCAAACCATTTTTCACCAGATATCCCAGCTGGACTCGATACCTATCAATGGCTTCAATCTGATCTGTTGCACCGCTGTTTTGAAGTGGAATCCGGATGTCTGCGGATTCATTCCGGGGATGTTGATCCGTCCGCTCTTGAGGCCATCGGTCCATGACTGTTCTGACATGCCCACTCGCCCGCGCCGCTGCTCTGCATCCGCAGGCTGTGGCAATCGCCGAGCCAAACCGGCAGTTGACCTATAGTCAACTTGATCGAATGGCGACCCTTTTTGGAAACCGACTGCGTGATCGAGGAGTTGGGCCGGGAGATCGGTTTACGATTCAATCCGAAAACTCCAGCGAGCTGATCATCTTGATGTGGGCGGCATTTCGTTTGGGAGCGACGATCTGTATTATCAATCCACGTTGGCCCCAGTCCACGACAAAGCAGGCCTCACAATCGATTGCGGCGAAAACACATCTCGAGCTGATCGAATTTAGAGCCGGTGATGAGGTTGCTCACCATGAAACTTTTCCAGCGACGGTGGACGATGATTGCCTGGCCACAATCGTCTTTAGTTCGGGGAGCTCTGGGAAACCCAAGGCAATTGCTTTGGATCTATCAGCACATCTGGCCAACGCCACAGGAGCCAATGAGAATCTGCCGCTGACTGTAGGAGACCGCTGGTTATTGGCTCTCCCGCTTTGTCATGTGGCAGGTTTAGGAGTTGTTTTTCGTTGTGTACTCGCAGCTGCCACCATCGTGATTCCACCTCGCCCTTTTTTACTCGCTGATTTTGTGCGAGACCACGCGATTACCCATGTTAGCGTTGTACCGACTCAGCTTCGTGATTGGCTCGAGCAACAGGCAACCGTGCCTTCGACATTGAAAACGGTGCTGCTGGGAGGCAGTCATTGGTCGGTGCCGATGGTCGAGAAGGCGGTGCAGGTCGGCTGGCCTATCTTTACCACCTACGGTCTCTCTGAAATGGCATCTCAGGTGTGCACGACCTCGGGCTTGAAGTACGGAGTCGGAACGTCGGGGCAGCCGTTAAATGGCCGAGAGTTGAAGCTCAATTCGGATGGGGAGATTCTAGTCCGAGGTGACACGTTGTTTCGAGGGTACGTCACTTCGAGCGGATTCGATCACGCCGTTGACCGTGAAGGCTGGTTTCATACCCGCGATCGAGGGTTTGTGGATGCGGAAGGTTACCTATCTGTTTTAGGTCGTATGGATTTGATGTTCATTTCGGGAGGAGAGAATATCTACCCCGAAGAAATTGAAATTGAATTGTTGAAGGTTCCGGAAATCGAACAGGCGGTTGTGGTGAGCGTAGACGATGAGACATATGGAAAACGGCCCGTAGCGTTTGTACACGGTCGGTCCATCACCGTTGATTCATTCGATCCGGAGGTCTGGCGGAAATGTCTTGCCACAACCCTCCCGAGCTTTAAGCTACCGGATCGTTTTCTGCCGCTCCCCGAAGATCAGGTAAAAGCGATGAAATACGATCGTGTCGAACTGACGTTGTTGGCGAATTCGACGAACGATTCTTGATCGAATCGACCTGGCTGGGGAGGTCTTGTGAATTCACCTGTCCTGATCTATCCGAAAGCGAGCCGGTTGTATTGGAGATTAGTTTGAGCTAATTGACGATCACTCAACTAACGTCGCTAAGTTCCAGTACCGTGCCGTAGCGTTTGAGGACCATGGTTCGGAGTCGCGAAAAATCTGGATTTCGCAGGCCTGGATCGAGGGCGAGCAGTTTTCGGGCTGAATGGCGAGCTCGCTCGAGCGTCGCTGCGTCGCGTCGTAGGTCGGCGACCATCAGCGGTGGCAGGCCATGTTGGCGAGTTCCGAAAAGCTCGCCCGGACCTCGAAGAGCGAAGTCGAGTTCCGACAACTCAAAGCCGTCCGTCGAATCAGCAAAAGCCTGCAATCTCGGATTCTCCTCTTCATCGTTGTTCGAACTAAAGACGCAGACGAATCCAGGGTGGGAGCCTCGGCCCACGCGTCCACGTAGCTGATGCAATTGAGCAAGGCCAAATCGTTCACCATGCTCGATCGTCATGACATTCGCATTTGGAACGTCAATGCCTACTTCGACGACAGAGGTTGCGACGAGCACCTGGGTCTCGCCTTGTTCAAAACGTTCCATCACGTGCAGTTTGGTTGCCGATGGCATTTTTCCGTGGAGCAAGTCGAGGCGGAAATCAGCGAGTGGACCGTTCGTCAGGTTTTCGAGGCAGGCCTCTGCGCTGGCGATCTCTTCGGCATCGTCATGGACGAGCGGGGAAATTACAAAACCCTGTCTCCCCTCGCGTAGCTTGCGACTGAAAAAATCCCACCACTTGTCGCGCTGGTCTTCTTGAGCGAGGTAGGTGTGAACCGGTTGTCGTCCTGGTGGTAAGTCGCGAATCGCCGATACTTCAAGGTCTCCAAAAACGGTCATCGCCATGGTCCGAGGTATCGGGGTAGCAGTCATCACCAAATAGTGCGGCATAATCCCGTCTTTGCGAAGCATAGCGCGCTGCAAAACCCCAAATTTGTGCTGTTCATCAATGATGACTAAGCCAAGTTTCTGGAAATCGAGATCGCTGTGGATGATCGCCTGGGTGCCCACGAGAATGCCGAGGCTTCCGTCTTGGACTTTGGCCAGCGTCTCCCGCCGTTCAGCAGCCGGCGTCGACCCTGTCAGCAGTCGCATCGAAACCTGGCTGTTGGCAATCAGGGACTGGAGTGTGTTGAAATGTTGTTTCGCGAGGACTTCAGTGGGTGCCATTAACACCGCCTGGTGTCCATGCGCAACGGTCAGCAGCATCGCGTAGGCGGCGACTGCGGTCTTGCCACTTCCGACATCTCCCTGCAGTAAACGGTTCATCGGAATGGATTGCTGCAAGTCCGTCGCGATCTCCTTAATTGCTTGATTCTGGGCGTCGGTCAATTCGAATGGGAACAGACGGCGAATTCGCGCATCGATTTTTTCGCTGTTCTCGAGGCTTGGTGCGTTTTGAGTGGCCAATAACTGTTGCTGTCGGAGTGCCAGTCCCAACTGCATCACCAATAATTCCTGAAAGACAAAACGTTCGCGTGCTTTGTTGAGATCGGCTTGAGTTGACGGTGAGTGAACTTCGGTGAGCGCCTGCTGAATGGGCCAGAGATCTTCTTCGTCGAGAAAGGCCATCGGGAGCACTTCCGGAACTTCGGTAGCGTATTCTTCGACTACAGCGCTGACGATTCGTCTCATTTCATGCTGCTTGATACCTTCCGTCAGGGAGTAGACCGGCAAGATTTCACCACGTGGGCAATCATCCGTTTCAAGCAGTGTTACGCGTGGGTGCACAAACTCCCAATTGATGCCGCGACGTTTCGGAGTTCCTGAAAGCATGACGGACTGCCCAGGCTGCAGCTTGTCCTTCATATACGATTGGTTGAACCACAGAGCTCGGACAAAGTCGGGACCCTGACGCATGAGCACGCCCAGCATGGATTTTCCCGTTCGGGTCCTTCGCTGCTCGAGCTCGACAACCTCTACGAGAACACTGACAGCATGATCCTCGCTTAGTTCTGAGAGCGGTTGACGTTCGGACAGGTCGAGATAATCACGGGGGAAAAAGAAGAGAATATCTCGCGCAGTCGCTAGTCCTATTCTCTCCAGAGACTTAGCACGATCGGGGCCGACCCCTTTCAGGAATTGGGCCGGTGTTGTCAGCGATTTGGCGGGTTGGCCATCCATGTTCGAGATTTTAGCGAACAGAGGTCACTCTCGCCCAGCCAGGTGAGAAGTTCATGGCTCTAAAGGAATTTTTGGTAGGCGTCTACGGCTAATTCGTCGCAACGATCGTTCTCAGGGTGACCACTGTGACCCGCAACACGAGTATAGCTGACCTGATGTTGGCTGATCAGTTCATCAAGTCGACGCCAAAGCTCCTCGTTCTTGACTGGCTTCAACTGCCCCTTTTCCTTGCGTTTCCAGCCATTGGATTTCCATTTGGGCATCCATTTGGTCATGCCATCCCCGACATAGACGCTGTCTGTGAATAGCTCCACCCGACACGGCCTCTTGAGAGCTTCCAGGCCTTTGACGACGGCCGTTAATTCCATGCGATTGTTGGTTGTGTTGGCTTCACCCTCCGAGGCTTCTTTTTCTTGGCCAGTTGCCAAGTGTCGGAGAATGTAGGCCCACCCCCCTGGCCCGGGATTGCCACTGCATGCTCCGTCCGTGAAAAGATGTACTTGAGCCGACATGGGCACTCCATTTTGAAGGGGGTCCGTCTTTGAGGTTTCGGCGAGATGGAAAATCTAAGTTTCCAAATGGATCTTGCCAAGCCCAGAGAGACTGTGTTCCAGAGAGACCGTGGTCCGGGCGATCTCAGCTGCAAAGGTTTTGTTGACAATCTCCCGCATCGTTCGCGAATCGTCAGCCACTGCTCGGGGCTGGGATCGTTGAGTCGTCCGGGGGATTTTTGGATTCGGAAATGGAAGCACTGGGACGCATGGCGCCGGTTCGCTGTGATTTGGCGACTTCTTCAAGTCTCGCGGCGAGCGTCGATTCCATGCGGGGCGTTTCTTTGCGATGCCACGGGATGCGGACACGGAACGTACTGCCTTTCCCCAATTCACTCTGGAAATTGATTTCCCCACCGAGGAGTCGGCACAGTTCTTTCACGATCGACAATCCAAGTCCCGTTCCGGAGAACTCTCGTGTCAAATTGTCATTGCCCAAAACGGCTGAACCCTGACGGAACTTCTCAAAAATAATCTCGCGTTCATCCTCACTGATGCCCACGCCCGTGTCTTCGACGGTGAGCACGAGGTATTGGTCGATGTCTCGAATTCCGTTGACTGTAATGCGGCCACCTTCTGGAGTAAACTTGATGGCGTTTGAGAGCAGGTTTGTCAGGATCTGTTGGACCTTGCCCTGGTCTTGATGCATTTCCGGAAGGTAGGGTTCGACGTGAACGGTGAGATCGATATTCTTTTCTTCCGATAAGGTGCGGACCAGATCACATTGGGCGTGAATCACCGGCTCGATGGAGAAATCGGTGAGTCGAACGTCCATTCTGCCGCTTTCCATTTTGGCCAAATCGAGAATGTCGTTAATCATCTCAAGCAACACGCGACCGGAAGTACCGATGTTGTCAACGTAACGTTTCTGTTTGTCGTTGAGCGCATCGATTCCTGCTAGTACATCCGAGAAGCCGATAATGCTGTTCAAGGGCGTTCGCAACTCGTGACTCATGTTGGCCAAGAAATCACTCTTCAGCCGGTTCATTTCGTGGAGTTGCATGTTTGCCTGAGCAAGTTGGTCGAGTTTTCCGTCGAGGTCGACGTTCACATTCCGCAGCTCATCTTGTGTATCCACCAGGTGACGCAACATGCGATTGAAGGATGCCGCCAGCTCTTCGAATTCGTCATTCGTCTGGATGTCGGCTCGAAGATTCGTATTTCCGCGACTAATTTCGTCACTGACGTCGCGAAGGTGATTGAGAGGTTTGACCACCACATACCGAACGACCAGATACAACGTAATCACTGATAGGAATACGGTAATGATGGCGGTGGCTAATAGAATCGCGCGGCTTTTGGTTACCGCGAGTTGAGTCTCTTCGCTGGGAATCGTGACCTTTACGACGCGTAACGGCCCACGCAGTTCAGGATAGGCTTCTTGTTCTGGATCCAAAAACTTGCCACCGTGGACGCGGTGACACGCAACGCAACTTTCTTTCCAATAAACCGGTTGATAGTAGTAGTCGTTGACGCGTCGCGTCTCGAGATGAGAGACAGGAGGCAATCGTTCCAGCTGATCAGCCGACTCCTCGGCCTCTTGCTCCTCCAATTCCTCTTCGGCTTCGGCTGGTGCTGTCGTCGTTTCGGCTGGATTGCCATTTGGCACTGGCCGCAGATCAGCCATGTTGTCATTGGTCGGTGTCGGTCGCTGTCGGACTTGTTCTTCAAGTTCCCGCTTTAATTGACTCATGATGGCCAATTCTTGAGGCTTTTCGGGAACACGAGTTTGGTCCGTATTCGTGTCAATGTTTCCGTCATTGTCCTCTACCAAGATCTCCCACTCGTAGTTCTGGGTTGCCAGATCTCGGTCGATGCCTTCGATGACGCTCTGCCATAGACTCGGCTCCGTGCCCTGAGCTTCACCCGGTTGAGAGAGTGGGATGTGCTCGAAGTGGTAACGCAGCAGACTTAAGTCGACAAAGTCGCGACCGGTCTGATGAGTTTTATCTCGGACAAGCGCTTCTGCAATTCCCTCGGCATACCAGAACGCACCGGTGATCAACAGGAACAAACAAGCGCCAAAAAGAATCAGGCACTTGCGTTCCAGATTCGTCTCACCAAGGATACGTTTAAAAGAACGATATGACATGGCGCGATGGGGGATTGAGCGTGACGGATTGTCAAACGGTTCAATCGAAGGGCGATTCCGTTCGTCATTCTTTGCCTTAAGCTTATATTTTACGGGCCTTACCCGAGTTAAGCCATAGCGATTCGCGGCCTCGATGCGGCTCTACATCATATCCAGCGGATCGATATCGATCATCCATTTCACGTCATTGGGGGTATGAATCGTCGTCTGTGCTGCCCGCAAGGCCTCTCGGACAGGTTCGGGCCGGGATGTTTGCAGAATCATGTGAAAACGATATTTGTCACGAAGTTTTTCCATGGGAGCTGGCGCGGGACCCAGTTGCCGATAGCTGGGCTCGTCGGATAACCGTTCTCGGAGGAGCTGAGCGATGCTTTCCATCAGTTGTTCGGTTTGAGATTCGCTGCTGCCTCGCGCGATGATGCGTATCATGCTGCCATAGGGTGGGTAGTTGAATTGCTGACGAATGGGAAGCTCTGATTTGGCAAATTGCAAATAGTCATGCCGCTCGGCAGCGCGAATGGCAACATGGTCTGGATTCCAGGTTTGTACGTAGACCCGGCCTCCTTTCGTGCCACGACCGGTTCGACCTGCAACCTGAGTCACCAGTTGAAAGGTGCGTTCTGCTGAGCGAAAGTCGGGCAAGTGTAACGCAGTATCTGCGTTGATAACGCCCACCACGGTCACGTTGGGAAAATCAAGACCCTTGGCGATCATCTGGGTCCCCACCAGGATGTCGACCTCGCCTTGGCGAAAGCGAGTGAGTGATGCTTCATGGCTGCCCGGCCGGCGCATCGTATCCGAATCCATGCGCAGGCAGGTCGCGTTTGGAAATCGAGAGCGAACTTCTGCTTCAAGACGCTGGGTTCCCAATCCCGAATAACGAATTCCTTCGAATCGGCAGGCAGGGCAAATCGGAGGCGCGGGTTGCTGATAGTCACAGTAGTGACAGATGGCCATGTCGCCTTCTCGGTGATGAGTCAAGGCAATCTCGCAATGCGGGCACTGCACGACTTCTCCACATGCCGGGCACTGGATATGGGTCGAAAAACCTCGCCGATTGAGCAGCAGAATCACCTGTTCCTGTTGCGATATCGCTTGTTTGATCGCTTGTTCCAATTGGCGGCTGAGTGGCCCCCTATATTGACGTGATTGAAAATCATGACGTTGGTCGACGGTAACGACATCGGGAAGTGGTAAATCGAGAATGCGTTTTGGCAACGAGATCAGTTCGTCTTCATGAGACAATGCCCGCTGCCAACTTTCGAGAGAAGGCGTCGCCGAACCAAGGATCAGTGGGATGTTTTCGGCCTCAGAACGTTGACGAGCGACATCTCGAGCTTGATAACGAGGCAACGTATCCTGCTTGAATGAATTGTCGTGCTCCTCGTCGATGACGATGAGTCCAAGTCTGGGAGTGGGTGCGAAGATTGCGCTGCGAGCGCCGACCACGACGTCGACTTTGCCCGAGGCGATTTGTCGCCAATGCCAGTTGCGTTCTCCATCGGTGAGATGGCTGTGTAAGACGGCAACGTGAGTAAACCGTGAACGGAAACGACGCTGTGTCTGTGGCGTAAGGCTGATTTCTGGGACCAGCACGATCGCTTGGCGACCGTAGCTGACGACTTCCTGGATCGCCCGAATATAAATCTCCGTCTTGCCACTTCCTGTGACTCCGTGTAACAGCATCGTTTGGGGAGTACCCGCTTCGACCGCACCGATGATCGTGTCAACGGCCTGTTGTTGATCGGGATTCAAAGTTAATTCGGTGTGCGGCTCCGGAGGCACATGGGTAGCTTCGTACTGGTCAACGCGCGCTACCGTTGATTCCAATAACCCTTTCTTGACCAGGCCGTTGATGGGGGCTGTTGTGCAGCCGATCGCCTTCGTGACCTGTTCAGCGGTTAGCGGGGTGGGAGAGGCCGTCACGTGCTTCAGGACTGCCGCTTGTTTCGGAGGTAGCTTGAGTTGAGTAAGGCGAGCGGCGATTTTGGTCGGTACCGAATAAAGCGTCTTCTCACGAGTGCCGGCTTGCGTGCGGACCGCTGCCGGCAAAACACCCTCCAAAACTTTGCCCAAGGGTGTGAGATAATGGTCCGCCATCCAAGCCGTTAATCTCAGCATCGCCGGGGAAAGTAAGGGCGTGCTGTCAAGCACCGAGATCACTTCCTTCAGAGCCCGTTGCCCTACCGGTTCCGTCCTCACGTCAATGCAATATCCGACAATCGTTCGGTTGCCCCGACCTAGTGGGACTCGCAGACGCTTGCCAGCAACCACGGTCTCCAACAATGATTCCGGAACAAGATACGTGTACGCCGCAGTGACGCCCTCCGAAAACACGACCTCAGCCACCCGTCGCTCAGACTGATCGTCGAGTTCCCACGGGGATAGCTCTCTCTCAAACAGCTCTTTTTGTTCGTCCGTCATGAAAGAAGAAAAGTCCCGTCTCACCCGTGAAATGACTGAAGTTACAGGAATTCGTGTCATTCACCTCGCGTTCCGAATCGAATAGGATTGCATCTATTGTGGCCTTGCTCCGTGTTTTTTTGAAGGACGCCTCGCGATGCGGCTTGGGATTCTTGGTGGGTCGTTCGATCCAATTCATTATGCACACCTGTTGATGGCGGAATGCTGTCGAGAGTTCCACGAGCTCGATGAAGTTTGGTTTTTGCCTGCTTTTTTAGCACCTCACAAGCAAGATCGGCCCGCAATTGATCCCCAGCATCGGATCGAAATGCTGAATCTGGCGATCGGGGGGCACGACGCTTTTCGGCTCTCCACGCTAGAGCTGGATCGGGGAGGAGTCAGCTACACGGCTGAAACGCTTCGGCAGATTGTGGCATCTCAGCCAGAAGTAAAGCTTTTCTTCATTATGGGAGCCGATTCTCTCAGTGAGTTGCCGAACTGGCGAGAACCGGACCAGATCTGTCAGTTGGCGACGCCCATCGTCGTTGCCAGGCCCGATTGGCCCGAACCCGATTTTGCACCCCTGGATGAAATCGTTGGAAAGCAACGACGAATAGAAATCGAAGGCTATCTGACCAACATGTCGCTCATGCAACTCAGCAGCGGAAGCATTCGGGAACGGGTGCGAGCGGGAGCAAGTATTCGTTATCGAGTGCCTCGGGCTGTTGAAAAATATATCGAAGCCAAACGGCTCTATCAAAGCTAGCGGTTAAGGTCAGGCGGCGGGTCGTATGCCTAAAGCCCGTTGGAGTTCCTCGGGCGCTTTGACAGCACCGATATCGGGGTCCGATCGCAACGCCTCGAGGACCTGGTCAAGCTGCTCAATCGGGGATAACGCCAGATCCACAAAGAGCCACTTCTGTCCGGCGATTTCGCAACGACCACTCGACGCTCCGTCTAACCATTCGTGTCGAATGCCGTAACCAGCGTGGTTCGCGAAATCCAAAGCGCATTCCAACATTTCAACAGTATGCATGAGGAACCTCCTGTCCGTCAGCGATCCTCGAAACCAAGGGGAGAATCTATCTTCGCAGGATTATAAAGCGATCTCTTACAGTGCCCTAGGTGAATTCGTCGATAAACCCATCAGTCAATGTGCTCGGAAGACGGCAGTCTTTGCCGGCCAGGTAAACGCGCGTATTCGCAGAGAAAATCGCAGGACAGTTAAACTAGGTCGACTCGCCAGATCGGCGACGCGATTAAGGACCAGGCAACTCCCTATGAATGAATCCGAACAGATAGCTCAGTTGAAAAATGAAAATGAGCAGCTTAAACAACAGCTGCTTCAAGCGCAAAAGCTGACTGCCCTTGGTGAACTCGTCAGTACCACGACGCATGAGTTCAATAACGTGTTGATGACGATCATCAATTACTCCAAGATCGGACTTCGTCATACGGATCAACCGACGCGTGACAAGTCTTTCCAAAAAATTCTGACGGCTGGCGAACGCGCTGCGCGAATCACGAACAGCGTCCTCGGGATGGCACGCAATCGGACAGATCGATTCGAAGCCACGGATCTTCAGCAAATCGTCGATGAGACACTTGTGCTGCTTGAGCGCGAAATGAGCAAGTATCGAATCTCGGTTGAGCGAGACTTCTCGCCAGTTCCAAGTGTATTGGCAAACGGGAATCAGATTCAGCAAGTCCTGTTGAACCTGATGATCAACGCTCGACAGGCGATGTCCCACGGTGGACTGTTATTGATTCGGATCTCGCACGAGTCAAATTCAGCGCATGTTGACTTGACCGTACGGGATAATGGAACAGGTATTCCTCGAGAAGAATTGCCAAAGATCTTCAATTCGTTCTACACAACCAAGAACGGACCAGATGAAAGCGGCAAAGGCGGGACCGGACTTGGCCTCGCTGCCTGCCGTGAAATCGTAGAAAGCCATCGAGGACGAATTCGCGTTGAAAGCACGCCGGGAAAAGGAACCGCCTTCATTATTCGACTGCCTGTTGTGCAGGAGGCAAAGCCCGTCGTACTGCCGGTCGGTATGCCCGTGGTATCAAACGAAACCGTTCAAGAGTAGCGGTCGAAATAGGTGCCGCTATTCGTCGAGCACACGGCGACCGGGAATGCTGTTGCGTTTCTTGATCTTCATCATCTGTGGCGGAGGTACCACGTCATACATGCGGGCGTACAGGTCACGGAGAATCTTCTGCTCCAATTCAATGTCCCGGCCCTGAGGAATCCAGCCGAGTGCGAGCTGGCCTCCAATCTTCTTGTCCTGCGGTCGAACTAACGTACCGTCATAACGTTGGACAACACCTCCTACCATCGCCGCTTCAGGCCGAGCCAGATCTTCGAGCTCTTTTCGGACGATCACCTGAACTCCGTATCCTACCGATGACGGAGAAACACGAACCTCAGCTTGTCGTCGCATCGTTTGAAATGTGTTCTGCCAAACCTGAAAACCACGCGTCCGATCTTTGCGCCACAACTCGAAAACCGTAGCACCAATCTCCGGTCGGGTTTCAATGTGGCCCTCCGTCATCACGTTGCCAATGACACGTACTCGATTCTCATGGCTGATATCGAAATAGTCGTCGACCGTATCGACAATTTGATTCCACGCAAATTCCTGGTCACTGACCGGAATCTCAAGCGGGTTCGGCAATTGGGGTGGGGGCCCGCGGAACAAGCTGCAGCCGCTGGAAGCCAGGATGAGCGCACCGGTAAACAGGTACACGATGTTCGAGATTCGAACTCGGTTCGAACGTTCCATGGGCTGCTCTTGAAAAAAGGACTATTCTGCTTGGCGCGGAGTTTCTTCGAAACTCGCATTATCTGCAAGGTCAGTCAGGAATTTCTGGAACCTTGACGCCATCGCCATCGTCCAAAGCTCTGATCCGCCACAATTTCCGGGCGAATGGAGAATCGAGTCATGTGTCTTCGAAGAGTGCTGGCATTGCTTGTCTTGCTGTTGTTGTTCTCATCATCCAGCCTACGAGCTCAGGGGTTTTTGCTTGAGACAAGGCACGAGCATGGCTTCCGTTTGCCACGTCCCAATCCCATGGTTCCCTCGCCGCCAGTCCCCACACAGAGTTACGCGATTGAAGAGCTGAGTGTCAAAACACGAATCCGAGATGACGTGGCGACGGTGCAGGTCTCGCAAACCTTTACAAACACCGGGCACCAAACGATGGAGGTGGCCTTTGTGTTCCCGTTGCCCTACGACGGGGCCATCGACCGAATGACCTTTCTGGTTGACGGTAAGGAGTTTGAGGGACAGCTACTCTCCGCGGCTGACGCAAGGCAAATCTACGAAGCTTACATGCGCCAAAACATGGATCCAGCTTTGACCGAGTGGCTTGGAACAGGTCTCTTCAAAACGAGCATCTTTCCGGTGCCCGCCGGTGCCCGGCGAACGGTCAGTATTCGTTACTCCCAGGTGATCAAGAATCACGATAACGTCGGTGAATTTCTCTATCCACTTCGCTCCGCACGTTATACCTCACACCCCGTTCGGAATATCTCGTTTGAGATCAATCTTCAGGGGTGGCAGCCGATTAAAAATATCTACAGTCCGAGTCACTCGATTCAGATTGATCGGCACAGCGACCAATCCGCCACCGTCACGTATGAGGCGAAATCTCAAATTCCGCAGGAAGATTTTCGACTGTTCTATGACTACGACGAAAAGGCAGTTCGTGCCAGTGTGCTCAGCTACCGTCCAGATGCGGACCTACCAGGCTATTTTATGCTGCTTGCCACCCCGGAGATCCCGAAGGAGCGAGAGGAGGTCTTGAACAAGACGGTGGTGTTTGCCGTTGATCGCTCAGGCAGCATGAGCGGAGCAAAAATGCAGCAGGCAAAAGATGCGTTGAAGTTTGTGCTTCACCATCTGCGAGCTGGGGATACCTTTAATATTATTGCTTATGACAGTGAGATAGAGAGTTTTGCACCGGAGCTACAGCGGTTCGATGAATCAAGTCGAAAGGCAGCTCTGGCTTACGTTTCCGGACTCTTTGCGGGTGGCAGTACGAACATCGAAGGTGCTCTCTCCGTGGCCATGGATCAATTCAAGGATCCAAAACGTCCCGGTTATTTAATGTTCATGACGGATGGGCTCCCCACGGTTGGGGAAAAAAATACGGCCATCATCGCTCAGCGAGTTCACCAAGTGAACAATACAGGGACGCGGTTGTTTACCTTCGGGGTTGGTTACGACGTCAATAGTCGTCTGTTGGATGAGTTGTCAAGTGAGAATCGTGGGCAAGCTGCCTATGTGCGACCTAATGAAGAAATTGAACACGCGGTTGGTCGCTTGTCCCGTCGGATCGAGACACCTGTTTTAACCGACGTGCAGCTGCTCTTTGAAGTGGACAATCATGATGAAACCGACGGGCCCGTCGTGAATCGGACTTATCCGGGCAATGGTTTTGATTTGTTTGCGGGCGATCAGCTAGTTGTCGTTGGTCGTTATCAGGCGACAGGCGCGGCCAAGGTGACACTTTCCGGAAAAGTCGATGGTTGGGAAAAGAAGTTCGATTATCGAGTCCAGCTCCGCGAACACTCGAAGGATGAAACGCATGCGTTTGTGGAAAAATTGTGGGCGGTCCGGCGGGTTGGTGAGATTATCGACCAGATTGATTTGCAGGGGGAAAATGAAGAACTGACCAACGAGCTTGCATCGCTCTCTGAGCAACACGGAATCATCACGCCGTATACTACATTCTTGGCTGAAGAGGATGCCTCCGCTCGGCCTCGGATCGGTCGACTCGGTGCCGTTCGTGAATCTCTTCAGCGATTGCAAGAGGAAGCTGGCGAAGATGCCTTTCGGCAACGATTTGCCAAAGGCCGTTTGAAATCCGCCAGTCGCTTGCCAGCAAGCGACGAAGCTGGGTTTGGCGAGACGCAATCGGCTGCACCGGTGGCTAGCGCCGGTAGCTCAAACGCGGATATTTCCAATTCCAACGCTCTCCAGAAACGCAGGCTTATGCACGTGGGGGCCAAGGCATTCTACTGGAGTGGTGATTGCTGGAAGGATGCTGAATCCATCGATGCGGATGAAAAAGATGCTGTGCGGATTGAGCGTTTCACCGGAGCCTATTTCCAGCTTGCTGAACAATATGGCAAGCGGATTACTCCCTATCTGGCCATGACAGGAAAGGTGCTCGTGCAGTTGGATGGCCAAAGATACCTCGTCGTTGATCCTCCCTCGGATCAGCGATGACGCTGTTGAAATGGCAGCAGGCCAGGTAGCAACAGCGTGAGACCGGTGGGTTCAGGGTGTCGTTAATGCTCTCTGCAATAACGACGCCGTGGCGTGTCTGTCTTATGAAGCCTGGTGAGAAGTCCTGAGAGGACTCTGCAGTCGAAATGGCAGTGAGGAAAAGAATGGACCGCACTGCCGTAGGTGTTGCCGCGAGGTGTCACAAGAGGTGACTTAACCGTAGGTCGCGTCCATGCCAAGCCGCGTTTTAAGCTCGTCAAACTGCTGGAGGTAATCGTCGCTCGATGAATGAACGTGCTCTGCTTCCGTGATGAATTTCATTTCGTCTTTGCAGTCGATACCGTAAGACTCAAGGATGCGTTCGTACGGTTCGAGTTGTTCGCCGTAGACGATCAGGAGTTTATGTTCGTCGAATTGGATCTCTTGGGGAATGTTTGGGTTCAATACGGCGAGGCCCGTGCAACCATCGTTCGTCAAAAGATCTTCGTAGTCCCAGAGAGTGCTCAGCAATACGGGCATGTCCATGTGTTCGCGATACAGGTCGACGTGACCACTGCCGTCTCGCGAATGACTCGTTTCCAGCACGACGTCGACGACATTTCCTAAGGGAGCGAGTAGCTCGATGAAGATTTCGAACAGTTTCTCATGACTTGCCGATGCCATGAGCACCGGTAGCTTAGTGTTCGAGTCCTGGTCGTGATAGGCGTCGTGCCGATAGCCTTGGCTGGGGACGACTTTGAGGTCATAGGATGGCCGAATGGCTTCCGTGAGTGTGAATGAACCGTATTTCCTCACGCCCAGGTGTGCTTCGAGCTCTTCCTTGGATAAATGTTCAAAACTGCTGCTGTTGTGATTGTTGCTGTCGCTGCTTTGGCTGGTGGCGACATTTACATCTTCTTGGAAGACATTCTGAAAGAAGTTCTTCAGGAAGCCCATGGGTGAACCTCAAAGTCAAACGGTCGTACGCACGATGTGCTGGGGGGTAATTACGAGGACTCTTTAAAACCTAGGTCAAACTCAGCCGCAGCAAATTCGAAGTAGGCCCTCTCCGCGAAAGCCGCATTCGTCCAACCGCGAATAACCCGTACAGGTTGTCTTATCGCTGCGATGCGGGAAGCCCGAGGGGCCGCATAAAAGAGCGGTCGGATGAGTCGATGGAAGTCTAGCACTCGCCATCGCTGCAGGACCGAAGAGTTCAAACGAAAATCAGTCGAGATTCTGCCGTCGCGTCCAGGATTGACCGATCGGGAGAAGTTTATCCCCCAGTTTTACAAGTCGGATTTATCTCGGAGTTCACTAATCGCTATACTCAAACGAAGTCAGAAAGAACTCCCTTTTGCATTTGGATGACACATGTTCGGGCGACGGGCGACAGTAATCTGCCAATTTATAATGGCGGTGTTGGTTACCGGGGGAGGATGCACGCCGTCCTCATCGCCGGATGTGGTGTCCGATTCTTCGAGCTCGAAACGCTCGGCGCCCGCTGTAAATCCAACCCCTACAATTGTTGACATCGGAGAAGCCGAAACCTGGGATATCATCCGCATGTCGGGGAAACCGATCGGATATCAGGTGACTCGCTGGCAAACCAAGTCCGAAAATGGCGAGCCCGTTCTGGAGATCTCGGCGGAGTCTCAGTTGCGACTGTTGCGATTTGGTCAGCCCACCGAGGAATCGATGGTTTTGGTGAGTCGTGAGACGCCCACCGGCGAATTAAGCTCTTTTTCAACCCGAGTCTCGGCCGGTGGTAACCCGATGGTGACGAACGGAAAACAGTTTCCCGGAAAATTGCAGATCAGCAACGAGGCGGGCGGTAGTCGCCAAAGCTGGGAGCTGCCTCTGGCTCAGCCTTGCGAGGGACTCTTTGCTGTCGAGACTTCACTAAAACGCCAGCCGATGAAATCGGGTGAAGTTCGCAAGCTTCAGGCGTTCGTTCCTATTCTGAATGTTGTGGCATCCGTTCAATTGGTGGCGATGGATTGGGAAGAAACGCCGCTCTTCTCGGACACGAAACGATTATTGCGGATTCAAGGGAAGACAACCCTGGCTCCAGGCCAACAGATTCAAACCGATTTGTGGACCGACGCTGAAGGTCATGTACTCCGAAGCTATTCTCCGACGATGCAGCAAGAAACGATCCGAGTTGACAAGGAAATTGCCTTAGGACAACGCCCCGCCAACTTGGACTTGGGAGCTGCGTCGATTGTCGAGATCGAAGCTCCACTGCCTTCCCCCGCGAAAACAACATGTGTCAAATATCGAGCTCGTTTAGCGAGTGAGAATCCTGCTCTCGTTTTTGCACGGCGACCCTACCAAAAGGTGGAACCGATTGATGAGCGATCGGCCTACATCACCGTGACCGCCGTGAATCCCGAACGGCTCCTGGTGGAAGAAACGGGACCGCAAGACTCGGACCTTCAGCCGTCCGCCCTGATTCAAGCCGATGATCCTTCGATTGTCGCGTTGGCAGCTGGCCTGCCCGATGCGGATGACCCGTCTGAACAAGCGTTGGCCATCGCCACTTTTGCCCACCAATTCATTGACGAAAAGAATTTCTCGACCACCTTTGCCAGTGCCGCCGACGTCGCTCAATCACGGACGGGGGATTGCACAGAACACGCGGTCCTGGTGGCGGCGCTTTGCCGTGCTCGTGGTATTCCGGCACGCGTGGTGGTTGGACTCGTCTACGTTCCGTCAAAAAACGGTTTCGGATTCCATATGTGGAATGAAGCATGGACGAATAAAGGTTGGCTTCCACTGGATGCCACCCTATCCGACGGCCGAGTGGCTGGTGGTCATTTGGTCTTGTCGACATCCGCTCTGAGCTCCCAGGATTCATTCAGCAGTTTTTTTCCGGTGATCCAGACGTTAGGGCAGTTGGAGTTGAAGGTGGAGGATTTTGAACTCTTTGAATGATGACGGCTGGCTCTTAGCATCGGAGGCGATATGATGGTCGAGGTTGAAAACGATTCGGCAGGCACAGCTGAGAGGAAGGGTTGACGTGCGAATCTATACTAAAACAGGCGATGACGGGGAAACCGGTGTTGTGGGTGGCCAGCGTGTCTCGAAAGACGATGCTCGCATCGAAGCCTATGGCACGGTTGATGAGTTAAATGCGGCTTTGGGATTGATCCGCAGCAACACACCGCGTCCCGAACTAGACGAACTTTTGGCGGAAACTCAACGTAATCTGTTCACCTTGGGGGCAGAGCTCGCAACACCCGCAGACAGCCAATCTTGGACGCCATCGATTACCGAGGAGCATCTCGAGAAATTAGAAAAGTGGATCGATCATTGGGAGGCAAATCTCCCTGAGCTTCGCAATTTCATTCTTCCAGGCGGGACGCCGATCGCAGCTCACTTACATCTGGCCCGCGTGATCTGTCGTCGTGCGGAGCGACGCGTGGTGACTTTGGCTCGTTTGTGCCCCATTTCCCAAGTGGTGATCCCTTTCCTGAATCGGCTAAGTGACTTATTTTTTGTACTCGCCCGAGCCGAAAACGCTCAACAGGGGGTTTCCGATCCCATCTGGCAACCGGATGACAAAAGTTGTTAAAAATACGTATCCCGGGTGCTTTCCTCTGCTAACGCCATGAGTTAGGCTAGTGCCCGTGCTCGCCTGCATGCACAATCACTTGTATGCACATGATCTTCCCGCAATTAGGCACTGCGTGGGTGGCGAGCGCTTTAAGCTTAGCAAGGTCGAGTTGGCTATCGACAGGCGGTTTGCTGGCGTTCTGCTATTCCCAACGGCGGGGGATGAATAAATGTTTTGCCGACGACTATGGGTCGTACTCGCTTGTGGTGTCTTGTTTTCTTTTCCGATGAGTGTTGTTGCTCAAGATGACGCTGAGCTACCAACACAAGATCAAGCTGCAATGGCGATTGACGAAGAGACGGAGTCTACGGTCGATCCCGGAGTGAAGGCAGCGAACAATGCGTGGATGATGACATCCTGTGCGCTTGTTTTGTTCATGACGGCTCCTGGATTGGCGATGTTCTATGGCGGCCTGGTTCGCAAGAAGAACGTCTTGAGTGTCATGATGCAGTGTTTGTTTTTGATGGGTTTGATGACGGTCATCTGGGGTTTGTGGGGGTACTCACTCGCCTTCGGAGGTCCGACCCAGTACTTCGGTGATTTATACATCGGTAATTTAAGTCATGTCTTCATGCGGGGGCTTACCATGACTGAGGGCGTGGCTCCCGATGCAAATGGATTTCCTGATCTGACCTTCATCGCTTTTCAGGGCATGTTCTTCATCATCACCCCCGCGCTGATTTGCGGTGCTTTTGCCGAACGAATGAAGTTCAGCGCGATGGTCGTTTTTATGATCCTCTGGGGAACTCTGGTTTACTGTCCTCTGTGCCATTGGGTCTGGGGCGGCGGTATTCTCGCTCACGGTAAGGACACTTCGTGGGCAGGTGGAGCCTTGGATTTTGCAGGTGGAACCGTGGTTCACATTAGTTCGGGCGTTTCCGCCCTGGTCATTGCGATCGTGCTTGGAAGACGACTCGGATATGGAACCGAAGATATGCGTCCCCACAATATGACGTATACCGCCCTTGGTGCCGGAATGTTGTGGGTTGGTTGGTTCGGATTCAACGCGGGCAGTGCTCTGGCAGCAAATGATCTGGCGGCGAATGCTCTGCTGGTTACCCATTTTTCGGCTGCCGCTGGTGCGGTCGGTTGGGCTGTGACTGAGTGGATTGCTCGGGGCAAGCCCAGTATTCTCGGAACGGCCTCCGGCGCGGTGGCGGGATTGGTTTGCATCACTCCCGCAGCTGGATNTGTCCAGCCGATGCCGGCACTCGTGATGGGAGCCGTTGCTGGCGTGGTCTGTTACTTCGCCNGTGGAGCTGTGAAGTCAGCGTTCGGCTACGACGATTCGCTCGACGCCTTTGGGATTCATGGTATTGGTGGAACCGTGGGTGCTGTTTTGACCGGCGTTTTTGCATCGACCGCGGTTAATCCCGATGGTGGGAATGGTCTCTTGTACGATCAAGCTGGCGGAATGTCGCTGCTGATCGGGCAGGTTGTCGGCGTGGTCGTCACCTTCGTATTCGCCATTGTGGCGACCTTAATCTTGATTAAACTTTTGGACGTTACCATCGGTATTCGTGTAAGCCAAGATACTGAGATTCGCGGACTTGACGTTTCCGAGCACGGCGAGGAAGGTTATATCCTTCTGTCCTAATGGGNTTAAGTCAGCTAACGGATTTAGATCTTCCATCCGACGTGTAGTCGTACAGGAGTGAATNNATATGAAAAAGATTGAAGCCGTGATTCGGCATTTTAAGTTGGAAGAAGTCAAAAACGCGCTCTCAGAACAAGGTGTTCATGGGATGACGATCACCGAAGTGCGTGGGTTTGGCCGGCAAAANGGTCACAAAGAAACCTATCGTGGAACCGAGTACACCGTTGATTTTGTCCCCAAGGTNAAAATGGAGATCGTNTGCTCTGACGATCAGGTACAAACGACGCTTGATACTGTCATGCGAGCTGCCCAAACGGGACAGATCGGTGATGGCAAGATCTTTGTNACCAATCTNGATGCGATTGTTCGTATTCGAACTGGCGAAACTGGTGACGACGCTCTCTAAANCTCAAGAGCGTTCGGNAAATTAATAAACCTCGCATCAGCCCTTTGTTGATGCGGGGTTTTTTTGGGCAGCTCGGAATGATTCACCAGCGAGATGCCTTTGCTTTGAAATTCTGCTTCATGGTACGATTAAAATATGGCGGAATTAAATCNAAATAACCGGATTCGGGAAGAAGTCCTGAGCATCAAGGATTGGGTTTCTGGTGGGAGACAGAGACTGCTAGAACAACATCGGGCCGGAGCTCAGGGGATCCAGATCTGTACGCAGGTCACCGAGCTCTTCGATACGCTCGTGTTAGAAATCTTCGAGACTGCGCTGGCTTCTTTTGGCGAGGATCGCCAGCGAGTCCAGTCCCGGATTGCGCTGGTGCCGCATGGAGGTTATGGCCGTCGCGAAATGGCGCCCTACTCNGATATCGATTTGATGCTNTTGCATACNCAGGGCTCAATGCAACTCGTTGCNCCGCTCGCCGGTNGGCTGGTTCGTGACTTTTCTGATGCGGGTATTGATCTNGGATTCAGCCTGCGGACGATCAATCAAGCGCGTCAGATGAGCATACGTGATCCAATTNTCTTTACCTCGCTCGTCGACTCTCGCTTTCTCGGCGGCAGCGTNCGTTTTTTTACGCGTTTCATCAACTCATTCGCGAAGATCGCCAAACGAAATACGGCAGCACGGATTCGGATGGTCGAGAGGGCGCGACGCGGGGAGCGTTTGAAGTATGGCGAAACCGTCTATTTGCTTGAACCAAATGTCAAACGCTCGCGAGGTGGTTTGAGAGATCTGCAGTTGATGAGATGGATTGGCTTTGCTCGCTATGGCGAAGCTGATCCGGCGATTCTTCAAAGGGGAGGTTATTTAACCGGAGAAGATTATCGCCGCTTGCGTCGAGCCCAGGATTTCTTGCTCAGGTTGCGAAACGAGTTGCATTTTCACGCCAAGGGACCACGNGATGTGCTCTATCGTGATGAACAGATGCGGGTCGCGGAGCAATTTGGCTATACCGGTCGCGAGGGTGTCTTGCCGGTGGAAGAGTTTATGCAGGACTACTTTCAACACACCTCGTCGATTCGAGAAATCGTCGGCCATTTTGTAGATGGAGCTCGATGGCGACATCCGTTTTTCCGAAAAACGATTGCTCAGNTCACCAGCCACCGCGTCGGTAGCGAATTTCGCGTTGGGCAGTTTCATATTTCTGCAACACGACAAGGCTTGGAAAGGTTGAAGTCGGATCTCTCCGAGGTCTTGCGGATTATGGACCTTGCGGCGCGTTACGATTGCCGTGTCGACCATCCAACTTGGCGGGCGATTCGGCAGGCGATGATGGAGCGTCATGAGATCGAGGTCGATCGGCCGGCAGCCGAACGTTTTCTATCCNTTCTTTCACAACGCAATCGGCTTGGTCGGATTNTGCGACGACTTCACGAGCTGCGTGTTCTCGAAAAGCTTGTGCCCGGGTTTGCGCTCGCCCGTTGTCTGCTGCAATTTAANGAATACCATAAGTACACGGTTGACGAGCATTCTTTGCGAGCGGTCGAGTGTGCAGTTGAGTTTGCNAACTATGAAGGCACACTCGGACGTGCCTATCGCAAGATTAATCGTAAATACCTTTTGCATTTGGCCTTGCTAGTCCATGATCTCGGCAAGGGGTGTCCCGGTGATCACAGTGTGGTCGGAGAAGGGATTGCTGAAGAGGTTGCTAAAACGCTCTTTCTTTCCGAACGAGATACGGAAACCTTGCGTTTTCTGGTTCGCCATCATTTGATGTTGTCTCATCTTGCCTTTCGACGTGACACGAGCGACGAGTCGGTTCTGATCGAACATGCTGCAGAAATCGGGACACCCTCTCAGCTTCGCATGCTCTTTGTGCTCACCTGCGCTGATTTNGCNGCCGTAGGCCCCGATGTGCTTAACGATTGGAAACTCGATGTCCTCGTCAAGCTCTATCGGCGCATGATGCAACACCTCAGTGGTGAGAATCCTGCTCCCGATGCTGAGGTNCGTTTAAAGAGTTTGAGAGCCGATTTGGTTCGACAAGTCGAACAAGATGATTCGAAGGATTGGTTGACGAAGCAAATTNATCNATTGCCGTTTGCCTATCTCGAAGGTCCCTCNACAATGCATNTGATTGACGATCTGAGGCGTTTGAAAGATGTTAGCCAGCAAGCTCCGNTCGCCTGGGGACGTTACATCGAGGAAAGGCAGGTTGTCGAGTATTCGGTGGGGTTCTTAGAAAACCGTTTTCGTGGAAGTTTTNATCGGCTCACCGGTGCACTTTCAAGCAAAGGAATGGAGATTCTCTCTGCCGAGATTCACTCACTAGCAGACGGCCTCTGCCTGGATCGCTTCTTTGTGCACGATTTGGATTACAGTGAGCAGCCGCCAACCAGTCGATATGACGAAATTGAAACGCGGTTGGTCGANTCACTCACTGCGGAGAAATTCACGACGCCTACTTTTCGGCAGACCTGGCAGGCTCGACNGGCAACGCAATCCTTGAATAGCCTCCCGACTCGAGTGCGCGTCGACAATNCAACCTCGGAACTGTATACCATTATCGACGTTTTTGCTCACGATCGTCCGGGCTTGCTCTACAAGATTGCTCGTACCATCTACGATCTTGGACTCTCGGTTGCTTCGGCGCGGATCGGTACGTATCTTGATCAAGTTGTCGATGTCTTTTATGTCACCGATGCTTTCGGGGCAAAGATTCAAGGCGACGAAAACTATGCTCGAATCCGCAATGAGTTATTGGAAGCGATTGAGTCGATGGAAGGGGATTCAGTGAAGTCTTAGCGGCGCCTCTGGCATTGTTTGCAAAAAAAAGTCGATCGCTGTGCTTGCACGATTCGTTCAATGACTTGATCTTCGCAACACGGACAAGCGTCACCGGCTCGGTTGTAGACCCGATGATGATTCTGGTAGCTGCCTGTTTGGTTGAGGGCGTTGCGATAGGTGCCATCTCCGAGTGTTGAGCCTTCGTAGCGAATGGCTTCCGTCAAAACCATTTGCATCGCTTCGTGAATGCTTTGCCAACGAGTGCGGGTCAGGCGGTGGCAACGCTGTTGAGGATGCACCTTGGCTACATGGAGAATTTCCGATGCATAAAGATTGCCAATGCCCGCTAATGACTTTTGGTCTAGCAGTGCGACCTTGATTTCTCGTTGGCTCGAGCGGAAGCGATCTCTTAGCTCATCTGCGGTGACTTGTAACGCGTCCGGTCCGAGATAGCGAGGTCCAAGACGGTCAGCAAATTCTTCGTCAGAGAACAATTGGACCGTCCCCAATCCGCGCCGATCCCAGAACCAAAGCCACGGGATCTCCTCGGCGTCGAGCTTTAATCCCAGCCGTAGATGTTCGGTGTTCGGTGGATCTGCCAGCAGCACGAGTCCCGTCATCCGCGGTTCGATGACCAACGCATGGCCGCCTACTTGGTCCCCCGAAAGTTTTAAGACAATCCGCTTCCCAATTCTCTCAACGGCGGCGATTTGCAGCCCCTCCAGACGGCGACGGAGAGATCTTCGGGAGGGATTCACCAGAATCGGTTTGAGCCGACAGCGTGGAAAATGAACGTCCACGATGCGACTGCCGGCGATGGGGGCCACGCCTCGCCGCATCGTCTCGACTTCAGGTAACTCCGGCATATCGCTTTTCCTTCATCGGATGCGTCGATTCGCGGCCAAAAAACGCAGGGGTTAATGGATTCAATCATAGGTTCTTTCCGTCTCCCTGCTAGCCAGGGTTCAGCGGAGTTCCCCGTCGCCCCAGGAACGCAATGGTCAACCGACGGGTTGCTTGCTACGATGGGAGCATGAGTAGTGATATGACATCTCCAGCCACGAGTCAGGTACCCGATGCGAACGGCCGATTTGGCAAGTTCGGCGGACGGTACGTCCCAGAAACCCTCACCCGAGCGCTCGATGAGCTTGCCGTTGAGTATGAAAAAGCCCGGCAGGACGAGGAGTTTCAGCAGACCTTCACGAATCTCCTGCGCGACTACGTTGGACGGCCTTCGCCGTTTTACTTTGCGGAACGCTTAACCGAGGAATGCGGCGGAGCGCAGATCTGGCTGAAACGCGAGGATGTTAACCATACTGGCGCGCACAAAATCAATAACACGATCGGTCAGGCTCTGCTTACCCTGCGAATGGGGAAGAAACGGGTGATTGCCGAGACCGGTGCCGGGCAGCACGGTGTGGCGACAGCAACCGCCTGTGCTCGATTTGGTCTGCCTTGTGTTGTCTACATGGGTGAGGAAGATATTCGCCGGCAGGCTCCCAATGTTTTCAGTATGAAGCTGCTCGGGGCCGATGTGCGCTCGGTCACGAGCGGATCCAGAACACTGCGGGATGCGATCAACGAAGCGATGCGAGATTGGATGAGTAGCGTTGAGTCGACGCATTACATTCTCGGTTCGGCGGTAGGCCCGCACCCGTTCCCGTTAATCGTGCGAGATTTCCAGTCGGTCATTGGCAGTGAGGCTCGAGCTCAGAGCCTCGAACGCCTTAATCGACTCCCCGATGTCGTCGTGGCATGTGTCGGTGGTGGGAGCAATGCCGCTGGAATGTTTTATCCCTTCGTTGACGATACGGAGGTTGAATTGCATGGTGTCGAGGCGGGGGGAAATGGTTCCCATGCTGGCGAACATGCCTCGCCACTTTCCTATGGCGAGCCTGGAGTTCTGCACGGTAGTTATAGTTTTGTGATGCAGGATGAAGATGGACAAACCTGCGATGTCCATTCAGTTTCTGCAGGATTGGACTATCCTGGTGTTGGCCCCGAACACAGTTATTGGAAGGCGACCGGGCGCGTAAAGTACGATTTTTGTCGCGATGATGATGCGATGAAAGCCTTTGATACGATGGCCCGTACGGAGGGAATTCTCCCCGCACTGGAAACCGCGCATGCTGTGGCCCATGCGATCCGCGTGGCTCGTGAACGATCCCCAGAGGAAATCGTTCTGGTCTGTCTTTCCGGGCGTGGTGACAAGGATGCTGCCGAAATATCACGCCTCCGCGGTTCTGATTTCTAAGCGTTTCGCTGCCGGGTTGCGAGTATTCATCTTCTGCGAGAGGGTTACGATGTCGGCAATCGACCAACTTTTTCAAACGTTGCGGGCCGAAGGTAAAAAGGCGTTCATGCCATTTATCACCGCTGGTGATCCTAATTTGGATTTTACCTCACGCTTGCTCCGTGAACTTTCTCATTTAGGTTGCCACCTTTGTGAACTCGGCATTCCTTACAGCGACCCCATCGCTGATGGACCGGTCATTCAAGCCTCGTATACGCGAGCTCTTGGGCACGGCGTGAAACTCAATGATATCCTGGCCAATGTGACCGAAGTGACGTCTGGTGGTCTCTCGATGCCCGTGGTGACGATGGTTAGCTATGCCATTGTGTTGCGACACGGCCTGGAAAAGTATGTTGATGATGCCATCGCCGCTGGAGTTTCCGGGGCGATCGTACCGGATCTGCTCACCGAGGAGTCCGACGAACTCTCTCGTGTCTGTCGTGATCGCGATTTCAGTCTCATTCAACTTGTGACGCCAACGACCTCGAAAGAACGTGCGATTCGCATCACTCAAACATCAACCGGATTTATCTACTACGTCTCCGTCACGGGGATTACGGGAGCTCGGCAAGAATTGCCGACGGAATTAGTCGAGCAGGTAGGATGGCTGAAGGAGCAAACCGATCTGCCAATCTGCATTGGCTTTGGGATCAGCCGTCCGGAACATATTCAACGGCTTGCGCCCGTTGCTGATGGCTTCATCGTTGGATCTGCCATTGTGAAACTGATCGAAGAAGCGGTAGCTCTTGGAGACGAAGCAGCCATTGAAAAAGTAGTTTCTTATGTCAAGGAAATGTTAGCAACTCTTGACAGGTAGTGCTGAATTCGGACGTTTAAGATTAAAACGCTTTCCCCGATTCGCTTCTTCTGACACTTTTCGTAACTCTTCTTAACACGCGTCTAGCATTCTTTGAGCTAATTTTGATTCGCTGCCGCGCAAAATTGTCCCATTTTGGAAATCCAAAGTAAAATTGAAGTTAGGGCTGTGCTTACCTAGGACGCCCTCATTGTTGATAAGTCGATTGTGTCAAATTGCACGTGGCGACCACCTGTCTCTTCTCGAGTTGCCCAATGCCCGTTCGGGCGGAAGCGTGGAATTACGACCTCCCTAAAACATCAGGATGATTCATGATGCGTTCAACGAACGTAACTGCGTTGCGCCGATATTTTTCGGGGATTGCCGAATTTACATTCCAAACACAGATCGGCGTCGCTGATCCACCGCTCATTGATTACATCAGCGACCTGCTGACCCGTTTCGTCCGCTGCGAAACACTATACCGCGTACGAAATCTCACGGGTCGGCCGGTTCGCGAGGTGGCACAGATGATGATGGAAGCTGAAGAGCGGGTTGGGGACGCTCGTCGAGAGGTTCATCGTCACATTGGCGATTTCACCCTTTTCTGGACAGGCGTTTATCCGGAAGCCGTGAATCGGTTGGCCGCCGATTCTGAGCAGGATTGCCTCGTTGATTACCGAGCCGAAGGCAAAAGAGCCTATTGGATCGCAAGTACCATTGAGACGGATGAGAAAGAGTCAGCGTCCAATGTCGTCCTGGAGCGGTTGAGTCGTCAGTTTGAATTGTGTGCCTACGGGCTCCGTGAGGTGCGCCGCCAGTGGGAGCATCACGATGATGATCCTCCCAAACCATTCTTGATCAACTGACCGGTAGTATTCCGTTGGTTTCTGTCGATCAAAGGCTAAGAGACTGGGTGTCTAAGACACGAGGCCTTTGGTCACAAGCATAAAGACGTCTTCGAGCGTGGGATCTTTATCGGCATAGCTGCGTATCTCAACTTGATTCGCCATCAGTTGTGCCAGTAGTTCAGCGACACCCGCGTCGTCGGTTTCAAGCTCAACGATAACCTTGTGCTCTTCGACTTGCACTTCTCGGCAATAGGGTGAGCTGCGGATCACCGAGAGGCCGACGTCCATCTGGTTATTGAAGCTGATTTCAATGATGCGATTCCCCCGGATCCTTCGGTAGACGTCTTGAATGGGGCCGTGCATCAAAAGTTGGCCTCGTTCAATGATTCCGATTGAGGTACAGCAGTCTGCCAGCTCGCTCAGAATGTGGCTTGAAATCATGATCGTCTTGCCCATTCGTCGCAGCTCTTTCAGGAGGGCCTTCATTTCGAGTCTTGCACGAGGGTCGAGTCCGCTTGCCGGCTCGTCGAGGATGAGGACAGGAGGATCGTGAACGAGAGTTTTCGCGAGGCAGAGCCGTTGTTTCATGCCTCGAGACAGGCCGTTCACAAAGTCGTCTCGTTTATGGGTCAGGTCCAGCAGTTCCAAGACGTCCTGAATGACGTGACTCCGGCGGCTCCTTGGGATGGCGTAGGCCACGGCAAAAAAGTCGAGAAATTCCCAGACCTTCATGCCGTCATAGACCCCAAACGTATCGGGCATGTAGCCGACGCTCTGACGGACTGACATGGGATCACGGGTTACGCTGAAGCCATTGACGACACCCTCGCCTCGGGTCGCCCTCAGGAGCGTTGCGAGAAAGCGAATACTCGTACTCTTGCCAGCGCCATTAGGGCCGATGAAGCCGAACATTTCACCGGCTTCGATCTTGAGATTCAGGCACTCAACCGCCGTGAATTCGCCGTAGTCCTTCCCGAAATCGATCAGTTCAATCATCTTCGTATTCCTGTTTGACCGTCATCTCGGTGTTGATGTCGTTTTGTGGTTTGGGGAGAGCCCCATATTTGAGATGGGCAACTATGACGGTGCGGAATCTATTTTGGCTGGCCGAGGGTTCAATGGTAAGGCCTGGCATTTGATCTTCGCACCATCCGGTGAGGAGCACATCGCCCTCATTCAAACGGCCGGGGGCAAATGCCAATCGCAAGAGCGGATTCAGCTGGATGGTGTCATCTGGACTGTCAACCGGATCTCGCCACTCATCAAAAATCCATTCATTGTCGGAGACTGTTTCGAATTTCGGTTCTACCTCGACGCGGGGGTCCAGGTTGCCGATCCACGCAATCTGAACCTGCCCCTCGATCCGCCGCGCCATACCGACATGCTTGAATGCAAAGTCCGTATCGTTGACGACGGATTCGGCTCCCGCGGCAGTTTCTTGGAGACGGATGCCTCCTCCGATATCCAAGAACTCTTCGCTATGAATCATCTCCGTTGAATTTGAATTGACTGAGAACGGCTGCAGGCGGGAGGCTTGATCTTTGTTGCTCGAACGCTCGAAATAGATATCGCGGGCCGATAATCTCGGACGTGTTTCTCTCATCGCAAATGGGAGTGATACGGCTGATTCGTTTTCAAACAGCAGCGAGTAGTTTGTCGAGAGCGACGAGTAGAGGCCGGTGTAGCGTGTGAGGTGTCCTCGGGAATAGTTGGGCTGCGTTTCGAGAATCGCCACTTCGGTGCGGCTTCGCGCGAAACCGATATCTAGTTGTGCCAGGTGAACGACAAGATAAGTACCCGCGAAAGCCAAAACCGGAACCGCGAACCAGGCCCACTCAATACGACCCACAACTCGGAATATAGCCCAGTTAATGGGGACTAAAACGACTAGATACAAACCGAGTGCAGTCAGTACGAACTTGCGGTCGGGTACCGAGATACCCGCTGCCTTGTTTAATGCAGCTCTGGACGCCGTGCTGCAATCGCTGAAGTCATTCCATCCCGCAACGCCAGATTGAGCTCCATAAGAGAATCCAACGCTATCGAAGTTGTTCGGCTCAGGCGAAAGAGATGCGTTAAATGCCGCGTCACGCGAAAAGAAGCGTAGTTTCGATGTCAGCAAGGATTCACTCGGTCTGCGATCCGGTAGGTTGTCCGGTAAATCCGAAGAATTTGGCTTTGGCGAAGGCGACGATGGCGGTTCAGACTCAGGGCTGCGGCTTCCGAATTCTCTGACCCAATTCAATGAAAGGCCGTTTTCATCGGTGTAGGCGTATCTTCGCGGTGGCCGGCGCATGATGCAACTATTGAAGAAATTGTCAAAAGACTTCCAGTTGATGATCGGCCGACTCGTGAGGCTAAACGAAGTGGTGACGATCCGTCCTCGACCGACTTGTTTCTCTGCCACAAGTTGGCCTGTGCGGTCGATGTATTGGCCTCCATCCCGAAGAACGAAGTCGATGATCTCAGGCGGTTGTGCCGCATCGAATTGAAAGGGACTGCGATTTTTCGAAATGAGCGACGCTACCGTCCATGTGTTCAGGTCGGCTGCGTCCTCCTCGGTCATTGTCCGAGTTCCGTTCGCGGCAACCGGTAAATAATCCTCAAGAAATGAACCTTTGAGTGAGTCGAGCGAAGATGGCCCGCTGATGATTAACTGACCGCCCCAATGAAGCCAATCCACCATGGCAGATTGCTGATCCGACGTGAGATTGTTCGCGTTAAAGTCGTCCCAAATCAGATAGGAAACATGGGTCCACATCAGCGGCCAGGAAGGCAGTGGAATGCCTCGCTGAACTGTCGGAAGTGCGACGATGTAGTCCGATGGGATACCTGTGAGATGGAATTCCGACAGGGGCGGTTTGATCGAATGCAGTGACTTCAGATAACCGTAACTTTCGGCCCGACGCGATAGCACCACAAAAAAGGTCTGATACGGTTTGAGCTTGCTTCCAATCTGAGTTTGAGTCCAGCGGCTCGTATTGCCCAAGGGGGATCGCAGATTACTGTGCATCCATATCTGCGAGCTGCGCCCCGTTGTCGGAGGCGCAAAGTAGGTGAGCTCGAATGTTTTTTTCTGGCCCTTGACCAAGGCCACGGCACGATTCGTCTGGAAACGAAAATGAGACTGAGGCAGCGGTAATGGGAAGTTCTGGTCCCGACCGCTCGTCATGCCAGCTAGTTCGCCGTAAAAGTTTTCCTCGTTCGAGGTGAGCTCTTGCTGGACGGAAACCCAATGGCCGGGTTTCACGCCCTGAAGTGCAATCGATTTGTCTGTCGGTAATACCTTCAGCTCTGCCGACTTGAACGGCTCCACCTTCTCTGGCTTCTTCTTCTCCGGATCTTCCAGCGGGTCCCGTTCCTCACGAGAAAGAAGTTGGCGACAACCATCGCAACCGGTAGAAGTGAAGGAGAAGGTGAGGATGAGCAAAGCCACAAGGCAGCGGATTTGCTTCAGGAAGCCGCCGTCGTTCACGTCTCCTCCTCGCCCTCGTCAAATCACTTCACGAAAAGCCACTGATATGTTCCTGCGAAAACGCATCTCTGCCCTGCCCTTCAGTTTACGAGGAATCGCTGTCGCCGGAAAGCAGCGGAGAAACGGTCCCAGCATTCCAGAACGCATTTGCCAAGCTTTTTTCGAGCTGAATTAGTGGTTTAAGAAGAGCGTCGTGCGACCTTAAGCCGGCTGAAGAATGTGGAGTTTTGCCGAACGTACCATCGACTTGACGCGTTCTCGATAAGCGAGCATGTGCGGAGCAACGAGATGTGCTTCGAGAGCTTCGATGTCTTCCCATTTTTCAACGACGGTGACTACGTTTTCTCGCGGTTCGAATTGGGCCGAAATGTTGGTGGCCACATCGACAGTCGGGCCATATTCTAAACATCCATCCTCCTGGAGGACGTCCGGAACGATCTTGTGGAACTCGGCAAGAAAGCTCTCTCGCGTTCCCTCGTTCAACTCGATGGCAGCGATTACGTGGATCATGATTACTCCCGTGCAAAAAACTGCCTTCTGGCAGGGGTCAATTAACCTCTCGCCGTGCCTCTGACGAGCGAATAATATTGTGAGAAATGTTGCAATCCGAAACAATGGGGCGTTCTGATCAGGATTAGTCTGTGCTTGGTTGACGGTTGGAATCGTGATACCGTTAGCGAATGAACAATTAGCTGTAGTCGTGCATTTTATTGTTTCAAAGCGAGGGTTCGATGAAGCATGTTAATTCCGAAGATACTCCGTTATCGGTTGAGCCCATGTTATTGAATATTGAGAGTGCTGTGGCCGAAAGGTATTCGTCCGCCTCGCAGGCGACGGAGCCTTCGCTTTGCTGTCCCGTTGACTACGACCCTCAATACCTGGAAGTGTTACCCCAGGAGTTGATCGATCGAGATTACGGTTGCGGCGATCCGTCCCGTTGGGTGCGACATGGGGAAACCGTGCTGGATCTTGGGTCCGGAGGCGGGAAAATCTGTTACATCGCATCCCAGATTGTCGGTGCTGAGGGGCGAGTCTGGGGGGTCGACATGAATGACGACATGTTGGCATTGGCTCGAAAGCATCGTCATGAAATAGGTGAGCAAATCGGTTATCACAACGTCGAATTTTTCAAGGGCCGCATTCAAGATCTCGGCCTCGATCTTGAGCAATTCGAGACACGTCTGGAAGCACAACCCATTTCGAACGTATCGGCTTGGCTTGATATGCAAAGGCATGCTGAGCAGTTGCGGCACCAATCGCCGATGATTCCCAACGACTCCGTCGATGTTGTGATCTCGAACTGTGTTCTGAATCTTGTAGAACCGAACGCTCGAAGGCAGTTGTTCCAGGAAATCTATCGAGTTTTGCGTAACGGAGGTCGCGCAGTCATCAGTGATATTGTCTGTGACGAGCCGGTTCCCGATCGACTGCAGCAGGATCCAGCATTATGGAGCGGGTGCATTAGCGGAGCTTTTGTGGAAGCTGACTTCCTGAGGGCGTTCGCTGATGCTGGTTTCTATGGAATTGAACTCGTCGATCGCCCTGAAGATCCCTGGGCAACGGTGGAGGGAATCGAATTCCGCGGTGTTACTGTCAGAGCCTTGAAGGGAAAAGAAGGCCCCTGCATTGACCATCGAGAAGCCGTTATCTATCGGGGACCCTGGAAGCAAGTTGTTGACGACGACGGACACACATTGCGGCGTGGGGAGCCAATGGCGGTTTGTCGAAAGACATTTGAGATCTATAAAAGGGCACCCTACGCTGCCTCGATTATTCCCATTTCGCCTCGGGAGGAAGTTGTCGAAGGGGTTCCCTTTGATTGTCGACGAGATCGAGTGCGGCACCCTCGCGAAACCAAAGGTGCGGAGTTCGACCGCACTGAATTGCCGGACGAGAATTGCTGTGGTCCGGGAGGATGTTAGTCAGAACGCGTGAGCGGTAGCTGGAGCCGTTCGAGGATCTGCTCCCGTGCCTTGCGAGCGGCAGGGTTCGGGGCTTCACTCAGGAGGTCTGCGTGATCGAATTGGCCCACGATCAAATCCGTGACGCCGCTTAGCCGCGCACGTCGGACGGACACGATTCCATCCCCTCGTCCATCGATCAGTTCGTCGAATTCCGTGAGGTGAGACTTGAGAGTGGTTTTGACTGTGTCGACCCATTCCCATCGGTTTCCCAGCCAGGAAACACATCTTCTAGTCGCAGCAAATGCCATCGGATCGATGGGAGCGTCTGTGCCCAATACCAACGTGTATTGAACGTCTGGATGACGTGGTCGGGAATTCAACGTCTTCAGGAATTCGGAGTCGGGGCTCATGTCATCAGATGCTTCGGCGAGTCCATCCAGGATCGATCCGTAGATGAAGCCTGATTCCTGGCGACGATCTTCACTCATCAAATACTCCACGACATCCATCGAAACAGCGAATCTCGCGAGTTGAGTCCCATGATTTGGAGGCGTGATCTGGATCAGTTGCCGCACGTTACCCGGATCAAGCTCGGGGTTTTCGATGGCCTCTCGTACGATTAATCCGCCCATCGAATGGGTCACCACTGCAAGTCGCCCCTTTAACGAAGCGAGCTCCTCGGCCAAGAATCGAGCGGATTTGGTGAGTGATTGATCATTGGGGTATCGGAATGTCACACATCGAAAGCCTGCCTGTTGAGTTTCTCGGACAAGAGACTTGAGATCTTCCGGTCGCGAGTTGAAGCCGTGCACGAACACGACGATCGATTCGTGGGAACTGGGTTCACTGTTGGCCAGGCATGTCAGTCCATAATCGGGCTGAATTCGATCTCCGTACCAGCGCTCCGTGCATTCGCGACAGGATCGTTTAATCTGATTTTCGATCTGTTCGTAACGAGTCCAGAATTTCGACCAGCATTTTTCGCTGGCATCGGTTTCGGCCATGGCTGACTGTGTGGAAAACGAACCACAAAGGACGAACGCAAGAATGATCCAAAAACGTTTCATCGGCCTTTCCTTCAGTCTGGATTGCGACCCCCCAATTCTATGCGAAGTCGAGACTTTGGTGGGAGATGAAATGGCTGATGGATTTAATGGCAGCGTCGGTAAGCCCTGGTGTAGCCATGGTTTATTGCCAGCGGCCACGATCAATTTTGGGGCACGTAATTTCGTGCGACGACGCTATTTGGTATGACGGCGTTCCGTAATCTCGATCGCCTTGAGGAGACCTTTCGCCTTGTTTAGCGTTTCTTGATATTCAAGCTCGGGCTGACTGTCTGCCACAATTCCTGCTCCGGCTTGCACGTAAGCGGTTTGATCCTGAATGACCATCGTACGAAGCGCAATGCAGGTATCCATATTGCCGCTGTAGTCGATGTATCCCACGGCACCGGCATACGGGCCACGACGGTGCGGCTCTAACTCGTCAATGATTTCCATGGCTCGGACTTTGGGAGCGCCTGAGACGGTCCCAGCGGGAACGCAGGCACGTAATGCATCAAATGCATTCTTGTCCTCGGTTAGTTTTCCCGTCACATTGGATGTGATGTGCATGACATGGCTGTATCGCTCGATGGTCATGACGTCGCTTAGCTCGACCGTTCGGTACTCTGCCACGCGACCAACGTCATTACGTCCGAGGTCGACTAGCATGACATGTTCCGCACGCTCCTTTGGGTCGGCCAATAGCTCTTCGGCGAGTGCTAAATCTTCAGCTTCGTCGGCACCACGTCGTCGCGTACCCGCCAAGGGACGGACGGTCACAACATCGTTCATGACCCGGCACATGATTTCCGGTGAACTTCCGACGAGCGTTACCTCCTGAGTTCGCAGGAAAAACATGAAGGGGCTTGGGTTAATGACTCGCAGTGTGCGGTAAATGTCGAACGGATCGGATTGGATTTCTACCTGTAATCGCTGGCTGATCACGACCTGAAAAATGTCACCGGCGCGGATGTACTCGACACACTTCTCGACCGCTTCGCCAAATCGCGATTGTTCAAAATTGGAGCTGTATTCTAGCTCCAAGGGGCCTGCGGCTTCGATGTCGTCCAGCTCGAGCTGGTGGGGTGTGTCGGTGAGCTGAGCCACCAGGTTGTCAACCTTTTCACAGGCTTTTTGATAGGTGGCAGCGGCGTTGTCGGTGTTTTGAGTGTCCGCCAGGACGATGATGAGCATCGTCTTGGTAACATTGTCAAACACGATTAAGTGGTCGTAGAACGCAAACGACAGGTCCGGTAGCTCACGATCATCTTCTGGTGCGTCAGGAAGATGTTCGGTGTAGCGGATAATGTCGTAGCCTGCATAACCGATGGCACCAGCTGTGAATGGTTGCTGCTCCAGGCCGGCGACCGGAGCGACCCGCACGTTCGACAGCTGCTGGTGAAGTTCGTCCAGTGGGTCTTCGCAATCGTATTCCTTCGTTTCATCTTGGTCGCGAAGAATAATCCGATTCCGGAAGGCGGAAATCTCGCGAAAAGGATCGACCGCCAGAAAACTGTAGCGGCCTACCTTCTCTCCGCCGATGACGCTTTCAAAAAGGCAGGCACTCGTTCCCTTGTCGATCCGATGGAATGCGGAAACCGGTGTCAACGAGTCACACATCAGGCGACGGTAGACGGGAACTCGATCATATTCGGAGGCGAGCTTTTCAAAGCTCGCTGAGTTGGGTGTGTGAGCCATCGGAACAGCTTAACAACGCAGCCATCGAGCAACAATGTCCGTTCAGGCTCTCCATGCATGCTGCCATCGACACCCTGCTGGAAACATCAGGCTGGAAACATAGGAGATTTCCCGCCTGGTTTCGCGGTCGGCGGCGGTTAATGTCATCAACCTTGACAGGTTTGGGACCCCTGATAGAATCCCTTGGGCTGCTGTAAGTTGTGGCCTATTCTGATGTTGCACCAACTTTTTTTAGCCGGCTCGTTTCCAGCCGGCGCGTCTTTGTTTCGGATCACGGTCCAAGCAACGACGGCAGCAGGGGTCATTATGAAATGCAAATATTGCGAGAAACCGGCGACCTTCCACATCACGGAACTCACCGGTCCGGAGATGCAGGAGTTGCATCTCTGTGAAGACCATGCTCGTGAACACTTGGCTCCCGGTGAAACGGAAGCGGAGCCCAGTTCGTCGAGCTTAGCGGGTGCTCTCGCTCAACAACTCAAGATTGGGCAGACGGCTGAGGAACTGGCCAGGTTAGATCAGCAAGCCTGTCCCGTCTGTGGAATCACCTTTTTCGAGTTTCGTAATGAGGGTCGCTTGGGCTGTCCCCACGACTACATTTACTTCAATGCAGAACTCGAACCGCTGATTGTGAATATCCATGGCTCGACGAAACATGTGGGCAAACGGCCCAAGCGAGCTGCGGGAGGTTCGGATTGGCAGACTGACTTGATTCGACTTCGTCGTGAACTCAAAGAAGCAATCGAAGAGGAGCGTTACGAGAACGCTTCCGAATTGCGAGATGAGATTCGTCGGATTGAGGAAATGGCTGAAAGTGGTAAACGACCGTAACAACGGATTCATCGGATCGCCTTCTATGGAATTGCATCGCACTATCCACCGACTTGCAGGTCAATGCGGCGAGTGGCTTCGTGGCTCAGGCCCTGAATCGGATATCGTCATCAGTAGTCGTATTCGGTTGGCCAGAAATCTTGCCGATTTTCCATTCGTGCGTCGCTGCACGGATCAGGACCGAGCGGCGATCGAATCGAACGTCCGTGAACGGCTGGAACGTTGTCAGGATCTGTCCGGTCTGATCTTTTTGGATGTGGCTGAAATGGAGTCAGTCGACCGACAGTTTTTAGTGGAAAGGCAGTTGATCAGTCGGGAACTTGCTGAATCCGCCGGGGCGCGTGCGGTGGCGATCGACAAGGAAGAGCAATACAGCCTGATGATCAATGAAGAAGATCATCTCCGGATTCAGCTGATGAAGAGTGGGTTGGATCTGGAAAACACCTGGGCTCAGATCAATGAGATTGATGATTTGATTGAATCCCAGGTGAATTATGGCTTTCATGATGAGTTTGGGTATCTTACCGCTTGTCCGACGAATGTCGGGACGGGAATGCGAGTGAGTGTCATGCTTCACTTGCCCGCACTGGTCATCACCCGGCAAATTGACAAGGTCTTTCGTAGCTTGCAGAAAATAAGTCTCGCTGTGCGGGGGCTCTATGGTGAGGGCTCGCAAGCGATGGGGGATTTTTATCAGATCAGTAATCAAATCACTCTCGGACGCGACGAACAAGAATTGATTCGTCAAGTTGGCGATGTGGTACCGGTGCTGATTGATTACGAGCGTCGTGCTCGCGAATACCTGGTTCGTGAAAGCCAGAAAGATTTGCATGACCGGGTCAGCCGAGCTTATGGAATCTTGTGCACGGCACAAACCATCAGCAGCGAAGAGACGATGCACTTGCTTTCAAGCGTGCGAATGGGAGTGAATCTTGGGCTGATTGAAGATGTTGAGATTCCGACAATCAATCAGCTGTTCATTCACACCCAGCCCGCACATCTGCAAAAGATTCGAGGCGTCGAATTGGGCACGGCAGACCGCAATATTGAACGTGCCCTCTATCTGCAGCGGCATTTACGGCAGAAGTCGGACGAATCCGATAACAACTGATTCGTGCCGATCATGGTCTTTGTGGCGGCTAGGGACAACGAGTCGCCAAGACAGTCGCCGCCAAGACAGTTTCAGTATGCTGTTCAAGCACGGCCAAGCTTTTCTCGTAAGGCGGTCACAATCGCTGTCGGGACGAATCGGGCGAGCATCTCGTCGTCTGCTAATGGCGTAATCTGTTTGATCAGCGAGCTGGAAACGTGAGCGAGTCGTTGGTCCGCCATCAGAAAGACTGTTTCAATGGTGGAGTCGAGTTCTCGATTCGCCAACATCATTGTGAATTCAGCTGCCGTGTCCGTTAGCGGGCGGATACCGCGAATCATAACGCTCGCCTCACAATCGCGAACAAAGGTGACCGCTAACCCTGTAAAGGTTTTGACCGTGACGTTCGGCAAATGAGCCGTGACCTCTTCAATGAGTCGAACTCGTTCGTCGGGTGAAAAGGTCGCGGATTTTTCCACGTTAATGCCGACACCGACAATGAGTTCATCCACCAGGCGACTGCCTCTTTCGATGACATTCACGTGACCCAATGTGATCGGATCAAAGGAGCCGGTGTAGACGGCACGTCGTGTGTTATTGTTTGACATCGCTGAAGATTCCTGGTTCACGAGACGGTGGGTGCCGTGATGGTGTCGATGAGATGCTCGAGATCATTTTGGTTGTTGTAAGCGTGCGAGCTGATTCTCAACCCGCCGCCACGGCAACTCAATGCGATCTTAGCGTCTAAACAACGTTGACGCAGCGCTTGGGGCGCCTGATTCGGAAGCCGAAAAGTCACGATCCCCGAACGATGTTCCTGGGGAGGGCGAGTCAAAATCTCAGCCCCGACCTTGTCGAGCGAGTCTAGCACTGCCTCTGTACGCTTTAAAACCTGCTCGGCGACCAGTGATCGCTCCGAGGAAAGGCCGAAAGATCGAATCAGCTCAAGGCTTGCTGCCAGTCCCAAAAAACCACACATGTTGTGGCTTCCTCCTTCGTAACGTGAAGCCTCGGCTCGCAGTTTGAGATCCGACTTGCGAAATTCAAATGGGTTCTCAACACTGTGCCAGCCCACTCCTAGGGGGCGAAGTAGCTCCAAATGCTCTCGACGAATATAGCAGACCCCTGCCCCTTCGGGGCCTAACATCCACTTGTGTCCATCCGCTGCAAGAAAATCAATGGGAGTCTGTTGGACATTGATGGGAAAAACTCCCATGCCCTGGATTGCGTCGACAAACAAAAGTGCGTTTTTTTGATGGGCCAACCTGGTTACCTCATCCAGATTCAAACGCCAGCCACTGCTGTACCCAACCCAGCTGACGGAAATGATTCGTGTTCGAGCATCGCAGCAGTCCGCGAGTCGGTTTAAATCAACCTCGCCGCCTTGGACGGGAACTCGACGCGTTTCGACGCCTCGTGACTCCAGGTTGAGCCACGGATAGAGGTTGGACGGGAATTCATTCTCCAGAGTGACGACATTGTCCCCCGGCTGCCACGGGAAGCCCTCGGCCACAACATTGATGCCGGCTGTCGTGCTTGGCAGCAGAGCGATCTCCTCGCGATCTGCAGCAATTAGCTCCGCAACCATGTCCCTGAGTTGTTCCAAGCGACGGTTCCAGGTGGGCCAAACAGAATCTCCTTCCTGCATCGACTCCCGGCACCAACGCTGAATCGTCTCGCCTGTCGGCCGAGGCAGAGGGGCGACGGCGGCATGGTCCAGGTAGGTCCACTGCTCAGTGATCGGCATCAGCTCCCGGAATTCTTGCCAGCCATCAGCCATCGGTTCTGTCCTCATAGGTGAAGGAAACGTTAAGGGATCTTGTCAATTCGGAGACTCGTCGTTGCTTCTTGCATCGGAGGCGCAAGCCGGATTTGTTCTGTTCCAACCGGATACGTCAACGTTATGCGCATTTTGCGGGTTCTGTCGACTAGATCGACTTGAACGCTCTATGGTATGTTGCTTCTCCGATTTCAAGTCCGGGATAAAGATGACATTGAAAATCGGTGAATCTATACTCAACATTATTGGCTGAACTGGAGCAGGTCCGTGGCAGGACTCACATCTTTGAGGACACAGAGAATGGGCAAAGGGATGACAATTGCAGGCATGGCGATCGCTGTGCTATTGCTGGTTCTCTTTTTGCTGGACCTGATTACAGGGTTCCCCTTCAAAAAAGCCAGTGTGACGGCAGACATTATTTTTATTGTGAGTGCCGTGGGTCTGGGGGTCTTGAGCTGGTCGACCATGAAGGAACTCGACTGAGCGGGCACTTTTTCCCCAGGCCGTGTTAGGTCTGAGCCGTTTCATAGGCGAGCGCCATGATTCGATTCGTCTCTCGTCCCTGACTTCCATCACAAGCGGGTGGGCGTCCGTTCTCGATAGCATCCACGAAATCGTCGATCAAGGGTCCGTGTAGATTGTCGGCAGGCGGATGGGATTCTTGCCATGTTCGCGTTGCTGTGGAAACGGTCATTTGGCCGGAATTCAAGTCCTCAATGTCGATCTGTCCCCGAGTGCCCACGCAGCGAAACTGGTCCAGGCCAACTTCAGTGCCAAAGAAGGTTTGTAACGTCGCCTGGACACCCTGGGTGAACTCCATCACCACCGTCGCCACATTCTCCGTTTCGTAGGTGACCCCAATCTGGTTGGCGATCCCGGATACCTTCTGGGCATTTCCAAATAACTTCACAAACAGATCGATGCGATGGCTTCCGATATCCATTAACGCACCACCGCCTGCGATGGCGGCATCGCCTCGCCAACCGGTCGCATCCGCTCCAAGCCCAAATCCATTACTCGTGACTGCTGAAATGGCCAAAGGCTGGCCCAGCACGTCGGTTGTGATTAACGTCTCCAGGCGGTTCATGACCGGGTAAAGGCGGCGGTAGTAGGCGACTGCCAGCTGGGTTTGGGAAGCAGCGGCAGACGCCAGCATGGCATCACATTCCTCGACACTCATGGCCATCGGCTTTTCAACCAGAACGTGTTTTCCGGCTTTGGATGCTGCGCAGGAGTGCGCCGCATGAAGGTGAGGCGGCGTTGCCAGGTAAATGGCGTCGATCTCGGGAGACTCGAGAAGTTGCTCAGGGCTGTCGTAGGAACGAGGAATTCCAAAGTCTCGACAAAAAGATGTCAGTTTTTCTTGGTTGCGCCCCGCTGCCGCCACCAGACCACTTGAATTCTGGTTTTGAATGGCCGCAGCAACACGTTTTCTCGCAATATCGCCGCAACCTATGATTCCCCAGCGTATCGTCACGATTTCCGCCCTCGTTCAAGATTTTTGATCAGATCAACGACGTAAAGTATGTTCGACGATGCTCCAGAAATCGACATTGGTCTTTTTAGCTCGTCCCGACTAAATTGGAGCCAGAGGATCGTTTGAGGCAAACTGTAGAAGAAAGGGTGTCTTTATGCCGGCTCGCTCTGAAATCACGCGGCGCAATGCAATCCGTGTCTTGGGCGGCGTTACCGCTGGGGCGATGTTACAGCAGGATCTGCGCGTGGTGCAAGCTGCAAAGCTTGAGCCTAAGGTCGAGACATCGATCAAGCGGGGGCTGGATTGGGTCGCTCGGACTCAATCCAAGTTAGGGCATTGGACCGCTCAGACCTATCCGACGGCGATGACCGCCCTGGCCGGCACAGCACTACTCGGTTCCGGTTCGACGACGACGCAGGGTCCTTACGCCCGTAACATTCGGCGCGCCGTTGATTTTCTAATGAGTAAGGCTCGCGATAACGGACTGATTGGTGATCCACAGCGAGATAATCGCTACACCTACGGTCACGGGTTTTCGATGCTGTTTCTATCTCAGGTCTTAGGCGAAGAAGAGGATTACGATCGTCGTGAGGAGCTTGTTGAAATCCTCTCGAAGGCGGTTGAATTTAGCGGCCGAGCACAGACGAAGTCTGGCGGTTGGGGATACGTAAGCGCAGCGGATGGGAATGATTTCGACGAGGGATCAACCACGATCACTCAGGTCCAGGGATTACGCGGATGTCGCAATGCGGGGGTACCGGTTGCGAGAGACGTGATCGAACGGGCCAAGGATTATATCTATCGATGCAAGAATCCCGATGGCGGGATTTCTTACAGTTCGCGTAATCGTGGTTCTTCTCGGCCGGCCATCACTGCTGCAGCTCTTGCGGCACTTTACAACGCTGGCGATTACGACAGCAAACACGTCCCCGACATGATGCGATACTGCAAGAAGAACCTGTATCGACTGTCGGGCGGTACTCAGCATTTTGGGCACTGGCACTACACGTACCTCTACTATGCTCAGGTTGTTTACCGGGAAGGCGGTGAAGATTGGATTAAATTCCGAGATCGTCTCAACGCTCAGATCATCGGAAGCCAACAGAGTAGCGGTTCTTGGAATGGCAACATCGGTCCCATCTATATCACTTCGTTGAATCTCACGATGATGCAACTGGAACGCGGGTATTTGCCGATCTATCAGCGTTGAGCCTGTGTCTCGTTGACGATGGCTGCCACAATGCCCTCGGTGGTTGCGGTTTCCGCCTCGGCAGCGACTTGCCAGCCTAACTCGCGAACAGCCTGCGAGGTGAGCGGACTGATGGTTGCCGTCTTCACCTTGCTGAGATTTTTTCCGAGTAGCTTGTCGAGCGACCTGGCAATACCTGGACTAGTCATGACCAGCCAGTCGATGTTTCCCTCGGCNAGCTCTTCAAGCACTTCCGATTGGGCCGTGGTCTCATCCAAGTGTTCGTAGGCGACGACGCTTTGGACGTTTCCGCCGGCTTCCCGTAGCCGATTTTCCAACGCCTCGCGTCCTCGACTGGCTCTCGGCAATAAGAAATTGGCGCCATCAGCGACTGGCTCAAGCAACGCAGCGACGCTTTCAGCATTAAAGTCATCCTCAGGAATGAGATCTGGCTTGAGCTGATATTCGCGCAACGCCGCGGCTGTATGTGGACCAACCACGGTGATTTTGAGCGACCCGAGTGCACGAATATCTCGGTCCAGGTGGCCTAATCTCTTCATGAATTGATGAACAGCGTTCGTGCTCGAAAAGACAATCCAGTCATATCGATCGAGATTCAGGATCGCATCATCCACGCCCTGCCAATCTTGTGGGTCTTCAATGCGAAGAGCGGGTTGAAGTAGGACTCGAGCTCCGAGTTCGCGGAGATGATCCGACATTTCTTTCGCCTGATGACGAGGTCGGCTAACAAGAACCGTCAATCCAAATAATGGAAGCTGTTCAAACCAGCTCTCAATCATTTGCTCACCGGTGCTGCAGACGATCGCGATGGCCGGCGGAGGGAACTTGGAATACGGTGTCACGTGATCGGCCACTTCATCTAACCGGCAATGGATCGCCTGTTGGTCTGGCCAACTGCAACGTCGCAACAGGGTTACGTGCGTGTCTGCCGGAAGTCCGTTTTCGATGAGCCTTGAGGTCCAGTGTTGTGAGGTGGTAATCCCCATGTAGAAGACGAGCGTGCCAGGAAAACGGGCCAGTGCTCCGTAGTCAATGGCCGAACTTTCCTTGTTTGGATTTTCTTGGCCTGTCACAAAAGCAATGGCCGATGCGTGATTTCGGTCGGTAATGGGAATTCCGGAATAGGCCGCTCCGGCCAACGCCGCCGTGATCCCCGGAACGATTTCAAAGGGAATATTTTCGCGTGCGACCGTGCCGACTTCTTCTGCTGCACGGCCGAAGACCATGGGGTCTCCACCTTTCAGCCGAACGACGATTTTTCCAAGTTTTGCCTCTTCGACCAGTTTTTTGTTGATCGCTTCNTGGGGCCACTTCGTAGTACGACCGTGGCGGCCAAGGCAGAGCTTTTCTGCCGAATCTGCCGTATGAGCCAACAATTCTGGATTGACCAGGTAATCGAAGAGGACAATGTCAGCACGTCGGAGACACTCGGCACCGCGCAAGGTTAGGAGTCCCGGAGCTCCCGGCCCTGCCCCCACGAAGTAAACGATGCCGTTGGCTGCATTCATATTTGCGTGGATTGCGTGAAATGCTCTCTTAAATGGTCATCAAATGGTAATTGAACGCTCTTGGATTTCCCATTTGATGAGTGATAGAATTTGATATCGANCACCCGTTTTGGAGTGGACTCTCCCTTTCTGCTAATACCGATTATGGCTACGGATCGTTCTTCGAATCAACCGGCACAAGTTCAGACGACGCCAGAAAACAGGGTTATCTCCCCTGCTGTCCGTAAACGGCTCCAACGCTGCTTCGAACGTGGCGGGCAGTTGGCTGGCCAGGATAAACCCGATCACGACTATGCGCATACGATGTTTATCGAATGTGTCGTCAACGATCCTGGGAACCTTGAATACGTTGAAGCGATGCTCGACAACCTTCAGCGAAAATATAACAACAACAAAAAAGGAGCTCGACTCAAGGGATTCGGGGGGCGAGGTGCCTTTAAGAAAGCGGTGAGTGCTGAGGATTGGGACCAGGTCTTTCGACGGGGGATGGATCTGCTCAAAACCAACCCTTGGGATGTGCAAACGCTGCGAGTCTTGGCTGAGGCCTGCAAAGTCAATCATCTGAATGAGGTCGAGCTGCGATATCTCAAAAATGCACTCGATGTGAATTCCAAGGATATTGAGGTGAACAAGCACTGTGCTGAGTCGCTTGCCAGGATGGGTCAGTTTGACCAGGCCATCGCCTGTTGGCATCGTGTACAAGAGCTTGATAAGGGCAATAAAGAAGCCAAAAAGAAAATGGCTGATTTGACGTTGGCGAAGACCATGGGAACCCCCCTGCCCGACTCGAGCACGAACACGAGTCAGGCGAAAGGGAAAGCTGCGGAAGAAACGCCTAAGGTGGCTTCCGAGGTCGTAGCGGAGGATATCTCGGTGGAAGCGACTGAATCCACGTCTGAAGCGATGGTGGAGGATCTTACCGATCCTGAGCAGTTTATCCAGCATGCAGAACAACTGACCGCTGAACATCGTTATCGCGATGCTTATCAGGCGTATCGAAAGGCGATGGATATCGCGGGAGGACGAGATCTTCGTATTCAGGAAATGTTGGAAGATGCTCAGATTCGCATGATTCGAGCTCAGGTTGCGATCGCAGAACAACGAGCCAAGTCTGAGCAGTCAACGGAGGCAAACGACCTTGTTCGACGCTTTCGTGCTGAACTGAACCGGCAGGAATTGTTGATTTACAATGCTCGTAGCGAACGTTTCCCGGATGACCTTTATCTACGTTATGAACTCGGTATCCGACTCAAACGCGACGGCAATTTCCGCCAAGCAATTGAAAGCTTCAAGGCTGTGCGTGGTGATGAGAGCCGTTGTACGGTCGCCACCTTGGAAATGGGCGAGTGTTTCCAGCACCTCAAGCAATACGGCAATGCCATGAAGTGTTACCAGGCCACGATCGGCGACAGTCAGGCCCAGCCGGAGGTCCTGAAATTGGCTCTTTACCGAGCTGGTGTCCTTGCCACCGCCTTAAAGGATGTCGATGCTGCCCAAAAATTCCTGCAAAATCTGGTCGAAATGGATGCTTCTTACCGGGATGCGGCACTACGGCTAGACAAACTCGCATGAATTCGCCATGATAAGNGATTCGCTCATTGTCGGAGGTCAGCCCAAGGAGTCGGTGGCTGACGCGAATTCGCATTTCGAATTGTGAGATTATGCCAAATACTGCCAGCGCCAAAAAACGTCTACGTCAAAATGTTGTCCGTCGGGACCGGAATCGAGCTGTAAAAACGGCGGTTCGGAGCCAAATGAAGAAGGTCCGAGAAGCTGTAGAGTCCGGTGAGATCGAAAAGGCCGAAGAGGAATTTCGATTGGCTGCCAAGCGACTCGACCGAGCTGGATCCAAGAAAATCATCGATCCGAAGGCGACATCGCGTTACAAGTCTCGCCTACAGCGTCTGATTAAGAAGGCAAAACAGGACTAGGGCGAATCGGACGCNTTTTTTGCTCTGGCGTTCAGCCCCATTCGATGCGTTCTGCATCAAATACCAGGTCCTCGACGCATGTTTTGCGATAATCTGCGGCTCCCGCTTCGTCGCTAATTTGAGCCACGCATGTAAAGCAGATCCCGATCCCGCACGCCATGGGGTTTCCAGCGAGACCTGAACCGGTACTTTGCGTTGGATCGGGATATTGGATACCGCCTCCATCGTCTTTTCAGGACCGCAGCAAACAATTCGGACGGTCTCGTTCGAAGGTTCTTCGTCCAGCAGACGTTCAACCAGATCCGTTAAAAGGCCGTGGTGACCGGCGGAACCGTCATCGGTGCTAATCCATAATTCGGCACCGGCTGACTCAAAATCATCCAGGCCGGCCAACAAGCTTGCAGAACGTGCACCAGAACTTAGTGGGATCCGCGGCACGGGACGCTTGACCCGTTGGCTGAGTCCATAGACCTTCGAACAACGATGTTCCTTGGCGAGAGCCACAAAGGGAGTCAGGCCAATTCCGCAAGCCACTATGATTAGATGATCGGTCTCTTGAACCGGAAAGCCGTTGCCAAGCGGCCCCCAGACGTTGATTTATTGGCCCGCCGTAAACTTGCAAAGACGGCTCGTGAGCTTGCCGCCCACGACGTACACGACATCAACAAAAGTTGGATGTCCATGACGATCGACCTCGGTTTCATACATGGCCGACGGGCGCCCGATCAAAGGTTCGTCACAGTTCGCTAGTCGCAGCATCAAGAATTGACCCGGCGTTGCGCCCTGAGCAATCTCTGGGCATTCAAAGCGAAGTCGAAAGGTGTTCTCCGCAATCTGGTTGTTGAAAACGACAGGGACGCGATGTTGAGTCGCTTGATCGGCAAAGCAGACGGAATCGGAATACATCTTGAATCAACTCATCATTCCTTGGCTTATCGTCGTTTAGCGGTTATCCGTTTGGTACCCTTCGCGCCACGCTTTGTCGGACGTTTGCCTTTGCCCTTTTGCGTGGTCAGCGTTTTGGTGCCCTTGGGAGTACCCTTTCGTTTCCCGCNCGTTTTGGCGACCTTCGGAGTGCCCTTTCGTTTTCCCCCTGTTTTAGCGACCTTGGGGTTACCCTTTCGTTTTCCGCCTGTTTTGGCGACCTTTGGGGTACCCTTTCGTTTTCCGCCTGTTTGGGCGACCTTGGGAGTACCCTTTCGTTTTCCGCCCGTTTTGGCGACCTTGGGAGTTCCCTTTCGTTTTCCGCCCGTTTTGGCAGCCTTTTTCGTCGTTTTCCCCGTGGCACTTTTGGAATCCGTGGTACTTTTGGCGGCGGTCTTCTTCTTGGGAGAACGACTCGAGCCGTCGGTGATTTTTCGCAGTCGGCGGACCTCGTCACGACTAAGCTCTCGATAAGCACCGACGGGGAGTTCGCCTAATCGAAGATTCCCGATCGAAATACGGGTTAGCTGTTGAACCTTGTGGCCAACTTGGGCAAGCATTCGGCGGATTTCGCGGTTGCGGCCTTCAGTGAGCACGATTTCGAGGATCGATTTTGACTCGTGCGCTCGCTTCATCTTCACCGCTTCAGCTCGCATCTTTCCATCCGATAAATGGATGCCTTTGCGGAGCTGTCGCAGGGTCGCCGCGTCTGGTTTCCCCATCACGGTCACGCGATAGGTTTTCGAAATGCGATATCTGGGATGAGCGAGGCGGTTGGCAAGATCTCCGTCATTGGTAACGAGGATCAGCCCTGAACTGGATTTGTCGAGCCTGCCGACCGTGAAAAGACGATCGGGATCATCCACGAGATCAATCACTCGTGTTCTGGCCCACGGGTCACGAGCGGTAGAAACGATACCGATGGGTTTGTTCAACGCGAAATATTTCAGGCGAGGGACCAAAACTCGTTGACCGTCGACACGCACTTCTTGTTTCGACGCATCGACTCGGGTTCCGAGTTCGTCAGCGACGACCCGATCAATTTCCACTCGGCCACTTGTGATTAGCTCTTCACACTCGCGACGACTGCCAAAACCTGCAGCTGCCAGCACCTTCTGAAGGCGAGGCGTTTCCGCCTGTTTCGGTTTTGGGGCGGAGCGTTTGGGCATAGCGGTTGTCCTTGCAGGTGACAGTGAGAGCCATTCATCATACCGCCGGGGTGACGGGAGGCCTACTGCTGCTGGCAGTGCTGCGCCAGCAAATAGTCTTGTTTTGCGACCACTGCGAGCTGGGCGATCGAACGAATTCCGACCTAGTCACGTACCATGCCCCCGGATATGCTCCTCAACGATGTTGTGAAAGAGCCGGCAGGAACCTGGATAAGGACATCGGGATGCCAAACCCGTGGACAACGCGGCGGAGCTGGGGGTGGGCTGCGGTGATGCTCTGCCTTTCCGGTTGCGCTCAAACTGCCGCGCCACCTGGCTATCCCACCGCGCCACCTGGCTATCCCACACCCGCCTACCCGGCAACGCAACCGCTCTTTCCGTCCGCTCAATCCGGCTATCCCACCATTCAGCCGAGTGCCGGCCAGCCGAGCGCTGGCCCATCACAACCGTACAGCGGTCCAGCTTGGAGTGGTACGGTGGGGGCAGTACCTGCGGCTCCGATTCAGGTGCCAGGTTTGCCGGGTGCTGTTCCGATTCCGGCTCCCGCAGGCCCGCCCTTCCCCAACATTGAAAGACCGAATTGGCGGAATCCTGGTACCATTCAACAACAACGTTCTTCGGCGGAAGTCTTTGATCCCTACGGGACGATCTATGGCGCTCCGGTGGTGGATGGTTTGCGTCCCCGGGACTTCCTCAATCCAAAGCCTGAGTCAGAACAAAATGTTTTGCCAGCCATTCGGTACTAGATACCACGAAGTTCGGCTGCTGTGGGAAGGTACATATCGAGCCATACGGACGGAGTTTGAGGTTGTAGTTCGCAGGCTTCGCTGGCGGCGGGAATCAGCATGGTTTGTCCCAGGCTTAAAGGCTGTTCAGCCGGGTCGTTTGTGACGATGAGACTGCCCTCAAGCACCGCAATGATGTGGAATCGGTCATCTCCACCGACCTGCACGGTTGCCTGGCTCTGCCATCGATCGAGAACGAATTTGTCGCAGGCGACGAGTCGAGAGCAATCGGGGTGAGAGGTCTTTTCAGGGACTTGGGGTTGGGCGGGGCCGAGTCCGTAATCGATTGTGTTGAGTGCTTGTTCGATGTGCAGCGGTCGGGGTTTTCCGTCGGTACCCACTCGATTCCAGTCGAAGAGTCGAAACGTTGTGTCGCTTGATTGCTGTATTTCCGCCACCAGCAACCCTGAGCCTATTGCGTGGACCAGCCCTGCTGGAATGAACAGACAATCGCCGTTTTGCGGTTTCAGGCTGTGCAGGCATTGTTCGGTGTTGCCTTGAGCGACCGCTTCCGCCAATGCCTTGCGGTCGCAGCCAGTTTCAAGGCCGACGTAAAGCTCACTGTCATCATCCGTATGGATGATGACCCAGGCTTCGGTTTTGCCCAGATCAGGAGGATCGAGCTGTTTGCCCTGTTCGTCGTCCGGATGGACTTGTACCGAGAGTTTGCGGGATGCATCCAGAAACTTGAAGAGTAACGGAAATCTTTCAAAGTCCGGATGTTGCCCAAACAATTCGCGCGGATGTTCCAGCACGAATTGTCGCAGTGGCCAGTCTGTATAAGGTCCAAAGGCAACGATGCTTTGGTCCTGACCATGGTCCACGATTTCCCAGCTTTCAGCATAGTGCTCACCAGCGCCGATCGGTTTGTTGAGTCGCTCACCGAGTCGACGTCCGCCCCAGATGTATTCACGGAAGGTCGGTTTAAAGCGGAGAGGATGGAAAGTGTTCATCGTTTTCCCGAATGTAGTGGGTAAGACAAGTGTCGAAAATCTACCTATGTCTTCCCCAAATTACCCCTGAGTTGCAAGATGACCTCCTCCCCGAGCCAGTTGAGACAAGGGGGGGAACATGGTATGCTGCTTCTGCTGAAAAAGCGCTTTCGCAGGCCTTTCCTGGGCGTGTTCGCGATTTCTGCCACGAACGCAAGATGGTGTCTAATTTTTGGGCGCCGATGCTTCGTCGTGCTCTCCCGCTACGGTATCTCGATTTAAGTCGGATCAATGGGTCGGTCTTGAATCGGGGTCAAGTTGTGCAATTCCGCAACTCGTGCCTCCCTGGTCTCGAATCGATGGCTCAATTACCTAACGAAGATCTCTTTGAATCAACCAAGATGACGTTTGGCGAGCATCTTGAGGAGCTCCGCGTCTGTCTGGTGCGCGCCTTGTCGGGTCTGGCCGTTGGCTTTTTGATCGGACTGGCGTTTGCCGCCCCGGTCGTTCGGCAGATTGAAGTGCCGTTGAGATCCGCCTTGGAGAAATTCTATTTCGACAAGTCAATGGATGAGTTGAAGGCGCAGTTTGGCGACGATGTCCCTGTCGATGTACAAAGCTTTATGCGGACTCGAGATCTCGTTTACGAGGAAAGTTTTTGGGAAGTCGCAGATCTCAAACGAATTCTGGAGCAGGTAGAGTCCAATCCGGATATCAGCCCGAAAGATCCGGATATCAGCCCGAAAGATTCGGCTTCCGGCGATCAGCCCCAACAGGTCTCCGTGATCTCGGATCCAGGACCGCCGACCTCCGTCTTTGTGAAGGCCCGTGTCTGGAAACCGCTCGAAGCAGAGATTACCTCGTTGAGTGCTCATGAACCCTTCATGATCTGGTTGAAGGCGGCGTTGATTACGGGCGCCGTGATTTCCAGTCCGTGGGTGTTTTGGCAGATCTGGGCATTTATCGCTTCCGGACTTTATCCACACGAGAAAGGCCACATCTACTTGTTTGTTCCCTTCAGCCTTGGGCTGTTCTTGGCGGGAGCCGCTTTGGCCTTCTTCTTCGTTTTTGAGCCGGTTCTGGAATTTCTCTTCAGCTTCAATAAATACATGCAGATTGATCCCGATCCGCGAATTAGTGAGTGGATGAGTTTCGTGCTCTTCCTGCCGCTAGGATTTGGGATTAGTTTTCAATTGCCACTGGTGATGTTGCTGTTGGATCGCATTGGCGTGATGTCGGTGGCGCTCTATCTCGAAAAGTGGCGCATTGCCGTGCTCGTGATTTTTGTCGTGGCAATGGTGCTGACACCGGCCGATCCCATCAGCATGCTCCTGATGGCATGTCCCTTGACCTTTCTCTACTTTGGCGGCGTGGCACTTTGTAAATGGTTGCCGAAGCGACAAAGCCCATTCGGTGAGGGGTACGACCCATCCTAGAGTAGATGGGGTTTTCGCAAATTGGCTAACCGCCGCGGGCCGGACGGTCACCTGACCTCAACGAAGGATGAGGAAGGCCGCGGAATTCCTGAAATCCGGCGTCGGCGAGCCTAGATGGCCTCTGAGCCACGCTCTCCGGTGCGGATTCGCAGACAATCGTCCAAGGGCAGGACAAAGATCTTACCGTCGCCGATCTCACCCTTGTCACCACTGCGACCACCTTTCATGATGGCATCAATGGTCGGTTCCACAAATTCGTCGTTGACGGCGATTTGGAGCTGGACCTTGCGGACCAGATTGACAGAGAATTCATGGCCTCGATAGACCTCAGCATGGCCTTTCTGACGACCAAACCCTTGACAGTCCATGACGGTTAGACGAAAAACTTCCACCTCAGTGAGGGCGGTTTTGACGGCTTCGAGCCGATGAGGCTGGATGATGGCGATGATCAGTTTCATAATGGGCGATGCTTCGTGGCTGGAACAAAACGGTGGTCGCCGAATGATCTGAATGTAGCGATCGAGGCCGGAAGCGGCAACCGCAGCCTTGCTGGTCCTGATGGCCCAATAGGAAGTCAAAAGAAGGGGAGTCAAAGTGTCTGATCATGTCATCGTATTGTCCGTTCCCGGTTTAAGGGCACAGGACCTGGCTCGTATGCCTGAGCTCAGCCGACTTGTCGAAAACGGGGACTCAGCTCCCTTGTCCCCAAGTACGCCAGGAGTTACATGGCCCGTACAAGCGAACATGCTGACCGGCGAATTGCCGGCTCAGCACGGGGTTGTGGCGAATGGGTTTTACTGGCGCGATGAACATCGTGTTGAAATGTGGACTGCCGGCAACGACAAAATCGAATCCCCGCAAATCTGGGACGTTTTGCATCAGCACGATCGTCAGTTGACTTCGGCCGTTTGGTTCCCGATGCTCAGTAAGCATTCGCAGGCAGATTACATCTGTATGCCGGCTCCGATTCATAATCCGGACGGATCCGAATCCTTGTGGTGCTATACCCGGCCTGTGGAGCTTTACGGAGATCTCCGCGATGAATTCGGCCATTTTCCACTTCAGAACTTCTGGGGACCGATTGCCAATATCAAGAGCAGCGGCTGGATTGTGGATTCGGCTTGTCTGGCGTTGGAGCGATACCGACCTCATTTTACGTTCGCCTATCTGCCGCACCTGGATTATGCCGCTCAGAAACTTGGTCCCGATAGCGAACAGGCGTTAAAGGCCTGTGCCGAATTAGATGAAGTGATTGGCAAGATGGTGCGCAGTTGTGAAAAAACCTTTGAGGGTGAGCAACTGTTGTGGCTTGTCGCCAGCGAATATGTGATCGTTCCGGTTAAACATGTGACCTATCCGAATCGCATGCTCCGCGAAGCAGGCTTGTTGAATGTCTCATCGGGTGAAACCGGAGAACAGCTTGATCTCTTGTCGAGTCCTGCCTGGACTCTGGTCGACCATCAGGTCGGCCATGTGTTCGTCCAGCAAGAAGAGTCATTGGGGCGCGTCGTTGATTGCTTTCGCGGAACCGAGGGAATCGACGAAGTGTTGGTCGGAGAAGAGCGTGCAAAGTATGGACTCGATCATGAACGTTCCGGTGAGGTTGTGTTGATTTCTAATCCGGAAAGTTGGCAAGCCTACTATTGGTGGCTTGACGACGCGAAGGCGCCCGACTTTGCTCGCACCGTCGATATCCATCGCAAGCCAGGCTATGATCCCGTCGAAATGCATCTCGATATGCCCAGCAAACAAACGCCATTGGACGCGACGCTCATTCGTGGTTCGCACGGCGCGCCGGCCGTGCACGAGTGGCAACAAGGTGTGCTGCTGGCCTCTCAACGGGGCGTATTCGTTGAGGCACCGTTGGCGGATACTGACGTGTTTGACATTGTCCTGCGTCAGTTCGGAATTTAGGACTCGTTCTTGATTTCGGCCGGTAGCACGATCTCGGGGGGGGTGAAATCAAAACCCTTGCTCTGCCGGAAAAATTCCAAAGGGTTTTCGTAGACGATCTTGCGAATCAGACTTTCTGGATGACCGCGACGTCGCATCTCGAGAATAAAGTCGGGGACGGCTGTCGGCTTTGAGGGGCCCCAGTCGCCCGCGGAATTGACCATCAAACGTTCGGGACCGTAGAGCTCAACCATATCTGCGGCTCGTGCTGGCGTGCATTTGCTGACCGGATAAAGTGTCATGCCCGCCCAGAATCCATTTTCGAGGACGTCTCGGATTGTGTGTTCCTCCACGTGATCCACTAACACGCGATGATGATCCAGTCGCTGATCATCACACAGCATATCCAGGATCATCTTGGTGCCCTGGAACTTGTCTTCGAGGTGAGGTGTATGGATCAGGATCTGTTGCTGAAGGGAGGCTGCCAGTTCGAGGTGATCGAGAAAAACCGTTGCCTCGTTCTTGGTGTTCTTGTTGAGGCCGATTTCGCCGATCCCCAGGACCCCTGGTTTGTCCAGGAATTCGGGAATCAAGGAGAGTACCTCACGGGATAGCTTGACGTCTTCCGCTTCCTTCGCATTGATACACAGCCATGTGTAATGCTGGACTCGATATTGAGCCGCTCGCGTTGGTTCGAATTGGGTGAGTTGTCGGAAGTAGTCGGCAAAACTTTCGGCGCTACCTCGGTCGAATCCTGCCCAAAATGCAGGTTCGCTCATGCCGACACAGCCCATTTTGGCAAGTGTTTCGTAGTCGTCGGTCGTCCGCGAGACCATGTGGATATGAGGATCGAAGTAATACATGAATATTTCCCAGAGAGAACTACGGTGACGAAAGCTGGAACGTTCGACGCCAGTCGGCAGCATACGATCGAGAAAAGATCAATTGTAATTGCTCTGCTCGATTTCCCGTTGAGTTGAGTATCATCTGCATTGCATCGCGAAATTGTTGCATGCGAGGATCTGAATCGACTGATCCGTCGCCTCGCTCGAGGCGATCGAAGGATGCTGCCACTTCCAGTAGCTTCGCCCGAATTTCCAGATACTCACGATCCAAAACTGCTTCGGCTGGCATCATTCGAGGCGCATTAGGGGAAACATCCATCGGCGGGATCCTTGTAGAAAGTTCTCGAGCCCTCAAAAGAGGGCCTGCAGTCATCTGGGGGAATGAAATTTCTTGGCAGTCATCACTTTAGCGAAGTTGAACGATGATTCGTACCCGCTAAGGTGGAACTCGCACGGTTCCTGTGAAAGATGGACGTAAAAAGCGCCCATCTTGTTTGGATGTCCTGCTTTGATGGCGGTTAGATGAAGCGTTGCTGCCTATCGAATCGATTGACGCTGCGTGCGCGGCTTTCGCTCACGAAAATCACTGCCACGCTGATCCGTCGCCGAACCTTCGGGGCCCGAAAAGTCATCGGATGTAGCATTGCGTCCCAGCGGGATCGTCCGTTTTTCGCCATCGTAGCCGACAAAATCGAGCAATCGTTGGAACGAGACCTGCTCGACACCAAGGTCAGTTGCTTGATTGATCATCTTCGTCCATGCCCCTTGGCGGGCCTGGTCGGTGGCGCCGTCGCCCCCGGATACAGGCTGCTCGCCAATGATCAAGTAACGGGTGTGATGCGTCATGGAGCCGTCGATCTCGCCGTTGGACTCCTCCGCATCAATTTTGCCGTTGTTGATCAGGATCAGGCGTTTGACGACTTCGCGATCGTCAATGCCGTCGTCATTGATGTCCATGAACCCGGCAAGAGCAAAGTGCATGGCACTTTTCGAATTCCAAAGAGGTGTATAGATGACGTCTTCCGGGAGGACGGGGTTGTTGATGTCGTCCTCAATAATCCGGGCTTCTGCGAGCCGGTCATTGACGATTCGAGTGACCTCGATGGTCGCCTTTTTCTCTTCCTGAGCCAGATTGTTGACGTCAACGCCGTAAACACTGAAGGTCACCTGAGGACGCAGGCCATCAGCCGAGCCCAAGTTGAGATAAACAACGCCAGTCTTCGGATTGACCCACTCGATTTTGCCATCGGGGGTTTCAAAAGTCAGTGTTGTAAATTCAGACAATTGCTGGTCACGACGTTCGATGATAATACGCTGGCTGTTGACTTCCTTCTGAAGACCATCGATCTTGTTGTCGGAAGTTGTCTGAAGTTCGACGAAGTCCGTTCGCGTCTTGTCAACCGTCGCTGCAAGTGTTTCCTGTTTCTGAATCAGGCCTGCTCGGTCCTCCGAGTATTTCTGTTGTTCTTGCTTCAACTCTTGATCGGTTGCGTCCCATTGCGTTTGCAAGCTGTTGATTGCAGCCGTCTTCTCTTGCTGAACCGTTGCGATTTCAGATTCCAGATCTTTGATCTTCGCCAGATTCGTATTGTTGGTCTGGATCTCAGCCTGATATTTGGCAAGCAAGATTCCGGGGACACTCATGTACGATTGCTGGCTTTCGTCCGTGCCACCAAACGTACTCATGTCTTTTTCAAACTGAGTTTTGATCGCATCCAGTGACGTGTCGGCACTGTGCCCAATCATCACCTTCAGTTCATTCTGCTCTTCGAGCGCCAGCCGCGCAGCGTTATCCGATTGAGTCGATCTCTCTTGTAATTCCGCAACCTGTTGACTGTAGGCCTGCGCCGAATTCCAAGTGAGATAGGTAGTGAGGGCAAAGACTGCCGTCAGTATCACAAAGACGATCAAGAATATTTGTAGAGCTTGGCTCTCACGTCTCGCCATCTGGAATATCTCCAATATCCGGTGTTGCCTGTTCTCAGCCGAGTTGACACTGACCGCGACACTCGCTGCTATTCTTCTAATTTAATCTGGCGCGAACCGGTAGACTTGGTGTTTTTGGGGGGTCGCGGGATTTAAATCAGGTCCTTGAGGACGCTGGTCCCGAACACCGAAATTCGTTTGAACCGATAAAGCATTGCCAGATAAGACTATACGTCGATTTTACTTGCCTGGCGCGGGACTGTCAACGAAACGCCGATTGGGGGAATCGGATCTCAGGGAAGAGTTGGTGGGGAATGGCGGCTCTCAAGTTACCACGAATCTGAACTCATCCTGCAAAGTTTACCGTCTGGATTGAATTTAAAATCGTGGGCGTCTCAATTGATTAACTCCTGGCCCATAAGGGCTCAGCGATTCCCAGCTGATTGCGTCTGGCATCGAACGAATGGGATGGTTATGTTATTGGGATACGTTGGCCTTCGGGAGCTGTTGTGCCGCCGTTATCCCATCGTTTGCCCTCCCCCGCGATTTATTCAACGCACGTCATCATTTACTTCGGCCATTCGGTTGTTCATCGTTTCAAAGTAGCCGGACCGCCAACGTGATGTCCTGCGCCACAATAGAACATTTTCCAATCCTCAAATCCAAGTTAGCCCACCCGGGTGCGAAGTCAGAGAAACGGATGCTAACCATCGGCGTCGTCGGCGGAATCGCCAGCGGTAAGACACAGGTAGCGAAGTTTTTTGAAGAATTCGGCTGTCGTCGCTTAGATGCTGACGTGATGGGTCACGCAGTGCTGACGGAACCCGAAGTCAAGGCGAAGCTACGGGCGCGGTGGGGGACGACTTTTTTTGCATCAGATGGTGAAGTAGATCGGCAAGCTGTGGCTCGTCTTGTGTTCGGAGATTCCGCTGAGTCGGTGAGTGAGCTTCGATTTTTAGAGAGCGTTACCCATCCACGAATTAAGGCCCGTCTGTTTGAAATGATGGATCAGGCAAGAAAACAAAAAGTTGCCGGTGTCGTATTAGACGCAGCGCTGTTAATGAAGGCAGGCTGGGATGAGCTTTGCGATCACATTGTTTTCGTCGACGTTCCACGTGAGCAACGCTTGAATCGAGCACTCTCACGCGGATGGACAGAGTCTCAATTTGACGCACGCGAAAATTCACAGATTGATATTTCCCTAAAACGAAAACGAGCTACTTCGACGATTGACAATTCCGGGCCGCTGATGGAGACTTTTCAAGAGGTTCAGAAGTTGTGGATTACACTTTCCTCACAAGCCAATTCAACTGGCTTCCAACAATGAGAACCGTCCTTCCTTGCGTTGCCTTTCGTGTGACGTGAACAAAACATCCTTTTCAATTCGGAGCAATCGCTTCCATGTCTGAGACCAAGAGTAGCCGCGCATCGACGGGAAACTCCGGGCCTCGTCGACGACGGAGAAATTCGTCGAACTTCGGTAAGAACATCTTGCCGAAAGATGATGCTGCCACGGGGGATCCGCCTGCGGACGACCCATCGCCATCGCTGGACGATTCCGAACCGCTTTCGCTCGCCGAAGAGATCGCGGAGGAAGGTGGGTCGGTGCCCCGCGAACCGAGCGACCGTTATGAAAAAATTAAGCAGGGCGAAATTCATATCGCTGAATTGCAAAAGATGAGCATGTCTCAGCTCATCGAAGAAGCGCGTCGCGAAAAAGTGACGGAGGTGACCGGTCTGAAGAAGCAGGATCTTATCTTCCGCATCCTGAAAGAACGCGTGAAGATGAACGGTCTCATGTATGGCGAGGGCACGCTCGAGATCCTCCCTGATGGCTTTGGTTTTCTGCGCAGCCCGGATTATCACTATCTCTCTTGCCCTGATGATATTTATGTCTCACCCAGTCAGATTCGTCGATTCGGCTTGAAGACGGGAGCCACCGTTTCAGGACAGATCCGACCTCCGAAAGAGAACGAGCGGTATTTCGCCTTGTTGCGAGTTGAGGCGATCAATTATCAGGATCCCAATCTGATGACGAATAAGGTCTCCTTTGATGACCTTACTCCGCTTCATCCCGATCAGCGGATCTCGATGGAAACGACCGATGAGAACATTGAGGGCCGCGTTGTCGACATGATTGTCCCGATCGGTTTCGGGCAACGTGGTTTGATCGTCAGTCCGCCGCGAGCGGGTAAAACGATCTTGATGCAGAAAATGGCCAAAGCAGTTCTTGCGAACTTTCCCGATTCGTACGTGATCATGTTGCTGATCGACGAACGACCGGAAGAGGTGACGGATATGGAACGGCAGGTGAAAGGGCCGAACTGCGAGGTGGTGAGTTCGACGTTTGACGAACCACCCTCCCGTCACGTGCAAGTCTCTGAAATGGTTCTGGAGAAAGCCAAACGCCTGGTCGAATTCGGCCACGACGTTGTGATCTTTCTTGACTCTATCACGCGACTGGCTCGCGCGTGGAATTCCGAATGCCCACAGTCCGGAAAAATCCTTTCGGGTGGTTTGGATGCGAATGCCATGCAGCGGCCGAAACGCTTTTTCGGCTCCGCTCGGAAAGTTGAGGAAGGTGGTTCGTTGACGATTTTGGCCACCGCTCTCATCGACACGGGTAGCAAGATGGATGAGGTGATCTTCGAAGAATTCAAGGGCACCGGTAATCTTGAGATCGTGTTGGATCGCAAATTAGTCGACAAACGGATTTGGCCTGCCATCGATATTAATCGCAGTGGTACGCGTCGAGAAGAAATGCTGATGGATCCCGAAGAATATCGACGCGTTGTCGTCTTGCGTCGCGTGCTCAATGATATGAGCCCGCCTGATGCAATGGAGTTACTCGTCACGAGATTGGCAAAGACACAGTCGAATGCCGAGTTCTTAATGAGCATGAATCTGAATCAATAAGGACTTTGATCTGTGCCGCGTCAACTAGAAGGTTCTGTGGGGCAAACGGGTGGACCGATTGCAATTGTCGTCTCGCGATATAACGAGACCATCACTTCCAATCTGCTGGAAGGTGCTCTCAGGACCCTGGAGCAACATCAGGTTGCCGACGAAGATATTACCGTGGCATGGGTGCCCGGTGCCTGGGAAGTGTCCGTTGTCGCTGACCGTTTGGCCTCGTCAGGCGAATATCGTGCCGTCATNTGTCTGGCTGCCGTGATTCGTGGCGAAACATCTCATGATTTGTTTATCAATCACCAGGTTAGCCATTCTCTGGGAGAAATCGGCATCCGAACCGGTGTGCCCACCCTTTTCGGCGTACTCACCTGTCACTCTTTAGAGCAGGCGATCAATCGCAGCGGAGGAACCGTCGGCAATAAGGGGGAGGAATGTGCACTCGCTGCCCTTGAAATGGCGGATCTCATGAATCAATTGCCGGCCAAGCGACGCTCAGGATAAGCACATACAGGCATGTGTCTGAACTGCTTTGCGACAGGAAAGTAGGGATCGGTTTCATCGATTCGGTCTGAGTCGGTTGGCCGTCAACGATTCAGACGTATAATTCTGAGACGGTACGTNTCGTCTCGNGAGGTCAGGTCAATGGTTTTGCGGTCGCTGGAGGAAATCCTGCGAACTCTACCTCGTTTGAATTGGGCAAAATGATGCCGCGAAGAAGTCGAGCACGCGAAGTTGTCTTGCAGGTCCTTTNCCAGGACGATCTGAATCCGAGCCATGCCTTGCGCGCATCGGATGATTTCTTGCAGTCTCGTTTGAATTACAACAAAGAACTTGTCCTATTCGCTCAAGATCTCCTGTCCGGGGCACGCCGCAATCGTCCTGAGCTCGACGAACTCCTAATCTCTCAAGCGGACAATTGGTCGCTTGAACGCATGGCGGCGACGGATCGCAATATTCTCAGACTTGCGGCGTTCGAGATCCTCTACTCGGAAACTCCTGGACGCGTGGCCATCAACGAAGCCGTGGAACTGGCAAAACGTTTCGGCTCCAAGAATTCTGCACAGTTCGTGAATGGGATTCTGGATGGAGTGCTTCGGATTCGCGAAGAATCATCCTGAACGACACACCCGCCCAGCATTGTTGTCGGTAATTCTGCCCGCCCGACTCTCAGTTTGGACTCGTCTCAGTTCGCCCGGCATCGTAAACTAGGGCTTTCATCAACTAGATTGCGCGGTGAAGAGATAAAGCAATGGGGTTATTCGATCGTTTCGGTAAAAATAAGGACAGCTCTGAAGAAGCGTCAGCGGAGTCAGAGAGTGATTCCGGCGGCTTGTTTTCACGCTTTCAACGCGGACTGCGACGGACATCCGACTTACTGAACACCGATATCCGAGATATTTTTAAGCAGGAAGGGCAGCTGGTCGACGACGAAATGCTCGACCGTCTCTATGCCTTGCTCGTGCGGACCGACATGGGGGCTGTGCCAGCGCGTGAGATTCGCGATCAGATTCAAGGTGAATTTCGNGGACGCGTGGTGCACATGGACGAAGTCTTGGATCAGGTGAAGACCAAGCTTCGTGAGTTGATGAAGCAGGATGTGAGTACGCTTGCCGCGGCACCAGCAGGTCCCACGGTGATTCTCGTCGTGGGCGTGAACGGCTCGGGTAAAACAACTTCAATTGCCAAGTTGACGAAGATGTGCGTCGATCGAGGGGATTCCGTCGTGCTCGGTGCTGGCGATACCTTTCGAGCCGCGGCTGTCGAGCAGCTGACGATTTGGTCTGAGCGGCTGGGTGCTGAAATTGTGAAAGGGAAGCCTGGTGGGGATCCTGCCAGTGTGGCTCACATGGCAGTGGCACGCGCTTTAGAGATCAACGCCGATACGTGCATCATTGATACGGCGGGCCGACTGCAAACTCAAGCCAATCTCATGGAAGAGTTAGCCAAAATCCGCCGCGTTATCCAGAAGCAAATTGCGGATGCGCCGCACGAGGTTCTGCTCGTGCTCGATGCAACGGCCGGACAAAATGGCATTAGTCAGGCGAAGGGGTTTTCGGACGCTGTCGAATGCACCGGAATCGTGCTTGCTAAGCTGGATGGTACGGCCAAGGGTGGGGTTGTGATTCCTATCCGTCAGCAATTTGAGATTCCGGTCAAATACATCGGCGTTGGTGAACAGCCGGCCGATCTGGCCGTCTTTAGCCCCCCCGAGTTCGTGGATGCGCTCTTTTCCGTGGACTGAGCCTGAGAGCAATGCTATCAGCCGTTGTTTTGGCCGCGTTGGCAGCCCGAGCATCCTAATCGTTAAGGTTTAACGATAAGGTTTGACGGTTAGCGAACGTGTTCCGAACGATCCGACGAAGCTGAATCTGCCACCTGCATCAGTCGATCTCAATTTGCAGGCAAGAAATGTCATCACGACATTGGATGCATGTAAATGATGGATTACGCCGGGCGGGCGGAATCGCATCGCTTCTTGGATTGGGGTATTTAAAATGGGAAGAATTCATCTACTTTTGGGATTGGCAGCGAGCTTGAGCTTGTTGGCCGGCTCCATCGCAAACGCTCAACAAATCAACCCGGTTCCTGGTGGCGTCTATCGTCACATTGGCAATTCGGCTCAGTCGACGACGCAGCCGGTTGTCGCTTATCTCGGAGACCATGGAGGTTCAGGCTGTACAGCCGCAGGATGTGATTCCTGCTGCGATACTGGCTGTGCCCAACCCTGTGGCACCTGTCTCCCCTGCTTGGAATGCAATATTGGGGATGCTTGGACCTTGTCCAATGCTCTCTGCCCCGGATCGTGCATCGAAGTCGGCGGTTGGCTGCAGGCGGGGTACAATACCGCGTCGGATGATCTCTTCAACTCACATCCCGACCGGGTGAACATTCACCAGAGTTGGCTTTATATCGAAAAAGCACTCGACACCAACAGTTGCTGTTGGGATTGGGGTTTCCGTGGGGATATCCTCTACGGTGTGGATGCTCAAGATACCCAGGCATTCGGCAACCGATCGGGCAATTGGGACTTTGAAAACGGCTTTGACCACGGTATTTACGGTTGGGCACTCCCCCAGGCATACCTGGAAGTGGGTCGCGGCGATTTCTCCGTCAAAGTTGGCCACTTTTACACCTTGATTGGCTATGAAGTCGTACCGGCTCCCGACAATTTCTTCTTCAGCCATGCAATCACGATGTACAACAGTGAACCCTTTACCCATACGGGTGCTCTGGCGACGTACAATGCGAGCGACAATCTGACGCTGTACGGTGGCTGGACGTTGGGTTGGGATACCGGTTTTGATCAGTTCGGCTCCGGTAGCAGTTTCTTAGGGGGGTTCAGCTCCCAGCTTCATGATTACATCACCNTTACCTACATCCTGACGGCTGGTGATTTTGGTGCACGCGGCGGAGATGCTTATTCACATAGCATCGTCGCCGACTTCACGCTTACCGAAAAGCTCAGCTATGTCTTCCAATCGGATCTTCTACGGGTAGGAGACTTTGGTGAAGACAATATTGGCATTAACCAATACCTCTTCTACACGATCAACGATTGTTTGGCACTTGGTGCTCGAGCTGAGTGGTGGAAAGGTGACAATNTGACTGGCTATGGGCCGCACGGCGGAAGTGCAGAATTCAATGGTAGCCAATCGTATTACGAAACGACTCTCGGTGTGAATGTAAAGCCTCACGCTAACATCGTGATCCGACCCGAAGTGCGTTTTGATTGGTCGCCTGGTGGTGACTATGACGAAACGATCTTCGGTATCGATTCCTACATNACCTTCTGATCCTCGGCTAGTCAGTTCGTAAAGAGATTCGATTTGACGACCTCTCCCATGGCTTTGGGGGAGGTCGTTTTCGTTGCCGGGAGTCAGGCCTTCGTTCACCGAAATGGAGTAGTGAGCAAATCTTCAGGTGAGGCAACGGTTCTGCCTGGTTGGCTTCATCGAGTTTCTAGTTGTACGAATGATGTTTGTCGCATCNTCGGTGAACCGCGGCAAACGGAACTGCGTCGTCGTGCTTTGAGTTAACGTCAAGGTTCACGAAATCGTTAAAGCTTGTTTTCTTTTCTGGCAATGTCATCGCAGTCGTTAACGTTTGACAAACGCAGCGCGTAAAAATGGAAAGCGTTTGCCTTCGAGTAAATGTCGATTCTCACTGGGGCCGATAGTTCACTTTGACGACCGTTAGCATTCGGTCCAGATTGTCGATTCATGAAACCCGCAAAGACAAGAATCACTCGAGACCACTCCGCGGCGTAGCGTAGCGCCGTCTCTCGCTTATATCCACGGATTTGGAGAATCAATCATGAAGTTATCCACATGGGCCTGTGCCTGGGTGATGACTGGTTGCCTCTTGATGGGCGACGCTATGGCGCAGCAACTGCGCCAGCCAATTTCGGTTCAACCCGCAGGCTTCGACTACAACCGTTACCTTCAGGATGAAGCATCGCCTAGTGATGCTCCAGCGCCAGTTGCCATTTCGGATCAAGCCGAAGGCACCTCGAACCATGCTCCAGTCGTTCACATGAGCAGTGCTGCTGATTGCTGTGACACTGGATGTGATTCCGGATGTGATTCCGGATGCGATAGCTGCTGCAGCACCTCATGCATTAGCCTCAGCAACTGGTGCAACCTCGGTGACGCTTTCACCATCAGCGAANGCCTCTTCGGCGAATGCTCGCCTTGGACGGCTGGCGGCTGGGTGCAAGTTGGTTACACCGACAGGTCGACTGGTCTTTTNAATNACATCCCCGGTGAAGTTCTCGTCAATCAGTCATGGGCTTACATCGAACGTGAAGCCAATGGCGAATGCTGCTGGGACTGGGGTTTCCGCGCTGACGTCATGTACGGTACCGACGGTACTGATACACAGGCGTTCGGTAATCCTGCCGGCTCGTGGGACTTTGAAAACGGCTTCGATCACGGAATTTACTCGTGGGCATTGCCACAGCTCTACGGCGTTCTGGAAAAGGGCGACTTGAGCGTTAAGCTTGGTCACTTCTACACCCTCGTCGGTTATGAAGTTGTTCCCGCTCCCNATAACTTCTTCTACAGCCACNCTTACACCATGNNCNANAGCGAACCGTTCACCCACACNGGTGCACTCGCTACGTACACGGTCAGCGACAACCTCGAAGTTTACGGTGGTTGGACAGCTGGATGGGATACTGGCTTCGATCGTCTCGACGGTGGCAGTAACTTCCTTGGTGGTTTCAGTGCTTCCTTGATGGACGACCTTAGCCTGACCTACATCACCACGATTGGTGACTTCGGTNNNAGAGGCNNCNACGGTTACATGCACAGTNTCGTTATCGATGCTAACCTGACCTGCAATTTGAACTACGTCTTCCAGAGTGATTACCTTCACGTGGAAAGCACGGGCGAAGACAACATTGGTATCAACCAATACCTCTTCTACACCGTGAACGACTGTGTTTCGGTTGGTTCCCGTGTTGAATGGTGGAAGTTCGATCCGCTGGCCGCTGGCGAAAGCATGATCTCGGTCTACGAAGCAACCTTCGGTGTGAACATTCGCCCCCATGCGAATGTCATCGTCCGACCGGAAATTCGTGAGAACTGGGCTCCTTCGAGCAACGCTGCTAACTACCTGGATGGCGACATCAATGGCACCATCTTCGCCGTTGACGCGATTGTCACCTTCTAGAACTGAATTGCAGCAGTTCAAGCATAAGGAAAAGGCCGTGCCCCTGGGCACGGCCTTTTTTTTGCGCGCCTACCGGTTGTTTTTGGAGGGCTTCGTTCCGGCCGAAACAGGTCGTTGATTCTTGCTTGTTCTTCGCGCGACCGCTGCCAGATTCTTATGCACCCCCCCTGCGCGGCACTTCTTTTGTTGTTCATTTTGAGATCTTTAAAGTCTTGTTAATAAAGGGTTTGTTGTGGTTTTTTGTGTTGTGGGTTGGCCTTCATTTTTCCGAATGGCACGATGCTTGCATTTCTGCTCCTCGAGTCCGCAGAACATCCGGGCCCGATGCGAAGCGGCGCTAGAAACAGATAAGAGCAATGTAATTCGCGCTCAGAAACCAAATCCTTCTCAAAAGGCAAGTCACAACGATGAAACGAAAATTCCTCTCGAATATGAGCTTTGCGGCGGTCCTTCTAGGGCTCGCCTTCGCATTTTCTGAATCAAGCGCGGTCTTTGCGGAAGAAGCTGCACCTGCAGCAGAAGAGGCTGCCGCGGGACCGACTGACGCAGTGTTAGCGTTTGCATTTGACAACTTCGCTCTGTTCATTTGTGCTGTCCTGGTGCTCTTCATGCAGGCCGGTTTCGGCATGCTCGAGGCAGGTCTAAACACGGCTAAGAGCACCGTGAACATCCTCTGTAAGAACCTCATGGATCTCTCCGTGGGAGTCTTACTATTCTTCTTCGTGGGATATGGACTGATGTATCCCGGATATGAAGAAGGGGATAACAAGTACTTTGGCTTCGGTGGATCGATGATTGCCGCGTTCGACGGTACTCCTGAGGCAGGCACGCTGCTCCCGCAGGTGGACTTCCTGTTCCAGGTAGCTTTCGCCGCTACAGCGGCAACGATCGTTTCCGGTGCAGTAGCAGGACGTATGAAGTTCGGAGCTTACCTCGTTTACAGTGCATTTCTGACCGGATTGATTTACCCGATCAGTGGTTACTGGAAGTGGGGTGGCGGATGGCTCGACCAGCTTGGGTTCTACGACTTTGCCGGATCCGTTGTGGTACACGCAGTCGGTGGTTTCGCCGGTTTAGCCGGTGCGATCGTACTCGGGCCACGACTCGGTCGATTTACTAACGGAAAATCGAATCCTCTCCCCGGGCATAACCTGACGTTCGCAGCGTTGGGTGCTTTCATCCTGTGGGTTGGTTGGTACGGTTTTAACCCTGGGAGTCAGCTTGCCTTCTCGTCGGCAGCAGACATTGAAGCCGTAGTACTGATCGCGACGAACACCACGCTCGCTCCCGCTGCGGGAGCCATCATCTGCTTGTTAATCGCTTGGATCATCTACGGCAAGCCGGACCTAACGATGGGCCTCAACGGTGCTCTCGGTGGTTTGGTGGGTATCACCGCTAACTGCGACAGCGTGACGAATCTTGAAGCAATCGCCATCGGTGGTGTTGCTGGTGCCGTCGTACTCTTCGGTGTCATCTTGCTTGAGAAGCTCAAGATCGACGATCCCGTCGGAGCTTTTCCGGTTCACGGTTTGGCCGGTGTTTGGGGCGGAATTGCGACAGGTATTTTTGGCGACTATGCCTTGGGGATTCAGGTGCTTGGCTCCTTGGTAATTCCCGTTTGGGCGTTCGTCACCATGTTCTCGCTCTTCGCCATTCTGAA
>PBNZ01000031.1 GCA_002723275.1 Planctomycetaceae bacterium
AGCCAAACATCAAAGACAACCAACCAATGCCAATGTGGCGATTTCACAATGCCACTCTGAGCGTAGTCCGACGATGGCGTGCTCTGATTTGCTGGTTGCATGTCAGCCTCCCAACCAAAGAATGATCAGAAGCATGGCAATCGCGATGAAGCCCGTTAAACCGCTGCGAAGATAATCTCCCTTCATAAACAGCCAGGGATTGACCGGATTGTCGGGTAAACCATAAGCGGATGGCTCGTCGATAAGCAAATAAAACGAATTCAACTGAGAATACTTTTCTGAAGCTTCATCGCTATACAGATAAGCGTCGTTGATCCCTAGGCTTTGTAGTTCTGAAACCCGCTCACGTGCACGTTCGCGAAGTTCGTCGATTGGCCCGAATTGAATCGATTCCGTGGGACAAGCTTTGGCACAGGCGGGAGTGAGGTCGTCTCGTTGACGGTCATAGCAGAGCGTGCACTTGTGGGCATGCCCGTCAAACGTGGCTCGAGTGATTACGCCAAAGGGGCAGGCTGCAATGCAATATGAACATCCATTGCAAATGTCTGACTGAAGATAGATGTTCTCGAATTCGTTCTGGAGTAGTGACCCGGTGGGGCAGGCCTGTTCGCAGGGTGCGGTCGCACAATGCTTGCAAACATCGCTCATCATCAGCCAACGTCCGGGGAGGTCTGGGACCGTGCCAGCCTCCAGTGGTTCTACGATCGCGGTGTCTTGAGGCAGTTCAGTGTCCACCAATTGTTCCACGAACTTCACATGCCGCCACGAGGTAGCCGACAACTCTCCTGTGTTGTCATAGCTCTTTCCCGTCCATTCAAAACCATCGGAAGGCAATTGATTCCATTGCTTGCAAGCCACCTCGCAAGCCTTACAGCCAATGCAGACCGTGGTGTCCGTATAAAAACCGGTAGCCGTACGCGGCGCAGGAGGCGTTCCGCGTTGGAACGGAGCTAGGATACGTTCGAGCCAGTTCGTTCGATCCGTCTGCGAGTCGTTGTGCGCGCTACCGGTCATGATCGAAACGCCCTTCAGGTTGAGCTGCATCCGGGGTGTTTGGAACTCGTTGCGACGTGGGCCAGGCCGCCGTCGGTTGAGTTGGCTGCGTCGTACGACCGGCGCGACGACCCGAGCGAACCTGACAGACAAATGCCTTACTCTCGTGAATGCTGACGTTCGGTTCCCCGATCAAGGCGGTCAGCAGGTTGGCGCTGTCACCCACGGCTTCGCCTGCAAACGACCAGTGGAACGGAAGCCCAATTGAATGAATGATGCGACCTTGAATCTTCAAAGGTTGCAGCCGGTGAGTGACCATCGCCCGAGCTTCGATGGCTCCGCGCGGAGTTTCAATAACCAGCCAATCGCCATGTTTGATTTGACGCTCGGCAGCCAGTTGATGACTCAGTTCTGCAAACATTTCTGGTTGCAATTCGTTGAGCCAGCTATTGAAGCGACTCATCGGACCACTCAAAAAATGTTCGGTCAATCGAAATGTGGTCGCCACGATTGGATAGGCTTCCGTCGGTTCTTCCGCCAAGGGATTGAGAGGTCCGGCGAATTTTTGAGTTAAAGGATTGATCGGCTGATCAGGGTAAAGCAGATTCGCCACCGGTGACTCGATCGGCTCGTAATGGGTGGGGAGAGGTCCATCCTTGAGCATCGTGGGTGCAAACAACCAGCCAACGCCGTCTGGCTTCATGATGAAGGGGTGATCCCCGTTGATCGCATCCATTCCCTGGGCGTCTGCCGCGGCCCGATACTCAGGCGGTTTGTGTAGCTCAAAATCCGGTACGTCATAACCGGTCCAGCTGCGAGCTTCTTCGTCCCACCAAATCAACTGCTTGCGTTCCGACCATGGTTTTCCCTCAGGGTCGGCGGAAGCACGGTTGTATAAGATTCGCCGATTGGCTGGCCAGGCATAGCCCCACTCGGCCTCGATTGAATCGCGACGTCGCTGGCGATCTTTGGCTCGATTGCGATCCGGGGACGGGAAAACTCCACTGTAAATCCAGCAACCGCAGGCGGTGTTGCCGTCGTCCGTCAATTCCGCGAAGCCTTGTAACTGCCTCGCTTGGCGATGAACCGGGTCGATCTCACGGACATAGTAGCCGTTGATCTCTTGCAGAACCTTTTCCAGATCAGGCTCTCCTTCGACCTGGCTCAGGCTGCCGTCAGGCAGTTGTGGAGGTTGTGCGAAATCATAGTCCCAAGTCAGGTTCTGAATGGGACTGTCCCGTAATAAGTCCGAATCGGCATAGAGTTCTTTGAGACGCTTGCCCAGGTTGTAGATGATCCATGCATCCGAGCGACTATCGCCTGCCGGGTCCAGTGCCTGATCGTGCCACTGGATGACGCGTTGGGTATTGGTCAGGCTTCCCGACTTCTCGGGTGCGGCCGCGGTTGGAAGTAAAAAAACCTCGGTCTTGATCTCCTCCGCAGGCGGTCCATGTGGATCGTCTTTCCAGAATACGGCACTTTCGATTTCGAACCAATCGACAACGACCAGCCAGTCGAGGTTTCGGAGTCCGGCGCGGTGCAGTTCCGCGTTGGGACCGCCTCCTGCCGGATTTTGACCGAAGAGAAAATAACCCTCTAATTCACCACGCGACATCCGTTCGAAGCATGCCATCTGTGAATAGTTGTCGTCGATTCGTGGTAGCCAATCGAAACAAAAATCATTGTCGACTTGTGCCGTCTCGCCATACCAGGCTTTGAGCAAGCTTACGATGTATTTGCGAAAGTTTGACCAAAAGCCGGTCGATTGTCCTGCATGTTCGACATAGCGATCGAGCGTCTCGTGCTCATCACAGGCCACTGGCTGAGGCAGATAGCCGGGCAATAGATCGTATAAGGTCGCCAAATCGGTCGAGCCCTGGATGGTGGAATGACCACGCATGGCCATGATGCCGCCACCCGGGCGTCCGATGTTTCCCAACAGCAATTGTAAGATACCGGCCGCACGAATGATCTGCACACCCGTGCTGTGTTGTGTCCAGCCGAGAGCGTAGACCAAAGCACTCGTACGCTCACGTCCTGAGTTTTCGGCCAGCAGCGTTGCGACACGAATGATCTGCTCTGGCTTACAGCCGCAAATCTCCGCGACCGTGTCGGGCGTGTATCGCGCAAAGTGTCGCTTTAGAATCTGAAAGACACAACGTTCATGTTGCAGACTGGGATCTCTCAAAGGTTGATGGTCATCGCCCTCTTGATAGTTCCAATGGCGAGTTCCCGGATCATAATTTGTGCCGTCGTCAAACCCACTGAAGAGACCGTCGAGATCTTCGGTGTCGGCATATTGTTCGTCGATGATGGTTGCCGCATTGGTATAGTGTTTGACGTATTCGGAGAACCAAAGATTGTTTTCCAGGACGTAGTGGATCAGGCCTCCCAAAAAGGCAATGTCGGTTCCGGCGCGAATACCAATGAACACATCACAGAGCGCCGACGTTCTCGTGAAACGTGGATCGACATGGATGAGTTTTCCACAGTTTTGTTTCGCCTGCAGCGGCCAACGGAATCCGACCGGATGCGCCTCGGCCATGTTGGATCCCATGATCAGGATACAGTCGCTGTTGCTCAGATCCTGTTGATAGGTCGTTGCAGCACCGCGTCCTAACGAAGTGCCCAGACCGGGCACGGAAGCACTATGTCATATCCTGGCCTGGTTTTCGACGCCGACAATCCCTAGACCACCGCCGAACAGTTTTTTCAGGAGATAGTTCTCTTCGTTGTCGATGGTGGCTCCGCCCAGACTTCCGATGCGACGGACCGAATTCAGTCGTTGTCCTTTGGTGTCGCATGCTGCGAAGTCGGCATCCCGGGCTCGCTTGACTCTTGCCGCGATCTGCTCGATCGCCCAATCCATCGATTTCCTCTCCCAGCGGTCAGAGTAGGGAGCTCGGTAGAGCACTTCGGTGACCCGGTGAGGATTGACGGCCAACTGGAAGGCGTTGGCACCCTTGGGACAGAGCGTCCCCTCGTTGATTGGATTTCGTTCGTCTCCCTCGATATCGATGAGCTGTTCTGCTTTGGTGTAGGCCAGTTGTCCGCAGCCAACAGCGCAGTACGGACAGACGGTTTGCGTGACGTTTGCGTCGCGCAGCCGTGAAGATTTAGCGACCGTTTGCCGGCTGTAGGGCCGTTGCCGAGGGGCCTTACCGAAAGAGGGCATGCTGGGAATTTCCTCCGTTGAATTCGAGCTGCCGCATCCTACGCTATTCCTTGATCATGAGGCAACGACGGTTGTTGCCGGAGAAGACGCTCGCCTTGGATGCAAGCTATCAGCGGTGATCTCGTTGCGATCCTGAAGATGACCCTTGCTCGCGTACGATCCCTTAGGATGTCGCGAGCTGACGAGTGGGACGCCAGTCGGCCAAGTGCAATTCAACATTTCTGCGACCGCGAAACTCATTGATAATGGGTCGGAAGGCGATGTCCAAACGACCATCGCTCTTGGATAACTCTTCAATCCAGTCTGGCTGATTGAAGGCTAACGCTCGTAACCGTACACCGTGTTGTTCGAGCATCATCGAGACGTGTCGATCGCCTTTGCCCATCGGTTTGGCGTCACCTTGAATGGAAACGTCTGTCGTGCATAGCAACGGTCGTGGATTGGACTGACCGAAGGGGGCGAGGTGCTCCATTTGTTGGACCGTTTGCAGAGTTAATTCGGCCAAAGTTGTTTCGGCGTCGATTACCAGCTCCGCAATGCGTTCTTCCGCCGTCAGTGTTTGCTCAACATGCTCGCAGAAGTGGAGCCGAAAGGCGTCCACTTGTTGTTCATTGATCCGCAAACCTGCAGCTGCGGCATGCCCGCCGTGTTTCACCAGATGTTCGCTACAGGCTGCCAACGCATGGTGCAAATCAAGTCCTGCTACGCTGCGAGCAGAACCCGTGCCCGGCTTGTTGCCAAGCTCATCAAGAGCAATCATCACTACCGGCCGATGATATTTTTCAGAAAGACGACCGGCTACAATTCCGATCACACCTTGATGCCAGCCACGATCGGCCAGCACCAGTGCTGCGTCGCCGTCCGGATCGAATCGCTCCTTCACCTGCTTGCTCGCCGATAGGTAGATGCTGCGTTCGAGATGCAAGCGGTTTTCATTCAGCTCATTGATGTACTCCGCTAAAGCCTTGGCTCGCTCCTCATTGTCCGTTGCCAAGAGTTCAACACCAAGTTGAGCTTGCCCCAATCGCCCGGCTGCATTGAGTCGAGGGGCAATTGAAAAACCGATGTCTTCACTTCCAAGGTGGGATTTCTTGTCGACTCCTGTCAAACGCATCAGATTCTCAATTCCAACCGATGGTCTTGCCTTGAGACTGAGCAATCCGTGTTTGACCAAAACGCGGTTTTCGTCAACTAAGGGAACCACATCGGCAATCGTGCCAATTGCTGCAAATCCCAAGGCCGTCAGCAGGAAATTGCGAAAAGGTTCGGCCACCCGTTTTGATTTGCTGATGCGCTGACAGATCGCCCAAGCTAATTTGAAGGCAACTCCCGCTCCGCAAAGTGATTCGAAAGGATAGTCATGCCCGGGCAAGAGTGGATGCACGATCGCCGCAGCTGCAGGTAATCGTTCCGCCATCTGATGATGGTCGGTAATGATTAATTCCAGTCCCAGTTCCCTGGCAGTATCCGCCTCCTCAACGCTGGCGATGCCACAATCCACCGAGATAATTTGAGATGCGTCCTCGTCAGCCAAACGTTTCAAAGCTTGATTGTTGAGGCCGTAACCTTCGTCCATTCGGTTTGGCACATAGTAGCCAACGTTGCCGCCCACCATGCGGAGACAACGGAAGAGAAGCGCAGTAGCGGTCATCCCGTCCGCATCATAGTCGCCATAGACCACAATCCGACGCTTGTCACGGATTGCGTTGTAAATCAGATCCGCTGCCTGGGGGAGTCCCGGAAGAAGCTCCGGGTCGCGAAGCTCGGTTAACTTGGCATCCAGAAAAGCCCGCGCTTCGCCAGTGTCGATCCCGCGGGCAGATAGCAACTGAGCGACCACACTCGGAACGTTCGCAGATTGTTCCATCCGTGAGATCAACGCTGAATCGTGTGGCCGAATCCGCCAGCGCTTTTCCATGTCGTCCCTGAGTGATTGCCGATCGCCATGCGACGGCGTCGTGACCTATTTTTTCTTTTCGTTATGCACGGTATGTCGTTTCAGACGTGGCGAATACTTCTTCAGTTTCAATTTCTCACCACCCGGCTTGCGGCGCATCGTGTAGTTGTAATCTCCGGTTTCTTCACAAACCAGGAAGATAGTTTCAGCTTTCTTCTTACTCTTTCCGGCCATGATCTTCATCCTTTGGCAGTATCGTTGCGCCCTCGGCGCGATCGGGGGTTCAGTTCAAGCGTCTATTTTAGGCAGATGTTCCGGAATCTTTCCAGGTGTCCGACACGTTCGATACTCGATACACATCGTCTTCTTTTCTGAAACTTGCTGAGTTTGCGGTCGCATTCCACCCGATAGGAGGGTAGGGTGGCGAAGTTGCATTTCAGCTTTTGGTGGATTCTTGCATTCATCGTAGAATTGAGCGATAAGGAAATCAGCCAGCAGGTTTTCCTTGACGCTCTACCACAAAGTGGTTCGTCACGTGATGTCGTCGGAGATCGTCGCGAAACATCAGAGATTTTAGGATTTGCGAAGAGAGTTTTAGGAATCCTGTCCCCCAACCCTCTGAAGCGGGCGGAATTATCCGTCGTTGGAACTCATTAGGCATGGACTCACCGATATCTAGTTCCTCATCGGATGTGAATTTGGACGCCAGCGAACCGAAGGCGAAGCCAGCGGATCCCGAGGTCAAGGACAGCGGAAATCAGCAACAGGGTCGTCCAAGTAACGACTTGAGGTGGCAGGTGGATGATCCAGCGGAGGGCTCCGAGGTAGTTGCCGCTAACTCGGACGCCGCAATCAGCGACGATGCCAGCAGTCCGGAGGGAATGCCGAGCATTTCTCTATCGACGGATAGTGCCGATTCAGCGTCACCCTCGAAAAAGACGTCCGGCAAGAAGTCGTCCGGTAAGAAGTCAAAAGAAGCTCGAGTAAAACAGAAGCAGGAAGCTGCGGCCTCTGTTCCGTCGAATTCGGATGCAGAGCCAGATGCGGAGGATGACGAAGCGGCCGCAAGTCCAGCGGGCCCAGGGAATCGCTTTTTGGTTTTTGCTGCACTCCCTGGATGGTTTGTCAGCATGATCATCCACATGTTGCTGTTATTCTGCCTGGCCTTATTAACACTTCCTCCTGTCCTTAAGCAGATTGATAATGAGATTGAATTAGGCGACGCCGAGTCGACTCAAATTGAAGATGCTCCGATTTTCGAGTCGTTGGAAACGGAGGAGTTAGAAGATCTGGAGCTTACTGATTTGACACCCACCGATCCGGTGGATGTTCAGCCCACCGAGTTGGAGACAGACGTCCCCGACGTGTTTTCTGCTGACGATTTAGAGGCAGCTCCAGTCTTTACGGAGTTGGATCCGTTGGGCAGTGACGTGGCGTCACAAAGCGACATGATGAAACAGCTCGGCACCTTTTCAGGAGCCGGTCTCGAGGGCCGAGGGAAAGCGTCTCGAGCACGATTGGTTCGCGAAGGTGGCGGTACTGAAGGTAGTGAAAAGGCAGTTCAACTCGCTCTCAAATGGTTGGCTCAGCATCAGAATCCCAATGGAAGTTGGAGCTTCCAGCATTTAGGCGGCAATTGCCCCTGTCGTGATCCGGGCTCAAAGGACAAAGCATACAACGGAGCCACAGCCATGGCTCTGCTACCGTTCTTGGGAGCCGGACATACTCACAAAGAAGGTCAATACAAGCGTGTCGTCCAGGCGGGCTTGTATTTCCTGCTTAGCCAACAGAAGCGAAACGGTGCCTTGATCGAGTCGGGTGGGAATCTCTATTCCCATGGACTGTGTGCCATCGCCCTCTCCGAAGCCTATGCCATGACCCAAGATCAGATGTTAATGGCACCGGCTCAGGGAGCCCTCAATTATATCGCGTACGCACAGGATCCCGTCGGCGGCGGTTGGCGATATGTTGCCAAGCAGCCCGGAGATACCTCGGTCGTGGGTTGGCAGTTGATGGCGCTCAAGAGCGGTCGGATGGCCTACTTGCATGTGGACCCATCAGTCTTCCGCGGAGCTTCGAAGTTTCTCGATTCCGTTCAGACGGATGAGGGCGCTGCCTATGGGTATAAGGATCCCGGTAGGAAACCGTCGACCTCAGCGATTGGTTTGTTGTGTCGTATGTATCTTGGATGGGAGAAGAATCATCCGGGCATCAAGGGCGGCGTCAAACGGCTAAGTGATGCTGGACCGTCCAAGAAAGACATGTATTACAACTATTATGCCACGCAGGTGATGCGACACTACGAGGGACCCGAGTGGAAGAAGTGGAATGAAGAGATGCGAGAGTTCCTGGTTGAGTCCCAAGCCAAGAAGGGCCATGAGACCGGTAGTTGGTACATGGGAGCAAGTCATTCCTCCGTCTCGGGTGGCCGCCTGTATTGCACAGCGATGGCAACCATGATTCTCGAAGTCTATTACCGCCACTTGCCGATTTATCAGAAGCAAGTGACTGAGGATGACTTTGAGCTCTAATTGCACACTCGTGCGGAATTCAATGCTTCGAGGAGTTCGGCTTGGTCCTTTTGCCGGTTATCGATCTACAAGCTGGAATGGTCGTCCATGGTCGCGCCGGGCAACGCGACTCCTATCGGCCAGTTCGCAGCTCTCTCTGTGCCGATGCTGAACCGGCTTCCGTGGCCGAGGCCTTTCAGAATCTCGGATTTGACGAAACCTATGTCGCCGATCTCGATGCGATCGGCGGACAAGCCTTCGATCGCCGCAGTCTCGACACCATCAGTCGCTGCTTTTCTCGAATCTGGATTGATGCCGGTACGGGGGATCTGCAGCAAGCCGAACAGATTATGAGTTGGGCTGGTGGGCGGGACATCCGGCTGGTGTGCGGACTGGAATCCTTACCATCTCCCCAGCATCTCGAACCGCTCGTGCATGGTTTTCACGATCAGCTGGTCGTCAGCCTGGATCTCGTCCGTGGACAGGTTAAATCGCCCGTCGCCCGTTGGTCGTCACTCGCTCCTGACCAGGTGGCTCGAGAGTTGATCGAGCTTGGGGTTTCACGTTTGATTCTGTTGGATCTCTCCCGTGTCGGTGTGGACCAGGGCACAGGAACTCGCGAGCTTTGTCGCCGTGTACGACAATTCGATGAAGGCATCGAGCTGATCTGCGGAGGAGGAGTTCGAGATTCGCAAGACATACGCGAACTTTTGGCAGACGGTTGTCAACGCGTTCTCGTGGCGTCGACCCTGCATGATGGTCGCCTGGGAGTATCTGAAGTCAAAGCGTTCGCCGAACTTTAATCCCAGATCGGGGGACGCTTTTCGAAAAAGGCTTGAATGCCCTCCGCAGCACTTTCTGTCGTTCTCATCGTCGCCAAGGCTGCGGCAGCCGCTGATATCTGACTTATCATCGATTCTCCGACCGTTTCGTTGAGGACACGCTTGGTGAGCGCAATTGCGGCGGGGGAGCCCAGTGCGATTTGACGAGTGATTTCCATGGACTTGGCCCACAACTGGTCATGATCAACGATCTCTCGAATGAGTCCAATCCGATGGGCCTCTTCTGCATCGATCATCTGACCTCGCATCGCCAATTCAGCGGTGGCAGCTCCGCCAAGCCGAAAATTCATCAAAGGGAGGGCCAGGCCGGAGGTCAGCCCGCGGTGGATTTCCGGCAATCCGAACCTCGCAGTTGGACTGCTGATGGCAAAATCACAGGCGAGCGCTACCGCTAGGCCCGTACCGAGTGCGGGACCGTTCACCGCCGCAATAATGGGCTTGGGGAAACGCAACAACGTCTTCAGCAGTTCGCTGATGCGTGTTGATTCTTCAAGCCACCGCTGGGCTTCGTCTTCGGAGTTCTGAATCAGGCGAATCTCATCGAGATCACTGCCGGTGCTAAAAGAATTCCCCGACCCTGTAATCGTTACTGCTTTGACTCGCTTCTCGAGCTGCAGATCGTCAAGAGCCTCTTGGAAGGCGAGAGCGAGAGTGCGATTGATGGAGTTGCCGCGGTCGGGCCGGTGCAGGATAAGCGTCGCCGATGGTTTGTCGATCCGAACGGTAACCGGTGAGTGGGAGTTTTGATCGAATGGGGAAATCATGTCTCTTGCTCGGAAATGCCAAGGGAATTCCCGATTTTAACGGGTATTGAACGGTCAGCTATGGCTGCATTCGGGGGAACCCCTTCTTTTGTGGATCGAGTGGGCCCCAAAACAACACGCGGATGACTTTTGACCACCTGTGTTGTCTCGATGCATCAAATCGCGCCGATTTCAAAAATGCTGCATTTTGCGAAAGCCCCTTGTTTTCAAGGTTTTAAGGGCGTTTAAGGACGTAATTCTGCCCTTTGGCATCGGGTGTGCAAAACACCCGAATCACTCGTCTCTCACTCACGTCTCTTGGCTTCCCGCCATACCCACGAGGAACTCATCTGTGCCGAAAACCAATACGAGCAAAAACGCAAATTTTGAAGATACGGCCAATGGAACTCTCACGGCTGCTCCCGTGAACGGAAATGGATCGAAGAATGGTTCCGCTTTCGGCGGCAAAAAGGCGACTGAGGTGGTCGCGGCGGATGTCGAACAAAGCGAAGATGAGTCGGAAAATGAAGAGCAGCAGGAAACTGCCGATAGTCCGATTGCTATCGATGATCCGGTTCGAATGTATCTGATGCAAATGGGCGAAATCCCGCTCTTGACGCGAGATGAAGAGATTTCGGCTGCCAAGAAGATCGAGAAAACTCGAACTCGTTTCCGAAATTCGATGCTGGCAACGGATTTCATCCTGCAAGCAGCCGTGACGGCTCTTGAGAAGGTTCGAGACGGCGAATTGCGACTCGATCGTACGATCGAAGTTTCGGTGACGAATACTTCTGAAAAGCGAAAGATCATGAAGCGGATTCCCCCGAACGTGACGACACTTCGCCGCATCCTGGTCGAGAATCAAAAAGACTTCCGCATTGCGATTAGCAAGAACAATAGCGATTCGGAACGTAGCGAAGCATGGAAGCGTTTGATCAAACGACGAAATCGTGGCGTGCGATTGGTTGAGGAGCTGAATCTTCGAACGCAACGCCTGTTGCCCTTGCTGAGCAAGATTCGAGAAATTTCCCAACGAATGACAACCTTGTTGGAGCAGATTCGCAAGGGTGGCGGAGTTGAGGCAGGCGGTCAGTCGGTTGAGGCTCTGCGAGCTGAGCTGCACTACTTCATGCGAATTACGCTGGAAAGTCCCGAAACGCTCCGTCGACGCGTCGAAAAGACGGATAGCTACCAACAGGACTATGATGCGGCAAAACGAGAGCTGTCAGCCGGTAACCTTCGTCTGGTCGTTTCGATTGCCAAGAAATACCGTAACCGAGGCCTCACCTTCCTGGACCTTATCCAGGAAGGTAACACGGGTCTGATGCGGGCCGTTGACAAGTTCGAATACGCTCGCGGTTATAAGTTCTCGACCTACGCAACTTGGTGGATTCGCCAGGCCATCACTCGAGCCATTGCTGATCAGAGTCGTACAATTCGCGTTCCTGTCCACATGATTGAGACGATGAGCAAGGTTCGCCAAGTCACTCGTGATCTCGTCCAAGAACTCGGACGTGAACCGACGGCTGAAGAGATTGCAGAACGAGCTGATTTGTCGCTCGACGATGCTCGCTGCATCATGAAGATGTCACGGCAACCCTTGTCGCTTGACCAACCCGTTGGTGACCATGACGACAGCTACTTTGGTGAATTCCTCGAAGATTATCGCGACGACGATCCGCTCTTCGATACGAATCAACAAGCACTCAAGCAGCAGATTGATAATGCTCTGCAAGTCCTGAATCATCGTGAACGAGAAATCCTACGACTCCGTTATGGTCTCACCGACGGATATTCCTACACCCTCGAAGAGGTTGGCCAAATCTTCTCCGTGACTCGTGAACGAGTACGACAGATCGAATCGAAGGCCGTCCGCAAGTTACAACAGCCTTATCGCTGTCGCGGCTTGATGGGTTTCCTGGAAGGTGTAGAAGTGCCCCGTGCATTTGAAAACGGTATCGGCTAGAGAGACGAGCCGAGTTCCCCGTACCTTCGATCGGTTCTTCCGGTCGAAGGTTTTTTTTGGTGGGGCGGGGGAAAGCATCGAAATCCCAAAGCTGAAGCACGATGGTCGCAGCAAGATCTCAGTCGGGCTTAACGGGCGACCACATCTCGGTGAGGGAGATCAAGCGAACGCAATACCTGACTGGTTGCCTGAGATTTGTTGAGGACGTAAAAGTGGATGCCCGGCACACCATGTTCAATCAATTGTCGAACCTGTTCAATGGCGAACTCAACGCCTACCTTGAATTGCCAATCTGCATCGTCTTCATGTTCCGATAGCCGATTCACAAAGCTTGCCGGTAAGCTCGCACCACAAAGTGACGTGATTCGTTGAATCTGGTGAAGATTCGTCACCGGAAGCAACCCCGGAATGACCGGCACCGTAATACCGGCTGCCGTGCAGCGGTCTTGGAATCGGAAAAAATCCTCGTTGTTATAAAACAACTGTGTGACCACCAGGTCAGCACCGCAATCGACCTTTCGTTTCAGATTCTCGAGGTCGACATCGGCATTTGGAGCCTCTTGATGAGTTTCGGGATATCCGGCCACGGCGATACCGAATTGGCCGAATTCCGCTTGAATCAAGCTGACAAGTTCATTTGCATACTGCAGGCCGCCATCCACGGCCGTGAATTGTTCTTCACCCTGCGGCGGATCGCCTCGTAAGGCGACAATGCTATCAACACCCCGCTCGGACGCTGTACGCAGGTAACGCTTGAGTTCTTCGACCGTTGAGCCCACGCAGGTCAGGTGCGAAGCCACATGCACCCCAAATCGTTCCTTGACCGCCGCGACGATTTCCAGCGTTTTTTCCTGAGTTGATCCGCCGGCGCCATAGGTGCAGGTGAAAAAATCAGGGCTGAAGTCGAGCAGCACTTCTACGTGGCGATAGAGCGTTTTGAGCCCAGCGTCCGTTTTGGGGGGAAATAGTTCAAAAGACAGACCGAAACGGTCGCGGCCGAAAAATTCGGAAAGTGCCATAGGTCTCCCTGGCCTCGTCATGGGGCAAAAGCGATTGTAATCTTCCTGAAATCGCTAGATCTTGCGCAGTATTATCTACTTACCACTCTACAACGCAAGCGGCTGATCGGCCAGTTGCCGATCTTGGGAGACTCTTTCGTAGGCGGCATGAATCAGTTCAATCTGCCACGGTTGCTGTGGAATTCCGCGACGATCGTAGGCTCGCTTCTGAGTCAGAGCAACGATGGCCGGATTCATTTCCGTAATCTGCCCAAAGCTGCGGGCATAATTGACAAAACTCGGCACGTTCGTGGTGACGCACCCGTAGAGCATGCTGCACGCACCAATGAGCTTCCCTGTAAAGATCGACGTGTTGATCGCCGATTTGGTGTAGTCGCCAATTACACAGCCCATGAATTGCATACCCGTGTTAACAGATTGTCCTTCAACTTCGACTCGGACATTGCCATAGCTGTTCTTCAGGTTGCTATTCGAGGTGCCCGCGCCCAGATTGACCCAGCGACCCAGGTACGAGTGGCCGAGATAACCATAGTGACACTTGTTCGAGTAAGCTTCGATGATGCTGGCGCCGATCTCACCGCCCACTTTGGCGTATTCGCCGACGACGACACCGTTTTTCAACATCGTATGTTCGTTGACTCGTGAGTTGGCTGCCAAATAAATGGGACCGTTCAGACAGGCCAATGGACGGACGGTCACATTCTGTTCGATTACGATGGGGCCGGCTGAGCTGTCCGTCACGACGTGGTCACTCAATGGACTTGCCGAAAAAACTCCGTCACGGATTTCCGGCAGTTGACCTGTTTCGATCCGGCGCGACAGATGGTCGTGAATGTTCTCAAGGTGATATTCGACGATCTGATGTGGGTATTCGAACAGTTGCAGCTGAACTGGGAGTTTTGGCAGGTTCAGTTGATGGATGACCGTTTCCACCGATGAGACTTTATCCGTTTCCTGTTGCACCATCGCATCTGCCGCAGGAGGCAAAATCGCTGCCGCCAATTGGTCGCCCACCATGGCATATCCGCAGTCGGACTTGTTAATCAGCTGAGTTAATGCGAAAAGATTCCCCACCGTCGGAGCCATTCGGGCATTGATCCAGCAGGTCGTTTGGGAGCCTGTTGGCTGTTCACAAAAAACCGGACATTCGGCAAGCTGCCACGACTGGAGATAGTCTCGGACATGCCCTGTTACACATGATCCGTATTCGGAAGCCCAGTCCAGCAGGGTTACGGAGCCGCAATTGATGGTGTAGGCGGGGCGAGTCAGCGTCAAAGGGAAAAGCTGAGAGACTCGATCGTCTTCGAAAAGTACAATCCGCATTCAGGGTACCCGACGAATAGGAAAAGACTGAATTGAGCGAGGAATGCTAAAACGTAGCTCAACCCTGATGGATCCGCTCCGCTGGCAGGGCTCGTCGACTGAGTTTAATTTTACGGGTTCGGTCGATTGAGGGAATTGTGAGAGAAATAGAGCCTTATTCTTCCCTGGATTCGCCTCCCTTGTTGGGCCTTGCTGGCCTGCTGGTCATTTGGTTCAATACTAAACCTGTAAGAGCCAGAGTGGCGGAATTGGCAGACGCGCTGGATTCAAAATCCAGTGTCCATTAGGACGTGTGGGTTCGAGTCCCACCTCTGGTACTTCTCGGGTGATCGCTGCCACCCGATCTTCTTTCGCTTGAGATGTAGATCGCGACCCTTAAGCGATTCATCGATGTTTTCCAGGCACTGGCCGATCTAACGAGGTCATTCACAAAATGACCCTGCGCCCGGTTTAATCGTTGCCCAGGCTATCCCCCAAGTCTTAGATCATTTCTTGGACAGGTTGCTCACGTTCCTGTTGGGTCATATAGAGCTTGTAGCCGTACTCGTCGGGATTGATCTCGAAATAATCTCGCAAACGTTGAACGGTAAAATGCCGAATTTACATGTAGGGATCATCCAACATTTCGAGCAGGTCGCTGAGAGCCTATTCGGCTTGGTGGCAGTGCCATACCGCTAGAATATTTGCCGAGAGGTGAATCCCTTAGAACGAGTAGACTCGATTTGGCTTGCCGACGGCGATCCGTGGGTGGTTGAGCGTTTCGAGATCTTGGACAATCGAATCATAGAATGCCGGCTTCAAGTGAATCGCAACAATCTGAGCTTCGGGGTGTTCGATTTTGTCGAGTTCACAACGGAGATCGTCGGGGGTCAGATGGTGTGTCTTTTCGGCTAGCGACTTCATCGAGTTGGGAAAGCTTGATTCGACGAAAACGGCATTCACTTTTGAATGGCGATTCAGTCGCTCCCAAAATTCGAAGGTCGGCTGCGTATCACAGCAGATTCCGATAACTGAATTTTGGTCTGAGATGATGTAACCCAGAGTTGGAATCGCGTGGTCCAGGGCGACCGCTTCAATCGAAAGCCCTTCGATTTCGATGCTTTCGCCAGGACGAATGGTCTGCATCTCCAGGAACGGAGATTCTTCTTTGGAGAGACGAATCAAATCGGGCCAGAGTACATCATTGAAGAGGTGAGTTCGTAGAGCATGGCAAGTAGCGTCACTGCCGTAAACGATTGGACAGTCGGAACGGGTCTGGAAAACGTTGTCCAAAAAGATGGGGAGAGAGGCGATGTGATCCAAGTGAGCGTGGGAAAGAACAACGTGTTGCACCCGTTCTTGGATGGTTAATGGCGAAATGAATCCCAGGCAACCCGCGTCGAAGGCAATGCAGTCATTCACCAGGATCGTCAGCGAATACTGCTTCGCATCCGGTTTGCCCACCGATGATCCAACAAGTTCTACACGCAACGAAGTGTCTCTTTCTGACGAAAAATCAATGGGCTATCTGGAAAACGGGATAGTTGCTAATTGTAGCAACTGGACTCTCCCAAGAACGCACCCTGTCGCTGCTTCTGTGGAATCGCCTCCCGGAAAGTTGTCGGAAAAACTGAAAAGATTGGGAGCCTTCGGTCTCTAAGTGCGATAGGCAATCGATGATTGCCAACAGGTCATCCTTCCTGGTTGCAAGTGTTTCGTATGGAAAGCTGAGGATCTCTGCATTTTTCCCGGATGGCGATGATGTTAAAATTCGGCAGTTCTGTAGATCGTGCCTTGTCGATGCTTGCCTACTGTACCTGCCGGTGATTTGTGAAAAAGATCCTGCTTTCAGTTTTTCGGTTTATCCTTATTGGCTATTTTTTCATTTTATTGACCTTCATGTTCTTCGAGAATTACCTCGTGTATCCGGCTCCCCAATATCCTGCGGGTGATTGGGAGGCCTCTTGGTTGGATCCTCTGGATGTCTCTTTCGAGTCCGAGGATGGTACGCGACTACATGGCTGGTTGGTCGAACATCCTGATCCCTCGGGTTACCTCCTCTTCTGTCATGGCAATGGGACCCATGTCGCTTTTTCCGCAAGTGAAATTGCTGAGTTGCGAGACCGGTTGGGAGTGACCGTTTTTGCCTTCGACTATCGCGGCTATGGACGTAGTGAGGGAAAACCGAATGAACCGGGAGTCCTAGCCGATGGTCAGGCTGCTTTTGACTGGCTCAAAAAACAGGCCGGCGTCGGTTCCGACGAGATCATCGTGATGGGAAGTTCATTAGGGGGAGGCGTCGCGGTCGATCTCGCTGCTCGGAATGCTCCGCGGGTATTGATCCTGGATCGAACCTTTTCAAGTCTTCCGGATGTTGCTGCCCGACATTATCCCTGGCTTCCAGTCCGTTGGTTGATGAAAAATCGGATGGCGTCGATTGAAAAGATCTCGGATTATCATGGACCTGTGTTCTTGTTTCACGGGAGGGCCGACAGGGTGGTGCCGTTCGATCTTGGAAAAGCTTTGTTCGAGGCCTCACCCTCCGGGAAAAAGGAGTTTACCGAGTCCGCGAGTTGTGGCCACAACGATCCTCTTCCGCCCGAAGCCTGGGAAAGGTTGCTCGACTTTCTGCGGGCGGTCTAGCGGGGTCTGCGTATGGTGAAGGAACCACTCAGGAGAGCCTCATCGATGAGCGTTGCCGATCCGATCATGTCGTTGAGTGCGACGGCTCTCGCGAAAAAGATCGCGACGGGTGAGTTGAGTTCGAAGGAAGTCGTCGAAGCGTTTATCCGCCGCAATGAAGAGGTGCATCCCCAAATAAATGGCCTGATCGTTCAACGCTTTGACGCAGCTCGACAAGAAGCCGAACAGGCGGACGAGCAAGTCAAGCAGGGAACCGAGATTGGACCGTTGCATGGTGTACCGGTGACAATTAAGGAAACGTTTGATGTCGCCGGCACGCCCACGACTTTTGGATTGAATCAACTCGCCCATCGAAAGGCGAAGTCCGACGCAATCACGGTTGCTCGACTTCGTCGAGCGGGTGCGGTGGTGCTTGGGAAAACCAATGTGCCTCAACTTGGATTGTTCGCAGAATCTGACAACCCTGTCTATGGGCGAACTAATAATCCTTGGGATCTGGAACGCGGAGCAGGGGGATCGACGGGTGGAGAAGCAGCGGTGATATCCGCAGGTGGCTCTCCACTTGGTTTGGGAAGCGATGCCGCTGGCAGTGTTCGCTTTCCTGCGCATGTGTGTGGTATCTGCGGTCTCAAGCCGACTGGCGGGCGATTGTCGATGAAAGGACATTGGCTGTCGGTAAATTGGCCTGCCGATTGGGCACAACCCGGGCCGATGGCGCTGCACGTCGAAGACCTCACTCTCGGCTTGAAGGTTCTCATCGATGACCGACGTCCCGAAGTTGATGAAACTGCGTCGCCGTTCATCGATCCAGCTGAGGTTGAGCTTTCGAACTTGCGAGTGGGTTACTACGAACAAGTCGATGCGCTCCCTGCCTTGCCTGCGTTGAAGCGGGGGGTCGTCGAAGCTCGTCAACGTTTGCAGGAGCTTGGCGTCGATGTTGTGCCCATTCAGCCGTTTGAAGCCGAAAAAATCTGGAAACTGTTTACGCAGGTCTTCTACGCAGAAGGTTTGGGCGATCTACGAAAGTTTCTGAAAGGCTCTCAGGTCGATTGGCGCACTAAAAACATGATGAGGCTTGCCCGCATCCCCCGCGGTTTACGTCCGCCAATTTCAGCCGTTGCGAAAGTGATCGGCGAGAAAACCATGGGGGAAACGATGGCGAATCTGCGGAAACCGGTGATCTCGTCTTCGGTTTATTGTCGGTTGTTGGCCGAAGTTCAGCGGCTGAGATTTCGCTTTCAAGCGTGGATGCGTGAACAATCATTGAATGCAATTCTCGCACCTCCTGCACCCATTCCAGCGTTTCCACACGGCGACTTCTATGCCAATTCCGCGCTGATGTACAACGGAATCTACAATCTGCTGGGAGTTCCGGCGGGGGTCGCACACGTTACCCGAGTTCAAATGGCTGAACAAGGAAGCTACCAACCGGGCCGAGATGTCTTTGACCGTTCTCGGGCTCGTTCCGATCATGGAAGTGAGGGGCTGCCGATTGGCGTGCAGGTGATTTCATCCCGATGGCAGGATCACGTCGTTCTTGCCCTGTTACAGCAGCTTCACCAACCCACTCATGCCCCAAATTGTTGAGTTAAGTGTAGTTGGCGATTACACTTAGAGTGGGGGCGGTTACCCCAATGCAGTGGCCTGTTCTGATGCCAAAGCTCTCGATCTTCCGCAAATCGTGAAAATATTGGACTTTACGCGGCTTCTTTGGCGGACGGACGGAATCGTTTCGACTCACGTATCAGGGTAGTTGAATGAGCGGTTTTGACCGTCAAGTTTCGGACGTATCGGATCGCTCGCTGCTGCGGCGATTCCGTACCGGAGAAGCCGACGCCGCGACGGCGCTCTACGTGCGCTATGCCGAGCGATTACAGGCTCTGGCGCGATCTCAAACCTCGGTTCAACTCTCCACTCGGTTCGATCCGGAAGATGTCGTGCAGTCCGTATTCCGCACCTTTTTCCGGCGGGCTTCTGAAGGGCTGTATCACGTTCCTCCGGGGGAGCAGCTATGGCAACTTTTGCTGGTTCTCGCGATCAACAAAGTTCGAGCGTTGGCGGTTCATCACCGCGCCCAAAAGCGAGATGTCACTCGGACTGTCGGGTCTTCGGGACTCGAGGCGTTTCGCGGGGTGAACGACGAAAGTCCGATGCAAGTACTGGCGATGGTCGTCGAAGAGATCACGGGTGACCTTCCCGAGGTTCAGCAGAAGATGATTCGCTTGAGAATTGAAGGACATGAGGTAGCCCAGATCGCAATCGCGACTGATCGTTCGAAGAGATCTGTCGAACGTGTACTGCAGAAGATCAGGATTAAATTGTCGAATTCGATCGATGACGAAAACGCGGAGACCCGTCATGGTTAAATCGATTGACAATTTGGAAAAGCAAGTTGATGCGTTTGAACAGGCGCTGTCTGAAAATCCCGATACTGATCTGCGCGATTTTTTGCCTCGGACGGATGATCCAATCTATGCAGATACTTCTTTGGAGTTGATGCGGATTGATCTCGAGCATCGTTGGAAGGTTGGCAGTCCGCGTCCCTTGGATAATTATCTTTCGTCCTTCTCGGATGTATTCGAGGATTCATCTCGGCTGTCTGAACTTGCCTTCGAAGAATACCGTTGTCGTGCCCAGGCAGGGGAAAAGGTTCGTCCAGAGGAATACACACAAAGGTATTCCGTGCCCATCGATGATTGGCCGCTGGAAGATCTGACGACAACGAAACCGCATCCGTGGCAATCATTTGAGACGATTGATGATCTGGGGGATGAGTCATCACGGTTGGTCGACGCCATCCAGCTTTTTCCTGAAGTCGGTCATGAATTCCTGGATTTTGAACTAATTGATCGGCTGGGCCAAGGATCGTTCGCAACCGTTTTTCTGGCCCGACAGTCGCAACTCGCGGATCGTCAGGTTGTCTTGAAGGTATCAGCCGTGTCGTCTGTCGAGCCGGATTATTTGGCACGTTTGCAGCACACGAATATTGTGCCTATCTACTCCGTACATCAGCGGGACAATTTGCAGGCGGTCTGCATGCCCTACTTTGGACGGACGACGCTTGCCGACGTCGTACGAGAATTAAAGCCTCTCAAACAGAGTCCTGCGACCGGACAGTTTTTCATCGAGCAATTACGGCAGGAGGACCCGAGCGACGAGAGTCGTGCTGCCGAGCAAACAAAACATTCGCCTCTTCAGATGCTGCAACAAAGCAGTTATGTCGATGCCGTGATTCAGCTGGCTGCCGATCTCGCATCGGGGCTCGAGCATGCTCATCAGGCAGGCATTCTGCATCGTGATATCAAGCCTGCGAATGTTTTGCTGACCGATGATGGTCGTCCCATGCTGTTGGACTTCAATATGTCTGACGACATTATCGTTGGGGGACGTACCTGCCTGGTCGTTGGTGGAACGTGGCCCTACATGTCGCCGGAACAACGTCGTGCAATGGATACTGGGCAGCCGATTGACCAACGAAGCGACATCTACAGTCTTGGAGTGCTGATCTATCAATTGCTCTGCCGACGTTTGCCGACGGACCCGGCGACGACAGACGGCCCGAACGAGATGAACCCCTGGGCGGAAGCGGCAGACGCTCCGACAATCTCGGAAATCCAAATGCAAAATCCGGCGGTGTCTCGAGGAGTTGCGTCGATCTTGCAGAAATGCCTGGAAGTCGATCGTGACGCTCGCTACCAGACGATGTTGGAACTCAAGGAAGATTTACAATGTCACTTGGAGCATCGTCCTTTGGTTCATGCCGCCGACCGTTCCCTCGTCGAGCGGGTACAAAAATGGGCTCGACGACATCCGCGAGTGGTTTCGGCGAGCACGATCGGATGTGTGGCGGGCGTCTTGCTCGTGGCCGCCATGGTATCTCTCGCATGGCGTGATCGTGTCGTCAAACGTTATCAGGCCGAGTCGCTTGTGCAAGAGCTTCATCAGACCTTGCCCGAATTGCGCGTCATGTTTGGGGCACGCAGGGTTGATGATCAGTTGGGAATCCAAGCCAAAGAGGCATCGAGACAAATTCTGGATCGAGTTGACCCGCAACCCGAGGAATCCTGGTACGAACAGGCGCATGTTCGCCGGTTGTCCGCAGAAGATCGCAATCAGCTGCGCGACGAGACCGCGGAGCTGTATTCGTTGATGGCCGCATCGCTGGTGCGCTCGGCCGCACAAGCAACCGACGATACCGAGGCTGCTGAAGCGTTTGAGCGAGCGGACACCTACCTGGAACGGGCACAGCAACTCTATCCTGGCGAAACGCCTGACACGCTGGCGGATCAGAGGCAGAGTATCGAGTCTCGTCGGACACCAGTTGAACAGGCAGCGATTTCACGGTTGGTGAATGCTACGATGCAGGACGAGCCAACGGCGATGCTCGCCCAGCAATTGATGTCGCAAGGCCGTTATCTGCAGGCGGTACCCTTTCTCGAGGCTTTGCGAACTGCAAATCCGAACGATGCATCCACCTGGTTTCTGCTGGGAAACAGTTATGCCGCATTGAGTCGTTTTTCCGAAGCGGAAGGATGTTTCACAACGTGTGCCATGTTGTGGCCTGAATCTTATTTGGCTTGGTTCAATCGAGGCTTGTGTCGTTTACAGATGGGGCAGTTTGCACCAGCGGTCGAGGATTTTGACCGCGTGCTTGAGCTTCGTCCCGACTATCCGCCCGCATTGTTCAATCGCGCCTTAGGACGGAAGGCAAACAAACAATACACTGTTGCGATCGAAGACTTGACTCGAGTGATTACTTTGCAGGGCCCACGTTGTCGAACATTGCTCGTTCGATCCCGAGTCTATGATCTCATGGACGATGCTGAGGCGGCGGAAGCTGATCGACTGCAAGCCTTGCAGACAGAACCGGTGGATGCTAACGGTTGGATGGCGCGAGCGTTGGCCCGCGTTGAGGACGATCCCGCATCTGCCTTGCAGGATGTTCAGCGTGCACAGCAGATCGCACCGGAACTCAGAGATGTGGGACGTAATCTGGCCTACATTCATGCCGAACATCTCGACCAGCCCGAACAGGCGGCCCAGATTCTTGCAGACCTTGTGACACGGTTTGGGAATCCGGATGACGTGATGTCGCAGGCTGTCATGCTCGCTCGCATGGGACGCAATGCGGATGCGATTGCGATGGGCAACCAGGCGTTGGAATCTCGACGTGATGGGAAGTTGGTTTTTCAAATGGCCTGTGTTTACTCGCTCAATGCGGATGAGCATCCCGAATACGTTGATTTATCGGTCGCGCACCTTGCCGAAGCGATTTCGATGGAGCCGCATTTGCTCGGGAAATTAGTAAAAGATACGGATCTTAATAACATTCGCACGACGTCGGAATTTCGTCGTGTCATGCAAGCCGCGATCACCCTGCAACGGAAAGTTCGTGATTTGAAGAAATCACAACCGTAAACACCGAAGTGCTTCTGGGGAAATCATGTTTCGACGCGAATCCAAAAGATCAAATCGTGAGCGAAAACCATCGGCAAGATGGCGTCCGCGCGGTGAGCATCTCGAGGCCCGCTACCTGCTCGATGGAGGCGGCTTGGTCTGGAATGATACTTCGCAATTGACGCTTAGTTTCGTGCCGGACGGAACCGACATCGGAGGGGAATCCAGCGCGCTCTTCGAGCAGTTTGATGATGTTGCCTCCAGTCGACAGTGGAAGGATACGATTCTGCAAGCTTTTCAAAGCTGGGCCGTGCACACCCAGGTCAATGTGGGGGTGGTGCATGATTCTGGCTTGCCCATGGGGACCCCCGGTCCTCGGACCGAAGATCCCAGATTTGGCGACATTCGAATCGGGGCGCGTCCCTTGGCAGGCGATGTTTTGGCAATCGGCGTTTCGCAGAATTCTGTGGTAGCCGGAACATGGGCCGGAGATGTCATTTTTAACTCTGGAGCATCCATTGGGTCACTAGAAGACCTGTTCGCCGTCGCGTTACACGAAGCCGGGCACGTATTTGGCCTCGATGAGAGTGACGATCCAGCGTCACCCATGCACAGCCATGGACTCCCGACTTCCTCGACATTGACTCCCGAGGATATTGACCGAGTCCAAGAACTTCATGGTGATCGTCTCCCGGATCAATATGAACCGAATAATTCGTTTCGGACGGCTACGAGATTGGTCGACCCCACGCCAGGACAGACTTCCAAGTTGCCGCCAATCCTGATGTTCGGTGATCTGACCATACGCGATGATGTGGATTACTTTATGTTGCCGATCAATCGTCAGTTTTCCGGCAAGATCGAAGTACGCGTTCAGTCCGCCGGCATTAGCTTGCTCGCGCCGCACGTCCGAGTGCTCAACAGCGATGGTAGCGAAGTAGGTCGTAGTTCGTCGCCCAGTGCTGATGGTGCGACAGTGATGGTGCAGCTAAACGATGCGGATCCGAGAGAACGGTATTTTATCGAAGTGAGTTCGGCGCGCGGTGATGTGTTTGCAATCGGAGCCTATTCGCTAGTCGTTTCCTTTGCGAGTATTCCACAAGTTGATATAGAACGCGTTAACGATGTCGTGCTGGAACGATCTCGAGAGCTTACCTCGGACCAAGTCCAATCGTTGTTGAGAAATCCTCGTGCCTTGCTAAATCTGGATCTGGCGAACGATGATGACCCCTCGGGAGCAAAGGATCTTGCCAGTCGTGAAGGGCTGAACACAATCGAACGGTTTGCTCAGGTCGGCAGCATCTCTCAGAAAAGTGACATCGATTATTACCGCTTTGCCACCCAATCTGAGTCCGGAAATAATGTGCTCAATTTGACCGTGCGTCCGCTTCGCCCCGGGACCCTGATTCCTGAAGCGACCCTCTTCGACTCGCGAAGGCAAGTCGTGCCAGCTGAGACCCTTGTGAACGGCAATGGAGAACTCGTGCTACAGGCTCGATTGGAACCGGGGCAGCACTATTTTATTCGAGTCGCTGCCGAAGGTGCTGATGGGCCGCTCCGGGTTGGCAATTACCGTATTTTGCTCTCACTCGTCGATGAATGGGTCGAAATGGCTCCCTTTATGAAGGGGCAGCTGAACGATGAATCTCCGAACCAAGTGCAGTCGCTCTACATCGCTCGACCTCAACTCTTTCATTTTGCAATCGATACCCATTCTGTCCGAGACAGAAGAGAAGGTAATCAGGCGGTGTTCGTCAACTTCTGGGACAGTGATCGGGAAGTGCTAACACGCGTATCGAGTCCCGTGAATGCGACTCGTAGTTCCCATGGAATCCTGTTGATGCCGGGGACATACGCTGTGCAGGTCTTCTCGAGTGTGCTGGGGGATCGTGTTGCCCAGCCCGCCGAATTTTTGCTGCGAGGTACGACCTTCTCCGATCCATTTGGAATCGATCCAAATGATCCTACGGAATACTTTCAATGCCCAGATGAAGAAGAATTGTTCTGCTACCCAGGTGGCGTGATTTCCGATGATCCATTCCTGTGGGATGAGTTCCTCGACAACCTACCTGATATTCCCGACCTTGACCTTTCCGAAATGGTTGCCGCTCTACTCGGTGATTGGTGGTCCTGGTATTGGAATACGCTCGGAGAGAACGGCCCGATTTTGACCGTTGAAGATGACTATGAAACAGAGGTGGAAACCGCTCTGGTCGTGGATTCGGGAAATGGTGTTCTCGCCAACGATATCGACCCGGAGAATGGCTATATGGCCGCCTTCCTGGTGACGACACCTGCCCATGGTTCGATCGAACTCAACACGGATGGCAGCTTTTCGTATGTGCCCGATTCCGGATTTGCTGGAATCGACCAGTTCACTTACGTCGCTTCCGACTTTATTGTCGACTCCGAATTAGCGACGGTCGAAATTAGTGTAATTGGTGATGTAACCCTGCCCGGCGATTTCAATAATGATCTTGTGATCGATATCGATGACGTCGAACTGCTGCATGAGGTTATCCGAACAGGCACTGAAGATGATGATCAATCGTTTGACCTGAATAACGACCAGCTGGTCGATCTCCATGATATGCGTTACATGATCGGAGACATCTTAGGGTCGTTTATGGGGGACTCGAATCTCGATGGGGGATTCGGGAGTACCGATCTGATTGTTGTGTTCCAATCCGGACACTACGAGAGTCCTGCTGCCGGTTGGGCAAGTTGGGCCTCTGGCGACTGGAATTGTGATGGTGTTTTCGACACGAGTGATTTGATCGTGGCGTTTCAGGATGGCGGATATTCTGAAAACTATGCGACGTCCTCTGTGCTGCCTGACCCCGATCAACTCGATACGAAGCAACTTGATCCTAGTCAATTCGACGAGGATCAGAAGCGCAAACGTCGGCTCGCGCGGCGTCACGGCGCTTTTGTCGTTTGAATCGATGACGACATCAATGCTTCTACAGATTCATCGGATTTTCATATCAGCGACATCCGACCTTAATCTGCAGTCACTATCGTAACAAGCGTCGAGGGAGTGAGAAGCAAGACCTCAGAGGCATACACTGCGACGCAGCTGCGATGCAGCCTCAGCTTGAATCGAGCTATCGCGACAAACTTTCGTCACTTGTTCGTCGCCTCACAAGTGAACGACTAGAGGGCAACGGCTGGGTTGGTTACCGTTGCCCTCTTTCTTTTTTACGGAAGCGATTCAAGCGAATTCTTCGAAGGAACGTCGCTTGATCTGACTCCTATTAAAAAAAGGCAGATCGGTGAAGATCTGCCCTTCATCACGCGCGTCGATAATCAATCGGCTAGTTGCCCTCGTCGGACGAGGCTGCGTCACCAGCTGCATCATCAGCTGCGTCACCAGCTGCATCATCAGCTGCATCGCCTGCCGCGTCACCAGCTGTATCGCCTGCAGCGTCGCCGGCCGCATCACCACTGGTTGCAGCACCGTCGCCACTTGTCGAGGTTGAGTCTGCCGGTTGGCAACCTAGGGATAAACAGCTGATCACTGCCAATAGAAAAAACAGTTTCTTCATCTTGAAACCTTTCACAAATATTAAATCGTTGAGAGCGAAGGCCGTAGGCGACGAGCCAGATGGCCTTCCTCAATCGAACTAGATCCCGAATCCCAGAAAGCTATTCCCGAAATTCTAAAAGTATTGGTCAGAAAATGACGACCCAATCTCAGCCCTCGTCTCGGCCGAAGCAAACGAGGCACATATCGTCGGTCGCTGGCCTGCCCCCAGTAAATTGTTTCACGTCTTCTACTATCTCTCGGCCCAGTTTCTGCGGGTTCGAGTACGATATACGCTCGCGCAACCGCTCAATGCCATACAACTGGCTGTTTGTATCCATGGCCTCGGTAATTCCATCCGTAAAGAGCACGAATGTATCACCTGGCGCAATTTGACTGACATGTTGGCGATATTCATAATCCGCATCGATCATCAGCGGCAACCCCGATTCGGACTCGCCAATCTCTGAAAGCTCTCCGTTCGCGTGTCTGACCAAAGGAGCCATGTGCCCCGCATTGACCACGGTTGCCTCCTGAGTCTTGGGATCGATGACCACCATGACCAGCGTGACAAAGCGACCGTCGAAGGTTTCCGGTGCTAACGAGCCGTTGAGTTCTGTGAGTGCTTTCGAGACGAGCGCTTCGGAAACAAGTGAAAAACGAACGGCAGCGGACAGCTTACCTGTCAGCAAAGCGGCGGCAACGCCGTGACCGACGACATCTGCAACCACGATGGCGAGCCGACCGTCAGGCAGGAGGATATAGTCAAAATAGTCGCCACCAATGTGGTTCGCTGGCTGGTAATAGTCGAAGAATTCGTATCCCGGGAATGTTGGACATCGTTCGGGAAGAAAGCTCTTTTGGACCTCTCGAGCTAGTTTAAGGTCACGTTCCAATTCACGTTGCAACAAGGCATTCTCGTGCAATTGAGCATTATCGATGGCAATGGCTGCTTGCGTGGCAACGGCGATCAGGACCTCTAAATCTTCCTGGCGAAAACCGTTTCGCTGATTGTTGGTGTCGACTTGCAAGACACCAATTGCCTCTCCCTCGTTGTTGATCAGGGGGGCACACATAACGGATCGAATGCGGAAATCAGCGATGCTCTGGGCCATGTCGAAGCGGGAGTCGTTGGCCGCATCCTTCGACAAAACAGCTTGTTGTTTATCGATTGCTTCGTTAACGATCGTGCGACTGATACGGATCGTCTCGTTCGACGAATCGCGTCTGAGCTTGGTCCAGCGAGGAACGAGTTCGTTGGAGGAATTCTTCAGGACGATAAAGCCACGATCTGCTTGGAGAAAAATCTTAAAAAGGCTGTTCAGGACTTGAGGCAATACCTGGTCCAGGCTGACCGATTTGCCCAGATTTCGCACGATTTCCATCAATGCGTCGAGCTTAACCTGCGGCGTTGCCGTGAAATGCACACTTCCTTCGTCGGACAACACGTCCAATTTGGACATGATCGTAGAGGGGGATCCTTCTAACGCATCGTCGAACAGGACTGCCGTTTTCGAGCTGCTTTCGAGCTCCGGACTTTTGAATAACTGTTTTTCGAACGACCGAAAGGTGAACGAAAATTCGCAAATGCCGATGTTGTCGCCATCGCTCAGCTTGTATTGCTGACGTGGTTCGATCTGCTGGTCGTTGAGATACGTGCCATTTCGGCTGTAATCCGTAATGAAATATTCGTCGCCGGTTTGTTGGATGACGAAATGCTTGCGGCTCACTGCCTGCTCATCGACGACGATGGTGTTGTCTGGGGAGCGACCGAGCGAGGATTCCTTGTCGGAACGAAGTTCGTACTTCTTTCCGGCGAGGGTGCCACTCTTACCTATCAGCTGACCCATCTTTTACCCTGCATTCGTAGAGGAATACCCACTGTTGGGGGATTCTAGTAGGTGCGCGAAGCCGTCGTCAACCAGTTGTAACACCCGTCGTTTCCTCAGGAAATGCCGAGGCGAATTGACCTTCTGCCGTCTCGCTCTGGCGGACGGACTTCCGCCGACGTTGGCAGAGTGCTAAGATAATCGCATACCTTGGGGCGTGGTGTAATTGGTAGCACGACGGATTCTGGTTCCGTTGGTTGGGGTTCAAGTCCCTGCGCCCTAGCTTTCTTTTCTCTTATTTTCTCTCTTCTCTTATTCGCTGCACCGGCCCGGTTGGTTGAGCAACTGACAGGCTGCTGTTCGGCTGTTCTTGTCGCAAAGGTGCTGAAGATTGCGACTGCAGAAAACCTGTTTTTGCAGCGTATTAACGGGAAATGGGCCCGTGTATTGAGAGATTAACATCGCTCCGCCCAACAGCATATCTGGCATTGCCGATGTACCCTGTCGCCAATGATCGAGGCTTCACAGCCGTCTTTTTCTCTGATCGTTTGACCCATTTTAACCCCACGTGGCGGACAAAACGACGCTCTGTCCTTCCTTCAGGAAAATCACAAGTGGGCACAAATGGGTTGCAAAACAGGATTCAGCGGCTGGGTCCTGGTGTGGGTTTCGAGTCGCGGATTTTGAGCGAGGGGGAGGGCGTGGGCAACGGCCTGTCTAAATTCCGAGGTTCACCGTGGTTTTTGTTGTCCTTACTTAAGATTGGCTGGCTAAAATGGTCGGATTAGGTTGACTGAGGCGATTGTATTCTTGAGGTTGGTTTTACCGAGACTATAATCGACCTTTGCACAAGTACTTTTATTTCAATTAGTTAACACCTAAACGAGCGATGCCTAGGTGAATCGTTTGGGAGATTTAGTGAGTCTGCAGCCTCATGGTTGCTTCAGGGCGCAGTCTGGCGGATCGCGACGTCGGATTGTGACGCTGACGCGTTATGACGCTGTTGCCTCAAAATGCGACATTCGCTGTCGCGAGAGTTCATCGCTGTAAGTTGTTTAATTTGAATCGGTTCGGGAATAGGTCGCGGGTACAACGGAAATGGTACACGGATTGCACGCAAGGCGGCAAACAAATCCGGTTGAGGTTTGTGCGAAGTTTGGATCCGTTCGCATGAAGCTCCAGCCCCAAGGCACCAGCTACCTCCAACACATTCCAGTGATCCGACCCACCGGCTCTGAGAAGAATCAGGTGCCTTTCACCGAAATCGCGCGATTTTCGAGGATTTATCCATGGGCGAAAGATACGCTCGTCGTTTGAAGGCGGAAAAAGGCCTTCCCCGTAGGACCCGTCGTACACAATCCGGTCGAGTTATTGCTCAAAGGGCTCTCCAACAGGAGAAGTTGGAAGACCGGGTATTGCTGGCAGTGGGTCCGCAATTGATCTCTGTTCAGCCGAATTTTGGCGATGTTCTTCGTGATGGCGCGATCCGCGATATTGCACCTCAAGAACTGACCTTCGTCTTCGACGAGAACCAGAACATTGATTCCTCCACGTTGGGCGGGATCCGGATTTTGCGTGCCGGTTTCGACAGCACGTTCGATGGGGTCACGGATATCATCGTCGAGCCTGGGTACGTGGGTGTGGATGCCACTCGGGCCAACGAAGTGCACATGCGATTTGCCGAGACCTTGCCGGATGATTTGTACCGGATCGAGGTTCTTGCGATCGACGACGAGAACAACAACTTCGTCGCCTTGCGCAACGAATCGGGAGATGTCTTCCAGCCGGCCGTTGCCGGGAACGATCGTACTCGCATGGGATTTGAGCTGGATTTGGGAGCTCAGATCATCGCGGTGATTCCTCAGCCGATCGATCGCAATGAGCAGGGCGAACTCACGCAGGCCAGCGACCGGATTGAGATCTTCTTCAATGAAGACGATTTGAATGCTGATTCTGCCTCAAATCCGGCCTTTTACGAATTGATCTTTACCAACGACACGGTGACGAACACCGATGACGTCATCCACAATCCGGCCTCCGTTGAATACGACGCCGAACGAAATCTGGTGTCGCTGACGTTCGCCTCAAATCTTGACGAGCTTTCGACGGGGCCTGGTACTTATCGTTTGCGCGTGGGTACTGACGAAGCGATTCCAGAAGTACCGGTTGTAATTGCAGCGGAGGAAGATGCTGGCTCCAGCTTTGGGACGGCGATGGAGCTCGGAGCGTTGGATACGAGCAAGATCATCAATGGAGCGATTGATCCCGATGGTTATCCGTTGGATTATCCCGGAGCGAACAACGAGCCTGGCCATCGAGATATCGAGCATATTCAGGGTCACTATTGGCCGATCGTTCTGGGGGCTGAAAAGGATGAGTTCGACGGTTTGATGACCATCGAATACAACTTCCGAGAGGACTACGGTACGGATCCTGAAGGCAATGAGCTCTTTAACCTGATTACGGAAAATCAGAAACAGCGAACTCGTGAAATCTTCGACATCTACAGCTATTACTTGGGTGTGCAATTCACCGAGACTCCTGACCGAGGATTAACGATCGTCAACGGTGATCTTCGTGTGTTAGATCCCGGCGAGGTGGTGGGGCCACTTGGGACGGTCGGATTGGCGGGGCTTCATCCGGTCACGGAAGAACCGATCGCCATCATGGACTCTTCCGAATTGTGGGATGACTCATTTGGTGAATCGCTTGATCCAGACCGCGTGAGTTGGTTTGACGTCACCATGCATGAGATCGGCCATCTGCTGGGTGCTGGTCACACGGATGAATTGCCTCCACTGACGTTGCAAAACAACGATCTTGAATTGGCGTTCAGTGACGAGACAGAAAACATTTTCCCGGGTGATCATGACATTGTGCATGGTCGTTATCTGCATCGCACCGAATCGAACGATATCGACATGTATCGATTCGAATTGGAAACTCCGGGCGTCTTTGCCGCCGAGATCATCGCCGAGCGGCGCGCCGAAACCAGCCATTTGGATTCCGTGATCACGCTGTATCGGGAAGAGGACGGACGTCGTTCCATGATCGCGCGTAACGACGACTACTTCAGCGAAGATTCCTTTGTCTCGATGCCACTGGATGCGGGTGTCTACTACATCGGAGTTACCTCAACTGGCAACGTTGATTTTGATGCGACCGTTGAAAACTCTGGTTTTGGTGGAACCAGTCAGGGGGCTTATGACCTGCGATTGGATTTCCGACCTCGCGTTGACAATTTCTTAACAGACGCAACGGGAACGGCCTTTGACGGCGACGCGGACGGCGTTCCTGGCGGCATCTTCGATTTCTGGTTCAAGGCGGTTGCGCCTCAGGATCAGGTGGTCGTGGACAAGTCGGCGCCCGCTGGTGGTGATGGAAGTCTGCAGAATCCGCTCAATAACCTCAATGATGCCATGAGTGATCCTGACCATGGAGTGCAACCGGATCAGATCCTGCGTATTGTCGGTAACGGTGGTGCGGATGGTGACCTGGCGACGCTGGCCGATAACCTCGCCTATGAGATCGGTTTGGCGAACGGGAATATTCTTTCTGACGGTGCCGACTTCATTTTGCCGAAGGGCGTTACCGTCATGATTGATGAGGGTGCGATCTTCAAGATGTATAAGACGAATATGCAAGTTGGCAGTTCGTCCGTGACGATCGATCGCAGCGAGTCAGCCCTGCAAGTGTTGGGCAGTCCCGAACATAAGGTCATCTTTACCTCCTATGACGATCAGGAAACAGGCGTCGATACCAATCCGAGAATTACATCACCCAACCCCGGCGATTGGGGCGGCATCATCATTCAGAATGATGTTGATCGAAACGAAATGCGATTCGATTATGAGCAGGTTGGTATCTATCTGAACCACGTCGGTCAGGCCGACATGCGATACGGTGGTGGAAACGTCACTGTCAATTCGATCCAACAAGTAATCGATCCTATCCACATGATCGCTGCTCGACCAACGATCAGCTACAACACGATTACCAACAGTGCTGATTCAGCGATCTCAGCAGATCCTGATAGCTTCGAGGAAACAAATTTCTCGGCCCCAGATTCCTTGGGTGTGGATTACCAGGAAACGCCCTTTACTCCGGATTATGATCGCGTTGGCCCGGATATCCGTGGTAATCATCTGGTGAACAACAGCATCAACGGAATGTTCATTCGCATTAGTACGCCCGCGACTGAAGAGCTGGAGCGAATGACGGTCACCGGCCGTTGGGATGATACCGATGTGGTTCACGTCGTCCCCGAAAACTTGATCATTGAGGGGCGAGCGGGGGGACCTGTTGAGGAGGCTGGTGAACTCAGATCGCGTACCGATGCGGGATTGAAGATCGATCCTAGCATTGTTGTCAAACTAGATGGCTCACGAATTGAAGCTTCCTTCGGAGCTCAGCTACTGGCGGAAGGTCTTGCAGGTCAAGAAATCATCATGACCTCGCTTCAGGATGTACGTTATGGAGCAGGCGGTACTTTTAGAACGAACAGCCCGAATGGCGAGGACGTCAGTGCGCCTGAGCCTGGAGATTGGGGTGGAATCTATATTGCTCCTACCTCTCAGGCAAGCATCGATTACGCAGTGATTGCTTACGGAGGCGGATTGACTCGCGTAGAAGGATCTTTCGCCGGATTTAATGCTGTGGAAACGCGGCAAGGCTTCTTGCGATTGACTCATAGCGTGCTCGAAAACAACGCTGATGGACGTGGCGGTCAATCCGAACCGACACGCGAAGGCCGCGGAGTCAACGAGTCGGCGACCATCTTCGTTCGAGGTGCTCAGCCGATCATCGCTGCGAATGTCATGCGTGGTAATGATACGCCCAATGCTGCAGCGATCAGTATCAACGTTAACTCACTCAATCATGAACTCAAGCCGGATATCGGACGTGCGACCGGTCCCATTGAGGTGATTGAAGGCGTCGATGACAACCGCGGTGCGTTGGTCCGTTACAACCGTTTGGAAGATAACGGGATCAATGGCATGGTCGTCCGAGGCCAAACGCTCACCACCGAAGTCGTTTGGGACGACACCGACATCGTTCACGTGCTCTATGATGAAGTTGTCATTCCCGATCTGCACACCTACGGGGGATTGAGGTTGCAGAGTAGTTCCACGGAAAGCCTCGTCATCAAGATGCGAGGTGAGTTAGCGGGTTTCAAGGCAACGGGCCGACCGTTGGACATTGATGATCGAGTTGGTGGAACGCTGCACGTGGTTGGACAGCCGGGACGTCCCGTCATTATGACCTCCCTGTCCGACGATACGGTTGGAGCTGGTTTGACGCCCTCAGGATCTCCGCAAAACCAAACGGACGGAAGCCTTCGTCCCGATCGCGACGAGCTTCCCGGAAGCTTCCAGATCGACCTGAACTTTGGCCCGATCATTTCGGGGCGACCTCAGGTCATGGCCGCTGTGGAAGAAGCGGAACGAATCTGGGAACAATTGGTGCAAGATCCCATTAGCGTGACATTCGATATTGAGATCGCCGATTTGGGTGACGGAATCTTGGGGTTGGCTTTCCCCGAAACCACCACGGTCAACTATGACACCTTCCGCAGAGCTTTGATCAACGATGCCGGTCCGCAAGAAGCGTTTGTCAGTGGGCTGCCGACGTTCGAAGATCTTTCCGTAACCTTCCCCGATGATCCAGGCAACCCCTATAGCGTCTCTTCGACGATGTCGGTGAACACAGCCAACGCCAAGGCAGCGGGAATCGATCCGGCATTCATCTTTCAGCCGCCTTCTGCCTTTGATCCAACGGAAACTCGAGATGGTTTGATTCGGTTTAACGCTGATCCTTATTCCTTAAATGAAGGAGGCGGTGAGCCTGGCTTCTTTGACTATGATCGCTCCAACGGTATTCAACCCTCATACACGGATTTCGTCGCCGTTGCCGTTCACGAAATCGGACATGCGTTAGGCTTTGTCAGCGGTGTCAGTTCCGTCGATGGCGGTGCGGCCCGACTGGTGCAAATGCAACCTCTCGACCTCTTCCGTTTTGAACCAGGCGATGCCTCCGTGGACTTTACGACGGCACCTCGTGTCCTTGATCCTAGCTTGGAGCACGTCTTCTACGACGGCGGTGTTTTCGATTCAAGTTACATTCCGATTCCAGGATTGCGACGTGGTGACATTCCGCTTTCAAGCGGTTCCACTGCCGGTGATGGAGCTCAGCCAGGCCACTGGAAAGATGGGTACAACATCGGATTGATGGATCCCACTGCTCAAGACGGGGAAGCCAATCTGACGGAAGCGGATCGGACTGCCTTCGATCTGATCGGCTACGATGTTGTGGGCGATGGCGTCCCGGGAGATTGGCGCGGAATTACGCTCGATCAAAATTCAAATGATCGTAACGTTGCCATCTTCACGGAACTCGAAGCCAAGACAGCGACGGCTCCTGGAACAAACGCCCTGCCGGCCACCGCCGAATTCTTGGGCGTGATGGGACGCGGGGAAAAGAACAGTGACGATAACGTTCGTTTGGGCTTTGAGGTCCACGGATATCTCAATGCACCCAACGACGTGGATGTCTACAGCTTCAATGCCAGAGCTGCATCGGAAGTCTGGATTGATATTGATCGTACCTCGTCCGCGCTCGACACCGTGGTCGAACTGACCGATGCCAATGGCCGCGTACTTGTACGTAGCGATAACTCTCTTGACGAGTCAGGGGCGTTAGAGCCTGATTTTGTTGCCGAGGGCATCAACGCCTACATCATGCAAAAATCGGTTTTCCGACCGGAAGACTTCTGGACCACCAATCCTAAAGACGCAGGGTTCCGAGTCGTGTTGCCCGGTGCTGCCGATAGTGTTGGGACTTATCACGTAAGAGTTCGCAGTGCGGGTGACAATTTGGATGACATCTCCAGCGGACTAACCAAGGGTGTCTACCAGTTGCAGGTTCGCTTGCAGGATCTCGATGAGTTTGGAGGCTCGACCGTTCAATACGCCGATATTCGATATGCCGTCGACGGCGTTCGTGTGAAGGGAATGCCAAAACATTCACCACTCCAGGGTGAAGTATCCGAACACGGTGGCTTGGAAGAAATTAACGATACGACCGCTATGCCGCTAATCAACGGCGAGTCGGTGCTCTTCGTTCGGCCTCCGGTCTCGGCGAGTCCCGGTTTCCAGGACGCCCAGTATCTGGGGAACGTTTTGGCCACCGATCGGGCAGCGATCAGCTTGGCTGGAACGCTCGACTCCACCTCGGCTAATGAAGAGGATTGGTATCTCTTCGATGTGGAATTCCAGTCGATTCAGACGCCCGGTGGAAATACGGCAGACTTGATTCTCGATTTGGATTATGCGGATGGCTTGTCGCGAGCCGATACGTCGATTGCGATTTTTGAAGCAGAATCGGTCTTTAGCGGTCCTTACGGTCCCGAATGGGTGCCGTCACAGTTAATCTACACGAGTGAAGACTCGAACGTCGGCGATGATCGACCGGCACCGTTGAGTGGAGACAATCTGGATGACTTGAGCCGAGGAAGTGTTGGTCCCCTGGATCCGTTCTTGGGACCGATTTCGTTGGCGGAAGGCACCTATTTGCTCAAGGTCTGGGCTGCAGCAAGCGGACAACCTTGTGCCGCTGGACAGTTTACCGAGCGATTACCTTGTAATACTTACGTACGAGCCGAACCGAATGACTCACTGGTGCGAATCGTCGACGATCACATCGGAGACGAAGGACCCTTGGTCACTGCGACCTTTGATGATCCGGTCGTTCCCGTCTTCGTGAACGCTCGTAGTCCTGTGCCTTATACCTTGAGTGATGTCGAACTGTTCGTCAGTACATCCACCAGCATGTTTACCGTTGATGGTTTCACCGGCCAAAGGGAAACAGCGCTGGGGAGCTACACCGGTCCCTTCTTCCCAACCGTGGGTGACTTTGCACTCCGAGATAATCCGATCTTTGATCCTGCCTCGGACAATCCTGATGTTGCACGTCGACAAAGGTTCTATGCATACTCAGTCAGCGATGGCGCGAATCCTCCCACCGATGCGACGACCGGAGCCTATTTGTGGCTTGACGTCGATCCGACCGAGCCGAACTTGCGGTTGACCGATGGTGTCTTGATTCGAGGCACTGGCGAAGAGGGCGCGTTCACCGATGATGGTTTTCGAACCTTTGTCGATCTGAATGCGACCGCGAATCCTCCACCGGATCCCCCGGCGACGACTCCTAGTATCGGTCCAGCGAATGAAGGCGAAGGCGTTGGTTTCCAATTCGATGCGATGACGTTCGCATTGCCTGGTCCCTCTGGCGACATTGAATTCGGCTATGCCGTCGGTCGCCGGCTTGCGACCCCAACGGAACTCAACTACGATCCGCCCGAAAACACACGGCATTTACCGAACGTCTTCTTCCGATTTGAGGCGATCACGGGTGTTGCTCAGAGTTCTACCGGAGCAGAGCGTGCCGAAGAAGATCGCATCCCGATGGGGAATCCACCGCTTCGCATCGACCCGGCTTATCCATTCCCTGCGGAACGTCCGAATGCGGGAACGCAGATTGTGGAATCCGGTGTAATGGAAGTGTCCTACGTCCAGGAAGACGGGACCGAGATATTCGGTGGCAACATTACGGGTATCGATTTCGTCGGTTCTCGTATATACGGGGTGAGTGATGAAGGCCACCTCTATCGAATCACGGGCCAAGATGGGCCCGGTACTCGCGCACGTTATGTTGCTTCGATTACGGATGAAGAGGGTGAATTCGTCGAATTTAATGGGCTAACAGCGGGACCGCCAAACGCCGATGACGGTCGTTACAGCGACGTGCTGTTTGGTATCGCTCGCAATGGTGATCTCTATGCCTTCGACATCGAAGGTGTACCGCAACCCGTATTCGTCGATGGGCAAACGTGGATCAGCACCGGAATTGGTGGTGCAGTGGGCCTCGAGTTTGGAACCGTTGACGAGAACCTCTGGCACATCACACCCGCCCGAGGTGAGGACGCCGGCCATACAGCAGGCAACAGTTTTTACTTTGGTGAGGACAACGTTGCTCCGAATTTAGGCCGCCACTATGACTTTCTTGGTGGTGCTCACGGTAGTCTGGTCTCCAATGAATTTAGCCTCGCAGGCTACACCGCGGCGGATGTTCCAAGACTTTACTTCACCTATCACCTGTCGACGGAAGAAGGCTTTGCCCCGACCGCCAGGGATACCTTCCGTGTCTTCATTTCGGACAACAGTCGTGAAGATAACCCGGGGCAGTGGCACCTGCTCGCTTCCAATAATCCCGGCGAACTTGGGGATGTCACCGATCTGTTCCCGGATGATGACATCGTGATTGACGTGCAACAGTTGTACGACAATACCTGGCAGGATGTGCCGTTCCAGCAGGGTGTGACATTCATTCGCAATGGTAATCGCGACCCGTTCCCCTATCCCGATGCAGAGGGCCAGCGTCCGTTTGATCCCCAGGGAACAGACTGGCAAGCCTTTGACCCGCCGCTGAACGAAACAGAAACTGTCTGGCGACAAGCACGTCTTGATCTCACACCATTTGCAGGACAGGGCGATCTTCGCTTGCGTTTCGACTTCAGTACGGCTGGATCGTTCAATATCGGTGGTGCCAGAACGACGGGTGGTGCCGAGTTGTACGCGAAGTCCGGTGATGTCCTGCGTGATGGTGACACCTTCGTGATTGACGAAGAAGTCTTTGAATTCGACATGGGCTTCACGCTTGAATTCCAAGCTGCCGTTGAGATTCCGCAGGGCGAGACGATCAGAATTGGTGACGATGCCGAACAGGTGACGTATGAGTTCACTCGTGATGGTGTTGTCGCTGCGGACAATGTGCCGGTTGAGATTACCGATGATTTGTCGGCCGCTGAAGTGGCAGTACTCTTGACTGATGCAATTGTCGCGAATGGTCCTGCCAGCGTGATTCCGCATTGGATTGCTGAGCGAGTGAACCTGGAAGGCGCCACGGCGCTATTGCAAAGCCCGAATGCAGTGATCGCCGTTGAGGGAAGCCCCGGCGTTGCGATCGGACGGCCGGTTGTCATTCATTCAGAAATGGATGAATCGGATGTTGCCGAGGCAATGGTGCAGCCAATTGCAGATGCCTTTGCAGAGGGAATTACCGATGTCATTAAGTTCCACGGACCCAAGGTTCAAATCATCGGACATGAGGTGACCGATCAGGGCCCACTGGGTCTCAGTGCTGTACTGCCGGGTGATGCCTTGGGAAGCTTCAACACGCGGCAGCGTTTTGAGGCCAACACTCAGGTGGAATATGGTGGCGGAGGAGACGACGAAGAAGGCGGCTTTAACGTATTGCAGGAAGGCGTTTACGTTGACGATATTTTGATCGGCTTCGCCGGCCAAGGTGAAGAGCTGGTTGACCTGCGTCCGCCTCAACCGACACCAGGTGGTGTCCCCGACGTATTCGAGATTGATGCCACTGCCACCTCACCGACGCCCGATTCGGGAATCGAGTTTGGCGAATATCAGTTGGAGATTCGTCGAGCGTCGCAATTCACGCTGGGTGGTGAACCCGAACGGACCTTTGATCCACGTGATCGCCTGACTCGTCAGATCACCTTGTCGTTGCCTTCGGGTGCGGAAGTCTTCGATGGCAAGACGTTTACCTTCGGGGATGGCTTGCGATCAGTGGTCTTCGAATACGAAAACTCACGAGTTAACGACGGGGTCGAGCCCGGGCATATCGCCTTGCCGTTCGACGTTACAGAACCGGACTATGTGCTCGCGCCGCGATTGCGTGATTTGATCAATGCTCCGGAATTCCCGCTTGATATTATCGCTTCCCTCTCGGGGACAGTGGTCACGGGCCAGACGACTTCGGATCGCGTTGATCTTTACGGGAATGTGTTCATTCAGCGAGAAGAGTTCCCCAACGGTATCTCTTTCATGTCCTTCGATGAGTACGGAACCGGCAATCCCGTTCGAGATCAAGGGCAGGTGATCGTTCACTCCAACACGATCCAGCACTCCAGGCAGTACGGTATTGTCGTCGAAGACGGCTTGCGAGATCTGCCGGAGTACACGTTCTATGATCCGATCGACGAAGTGAAGGATGCTCAGTTCAATACGGGTGATTACACGCCACACAGTGGTTCAGTAAGGAACCTGCGCGAGATCAATAAAGATGAACTCGTGCCGGGTGTGACGATTACGAACAATGTCGTCGCTTTCAATAACCACGGTGGTATTCACTACAGTGGTGATCCGAACGGCTTCATCCTGATCGGTCCAGTCGTTGGTGATACTGCCGAAGCACGCAATGGTTTCCAGTTTAATATTGTCGATCACCACGGGACGAGTCAGACATTCCAGTTCGTCGCCGGGGGGGCCACGCGAAATCTTGCGAACGGCATCATTCCGGTGCAATGGCAGCCGGTTATCGCCTGTCCTAACCTGCACCTGATCGATCCAGTCACTCCGATCGGCCAGGAATGTTCGAGTCGTTATGATCTGGGTGCACGGGATACGACTGACGCCTTGATGCACGCCATTGACAGTTCAAATCTCGATGTGTCCTTGTTGCGTGGTCGCGGACACGAGATTTTTGTCGAAGGTGCTGCCGAGATTATCGGCGTTGCTCCGCCGCTTTGGATCGACGCTTTTGTGGAAGAAGTTCAGATCGGAAGCGTGCCCTACGGTCGCATTATCAACAATACCGTGGTCGGTATGGGCGGTAGTTTGGAGACCGAGAATCTTTACGAAGAGGACGATTTCCGCGATGTAGGCATCTATCTTGAGGACAATGCCAACCCGACCGTCATGAACAATGTCGTGGTCAACTTCAAGCAAGGCATCGGGACGGACCTTACGATTGCCGCTGAATCGACGATCGGCGGTACGGTTTACCAAGGAAATTATGATAATGCGGTGAACACCGACATCGGTGATTTCCCCATTACGATTGATAATGAAGAGTTGCTGTTTGTCGATCGAGAAGCGGGTAACTTCTATCCCTCAGTAGCCTCTGGCGTGATTGACAGTGCATTGGATTCGCTCGAGGATCGCCCGAATCTGGTGACGGTCAAGAATCCACACGATATCTCGTCTTCGCCCGTGTTGGCTCCTGAATTCGATGTGTTAGGCCAACTGCGAGCGGATGATCCAAGTGTCGAGCCTTCCGGCGGTCTTGGTGAAAACGTCTTCAAGGATCGTGGAGCCATTGATCGAGTCGACTTTGCCGGTCCCACCGCTCAGTTGGTGCGACCCGCGGATAACGATGCCGATGGCGTCGATCAAAATCCGGAAACGGATAAGGTGCGAGTCGAGAACGCTAATCTGACCTCCTTCATCGTTCGCGTGGTTGACCTGGGTGAGTCCGGTGCTGCCACAGGAACGGGTGTGGATGACGATTCCATTACCGTTGACTCGGTGGTTCTGACACGAGACGGTATACCGCTCCTGCCAGGACTCGATTATCGTTTCGACTACCAGCGATCGAGTGATGAGATCTTGTTGACACCGCAAGCTGGAATCTGGTTGCCTGGATTCAATTACGAGATCGAACTTGTAAATCTTAATCGATACGTTCTCGCGACTGCTCCAGCCGATCAAATCCCGGATGGGTTTACCTTCGAGATCACGGACGAAGACGGTCTTATCGCTCGCTTTGAATTCGAGAGCGGGTACACGCTCGAGATGCCTGAGCCACTCACTTTGTTTGTTCCGGCTGGTAACAGTGGCCTTTCCGCCGTCGAAGACGGGCAACTGTTTACATTGAGCAATGGCGCCCGTCTGGTGACTTACGAATTCGATTCGGACGGTGAGTTCAGTGCTGGACGAATTCCAATTCAATTCAACGCTTCGGAAACGCCTGATGTTGTTGCCGATGCGATCGTCGATGCGATTAAACTGGCCGATCTTGACCTCGCGCCTCAGAGTCTTGGCGGGGGACTTGTCCATGTGGGTGGCCCCAGTAGCACGCTGCTGGATACATCACTCACCTCCTTGCAGCAACAAGGAATGGCAGGCGCAATTCTCAATGCACAGACGTTTACCATTGAAGATTCACAGCAGTTGGTGACCTTCGAGTTTGATAACGACGGAGCATTGGGAGCTGGTAATATTGGGATCGAATTCACGGATAACGACACCCAACTCGAAATTGCCGATGCGGTTGCCGCGGCGATCCAATCGGCCGCCTTCGCGAGCCTCGAGCCTCTTGCGTTAAGTAATGGCCAAGTGCATCTCGGCGGGACGCCAGACGTCACGATTTCCCCACAGACAGCGAATATCAGCGTGCTCGGTGAGCCTGGACTTGAGACCACAGGAGCTCGCGTATCACCCATCGTCTACATTCCGTCGCCGGAAGTGGATCAACGAGCTGTCGCGGAATTAATGTTGGCTTCGATTCAGGCGAGTGCCTTGAGTAACGTCTTTGGCTTCGTTGATTCCGGGAATGAGGTTGCCTTAATTGGTGCCGACGAAGTGGACAATATCCCAAATGCGTTGATCGAAGGAATTCGGGATCGAGCTGGCAACAAGCTCCAGACCAATCAGGACAATGAACCTTTCTCGGTTGTGTTTGAAATTGATTTGCCCGCTCCGCTCGACTTTGGCGATACCCCGGACCCACCCTATGCCACGTTGTTGAGTGAAAATGGCGCTCGTCACGTGGTGGTTCCAAATGTCTATCTGGGGCAGGGTGTTGACGCGGAGTTGGATGCCAAGACCAGCCCCGACGCTTCGGGCGATCTGTTTGATGATGGCGTGTCGTTACTCGGAACCATGGCACCGGGAGCAAGCGTGCCGATCGAGATTCTTGCCTCGACCGCTGGGTTCGTTGACGCATGGGTTGATTTCGGTGGGGATGGCTCGTTCGACTCCGTCGATCAGGTGTTGTCAAGCTCGTCGGTTAACCGTGGTCTGAACAGCCTGCAAGTTGATGTGCCTGCCGACGCGATGATCGGTAATACATTTGCTCGCTTCCGCTTTAGCACAAGTGGTGGACTGCAGCCGAGTGGTCGGGCCGATAACGGTGAAGTCGAAGACTACCAGATGGTGATTGAAGACATTCAGCCTCCGATCTCTGTCGATGACAGCTACGTGACCGAGGAAGATGTTTTGCTGGAGGTGGCAGCTGCCGAAGGTGTCCTCGCGAACGATACTGATCCGCAAGCTGATCCCTTGACCGCGACGTTGGTCAGTGACGTGGCGAACGGCGAATTGGTCTTCCAGAGCGATGGGTCGTTTACCTACCAGCCGAGGGCGGATTTCTTCGGTTTCGACTCGTTCTCGTATGTTGCGAATTCGTCGATTCTTTCGTCTCAGCCCGCCGTGGTCACGCTCGAGGTCGTTGCCATTCCAGATCCGCCGGTTGCGACGGATGACGAAGTCACGACCCCTGAGGATACTCCGCTCTTGATCGATCTCGGTGGCAACGATTTCGATCCGGACGGTGCACTGGATCCGACGACCGTCACGGTGGTCACGCCCGCTGAAAATGGCGAGGTGTTGGTCAACCCGGATGGTACCGCACTCTACTCACCCAGTGAAAACTTCGTGGGTATCGATACCTTCCAGTACACGGTTCGTGATCTGTCGGGTGTTGAATCGAATGTGGCGACGGTGACGGTAACGGTTGAGAAGGTCAACGACCCGCCGGTGGCCGTGGATGATTCTTTGTCGACTCAACAAGGGGTTGCTCAGACGATCGATGTTCTGGCGAACGATTTTGACCCAGACGGTGAATTGAATCCGGAATCGGTCGTGATCACGCTCAGTCCGAAAAGTGGTTTCGTCAGGGTGAATGGTGATGGTACCGTCACGTTCACGCCTTCGTTGAGCTTCTTGGGAACGGACACGTTCCGCTACACCGTGCGTGACGATGAAGACGCGGTGTCGAATGAAGCGGTTGTCACCGTTAATGTATCAGATCAGAACTCTGCTCCGATCGCTAACGATGATCAAGCCAGCACGTCCCAAGGTGAATCCGTTACGATCAACGTCATTGCAAATGATGTGGATGCAGACGGTGCGATTATTCCTGGGTCGGTTAGCATTGTGGCGGCACCAGCCAACGGCCAGGCCGTGTCGAATGTTGACGGCACAGTGACCTACACACCGGACTCGGAGTTCGTGGGTGTCGACAGCTTCCAATACAACGTTCGTGACGAGTTCAATGCGATCTCGAATAACGCATTCGTGACGGTGGAAGTGAATTCGATCACGCCTTCATGGCAGAATCCGTCGAATCCTCTGGATGTCGATAACAACGGTGTTGTTGTGCCGCTGGATGCTTTGCTGGTCATCAACGAACTGAATGCGAATGGTTCGCGACCCTTGGATCCGCCTCCGAGCCTGACAGGGCCGGTTGAACCGCCCCCGTATCTGGACGTCAACGGCGATGGTTTCTTGTCACCGATCGATGCCCTGCAAGTGATTAATGCCCTCAATAATCTCGCCGCAGCTCAGCCGGTTGCAGCGGTTGCAGCTCAATCGACGATCGTCGGAGCGGCATTGGATATTGAACCCCGCTTCCCGGTTGTTCTCGAACAACGCGAAGCGGCTATCGAGCAGGCTTTTGACGAACCGTCCTCGCTGCCGCTGCACTGGGATGCCAGCGAGTGGGACTCCAGTGAGATCGAAGCGGTTTTCGATGATCTCGGGGAACGGCAAGCAAAAGACGATAGGCTCAATGATTTGGTTCTCGATCTGTTGGATGATGAAGACATCGATCGGATCTAAGGTGTAAGGCAAGGTAACCGATCCACTTCACACGGGGAGTGGATAGACCAACACGGCGCCACGAGCGTCGTGTTGGCCCTTCGGGGGGATCTCTGGCCCGGCCTTCTCAAGCGTTGTCGTCGTTGTTTCCGAACGCCAGCTTCCGACTCTCGGCCTGGAATTTAAACTTTTGCTCGGCTCGACGAGCGAGTTTTGGCAATGTTCAAGTCTGATTCGCCCCTTTTCGGATGGCTGACAGAACCGATAATGAGTGATTGATTCACGGCACGCCAGGCATGGTATGGCAGGGCGTGGTTTAGGAATCGTGCTTGGTTTGGAGGATGAGCGACAACTTACCTCGAAGGGGCTAGCCCAGACTTGTCTCGCAAACTCCAATGCACGACGATCATTGATTGACAGGTTACGACTGGTTCTCACGGACAATCCATGATGACATCTGAAAATGGACGTTATGAATACGACGTGATCGTCGTGGGTGCCGGGCACGCAGGTACCGAAGCGGCGTTGGCGGCGGCCCGTATCGGGGCTCGTACCGCACTGCTGACCACGAACCTGGATACCGTTGGGCAAATGAGTTGTAATCCGGCGATCGGCGGCGTTGGGAAAGGGCAAATCGTTCGTGAGATCGATGCGCTCGGCGGCGTTATGGGAAAGGCGATCGATGCGACAGGGCTGCAATTTCGTCTCCTCAATCGTCGCAAAGGTCCCGCGATGCACAGCCCACGTGCCCAGGCTGATAAAAAGAGATATCAACAGTTCATTAAGCAAGCTGTCGAAGAGCAAGAGAATCTGCATCTGATTCAGGAAGTGATTGAAGATGTGATGACGGAGCAGGGCGAATTCGGCTGCCGCGTTCACGGCGTTAGCGTACGCGGTGGTGCTGAGTATCGGGCTGCTGCAGTGATTCTGACAACCGGCACGTTTCTGCAAGCTCTGATGCACACCGGCGAAGCAAAGACTCCCGGAGGGCGTGCTGGAGAGGGAACCACGAGCGGTATCAGCAGTGGTCTGGATCGACTCGGATTCCAAGTCGAACGCTTTAAAACAGGAACGCCTCCACGAATTAATGGTCGTTCGATCGATTTCGAACGGTGTGAAAGACAGCCAGGAGATGAACAGCCTCAACCATTCTCCTTCATGACGGATCAACTTCAGGTTGATCAATTACCGTGCTGGATTACCTACACGAACCAAGATGTCCACGATCTGATTCGGGCCAATCTGCAGCGGGCACCTATGTATAGCGGGCAGATCGATTCGAATGGTCCACGCTATTGTCCCTCAATCGAGGATAAAGTGGTGCGATTTGCCGATCGTGATCAGCATCAGCTGTTTCTGGAACCCGAAGGTTATGACACCCAGGAATTCTACGTCAATGGAATCTCGACGAGTCTGCCGCGAGACGTCCAGGATCAAATGTTTCGCATGATCGTCGGTTTGGAAAATGCCCAGATCATGCGATACGGTTATGCCGTGGAATACGATTTTTGTCCGCCCGATCAGTTACAGCCGACGCTCGAAACCAAAAACGTTCAGGGGCTCTACTTCGCAGGACAGATCAACGGTACGACGGGATACGAAGAAGCCGGAGCTCAAGGATTAGTCGCCGGCGCCAATGCTGCCCTCAAATTGCAGAATCATCAGTCGCTCGTGATCCCACGAGAAGATGCTTACATCGGAGTTCTGATCGATGATCTCGTCACCCAGGGAGTCGATGAACCCTATCGCATGTTTACCAGTCGGGCTGAATATCGGCTGAGGCTGAGACAAGATAATGCCGATCGACGACTCACCCCGCTCGGCCATCAGATCGGCCTGGTCGATGAACCACGCGTGCAACGCTTGCAGGCAAAACAGGCGATGATTGAAGAGGCGATTCAACGCTTAGAGACGGTCCAATGTGGAGAAGTGACTGCGGCTAAATTCCTCCGCCGACCGGAAATCAGTTGGCAAGATATTTGTGAAAGGTTGCCGGAGCTCCAACAGGTTCCGGTTGATATCGCCGGGCAAGTTGAGTGCGACGTCAAATACGCCGGCTATATCGCACGGCAGGAAGTTGAGGTCGCCCGCCAAAAAAGACTCGCGGAAAAACGAATTCCCGATAATCTCGACTACGACTCGATTGGCCAGCTACGAACCGAAGCTCGTGAAAAGCTGGCGAAGATACGTCCCACCAGTCTCGCTCAGGCCAGTCGCATTAGCGGCATCACTCCAGCCGATGTCGCACTGCTGATGACCCGTCTCGACCAATAAGTGGGTGCCGATTCTTCGTGTGGATTCAGGGGGTTTGAGCGGTCGGCACGACTTTTGGCGTCGCCAAATTAACAGCTTGGGTGTCAAGAAGACGCGCCCTTTTAGATTTCTAATTTGCTCAAATTCTCAGCTGATCGGCTCATTTTTGGTGGGTATATTGACGTAAGTGCATGTGATTTATGGACTTGCGATGTGATTATAGATCTTGACGCTATTCAAAGGATCTCTATAATGCAGGGGCAGTTGGGTATTTCGGCAAATTTGGAAGGAACGCTCGTAGCTGGCCGAATGGATGGATGCAGGAAAGTGTGCGTTTTACGCATAAAACGGAATCTTGCTCAACGAGGGAGCTCGGCAGGTTCTGCGACATTGTCAGCAAAACGGATTTGGTTTTGACAGTTCCGTGTGTCGCAGATGGCCTCACAGGCTAGGAAAGGATATTCGTAGCCATGAAAACTGTGTTTACAACGGGTGAAGCGGCGAAGATTTGCAAGGTTAGCCAACAGACCATCATTCGCTGTTTCGATTCGGGGCAACTCAAGGGATTTCGAGTACCGGGAAGCCGTTTTCGTCGTATTCCTCGCGATCAATTATTCGCCTTCATGAAGGATAATGGCATCCCGACGGAAGCTTTGGAGAGTGGCAAGCGAAAAGTGCTCATCGTGGACGACGATGAAGAATTGGTCGAGCTGCTCAAGGACACCTTCGAACGCGACGGACGGTTTGACATTCGGACGGCCAACAACGGTTTTGATGCTGGGATGCTCGTCAAAGAATTTCGGCCTGATTTGGTCGTGTTGGATGTGATGCTGCCCGATATCAATGGCCGCGAAGTTTGCGTACGAGTGCGAAGTGATAGCACTCTCGACGAGGTCAAAATTGTATGCATCTCGGGGATGGTTGAGGCTGACAAGGTTGCGGACCTGAAGGCAGCCGGCGCGAATGACTTCGTGCAGAAGCCTTTCGCCGTCGACAAGCTGCTGGAGCGTGCTTGTGAACTGTTAACGCTCGAAGCCGCACCTTCAAACGCGTAGTCTTTGCAAAGTTAGAAGCGACACCGACGCGCGTGCCGACCGATTCGGTACGCGTTTTTTCTATGGCATCTCAGGTCACCTATCGCACCGTTCTTGGACTCTCGCTTGGTGAGCAGGGGGGATGGTGTCCTTTGACCGATTACACGTTGTCACAGATGGTGGATGCACTCACGGCAACATCATCTTCTTCGTTGTCCGAGATTGTGTTTCGAGATCCAGCGCTTGGGCATTGGCTTTGGGGACACCTTCCGCTTGGCTCGATCGATGCTCTCCAGCTCCCATTGTTGGTCAGCGAAGAGAATTCCGGTTGGTGGAGGTCACGGCTCAAGGCGGCGTTGAGAGCACGGCGACTGGAGGTCGGTCAATGGCAGCAGTTTCGTGATTGGTGGTTACGAGGTGCTGCGGCAATGCGGGCCACGCATCAACGACTGAAAACGCAGTCGTTATCGACTCGCAGATTGGCGGGCCTAACCGCTTTGATCAAGGCTTGTCCACACCCGTCCATCTCAAATCAAACGGCAAGCGACCAGCAATCGACTATGGTTACCGAAGTGGTTCCATGGCTAGATGCCGAAGTGAACTCAATTGTCGATGACGTTGTGCAAAAGTCGATTGCTGGGGATGCAACGGTTGGGAATGAGATATCCTTGGCCGAGCGAAACGGGATCGAACTTTGCTTGACACCGTTACATGAGGCTCTACCTCGCCTGCTTGCAATGCGGGATCGACTGGAGACTTTCGAGCACGACTTCAAACGTGAGCTGGAACAGGAAAAACTGGCTGCGATGAAAGAACTAGCCTACGGAGCGAGCCACGAGATCAACAATCCGCTTGCCAATATTTCATCCAGGGCGCAGGTGTTGTTGCGAGATGAGTCCGACGTAGAGAGACGCCGAAGCTTAGCAACCATCAACAGTCAGGCGTTTCGAGCCCACGAGATGATTGCGGATATGATGTTGTTTGCAAAGCCTCCGGCGATTGAACGGACCGAAACAACGGTGCAGGAATTTATGACTCCAATCGTCGAATGGATCCAGCAGGAACTTCCTGCTGGCGTTCGATTCAATGTGGAGATTAACTGTCCTGGCAAAAAAGTCTCGATCGATATCGATCAGATTGCTGTCGCTGTGCATGCGATCTGCAATAACTCGTTGGAAGCCATGGCGGGTGCAGGCGAGTTGACGGTTCGCGTCGATGGAGATTCAGACTTGGTCGATACAGCGGCTTGGTTGCTGGAAATTCGAGATACGGGACCCGGGATCAGTGATGCGGTTAGAAGACATTTGTTCGACCCCTTCTACTCAGGTCGTGAAGCTGGACGCGGATTGGGTTTTGGATTGTCGAAGGCGTGGCGAATTGTTGACTCCCACGGCGGCTCAATCCTTGTCGACAGTGCTGTGGGCCAGGGGGTCGGATTGACCATTCGATTGCCGAGTGATTCCTGATCGCGATTTGCTGCTTCGACGGTCAGATCCTCGCTAGTTCGTGCTGCGTGCTACTATCGACTTCAGTTCCTTCGGCAGTTGGAAGTGCACTTTCTCCTCACGGATCGACTTGACTTCGACGGTTGCTTCAAAATTAACTCGTAGGTAATCGACGACTTGTTCAACGACCGATTCAGGAGCGCTAGCGCCTGCTGTCACAAGCACTGAATTTACTCCTTCAAACCAGTCGGCCTGGAGATCATCTGGTCCGTCTACAAGATGAGCGGGAATCCCGTATTCGGCGCCAAGTTCTCGCAATCTTTGGCTATTGGAACTGTTTTGGCTGCCGAGGACAATTACTAAATCAACTTCTTGTGCGAGAACTCGAACGGCCTCTTGCCGGTTTTGGGTCGCGTAGCAGATGTCTCCTTTTGGAGGGGACTTGATATTCGGGAAACGGTGACGAAGGCGTTTGATGATGCGGTTAGCGTCATCGACTGAGAGCGTTGTCTGTGTCAAAAAAGCCAGTTCATTCTCATTATCGATTTCGAGTTTATCTACATCCTCTGGAGATTCCACGAGTTTGATGGCATGAGGAGCTTCGCCCATCGTCCCAATGACTTCGTCGTGTCCTTCGTGTCCGATGAGGATGATCGTCTTGCCCTCTTTCGCGAAGCGAATCGCTTCGAGGTGCACCTTGGTTACCAGCGGACAAGTTGCATCGATCGCGAAAATCTGACGTTCTTTTGCAACCTTGCGGATCTGAGGGGAGACACCGTGTGCGGAGAACAGCAGATTCGAGCCCTCGGGAACTTCGGATAATTCGTCGACGAAGACTGCACCCTTGTTGCGAAACGATTCGACCACGTACTTGTTGTGAACGATCTCGTGATAGACATAAACTGGGGGTCCAAAAGATTCGATTGCTAGTTCGAGGCTTTCGACCGCCATGTTAACGCCGGCACAGAATCCGCGTGGACTTGCCAGAATGATTTTCATAGTGCGTGAATCTCCTGACCCTTATCCTAGCGAATTTGACCAGAATCGCCCAGCGACCCTTCAAGGCTAGAACCGCATCGCGGTGGCTCAGGCAACGAAATCTCAAGAAAAACTAACGGGGCTGGAGGCCCTGGCTCTCTAGATCCTGGAGCACTTGTCGAACGATTTTGGCGATCTGATCCTCATCGGGGAGGTCCTGCGCCCAGCCCTGTTCTGTCAGTAGGCCGTAGAGTTGGTCTTTGAGCTCCGAAAGATCCTTCTGTTGCAGGGATGATTGTGGCTGTCTGCCTGGTCCCGTACGAATGCCTCTCAGGTTTAGCGCGACACGAAAGCCTTCGGGGAATTCGGCGGAGTAAAGCATCGCGTCGAATAGACGCAGCAATCGATATTGGAGATCCTTCGCTTCGTCCAGCTTCCCGGCTTGTGTGAGGTCAAACAATTGTCGAGTCACTTCCGGCACTATTCCGCTCGTTGCATTGGTGCCGCCGTCACAACCGATTAAAAGCATCGGCATTAAGGCGGCCTCCCAGCCAGTCAGGAAACTGAAATCATCTCGATGGGGGCGGACGGCGGCGATCATTCGCATCATGTGCGGCAGGTCGCCGGACGAGTCTTTGATCGCAACAATTCGAGGACACTCACCGGCGAGTCGTTCGACCGTGTCAACTTCGATGGGTGATGCAAACATTGGGATGTTGTAGAGCGTGATATCAACCGGCGAAGCATCCGCGATTTCCTTGAAGTATGCGTAGACGCCTTCTTTGCTCAAGCGATAATAGAACGGAGAAACAATGGCGACCGCTCGCACGCCCAAGCTGTGATAGTGTTCGCAGGCTTCAATCGTCTCTCTCGCATTGGCTTCCGCGGCTCCGGCCAGAACCGGGACACGACCTTGGGTTTGATCCACAATGATCTCAACAATCCGTCGACGTTCTTCCGCGTTGAAGCGTACGAATTCGCCTGTGGATCCGTTGGGATAGAGGCCGTGGACTCCGCGCTCGATCAACCAATCAACGTACCGCCTCAATTCGCCTTCATGGATCTGGCCATGTGAGTCGAGAGGAACGATGTTGGGAGTGAAAATACCTTGGATGCGTGACATGATGGAAAAGCTTAGGTCGACAGGCGAGGGGACAGAATAGGGGGTGTATTACGGATTCTCTGACAATCATAGCTTGCTCGTGGAGCTGCGTCACGAAGCGAGGTCAAGAGAGTGGTCAGGAAGGCTGAGATCTCGGTTATTCCCCGATTTCTCAGACTTCCGAGCCAATTTGCGCGCGGCGTCCAAGAAGGTAAACAATCGCCACAAGCCCTGCGACGCCGAGGGGCAGCAGATACATCACCGGCACGCCGAATCCAATCGGAATCGTTCCAAAGACCACTGAGACGATCGCAACCGCGATCGCATAGGGCAGTTGTGTCAAGACGTGAGCTGAATGATCACAGTTGCATGATTGTGACGAGAGCACCGTGGTGTCTGAGATTGGGGAGCAATGGTCGCCAAAAATCGAACCGGCGAGCACTCCGCCAACCGCACTTAACATGATCGGGCTCTGTTGCCATTCGGTCGATCCGGGCGTTGCAATGGTTCCATATACGAGTGGAATCGCGATAGGCATTACGATTGCCATCGTGCCCCAACTGGTTCCCGTCGAGAAAGAGATTAAAGCAGAGAGGAGAAAGATGATTGTGGGAAGCCAGGCAGCGAGTGCCTCCCCGTTTTGTCCATCCCCTGCGATCAGCCCCGTCAGGTACTCGCCCGTGTAAAGCCGATACCCTTTTGCTGGATAGCTTTCTGATTCCATCGGCGAGATCGATTCCAGTGGACTGTTACCTGTCATGGCAGAAAGGCATGATGCCAGCCACAGCACGAGCAGGGCTGGCAGCATTAATTTCGCACCGGTCGCCATCGCGTCGCCGATCTCTGGCCAAGACAACAATCGCTGTGACCACACCATCAGGATTGTAATCACCAATCCAGCTAACGAACCCCATAACAAGGCATAGTAGGAATCGGCGGCTCCAAAAACCTGCCAGAGTGATACGTCAGCCAAGTTGTGTTCGGCGGCTAGTGAGGCCTTTCCGGTCTCAATCATGATCATCACCACTGCCGTCACGGTACCCACGATAGGAACGACTGCATTCCACCATCCAGAAATGACGCTGTTGTCTCTTTCCTGGTGGGATTGGATGGGTTCGGATTCAGCCCTTCTCTCCGCCTTCAGCATGGGGCCGAAGTCGCGTTCGCTAAAGCCAATCAAAAAGACGAAGACCAAGGCAAACAAAACATAGAAACGGTAGGGGATGCTGTTGATGAAAATGGCAAAGGCATTGACGTCGGGGTTAATCGGCAACGCGTTCAGTCCGTCTTCTACGAAACTGATCTCACCCGCAACCCACGTCGAGACGATGGCCAGGCCCGCCACGGGAGCTGCCGTTGAATCAACGAGATAGGCGAGCTTTTCGCGACTGATACGCAAACGGTCTGACAATGGTTGGAGGGTCTTCCCAAGCAACACGGTGTTTGCATAGTCGTCAAAGAATACCAGCATTCCGAGAAACCAGGTCGTAATCTGACCTCGCTGACGGTTACTGGCCCAGGGAGAAATCTGAGCGATCAGTCCCTTCATGCCCCCCGATCTTTGGACGACCGTGATCATCGATCCCATCAGGATCGTGAAGGCAAAAACACGTAGACGGTCTTCTTCAATGAGCGATTTCCAAAGATGGATTTCCAGCGTATCAACGATCGCATAAAGCGGCGAACCACCATTGGTGATGACGGCACCTGCGAAAATACCAATCATCATCGAGAGCACGACCTTGCGCGTTAACATCGCCAGGGCAATGGCGACCAGCGATGGGGTTAAACTTAACCAGTTGTAAGGGTGTGGATCCATCTGCAGCCTGTAAGAGGTGGTCGGGACCGTTGAAAGATGCTTCATTCTTTCCGACAGCCTAGAAATCCTCAAGAGCAGGCCCGTCGGTTTGATGGCAAAATCGAAGTGGCGATTCAATCGATCGCAGCGGACTTCGGATCCGTCAAAACAGCCATGATCCTCTCGCCCCATCGATAGACAAACAGCACTGCTGATTCGCCGCCCTTTTTCGGACAGCATTCTCGTCGGATCTGATCGGGTGATATGACTACGCCTCGAGTCTTGACCGTCAGTTGACCAATGTTGCGAATTGAAAGTGCTGCTCGAATTCGTTTCGGGCGATAAGCCATGCTCATTTGAACTCGGTACGTATCGTAGAAGGGAGAATCACTCCACCTGTCGGTGGTCAGATAGCCGCCACCGGGAATCAATCGTTGAAGACCTTCTCGATTTGCCATATGACCCGCCAGATCTGCCGCCAAGATTGGTGCATGAGGCTCGACCAGAAATACTCCTACGGTCTCGGTGATGTCAGCCTCTTCGATCTCCCCCACCCAGTGATGCTCCTCCGTGGCGCTCATCACGGTGGCTGTTCGCCGATTTGGCTCTCGGGACAGATTCCCGAACCAACTCATTAATTGTCGGCAGTCGCGACGTGAGCCGATCCACTCGAGTTCCGCATCCTGGAAAAAGTCGTCATGCGTGTCGGTTGCCGGAGCTAACTTGATTGCAAGGTTTCCACACCGGCGTTGCATTTCCAAAAGCTGATCACGAGCTGGCTCATGATTCTCTAAGCGAATTGAGCGACGCCCGCCAACGCGACGGTCAGGGTCGATGTGGACGCTATCCATCTCATCGAGGCAAATCGTCAGTGCGTCCTGTTCAAGGATTTGGCAGTCGTGAATCGCTTTGGCCACGTTAGAGGTCGCAAGATAACAGGCGATCTCTTGACGATCCACGCCCAGCGTTGGCCCGCGTTGAGCAAGGGCCATGAGATCCCCGCCAATTCCGCAGCAGATATCGGCAACGGTGGTATCGCGCGCGAAACGGGTTGCCTTAAGTTGAGCCACTCGCTCGTCCGTGGCTTGTTCGAGCAACGCAGCTGTAAAGTACATCGATTGAGCGTTTGAGAATTTCTGCTCAGCACGTGCGCGCAGCTGCACCTGTTCGACCAGCAGGCTTGTCTGTTCAGCCGACAATGCCTTTCGAAGTTGCGGGATGAGGCGATGGATCGGGTCAGAACTGGCCATGGCCCGAGCCAACCATGACTTGCCCTCTCCCTCAATCATCCAGCGGTATTCGTCGATTCCGATTGGCAAGGTCGTTGTTCCAGCTAGGCGTTCTCTGTTTCCGAAGGCGAACGCTCGCCTCGTTGACTCATTTGACGAAGGTGTTTGCAGTTTAGGGCGGCTCGTTGGTGAGGATGATTCCCTGTTTCGAGGGAACAGGTGTGGCTGACGGTACCCCTTAGAAAAGGTGGAACGCATGAAGGATCCGTCGGAGCCGACAATTGGCCGCGACCTTCAAACGTATTCTTGGGATGCGTTTTGAGCCAAGAACACTTGATGGATCCCCCGGTATTTTCGGGTCACGGGGAAAACTCGGCCGGAGATTTCCCACGAGGCAAACTTCACGCAATGTAACGGTTAGCACGAAGTCCGGCAATCAAGGCGATCAAATGGGTTGCGCGGCGGGTTGGCCGAAAGCTAATTTTCGCACCATGTCCGAGTCGATCCCTTTACTGGTGAATTGCGCTTTGGTTGCTGGGGGAGCTTCGCGTGGGACGCACAATTCTTTTCATGATCGTTTTGGGGATCGCTGCGGGCACGCCCTTCGTCGTGCATCACGCTATCGAATTCGTTGACCAGCATTCTGGTTCTGGTGATCCGCGTCAATTGTTGACTCAGTTTATCCGCGGAGATACACAGCCGACATCAGACTCGCCTCCCGCTAATATCCCATTACCGGAGCTCGACGGTGAACCCGGACGAAAAGTAGGGGATTCCGGGGCGACCGGTCCACCAGGGCTAACCGTTGCAGATCTTTTGCGTTTCGATATCACCAAAATCTGGTTGCAGATGCACTGGCGACACGTAACGACGGATATTCCTGCCTATCCGCTACACGCTTGTCGAGTCCCAATCATGACGGGTACCGAACCCTACGATGTCGCTGGCTCGATCACTTACTATTTCAATGAACACCACCGTTGCGAACGCATTCAGCTGCATGGGTTTACCGCCGATTACCGTCAGGTCGCAAACCTGGTGCAACAACGTTTCGGGCTCAAGCAATATCAAACAATCGGGCCCGTTACCTACCTTGCCTTTCATGGGGAATNCCCCATCGGCATCATGCAGGTGAAGGTTGAACCCTCTTATCAAGATGAACTGGGGCCGGTGACTCGGTTTGAAATTGAACTCGAATTGAATTTTCCACAAGATGGCGCCGTGTTAAGTAAAGATAAGTTGCAGCAGCTGTTTGAATTGCAACGAGCCAATATGATCTAATAGCTCGCTTTACGCTTCTTCCCGAATCGTTAAGGTCGCACACCAGCTTTTCACCACCAGCTTTTCACCACCAGCTTTTCACCACCAGCTTTTCACCACCAGGCGGTCTTGTCGGATGTCGACCTTGACTGTGGAACACGTTCCGACAGAACAGCGGGAAGCCGCCATTCTCTTTCTGTCGCGAGGTCACGACGGAACGACCGCTCACGCTGATTGGGTCTGGGCTCGAAAAGGAACGCAGATTCTTGCTGTAGCCGGCCTCAGCCCGCCCGCTGGCCGTGTTGTCGATCTCGTCTTGCCCGAGGCTGACGAAAGCTTACTGACCGAGACTCGAAATCAGTTGGTACAGTTGCTTATCGATCGGCTGGAATCGATTGATGATCTCTATTTTGCCCAGGCTCTCATCGCCTCCGAAGACCATGCCTGGGCGCAAGCTGTCCTGACCCAACAGTTTCGCCTCATTGCCAATATTGACCTGCTCGCCGCCTTGCCGCAGGTGGTGAAAGAGGAAGCAAGTGCTGAACCGACCGTCGAATTAATTTTTGCCAAAGATGACAGGCTTCTGCAGAGCACCGTAGTTGCCACGATGGTTGACGCCGTGGATTGTTTGTTGCTCGAAGATCCGAGGAGCAGTGCAGATTTATTCGAGGAATACTCGGTCCGATGTGAAGGTAACCGAAATCATTGGTATCTCGTGGAGCATGAAGGTGAATTGATTGGTTGTGTGATTCTCAATTTCTGCATTGCCGCAGGACTGCCTGTGGAAATCGTTTATTTGGGTGTTTTGCCTGAATTTCGAGGCCGGCAGTTGGGAAAACGAATCCTTCAGCGGATTCGTGAACTCGCGTCACTTCATGCTCGTTTGGTGACCGCTTGGGTTGATCAAATCAACCAGCCAGCCCTGCAGATCTATACTGACAGTGGTTTTCAATCGGTCACTTCGAGTAAATTGTTCGTAAGGCACTGCGAATAAAGAGTTTTTGCACAGCCATCAATTCCTTGAATTCGAACAGCGGTCTGGCAATGGCTCAGGTTAGCGAAAAGTTTTCCACCTATGTCACTCTTGGCAGACGCTTTTCGCCAAAAATGTTGGATCGATTTTTCCCGAAGAATGAGCGCCTTCCAACGGTGAATTTGAAAAAGGATTCGCTTACGTGCTGTCAATGGTTTGACAGCGTGATTCTCAAAAGTAAAATCGGTCACTCGGACGTAACAAACTATTCAAATGGGTGTCGAGGCTGGCCAGCCAAGATGNCTTATCTATATAATTTAGATTGCCGGCTTGATTGGCCGGTGGTGCGCGAAAAATTCGGTAGTTCAGACACCGAAGGTGCGCGCAGCTAGAGGAAATACAGGACGTGATCAATCGCGATAGGGAGATCGTGTCCGCAATTCGTTCGCGACTTGTGGATCGACTGGGGACTGAAAGATTCGAACTTTGGTTCGGACCCTCGATTCGTATCTCCAATCGCGATAATTCAGTGATCGTTGAGGCGAATTCAGCCTTCCGCTTGGAACGGCTGCGAAAAAATCACTTGTCTGACCTCGAGTCCGTCACGCGTGAGTTGCTTGGGGGGGAAGCGATCGTGGAATTTGCGATTAACGCAGAGCTTCACGACGAGCCTTCAACGCCCCAGAATGCATCTGCGTCCGATGGACCATCATCGGAACCCTCAACGATTTCTCTCGCAGCGAATCGCTCTGCTGGGGGCCCATCCGCAGGGAGGAGTCAACTTGCTGCGGCGCGACCCTCGCAGGCTCAGCGACCGCGGCTTGCTGGCCGACGTTTTTCCAGCCTCGATTCTCTCATTGTGGGTCCCTCGAATCAGCTCGCCTATGAGTCGGCAAAATTAGTCTTGGATCGGCCCGGTGAAATGACGCCGTTATTGATTCACGGTCCGACCGGGGTTGGTAAGACGCATTTGCTCGAAGGCATGTGGACTTCAGTGCGTCGCCAGGGTGGACGCCGTGTTGTCTATCTTTCGGCCGAACAATTCACGACCTACTTTCTGCAGGCATTACGAGGAGGCGGATTGCCCAGTTTTCGGCAGAAGTATCGTGCCGTGGATATGTTGATCATTGACGATCTACAGTTCTTCGTGGGCAAGCAGGCCACCATCAATGAGCTGTTGCACACGATGGATGCATTGTTCCGCGATTCGAATCAGATGGTATTGGCCTCAGATCGGGCGCCGGCCGAACTGCAGAATCTTGGTCCGGAATTGATCACCCGAATTTCAGGTGGTCTGATTTGTGGGGTGGAACCCTTCGGGATCGAAACAAGATTGGAGATTCTGGAGCAGCTGGCGGCTAAGAGAAAAACCACGGTCTCACCAGAGGTACTCGAATACATCGCAGAGCGAGTGCCGGGGGATGCACGGCAACTCGTCGGGGTACTGAACCGATTATCGGTTACCGGGCAGGCTCTTGGGCAGCCGATCACGATTGATTTGGCAAACCGTGTAATCGAGGAGCTTTTTCCTGAAGCCTATTCCGTCGTTCGACTCAATGACATTCAGCGGGTTGTTTGTGACGAATTCGACATTCCACCCGAGATGTTGAAATCCGACAGTCGTTCCCGGCATGTCAGTCACCCGCGCATGTTGGCGATGTGGTTGGCGAGAAAGCATACGCGGGCTGCTCTGACCGAAATCAGTGAATTCTTCGGTCGCCGAAGTCACAGCACAGTCGTCTCGGCCCAAAACAAAGTCGATGATTGGGTGGTCCAGGGCGAGCAAATGCAAGGCACGCGCCGCGAGTGCAAAGTAGAAGATGTGCTCTCACGGCTGGAACGTGTTTTGCGGGCCTGATTCACTGCACGCCTGATTCACTTAGGAAAATCGGCTAACTCCGGGCATCGCAACTTCGGGAACGACGACGTCGCCAAATTCATACCTCTCTGGCGTTAGATCTTCCGTCGAATTCATCGCCTTGTCGCCGTGGATGACTTCACCCGTGTAGCATGCCATACGGCCCATGATTGCCATCAGGGTACTCATCGCCATGTAATTGCCGTTGTTGATGATGTCCCCGCTGCGGATTCCTGCGAAAAGCTCTTTGTGTTCGACGTCGTACATGCTCGGTCGTGGGCCATCATATTTCCACTGATTGCCTTCGCTATCGATTGAAAAACTCAGCAAGGCGGCCTTGCCTCGAGTTCCCAGGATATAGTCGTCGACGTTGTTTTCGCAGTTGCTCATCTGCCGTGTGTACGAAAAGACTTTAGGGCCCTTTTCAAATTCATAGCAAACGGCGTGATGGTCGTAGATGTTGCCCCACTTCTCATCCGTACGGACCTGACGACCGCCAAGGCCAAAGCAACGAGTCGGCAATTGGTCGTTCATGAGCCACACGGCTTTGTCGAGGCTGTGGATGTGTTGTTCGACAATATGGTCTCCAGACAGCCAGGTGAAATACAGCCAGTTGCGAATCTGGTATTCCATTTCGGACCACTCTGGCTTGCGACCACGATGCCACAGTGTGCCCGCCAGATAATTGGTGTGAATCGCGACGATGTCACCGATCGCTCCATCCATGATGCGTTGGACCGTTTCGCGTACGCCTAGGTCATATCGCCAGCAGAGTCCGGAAACAATGCTCAAGTTCTTCTCTTTTGCCTTGCGAGCTGATTCCAAGACACGTCGTACGCCAGGGCCGTCAACCGCCACGGGCTTTTCACAGAAAACNTGTTTTCCCGCGTCGATTGCTGCCTCGAGGTGGCGAGGTCGAAAATGGGGAGTCGATGCCAGGATGACGACATCCACATCGGTCTCCATGACCTTTTGGTAGGCGTCGAAACCGCTNAAGCAATGTTCATCCTTGACGTCGAACTTTTGCCCCATGTCCTCGCCTTCAGCGGCAGTACGGATATTGCGACGGCTTCTTTGGAGGCGATCATCAAACAAATCAGCCATCGCGGTCAGCTTCATGTTTTCATCAGCGTGCATCGCATTAATGGCTGCCCCACTACCGCGGCCACCACAACCAACGAGTCCAACCTTGATCGTTTCGTCGCCAGCCGCATGCACCAATTGAGGCCGTGCCAGTGATCCCACCACTGCGCCCGCGGCTAAGCCGGTAGACGTGTTCCGGATGAATTGACGGCGTGAGGGGGAGGGGGAGGATTTCGAATCATGATTACTCATGGATAAAGCTCCTTGAAGCATCGCCTGTGGCGGGAATAGTTGGGGCAGGTCTGCAACTAGAATCATACTGATTTAGCCGTTCAGATTCCAGCTTTTCACCCGTTGTTGCGGCTTCGAATACCGGACAGTCGTACTCAATGGGCGGCGTCAGTTATCGCCACTGTTGAATTGCCTTGACGAATTCTTTGTCCAGCAAACCGATGTCATCACCAAAAGCAGCTTTGAATTCGGCAAGTCGTGCTTCGGGATCGGTCGGCTCCAGTGGAGGTTTTTGACCAATCTTTTCCAGATATGCCTTGAATTCCTGCGGGCGGGTGCGGATCAAATGGTAGCAGAGAGACCAGGATTCAGCATAGGCATGATTCGCCAGACGAGAATCACGGAATCGCTGGTCATCGACGATCAGAGAAGTGAGTGATCCAGCAGGACGTTTTTGAAGGTAGCTCCTCATCTGGCGAAGTCGGAATTGATTGACAGCGCCAATTCGTCGCCAGCCTTTCCGACTCTTCAGATCCGGAGACTCAAAGTAGATCGCAAGGCCTTCACTGAGCCAAAGAGGATTGTCCGCAAACCGACGTTGAAGACCGCTGTTGAAAGCGATTTGATGGGTTGCTTCATGGATGATTGTTGCGACGGTTCGTTCTGCTTGGGGTCGTCGAAGCATCTGGCTGATATGGGCCATCGTGCCCGTTCGATCTCCCGGCGCACGCAATTGTTCAAGGCCGGTTAAATCGTACGAGACAATGCGATTCGACTTGAGGCTGTAATAGCCGATGATCGAATTCGTCGCTTCTCCTAGCTCCGGCTGGCTGTAAGCGCGGTAGCCTGCCTTGTCACGAAAGACCACTGCCACAAGCGGCTCGTTGGCCGTTAACTCAATACCGTGGCCTTTCCAAAAATTAAGGAAGGCTCGATGCAGTCGTTCATATAACGCACCACACCATTGAGCGTAAGCTTTTGACGTGTTGTAACAGATTACATAATGAGCAGTGTTGTGAACGTTGAAGCCCGGCGGAAGTTCGCGAAGCGTGAGTGCGGTCAATTGTTTACGGTCTGCTAGCTCGAAACTTGCGTCATCGGATCGACGAGAAACAATCTCCTCCGGCATGATCGTCCAGATGATCTGTTCGGGTGTTTCCAACAGCAGACCACCATCTTGAGCTTCGACGAGTATCCGGCCCGATAATTCTTGTTGCTCGCCGTCACGAGAGACCGTTACCGTTTCAATGCCGAATACCGAGGATGCATTGGTGACGAACGCAAAAGCTACCAGAAACCAACGCCATCTTTGTCGAGTCTGTTGCAATGCCGCGTCCCTATCGAATTGATTCAATTGAGTCGACCTGGTTTGTGAATGACGAGTTTGTAAATTCTCGTGATCTTATTCCATTATACTCTCATCGGTGACTATCGCTTCCGATACTTGCCAACCAGATTCCAAAGCCGGCGATTCCAGCGAATCCAGCGACCGATAAAAGGCATAGTCCGGCAAGTTGGTCTTCTACCCCATAATGGACGAGATTGAAAACCCGAATTGCGACCGTGGTGACTCCAGGGGGAACTGCAAGGATGCTGGTGGAAAGGTCGCCAACCGAAATGGCAAATGCCAAGATCCAGAGACTTGCCATGAACATGAGAATCTGCGGTATCACCACGGCGAGCAATTGACGAATCCGACCCGCCCCGTCCAGAGAAGCTGCCTCCAGGATGCGCTCTGGAATCTGACGAACTGCGAAGATTGCCAGCAGGAATGCATAGGGGAACGTCTTGATGCCAAGTGCCAGCCAGGGTAGCACGAGCGTGCGGTCGTACAGGTGAAAAAGCCAGTCCGAATCGGGTTGATTAAAAAGCCGGCCGAGTCCTAACGCCAGAATCGGCCCTGGGATTGCCAGCCCCAGTAACACTGCAGCCCAGCAGATCATACGAATCGTACGCCAGCTCTGAGAGAACCACGCTAATGGCACACTGATCGCCAACACCGACAAGGCCGTGAGTTGCCCGAGAGCAGTGGACCAGCCAAATTCTTCCGCAAATTGTCCAGGGCTTTCGGCAACGATTCGAATGCACTTGAACACACTCCAGATTCGTATCCGTGTCTCGCCCGTTTGTTGCACCTCGATTCCGGCCTTGTACAACAGGTTGCCGATTGGAAGGGCGATGAGCACCATTGTCGTCAATACAATCAACATCCCCATCCACCAACGTGCCTTGCCGAGCGGATAGGTCCAGTCGGGTGTCAATCGGGTCGGCTGAATCGATTTCGTCAACGATTGACAGGCGACTAATGCGGCTGCTGAAAGACCAGCGATCAATAGCACACCCGGTAAGGTGCGCGATTGGGATTCAGTCAGATTGTCTCCGAGCGCGAAGCCCGTATAGATCTCTTCCGCGAAAGTCCGTACCTGATAAACATCTGTGATCGTGATTTCGCTTCCGGTCGTGACAAGAATCCACATCGCGGCGGCGATCAGGTAGGGAACCATCAACGGCAGAACTGTATCTAGAAATGCTCGTAGGGGACGAGCTTCGAGAAGCGTTTGTTCAGTCAGGTGTTTGGGGATACGGCTGAGGCCAGTCCCCAGAATTAAGGTGACCCAGGGAAGGGCGATCACAGCATGTAAAAAGACCGCACCTCGCCATTCTTCAAGCGGCGCCGTTGCCTCTGACAGCAGAACGACACGCGAAAACCATCCTTGCAGACCAAAGCCAGCATTCCAACCTGCAACCTGTAAATAGGCTGGCATAAAAAGCATGACGATGAGAATCATGCGAAAGAAATGACGACCAGGGAGATCAGTGCCATAGAGCAGGACTGCCAAGACGATTCCGACTGGGACACTGCTCAGGATCACCAACCCGGCAAGGAGTAACGTATTTCGTAAGAGCTCATCCGTTGCCGGTGGAGAAATCCAGAAAGCCGTGAAGATGGAAATCGCAACGATCAGCAGGGCCAAGCCGGTCTCGCCAAAATGGCTCGATAATGAGCTTCTATGAGACATCTGAGGCGAAGTTCTTTCCGGGTTCCGGGGGCGGTCAGCGACCGCGTTGTGAATGGACACTCCGCAACGATCAAAGCTGTCCGATCCTGATCTCCCATTCTATCGCGAAATGGGAACTGCCAGAATCGCACTCCCTTACGATTGCAGAGCGATCAGCTGAGAAATGGAATTGCCTTGTGACGGTCGGGCATCGGCTGGATTATGGAGTGAGTTGTTTTCGGATTTCAGCCATGATCAACTGTTCGACAGAAGCATCCCAACGCGTGGGCAATCCATAATAGACCATCGCGCTCTCTCCCTCGTATCCGCCCTCGAGCCAGATACGTCGAGACGGAATGTAGGCCATGACGTCGTTGGCATAACCAGCAACCCATGCCTTGTCATTCAGCGACTTCGTCTTGATGGCAAAGTCGACAACGACTTCGCCACCTAGAAAGACCATGGGGATCTCGTCACCAATTCGCCACGTTTGAATCGGGTAGGGATAGGTCTTGGAAAGCGGTTTTCCAGATTGGATCTGCCGCAGCAACACTTTGGCCCGCATCGAACGGTAGATGTCTTTGCCGTCAACATCTTTCTGTAAATCTGCTTCATCGGGAAGGTCATCGAAAGGCAGGGCAATTTCGGAGTATTGTGAATGAAGCTTGCCGGTGATCGGTTGCATCGGTTCCTTGAGTTCCGCGAGCACGGTTTGTCCGAGTTGTCGTCCGTAATTTTTGGCAAGCTCAACCGAACGGCGTGGTAATGGATTCTGGTCGGCGCCGCAGCCCGCCCAGAACATCGCTGTGCAGTCTGGAATGGCCTGTTCGATTTCGATTTGTGCAAATCCCGGGTAATCGCCCGACCATTCAAAAGAGCTCAAGACAGTTGCGTGGCAGGCATAGCCGAAAAGGACGGCCTTGAGTTTGTCATTCTTGCGCACGGCCAAGACAGGGACCGCATGGTCGATTGGACCGACAAGCTGACCAGCCTGTCGAAGTTGGGGCACCTTGTTCTCCGGGTTGTTACGTCGATTGACGGCAAAATCTGTCGTGCCGACGGACCAAGTGAGCGATGCCGGCTGTATTTCACGCCGCGCGCGATCGACCACGTCGATAATTTTTTGCGAGGTGCTTTCAGCATATTTTAGAATCTTCTGGCGATCGGTGGGGGCGATCGCTTCGAAGTGCATCGGCCGCAGGTTGTAACCGACCACGGGGCCGGTGTGCGTGTGAGAACAACAGATCGCGATCGAATCACGCGGAAAACCAAATTGATCGCTGAGCTTTTTGCAGAGTCGCGTTGAAAAGTCTCGGTCGACTCCGATCAGATCTAACGTGATGATGACGACCTGCTTGCCTGTCGTATCCTCGAGAACCAGGGCTTTGGCCCAGAGATCCGTGAGCTTGCCCTCGGCGGGTCGGTCGCGGGAAGCGTAGCCCGCCATCCAGATCGGTTCATTCGGAGTAATGTTGGCTGAGGCAACTCCTGCCTTCCATCCGTCTGACGCGAAGGTGGACCCAGTGATCATCAATAATAGAAGTCCCGAAGTCCATAGCGTCATCCAGTCGCTAAGGTGACTTTTCGATCCGATCGACGTCTTCATGAGTTATTCCGATTGCATGAGGAATGAAAGCAGGTTGGTCATCGCCGCCTTGTCGATTTGTGCCTCAAGCCCCTCCGGCATGATGGATTTTCCCGTACTCCGCAACTCTTCGATTTCCGCGCGAGTCAACGTGTGAGCATTCTGGTTATCGCTCCGCAGGGTAATCGATGATCCTGTTTCACTGGTTAGCATGCCTGAGATTACTCGTCCGTCTGAAGTCGTTGCGATGTAATTCATGTATTGCGGATTTACTTCACGATTTGGAACCAGCACATTGGTCAGGATTGCGTCTGGTCCACGATTTCGCATGGCAGCCAGATTCGGCCCTAGTTCATAGCCAACATCACCAACGCGGTGGCAGCTCGAGCAATTCTTCTTGAAGACTTCCGCACCAGCGGTCACATCGCCCTTCGTTTCCAGAACGATACGATACTCTTCGAGGATTCGCTCACGGTCGGGGTTCAAGGAAGTGGCCAATCGCTCGATCCGTTGTTGTGTCGCGGATCCGTCGGGGACGATCGACTTCCATTTTGAAAAATCTAATTCGATCGCAGAGATTCTTTCCGATTCGATAGCCGTTAACAAAACGTCCTGCCAAGCGGGACGCGAAACGATGGTGTCGAACGCGCTGCGTCGTCGCTGTGGTGTCAATTGCGGCCACTCATCTATTAATGCTTCAGCGACCTGATTCGACGTGAATTGTCCCATTACCTGGAGACTCAACTGTTGCAGCGACGAAGATTCGGTGGGCGAGAGCAAGCGACGGAGCCTCGGTATTTCTCTTTCAGCATCACCGAGTGTGAGAGCGCGAATCGCGAGAGTGAGTTGCGAGCTTGTTTTGTCGTCGGAGGCTGACGGTTGATGATCGTCAAGTAATTGATGAGCTCTGTCCAGCACATCACGTCTCGCCGACTTCCAAGGCTCTCGATTCATGGCCCGTTGCAACTCGGATTTGGGTTGAGGGCGAAGCGAGGTCAGAACGGTTGTCGCAGCACGCCAACGATCGGGGGGCAAGTTTTGCAACCACCCCGCCAAGTCCTGAAGATCTTGTTTGTCTTGCTGCTGGCTGATCTGTCTTGCCAGGCGACTGACAAGATTTGCCGATGGCGATGGCGATTCGACGATTTGAATTAATGCTGGACCGGCACCCGATGCGAGTGAACTTTGGATGGCAAGGTCAAGGTAGAGATCGTTAGGGCGGTCGAGGGCGAGATCCACTAAAGGTCCAAGGCGATCTTTCAAATCGAGGCCGCCGAGGCTAAAGGCGAGTTGAAATCGGACGGGCATTGATTCGTCCTGAACCATCGCCGCGAGGTGCTCTCGGATTGCAGGTGAGTCAAGTTGAGATTCGGCGCACTCAATCGTATGGCGACGAACTTGTTCGTGTGAATCCTTCAATGCCGTCAGTAGTAATGAATCCGGCAAAGCATCCGCTGCCTGCAGAGCCCGCAATGCTCGAATCCGCGCTTCCGGATGTTTTCCTTGCCGAACCAGCTTTTGCAAATCTTCTTCCGCTTGCTGCCAACCTCGTTCGTACAGCAGTCTTGCCGCTGTCTCACGATGCCAGTCGTTGGCATGATCCAGCGTTGCGACGAGTTCACGCGCCGAAGCCTCGTGAAGTTTTGGCAGGGCAGGCTGTTGGAAATTGTCCGGAACGATGCGGTAGATACGTCCCCGGTCCCGACCGCTTGTGAGATCGAGATGCTTTTTGATGATCGGTGGCAACGATGCGGGATGCTCAATTACCTCGCGATACATGTCGGCGATGTAGAGCGTTCCATCGGGAGCATTCGCCAGTTGGACGGGGCGAAACCAGATGTCGGTTGAAGTCAGGAATTCGTCGCCCTCGTCGATGCGTGATCCCGAATATCGGAGACCTTGCCTGTGGAGACGCTTGCGATGCACCAGATTGCTGCCAACGTCACATACGTAGGCGAGTTGGTAGTCTTCATGAGGCCAGGCATTGCCCCGGTAGATCGTCACCCCCGTTGCACCCGTGAAGTATCCAGCGGGAGTCCCACCGCCCTCGACAGGCCCGGGCACTTCACCGGCGACCCGAAGGCGAGTCCGGACAATTCTCCAAGGCTCTATCGGACTTTGCCGGAACACCGGTGCTTGTGGACCATCCGTGGCGATGCTGATGCGTGGTGATGGGGCGGCGAGGAACGGGTTTCGTATCAGGTAACGATCGTCAAAAACCACATATTGCAGGTGATCGCTATTCGAGCAGACGAACCGCTCGCCCCAGCCGTTGATTGATAAACCATGTTGTGCACCGCCGCTCACGGGAATCATCGCTTCCGTCTTAGGATCGAACGCAAAATCCCGACCTCGTAACGAAAGCTTTTGGCCATTGGGGGTATCGAGCGTGGCGCCGGAACTACTGGTGGCACCATAGAGTTGGTGATCTAAGTTCCAGTGAAACGAATTCAAGAGACCTTGGACATTGCCTCGCCCAAATCCCGAATAGACAATTCTCTCTTCATCGGCGCGGCCGTCGTCATCTTGATCTCGATAGTATCGGATGTCCGGGGCAACGCCCACGTAAACGCCACCGTTATAGCATGCGATGGCCGTCGGCCAGGATAATTGATCGACATACGTCGTCGCGTGATCAAAAACTCCGTCACCATCCTTGTCGGTCAGTCTGCGAATTCGACCCAGATTCAGATTCTCGTCTTCCGAGTAGCCTCGCATTTCGACGACGAATAATCGCCCTTGTTCGTCGAATGCCATGGCGATCGGATCCGTCACCATCGGTTCGCAGGCGACCTGTTCGATACGAAAACCAGGTTGGATGCGGAACGAGTCGAGAGCCGCCTTGGGTGAGAGAGGTTTGATGCGAGGCAATTCACTCGCATAGTCAGGCTCCGCGGCGAACGTAACCCGATAGGAAGTTGTCAGAACCACCAGAATCCAGGCAATAGTGAGAGCTTGGATCCAAACGACAGAGCGATGCGGCAGATGTGTAGACATGCTGTCGATTGTAGCATTGTCTGCCCGACTTTGCTCAAAAAGTTACTCGGTTTGGGCATCGCTATCTTTGCGTGCCGTCGCCTGGCGATCTTCGAGCGATTCGGTTGAGCGGGCGAGATACTTCATGTTGCTTTCAGGACCGTTGAATCCCAGGACATTTTCGTCCCAGTCAAGTTGTTTCGAGAGTAGGCGTCCGGCGTCCACATCAAATCGTAATTGACCCTTCGAAATGCGTTGGACCAATTGAGATTTTACACGCGGGCTGTTGATGGGAGTCAGGACTTCCGTTTTGACGGAGATGGTCGCAACGCCTGTCTCAACTTTTTCCAATCGATAGACCTGTCGTGTTTTGATCGACTTGATGCGGTTACTTTCAAGGCGAACCTTCAGCTCCAGGGGTTGGGCCCATTGGTAACCGACCTTCACCTCTTTTTGCGGGAGGGGAATTGAGAGTCCGCCGAGTCCGAATTCTGGATGGACCACGTTGTTCACGCGATTCACAATTCGGCCCGAACGATCCATGGTGATCGTGCTCAACGGAATCCCAATCGTTTTTTTGACCTCGCCAAATTCGATCGGCGGTTCTTCATCGGTTTCGCTGTTGAAGCGGACTGGCTCGCGACCGGCAACTTCGGACCACATGTCGACAGCGTCGACGATGTGAACAAATTCCGCGTGCCCTTTATCGTTGACATCTTTGACATGAAGCGAACGCGTCGATTTAGTCCGCAGCTTTGTTTTTTGATTGTTGCCCGAGATGGTGGTGTCAATCGTCGCAAGATGCTCGATCGTGTAAGTGAGAACTTCGCCGGGCTCATACTTGTATTCCAGCAGATGGCTCTCTTCCGTTAGGTCTTTCTTCGCTTCGCGAAGTTCCTGCGTCAGAGATTCCTCAGCGACAGTCGAGAAGGTGCCGACAGCGCCCCAAAGAGTCATCGTAAAAACGAGAGTGCAGTTGATAGGCTTCATTTTATGCATCCGTGCAAAGTAGACCGGTTTTAATCACGCTCCATCTGTTGGATTCGCCCACCCCAACCAAGCTTTTTGCGCAAAGTCCGGTAGTCATTATGCCCAGTGACTTCAACGAGCTTGAATTGCGGTTCAGCTCGCCGAACAACAACATGATCGTTGGGCGTCAAATTATGGAGCGTCTCTCCGTCGACAACGACGGCGGTGTCGACATGCGGCTCCTGGACAACCATCTCGTAAACACGGTCAGCCGTGTCAACAACAGGGCGAACCGTCAAGGTATGTGGACTTATCGGCGACACCACAAACGCCTGCAGGTTCTTCCGCAAGATCGGGCCACCTGCCGACAGACTGTGTGCTGTCGAACCGACAGGTGTACTGATGATCAAGCCGTCGCAACTATAAGTCGTCACCAATTCTGCGTCAACGTAAAGATCAACGTTCATGATCGAGTAGGGAGGTCCGCCTAGTACGGCAGCTTCGTTGAGTCCTAATCGTTCTGCTAGCACCTGTCCATCTTTTCCGATGACCGAACAGCTCAGCATCAGATGTTCAACGATCGTGCAGTTGCCCGCACATACGTCCGCGAAGACGGACAACAGTTTTTCGACTGACAGATCTGCCAGGAAACCTAGCTTGCCAAGATTGACTCCCACAACGGGTCTTTGGTGAGGTCCCATCTGACGGGCCGAACGCAGAATCGATCCGTCGCCACCGAGTACCACGGCCAAGTCCGATTCGACCCGGCTCAGGTCCTGCGTGAACGTAAAGTCTTCGCAGACAATCTCTGCGTGCCTTTCGATCAAAGGCCGCACTCGAGTCAGGGCTTCCTGGACCGACGGTTGGTCGGACCCCAGTAGCATCACACGTGGCCGTGCGGAAGAATCTCGAAGGTCATCGGAGCGATCAGGGTTCATTATGCCGGATCATAAGTTAGGTGATCAGCGAGGGAAACCCCGACAGTCGGTATCAAACCTGGAGTTGCCCGGTCATTTCACGACAGGTTTCGGCGATGCCATGGGCATCGAGTCGTAACATTTCGAGGAGTTCCGATCGATCTCCGTGTTCAACGAATTGATCGGGAATCCCGAGACGCTTTACATGACTTGCATCCATGCCTTCGTCGGCGGCGACCTCGAGAACGGCACTGCCGAAACCTCCCATCAGAGCATTTTCCTCAACGGTTACCACGAAAGGACATTCTCGGAGGGCTCGTGTGACGACGTCGCGGTCGATCGGTTTCACGAATCTAGCGTTGACGACACCCACGTCCAGATCCTGGCTCGCCAGTTGGCGACGTGCCTCAAGGCAAGCGTCTAGCTGTGTGCCGGCACACAGAATGACACCATCTTCGCCCCATTCGATGATCTCGGCGGCACCGAGTTCGATGGGGCTGCGACTTCTTTCGATGCGAGATGCTTTTGTCTTGGGATACCGCAACGAACAGGGGGCGTCGTGTTGTAGCGAGAATTCCAGCATGCCTTCGAGATCGTAAGCATCGCCCGGTGCCATGACCACCATATTCGGGAAAATCCGCATGTAGCTCAGGTCGAACACACCGTGATGAGTCGGGCCATCGGGGCCGGTCAAGCCTGATCGATCCAACATGAATGTTACAGGAAGGTTCTGCAGCGCCACTTCCTGAAAGATTTGATCGTAACTACGTTGCAGGAAAGTGCTGTAGATGTCGACGATTGGTCGCATGCCAGCCTTGGCCTGTCCAGCGGCGAAGGCAACCGCATGGGCTTCACAGATACCGACATCGAAGAATCGATCGGGTAGATCGTCTCGTACAGTCTCCAGCTTATTGCCCTGGCACATCGCAGCGGTGAGCACGGTCACTTGCGGGTTTGCCTTCATTTGTTCGTGAATGGCTTGACTGGCGACGTTGGTATAGGCCGGGCCGCCGGAGCTTGGATTTGGAATGGCCTGTCCGTTTTCACGTCGGAACGCGGGAGGCGTGTGGAAGAATACCGGATCTTCCTCGGCAGGTTTGAATCCGTGTCCCTTGTCGGTCACCACGTGCAGCAAAACCGGTCCCGGTACTTCTCGTACCATGTTGAGATACTTGCGAAGCAGCGGGATGTTGTGACCATCAATCGGGCCGATGTAATTGAAGCCAAGTTCCTCGAAGAGCATTCCGCCATGCAGTCCCGCCTTGACCCCTTCTTTCAGCTGAGCCAGGAAACGTTCGGCGGGGTCGCCGAAGACGGGGACTTTGTTGAGCACGCGAACGATCTCAGATTTCAAGCCCGTGTAGAACGGATTGGTTCGCAAACGGTCAAGATAGTTCGCAACGCCACCGACCCGGGGGCAGATGGACATCATGTTGTCGTTGAGGACGACGAGCAATTTCTTTTTCGTGATGCTCGCGTTATTCATCGCTTCGAAAACGATGCCGGATGGAAAAGCGCCATCTCCGATGACCGCAACCGAGTGACGATCACTCTCCCCCATCAACTCGTCGCCGCTACGAAGGCCTAATGCAGTGGATACGCTGCAGCCAGCGTGTCCCGTCATAAACAGGTCATACTCGCTTTCATGAGGATTCGGATAACCCATCAAGCCACCACGGGTCCTCATTGTATCGAAGCGGTTGTAACGACCCGTCACAAGTTTGTGGGGATAGATTTGGTGTCCGGTGTCCCAGATCAGTCGGTCTCTTCGGAAATCGAATATCGAGTGCAGCGAGACACAAAGCTCGACCACGCCCAGGTTCGATGCAAAGTGCGCCGTTCGGTCAGCGACGAGATTACAGAGTACTTCTCGGATCTCAACTGCCAGCTCGTTGAGCTCTACCAGCGAGAGTTGCTGTAGATCTTGTGCCGATTGAATTTTCGGAAGTAGCTTTTCCATCAACCTAATGATTCCTGTTTAGGACGTAATGAGCAAGAGCTTCCAAATTCGACGCTCGCGATCCAAACGAATTTAGAGAGGCAATCGCCTCTTCGATGAGTTTTTCAGCTCTCTGCCGACTCTCCTCGATCCCCAAAATGCTTGGGAACGTCAGTTTACCATGCTCGGTATCCTGATTCGTTTTTTTCCCGATCTGTGCTTCAGCGCCGGTGATGTCCAATAAATCGTCAACGATCTGAAACGCTAGGCCTAATTTACCACCATAAGTAGTGAGTGACTCTATTTGTGCACTGGTTCCGCCCGCGGATATTGCACCAAGACGTAAGCAGCAGGTTAACATCGCTCCCGTTTTGCGGCGGTGAATGCTCGTCAAAAATTCGACGTCACCCGCTTGGAATTCAGCTGCCAAATCATCCGCTTGTCCGCCAACCATGCCACAGGATCCGGCTGCTCGAGCAAGTTCGGTAACGCATTGGATTGCAGTCGAGGTTGGTTTTTGGTCTCTGGCAATAATCTCGAAGGCCCGGGTTAACAGGGCATCCCCGGCGAGTATTGCCGTCGCTTCGTCGAAAGCTGCGTGGCAGCTAGGAAGACCACGACGAAGGTCGTCGTCGTCCATTGCAGGTAAATCGTCGTGGACGAGGGAATAGGTGTGAACCATCTCAATGGCGCAAGCCGCCGGCATTGCCGTCCTACGCGTTGAACCGCATGTTTCCGCCGCAGATAACACAAGCAGTGGGCGCAAACGCTTGCACGGAGCCATCAAACTGTGGCGAATCGCTGCCTCAAGCCGCTCGGGACAACCATCCCCAAAAGTGGCGTAAGTGGCGAGTTGTTCGTTGACCTCCTCGCGTATTTCGGCGGCGTATTTCAGGAATTCAGCCGTCGTTGCATCCATCATCAGCTCATCGAACCTCTTCTTCCTTGGAGCAAGCCTCCTGGCTTGGTGCACTGGGGGGATCTCTTTTCAGGGATTCCCGTCCGGCATCAGTTTGCCAGCCAGACGATTTTGTGTCCCGTATTTTAGAAAAGGCCTGGGGAATCGTCCACGTGATCGCCTGCCTCCTCGTCCGACTTTTGGGCCTTGGCCGAACGGGGTTTGGCTTTGGTCGATCGGGGTTTGCGAGTGCGGCGGGCCCCTCGGGCAGCCGCTTTTTCCTCCAAAGACATCGAATCTTCCTCGAAGGGTTCCGTAAGGGAGCTGCCGTCCTCGGCCACTTCCCGAAGCAGCTCAACCTTCTGCTCTGCCTTGGCCAATTGGCGATAACATTGCTTCAGATGTTGAACTCCGGACTCATAGGAATCGAGTGACTCAGAGAGTCCTAAATCGCCCTGTTCAAGCTGTTGCACGATCTTTTGCAGCTCTTTTAATGAATCTTCGAAACTCAGTTCCTTCTTCGAGCTTTTGGGTGCTTTTGTTTTGGGAGTCGTGGGCTTTTTGTTCATAGGTCAGACTTCGTCTTCCTCGATCTCTAAGACCTGGCTGATCACGGTACCCTGACTGAGACGAGATCGAATCTTGTCACCGTCACGAAGTTGGCTGCTGCTGCGAACCAAGGTGTCGTCTTCCGCAAGTTGAGTCAAACTATAGCCGCGGCCAAGTACCGCTAACGGACTGAGTGCCTCGAGTTGACTGGCGTAATGAGTCAGTTGTTCTTTGCCCTGTCCGATCTGTAAGTTGATGGCCCGCAGTATTCGCTCCGATAAATCGTCGACTTGTTGAGTTAGATCGACGAGTCGCTGCTCCGGACGAGTCAAAACAGGGCGGCTCGCGAATCCATCGAGTTGAGCTCGTACGGTCTTAAGACGCAAGCTAAGGTTGGCGTTCATGCGGTCCAGCCAGCCCTGCAACTCGGACAAAATATCATCGCGCGATGGGACAACACGTTCTCCCGCTTCCGTCGGTGTCAAAGCGCGAAGATCGGCAACCAGATCTGCCAGTGTCACATCGATTTCATGACCGATGGCTGAGATGACAGGGATTTCCGCCGCGAACATCTCGCGGACAACGTGTTCATCATTGAAGCACCACAAGTCTTCGAGCGATCCGCCGCCTCGCGTGACGACGAGAACGTCGGGGCGAGGTTGAAGCTGGTGACTGATTCGAATGGCTTGCACGATTTCAGGAACCGCCTCGGCACCCTGGACGCGGGTGGGAATGACGGTGACTCGACTGCCGGACCAACGTCGCTTCACGACCTCCATGAAATCTCGTACGGCTGCACCCGTGGGACTGGTTACCACGGCGATGTGTTTGGGGAAACGAGGCAATGGCTTCTTGTGGCTCGGGTCGAATAAACCTTCCCTCGCCAGACGCTCACGTAATTGTTTCAGAGCCAGTTGCAGGCCACCGAGTCCCTGTGGCTCAACTTTGCGGACGATGAGCTGGTAGGTGCCACGAGGAGGGTAGACGTCGACTTCGCCTTCGCAGAACACCTGCATCCCGTCTTCTAGGTCAAAGTCGAGTCGGCTTGCCGTCGAACGCCAGAGGACAGCTCGCAGTTGTCCAACGTCATCCTTGAGAGTCAGATAAATGTGTCCCGATTGGGGACGGGCTAGATCGGAAATTTCCCCACTCACCCAGACGCTCGGAAATGTGTTTTGCAAGCAGTCCCGGATTTGGGAGTTCAGATCCGAGACGCTAATCACGCGGCGGTGGTCGTTTTCGGTAGTGGGAAACAGCGATTGACTCATATTGTCAGAATACGAAACCCCGCGAAGCTGTGCTATGGGGCCGGTAGAAGCCATGGTGTCGGTAGAATAGGAAGGCTCGACCCGTCACGCTGCCCGGTTTCGTTTTGTCGAGATACGGTTCGAACGAATCGAAACCTTGGAATCCCCCATGACCCCGTGATGTCTCACGGATGCCGGTAATCGATAGATCGGCTCTTGTTCAACCTTGCGAGTTCCCGATTCTGCCCAAGACTCGGCTTCCCAGGTAAGACGCAGCAGCAGACGTTCCACGCGTAGACGGTAATGTTCCACATCCTTGCGGCTTAAATTCGGTGGGATCTGAACGCGCGGGCTGACGATAATTCGAGCTCGTGAATAGGGGCGAGGAATGGCGAAGCGATCCCAGCTAGGCATGCGGTATGGACGGTCGTAACCAACGGCGTAGGCAAGCAGCGGGATGCCTAACTTCGAAGAAAGATAAATCGGTCCTTGAGCTAGTCGGCGACGCGGACCTGTCGGGCCATCACAAGCGATACCCATATTGCAGTTTCCGCGACTGCGAATCAGTTCCAGTAATGCCTTGCCGCCGCCACGATTGGTCGATCCACGCACTGTCACATAGCCCATGTGCCGAGCCGCCTCCGAAAGCCACTCTGCATCGCGGTGACGACTGGTTAGGATCGCCGAGTTTGTACGACCTCGAAGATAAAACGGAGCCAGCAGGCATTCATGCCAGAAGGCAACAATCACCGGACCTTGGAAGTCGTCCCGGACGGGATCCACCGTGGGATCATAAAAAGCGCCCTGGATATCGAGAGTACCCATCCAGGATTTGACCAAGCCCGCTGCCAAGAGGCCTCCGAGCTTGGTCTTGAGTGATTTTTGAGGGGATTTCATCGAAGCCGGTCTCGTCTCAATCTCAAAAATAAACGGGCTGCATTTCACGCGGTTGAGCGTTGCAAGAGATCTAATCGTTCGGAACGGATTGTGCAATCCGAGTTGGTTGAAAGGTTGTCGATGCTAGCGTACTCACCGTCATTTCCATCGTGGCAGAAAACGCCGACTGGTGTTGTCGGCGGGCGGAGTGGGTGTCATTAATTCGGGGAACAACTGCTGCAGAGTTTCATTGAGCCCCGGGAGAACCTCTTGCCGCGTGACGGGGGCGTCGAGCGTACCATCGACGTGGATCTGCAGGAATTGACGACTGGCTTCGCCCAGGAAGGGACGGACGAGCGGGCTCCATAGACCCTCGTTGCCCACAAGGCTATAAAAGTCCAGATTCAATTCCCGATGCAGGCTCATCTCGCCAATCCCTTTCAGCGTGATGGCATCGCCACTTAAGTCGAATTGATTGAAGTAGACGTAGCCATCTCGGATGCGATACTCGACATCGCTGCTATTGAAGGCTGTGTTGTCGGCATTGCGCGATCCAATACGACTCAGAATGGCAAGCACAATGGGGAGCTCATACATGTTTGCGTTTCGTAGACGCAAGTTTCCCGATCCATTGAAGGTATGTTGGCCCCGGCTTGAGCCGCGCAAGTTCAAGGCAGCGGTTGCCTGGCCAGACAGGTTTCCATTTCCCAAACGCAGGTCGCGTGACAACGTCGAGACATTCGCGTTTTCCAGTCGCAGTTGCGTATTGAATTCGGCGAATTCGCCAAGCGTCATCTCCAGGTCGGCCTCGACCTTGCCCTCGTAAACCTTGGCACTCAACATTTGACTGGGCTGTTGGCGATCGACAGCGGGGACTCGGCGACCGAGAGCAACTCGTGTGGAATCGATCCAAATGGGACCTTGCAGTTCTGTGAGTTGAATGCCGCGAACGAACATCGAGTCGACATTCAAGGTTCCCCGCGACCAGAACTGGGGGCCGAAGCTACTGCCCCGCATGTTGACTTCGCCGAACACATGATTGATGGGAAGTCCCGCTTGAAGGCTCATCTGATCGAGTTGCACAGCGAGATCCCAGCCGGCTTCGACGGGGGACTGTGAGTTTTGGCGAGCGAAGTGAGCGGCACCATCGAGGGAGAAAATGCCATTCGCATCGATGCGATTAATCGTGTCGGAAAAACCTTTGGGCAAAGCGTGAATCAGATCGTTATCGAGTCGTAGATTGTCGACCGCAAAGTTGGTCATGTTCATTCGCCAGGCACCGTCCGCTGAAACCGATCCGCTGATGTTGGTGCGGACTGTCGTCTCATCGTGCTTGGCCATCAATTTTTGAATGACCAATTCACCATCAAGCCAGCGAGCCTGACCACTGACATCACTGAGATGATAGGGGAACCACGTCGGTTGCATGCTCAGAGAACCTGCTTTGGGTGGACGCGATGCTTGCGGACGCTGAAGAGCGCGAATCTCCACGGCGGGACGAGGCGAAGCATCTGTCTTGCGGAGACTCACTCGTAGCTCCTCAATCGAGCCTTGGGGGCGAAGGCCCTCCCAGATCTGCTGTGTGTTCGGTTTGAGGGCTCGCTTGAGTTCTGGGCCCATCATCACCTGACGCGCTAAAAAGTTGAGTTGCAGGGGACGCTCGGGAACGGTCGCATTCCAGAATCCGTCGCAACTGATTCGACTGTCCCCGTGGACACCCTGTAATCCACTAAAGGTCCAGTTTCCATTCAGCCAGACGATTTCACCGCGGATGTTGCTGATCGGGTATGGGAAGTCTTCGTAGTTTACCCAGCCTTCGTTTACGACCAGTTTCAGGTGGGGTTTGGGAGGGATCAGCGAGGGTTTGGTTCTTTCGAAACGGGCCCAGAAACCAACGTCACCTCGAATCTGAAGCTTGTGAGCTAATTCCTGAGTCTTCGGTGGAAGTGCACGGATTAACGCATCATCGATCGGTTTCCAGCCGCTCGTGCGCACCTCACACCATCCTGTCGCCAGAGGTCCCGGGTTTCGCAGGGAACCCTTGATCGTGATAGGGGTACGTCCCGCTAAACCGTCGAGATGAAAATCGAACAATCCATTGTAGAGCCTTGCTGTACCTCGGCAGTCCGTGACCGGATATTGGTGCTTGTAGTGCAGTAGCGATAGATCTTGGCTCGTGAACTCCGCGTCGTGCTCTGTTTCCCGTCCGTCATGGGTGATCTGTAGCCGACCACTGACCGTACCGATCGGCCGGTACTTCCGCCAAGTTTCCTGTAATGATTCAGGCAACGCTTCAATCAGTCGTGGCGTGACTGGGAATTGAGTTGTCGTCATTGAGAGGGCATAGGGTTGCTCCAGGTTGAAGCCATTAAGATGGAACTCCGTTTGGATCTTGCCAGCACCGAGAGTGGCAGAGAGTTGTTGAATGGCGACGCCACGATTGTCTACTTTGAAATTGGCACGCAGGTTGGTCATCGGTTGGTGGAGACGAGGAGGGTGCCATTGTCCTCGGTTCACTACGCCGTCGACTCGAAATTGAGGTGTCGATTGGTCGGGACGTTGAGCGGCGCTGAATTTAATTTGAGCTTCTGCTTGTAAGTCCTCGATGAAATCGCTTGGGATTTCGACCGGTAGAATATCAATCAATGCTTGCGACCACTTCACCTCACGAATCTCTCCAGATACTACCCATGACTTATCGCTCGAATTTGCCGAACCCTTGATCGCAATTTGGCGGCAGAAATCAGTGGATACCGTCCCGTTGAGTTGTGCGCTGATGTTTCCTGTTGATTGTTGCTGACGGTTTAGGAGAGCCTTGAGTTGTAAACGCAGGTCCAGTTCCTTGAATAGGACTGGGGTCGTTGGGAGCGAACGGTCGGTGTACTGAACGACGCCACCCCGTACCACGACCTCCGGCAACGTCGTCCGATTCATCGTGGGAGAAGATGGCATTAGCGTTTCGACATTCCAGCGACCGTCGACCTCTCGGACAATGTCACTGATGAGCCCATGGATCTGAACGCTTTCAATCGTCAACTTGCCCTGGACGAGATCCTGCAAGTTTGGATCGCAGAGGATCTTGATTTCCTCGGCATAGATGAGCTGTGTTGCTTGGCTCTGTTCGGACTCCGGTTTCGTCAGGGAGAGCTGACGTATGCGAATCCCTTCATTACCGACTAACTCTGCTTCGCCAAGTCGGACGTCTAAGTGAGGATATTTTTGTTGCACATAATTCAGCAGGTGCGCGCGCAATTCATCGTTGCCGCGATGGTAGAGATAAACTCCCGCCAACAGCAGCACGATCAAGATCGCGAGGACGGTCCAAGATAGGATCGACCAGCAGAATTTGATGAGGCGCCCGACGATTCGATTAATCCTCTGAATTCCCTGTGGACAAAATGGCGGGGGATGGTAATTCGAGGACGAACGGGACGTCAAGACAGCTTAGGCCGCGAGTGACAGCATGCAGGCTGAAAGCAGATTGGGAGGTTGCGAAGATCGACAGCAGGAGTGAACGCGGGAAATCAAAGGAATTGCCACACGCTTGCATCCGTTGGAGAGATCGTGAGTGATCTCAATCGAGGCATCTTTCTGAGTCGGTTCTAGCGGGAAAAATTTAGCTATAAAAAAAGGGACTCCGTGAAGGAGTCCCTTGAGTCGATCGACGGTGTCTGTCTGGAGCACGTTCCCTGAGATGGAAACGCTGCAGCTAGACACGTTCTTGATCTAATGCCCTTCGCTAAGCGATACAGGCTTATAACCACCCTTCGATTTGAAGTAGAACCAAATCACGATGTAACTCACCAACATGATCAGTGGGAAAATCGTCATACTTGCTAAGGCTTTTTGCCCACTGCCTGCACTGGCCGCGCTGATCTCTTTGGTGAGCTGAGCTTGTTCTGCTTCAGGAGCTTGCTTGACGCGCTCGTTCACCTTTTCCATGTCGAGAGTCTGGTATTTGATGATCTCGTAGATGCTCTTTTCCGTCAGGATGCTGGCTTCATTACCGCCGTCGATACTTGCAACGTACGGTGAGACCGCCTGGATTTCTTTCTCGGCTTGCAAGGCGCCGATGTAGGGAAAGCCAAGTGTGCCGACGGCCAACATACCTATACCTGCGATTGCGTTCAGCGTTAGAGCTCCACCACGAGGTGTTTGCTCGGAGACGATTCCCAGCATCGTTGGCCAGAAGAAAGTTTTTCCAAGAGCATACAGCGTTGCCGCCGCGAAAATGATCGCCACGCCCTCGGCAAATGAGAGGCAATAAAGTCCAGCGATGGCCAGAACACAACTCACCATCAAGAGCCCTAGAGCAGAAAGATTATGCACGATTGGACCGGCGAAGAAACGCAAGACCATCATGATGAATGAGGTGTAAACCAGAATCCATCCTGCGTGGAAGGTGACTGCGTTAGCCATAATCCCGGAGATCCAGCCATCGGTTCCAATCTCAGTGGTCGCCAAAGGCATCATGATCAGGATTAATACAAACATGAGCGGACGGCCAAGACTGCGCGTGTAAGCTCCGAACGCCAGAACCATCGCGACGCCGATTATGATGAAGAGAGACTTGTTGCCGTCCGGGAAGAAGTCCATCAATTGAAGCGTGACCAAGAAGCCTACAACGGCGGCTCCCAGGATGCCGAATTCCGAGAGCATGTCCTTATAGCTAACGCCAGCTGCAACACGTTCCTGTTTGGGGAAATCAACCCGGATCAACATGATGAAGTAGAGCGCGACCGGAATGGCGATTGTTGCCAGCTTGATGCTCCAGTCAAGATCAAGCGTCTCCATGAAAATCGTCAGGATGCCTGCGACCACCAAGCCTCCGGGCCATCCTGCGTGCAGGATGTTCAACCATTTGGTTTTGTCCTTGTCGAAGATGGTCGCAACGACAGGGTTGATAAATGCCTCAACCGTTCCGTTGCCTAGAGCGAGAATAAGACCACCCCAGTAGATAAGAGCCCCGGCTCGTTCCGGATTGTCGTCGATGGTCGCGAGGGCGAAAACTCCCATCACCGTCCAGATCGCCTGACAGACAAAGGCGAAGATCATGGAGAACTTATAGCCAACTTTGTCGATGATCAAACTGAAAATGATGATGCTCAACGCAAAGGGCCAAACTTGGATTCCCTTGTAAGCACCGACTTCTGCCGGATCGAGTCCTAGCGTCGCGATAATCGTTGGGTCATCCAAGAGGAACATTCGAGTGATGAACCCAAATGCCGTTGTGATAAGTGCAACAAAACAGCCCCAAAACAAAAACATGTTTGGTTCGTTTGAGGTTTGGTTTGCGGTTGAATCTGACATGCTTGATTACCTATTTGGAAATAGAGAGGACGCGGATTCCGCAAATCTCAATCAGATATTCGCCTCAAGATTCACTGATTCGCCCAATGCGTGATTTGCCTGGTTCGTGAAACCGCCTGAAGGGTATGTGAATTTAGCCAGACAGTATAATGCCGTGGAGCGCGGTGTAAACCAATATCAATTGGCTATCAATTGACGTGGGGAGGCCCCTGAATTTGCAGCTCAGTGTCGGTCTGAGCGACTTGGATGTCGCCAGGGAAGGGAGCCAAGGTGGTATTTGATAGAGGTTCCGTCGATTCGGCTAATTGCTGCCAATGGTGAAAATGCATCGACTGCAGCGGCCACCCCTGACGCTGCCAGACGAGCACGAAACACTCCCGCCGCAGGTGGATCGACAGCTCTCGAAGGGGCTCCAGCTCGAGAATCACCTTGTTCTTGTCGCCTTGCCGGATCGCTCGATCCAATACCCCCTCAGCAATCTCCCGCAGCGAAGCTTGGGATTCGGCAGCGATCTGGCTGAGGCGAACGAGTGCAGCCCGAACGTCTGAATTGAATTCAGATTCCAGCCACGGTAACAGTTTGTGGCGGATGCGATTCCGCGTGAAACGCTCTTCTAAATTCGTTTCGTCCAGTCGGTGGGGCAGATCGGATTCCTGGAGATAATCGAGAACTTGTTGTCGGGAGTGATTCAGCAGAGGGCGGACGAGCGACACGGCTTCGTTCAGGCAACGAACTCGCGGAATGCCAGCTAACCCCGCGAGACCAGTCCCACGGATAATATTGTGCAAAACCGTTTCGACTTGATCATCGCGAGTGTGTCCTGTCACGATGTAACGAGCACCGCTTTGCTCAGCCTTTTCCACGAGGAACTGATATCGGAGTTGCCGCGCAGCGGACTCCCAGCCCTCGCCACGACGCTCCCGTTTGAACTCCGCTTGGTCAGCATTGCCGACGATACATTGAATCTTCAAATCTCGGCAGACTTGTTTAGCGAATGCCTGGTCGCCCGCGGATGCCGAATCACGCAGCCCATGATTGAAGTGAGCCGCCACTAATCGTTGGCGGTTCGGCTGCAATTCGGCCAGAGATGAGATCAGGGCGGTACTATCCGGACCACCGGAGTAGGCGACAAGAACGATTGAACCTTCCCACCTTTTTCGAGGCCAAATGGCCAACAATTGGTCTGTAAATGAGGTGTGGCCGGGATCGTGCTCGGACATCAGAAAGACTCAACCGTATGGAGGAGTTAACGAGGGGCGGAATCCGATCTTCTTGTTAATTTCTTTGTATTTCACCGGCAAATCCTGTGAACGTTGCCCAGGATAACTCGTTTCACCGCTTGGTTTCCATGGGGCAATGTTGAAAGTCATCCGTGACATTGAAGTTTAGTCTGACTCTGTTACTATAGTAAATCTGGGGGTCAACCACATTTGTCTCGTTGGCTCCTGAATTGATTAATTACGGTTACAGCCGATCGTGGCGGAAAACGAACGATCGAACGGTTCAACTGCAACATGGAAACATGTTTGGAGACGAAGCCTTGAACCAACTTACGTTGATTGAACGATTTGTAATTTTGTTGTGTCTCTGGTTTGTCCAGTTCACTTCCAGCTGCGCGCGTTGGGTGAGGCATCATCCGGTGTTGCAAATGGTTTTGGGGACGCCCGGCCACGATAACAACCCTTGGGCCATCACGTTTACCAATTATTTTTGGCAGACCGAAAGGGTGGCTGCTCGGGTTCCAACGACCCTGCATCAAAATTGGTTGTCGAAACGAAGGCAAGATCGCGCGCCCATTGTGCATCCCCTCATACAAATACGCTCAAGACGTTAGTTTCAGGCTGACTTTCTCACAGATTCTATGCTGTTGGAACCGTTGCGGTTTTTGAATCGCGGTTCGTTCGTGGCTTCATGGTTGAAGTTTCCCTCCGCTGCCCACTTCGGTTTAGCGATACCGTGCCTCGGAGAAGGGAGACTGCAGCGTGGGTTATCCGTTAATAATTGCGATGAATGAGATCACGATCGCCGCGATCTGTGCGGTAGTGGGCGGTACTCTCGCATTTATATTCGTCAAATTGCTCGATCGGCTTCGCCGCAAGGATGCGGAATCGGAAGCTCAGTCCATCGTGGAAAAAGCTCGAGTTGATGCCTCGAATCGTCTCAAAGAGGCTGAGCTGAAGATCAAAGAAAACGATATTCAGCAAAAGGCTGAATTCGATCGTGAGCTCCATAAGAATCGTGAGCAGCTACGTGATCGAGAAAGATCACTCGATAAACGCCAGGAAGCGGCTGAGCAACAGGCGGAACATCTCCGCAAGCAGGAAAGAATTGTTGAGGCAACTCAACGACGTCTGACCGAAAAAATTAGCGACGCCGAGCAACGCAATGAAGAACTCGGCAAGTTGCTCGACTTGCAACGCCAAACCCTGCACGATTTGAGCGGCCTCAATCGAGATGAAGCATCCTCACGACTGCTAGAGATGCTTGAAAAGGATCTTCAGCAGGAAGCGGGTTCGCTGATCATGCGGCACCAGAAAAAGATCGAGGAGACCTGCCGAGATCAGGCACGTGAACTCCTGATCATGACGCTGCAAAGGTATGCCGCAGCGCATACGGCTGAATCGACCACCAGCAGCGTTGATATCCCGAATGATGAGATGAAGGGGCGAATCATCGGTCGAGAGGGGCGAAATATACGCTCCTTCGAAAAGGAAACTGGTGTCGATGTGATCATCGACGATACGCCCGGAGTGGTCATCGTGAGCGCTTTTGATCCCGTTCGACGGGAGATCGCTCGACAATCCCTGATCAAGCTGATCGCGGATGGCCGAATTCACCCCTCGCGAATCGAGGAAATTGTCGCCGAAACCGGCACTGAGATTGAGCGTCATATCGAGAAACAGGGTGAAGAAGCCGCTCATGAAGCGGACGTGCACGGTCTCAATCCACGTGTGATCAGCATGCTGGGACGACTTTGTTTCCGAACTAGTTATAGCCAGAATGTTCTGAGGCACTCGATTGAAGTCGCCTTCCTTTCTGGCATGTTGGCGGAAATGGTGGGCCTCGATGGCAACCTCGCGAGACGATGTGGACTGCTCCACGATATCGGCAAAGCCGCTGACCATGAAATGGAAGGTGGGCATCCGAAAATTGGTGCCGATCTGCTCAAGCGACTCGGCGAAGGTCCCGAAGTTGTTCACGCAGCACTCGGTCATCATGACGAAATCGTCGTTGAGCATCCCTACACGGTGCTCGTCGCCACCGCGGATGCCTGCAGTGCATCTCGGCCTGGAGCACGTCGAGAAACACTCGAACGTTACATCAAGCGGATGGAAGAACTGGAATCCATTGCAAATGAGTTTTCCGGGGTGGATCAGGCTTTTGCCTTACAAGCAGGACGCGAATTGCGTGTGATTGCAAATGCGAAGGAAATCAGCGATCAGGCCGCTGCGAAGATTTCTCGAGATATTGCCAAGGCTTTCGAAGAGAGATTAACCTACCCAGGAGAAATCAAGATTACGGTTGTGCGGGAATCTCGTTTCTCCGAAATTGCTCGCTAGTTCGGCAGCCTTGTGACAGACACCTATTCATAGAAAGATACCCACGTGCGAATCCTGCACATTGGTGATATCGTCGGTAAACCCGGTCGGCAATTTGTCAATCAATGCCTGGCTTCGGTCAAAGAATACGAGAAACTTGACTTCGTCATCGCGAATGCGGAGAACGCGTCTGGCGGCTCGGGACTCACCCCCCAAATTTTTCGTGAATTGATCGCTGCCGGTGTGGATTGTGTAACTTTGGGTGACCATATCTATCGGCGTCGTGAAATCATTTCGATGCTGGAAGCTGACGAACCGATTGTTAAACCGGCGAACTATCCTGCCTCCGCCCCCGGTAAGTCCTGGGCTGTTGTGAATGCTGAAAATGGAACTCCTGTTGCCGTTTTCAGTTTGCTGGGACGGGTCTTCATGAAACCCGTCGATTGCCCTTGGACTGCCGCCGAGTGTGTACTCAATGAGATCCCAGCTGAGGTGAAAATTCGCTGGCTGGATTTCCACGCAGAGGCAACGAGTGACATGCAGCTCATGGGACGCTATCTCGACGGGCGCGTGACCGCCGTGTTGGGAACCCATACGCATGTCTCAACGGCGGATGAGCAGATTCTTCCCCAAGGTACAGCTTTTCAATGTGATATTGGAATGACTGGGCCGCATGACGGAATCCTTGGACGACGGGTCGATCGTGTGCTGGAAACGACTCTATCTTTTCGCCCTACGCACTTTGAAGTTGCAAGCGGCGATGTGCAATTGCACGGTACCATTGTTGATGTTTGTCAGGAGACTGGACAAGCCACAGCGATCCGCCGTCTTGTCGTTACTCAGGATCAACTGCGTCAGGGAGTTTATCAACCTGCTAGCAAAGACGTCGCTGCACCTTGAGTGATCCGATCGTTTGCAAGTTGCTTGCATCAGCCAGCTGCGTTCAGCGATGATGTATTTCTCGGCTGACCGCCGGTGTACCGCCAAGATCTCTGTTTTTTAAAGAAAGCTTCAGGCTTTTTTGAATCGGATTCGACCGGCTCGTACAACGCCGCATTGACAGGCGCAAAATGCTTCGGTACAACCCAACGCTTCGGCAATGTCGGTAAGCTCTGCACGCCGTTAGAAGATGGATGAGATTGATTTTCGATTCGACAGTTTCGATTTCAATCGAGGCGGGCATCTGCTGATCGTTCCTCGATGTAAAAACATCAAAGCCTTCACGGCAATTGATAGAGACAGAGATAAGGTGGTTGGATTCTATGAATCGCATACAAATGCTCGATCAGGAAATGCAGACCACTTCTTCATCGAATGCTCAAGCGAGCCGAATGGGAACCCCTTCGACTCAAACCGTCGAGCACAGTTTCTTTGTGCCGCTGCACTACGAACCCAATTATGCATATCCATTGGTTGTCTGGTTGCACGGGCCCGAAGGTAGCGGGCATCGGCAATTGAAGCAGGTTATGCCTCATGTCAGTATGCGAAACTATGTTGCCGTCGCACCGGCGTGGCCGGCACCTGGTGAGAGTGACGAGTCGCAGTCCGATGTGGCATGGTCGCAGGATGCGAATGGGATTGTTGAAACGATGTATCGTGTGAACGATTGTATTCGTATGGCATCTCAGCGATTCAATATTGCAACGCAGCGTGTCTTTCTAGCCGGCTTTGATGTCGGTGGCTCGATGGCAATGCGACTTGGCTTGGCAGCACCCGATCAATTTGCGGGGGTGGCTTCCTTGGGAGGACCTGTTCCGACGGGGCATAATCCCTTGGCTAATCTGCACGAAGCTCGACAGCTCCCCATGTTGATCGGTTACGGACGTGACAGCGAGCAGTATCCGGTTAGTCGGATCTGCGAAGAGTTGCGATTGTTCCACATTGCCGGGCTCTCTCTAAATCTGCGGCAGTATCCGTGTGGCCAGGAATTGACCACGCAAATGTTGGCCGATCTTGATGCTTGGATGATGGAAATCGTGACAGGGGTGGCCAGCACTCCGGCCGTGCCAGAAACGCCGCGGTTCGAAGAAAACTGATTTCTAGCCAAGCAGCTGGTTCTCTTTGCTTTTGTGGGCCGACCTTGTGATGGCTGCGGCCAATACCATGGCATCGCTATGCCAAGTTGAAAATTTTCCGCGAAAACTGCCGCGCCATAAGGCCTCATCGGACATGCCTGCTGATGTCAATGCATGCTCACGTGGGTTCGGTCGCTCGTCGCCGAGCAAACGTTGACACATCTTTTGATTGTCAGTAAAAATGCTCCGCTTGATCTCAAGGAGATCGTTTGCTCAACCAAGGAGGAGTTGAAGCTTTGAATACCGTGCCTTCTGAAAGTAACGGACGTCATCTGTTGAACGACAACCTGCTCTCGCATTCCCCCGTGTCCTTAACTGCGTTTTTGACAGAGGTTTGTGCATCCTTTCACGAGCGTTGCGAAGCGTTGAATGTGGTTTGTGGAATTGATGCGAGTCCAGAGATTCCGTCGCCGGCAGGGACGCAGGTCCTCACCAAAGTTTTAAAGCTCATGATTGAAGATGCGTTATCCGCAATGCCAGATGGAGGCCAGCTGGATCTTGTGGGTGTTGCGAATGCGAACGGATATGAGATCGAGATTTCAGATTCAGGAGACCGGCATTGGGATTTGCCTTCCGAGGCACCCTCTGAACTTTGGAGCCATGGTCAACATCTTGCCTTGGCCGCTGGGATGGAACTCGATGCAGCGCGTTGTCCCCAAGGCGGAATTGCACGCACCCTGTTGATCCCTCGGCAGGCGGCTCGTGCAGCAGCTTGATTCTCGATGCGGGCATAGGCGAGTTACTCTGGTAAGCGAAAATAACGGCGATCAGTATGAATCATCAGAAGGACGAGTTGCGTCGACAGATCATGCAGCTCGTTGCGCATATCCGTGAGATACCTCCAACGCTGCGGATCGGCATCTTGGTGGTCGTGATCGTGATCGTTTTTGGATTTCTTGGAACTCGCTATTCTTCGAACGGTAATCTGGAAATCTTGCTGGCTGACGTTGATCGTGAACGTTATCAAGAATTAGAAGCGGCGTTTCTGAAATCGAACCTGCAAGGCTCGCAGTGGGTTGATGGCCAGGTGATGGTACCCGCTGACCAACGAGAACGATTTTCGGAAGTGATGAGCCTGCAATCCTTCGGTGTTGACATCGGCAATAAATCTGAAGCGATCAGTAAGAGCAGTATTCTGTTGCCTCCTCAGACGCAATCGAATCGAGTTCTCAATGGTTTGGAGAAAGATCTTGCCGGTTTGATTACGAGGGGGATGCCTGAAATCGACCAGGCTTATGTGCACTTTGATCGTGAGGTGACACGTGGTCTGCGAGATAAGAAGGTCGCGACAGCTGCCGTTTGTGTGATCTCGAACCAAAGCCAGACGTTGACGCTTTCTTCGGTAGAAACCATTCGAAGGATGGTGGCTTCGGCGGTAGCAGGCATGTCCGTTGCCGACGTGACTCTGACGGATTTATCCACCGGACGGTCTTATGGTGGCACTGACCAGGAAACAATGGATTGGAGAATTCAAGACTTGGAAGACGGTCTGCGGAGGAAGGTGCAAACGATCTTGCAGATTCCCGATGCGGAGGTTGCTGTCAGTTTACAAGCTCCGTCAGAGATCGCTCAGCCTGAAGTCGTCGTGGATCTCAACTCGTTTTCTAAGATTGCGATAACGATCAGCGTGCCTCGTCGTCACTATGAAACGGCTTATGCGATTAGGAAAGCAAGTCGCATGGGACGGCCGGTCGAGTTTTCTGCGTTTGTCGCGCAGACCGAAGAGAGTATGAGACAGGGAGTTGTTGGTTTATTGCCGGATCCATCTGAACATCTTGTGACATTCACGATGTACGACGATTTGCTGCCGGTTGCCGCCGCGAATCCGCCGTTAATTTCAGGCCAATTGCGACGATGGTCGGGAGCGCTCGCCTTGGTGTTTGCTGGCTTAGGCATCTTGATGATCCACTTAATTAATCGTCGAGCGAGCCAAGAGGTTAGTGATAGTCCGGCGACACAGCAGATCTTTCCAATCCATGATGAATTACAGGAACAATCGGTCACCGAAATGGATGACCGCGAGGATGATGACGATCTGCGTACAAAGCTGACAGACGTTGTCCGAGATGATCCCGATCAGGCGGCTCGAATTCTCAATCAGTGGATTGGAAAAACAGGGTAATACGTGAACGAAATGGATGTAATTCGTAAGGCTGCCGTGCTGGTTGCCAGTCTCGAAAGGGATGCGGCAGATGTGTTGTTGGACCAATTAGAACCAGCGCAGGCCGAATCGATTCGTCACGCCGTCATGAGTATGCCGGAGATCGATGGTCGAGAAGAAGCCGAGACGATCCGAGAATTTCTCGGTGCTCGAAATAGCTCGGTGAACGGTCGTGAAGAGAGCGGGGACCTGGATTTGGCCACGACTGAACCAACCGCATCCAAGCTGGATCAGGCATCCGATCAGTTGATCGCAGATTGCCTGAGCGATGAAATGCCGCAGACAATCGCGGTAGCACTTTCGCAGTTGCCCGCTCAACGAGCCTCTGAAGTCGTGACCCATCTACCTGCCCATGTACAGACTCAAGTGCTTGAACGACTCGTTGAATTAGAGCCCAGCGGTGATCTGGAGAAGACGGACGTACGAGATGAGTTCCAAGATTGGCTGAACCAGCAAATTGAACGATCGATGCATCGTGCTCAAATGGCCTCCCGGCTCGCGACCATTCTGGATGCTACCAATTCGCCGACAAGGCAGCGTATCCTGGAAAATGTTGCGATCAATGACACTCGATTGGCTGCTGAATTACGGCATCGAGTAGAAGATGCTTCAGCCTAAGATGCCATCACTCTAACGCTAGCTCTTGGCCAGTTGATCTTGCGTTCCCGTTGCGGATCAGGGACAGTCCCGCGGCATTTATTGATCTGGCTGACTCCAGCCAGGCGGTTTCATGATTTGTCTCGGCAAGAGGAGATTGACGATGTCCCGTGGTGATATAGGAATCACCCGTGTTGATGCTGCTCATCAACCACCGTCTGCAGCAACGAGTCATGCTCAAGCAACGTTGCAGTCAGACTCGCAATCTGAGTCGCCAGCTCCGTTTTGTTGGCAAGATCTAAATCTCTCCTTCGAGAAGGTTGAGGTTGAAGTTCAACTTGGCACACGTCGGATTTCACAACGAGAAGTTGAGTCATTTCAAACGGGGCGCGTCGTTCGACTTGATCGTTCGTTACAAGAGCCTGTTGAAATACGAATGAAAGATGGAGTGATCGGACTCGGTCGACTCGTTGTTGTCGAAGGCCAGTTGGGAATTGAAATCATCGAACTACGTCAAGTGCCTTGCCGTCAGACTGCCTAGGATTCATCGTCGTGATAGAGCTCGTACAGGACAAAAGGATCATGCTGTTTTTTCGAAGTCGTCGATATCTGGCGATCGCCATTCTTGGACTTGTTGTGCTCGCACCGGGTTCGTTGTGTGCCGAGGGGACGAATGGCCTGGTGACGGAATCGATCCTGAATAGTTCGACAATTGAGGCAATGAGCGATGAGCCTCTGCGGTTGGGGCCTCCTCGCACGACCCCTGATTCTCCAGTCAAGCGATGGACGCTGTCGGATTCGGATTTTTCGGCGGCAAGCTTTACCAAGAACTTACCTAAAACGTCGGGGCAAATCGGATTAATGCTCGCGATCTTTGCCGGACTGGTGCTCGTTTGGCGAGTGATGGCGGCGAGATCCTCCTCATTGCCGTCCAGCCTGGTGGAGGTTTACGGGAAGGTCCCGATGACAGGGAAGCAGTCACTGCACCTTGTGCGTATCGGAAGTCGATTGTTGATCTTGATTGAGTCGAATCAGGGGATGCAGCGGCTTGCTGAAATCACCGATCCCGAAGAGGTTCGCAGTGTGGTGGAACAATTAGGGAAGGGACATTCGCAACGACTCCCACAGGGGATTCAGAGTTACGTAGATGAGAGTCACTTGTCGTCGTTTCGGGCAGGCTGATGCCAGTCCGATGCAGCGGGCGTTGATGAAGTAAAGTCCGGGTTTTCAGTTTCAGTTTCGAAAAGGATCATTCATGCCGCGAATCGGGACGAGTATCGCTGACCTCGCAGCGCCCGCTCGCGGCCTTCTCGTTGTTGGCCTGTGTTGCCTACTTGTTGGAGGGGTGTTTGCACAAGAGCCGGCATCAGAGCCTGCTTGGCTGTCCGAAGATCAGGCGCCCACGACCGAGCCTCGGATCGAATCGGTGAACGCTGAAATCACAGCGTCGGAAATCACAGCGTCGGAAATCATAGCGTCGGAAATCATAGCGTCGGAAGCCGAGACTCAACAGGACGATCAACTTTCGGGCACGCTCTCCGAATTTGCTTTCGAGCAGGCGGAGTCCTGGGTTACGCCCCAACGCATGGGCTCATCAGCTCAGGTCGTCGTTACGATGGTTGTATTAGGACTGGTGCCTGCACTCTTGCTGATGACCACGTCTTATGTTCGCGTCGTGGTTGTACTTGGATTGTTACGGCAGGCGTTCGGTGCACAGCAAATGTTGCCTGCTCAGGTGACGACAGCCATCGCCATGTTCATCACGGTTCTTGTGATGTGGCCGACTTGGGAGCACGTTTATCACGACGCGATTGAACCGTACGCCGCTGAAAGTTCGGAGATGACTCTCGAAGAGGCGTGGCAGGCAGCGGAGAAGCCGATACGAGCGTTTATGAGTCAGCAGATCAAAAGCAATCAGAATTGCGACGATGTTCGCCTCTTCATGCGTTATCTGCCGGATGTCAAAACGCTACCTGAAGACTACGACGATGTGCCTCTGCGAGCTCTATTGCCGGCTTTCATGCTGAGCGAATTAAAGACCGCATTCTTGATCGGTTTTGGGATCTACTTGCCATTCCTCATTATCGACTTGTTTGTCTCAGCGGTGACGACATCGATGGGAATGTTCATGTTGCCTCCAGCCATGATCTCGATGCCACTTAAATTGTTGCTGTTTGTTCTCGTAGACGGCTGGAATCTTGTCGTGGGCATGTTGCTTGAGAGTTTTCAATCGTTTGGATAGCGTTGAGGGAGAATGAACGTGGCAGACCATTATGTGATCGAATTGGCGAGTCAAGCGTTGATGACGACCTTGGTTTTATGTCTGCCTGTGCTCGTGATTGGGGCCGTTGTGGGAATCGTCGTTGGGCTTATTCAATCGGTGATGCAATTGCATGACCAGACATTAACGTTCGTTCCCAAGCTGATCGCGATCGTGGTGACGCTGATCGTAATGTTGCCTTGGATCATGCAGCATCTGGCCTATTTTGCCACAGAGATGTTCGCAGGCCGGCCGTTTTAACCCCGGCGATTCTCCCTAAGGTTTTTGGAAGTTCAGCACAAACGGCACGGAGAACATGGAACAGACAGCATGGAACAGCTGACAAGTCTGCTCTTGGTTTTTGTGTTCGTGTTGGCACGACTCCTGCCGACGGCGCTGTTGTTTCCCTTCGTGGCGGGCCATACCGTTCCACTACGAATGAGACTCGCGTTTGCCGTGTTGATCGCTTTGATGATTACGCCAATACACGGAGGATCGTTGGGGATTGAGGGGGCCGTGCCCTTGCGGGTTGCGCGAGAGTTGGTGCTAGGATTGGGACTTGCTTTGTCGGTCGTCATTCTTGTCGGTGCTCTTAAGCAGGCCGGTTCGATTATTAGTCAGATCTCCGGCCAGACCGTCGCCGATGTCGATCCTGGAGTGACCTTTGGAGCGACCCCCATCGAACGGTTTTTTGCTCTGTTGGCCGTCGCTGTTTTTTTCGCGATCGGTGGCCACCGGATGGTCGTAGAGGCTCTGCTGGACTCATTTCAGTGGGTACCGCCGGGAGCTGCCGCTCCCTCCGCCGATTCACTCACCATGTTGGCCGATTTGTTGCGTCATAGTTTTGACCTGGCAATCCGGGCTGCGGCACCGGTCGCCTTCTCGGTGCTGATGTCGACGCTGCTAATAGGTCTGCTCTCGAAAGCTCTGCCTCAGGTCGGGACGTTAGGGTTCGGCTTGGGCATTAACTTTGCCGTTGTTGTGGTGATGACCGTCGCTTCGCTCGGGGGAGTTGCCTGGCTCATGGAATTGCATCTTGCAACGGGATTCGACCGTATCGTGACTGAGATTTCGAAGGCCAATCTGGCGGAGCTTGTCGAGTAGTCGACAGAAAACGAGATGTCCGAAGATCGATCACATGCACCCACGCAACGACGGCGGCGACAGGCTTTGGAACAAGGCCGCGCTCCTCGCAGCGCGGAACTATCAGCGGCCGTGGTCTACCTTGGGGCGATTGCTGCGATTGTGCTTTTCAGCCCCCGACTTTTTGACCATCTACTGGCCCTGCTGGAACGTCAATTGACGACACCTGTTGCGTCGAGCTCACTTCCTGATCAAGTGAGTGAATTGCAAACGACCGGCTTGCAGTCGCTCGTCAGCGCGCTACCCATCTTTGCGATGCTCGGCGTCGTTGCCGTGATGGTCCAATTGACGCAAATGGGATTCCTCTGGTTGCCACACAAAGCATCGCCAGATTTTGCACGTCTGAATCCTGCCTCCAGAATCCAGCGACTGTTTTCACCCACACATTGGGCTTCGCTGCTGCTTCAGTCTTTGAAAGTGGCGGCGCTTGTCACCGCTAGTTTTTTCGTGATGAAGCAACTGTTACCTCAGTTGCTCCAACTTTCAGCAACCGCCCCCGAATTCCTGCTTTCAAAGGTTGCTGGACTGCTTCTGCAATTTGCGACCGCCCTCGGCGCTGTCTTACTGGTCTTTGGGGTGATCGATTATGCCTTGCAGAAACTCAAATTTGAACGCGATTTGCAGATGTCACCCGAAGAACTTCGCGAAGAAATTCGAGCCATCCAAAATGACGTTTCCTTGGCTCGTCGTCGCCGTTTGCAAACCGGATATCCAGCTGCCGAAACCGACCAAGCTGGGGAGGGGGCGAATTAGCGATCTTGGGTCGTGTAACCGTAGCGGGTCGCGAAATCACCCCAGTTCTGAAGAATCTTCTGCTCCGAATTTGGCGAAAGTTGGTAGCGGTTCGTGCGATACTCGCGTTTGCGACCTGCAAACGCCTCGAGCTTCGGGGTGACCGAGTCAAAATCGTTCAATTTAAGATGCTCGTAGGCCTTGCGCAATTCCCGCACGGGATCTTCGACGAGCTGCTCGTAATGAAGGTCATAAATCTGGCCGGGCTGCAACTGCTCCCGGCCCTGTTCAAACGAGCCGTACATCCTTTGGAAGGCATCCAGGACATATTGCTCCAGACCTTCATGATTGGGAATCTGCAGGCTTTGAGCTTCGTCGAGAACTTTCCAAAGGCGAATTGTCGATGGATAGACTGCCAGGGGGTCACGAACGATATGCAAGAATTTCGCGCGAGGAAACATTTGTGATAGCAGACCGATCCGTGCAGTATGGGTCGGTGACTTCAAAATTAATCGCTTTCCCGTGTGTAGCGTCAGTGCTTTGAGGAAATCCAGAAACGCAGCCTTCCAGGCATCTAATTCCTCGCTGGGGATGTCGGCCAGGTCCAGGTAGTCCAAATAGCGATTTGGCTCATTCGGAAAAGCCATCCGCAAATAGGGCGACGGTACGCCCATGGAACACAATGCAAATTCGTCCTCCTGAGGTACATTCCAGCCGAATTTGACATTGTCCATCGGGCGCTTGGACGGCATCAGAAACCAAAGAAATTTGGGAACGATTCTTTCACTGAGCAAAAAATGATTCGCGGCGAAGCACTGATAGCTAGTCGGTGATGCAAAGCGATCGTCGCACGACATTAATTCGTGGAGGTACGTGGTTCCGCTACGCCAGTGCCCCACAATAAACACGGGATCATCGATCAACTGCGTTTCGGCCACGCGTCGACGGTAGAGGGTCTGGCTTGCCCATTTGAGCGCAGAATTGAAGACCGTCGCCTGCGTAACGGTGCCAACGAGCCCCAGTCGAAAGGGGTGGCAGCGGAAGCGATTTTCAGCAGCTAGTTTGACCCAGTCGCTGAACAACATGCCGTGCCAGAATCGAGGGGCCCAAAACGGGTACTTTTTTGGTTTCGATTCAGTTGAACTCATACGTCTTCGTCAGGTGCAAGGATCCAGTGCTGGCATATCACAGCAGTCACTTCGTTGAATTAAACCGATCTGGACAGTCCCAGATCAATGAAGTACTTTCCCGCCGCAATTCAGCAGATTCCTTCACATTCGTAATCTTTTCTTTTCACGCTTTGTTCATTCGGCTCAGTCCTTGACTGAGCGAGAGTCAATGTCACGATTTCCACGGGCTTCCGAACTGATACTCCCCATCGGGCTGATTATCTGCCTGTTGGTGGTACTCTCACCGGTACCGCCTGAGTTGCTTGACTTGCTGCTCATCGGGAACATTGCAATTTCTGTGATTATCCTGCTCACGACCGTGTACGTTGCAGCACCGTTGGAGTTTAGCGTCTTTCCGACAGTGTTGTTGGCGACGACGCTGGGCAGATTGGTGCTGAATGTTGCCACCACCCGCATCATCTTAACCGAAGGCTCGCAAGGGATAACCGCAGCAGGCGGTGTGATTCAGAGTTTTGGTCAATTTGTTGCTGGAGACCAGGTGCTGGTGGGGCTCGTTATCTTCTCGATTATTGCTGTCATCCAATTCGTGGTGATTACCAAAGGTGCAACTCGGATCAGTGAAGTGACCGCCCGTTTTGCCCTCGACGGAATGCCGGGCAAGCAAATGGCGGTGGACGCCGATTTAAACGCGGGTGTGATCACGAATGAGGAGGCGGTGGCTCGACGCAATGAGATCACCCGTCAGGCAGATTTTTACGGAGCGATGGATGGGGCCAGTAAATTTGTGCGAGGCGACGCGATCGCGGCTGTATTCATTACATTGATTAATATTCTCGGCGGGTTGGCGATTGGGATTTTTCAATACCAGATGTCCCCACTCGACGCGGCTGATGTGTTCACAAAATTGACGATCGGGGATGGCCTTGTCAGTCAGGTGCCGGCTCTCTTCATTTCGTTGGCAGCTGGTCTCCTTGTGACTCGATCGACACAACGAACAAACCTTCCTGTCGACTTTTTGTCGCAATTATTGAATCGTCCACAGGTCATGTGGGCAGCGGCCGGTGTTCTGGGCTTGTTGATGCTGACGAGCCTGCCTCGCCTGCCTTTGTTTGTGTTGGCGGTGGGATGTTGCGGAGCGGCAGTCTTGTTGCGTGGACCGACCCACACGGCTCCGGAGAAATCACAGTCGAAGAAAACTTCGGTCAAGGGTGAGCCTCAGAAACTTGAACCAAGAATTGAAGAATACCTTGCTGTCGATCCGGTCGAGTTAGAGCTTGGGCTTTCTTTGGTTCGATTGGCGGATGTGAAGCGAGGTGGCAGTCTCCTTTCGAGAATCACAGAGCTGCGGCAGTCGATTGCGGTCCGATTGGGACTGGTTCTGCCGAAGGTTCGTATTCGTGATAATTTACGTTTGGACGAGTCCCAGTATCGAATCAAGGTAAATGGAAACTCGGTTGCCAGTGCTGAACTTCCAATGGACCTAGTCTTTATGACTGGCTCACGGGATCAGTGGCCAGCCCTTGAAGGAAAATTGATTCGTCATCCGGCTTTCTCCCAGCCTTTGCTGGGCGTAATGCCTGAGCAGATTCAAGTGGCCAAACAGGCTGGCTTGGAGATTCTGGATCCACTTCAGGTTTTACTGCGGCACCTACGTATTGTCGTCAATCAACACGCTCCTGAACTGTTGACGCGAGATGCTACTCGTCATTTGGTGGATGAGACGCGAAAAACGTCGCCCGCTGTCGTTGATGAACTGATTCCTGACATCATGAAGCTCTCGGATGTGCAGAGGATTCTGCAGCGTTTGTTGTCCGAAGGGGTTTCGATTCGTCAGTTGAGTATTGTGCTTGAAACCCTGGGCGATGAATCCGACGCAACCAAGTCTGACGTTGAACTCACCGAAAGTGTACGGCAACGGTTAGCCCGCACGATCTGTGCTCAATTCCGTGACGAACGCGAACGATTGCACGTCATTACGTTAGATCCGGCTCTGGAAGAACAGATTCAAGAGGCTGGGCAACTGCGAGGCCGTGAGTTAATGCTGGACTTGCCGTCGCAGCAGGTTGAGTCAATTTGTCGATCGATCGATCGGGAGTTGGAGCAGCTTCGCGGGCAAGGACGTCCGGAAATTGTACTCGTGACACCAGAGATTCGTCCGATGGTGAAACGGCTAACCCGTCATTTATTACCCCAAATTATCGTGTTGAGTTACGCCGAAATTACTGCCGAAACGAAGGTCGTTTCCTTAGGAATTGTCAGTGAGGCTGATGAGTAATCAACAATCAAGAGTCATGACCTGCCGCGCACGATCGCTTCAAGAAGCACTCGATATGGTGCGTACCGAACTTGGGCCTGAGACAACGGTGCTCAATACGCGTGAAGTCCCCACCGGCTGGTGGGCTCGACTTGCTGGGAGTCGTCATTTCGAAATTGAAGCTCGTCGAGCGTTGCCCAGCAACAGTAGTGTTGCGGTCAAATTGCGACGGCGACCGTCTCCTTTGAGCCAGTTGGCTGAATTGGATACATCGCAGGCCATTCCTCGCGTTGACGCAGAAGATCATCGGCGACGTCTGATTGGCAGCCTTGATCGAGGTGACTTGGATATTTCACTTCCGAATCTTGATCCCAGTTTGAAGCAGACGGCTTCCCACACCACCGGTCCCGTTTTCGATTTGCTCACAGAATTGCTCGATGCGGATGTGTCTGAGTCAGTGGCACGGGAACTGGTGACTGAGCTTCGGAATGTTGCGTCACCTGCCGATCTTGCCAATTTCAATCGGCTACGAGCGCTACTCGAGCATCGTCTTCAAAGTCAGCTCGTAACAAGCGGCTCAATTCGTTTGACACCGGGTAAACGTCGCGTGGTCGCTCTCGTGGGACCGACCGGCGTTGGCAAAACAACCACCATCGCCAAACTTGCGGCAAATCTACGACTGAAGGACAAGTTGCGAGTCGGGCTGATCACCGTCGACACCTATCGTGTCGCGGCAGTCGATCAGTTGCGAACCTATGCGGAGATCATCGACTTGCCGATGAAGGTTGTCGCGTCCCCTCAGGAGATGCGCGATGCCGTTGTTCAACTGGCTGACCAGGATATCGTACTCATCGATACCGCAGGACGCAGTCCTCGTGATGAAATTCAATTACAGGAATTGCGGGCGATGTTGCAGGAGGCGGACGTCGACGAGGTCCATCTGGTGCTCAGTGCCGTGTCTGCCACATCACATCTGACTCGAACCGTCCATAGTTTTGAAGCGGTTGGGACGACGTCACTACTGCTCACCAAATTAGATGAGGCTGACGGGCTGGGAAACCTTGTACCCCTCGTGCGTTCCGTCAAATTGCCATTGAGTTATTTGGGATGCGGACAAAGTGTGCCTGACGATATTGTGGTGGCAGAAAAACAAAAGCTCGTCCGTGTCCTGTTAAGTCGAGAAACGTATCAAACACTTCTTTGAGATCACTTCACTTTTTCGATAAACCCGATGTACCAGGCGATTGGAATCAGATCATGACCGACCAGGCTACCTCTCTGCGAAATTTGGCGATACAAGTCGCCATGCGCGATGATGGTCGCGAACGGTACGGCGTGCTCGGAGTCATCGGGGCGCGGCGAGGTCTGGGAACCACCTTTGTGGCCGTTAATCTGGCGATTGCACTGGATCGAATGGGGTGGCCGGTAGCCGTCGTGGATGCCAACTTTGACGCTCCGGCATTGCATCACCGTTTGGGGGTACGCCCATCTTCCGATTGGGCAGCCTTTCTAGAGGGCGACAAAAGCCTGCGAGAATTGCAGCGGTCGGGACCCGCCGATATCAAAGTCATTACGGGGATTTCAATCTCAGCGGAAAAGGTTGCCGCTCGGGAGCATGCCCTTGAACAATTGCAGCAACAGTTGCCTTCGCTCGCTCAGTCTCGGCTGGCCATTGTCGATTTTGGGGACGCTGCACAACTGGAAGACTGTGATCCGGCAATCCAGGAACTCCTGATTGTCACCCAGCCAGAGGTCGAGTGCCTGATGGATGCCTATGCACGGATCAAGCAGTTCATGCAGCAGCCTACAGGGGCCACCATGTGGATGGTGACCAACCGAGTGGGATCCGCTGAAGCTGCTGAGTTGGCTCGACAACGGATGGTCTCATCCTGTGACCAATTCCTCAACCTTTCATTACGTACCACCGCACTGCCAGAAGATCCGCAGGCAGCTGAGGCCGACCAGGCTGAGCGACCCATTTTGCTGCATCAACCCAAGTCAGAACTTAGCCGGACTTTCGAGTCCCTGGCCCAAGAATATACGCATGTCCGTCGTTCCTACGGACGTGTACTTCCGCACGGAGTTTGATTGTTTGTGCAAACCAGCACAGAACTTACAAAAACTAGTTAGAAAGATTTAATCGAGTAGTACTGATCGTCCGATACCGAGAAGCAGCGTTGCCCCGCTTTGTGGCGGCAAGCTGTAAGGAGTACGAAGACTTTTCTAGTCATGAGGCCAAGGATGGCCGAGAGTCTGACGAGTCAATGAACTCGAGCAGAACATTCGTTCCGTCCGTCTCCTGGTGGGAAAAATTTCTTCGTTCCCCTTGGAATTCGCAGCAGGCCGCTTGCCTCCCCGGGGCTCGGTCGCTCGGAGATTGCCGGTCAACATATCATGGAGGATTGCATGGCAGTCACGACAGCCAAGGTTGCCCCCGCTAAACGCCCGCAAGATGAAGAAATCGAGCAGGTGTGGCGCGTATACAAAACGGATATGACGAACAAAGAGCTTCGCAACCGTCTTGTCGAACGGTACTTGCCTCTGGTGAAGTACAACGGCGAACGAATCTGGGCCCGGTTACCCGATGGCGTCGAACTCGATGACCTGATCTCTGCCGGTGTCTTTGGATTGATGGACGCGATCGATGCATTTGATCTCTCGCGTGGCGTTAAGTTCGAGACCTATTGTGTACCGCGAATCCGCGGAGCCATGCTCGACGAACTTCGTTGCATGGACTGGGTTCCACGTTTGGTCAGATCAAAGGCCAGTAAACTGGCTGAAGCCAACAAAACGCTCGAGGCCCGGTTAGGCCGACCTCCGTCCGAGCCTGAATTGGCTGAGCATATGGAATTGAGCATGCCAGAATTGGAAAAGATGATTCTGGAAGCGAATGCCGTCAATTTGATCAGTCTCAACAAGAAATGGTACGAGACTGATAGCTACAAAGATGTTCGTGAGATCGATATTCTCGAGGATAAGAAGGGTGAGGATCCCACGCGTCGGATTCAGAAGAACGACCTGATGCGACTCGTCACCAAAGGGCTTAATCGCAACGAGCGACTGATCATTATCCTCTACTACTACGAAGAGCTCACGATGAAGGAGATTGGGGCGACGCTCGATCTGAGTGAAAGTCGTGTCAGTCAGATGCACAGTAGTATTGTGAACCGGCTGCAGGGCCAGTTGGGACGTCGTCGTCCTGAGTTTGGTCACGCGTAACGCCAGTGTCGGATACCTTCCAAGAAAAGCAGGGCAGTGACAGCCCTGCTTTTTTTATGGATTGGCCAAAGTTCTTTGCAACTGGACACGAGCCGCATCATTGCCTGGGGCAAGCTCCACGGCCTTCTCGAATGCGTTGATCGCGGCCTGTCGTTGGCCATCCGCACGTAGTGAGATGCCCAGATTTAGGTGGGCAATGGCATTGCTGGGTTGGCGTTCAACCGCCTCTCGCAAAATTCCAATCGAATCGCGAACCTGACCCGCTTGTCCCCACAAGATTCCCAGGTTGATTCGTGAGGCGACATCTTCGGCATTCAACTGAATAGCGCGTCGATAACACGCAATGGCCGCTTCAACCTGGCGGCCGGTCTGAAGCAGAATGCCCATTTGATACTGGATCTCCGCACTATCAGGAGAAGCTGCCGCCGCTCGTCGTGCGTTCTCAGCGGCAAGCTTGTACTGTTGCAACCGAGAATACGCCATCGCCATCTTCGCATACAGATGGCCGGGAGATTCCTTCAAGTCTTGTTGCGTGGCCGCCGCTTGCAGATGAGGCAGGGCTCGAGCGGGCTCATTCAGCAGAAGATAGGCCTCACCCGCGCCATTGTGATGACGGCCCGCTGGGTGTCCTTGTTGCAACGCCCAAAGATGATGTTGCAGACTCTCCTGATATTGATATCTCAAAAAGTTTTCGGCCAAAGTGCGGCGATCTGATTCGATATGCGGAAGTACCTGCAGGACAAGATCGGCCATTTCATCGGTCGATTGTTCGCCGTAAACGACTCGTGCCGGAGGTTGATTTGGATTGCGGGGATTGTCCTCGGAATTGTCAAACTCGTAGGTCATTTGAACCAGGCTGTTTGCCGGCAGCGATACGGGCTCGGCAAAGCGATATTCATCTTGCCAATCGAAATTCCAATCCGGAATGTTGAGCATAAGCTGGGGGGCTGCTTCGGGGGGCGTTACCGTGACTCGCATCGACCGACAAAGATAATGGGCGTGGGGATAAACGCTTAGCAGATCACAAGCGACCGGGATTCGATATTCCAGTTTAATTTGATAGTTGGATTGGCCGGCAGGGATATCGATGCTCCGAGCACTCAGCAAAACGCAAAATGGAAATTGTTTGGGCGGTTGATCGGCGAAATAAAGTCCGACTCTCGATTGAACCTCTTCTGATTTTCCAGTCGCTGGCATGTGTAGCTGCAAAATGAGATCTGAATCGGTGGGCAGTTTCCAGGCTAATCCGTCCTGACGCCGATAGGGAACCTTGCCAGGAGTCCAGCCGACGAAATGGCCGTCCGGATTTTTCGCATACGGGCCCAAACTAAGCACGCCGTCACGCATCCCTGCAAAGCCGTCCTCGGGGTCCGATTCATCGAGAGTGCGTGAACGCCGGGCAGCGTCGAGCTGTAAAACGGCATGATGAACCGCTTTCGGATTACCCGCGTCGATATCCACCGCCTCCACGTATTGTGTTTTTTCGGTGTTGACTGGCAAAACGAAATTCCGCCAGCGATCGTGCTCTTCGGGATCACGAGTGTACGGAGCCGACATGCTGACGATTAGATCCGGTTCTCCCAGTGCCCACTCGTTGGTTCGTAGCGGGGGTGTTGGTCGCAAGGCAGGATCACCTTCGGGAGTGTCCTGAGCAAGCCAGGTTTCCAGCTGATTTCGTTCTTCGTCCGTCAGTCGACGATCACCATGAAAGGCATGGTCACTATCTCCAGGCAACCAGGGAGGCATGTATCCCGAACGAACCACCTCAACGATTTGCGTCGCGCGCTCCGCTACCTGTTCGTATTCCGTCAGACTGAAGGGGGCAACGCCAGAGTCATAGTGGCATGAGGTGCAACGTTGGTCGATGATCGCAGCGACGTGTTCACTGTAGGTGATCTTTGAGGCGGGAGCAGTGTCCTCGGTTGGGGGTGCGTTCTGCGCACAACCAGCAAATAAGCTAACCGTAAGCAACATCAGGGTTGCAGTCCGAGTTCGATGAGGCTGGCTGAAAACGAATTTCACGGCGTGCTGCTTCTCTTCAATGGCTCGATGTAACAGCCAACAGCCTCAGTAAATCGTTGGGGCGGAGCTTTCCCAGCACAGATCTGTGTGAGGACGTCATAAAGGTCGCGGCTGGTTGGTGCCGCTCGAGCTTGACCAAAGTCAACGTAGCGGTCGTCAATGCGGCCACGATAGATCAACTCACCGTCCTGCATCATGACAGCCACCTCCGGCATTGTGGTCGCCTCAACCCAGGCGGCAAAATTCTGTTGGGGATCACGATAGGCTTCGATGGGTAAACGGTATTCTTGCCGATGCTGCCGAATCTGCTCGGCAGCTTCGTTAGCCTGTGGATAGATCAGGTAGAAGCCAACGTTCTGGTGCTTGAATTCATCGAAAATTCGAATGATTTCTGGGGCGTAACGATTGCCGATGGGGCAGTCCGTTCGCATGAAGATAAAGACCGAGGCCTGATTCTTGCCGTCAGCCAACAGGTTCACCTGTTTTCCGGCGAGGTTTTCCAGGATTGGATGAGTCTCCTGCGCGCAGCCGCCGACGAGCAGTATTATGTAGGCATTCAGGATGAGCGACGCTGGCGATCGAAACATGGTATTCTCCACAACTCTACTCTACTCCTATCGTAATCAATCGGCATCTTTTGCAACGCCCGTCTCAGCGCATTAAGGGTTCGTTTGGCATGTGGTCATCACGGCTGTTTTGGAAGGTTTTTCTAGGATTTGTGGGCCTGATCGTTCTGTCGGCCGCGGTTTTTGGCTATCTGGTGACGGAAGGCCAAGAGAATCAAGTCTCCGAGCAGTTGGGAGAACGATTGCGAGTCAGTGCCGTTTTACTTGGACAGATGGTCAAAGAATCAATCGATTCCGAAGATCGCGAGAGGTTACAGGCCGAGGTGCGACGACTGGGGCAAGAAACGCAGACCCGGTTTACGGTCGTTGACCTGAACGGAACTGTGCTCGCTGATTCAGGCAGATCGACGCTGGCCGAAGTCAAGCAGATGGACAACCATCGAAATCGGCCTGAGTTATTGGATGCGGCCAACACGGGAGCGGGCGAGTCGGAGCGTTACAGCGATACGATGCAATCTCCACTCGTCTATTATGCTTTGCGAATCGAACGAGACGATCGCCCTATCGGACTCGCCCGAGCAGCGCTTCCCGTGCAAGCTCTCCAGCAACGATACCAACGCATTCGCGGCCTTGTTGTCTTATGGGCTTCCCTGGTCACGGTTGTCGCCATGGCAGTGGGATACCTTTTGGTCGCGCGAATTATTCAACCACTCATGAGACTCACGCATGCGGCAGAGCGAATTGCCGATGGGCAAGATCAGTCGCCGATCGATGTCTCCAACCAGGATGAGATTGGGACGCTCGCCAAATCGTTCAATCGGATGAATAGTGAGCTTTCGTCGCGAATCGGCGAGTTGCGAGAACGAGGTGAACAGCTGGCGGCTGTGCTCGGTGGCATGGGCGAGGGAGTGATTGCCGTCGATGACCAGACTCGGATCCTGTTCGCCAATAAAACCGCCGGCAGGTTGTTCGAATTTGACGCGAATGAATCTCGTGGACGTCCTTTGCTATCGACGATTCGAGATGAAGTCTTGAGGTCTTCGGTGCAAGAAGCGATCGAGTCTCGCAGACCGGTCTTCAACGAAATTGAATTGCGGGGTCCCAAAACCGGTACGCTTGCCGTCCGTGCAAATCCACTTCCCGGTGAGCCTTGTCCAGGTGTTGTGCTGGTGTTGGACGATCGGACGGAATTAGTTCGCTTGGAATCGCTGAGGCAGGAGTTCGTTGCCAACGTTTCTCACGAATTGAAGACGCCCTTGAGTTCCATCAAGGCCTATGCTGAGACGCTCCGTAACGGAGCCATTCACGATGACCAACACAATGTTGTTTTCGTTCAGCGAATTGAAGATCAGGCTGACCGACTGCACCAATTGATTCTTGATTTGCTGAGTATCGCCAGAATCGAATCCGGTCAGAAAACTTACGAGACGGCGAACGTGAACGTCTTACCTGTCGTGGAAGCCTGCTTTGATCGGCATCAACCTGTTGCCGAATCGAAACAGATTCGGCTTCGCATCGAAGAGAACCAGGAAGCACTTGTGTTACGCACGGATGAAGAGGCACTTCGTGAAATTCTTGATAACCTCGTCAACAACGGCATTAAGTACACACCTGCGGACGGAGAAATCGTTCTACGATGGCGAACCGATGGCGAAATGGGGGTGATCGAGGTTACCGACACGGGGATTGGTATCGCCGAAGAAGATCAAGAACGCTTATTTGAACGCTTTTTCCGCGTTGATAAGGCACGCTCTCGTGAGATGGGGGGGACTGGACTTGGGCTCTCCATCGTGAAGCACTTATCGCAATTCTTCGGGGGAAATGTGGGTGTGACGAGCGAGTTGGAGAAGGGGAGTACTTTCTGGGTTCGGCTCCCCCTCGGATAATCCCTACATTCTTCTCATAAAATTCTGAATAAATTCTCGTCCTTCACAGTTTATTCACATTTGTCTGATAGGTTGAACCGCCATCGGTTGGAAGCCGGTGGGTTTGTCGTCCGCTAACTAAAAAAAGGCACTCCCAGACACCGTAAAGGCTTTTGTGCGGACGCAGGAAATACGGTAATGGCGGGTCTATAAGGATGAGAATCAATAATGTTACGACGCAGTTCGAGTTTCTTGGGAATCTTGGGTTGTCTGGGATTGTTTTTGGGTTGCGGCGGTGGCGGAACCAGCTCGGATGATATCGTCCGAGTGAGTCGCCAAAACAATTCTGGGACTTACGCCTACTTTCGAGAAGCAGTCCTCGGCAAAGAAGGGCAATTTAAGCTTGGGTCTATCGATCAGAGTGGATCTAAGGATGTGGTTGAGTTGGTTTCGATCACGCCGCAAGCCATCGGCTATTCCGGCATGGGCTATGCCACTCCAGAGGTGAAGATGCTGGCAGTCAAAGCCGAGGGCGCTGATGCCGCGGTTGCTCCGACGTCGGAAAATGCAGCCGCTGGAGCCTATCCCTTGGCTCGTGGACTCTACATCTATCTTCTCGGCGAACCCGAAGGTGCAACGAAGCATTATCTCAATTGGATCATGTCGCCTGAAGGACAGAAAATTGTTGAGGACATTGGTTACGTTCCGATGCCGGCTGTCGAAGTCACTGACGAGACTGCTCCTCCAGAAGCAACCATCAAAGTTGCAGGGTCGGACACGATGGTCAATGCTGCTCAGGCGTGGGCTGAGGTCTACATGAAGAAGTATCCCCAAGTCAGCATTCAGGTTTCCGGTGGCGGTTCTGGGGTAGGTATCGCAAAGTTGATCGATGGTACCGTTGATCTGGCTAATGCAAGTCGTGACATGAAGGAAGAAGAACGCGAGCAAGCCATTAGTAAGTCCGCCGGCAAAGAGATTAAGGAGATAACGACCGCTCTGGATGCATTGGCGGTTTACGTCCATAAGGAAAATCCTTTAAATGAAATCGACATCGAAGATCTAAAACAGATCTATGGCGATGGTGGTACGATCCAGAAATGGTCTCAAGTTAAGGGTTATCCAGCAGATGACGCTACAAACTAGTCAGAGCGAAATTGCCTCCGGCGGATCGAAGTCCTCCGGAGGGCTGTCGCAACTGCTCAACCGGATCTCCGATAAGCTCGAACCCGTTATCGAGTGGACGATCTGGTTTTGTGGGTGGAGCTCAATTATTTTCGTCGCGGCCATCTTTTTGTTTGTCGCGATTGAGGCCGGGGGGTTCTTCGAGCAGGTTCTTGACGAGGAAACCAACAAGCTGGAATACCGCTGGAAGGGCTTCGAGCCGATCAAGGGCTTCACTTTCAAGGAGTTCTTTACGAGCATTAACTGGCGACCCGATCGGTACGATAAGCCGGAGTACGGGATTTTGGCGTTGCTGGTGGGAACGGGGGCAGTCACCATTGGGTCGATGATCTTGGCCGTGCCACTCGGTCTCGGGGCAGCCGTCTTTATTTCCGAATTCTGTACCGGGCGAGTTAAAGAGACGCTCAAGATTGTGATTGAGCTACTCGCGGCGATCCCGTCCATTGTCTGGGGGTTTATCGGGGTAGTCGTGCTCGGACCGCTGATTGTCAGTGCGACGCACCAACTGAGTCACATCATTCCCGGTTTTCAGCCAGCGTTTGTCGGTGTGAATGTTCTCAACGCGAGTATCATTTTGGCGTTAATGAGCGTTCCCGTCATTGTTTCTGTCGGCGAAGATTCACTGAAGGCGGTGCCGGATTCCTATCGCGAAGCCGCTCTCTCGTTGGGAGCCTCTCGTTGGGAAATCGTCTATCGCGTCCTGTTTCCGGCCGCCAAGAATGGATTGTTGGCCGCTGTCTTGCTCGGGGTGGGTCGAGCCATTGGTGAAACAATGGCCGTGTTGCTCTGTACCGGACACGCGGTGAATATTCCGACGAAATTGACCGATCCTGCTCGAACCCTTACGGCGACGATTGCTTCAGAGCTTGGGGAAGCCGTGCGGGGCGGTGATCACTACCGAATTCTGTTCTTCATTGGAGTTGTTTTGTTTGCCATCACGTTCGTTGTGAACTTAGTCGCTGATCTGGTCGTGAAAGGCATTAAGGGACAAGACAATGCCTAAACATGATAATTTAAGATTTGATGCTAGTTCTGTACGCTCCTTCGTTGTCTGTGCGAATGCCGGTGACGATAGTGAAAACGCGTTTCCAACCTTTGAGAAAGCGATCGAAGGAATCGTTGCCGCCTGTTCGCAGGACGACGCTCATGAACCGGTTGTCGAACGCATTGAGATTAGCGTGCAGGAATCTGTGAGTGGTTCGTCAAAACGGAAAAAGCCGTCTCGGCACTTCTACTACGATACGCATCTGCTTGGTGCCTGTGGTAACGGTACTGAACGCGATCCATGGCCCGATATTACATCGTCATTGAACAGTATGGGCGAGATGTATCGTCAAGGGGAGCTTGCGGCGAAGCCAGGTGACCTGATTTGGCTCGATCGTCGTGAGGTCTTCACCGCGACTGAACACGAAAAAAAGAAGCAGCGTTCGGAGACCATTGCGAAAATCACTTTTCTGATGATGTCGCTTAGCCTCGTGGCGCCATTGGTGCTGATCTTGAGCTATCTCCTGTACAAGGCCATGCCTGCTTTGACGATGGGGTTTCTCACAGAGAATCCTCGCGACTTCATGACCGCGGGTGGGATTTGGGCTCCTTTGATCGGGACGTTCTTCCTCGTGTTTATCTCGCTGATGATTGTCGCTCCGATCGGGATTTTGGCGGGCGTTTATTTGAATGAGTACGCCCGCGACAATTGGTTGACCCGTTTGATTAATCTGGCCGTCGTGAATTTGGCAGGCGTCCCGAGTATTGTGCATGCGTTGTTCGGTGTCGGAGCGTTCGTGCTCTTTGCCAATCTGGGGGAATCGTTGATTGCTGCCTCCTGCACATTGGCGGTGATGACCTTACCTGTGATTATCACGAGTACCCGTGAAGCACTAGCTGCCGTTCCCATGTCGTTCCGTGAAGCCTGTTGGAATATGGGGGCAAGTAAATGGCAAACGATACGCACGATCGTGCTGCCCAACTCAATCAGCGGGATTTTGACCGGGGTGATTCTGCAGGTCGCGCGTGCTGCCGGTGAAACCGCTCCAATTTTGTTTACCGGGGCAGCGTTCTTCATGAATGTTGCAGACGAAGGATGGGGGTACTACTTCCCCTATTCACTCACCGATAAAGTGATGGCGCTTTCGATGCACCTCTTCACCTTGATGACTCAGGTCAATAACGCACCGGAACATTTGGTTTACGGTACGGCAGTGGTCCTGATCGGACTGGTGTTGGCAGTGAATAGTTTTTCGATTGCACTCCGCGTTTATCTCCGTTCGCGAAAGAAGTGGTAAATGCAACAGGAAATGATGGTTGATTTCGATCAGGTCAAGGTCAAGTATGGCAATGATGTCGCACTTGATGTGATCTCGTTTCAAGTACCTAAGAATAGTATTCTCGGCGTCATCGGCCCGGCGAACTCCGGCAAGACAACGATGCTGAAATGCATCAATCGGACGATTGACTTCATCGATTCAGCCAAAGTCGAAGGTACCGTCATGGTGAATGGTGAAGATGTTCGCAAAGTGCGAAGTGTTTACCAGTTGCGGCGCAACGTCGGGATGGTCTTTCCCCTGCCGGTTGGTCTTCCGATGTCGATCTATGAAAACGTGGCCTATGCACCACGCCGCAAAGGAATGCATGATCGAGACGAACTGGATGAGTTGGTTGTTCGATGTTTGAAACAATCGATGCTCTGGGACGAGGTAAAAGATCGATTAGATTCGCTCGGTACGAAGCTGTCCGGAGGGCAGCAGCAACGACTGACTCTCGCGAGAGCTCTCTCAAATCAGCCGGAGATCCTCTGTCTCGATGAATTTTCCATCGCGATCGATCCGGTGACGACCATGAAGATTGAAGATGTGCTTCTTGAACTCAAAAACGAGATGACAATTATTCTTGTCACAAATCTAGTTCAACAAGCCCATCGTTTGGCGGATAATACTCTTTTCCTCAATGATTCCCAATTGATCGAGGTTGGTGAAACTGAAAAGATCTTCACCGAGCCCGATCAAAAACTTACCTACGAATACGTCACGGGAGGTTTCGGATAAATGTTGCAGTCGAATTTACCCATGACGGAGGGTCAGAAAAGATTGTCGATGGTAGCGAAAACAGGATCACGGTCCTACAGCATCACCGCCAAAGACGTTGATCTTTGGTACGGTGATTTTCAGGCTCTGAAGAAAGTAACCTTTAATGCCAAGCAAGGTATTATCACAGGTTTGATCGGACCGTCCGGTTGCGGCAAAACAACTTTGCTCAGAAGTTTCAATCGAATCAACGAACGCTACGGCAATGTTACGACCGAGGGCGAGATTCGCATCCTGGATAAAAATATCTACGATGATGATGTGTCGCTGAGCGAATTGCGAAAAACCGTCGGGATGGTCTTTCAGCGCCCGAATCCGCTACCGATCTCGATCTATGAAAACATCGTGTTTGGAGCGAGAGTTCACTCCGGACGTGGAGAACTTAAGCGATCAGAACGTGATGAGATGGTTGAGTCTGCACTGCGGGAAGTGCAGTTGTGGGATGCCGTCAAAGATAATCTGAAGCGACGTGCGACCAGCCTCACGCTGGAACAACAGCAAAAACTGTGTATCGCTCGGCTCCTCCCCCTGAAGCCGCGTGTGATCCTGATGGATGAGCCTTGCTCGGCCTTGGATGCAGAAGGTATCGAACGCGTCGAAGAATTGATCTCCAGTTTTCGGGATCGTTATACGGTGATCATCGTCACCCATAATATGGCTCAGGCTCGTCGCGCGACCGATGAATGCGTCTACATGCTGTTGGGTGAGATTATGGAACACGCTGATACGGCCGAACTATTCTTGAATCCCAAGCGTAAGGAAACGGAAATGTATATCGAAGGACGCTACGGTTAATGGCAGCCAGGTAATGGCAGTCAGTGAGGTAATGGCAGCCAGGTAATGGCAGTCAACCAGCCTCCCGCACACCACGGCACGAATTGTTTTCAATTTTCAATTGAGTTCGTTGACCGTGTGCCTCCGGCCGAGGGCTTTCGTGCGGTGACGGAGCTTTTCTTTTGAGCAAGGAGAGATTGGGACGATGAAAAAAATGGAACGCGAGCTGGCCGTACTCCGCCAGCAAGTCATCGATATGGGGAATCTCACCGAGCAAATGGTGCTGCATGCCATTGATGCCATCACCGATTTCAAGCATGAAGGGATTACGGAACGAGTGATGAAGGAGGAAGAGCGGCTTGATCAGATGCAGCTAGATATCGATAAGGAAGCGATCCGACTGCTGACCCTCTACAGCCCTGTTGCCGGTGATTTGCGACTCATTATGTCTGTCTCTCGGATTACCGCGGAACTTGAACGAATCGGCGATCACTCCGTCAATATGTGTGAGAGTTTGCAGTTGACGCACGCTGAAAAAGAGATCGTTTGGTTGCCGGAAGTCGAGAAAATGGCCTCCGTTGTCAAGGTGATGGTCAGCGATGCTCTCAACTCTTTTGTGCAAAGTGATATCCGCAAAGCCCGAGCTACCATCGCCAGCGATAATATGGTGGACGCCCTGAATGATCAAATCGTCGGTGAACTTCTCAGTATCGAAGTCGTGCGTGAAATGCTGAAAGGCCCGACCGATTTGGCGAGCGCCCTGGCACAGTTGCTCATCGCTCGTTCGCTGGAACGGATTGCAGATCAAGCAACGAATATTAGTGAAGAAGTTGTCTACATGGTCGAAGGTGACGATATTCGCCACCAAACGCTTCTTGGTGAGTCTGCTGTAACTGAATAGCTCACACCGTTTAACAATGATTCTTCGGTTTTGTTTGGTGCCGGTTCGAGGAGAAATGGGATGGCGAGTCCCAAGCAAATCGTCGTCGTGGAGGATGACGGAGCGATTGCAGAGATCGTGTCCTACAACTTGCGGGAACAGGGATTTAACGTTCAGCTTGCCTATGATGGGCAGGAAGGTCTTGAGCTGATCCGGAAAACGCTACCCGATCTGGTTGTACTTGACCTGATGCTGCCGTCACTCGATGGCACCGAAATTTGCCGAGAACTTCGCGCCGAATCTGCGACACGTGATATGCTCGTGCTGATGCTCACTGCGAAGTCCGAAGAGACCGATCAGGTGATCGGATTTGCCGTCGGGGCCGATGACTATGTGACCAAGCCATTCAGCGTCAAGATCCTCGTGGAACGGGTCAAGGCGTTGTTGCGTCGGAAGGGCACGAAAGAAGAAGACCGAGATATCGTCCAGCATCTCGGTGTGTCGATCGATTGTCACAGTCATGTTGCCAAGGCCGGAGATCTCGTACTCGACCTGACTCCAAGTGAATTCTCGTTGCTCGACGCACTCATGCGGCAGCCTGGACGCGCCTTTACACGGCACGACCTCATCGATGCTGCACTCGGAGGCGATGCGATTGTGCTGGAACGCACCATCGACGTCCACATCCGCTCTCTTCGAAAAAAACTTGACCAGTTCGCCGATGTCATCGAAACCGTTCGCGGTGTTGGCTATCGGCTTCGCAACTCCTGATTCAGGGTCTGCTGTCTGCAAGCAAGCATCTGCTATCGCTTGTGAAGATCGCCCAGTTTCTCGCCTCTCGCTCCGTCGATCTTGGTTAATCGGCGGACACCTGCTACAAAATCGCCTCTGTCGATAGCAGCTCAATCAAGGATGAACGATGAAGAATTTTTCGCGAGTGCTACGGATCGCACTCCAATTCCGTTGGACGGTCGCTGGAACCTTCGGCTTTTCGCTGCTTGTCGCCATTCTTTGGGGAGGTAATATCGGTGCGCTCTACCCTGTCATTCAGGTTGCCTTTCAAGGAAGCTCGTTGCAGACCTGGATTGATGAGGAAGTAGATAAGTCGCGTGATTCGATCGCAAACTACGAAGAGACAATTAATAAAACTCAAAAGCAGCTGGAGCATGCCAAGCCTGAAGACGTTCCCGTTTTGGAGCACCGTTTGCGGGATACCGAATTCGACCTGATGGCCGAGCAGAAGGTGTTGGCCACTCAGGAACGTGTCCAACCCTGGATCCATCGCTTGTTACCGAATGATCCATTTGGGACCGTCGTGGCCATCGTCGTGTGTCTTGTCGTTGCCACCGCCGTGAAGGGACTCTTCATCTTCGCCAGTTCCATGTGTGTGGCACGACTTGAGCAGAAGACGATGTTCGAGTTGCGACGACAGTTCTACCACCAGGCCTTGCGGCTTGATCTGACGGCGTTTGGCGAGGAACGTACCAGCGGTATGTTGAGTCGCTTTAATACCGATATCGCCTACACCACTGCCGGTTTGAAGAATCTATTCGGGAGCGCCCTCCGAGAACCTCTGAAGATGATCGCCTGTTTGATTGGTGCATCTTTGGTGAGTTGGCGTCTATTGGTCTTTTCTTTGTTTCTCGCACCCCTGGTGGGCTATCTGATTCGTCGTTTAGCCGGTTCGATCAAGCGAGCCAATCGGCGAGTGATGGAAGAGATTACTCAACTCTACGGAGTCCTGACGGAGACCTTTAACGGGATCCAGACCGTTCAAGCCTATACCCTCGAACACAACGAGAAGAAGAAATTTCATCGCGTTGCCAAGGAATGCTTTGATAAGTCGATGCGGATTTCGCTCTACAGCTCCTTGACAAAACCCATCACCGAAACGATGGGAATTGCCATGATCTCGTTGGCGTTGGTGGCAGGTGCCTATCTCACTTTGAATCAAGAGACGCATCTCTTCGGGATCCGAATCTGCGAGCGGCCTCTCGACGTACCCTCGCTACTTGTCTTCTATGGTTTTTTGATCGGAGCGACGGAGCCGGCTCGAAAGCTGTCTGAAATCTTTAATTCTATCCAAGCCGGATTGGCCGCCTCAGATCGACTCATCCCATTGCTTGACATGAAACCATCGATTCAGGCCCCCCAGAATCCCCGGCCGCTGCCCGAGCGACATCGTGAGATACGCTTTGAAAAGGTGAACTTCTCGTACGAGAAAGGGTCGCCGATTCTCCACGAAATTGATCTCTCGATTCGTTTTGGTGAGACCATTGCGATTGTGGGACCCAACGGCTGTGGCAAATCGACCCTGGCACAGATGATTCCTCGTTTCTTCGATCCAGATGAAGGCGTTGTTCGCTTTGACGATATTGATCTGCGAGAGGTCGCTCTGGATGATTTGCGCGGCCGAATCGGTTTTGTCACTCAACAATCCATCCTGTTTGATGATACGGTCTTCAATAATATTCTGAGTGGCCGACTCGATGCCTCTGAAGCAGAGGTGCTCGCCGCAGCAAAGCGTGCACGAGCGCATCGATTTATCAGCGAACAGCTGACTCATGGCTACGAAACCAATGTGGGGTCTGGAGGCGGACGTCTGTCAGGTGGCCAGCGACAACGGATTGCCCTGGCGAGGGCTATCCTCAGGGACCCCGAGTTTCTGATACTCGATGAGGCAACTAGTCAAATTGATCTGGAAAGTGAACAGTTGATTCATCAGGCGCTGGAAGAGTTTGCTCGTGATCGTACCGTCCTGATGATCACACACCGCCTGGCCTCGTTAGATCTGGCAGATCGAATTCTAGTGATGGAGGCGGGAAGAGTGGCCGACTTTGGCACCCATGAGCAGCTATTGTCTCGCTGCGGCCTCTATCAGAGACTCTATTCGATTCACTTCCAGAAAAGTGCTTAGCTGGAATCGGCAGCCACCTCCTGCTAATGAGAATCTGCGTATTCGACGTGAATCGAATTGACCAGCGGATAGTCATTCAGCACGGTTCGCACGACCTCTTGAGCTAACTGCTTGTGGTAGAAGGTTGCGACACGGCCAGACAAAACGATCGCCTCTGAAGTCAGTTCAACACTAACCTCTCGCAAAGCGTGAATTGAACTATTGCTTAATGCGGTTCTCGCTTGTTGCGGAATATCTTTGGCCTCAGAGCTGGCCATGATGTTCCCTCCGTGGACTCTTTTGGCGTGAGCGATCATTGTAAGTCACAACTTGGATACCCGCCAACAAACAGGGTCGCGACGACATGATGGTCTCAGGTTAATGCTGATTTGTGATCTGTGTCAAGACCCCGCGGTTGATTCCCAACATTGTCTCTTGCCACTGCCGTGCAGGACTTGACCATCGGTAAGGGTGTGTCGCCCGATTATGCTTTTGGGATCTTGCCGATGCTTTCGAGAAAGGCGACAACCTGGTCGGCCAGTTCGTCGGGTTGAGCGGCTCCCGAGTTCAGGATCAACTCGGGTTCCGTCGGCGGCTCGTAAGGGTCATCGATCCCGGTAAAGTTCTTGATCTCTCCTGCGCGAGCCTTCTTGTAGAGGCCTTTGGGATCCCGCTGCTCGCAAACTTCCAAGGGGGCGTCTACAAAAACTTCAACAAAGTCATCGGGGCGACCGCGAGAAACGACTAAACGGCGAGCGAGATCTCGGTCCTGCCGATAAGGGCTCACAAAAGCCGTTAACGTGACAAGTCCAGCCGAGCAGAACAGTTCAGCGATCGCACCGATGCGACGGATGTTCTCTTCTCGGTCCATCGCCCCAAAGCCGAGACCGAATCGTTCGGCAAAATCTTCGCCATGTTCGTCACTCAGCATCGTCGGACCCGCATTGAGACCGTGCCGAATATTGTCGCCGTCAAGCAGAATGGTGCGGATTTTCCGTTCAAATAGTTTGCGATCGACTACGTTCGCGACGGTGCTCTTGCCGCAGCCACTCAAACCCGTGAACCATACGACACAGCCACTGTGGCCCGCCATTTGTTCTCGGTCGGCACGGCTGACGTTGTGGTCATGCCAGGTTACATGCGTGTCGCCGCTCATATTAATGCTCCAATCGATCAGCAAAGTTTCTAAATCATGCGGTCGACGTCGGTTCCGAAATCCGTTGGGTTAACTCCCGGAAATAGCTTTCGGCCACCGGACCTGGACAACTCCAGACAAGGAAGAAAAGTGCTTCCTGGCACCAGCGACCCGCCGGGTGCCCCTGCACGTAGCCGCTCCCTTTGGCGGCTAGCAACGCGGCCTGAGTCGCTCGTGATGCCAAACTGTTGGCACGAGAGCGACAGCCCAATGCGTCAAATTCAGCCGCCCCCGAATCCGCTCCCAAAAGGAGCTCTGTCGTAATGCTATCGTACTCAGCCTGGAATGCGGCAGCATGCGTCCCGAGCTCGGGACGTTCTGCGGAGGCAGCTTGAAGTTCACGGATGGCGACACCGGCCAGCCCCGCTGCCAGGGCGGATGTTTGCAGGCCTCCGGTCTGGCCGCCACCCTTCGACATGAGATTCTCGGTGGGCCCCGCCAAAAGCTGTTGGTGGGGAATTCGAACCCCCGACAGCTCCACTTGGCTAGTCTGGCTACCTGTTAAGCCAACCAGAACAGGGGCGTCCTGAATCACGATCTTGGGATCCCGGGCATCAGCCAGGCAGAGCAGCTGTTCGCCGGTCGAAGTCACCGCTCCCAAGACCAGCCAATCGGCAAAACGAGCTCCCGTGATCCACGGGCTGCGCCCACGCAGGACCCATGTGTCGCCCTCCTGGATCGCCAATAAAGCTGGTTTTCCCAAGTGTCGTTGACTGGTGGTGAGTTGAGAGATGCCCAGAGTTGCCATTTTTTGGCCGGAGATCAGATCGGGCAAAACTTCGTCGCGCAAGTCATGATTTTTGCTGCTTGCGATCCGCTGGCAGGCCCCCATGCTTTGCGTCAGGACAAAGGCGGTCGTCAGGCAGCCGGCACTCAACTCCAGATAACCGCGAACGATCTCTTGTTTCGACCATTCGCTGCCGCCCAGCGATCGGGATAGAAACCAGCCTGGCACCCCCGCCTGTCCGCAAACGGCGAGCTGTTCGGACGGCCAGGCATCATCCGCTTGCTGGTTGCGAATGGCGGCGAGGCGGTCTCGGAGCTCTGCCAGCGTCGCGGCTTCATACTGATTTATTTTACGAAGAAATTCTTGCATGCTGCGGTCGAGTCTGGTGGGGAGAGATGCTTGTTCGTTGTTCAAATCGTAACGCGCCGATCGAGTCTTAGATTGTGGGGGTTACGCGATCTGCGGTTTGACCCTTTTTGCCTCTTGCGACTGGGTGTTTATAACCCATTTTAGCGAAAGCAGTGATATCATTGCAGTTCTTCTTGTGCGTCGAGCACCTATAATTTACCGCTTTGAAAACTCGACAAAAGTTGGTTGATATTATGGTCGATAGCAAACTGCACGACCACGTGTCGCACAAAAGGCAGAAGCGTCATAAAAGGAGCATCCATGAGCCAGACGCAGACGGTTTTACCGGAAGAGTCGTCGACGAATTCGCGTAGTCACGAGATGGGAGCTCAGACGCTCTACGATAAGTGCATGGCGCTCGCTAGCAATATGTGGTGGGCTTGGAATCCAGAGGTGATTAACCTCTTCCGAGATTTAGATCCCATCCGCTGGCGCCAACTGGACCACAATCCCATTGCGCTGCTCAAAGAGTTTACTCCAGCCAGGTTGGAGTCGCGTGCCACCGAGATGGTGCTTTACAGTCGCATCCATCATGCCTATCGGCAGTTGAAGGCTTATGTTTCCTCCAACCGTCCCACGTGGGCGACGATGCACGCAGGCGTTCTTGGAGCCAAGCCGGTAGCCTATTTTTCGGCTGAGTTTGGGATTCACGAATCCGTGCCGATTTATTCAGGCGGTTTAGGCGTTCTCTCGGGTGACCACATTAAGAGCGCCAGTGGACTTGGTCTACCGCTCGTGGCCATTGGATTGTTCTATGACCAGGGCTACTTCAAGCAACGTCTTGATGAAGAGGGTTATCAGGTCGAAGAGTATATGGACACTCGTGTTGATAATCTTCCGCTCAAGCCCGTTCTTGATGACAACGGGCAGCAGTTGACGATTTCCATTGATACACGCACGGGCAAACTATTGGCTCGGGTTTGGTTGATGTTCGTCGGTCGTGTTCGTTTGTATCTTTTGGATTGTGATGTCGAAGGAAACAGTCCGGAAGATCGTTCGTTGACCAGTCGTCTGTATGGTGGCGACGAACGAACTCGAATTCGTCAAGAGTTGGTACTGGGCGTTGGTGGAGTTCGAGCATTAAAGGCTTTGGGCATTACACCGGGTGTGTACCATCTCAATGAAGGTCACAGTGCGTTCGCTCCCCTCGAAGCGGTTCGGCAACGGATGGTCGACGATGGATTGTCGTTCGACGATGGACTACGAGAGGTAACGCGACATACTGTATTCACAACCCACACGCCCGTGCCTGCGGGACACGACCGTTTTGCAGCGGAATCGGTCGAGGAGCATCTCGGACCGTTGCGCGACGCCTTGGGCATCTCGTATGAACAACTCATGGGGTTGGGCCGCGTTGAACCACAAAATGTCGAAGAAAGTTTTTGCATGACCGTTTTGGGGCTGAAGCTTTCTCGAAGAGCCAACGCGGTAAGTTCGCTGCACGGACACGTCTCCCGTCGTATGTGGGCTCATCTGTGGCCTTGGCGAGCGGAAGAGGAGATTCCGATCGGCCATATCACCAACGGAGTCCATGTTCCGAGTTGGTTGGCCTACCAAATGAATCAGTTGTATGACCGCTACTTCCCAGCTGGTTGGATGCAACGAATGGGTGAACCCGAGGCTTGGCAGAGCATTTACGATGTCGATCCTGGCGAGCTATGGGAAACTCACAATTCGCTGAAGAACCTAATGTTGGCGTTTGTCCGACGTCGGATTAGTCGGCAGTGTCGTCGACGAGGTGAAAGTGATGAAGCGGTTGAAACCGCACGTAATCTCCTTGATCCCGACGTGTTGACGATCGGCTTTGCTCGTCGCTTTGCGACCTACAAGCGAGCGGATCTCATCATGCGAGACATGGACCGCTTATGTGCGATCCTGAGCGACGAAGAGCGACCGGTGCAGATCATCTACGCCGGCAAGGCTCATCCGAAAGATGAACCGGGCAAAGAGCTCATTCGTAAGATCGCGAATGCTCGATTCGAGTCGAGATTCCGCAATCGTCTCGTCTTCATTGAAGACTACGATGTGAATGTTTGTCGACACCTCATCCAAGGTGTCGACGTGTGGCTTAACAATCCACGTCGTCCTCTCGAAGCCTCAGGCACAAGCGGCCAAAAGGTCGTACTCAACGGCGGACTGAACTTTTCCGTTCTCGACGGTTGGTGGGCTGAGGCGTTTGACGGGCGAAATGGCTTTGCCATCGGAAGTGGCACCAGCCACACCTCGGATGAGATTGGTGATCAACGTGATGCCGATTCTCTCTTCGAAGTCCTGGAAAGCCGCATCATTCCGTTGTATTACAAACGGGATGTCGATGGACTACCCGGCGAGTGGGTCCGTATGATGATGCATTCGATCGGATCCCTGGCGTGGAGATTCAGTGCCCATCGTATGTTGATGGATTATGCACGAACCTGCTACGTGCCTGCTGCTGGTGGCCTAAGCTGCGATATGAATTTCCGGTAGTCGGTGTCCACGGCCGCGCGATGCTTCTAGACGGCATCCGCGGCTGCTAATCATTTGCCGAACGGCTCTCTCGGTGGTAGCCGTTCGGGATAGGGGTCGCCCTTCGACCCACTCTGATGCAGCAAAGAGATGTTGGCCAGTCAAGCTGCTCAAGTGAATCAGGCGTGTGACGCCAGATGTGTCTTGACGGATTGAATCCATTGATCGGGTTTCATGCGTCGGTGTGGGACACGAGCTCTGAGTAGCTTGTAGCGGAGCTTGGCCAGGCCACGTGGGGATTCTGTCTGGCAGTGGTATTCGACCAAGGGCAGCAGTTGTTCCAAAAGGTCTTGCTTTTGCGGTGCGTAAAACGATGCGTCTTCTGGATTCGACCAGTACTGGGCCCAGCCGATCGATCCGCATATTCCGGCGGCTCCAAAATGAGGCGACGTCAAAATATCTTCCGTAAAGACGCGAATGCAGCCGTCGTATCTTGAGAGGACGTCATGCATCGCCAGCACGCCACCATTCGTAATGTGAGGAGCATAGAGATCGAAGTCTTGCTTTGTCGACGGGTAACTGTGATCTCCGTCGATCCAGAGAAGTCGCAGAGGGCGGTCCCATTCGGCGGCCAAGTCATAGGAATAGGTCTGGTGGAACTCAACTTCGTCGCTCACACCTGCCGTTTGTAAATTATGTTCAAACAACGCCCGTGCCGTACGCTTGCCATCGCTCCCCTCGGCCATCGGTTCCTCGTTCGGCAGCGGGTCGATCGCGATTAGCTCCGAGCGTTTCGCCAGTTGTTTGGCCTTGGCTAATACAACGGTTGAGCGACCGCGGTAGCTGCCGATCTCCAGAATGTCGCCCTCAGCGGTTGGGTGAGCTGCAGCCATGGCCAGGAAGGAAACCTCCCGGTCGGTTAACCAGCCATCGATATTCGTGATCGTCTTGCGAATGTCTTGCAGAGAAGCCGAGTAATTCTGAGCAAACATGTCTTGGATCCTTCCAGGCTTGCCCGTTCTTAAGCGACGTGGCGGATCGGGCGAGTTGTTTTCAATAAGTTGACGGTTGCATGAAAGACCTGATCAACGGTCAGTTCTCGCATACAACGATGGTGGGCGACGGGACATTTGCGATTAGCACACGGGCCACAGGGTACGTCGCGACTTAAATGAATTGCATGTTCTTGATAGTTCTCGCTCCAACGAGGATCGGTGGGACCAAAGAGCGTAATCGTCGGAACGTCGAAGGCAGCACCAAAATGGCGGGGGCCACTGTCTGTCGAGATCAACAACCGAGCACGTTTGACCATCGCCTTGCTGAGGCCAATCGAGACCGACTCATTTGCCAAAGTGCGGACCCGGTCGCTGTTGGTGAGCTCCTCAATCCTCGACGCGCTGCCCGTTTCGGAGGGACCGCAGAGGACAATGATGTTTGCTTCCAGTTCGTGGATCAGACGTTGTGCGAGCGTCGCAAAGTATTCGACCGGCCATTGCTTTGCCGCCCCGTAAGCACCACCTGTATTCAACGCGATCATGGGGCGGCTATCGCGAAATCCAAACCGTGTGGCAATCGCTGCCGCCTGATCGTCATTCTTGGTCGTCGTCGCCAACTCTGTATGTCGAGAGTCAATCGAAGCACCAACTGCTTGAGCTAGATTGAGGTAGTAGTCGAGAGCAGAGATCGGGCTAAGCCGGATACCGCTGCGCGGTGGTTCTAGCTTTTCGGTTAACAGTAAACCGCGACCATAGCGAACATAACCAACTCGCTGAGGAATTTTGCTGAGCCGAGCAATCACTGCTGATCGTAATGAATTCGTAAACAGAAGGACTGAATCAAGCTGGCGGTTTCGAAGCTGACGAATTAGCGACAGTCCTCGCATCGTCTTGTCGCCAGAACGTCGGTCGTAAAGGATTACGTCGTCCAGCCAATTCGTGCCACTCAACACCTCGGCAACGTACGGGCGCATAATACCAATGAGCTGATGGTGATTGCCGTAATATTCTCGCAGAGTGCGAAGTGTCGGGGTGGCCATCACCACGTCCCCAACCCAGTTCGGCAAAAAGAGCCCTATCTTAATCGTTCTTCTCCTGTCGATGTCGTCGACATCCTCATCGGTGAATGGCAACTCGCTTAGCAGATCTTTACGAGTCCCAGGACCGGCTAGACGCTCACCTTGCTCGGTCGTCCCTTCACCCTTGCCCCCAGTACGCGGACTATATGGTCTTCGGTGAATTTGGAGAATGCCAACTTGAGTAAGTCGTGCGAGCGGTGACATCGTTGCTAGCGTCGTTGGCTTGATTGGCTTTGACCTGTCTCAGACGCGTGAGTATTCTCGTTCTCGCAAGTTGCCGTGGAAAAACTTGCCATCGATCTGAAGATGCAAAGTCAATATTCAAAGTCATTGTCAGGCAGGACGATTGGCCGTGAACCCTCCCGAATCCATCCAGCCGTTCCACGCATTTCCGTTGGGAGTTCAAGGGCCAGAGCAGGCGACACGAGTCGCTATCGTTTCAACGCAGCGTCGCTGGCATGGTGGTGAGGAGCAAGCTCTCTTGCTCGCCGAAGGGTTGCGACGACGTGGGCACACCTGTGCTATCTTCGCGCGACGAGGAGGAAAGTTTGCCGAGCGTTTGCGGGAGGAAGGCTTTCCCGTGTTCACCTTTGCCGGCCGTGGACGCTCGCCTCAGGCTCTTTGGAGTTTGCGGAAGACACTCGCTGAGTTTTCCCCGGAGATTCTACATTACAACGATCCCCATGCGATGGTCGCCGCGGGGATTGCTTCGACAGGATTGACGATTCCCGTTCGGCTGGCCGCTCGTCGAGTCGATTTTCGACTCAAATCCGTCCGCTTATACCGTCTTTTTTGTGACAGTATGATCTGTGTCTCGCGAGCCGTTGCAGAGATCTGTCGCGAAGCTGGCTATCCCGCAGATCGTTTGCATCTGGTGCACGATGGAGTGGATCCGGCAAGAATGTTGTCTGGGAATCGTGATGTCGGCCGACGATCTTTGCAGCTTAGCGATCATCACCAGTTGTTATTGTGTGTCGCGAAATTAACGGACCACAAAGGCCATCAATATCTGCTTGATGCAATGCCTGCCGTCGTGCGCCGACATCCAGAGATTGTTTTGGCGTTGGCTGGCGAGGGAGAGCTGCGAAACGAATTGGAGGCTCAGGTTCAACGGTTGGGAGTGGAGTCACACGTGAGGTTCCTGGGATATCGTAATGACATCCCTGACTTGATGGCGGCGGCAGATCGCATGGTGGTTTCATCGCACATGGAAGGACTGTGTAGTTCGATCATCGATGCGATGTTGATTGGTTGCCCTGTCATTGGGACCCGTGCCGGTGGGATTCCCGATTTGCTATCTCATCAGAACTCGTCGCTAGGCTGGCTGGTGCCAGCTCGTGACTCGGATGCCCTGGCCAACGCCGTCACCGATTCGTTGGAATCGCCCGAGCAATCGATCGAGTTTGCTCGCCTGGCAAGAGAGCGGGCTTGGCGAGATCTGACTCACGAATCGATGGTCAACCGTACCATCAGTATCTATCTGACACAGTCACGTCGAGCGTGCTCAGCCTCAATGCATCAATTGGCACCGGCTGCCTGACCCAAGCCTTTGGGTTCCAGATCGACTCTTTGACGTGCGTGATGCATGTGCCAGAGTCGCGCTTGTTTCATGAACGAGTAAAAGCCGGTGAGTGCAGAGACTTGGAAGCCAGCGCGACCATCGAGGAAGCCGCCCTGAATGACGTAGCACCGGAGGAATCTTAAAGGACCTGTTGTCAGCAAACGAATAACGCTCGGACGTCGACCTTCCTCATACCAAACGCGCGCCTGTTGATCGGTGTATTTCAGCAGCTTTCGCAAGTAAACGTCGTAGTCCCAGCAGGTGTAGTGAATGAGTCGAGCATTCAGGCTTCCGACACGATGGGCTGGCATCTGAACTTCGCTGTGATCGGTATATTCTCGGTAACGACCTGTATCGCGGCGGAATAGGCGGATTACACGATCACGACCCCATGAAGTGTGATTTAAAGCATGGCCCATAAAGTGATTTTTGCGATAGACCCAATAACCGTCGGCTTCCGGAGGTTTGCTCAGAACCGCTTTGATCTCTTGGCGTAATTCGGGAGTGACGCGTTCGTCCGCATCGATCGTCAGGACCCATTCGTGACTCATCTGTGGAATCGCCCAGTTTTTGAAGTTTCCTGCATCCACGTATTCGCGTTCGAGAATACGACAACCTTCGTGGCGTTCTACGAGTTCCAGCGTACCGTCGGTCGAACCTGAATCGGCGATCACGATCTCGTCCGCCAAATCCTCAACCGATTGGATGCACGGCAAAATGTTGTCGTGTTCGTCTTTGCACGGGATCAAAACGCTCAGTTTTGCGCGATTCACTTCCGGTTTCCTTTCATCGCTCTTTGCCGATTTAACCCGCTCGGAGCAATCTTTGGTTGGTTTGCATCGATTCCACAATCCGTGTCGTTGAGACGCCTGCCAGGACCTGCGTTACGCATACTTGCCCGCCATAGCTTTCGACAATTTCCCGGCCCACAACTTCATGAGGTTCGTAGGTGCCGCCCTTGACCAGGATGTCCGGCTGGATTTGTTGCAAAAGATGGTGGGGCGTGTCTTCGTTAAAGATCACGACGCGGCTAACACAGGCGAGTGAGGCCAGCATCGCCACGCGATCCTCTTCACTGATAATGGGACGTTGAGCTCCCTTCAGGCGTCGCACACTCGTGTCACTGTTAACGCCGACAATCAGAGCGTCGCCATGCGAGGCAGCTTCTTCCAGGTAGGTTACATGACCAACGTGCAGTAAATCAAAACAGCCATTAGTGAAAACCACACGCTTGCCCCGCCTGCGATATTCCTCAGCAAATTGAGCTGCTTGACTGACGGTGACCTGTTTACGCAGCGAATTGCGTTCCGCAGTAAGTTCGGCCATGATCTCGTTGCGCGTGAGTGTGGCAACGCCGGTGCGATCGACTTCCAGCCCCGCTGCGACATTCGCTAATTGAACCGAATCCTCAGGACACAATCCGCCGCCGAAACATAGACCCAAAACTGAAAGCACCATGTCACCAGCACCGGTGATGTCATAGACCGAACGCGCTTTGGTTGCGTACACTTGCCCCGGGCCATGCCGCGGTACTAAGGCCATGCCGTCTGAGTCCAGCGTGATAACGGCCATCTCCAAGTCGAGTTGTTGGCATAAATCGCTGCCCGCTTGGATTGCGCGAGGAGGATTGTCGATCGTTGCTTGAGTCGCCGCTTCTGTTTCTTTGCGATTCGGCTTAATCAAAGTCGCTCCGCGATACAGAGAAAAGTCAATGTCGCGCCCCGGATCAACCAAGACCGGAATTCCTGCGATTCTCGCCGTATTAATCGCCGCCTGGACACAACCGTGCGTGCAAACACCCTTGGCATAATCCGAGATTAAAACCACGTCATGTTCCGGGATCTGTTGGCGAAGTTGGTTGATCAAATCGGCTTCGGTCGTCGAATTGATTTCGCCGGTCGCCTCGGTGTCCACGCGAAGAATCTGACTCGGCAATCCCGACCCCGTGCGCCCAACTAAACGCTCCTTCTGGGTCGTTACTCGGTCGGTACACTTAAGCACGAGTTGTGTGTCGATCCCCGCCGCATTCAACAGGTCAATGATCGTTTTACCGGCACTGTCTGAGCCCACCACACCGGCACATGTCACTTGAGCGTCCAAGACTCGCAGCATGTGGCATACGTTCGAGGCTCCGCCAAGACGATGCTCACGAGAGTCGACTTGCAGAACCATCACCGGAGCTTCTTGACTCACTCGACTCGTCGAGCCCCAGGTGTATTGGTCCAACATGAGATCGCCAAGCACCAAAACTTTGGGCTGGCCAAGACGGGATAGCGCATCGACTGGATTCACGGTTGAGACTTCTCGCCTTCCATGATGAGAGGAACCGATTGAACGAGCCTGAGTCTAGCTTGGATGAATAGGCCGGTCCTACCCCAGTTAATGCATGCATGGCATCGCTAGCAAGCTTAGACGTGTCGGCGAGAATTCAGGAGACACGCTGCAGCACCTGTTGTAGCAGCTTTTCTAGCTCTGGCTGCCCGGAAGAAATCTGGAGATCGATCATCAAGGCCCACAGTGGATGACTTCCCAGCCGTTCGACCGCCAGTTTCACGAGATCCTTGTGCGTACAGATGGCTGCCTCGCTATTGCTGTTTGCAAGCCAACTTTGCAACGATTCTAAATCTTCTCGGCTATAGTTGTGATGGTCTGGGAACTCGCGGAATCGATCAATTTGAAAATGCTTGTTGGTCAGCGTCTGCCGAAATGCGGTTGGATTGCCGATTCCGCAGAAGGCTGCCACGGGCCGGCTGGCGAGGGCCTCGAGAGAGGTGGTGGCTCCGCTGGCGGAACAGAGTTGGACAGCATCGTGTTCGGCTTCAAGCCAACAGGCCTGCGGAGCGACTTGCTGCACACGACGACGGATCGCTGCTCGTGTTGAATCATCGACTAGATTGCAACGCGTCAGCATGATCGCATGCGCCCGCTTCAAGCCCTGGAGAGGTTCTCGGAGGGTGCCGCGAGGAAACACGTGATCGTAGCCGAACGGCTCTGTGGCATCGATCAGGACGAGATCTAAATCTCGTTGTAGTCGACGGTGTTGAAAACCGTCATCGAGCAAGATGAGTTGGGTTTCCAGTTCGTCGACGGCGACGCGTGCTGCGGCATAGCGATCGGGGTTTTGGAGATGAGGAACATCGGGGAGACGAGCTTCCAGTTCTTTCGCCTCATCGTTGCGAGATTCAGTGCCCGCTCCGTAGCCGCGGCTGATGATCGAGACTCGGATCTGTTGTTCTCGGAACCACTTGGCGAGCCAAGCGACGAGTGGGGTTTTGCCGGTGCCTCCGAGCGTTACATTGCCGATGCTGATGACCGGCACATCGACTCGGAAGGATTTAGCATGTCCTCGATCGAAGCGCCGATTTCGCCATTTCATGGCCGTTGCGTACGGCCATTCGGCGCAGGAGAGCAAACCTCGAACGCTGAACCCAATGGGTCCTCGCATTTCGCCGCTGACGATAGCTCGAAACGCTTCCGCTGACAGCATCGCGGTTTTCCCCTTGGATCGGCCAGATGCGTGGGCGATGGAAAACGCGTTTAGTTCATCGCCTTTTGCAGGTTTTCGTCGAGTTTCTCGAGGAATTGATTCGTGGTCAGCCAGGCTTGATCGGGACCGATCAATAAGGCGAGATCCTTGGTCATATGTCCCGCCTCGACCGTTTCCACACAAACCTTTTCGAGTGTTTCTGCAAAATGAACGACGTCGGGAGTTTCGTCAAATTGACCACGGTACTTCAGCCCACGAGTCCATGCGAAAATCGACGCGATCGGGTTGGTCGAAGTTTCCTTGCCTTCTTGATGTTGTCGGTAATGCCGCGTCACGGTTCCATGAGCGGCTTCGGCCTCGACCGTTTTGCCATCGGGTGTCATCAGGACGGAGGTCATCAGGCCCAGCGAACCGAAGCCTTGGGCAACGGTGTCCGATTGGACATCGCCGTCATAATTCTTACAGGCCCAAATGAATCCGCCGGACCACTTGAGAGCACAGGCGACCATGTCGTCGATCAACCGGTGTTCGTAGGTGATTCCCTTGGCTTCGAATTTCTCCTGGAACTCTTGATCGAAGACTTCCTGGAACAGATCTTTAAAGCGTCCGTCGTAAGCCTTCAGGATGGTGTTCTTCGTCGACATGTAGACGGGCCAACCTCTTAGCAGGCCGTAATTCATGCAGGCTCGAGCAAAACCGCGAATGGACTCGTCAAGGTTGTACATGCCCATTGCGATGCCGCCCGCCGGGAAGTCGAAGATTTCATATTCGACCGCATCGCCACCGTCGGCTGGCTCGTACTTCATCGTCAGCTTACCAGGACCCGGCACGACGAAGTCCGTCGCACGATACTGGTCGCCGAATGCATGACGGCCGATCACGATCGGTTGCGTCCAGCCTGGAACTAAACGGTCCACATTGTCGCAAATGATCGGTTCGCGGAAGACGGTTCCACCCAGGATGTTTCGGATCGTGCCATTTGGCGATCGCCACATCTTTTTCAGACTGAATTCTTCGACACGCGCTTCGTCGGGAGTAATGGTTGCACACTTGACGCCGACACCATGTTTCTGGATAGCGTGAGCGGCATCGACCGTGATCTGGTCGTCGGTTTCGTCACGAGCTTGAATACCTAGATCGAAGTAGATCAATTCCACATCGAGGTATGGAAGAATCAGCTTGTCCTTGATGAACTGCCAAATGATGCGCGTCATTTCGTCGCCGTCGAGTTCGACGATCGGATTGGCAACCTTGATTTTGCTCATCGCATTCTTTCTTTTTGGGCGAGTGGAATCGCGTTGTGGGACGAAATGGGACCGTCTAAACCGAGTGACGCTAACAAATGCTCGCCGCGTCGTCAACGATAGGGGCCGAAGCGAAGCCGTCTTGGGGGCAACTCCAGGCGATATGCAAGATCGCGTAAAGGGATGTTGGGGCAACTATCAGAGAACCGGGCCGATTAACCAGGGGACAAATTCCTCATCGCCCACTCCCAATTGTTCACTCTTCGTCAATCGGCCGCTTGCCACAGCCAGGATCGCTTCAAAAATCTCTTCGCCGACTTCTGCAACTGTGTGACCGTCAAGGATCTGCCCCGCGTTGATGTCCATGTCGGATTCGAGTCGTCGGTACATCGGTGAATTGGTGGCGATCTTGAGCGACGGTACTGGTTTACATCCGTAGCAGCTTCCTCGACCGGTGGTAAAGACAACCATGTTGGCTCCGCTCGCCACCATCCCGGTGATGCTGCATGGATCGAATCCTGGCGAATCCATCACAACGAGCCCTTTGGCCGTAATCTGATCTGCATATTCGTAGACGTTTACCAGTGCCGAATTTCCCGCCTTCGCCACTGCCCCTAAAGATTTTTCTGCGATCGTGGTCAGCCCGCCGGCGGCGTTACCTGCCGAACGATTGTCGTCAACCGTTTCACCAAAGATGCCGGCGTACCATCGCCACCAATCAATTTTCTCGAGCAGTTTTTGCCCTACCGCTTCGGACACCGATCGGCGCGTGAGTAAATGTTCGGCTCCCACAATCTCCGTTGTTTCGGCAAGGATCGTGGTTCCGCCTTGGGCGACAATCAGGTCGCTCGCGACGCCTACAGCCGGATTTGCAGTAATACCTGAGCTGCCATCTGAGCCGCCGCATTGGGTGGCCAGGATCAATTCCGATGCAGGAATTTTTTCTCGTTGGACATCGTTGACCAACGGTAGCAATTCATCGACGCGAGCAATCGCCTCGGCAATCGTGGCCTCCGTCCCACCGGACTTCTGGATCGTCATCGTGATCGGGGCACCCGTCGTCGTCGATGGCGATTGACCTTTGATTTGCACCAGGTTCTGATCCGAAACGAGATAATCAAGCGTGACCTTTTCACAGCCGAGACCGATCAAAAGGTAACAGCCGAGACCGATCAAAAGGCATCCGCCAATGTTCGGATGGCGAGCAATGCCCCCCATGACGCGGTTTAAAATCTGGTGTTGTTGCCCCGCGAATTGCATGGCGCATCCACTGTGATGAGTAAACGCCACTACTCCGTCGATATTCGGATAAGCTTTCAATCTCTCGCGATCAAAGTGTCGAGCGACTGTTTTACTGACGGATGCCGAACAATTCACGTTGGAAATAATCGCAATGTAGTTTCGTGTGCCCGCTGAGCCGTTACTGCGTCGGTATCCTAGAAACGATCGTTCCGAAGCCGGTGGCTTGACGGTCGGGACTTCCGTCGCGAATTGATAATCTCCCTGCTCGCTTTGCCACTCTACATTGTGGGTGTGAACCCACTGCCCGGCTTGAATCGCCGACTTGGCGATACCGATGGGCTGACCGTATTTGACGATCGGATCGCCCTCACAGATTTCACGGCTCGCGATCTTGTGGCCCTGGGGCACATGCTCGATAAGCTCGAGCCTCATTTCTCGGTTGGTGGCAAGCTGTCCCGCCTCGGATTCTCGGATCGCGACAATCACATTGTCGTCGTCATGGAGTTGGATCGTGGCTGTCGTAGCGACGGATTCGGTCATCAGGGCCTATCCTACGGATTTGAAGTTATCGAACCTGCAGCGGCGTACAGTCGACTATAATGGATGCGTAGGGCATCTACCTCCCCCGGAGACCCCGTCACGTGGGGGGGAGTTAAGACGCTCTCCGCCTGCAAGGCAACGGCCCAAAGTCGCCGAAAAGCTCTGTTAGCAAGGAAATAATGGCCGACAGTACGGGAAATGGGGCGAAGAGGAACTCAGAAATGGCAACGGATACTACGCAATCTCAAGTTGAGAGCGTTGAGAACGATCGATATATCGACAAAAAAATCCAGGCGACCGCTCGGCAGGTCAAACTGGTTTCGTTGGCGACGTCAATTACCACCCTGCTCGTAGGAGTGGTCGCCTACCTGTTGTTGCTCAGCCTCGTCGATCACTGGGTTTGGGGATTCAGCGTCTGGGGACGCTTGGTGGCCTTAGTCATCTTGTTGCTCGGTTCCGCTGCCTTTTTCATCCTTCGAGTCCTGCCCGGTTTAATTCGCTCCGTGAATCCGGTTTTTGCTGCGCAGACCATTGAAGGTTCCTCGCCCACGCTTAAGAACAGCTTGATTAACTTTTTGCTTTTACGGGATCATCAGGCAGGGACTCGGCAGGTGATCCTCGAGGGGGTGAAACGACAGGCAGTTGGCAATCTTCATCAAGTGCCCGGAAACGCGATTGTCGATCGTTCCGAATTGATTCGAATTGGTTATGTGTTGGCGGCCTTGGTGATCCTCTTCGGTGCCTATCGAGTTCTCTCGCCCAAAGATCCGTTTCAGACGGTTGCTCGTGTTGCCNCGCCCTGGAAAGCGATTGACCGACCCTCGCGAGCGAAGATTGAGGAGGTGGTACCCGGGAACGTTGATATCTATCGAGGTCAGTCCGTCGACATCGAAGCGGTTGTAACGGGATTGCGAGACGACGAAGCGGTCGAGTTGTTGTTTTCGACGACCGACGGACGAATCGTTGATCGAACGATGAAAATGATGCGTAGCGAGTCGGGGCGACGTTTTCAATCGGAACTCACGACCGGATCCAGCGGGATTCAAGACGATCTAATCTATTCCATCCGTGCCGGGGATGCTCAAACCGAACTGTACCGAGTGACGGTCAAGGACGCTCCGAGCATCGATATAAAACGGTTGACGCTCACCTATCCTTCCTACACAAAACGTCCTGAGGAGCAGTTCGAACAGCAGGGAGACATTGCTGCTCTCGAGGGAACACGGGTTCGGATTGAAGCACTTGCGAATCAGCCGATTCGAGGGGCCTCCATTGAACTCTTCGATGGTGAGAGCGCTGAGCCTGTGAAGTCGTTACCTATGCGGCACACGGGAGACGTCGCTCATGGTTTCCTCGACCTAAAGTTCAATCCCGATGGAAAGACGCCGACCTATGTCGGATATCAACTGCGGTTTACCAACGATGCTGGTCACCGTAATCCTGAACCCGTTCGGTATCAGATCGACGTCATTCGCGATTTGCCGCCTCTGGTTGAAATCCTCAATCCTCGACGTCGTGAAATCGAGTTGCCGGTCAATCAGCGTTTGATGATCGAAGTTCGTGCTCTTGATCCCGATTTTGCTCTGAATGATGTGCGGCTGCACGGAGCTGCCGGCGGCCTGGAGCTATTGAAGCACTCTTTTTTGACAAAGCCCCATGAAGGGCAAGGCATTTTTGTCTACCAGTTCCGCCCCGATGAAATTGGCCTGACCCCTGGGGATACGTTGGTCTACTGGGCTGAAGCCGAAGACAATCGTCGCNTTTCGAGTGAGCAAGCGAGTCCCAACATGNCTCGTAGCGGAAATTATCGCATCCGGGTGACCGACGCCAAGGTTGCTGAGGAGCAAGAAGCGGATGAGGACGCTGCAGAAAATGCGCCGCAGGAGGATGGTGACGGCGGTGATCAAGAGGGTGAAGAGGGTGAAGAGGGTGAAGAGGGGAGCGGTGGCGCAGGCGGCGACCAAACAGGTTCCGGCCAAGGACAATCGGAATCGGATTCTTCCGAAGAAGGAGCCTCCGGCGAGGCCGGCGATAATGGGGCGGGCAATCAGGCCTCCGAGAATACGGGTAAGGAGAACGGTGAACCATCGGGCGATTCCCAAAACGGCGATTCTCAAAACGGCGAAAACTCGACCAGTGATTCTGAGTTGAGCGAATCGTCGGNAGGTGATGNAGGACAGGGTGGAGGTGATGAGAGTCAGCAAGACTCTGAGCAAACCGGCTCCGATTCGCAAGGCTCCGAAGGTGATCAGCAATCCCAGGCAGGAGGAAGTGGCGACGAGCAAGGTGACCCCCGAGATCGTGAACCTGTCGCGAGCGATGGAAGCAATGATGGAGATGCCATCGATCGTATCCTCGAGCATCAACGTGAAAATCAAGAGCGAAGTAATGGGAACGCTGATTCGGACAACGAGGCAGAGCAGTCCGAATCGTCGAACGACGAACCGAACGAATCGGTCGGTGAAGATACTCAATCGACCGACTCTTTTTCTCAAGAAGCTTCTGACGGGGAGCAAACAGGTTCTGCTTCAACCGACGAAGGCAGCGATCAAACTCTCAAACCTGAGGAAGGTTCTTCGGAGTCGCAGCCGACTGAAACCGATGATCAATCGGGCAATTCAGAGGCTGGGCGTTCCGAGGATGCCGCAACCGATTCCGATAACGAACAACAGACGGAACAGTCCGGTCGCGGTGCTGATGATTCGACATCAGATCAGCAAAACGTGGAAGATTCCAACCAGGCAGATCCGGATAGCTCGAACTCCGGCAATGCAAAGGATTTAGAAACCGATCGTCAGCCGACGGAGCGTCAGCCTTCGTCCGGTGATACCGAAGGAAGCAATCCCCGGGAACAGCAGCAGCCTTCTGATGACGCTCAGTCCGATTCGTCTGACAGCGGAGCCTCGCAAAACTCAGGTTCCAGCGACGGCGAACGTCAAGACGGCGAACCTCAAGACGGCGAACCTCAAGACGGCGAACCTCAAGACGGCGAACCTCAAGACGGCGAATCAGGAAGCCAGACCGCGGGGGGGGATGAAGCGCCAGAGACTCAGTCGCAGGCCGATTCTGAATCCAACACTTCCAATGGGAGTGGGTCCAATACTCCAGGGCAGAGCGATTCNACAGCCGCTTCTGAATCCGACTCAGATTCGCCGGCGAAAACGGGTGGAAGTCCAACCGAAAGTTCAGGATCGCCCGGCGAGTCTGGAACTGGAGAGCCCGGTGAGGAAGAAGCCAATTTGGAATACGCTCGGGAGGCCACGGATTTAGCGCTCGAACATCTTCGGGATCAGCAGGATAATCGCGAGTTATTGGATCGTCTGGGATGGACACCGGAAGAGGCACGGCAGTTCCTGCAGCGTTGGCAGGAGATGAAACAATCCGCTCAGCAACCCGATGCTCGTGGCAAGCAGGCCCAGCGTGAAATGGACGATCGGTTGCAAGGATTAGGATTGCGGCCGCAGCAAGGGCGGACGCGATCAATTAAGGGCGATGATCGCTTCACTGGTCTCCGGGAAGGAGCGGCTCGTTCGGCTCCGCCGGCTCAATATCGCGAGCACTATCGCGCTTTTTTGAGGGGCCTCGGCCAAAATCCCGAAGCCAATTCAGAGTCTGAGTAGATTGGCGATGGACCGTTGGTCATCGAGGCGATCTCGCCTACAATGCGGTCATGAGCAACAACCCTCGATATCTGGTGGCATTTCAGCCTAAACGTGTTCCGCATTACTTCACCGATGTGCTGATTATCGGCGGTGGACTCGCCGGCCTTCGTGCGGCGATCGAAATCTCTGGGGATCAATCGGTGGTTGTTGCGACAAAGGACAATCTTCAGGAATCCAACAGTACCTATGCGCAAGGTNGCATCGCGGGTGTGTTGGATCCCGACGATCGATTTGAGCATCACATTACCGATACGCTCGGTGCCGGAGGAAATCTGTGTGATCCGGACGTGGTTGAAATGGTCGTGCGAGAAGCACCAGAACGCATTCAGGAGTTGATAAAGTGGGGAACTCAATTTGATGAAGACGCCGGAGAGTTACTGCTTGGCAGAGAAGGGGGCCACAGTCGACATCGGATTGTGCACGCTCTTGGGGATTCGACCGGAAAAGAAGTGATGCGTGCCGTGGGCCATTGGACCCAACGCTTTCCCAACGTACAGCTCTGGAAAAATGCATTCACGATTGATCTGCTCGTCGATAACGAGGTTTGTCGTGGCGCACTGATTTGGAATCCCCATCATGGAAAAATGATGGTCTGGGCAAAGCAAACCATTCTCTGCACGGGGGGAGCAGGACAGGTTTACCGTGAATCGACCAATCCGCTTGTCGCCACGGGAGATGGCNTAGCGATCGCCTATCGTGCGGGCGCCGAGGTGCGAGATATGGAGTTCATGCAATTCCATCCAACCGTGCTGTATATCGCAGGGAGTGGCCGCAGCCTGATCACCGAAGCGATGCGAGGAGAGGGGGCTCGGCTCGTCGACTCCGAAGGGCGGCGATTCATGGAGGATTATGATAAACGGCTGGAGTTGGCACCGAGGGATATCGTCTCACAGGCGATTGTTTCCCAAATGGAAAAAACACGACATCCTTGTGTTTATCTCGATGTAAGTCACCTCGGAGCTGACAAAGTCCGCGGCCGGTTTCCGGGGATCGCCAAAACCTGTGCGAAATTTGGAATCGATATCGCGGCGGATCGTATTCCTGTGCGACCGGGCGCCCACTATATGATCGGTGGGGTTTCTATTGATTCGTATGGTCAGACGACGGTTCCAGGGCTCTGGGCGGCCGGCGAGGTGACCTGCAGTGGCTTGCACGGAGCAAATCGGCTTGCGTCCAACAGCCTTTTGGAGGGACTCGTATACGGTGCCCATGCCGGTCAGGGGGCTTCCCAGGCAGCTCGTGAGATTCCCGATGATTTCCAAGCTCCTCGGATGACCTCCGAAGCGGTAGAACCTTTGGAAGAAATGCTCGATCTGCCAGATATTCGAAATTCGCTCAAGAGTATGATGTGGCGATCGGCCGGAGTCCGCAGAGATCGCGAGTCACTCACGTCAGCGGCAGCCATGATCGAGAATTGGTGCCAATATGTGCTCCCACGCCAGTTTTCCGACCCTGAGGGCTGGGAACTGCAGAATATGCTGGTCGTTTCCCGATTGATGATCCAGGCTGCTTTGGAGCGAGAGGAGTCGCGGGGAGTCCATCTTCGCGTCGATTTTCCCCAGGTCGACGATCTCAATTGGCGCCGACATCTGGTCTGGCGACGCTCTGATTCGTCCTCTCAGTCCGCTTGACCTTGTTGAATCTCTCGGTAATCTGCCTCATCGAACTTGTGTTCGGGGCCGCACGTAATCTAAATTATCGACTCGAGCGGTAGGGTTGCCGCGATTTGGAGTCCAGCCAAACCGGGAGAAGGGCGAATTTTTTTGGGCGGAAACTTTCCAGGTCCTACCCAGCTGGCTCCTCAGGCGATGGATATTTCGCCGATTCGCGGGCCAACTTCCGCGGTCTTCTGTCGGAATTCAACAAGAATCGAATGACACAAATTCGGGTGTAAGCGATGAGTGACAAAAGCCAGTCAGTTCCCATGATTGAGGCCCAGGGCCTTTCCAAGTTTTACGGCGATTTCGCCGCTTGCCGCGATGTGTCTTTTCAAGTGTCGCAGGGTGAGATTGTTGCCTTTCTGGGCCCCAATGGTGCCGGGAAGAGCACCACGATGAAGCTGCTCACCGGCTACATCAGTCCGTCGGAAGGAGTGGCTCGAATTGCCGGGCACGACATGGCCACCGACCGTTTGGCCGGATCCACACGCCTCGGTTATCTGCCAGAAAATGGCCCGCTTTACCCCGATATGACCCCGTCTGGTTTGCTCGATTTCTTTGCCGATGCCAGAGGCGTTACCGGTTCGGAAAAACGGGAACGTATCGATGCTGTTGCAGATATTTGTGCTCTTTCTACGGTTTTTCACAAACCAATCAGCAAGTTATCCAAGGGGTATCGGCAACGTGTAGGTATGGCTCAAGCCCTCCTGCACGAACCTGACGTTCTGATTATGGACGAGCCGACGGCGGGACTGGATCCCAATCAGATCGCCGAAGTGCGAAATACGATGCAGAAACTTGGGAAAGCACGCACGATCCTGTTGTCCACGCATATTCTGCAAGAGGTAGAGGCGTTGGCCAGTCGAGTCATTGTGATTAACGAAGGGCGAATCGTCGCAGATGGACCCATTGAAGAATTCACGACATCCGGCAAGGCGTTGAACACGGAGTTCAAACGACTGACGGCGATTTCGTCCTGATTGCTGGTCGGCCGCTGTGAGTTAGCAGGCAGGCTTGTCAATCAAATCTATCGAAAACCGAATATTAAGAGTCATCCAGAGACAAGAGTAAAAAAATATGGGTATCACACTTCCTGTAATGTTGCTTTTGGTAACTGATCTGGTCTTCGTCCTGATCGGCTTTGGGCTGCTTAAATTGTTGTCCTTGTACAAACATGCAGCCTTTGCAGTGATGAAGCGGAACTTCATTGGTTACTTCAGCAATCCGACTGGGTATCTCTTCATCTTGCTTTTTGTGGGCTTGTGTTCTGCGAGTGCTTTTTTTCCGCATGACTTCTTCAACGATAATCTGGCCACATTGCATCAATTGAACCTTTGGTTCCCGTGGATCATGTTGGTGTATATTCCGACCATCACCATGGGCGTCTGGTCCGAAGAGCGACGACAGGGCACCGACGAATTACTGCTTACCGTACCGGCCGATGATTGGGATATCGTGTTAGGCAAGTATCTCTCGGCCGCAGCTATTTTCACGGTTTCTTTAGTCTTCTCTCAAACCGCAAATTTCATGGTGATGGCAAGTCTCTCGCTAGGCGATTTGGACCTGGGCTTATTCGTCACCACCTACTTCGGTTACTGGCTGATCGGTTTGGCGATGATTTCTCTGGGCATGGTCGGCTCTTTCTTGACGAAGAACCAGACGATTGGATTTATTCTCGGTGTCGTCCTGAATCTGCCCCTCGTTATTTCCGCCAACGCCGATCTGTTCTTCTCGGGGGAATTTGTTCAACAGATTTCGCGATTGAGTTACGCCGAACAGTTCTACGATTTTGGTCGAGGCGTTGTTAGCCTCCGAGCGATCGTCTTCTTTGCGATGGTGATTGCGATTGGGCTGTATCTGAGTGTCGTCCTTGTTGGTCGACGGCATTGGCTCGGAGGGAAAGATGGCGAGTCGATGTTGGGACACTATGTCGTTCGAGTCATCGCTTTGGTTGTGCTCGCCTTTGGCCTTACCTTCTTCTTCTTGAATCACGATCAAGTTCGCTTCGATGGGTCGAGTCAGCAGGTGAGTTCGCTGTCAGAAGATACGACAAGGTTGCTTGCTGGGATCAACAGTGATCAGACCATTTTGATTGAAGCATTCATCAGCCGCAAAATCCCTGAGGATTATGCGAAGACCAAGCTGGATCTGATTTCGAAGCTCAATGAATTCAAAGCTCGAGCTGGGAGCAATGTAGATGTTCGCATCTATGATAATCTTGAGCCGTTTAGCGATGAGGCGATCCGCGCCGAGGAGCAGTACGGGATTCAGCCGGCGACGGTGTTGATTCGAGAACGCGGTGCGATGCGCCAGGAAGATATTTATCTGGGAGCAGCTTTCACTCGTGGGCTCGAGAAAGTTGTCGTCCCATTCTTTGATCAGGGAATTCCTGTTGAATATGAGCTGATCCGATCGATCTCCACCGTCGCCGATACCTCTCGAAAGCGGTTGGGGATTCTCCCCACGGGGGCACAGCTGATGGGCGGCTTCGACATGCAAGCCATGCGTCAAACTCCCAAGCAGCTCATCGTTGAGGAGCTCGAAAAACAATACGAAGTTGTGCAGATTGATCCGAATAATCCCATCCAGGATCAAATCGATGTCTTGTTGGCCGTGCAGCCATCTTCGCTCAACCCCGTTCAAATGGAGAATTTTGTGGCCGCAGTCGGCCGCGGAATTCCAACCGCTATTTTCGAAGATCCGATGCCGGTCATGATGGGGGCCGTTGGTACAAGTCAGCCGAACCCACCACGAGGTGGAATGATGGGAATGGGCGGACAGCCGGGTGAGCCCAAAGGGGATATGAATCAGTTGTGGGACCTGTTGGGGATCACGATGACCGGTTCAAACAATCCGATGGGACAGTTTCAGGCGGATGTTATCTGGCAAAAATACAATCCCTACAACAAAACTCGCGGAATGCGACAGATTACTGACGAATGGGTCTTTGCAACTGCGGACGCGCCGGGTGCCGAAGACGCACTTAATCCCGATAACGATGCGACGTCTGGATTGTCCCAGATCCTGATGCTCTATCCGGGAGGGATTCGTGATGCCTCGGATGAAACGGTCGACTTTTCGACGTTGATCGAGACTGGGACTGACGTCGGGTCGATCGGTTACCAGCAATATATGTCGTTGCGAGACCCGAGAGCTCTGGAGTTTCTTCGAGCGAATAATCGCTCCTCCCGTCCATTTGTGCTGGCCGCTCAGATTAGGACAAAAAATCTTGATGCGTCTGCAAACGCAGCAGGCAGCGGTGATGCAGCTGAAGGTGAAGCGGCCGAGGATGGAGTTGCTACTGAAGAGAAACCCAAAACCATTAACGTCATCTATGTCAGCGACATCGACCTCATGCACTCTGAGTTTTTGCGAGTGCGAGCTCAACCGAATATGGGGGATATCAATTGGCAGTTCGATAATGTGACCTTCGTTCTAAATGTTGTTGATGTTCTCGCCAATGACGACCGCTTTGTCGATATTCGCAAACGCCAGACTCGTCATAGCACTCTGAAACTCGTTGAAGAGAAAACGGCTGACAAACGGCGAGAGGCTGATGAAGAAATCGATCGTTTTAGTGAGGAGTTCGAGCAGGCTGAACAAGCCGCCCGTGCAAATCAAGAAAAAGCGATGCAGGAGCTGCAGCAAAAGGTCACAGACCTTCAGCAAAAGGCTCAGCAGGGCGGCGATGAAATGAATAGTCGCGAAGTTCAGCGAGCGTTGGCAGCAGCGGTACAGCAGGTTGCCTTGAAGGAGTCTGTCGAGCAACGCCGTCTGGAAACGCAAGTGGAAAGCTTGACGCGTGATCGCGACAAAAAACTCAGAACAATTGAACGAGAAATGGATACGGAAATCCAAGAAGTCCAGAACCGGTACAAGGCAATGGCGTTGCTGTTGCCCATGTTGCCTCCGCTGATCATTGGAGTGGTCGTGTTCGCCCGACGTCGTCGATTAGAACACGAAGGTATCACGGTAGAACGGCGTAAATAGGCATCATCATCGAATTAACGTCGCGATCGTCGCGTTGCTGCTAGGGAGTTTTTGAATATGTCTCAAATGACCAAGACTTTGGTTTTCGTCGGCATTGCAGTTGTCGTTGCGGGCCTGGCCTTTCAAACAAGGACTCGATCGGTTGGTGTGGATCCTCCGAAAGAAATCGGAAAAGCTCTTTTTGAAACGTTTGAAGATCCGCTTGCTGCGAAGACAATGAAGATCGTTCGTTTCGATGAAGGCCTCGCTTCGTTGAAAGAGATTGAAATTAAAGAAGCCGATGGGATCTGGACTCTGCCGTCTCATTCCGGCTATCCGGCCGATGCCGAAAACAAAATTCGTGATGCCGCAACTCCCTTCGTCGATATGAAAGTCATTGGTGTTGTCTCGGATCTCGAAGGAGATCACGTCATGTATGGTGTCGTCGCTCCTGATCCAGACAAGTCGGCCATCGGCGATCAGGGCGTGGGGACTTTGGTGACAATCAAGGATGCTTCCGGAGATACGCTCGTCGATCTCGTGATCGGTAAGGAATATCAGGAAGGACAGTATTATGTCCGCCCCAAAAATATTTCTCGTGTTTACATCGTGCAAATCGATCCGACGACTCTGCCAGTTGAATTTGATGATTGGATTAATAAGGATCTGCTGAATGTCAGCGCCTTTGATATCGATGGCATGACCATCAAGGATTACTCCTTCGACGTCGTGCAGACCCTGCGAAGACCCATCACTCAGTTTGATCAACGGTTTGAATTGCAGGTTTCTGACGAGAATGGAACCTGGGTGCTTGATCAGATGCTGGAGGCCGATGGAGACAGGTTAGTAGAAGCCACGCTTGGTGAGGGTGAAGAACTCAACCAAGAACGGCTGAACGCGATGAAGGATGCGCTTGATAACCTTGAAATCGTTGATGTGGAACGAAAACCAACTGGACTTCGTGAGGACCTCAAGGCCGATGAAGGTTTCTTTAGCGATCAGGCAGGTGTTGATTCGCTTGTTGAGAAAGGAATCTATCCGGTCGAACTCGATGGTGCCGTTGAGTTGCTGTCGACCGATGGCGAAGTGTTGGTCGATACCAAAGATGGAGTCCAGTATGTTCTCCGCTTCGGCCGCGTGGCCGGTGTCGATGCCGAAGATGCCGAAGGGGGGCTCAATCGATATTTGCTTGTTTCGGCCAGAGTCAATGAAGCTCAGTTCCCCGAACCGGAGTTGGAGCCTCTGCCAACCATGCTGTCCATCGAGGCCGAAACCGCGACGCCAGATGCTGTCGATCCCGCCACTGAGGTTGATGTCGAAGTTGAGGTGACTTCAGAGCCAGAAACGACTGAATCAGAAACGACTGAACCAGAAACGACTGAACCAGAAACGACTGAACCAGAAACGACTGAGCCGGAAACGACTGAGCCGGAAGAGTCGGCTGAAACAGAAGTCGACGAAAATTTTGGTTGCCAAGCCGAAGATCTGGTTGAGGAAGATGTTGAAGTGGAAGAAGAGCCGGCTGAATCTGAGGATTCACCTGAGGCGAAGCTGAAGGCTGAGCAAGAACGCGTGACCAAAGAGAACCAACGCAAGATCGACGAGCGAAATGACAAAATCAAGGCCGCCCAGGACAAAGTGCAAACCTTGAATTACCGTTTTGCCGATTGGTACTACGTCATTTCGGAAGAGGTCTACAACAAGATTCATCTGGGACAAGCTGATGTCGTGAAGCAGACGGATGCAGCTCAAAGTGAAGCTGCAGAAAATGGCTTCGGTGTTGACGCGTTTCGGAATCTCGAACGAGGCGGATTGCCTGGTGCCGGTAATCTTCAGCTGCCTGGCGTTTTAGGGCCGGCAGGTGAGGGAGCTCCAGCGGAAAGCCCATAGGCCAAACGGTTAGTCTGTGGACGGTTTCGCATCGCCCAGTGCACGCAGAAATTCAATCGTGTAGATTCCCGTGTCGTGGCCATCGCTGAACGCAATCGCGTAGGCGTAGTTGCCAACCGTTCGCATCGCTTGAATTTGCAAGGGCCGCGTCTCTTCGACGGCAAGCACCGGTAGCAGCTCGGGCTTGGAGTTGACCTCGTTCTGCATTTTTTCTCGACAGGATGCACAGGGACATGCCTTTCGCAACACTTGCAATGGAATGGAATGATGGACTCCATCATTCCATTGAATGTTGAGATCGCCTTCGTCAGAGATGCTTAATTGGGTCGGATGAATATTCATGTTCTTTGGTCGATAAACCTTTGTCCTTTTTGCTCCGACCGAGGCAGACTGCCGCTGGGGACGCAGCGGACGGCGATTCTCAAGCCAAGGCGTGTGGTCAGTAAGTCCGAAATTCGTTGAGGTGATTCCAGTTGATCTTCGACTTCAATGGTTAAATCGTCCATCTCACCCGACTTGCTGGCAATCATTCGATACTCTTCGACCTCGGGCACCGAACGGAGGATCTGTTCGATTGCACTCGGATAAATGTTTACCCCGCGCACGATTACCATTTGGTCGACTCGTCCTAAAACTCCGCCGGTGAGACGAACGAAATGGTTGGGAGCCCCGACCTGTCGATCGGGGCGTACGAGATCTCCGGTACGATAACGAATGACGGGAGCTCCCATCCGACCGAGTGTTGTCAGGATCAGCTCGGCCAATTCACCATCGGCGGCGGGTTCATCGGTACCAACTCGTAGGAATTCCGGAATGAATTCACTTTCGACGATGCGTAATCCTTGACCTCCATCATCGTATCCCCATGGTCCGACTTCGGTAGCCCCAGCATGATCGATCAGCTTGGCTTGCCAGGCTTGTTCGATCCGCTCGCGGATGGCAGGGACAGATCCCCCCGGCTCGCCAGCGACAATGATGGACCGGATTGAACTTGACCCGATGTCGAGTTTGTTTTCTTTGGCAATGCTTGATAGATGTAGAGCGTAGCTGGGGGTGCAGCAGAGGACGGTCGCCTTGTTCTCGATGAGCAGTTCAAGTCGAGCCAGACTGCTCATTCCACCGCAGGGCAGAACCATGCAGCCGCGGTCCAAGAGAGCTTCATGGGCGCTCCAAAAACCGATGAAGGGGCCGAACGAGAAGGCCATGGCGGCACGATCCTCTTCGGTAATTTCCGCCACATCCAGTACATATTGCCAAGTTGCGATCCACCATCGCCAATCGTTTTCGTTGTCGAGCACGGCGAGGGGGCGGCCGGAAGTTCCCGAGGTACGGTGGAACCGCACATAGTGATCGATGGGAAATGTGAGATTTCGAGCGTATTGAGACGTTTGTTCGCCCGTTAATTCGTCTTTGGTCGTAAACGGCAGTTGTTGCAGATCATCCAGAGATTTCAGCGGGCGATCTAGTTTTGAAAGCTTATCTGCGTAGAATCGGTTGCTCGGCAGGATCGATTCAAGGAGCTGATTCAGCTTTGCCAATTGATGAGTGGCCAGCTGATCACGATCCTGGAGTTCGTACTGACGGCGTGTTTCGAAGCTTGTTTGATCCATGGAAACATGATAAGAGTTTGCTTCCCGACGATAAAGGACGACTGCGACGTTCGTTTCGGGCTGAATTCAACAGTGGTGGCAGGAAATGAATAAGAGCCCAGGACGCGGATCACTCCTTGTTATCTTTCTGACCGTATTTGTCGATTTGCTCGGTTTTGGCATCGTTTTGCCGCTACTCCCGATCTATGCCGAGGAATTCTCAGTGGACGAGAGCGGCCTCCAGCTCGGTTTGTTAATGGCGAGCTTTTCGGCGATGCAGTTCATTTTTGCCCCGATTTGGGGACGCATTTCGGACAGAATTGGTCGTCGGCCCGTGATCTTGATCGGTTTGCTCGGATCGACAGTCTTTTACGTGATCTTCGGCGTGGCCACGATGCAGAAGAGTCTGTGGCTCATGTTCCTGTCTCGGATTGGCGCCGGTGTGGCGGGAGCGACGATTTCCACTGCACAGGCCTATATCGCAGACACGACCAGCCTCGAAAAACGGTCTCGTGGGATGGCTCTGATCGGTATGGCATTTGGTCTCGGTTTCACATTTGGTCCGCTGTTGGGGTATCTTGCCGTACCGACCGGTGTTGGGGATCCCGGTCCCATGCCCGGATATATTGCCGGAGCTCTTTCGTTCGTCGCATTTGTGCTCGCGATTTTTGCTTTGCCCGAGTCGCTCCATTCGGATAGTGAAACCGCAGCTCATCGACTCACTCTGCCTGCCCTGCGTGAAGCTTTGGCGGTTCCCTCAGTGAGAGCTATTTTGCTGTCGATCTTTGTTTGCGTCTTTTCCTTCGCCAATTTTGAGACGACGTTGGCGTTAATGATCAAAGGACGGGATTCCGTTTTTGCGTTTTCTTTTCGCGACGTTTGTTTAACGTTCGCGTATATCGGTTTTGTGCTGGCAGTCGTTCAGGGGGGAGCTGTACGACAGTTGGCCGGACGCATTTCTGAGGGAGTGCTGGCGGGATTTGGAGCCGTTGCCGAAATCGTGGGATTTGGAACGTTAATGCTCGCTTCGCATTTTGAGTCTGTCGGGCTTTTGTGTCTTGCCTTGACGATTCTGGTGAGTGGTTTTGCATTCATCAATCCGTCGTTGAACTCATTGCTTTCGCGACGCAGTGACCCAAAGTGGCAGGGCGGAATTCTGGGGGTTGGGCAAAGCTTGAGTTCATTGGCACGCATCCTCGGAGCCGGAATCGGTATTCCGTTACTGAAGATTGATCCGTTGTTGCCATCCTTTGCCGCCATGATTTTGATGGCAATCGGCCTGGTCTTCATTGTGCGAGGCGATCGCATGGGACGCGATTATCAAGTCTCAGCTTGACCAGGCCGACCAAAGCCGCCACCGCCGGGCGTTTCGATCACCAGGCGATCGCCGGGCCGGACCGAGAATTGTGCCCGCCAAGGCAACTCTTGCCAACCGCCATTTTGATGGAGCCGATTTTGTCCCAGGGCGCCCGGCTGACCGCCCTGACAACCGTAGGGAGCATACGTGCTGCGCCGCTGTGAAAGAATGGAGACTTCCAGGTCGCTCAAGAATTCCAGTTCGCGAACGACTCCGTTGCCTCCCACATTTCGTCCTCGGCCGCCAGATTCTTGTCGAATCTCAAATCGTACCAGCCGGATGGGAAATTGTCGTTCGATCACTTCCGGATCGGTGAGACGCGTGTTCGTCATGTGCGTATGCACCGCATCGGCTCCAGCTTGTTCGCGGGTCGCCCCGGCGCCGCCGCAGATTGTTTCGTAGTAACCGAACTGGTCGTTGCCGAACAGTAGATTGTTCATGGTGCCCTGGCTCGCCGCAGCCAACCCGAAGGCTCCGAGTAACACGTCAACAACTCGTTGTGATGTTTCAACATTGCCACCCGCTACGGCTGCGCAATGGGCGGCATCCTTTCCGCGATGAGGATTCAAAATGCCGGGTTCGATGATCAATTCTACGGGCGACATGACTCCCTGATTCAATGGAATGTCTTCATTAATCAGGCAACGCAGGCAATACATGGTGGCGGCAGCGACAATAGCGCGATTCGCATTCAAGTTGTCGTCCGTTTGGGCTGCTGAGTCGCGAAAGTCGATCTTGGCTGTATCACCTTCGATGGAAATCCTGACGCGAATTACGGCGCCATTATCCAGGTGATCCTCAAACTCAAAGTCGCCGTCGTCTAATTGCTGCAAAGCTGATCGCACTTTCGTTTCCGCAGCCCTTTGGATGTGCTTCATGTAGGCTGCGACCACCGGCCAGGTATAACGCTCGATCAATCCCTGTAAATCACCGACACCCTGTTGATTGGCCGCAACCTGAGCTCGAATATCCGCCAGATTGGCTGCGACATTCCGAGAAGGATACGGGGCAGTCTTCAGTCGCGACTTGAGTTCGTCAAAGCGTGATTCACCTCCATCAACCAACTTGAAGCTCTCTAGCAAAACACCTTCCTCGGCCAACGTGTGGGAGAAGGGAGGCATCGAGCCGGGAGTGATCCCGCCGATTTCCGCGTGATGGGCACGACTTGCTACGAGAAAACGCAGTTGTCCATCGTGATCGTCATGAATGGGGGTGATCACCGTAACATCCGGTAGATGGGAACCGCCACGATAGGGATCATTCGTGATGATCACATCACCAGGAGCCAACTCAGGGTGATCCTCCAACACGCAACGTACCGTTTCGCTCATCGCTCCCAGGTGGACCGGGATATGCGGAGCGTTAACGACTAGGTCTCCGTCGCTGGTGAAGATCGCACAACTGAAATCCAATCGCTCTTTGACATTCACGCTACTCGACGTGTTGCGGAGAGTGATGCCCATTTGTTCGGCGATTCCGGCAAAGTTGCGATTGAAGATCTCCAACAATACGGGGTCTGATTCGGTGGAGTGATGATCGTTTTTGCGGGTTGCCTGATCCGTGAATAGCAGCTCGCCACCGGAAAGCACATCGGCTGTCCAATCGGGATCAATGATTGTGGTTGAAACGTGTTCCACGATCATAGCAGGGCCTTCGATACGGTCGCCTGGCTGCAGTTCGTCGCGATGGAAAATGCCGCTCTCGATCCAGGAGCCGTTCAGGTACATCGAGCGATGTTGCTGAGAGGCTCGTACTTGAGGAGATTGTGCCTTTGAATCGGGTAGGGTCAGTGTCGAACGACCAACCGATTCCACTCGCGCCGCGACGATTTCCAAAGGGCGGTCGGCGTGGACGTATCCGTATCGAACACGGTGTAAATCGGTGAAAGCTCGTTCGAAATTTCCGTCGTCCGGTTGCGAGATCGTCAACGCAGCATCGGTTCCCAAGTAGCGGAGGTCAAGCGAGCGTGTGGATGCGATGCTCGCCGCATCGAGACCTTCCCTGATGATTTCTTGATGGGTTTGTGTTTCTAATTCCTCAAATATCTTTGTGAGATCATCGGTGTCATTTGCGTCTAACGGCTGATAGATGCCGCGAGCTGCGTGGCGTGTCAGGTCAGCATGCCCGACACCAAGGGCACTCAGGATTCCTCCGTCCGGATGATTGACGATCGTGGTAATGCCCAGCTCACGCGCCACAGCACAGGCATGCTGAGGAGCTGCTCCTCCAAACGAAACGAGAATGTAGTCGCGCGGGTCGTATCCTTTGGCAATCGAGATCGAACGTATTGCTTGAGCCATATTGGCATTAGCGACTCGTAAGAAACCCTCTGCAAGCTCTTCCGTACTCATGCCATCTGAGGGTTGGCGTTCGATCTTTTTCGTGAGCTCATTCAGCTGACGACTGACGGATTCCGGATCGAGCGGGAAGGGGAATTGTTCGGTTGGAATCTTGCCCAAGTGCAGGTTCATGTCGGTGATTGTGAGAGGCCCACCTTTGCCATAGCAGGCCGGCCCCGGATCAGCACCAGCACTGGCCGGTCCGACGGCGAGCTTCACGCCATCGAAGCCACAGATGGAACCTCCGCCAGCCGCGACCGTTTCGATGGCCAGCATGGGAGTCACGATTCGGACTCCCGCCTTTTCCGTTTCGTATTCGCGTTCGAAACAGCCGTCGTAACGCGCAACATCCGTGCTGGTGCCGCCCATGTCGAAACCGATGGCTCGCCGATAACCAACCGCCTCAGCAACTCTCGCAAAACCGACCACGCCTCCTGCTGGTCCTGATAAGATGCTGTCCTTGCCTTCGAAAGCGTCGACTCCAATCAGGCCACCACTGGAGGTCATGATTTGTAAGCGATGAGAATCGCTCTCGGAATCTGCAATCCGAGACAGATAGGATTTGAGCACGCTATTCAGGTATGCGTTAACAACCGTCGTGTCTCCGCGCGAGACGAGTTTGATCAGGGGAGCCACTCGGTTCGAAACGCTGATTTCAGAAAAACCTACCTCAACGGCCAGTTCTGCCAGTTGATCTTCATGGCTCCCATTCGCGTAGGCATTGAGCAGGCAAATGGCCAGTGACTCAATCCCTTTATCCCGTAACGCAACGAAGCTCGATCGCCATTGTTCAACATTCAACGCGCTGAGAATTTCTCCCGTCGGAGCAACTCGTTCGTCGATCTCAAGGGCTGTTGTAAAGAGAGGAGTGGGCTTGCGAATGTTGAGGTCGAATAATTGTGGCCTCGCTTGATAGCCGATCCTTAGGATATCTCCAAAGCCTCGAGTGGTAACGAAGGCAGTTGGTTTGCCGCTTCGTGTCAGCAACGCGTTTGTGCCACGTGTGGTTCCTAATCGTATACGAAGTGGTGGTAGTGCAGCTTTGAGTGGTTTTTGAAGAAGATATTGAATCGCGACCTGAGGTGCTTCCAGATCGCAATGCAGTTCGTAGTGATCGCCGTGCTGCGGTTCGCGATCCAAGGGCGTTGCGAATTGAAAACTGCCCCGGGTCGCATCGAACTGCTCGACTTTCGCACCTGTTTGACGGTTGCCTTGAGCGTCGATTAAATCGAAGTGCCAGTCTATCCAGAAATCGACGGGGTCACCGCGACGCAATAGATCCGTGACCTCGGTGGCAGAGCCTTCGCCAACCGTACCCTTAATCACGCCGGAACTGAGCGTTTTATGTCGCAAGAGTTGACCGTCGGGAGCCTGCGCGATGCAATCGGTGAAGGTACCGCCGACGTCGATCCAGAATTCCCAACGTTTTTCCAACGAATTACTACTTTCCGCCGATTGAGACCAAGTGAGAATAGGTGCGCAAGTAAAGCCGATGATCAGCCACGGCCGGAGTGCTGCGACTTCCTTCGCCCAGTGGGTTTTTGCCTAAGAGCTTGAACTCGTCGGCTGCGGCCAGCACCACTACAACGCCATCTTCATCAATGCAGTAGAGGTGGTCACCCGCAATAATGGGAGATCCCGAATAGTTGCCGCCCACTCGTTGTTGCCAGATCTGTTCGCCCGTTTCAGTTCGGACACAGGTGACGATACCCTTATCGGACCACAAGAAGAGCAGTCCGTCTTTCGCGACAGGGCAGGGGACGTAGGGAGCCTGTCTCTTGATTTCGTAGGCGAGTTCTGGGCGGGGCTCAGGTTGGACAGCGACCACGTAGTTTCCGCCTCCCCCCGAACCGGTTGTTCCAAAGATGAGACCGTCAACGATGATCGGTGAACTGACCGTTCGCTTGTCGAAGACTTCGATGGCCCAATTCTCTTCACCTGATTGAGGATCCAGACTAAACATACCGTGAGCCGTACTCATGCAGATTAGTTCAGGGTCGCCTGTCGGTGGAGTGTAAATGCACGGAACTGCATACGAAACAACTTCACTTAAACGCTCCGTTTGCCAACGAATCTCTCCGCTCTTGCGATCCACTGCGACGATGGAGCTGCTTGGGATTCTCGGGCCGTTTCGATCAGGCTTTCTTTGTTGCAGGCAGAGAATCACCAGGTCTTTGAATACGATTGGTGAAGTCCCAAATCCGTGGCTGCTGGCAAACGGTCCGAGATCGTGTTCCCACTGGATCTCACCTGTGTGGTCGAAAGCGATGAAGCTGGTTTTTTCGGGAGTCGACCAGGCAACATAGACCTGATCGGCGTCGACGGCTGGTGTGGCCGATGCAAAGGTGTTGCGCGCGTGAATTTTGTGCGAGTCGGAAGTGAACTCACGTCTCCATCGTTCCTCGCCGGTTTCTGTTCCCAGGCAAATAACGTAACGGGTTGCGGTTTCCCGGCTCGCACTCAGCAAGAACACTTGATCATCCCAGATAACGGGACACGAATGGCCTTCCCCAGGTAATTCGACTCGCCAATTGTAATCGGCCTCTGTCCACTCGGTCGGGAGTTCCGTGGTTGCCGCGACACCTGAACCATTGGGACCCCGGAACCGTGTCCAGTCATTTGCATTGAGTGGCTGCAAAATTACAACGGTCCCGACCAGGAACAGGGCGGTTGTCCAGATAATTCTTTGCGAGGACATTTCCATGGTCGACTCAAAATCCAGGGAGGCAAAAGGGTGCTCGTGGTGCAACGCCTAAACAATACTGGACCCATGCACTCAAGAGAAGTCCCGGCATCTCATCAGAGTGGGCCTGTCAAGCTAAGAGAACACCGTTGTCGGTCGGTGTGGAGCCAGAAATCCGGCTTCACGAAACCCGATTCCAAGACCGGATTCTTGAGAGCGAGCTTGTGAGCCCCTCGAATGATGAGCGGGACGGATGCGAGATCACTTCGGCTTTGTCCTCAGGAGGAGGTATCGTAGGTGCGGCACTGACAGCACCATTCTCATGTCGGTCAGGCGGCTTTAGCGACGGAGTCAGCCTGATTGATCTTGTTGTAGAGTGTCTTGAGGCTGACACCAAGTTCTTCCGCTGCCTTGGGCTTACTGCCGTCATGTCGTTCGATTGCAGTGTAGATTGCCTGCATCTCCATCTCTCGCAAAGTCATCGGCCCATTCATCTTGACGATTGTTCCGGGAGAACGAAGCTGTCGTGCATCGAATCGTTGCGGTAGATGTTCGGGCAGGATCGGAGGCGCATCGCACAGGATCGTGGCATATTCGATGACATTGGCAAGTTCTCGCACGTTACCGGGCCAGACGTGGGCCTGGAGCAACTCAAGTGCCTCTGGAGAGATGGACTTTTCCTTGGATGCCGCAGGAAAGCGGAGTCGGCCAAGCAGGTGGCGACTTAATTCCTGGATGTCTTCGATTCGTTCACGCAGCGGGGGAATGTTGATTTCGAACGTGTTAATGCGGAACATCAGATCTTCTCGGAACTGATCTTCATGAACCATTTCTTCGAGCGGTTTGTGAGTAGCACAGATGATGCGGACATCGACGGTGAACGATTCATTGTCACCAACGCGTCTCACTTCTCCGCTTTCCAGGACGCGAAGCAATTTTGACTGCATCGACATGGGAAGCTCACCAATTTCATCGAGAAATAAGGTACCGCCATCCGCCACTTCAAAGAGACCGACTCGCTGTTCATCAGCACCTGTAAAGGCTCCCTTGCGATGTCCGAAAAGCTCGCTCTCAATGAGGCTTTCGGGCAGGGCCCCGCAGTTGATGGCAACGTACGGCATATCGGCTCGGAGACTTTGATCATGAACGGCACGTGCGACCAGCTCCTTGCCGGTACCTGTCTCCCCAAGAACCAACACGGTTGAGTTTGTGGGGGCCACCTTGCCAATTAACTTTTTGACATGTTGGATTCCCTGGCTTTCGCCGACCAAGTTTGACTTGCCCTCGATCTGTTCTAGTTGTCGTTTGAGTGCGCGGTACTTGTTCGTCAGTTCTCGTTTTTCGGCAACACGTTGCAGAAGACGATCGAGATCAGCGAGTTTGCACGGCTTGGTAATGTAGTCGAACACGCCGTGTCGTAATGCCTCAACTGCCGTTTCCAGTGACGACTTACCGGTCATCACGATGGCGTCTGTATCTGGGGACATTTCCTTCGCCTTGCCAATGACTTCGAGACCTGTCATGCCGGGCATGTCCAGGTCCACAAGCAAGCAGTCAAAGGAATTCATCTCCAACGCAGCGACCGCCGTCAGCCCATCAGGGCAAACGGTAACTTCATAGCCCATGCGTTGAAGTTCGCGACCGAGCAGTTGCTGCAACGACTTTTCGTCATCGGCAAATAATAACTTCAATGACTTCTTATGCGGCGTGGTGGCGATGATTATTCTCCTTCTTTATCATGTCGTCCAAGGGTAGCCTTACGGTTACGCTGGAGCCTTTTCCCGGACCGTCACTGAAGACATCGATGTGTCCCCCGTGTTCGTCCACGATCCGGTAGGTAATCGACATACCTAATCCCGTTCCGTGTGCGTCTTTTCCGCTTGTGAAGAACGGTTCGAAAAGATGCTTTTTGACCTCGTCCGTCATTCCACAACCGTTATCCGTCACGATTAATTGGGCCATGTCCTCTTGCTTGACTAAGGAAACGGATACGACTCCGTTCGTCTCAAGACTGTCCAGTCCATTGGTGATCAGGTTTAATACAACTTGTTTCATCTCTTGAGGATTGATTTCGACCATGACGGAGGCTGGGGCGTGGAAAACGATTTCCTTTTGCTTGTAGGAACCGACGTGCCTGACCATGTCGATCACGCCTTGCACTAACTCGCGAAGATCAGCTTCCTGACGTTCAACGTGGCCTAGTCGAGAGAAGTCCAATAGACGTTCCGTGATTTCCTTGCAACGAAATGCCTCCTCTTGGATCATCTTCAAATACTCACGGATGACCTCAACCTCTTCCGTCGATTGCGACTCCTGAGAGAGTGTGTCTTGACTTCTGAGTACATCCTGGATGCGATCGACTAAAGAGTCGGCGCAAAAGGCAATCGAGGCTAATGGATTGTTGATCTCATGAGCAACGCCCGCGGCCAGGAAGCCAACACTTGCAAGCTGTTCCCCACGAACCACTTCTCGGGTTCGTTCCTGGACCTGAGCATCGAGATCATTTTTGATCTGCTGAAACCGCTCAGTCATGTCGTTCATCGCCTGAGCTAATTCATCCATTTCGTCACCGGAATCTAGTCGGATACGGTGGTTGAAGTCACCACTGGCAACATGTCGAGAGCCCTCGATGAGAGTTCGTAGTGGACACAGCACCCATTGGTAGAAGAGACGAGCCATGATCAACAGCAGCAAGAGCGCAGTAATCCCGGTCAGATAGGTGAGGACCATCCAAGTTCGGTACTGAAACTTGACGGCACCTTGCAGGTCGTTCATCTGTTTTTGCAGAAAGCTGGGTAACTGGTCTGCGTTCATCTGCAAATCGGCAACCGATGTTTCCAGGAGAGCCATGCTCGCGCTATCTTCAAAGGGCCACTGATCCTGGACTTTGAGCTGTTGAATGGTCGCCAATCGAGTTTTCATGCGACCCACGATTTCTAGCTCCCGACCAATCCCGCCGATCACACCCCCTGAATTCTCGAGCAGCGTTGTTTCATATTCTCGTAAGGTATTTTCACATGAGCTGAGATGTCTGTCGAAGTCAAACGCAACCCAATGGTTCATCGAGATTCCGAATTCTCGTCCAGGTGTCGCCGAGGGAACTTCTCGTCGAGAAGGAACCGTGGCATTCATTGCGCTCACATCGCGAGCCAATCGCAAGGCAATAGGAAGTTCCGAAGCACGTTGGCTGACGCTGCGGGCTAAGCTACGAAAGGAATACACCCCACTCAGACCGCTTGAGGCCAAAATCGCGACCGCGATCAGCACTAGCACGATGCCGATCGTCAGCTTTTTTCGAATTGGCCAGTCAGTCAGCACCTCAGTAACCTCCGTGTTACCTTCAGTCGAGCAGCTCATATTTATGGAGTCTGACGAGTTCAACGCAGATGCCTCTGCGTCCCTTGTTCGTCGCTCGTATTGAAAGGGCCGCGGAGTGTAGCAATGGAAACGTCCGGGACGCAAGATTTGAATTTGAATGAAATCCATAGTCACCCGATATCTCTTGCGTGCGTTCGTTTCCGGTGGCCCGAATTGCTTTCCCTGAAAGCACTTCAAGCATTGCTGCGACTTCAAGAATGAACATCTGAAGGTGCTGAACGTACGGGATTTGGCTCACCGGTCGGTCTTGTTTGTTTGGTAGCCGGGGGCTACTATGAAGTAAGTCTTTTTAGATTGGTGAGTTGCGTAAAATTTAAACCTGATCACCGCAAGGATATTCGGAATGACCAAATCGATTCTCGCATCGCGGAAGCCCAGCTTTTTCGCTCTCGGCGTGGCTTTTCTAGTTATCAGTAGCGCCCTGTTGCTTCCTCTGCGAGAGACTCCTGCCGATTTGGAGGGGCCTCGAGCCAGTGACCGCCAAGTAGCACTCGTCGTCACCGCTCTACTGAACCAAGAGCATCTCCTTAACAAGCCCCTCGACGACGAGATTTCCGAGCGCGCGATCAAAACCTTCCTGAAGGGACTCGATCCCATGAAGGTTTATTTTTATCAGTCGGATATCGACGAATTCATGCAGCAGAGCAAGTCGATTGACGACTCCATTCGACGCGGCGATTTGTCCTTTGCCTACGAAGTCTTCAACCGGTTTCTGAAGCGTGTCGACGAAAGAGTTGAACTGATCGACGTTCTACTCGAGCAGAACCACGACTTTGGAGTCGATGAAGAAATGGTCACCGATCGCGATGAAGCGACCTACGCAAAAACCCCCGCTGAAGCACTCGACCGATGGCGAAAGCGAATCAAATACGATTTGCTCGTGCTCAAATCAGACGATATCGAAGGCCAGGAAGCGATCGATCGATTGAAGCGGCGCTACATCAGCTATGCCAAGCGGATGAACCAGCTCAAGTCCGACGATTTATTGGAGATGTATCTTTCCGCAGTCACAACCGGCTTCGATCCCCACACGACCTATATGTCGCCTAGCTCGCTCGAGAATTTTCACATCAGCATGAAACTGAAACTCGAGGGGATTGGAGCGGCTTTGATGATGGATGATGGCTACACCGAGGTGACGAAAGTCATTCCCGGTGGAGCTGCTGATAAAGACGGACGTCTACAGCCCGAAGACCGTATTGTGAGTGTCGGGCAGGGTGCGGATGGCGAGATGGTCGATGTGATCGATATGAACCTGAATGATGTGGTCAAGTTGATTCGTGGTAAGGCCGGGACGGTCGTGCGACTTGGTGTGAAACCCGCTGATGGCAATGACACGGAAATCTATGACATCACGCGAGCAAAGATCGAATTGAAGGACAGCGAAGCTCGCAGCGAAATTATCACAACGGGTGAAAAAACAGATGGCTCGGAATATAAGATTGGTGTCATCGATTTGCCAAGCTTCTATATGGATATGAACGCGGCTCGCCAGGGAATTACCGATTACAAAAGTACAACTCGTGACGTACGACGAATCCTGGAAGATTTTAAGAAAAACGGAGTCGATGCGGTTGTTTTGGATCTGACTCGCAACGGCGGAGGAAGTCTCACCGAGGCGATTAATCTCACCGGATTGTTCATCGACGAAGGACCTGTCGTTCAGGTCAAAGATTCGGATAATCGCGTGCAGCACTACGATGATCTCGAAACCGGCATGGTCTGGGATGGGCCCTTGGTCGTCATGACGAGTAAATTCAGTGCGAGTGCGAGTGAAATCCTTGCCGGTGCCATTCAGGATTACGGGCGAGGAATCATCGTCGGTGACACTGCCACCCATGGAAAAGGAACGGTCCAGAGCCTGTTGGATCTCGGTAATCAGCTATTCAATGTACCGAATCCCCCGAATCTAGGTGCTCTGAAGATCACCATGCAGCAGTTCTATCGACCCAATGGCGAGAGTACGCAGAAACGGGGCGTGGTGGTTGATGTTCCCATGCCTTCGTTGACGACGCACATGGATGTCGGCGAGACCGACCTCGACTATCCCGTAAACTTCGACGAAGTCAAACCCGCGCCCTTTACGAAGGTTGATGACGTCAACAAAGCCGTTGTGAAGGAGTTGATCGAACGCTCCAAATCTCGACGACAAGATTCGGAAGACTTCAATAAGCTCGAAAGTCGTATCAAGAGCTATCAGGATCAGAAAGCCAAAAAATATGTGACGCTCAACGAAGAGAAATTCTTCAAAGAGCGAGAGGAGTTGGACGCCAACAAGGAAGAAGAGAAAGAGATTAAAGAGCAAGCTGGGGGAGAGCGTCCTGTCTTCCGTCGCAACTACTACAACAATGAAATCCTGGATGTGACGCTCGATTATCTCAACTTGCTTCGTGATCCAAACTTCGCCGATGCAACTCAAGATGTCGGAGCTGCTCCTTAGGCGAGCGTGGAGTCAATACGAACGACAAAAAAAGCCGGGTCCATTTTGGATTCGGCTTTTCTCTTGGAGTGACCTTAGGCGTCGGACCAGCATGTTGGGCGCTCGTGTCACAACGTCTATGCCAGGAATCTCTGGTCCGTTGCATCGAATACAGTACTCTAGAACGACAGATTCTCGAACGACAGCGAACTCGCCTCAAGACAGGGACAATCGTAGCCCATCGTAGGCAAGGGACATGCCGGCAGGGAGCATTGCGTTTGTGGTCGCATGATCCAGATCATGCGAGATGTGAGTGAAGTAGGTTTGCCGAGCACCAATCTTTCGAGCCATCTCGATCGCCTCTTCGAGCGAAAAATGCGTGGGATGCGACTTTCGGCGGAGAGCGTCGAGGATCAGGACGTCCAGGCCTTGAAGTCGTTCCAAGCTCTCCGCAGGAATCTCATTGGTGTCCGTGCAGTAGGCGATATCTCCAAAGCGAAAGCCGAGCACATCAAATCGTGGGCCGTGCTTAAGCCGCAGGGGAATCACCTCAGCGCCCAGGATTTTTATTGGCTCCGTTCCCAGCGGGCGAAATTCGAGCTGAGGGATGGCGCCCGCATGAGTTTGTTTCACGTTGCTGAAGGCATAGCTGTAGGATTCCCGAATCCTGGCTTCGACGGCTGGTTCACAATAAAGCGGAATCGCGTGACCAAGATAAAATTGAAACAATCTTAGGTCGTCCAGGCCGAATAGATGATCGGCGTGTTCGTGGGTGTAGACCACGGCATGTGCGATCCCCAGCTTTTCGCGAAGTAATTGCGCCCGCAGATCGGGAGCTGTGTCGATGAGCAGATTCCCTTCGGGAAGGCCGACGATCGCCGAGCACCGCGTCCGTTGATTGTGCGGATCGCGACTGCAGCAAACCCCGCAATTGCAGCCGAGCGTTGGGACTCCAACTGAGGTCCCCGTTCCCAGCAGAATGAATTTGCCTTTTATATCCGCACTGACGAATCTCGAAGCCAAGGAGAGCCTCAAATGTTGGTTTCAAGGGAGTTATGCTGTCAGCGAGCATACTTTGATTGTGCCTGTGCAAGCAAGCGGACAGGCAACTATGTGGGGTTGGGAGGAGAAGGAAAAGGGAATTCGATAACTAAATGTCGCGTTGGCTGCCCAGGTCACCAACTTCAAGCCAGGTGAGCCTTTGCGTAAACGCAGTTGACCCTCCTGGGTAATCGTTATAAGCTACTTCATGTTAACGGCTTACGTGATTTTGAGTGGCGAAATAGCCAGCCGCCGGAATCTCCCTTTTACTCTTTGGACACGTCTTCCGCTCTGGGACGTTTGCAACATGAACCTTTTGGAACGTATTTGGGAATTTCTGGGCCTCTTTTTTGGAGGGCTCTTACGTGGTTTCGAACGAACCATGACCTCGGTTTTCGGGTCGTCGAATGCTCGCTACGTGAAGAGACTTCAGGCCAAAGTGGATGCGATCAATGCGTTGGAAGAAAAGTTCACCGTTCTATCCGATGAAGACTTAGCGGCTCAAACCGATAAGTTCCGCGAGCGATTGGCTGCCGGTGAGACGCTTGACGATATTTTGGTCGAAGCCTTTGCCGTTTGTCGCGAGGCCGGTCGACGTTTCTTGAATATGCGCCATTACGACGTGCAGTTGATTGGCGGCATGGTGTTGCACAGTGGCTCGATTGCCGAAATGGTAACTGGTGAAGGAAAGACGCTTGTCGCGACGTTGCCATGTTATTTGAATGCGATCGAGGGACGTGGTGTACACGTCGTGACAGTCAATGATTATTTGGCCCGCCGTGATATGGAATGGATGGCTCCGCTATACATGGGGCTCGGTCTCACTGTAGGCGCCATTCAAAGCGATATGGAAGCGTCGGAACGTCAAAAGTCGTATGAATGCGATATCACTTACGGAACCAACAACGAATTCGGTTTCGACTATTTGCGAGACAACATGCGTCCTGCTGCGAAGGCAGATGAACGCTTTCCTCGCAGAATGCAGCAATCTCAGGGACGTTTGAATTTTGCCATCGTTGATGAGGTCGATAATATCCTCATTGATGAAGCGAGAACTCCTCTGATCATCTCGGGACCAGCCCACGAAAACATTCGCAAATATGCCGAAGCGGATCGTATTGCCAGGCAATTAAAGCGAAATCAACACTTTGAGGTCAACGAGAAGGACCACTCGGTGAACTTGACGGATGCGGGGGTTCGTGAAGCGGAACGGCTCGCGGGTGTTGAGAGTTTCTACACGGCTGGCAATATGGAATGGCCGCACCTGATCGACAACTCGCTCAAAGCTCATTATCTCTACAAGCTCGATGTCAACTATGTCGTAAAAGAAGGTGGCGTTGTCATCGTCGATGAATTCACTGGTCGATTGATGGAAGGGCGGCAGTGGAGTGATGGTTTGCACCAGGCCGTGGAAGCCAAAGAAAACGTCAAAATCAAGGAAGAAACACAGACGCTGGCAACCGTTACGCTGCAGAACTTTTTCAAGCTCTACGCCAAGATTTGCGGAATGACCGGTACTGCAATGACGGAGGCGAATGAGTTTTGGAAAATCTATGGTCTCGACGTCGTTGCCATTCCGACCAACCGTGTGCTTGAGCGAATCGAGCATCCCGATGTGATCTTTTGCACGGAAGAAGAAAAGTATCAGGCGATTGCCAAGGAAATCGAAGAACTTAATAAATGGGATTCGATTACCGTCAACAAGGAAAGCCAGATCGGTTCGATTATTAAGGAAATTGACGGCGGGATTACTTTCCAACCTCGTGGCAGTAACAAGCAAGAGTCGATTCCCGAAGCGAGTATCAAGACGGTCAGACGCAAGGGACGTCCGGTACTGGTCGGGACAACCTCAATCGAGAAAAGCGAGTTGTTGGCCGATATGTTGGAGCGCCGCGGCATTCGTCACGAAGTGCTCAACGCGAAGAACCACGGACGTGAGGCTGAAATTGTTGCTCAGGCAGGGCGAATCGGGGCGGTGACCATCGCGACGAATATGGCAGGTCGTGGAACGGATATCATCCTTGGTGGAAATCCCGAGACGATGGCCTGGGCGCTCCTGCAAGATAAGTATGAAACACGGCTCGATGTTCCACGCGAAGAATGGGATTCGCTCGTTCGCGAAATCGATGAACGCGAAAAGATGAGCGAAAGCGGTGAGGTTGTTAAGGAACTGGGCGGCCTACACGTAATTGGAACGGAACGCCATGAAGCTCGACGTATCGATTTGCAGCTTCGCGGTCGTTGCGGTCGGCAGGGCGATCCAGGGAGTAGCCGATTTTATCTCTCGTTACGTGATGATCTGATGAGAATTTTTGCCGGCGAGTGGGTCGAAAAGATTCTTAAGTCGTGGGGTGGTTGGGAAGAGGGGGATGCGATTGAAAGCCCCATGGTCACTCGACGAATTGAAGCAGCTCAGAAAAAAGTTGAAGAACGTAACTTCGAGATTCGTAAAAACTTGCTCGAATATGACGAAGTCATGGATGAGCAACGTAAGCGAGTCTATGGTTATCGTCAGGCAATTCTCGAGGGCGCGAATTGCAAAGAATTGATCCTGCAGATGATCGACGAACAAATTCAGGAGAATTTGGGCACGATCCTGCAATCCGGCTATGGAATCGACACCTTTGCGGCGTGGACGGGCAATCAACTATCAACGTCGCTTGAGGGACGTGATTTCCGCGGTTTGGACTACGAGGCCGCTGCGGAACTCGCCAGAGAGGAAGCAGAACGCACCGCAGAAGTTCAGGTCCTAGATGCCATCGATGAAAATCTGCCCGAAGAAGAAGATGCCAAGGATTGGAATTGGGCTGCACTGGCCAAGACCGCCAATATGCGGTGGGGGTTGAGTCTTCGTGATCGAGATCTGATCAAGGTCGGCCGAGATCACGTCGGTGAAATGCTAATTGACAAGGCACGGGAAGCGATTGCGAAAATCGATCTCACTGATGGTAAGCATTTCCTGGATGAGGACTTCGCCAATAAGACTGCCTGTGCTTGGGTGCATCATAAGTTCGGCATCGACTTGAAGGTTGACGAGCTTCGAGGACTTGAAAAGAACGCGATCATCGAATTAGTTCACGAAAAAGCAGTTGAAGCCTATGAGGCCAAAGAGGCGGAATACCCCGTGATGGCCAGTCTGTACCGCTTCAGCACCCGGGTGCACGGTGGGCAACCCCGAGTCGATCGGGAGGCGCTGGTCAATTGGGCTCAACAACGTTTCGGTGTCGATCTTGTTGTTGATGACCTGAAAAGCAAGCAGCGCGAGGAGATCTACGATCTGATTCTCAAGGTGAGTCAGAAGGATCAGGAAAAAGCTGGTGAGATCAGCAGCGAGCTTGAATCAAAAATCCTTAAGATCTTTTCCGGAAATCAAGATCAACAGGCGATCGCTGGTCAGTCGAGTAGCAACGGAGCGCTTAACTCTCTCTCGCATTGGCTTGATGAGAATCTCAATTGTCAAGTCTCGGCAGAAGCGATGGCTCCGCTCACTCGAGAAGAGCTCGAGGCAAAGTTGTTGATGGCGGTTGAGGATCGTTATCGACCTGAGATCCGTCGTATGGAGCGACAACTTGTCCTGCAATTGGTGGATGGTGCCTGGAAGGACCACCTGCTGGCAATGGACCATTTACGCAGTGCCGTAGGGTTGGTGGGATACGCCCAGGTTGATCCCAAAGTCGAGTACAAACGAGAAGGTCGAAGGTTGTTCGAGCAAATGTGGATTTCCATGGGACAACGCACAACCGACTTGATCTTCAAGATGGAGCAGCTTGACGAAGGGTTTGTGGGCGCCACCTGGGTCGAAACCGCCGCCGTTCATGAATCGGCTCCCTCAACGAGCGAAATGGCTCAGCAGCAAGAGCAGGCGATTGAGGGAAGTCGTGGTGAACAGAAAGTAGAGACGATCCGAAATCGTAACGATCGCGTTGGCCGAAATGATCCTTGCCCCTGCGGAAGTGGTAAGAAATACAAAAACTGTTGTCTCAAAGCTCGCGCGAGTTGAGATACCCGTCCTTTGACGTGTGAGTTCATTTGATCGTTGCCACTTGGGAAGGGAATCCCGTGAGCATACTTCTCGACGTCTGCTATTTGCTGGTTTTGACTTTGCTTTCCCCCGCGATCTTGTGGGTTTCCTGGCGTACTGGCAAATATCGTGAAGGCTTTCGAGAAAAGTTTCTCGGCTTGCTCCCTGTCAGAGACAATGATCGACCCTGTATCTGGTTTCACGCCGTAAGTGTTGGTGAAGTTAATCTCCTTGCAACCACATTGAGACGTATCAAAGCAGACGCTCCTGGTGTCGATTGTTTGATCACGACTACAACGAAAACAGGCTATCAGCTCGCTCTCAAGAAATATGCGAACCACCAAGTTTCCTATTGTCCGCTTGATTTCAGTTGGGCTGTCAGGCGTGCCATGAAACGCGTTCAGCCAAATCTTTTGGTGCTGGTAGAGTTGGAAATCTGGCCTAACCTCATTAACGAAGCTTCACGTTTCGGTGTCCCTGTCGCGCTCATCAATGGGCGAATCAGCGAACGCAGTTATCGGGGATATCAACGAATTCGCTTTTTTATCCGCCGCGTCCTGAAACAATTCTCTTGCCTTGGAGTCCAGACGGAGGAGTACGCCGAACGGTTTGCCAACCTGGGAGCGACTCCGGAGCAAATCGTTGTAACCGGATCTGTGAAGTTTGATGGTGCCGAAACAGATCGCAAAAATGCTCAAACCGAAAAACTGCGTGAGCTTGCGGGACTCTATGAACAGAATCGTGTCTTACTGGCTGGCAGTACCATGGCTGGCGAGGAGCAACTGGCAATCAACGCATTTCGTGAATTGGCCGATGACTTTCCCGAATTGCGATTGGTGATCGTGCCCCGACATCCTGAACGATTCGATGATGTGGCCCGCTTACTGGACCAATCCAGTCTACGGTGGTGTCGGAGAACTCGTCTCGAGGCTCAGTCAAGACCCGATGTTCAGGTGATTCTGGTCGACACAATCGGTGAATTAGGCGGCTGGTGGGGCGTGGCTGACCTAGCCTTTGTGGGTGGAAGCATTTCTCCCGAACGGGGAGGGCAGAACATGATTGAGCCAGCGGCCTATGGTGCGGCAGTTTGCTTTGGTCCCCATACCTATAATTTTCGTGATGTTGTTCAGCGTTTGCTCAAGGAACAGGCTGCTGAGGTCGTCAATGATGAAGAGGAGCTTTGCTCCTTTCTTCGCCACTGCCTGAACTGCCGTTCCGATGCGAGAGAGATGGGGAGGCGGGCCCAGGATCTTGTGGTTGCCAATCAAGGTGCGACCATTCGAACGGTCAAGATGCTGCTGGAGCTGTTGCCACCGTCGTTTCCATCAGCGGAAACCGGTGCGGTCGACGATGGCGATTCACTTGGATCGGCCGTGAAGTTCTTCGATCCCAGGCTGGGGCACGAGCGGCGATCGGCATAGAAACCAGCGGTTCTGGCAATGCTGAAGGCCGATTTGAATTCACGGATTCTGGGGGCCCTGGCGGAATTCACCGGTTCGAGTCGTTGAAATCTATAGACTCGTCCGCTTGCGAATTCTCAATACAACGGATTATAGTAACCTATCTTCATGTTAGGGATTTTCCCTAGTACCCATCGAGTTTCCAGCAGGCAGTTTCCAACAGACAGTTTCCGACGGGAGGAAAGTTGTGGCGACAGGCAAGTATCTCTTCACGAGCGAATCCGTGAGCATGGGGCACCCGGATAAGTTGGCCGATCAAATCTCGGACGGCATTTTGGATGCATTACTCAAGCAGGATCCCGCGAGTCGCGTTGCCTGTGAAACGATGGTGACGACAGGGATCGCTGTGGTCGCTGGTGAGATCACAACGAAGGCCGTCGTTGATTACCAGGATGTCATCCGACGTGTGATTCGAGAAGTCGGTTACATCGACGATAAAATGGGCATCTGCAGCGATACTTGTGCCGTGATGGTGTCGATCGACAAGCAAAGCCCCGATATTGCACAGGGTGTTGACGACGATCAGGCTTCAGGAAAGGATATCGGAGCTGGTGATCAGGGCTTGATGTTCGGATACGCTTGCAATGACACCGAAGAGTTGATGCCGGTGCCGATTGCTCTTTCTCATCGAATTCTTAATCGGCTGACTAAAGCCCGACAGACAGCCGAGGTTGGCTGGTTGCGGCCCGACAGCAAGAGTCAGGTGACGGTTGAATACGACGGGAGTCGCCCTGTTCGAATCGATACCGTGGTTGTTTCGACGCAGCACGACGAAGACGTTTCGAATTCCGATATTCGTGACTTCATCATCGAGAACGTGATTAAACCTGTTCTCCCTTCGGAGTTGGTGACCGATGAAATTACCTATCACATCAATCCTACGGGCCGATTTGTGGTTGGTGGACCTCACGGTGATTGTGGATTGACCGGACGGAAAATCATTGTCGATACCTACGGAGGATGGGGACGGCACGGTGGTGGAGCATTCAGTGGCAAAGATCCAACCAAGGTTGATCGAAGTGCCGCTTACATGGCTCGACACGTTGCCAAGAATATCGTCGCCGCTGGATTAGCCGATCGATGTGAAGTTCAACTGGCCTACGCCATTGGAGTTTCAGAGCCTGTGAGTGTTTTGGTCGATACCGAAGGTACAGGCACGGTCGATGATGAACGTATTTGTGAGGCGGTACGAGAATTCTTCCCGTTGTCACCTCGCGGAATCATTGACTACCTGGATCTGCTACGTCCGATATTCCAGCAGACTGCCAGCGGTGGACACTTCGGACGGACGGAACCTGAGTTCACTTGGGAGAAAACCGATCGAGCTGCTGAATTGGCTGAGTTGGTCGCGGCGGGTGCTGTTTCCAAGTAGGGAAGCAGCCGTTGCGTTTTCTCGCACGTCGTCAACGTGAGAGCGTGTCATGGATGTTGGCTTGCGAAATGAGTCGCGAGATTACGAAACGACCGTACGCTCGATTGAGCTCACTGCCGCTTCTGTCGGTTGTATCGCGCTGTCACTAACGACGGTCTGGCTTGGCGGCCGTCGTTTCGCGGGTATCTTTTCCCCTACTGATTCCAGCACATTGCTCGTAGCTGCGGTCCCCTTGATCCTGCTCTGTGCCCTGGTCATTCGTTTGCCATTGCGAGGCCGAACTAGCCGGACTTCGGGAGCAATCTGGTTGTATGCTGGTTCCCTGCTTGTCTTGGCGGCAACGATCGTGCTCACGGACGTACGTGTTCAGGCTCCTTGGGCCTGGATGCTGTTGTGGAGTAGTGTCATCGCGGGTGAGTTCTGGGTTTACAGACGTTTCCTGTTGCGTGGTCGAGCCCTCGCCACATCCTCTTCGGCCGAATCCATTGGAAGTTTGAAGACGAATGTCGATGATGTCGAGGTTGACCAAGATGGTGTCGAGCGGCAGGAGGGGCTTGGTGAAGATCCCGATATGCTCGATCAAGATGTCCTGCAGCGATTTGAGCGGTCGATCAGTCCGACGATGGGAGAGATTATCCACGGTACTTGTCGCGCGAGGTTTGCGGTTGGGCAACGGCAGGAAAGCGTGCACCTGGCTTTTTGTCCTCCACTCAAGAATCAACCTTCCATTGAAGTGGAAACCGTCGATGGGCTGGCTGCCACCGTTAAAGTCGCTCTGCTGGTCCCGCACGGAGCGAGATTTGATATCCGACTGGATGAATCTCCGGAAGAACAGGGCGATGTAGTGATCGAATTCTTCGTTCAGGATTCGCAGGATTAGTCAGCCGTCAACACCTCTCGCATTTGCTCCAGAATCTGGGGATCCGGAAGTTCAGGTGTTTCCAGAAGCAAGTGAACGAAGTTGTCTGCCATGATCTCTTCAGGGTGGATGATATAGCCGGTGTTTCTTCCAATCTGTCGATGAAACGATTTTGAAGTTGCCGGGTCGATCAAAACAGGTGATTCATCTGCCAGCACCGGCTTCCAGCGATCGCCTGCCTGTTCAACAACCATCAACCGAAACAGGAGTTCACTGAAGAGTGTGCGTTCCGCCAACGTCTCATAGTCGCTCAGCTTTGAAATGAGGACGGGAGTCACATCGACAGGGCTTTCTTCCACATCGATACGAATAACGCAATTGATTTGAGGGGCATCTGGATTGGTGATCTTGCGAGCGGCAAGCGAATCGGGCAAAGGAATAGGGGCCGTTTCGCGGTAACCGACGATCTTGTACAGATCTTTACGCAATTCAGGAGAATGCCGAGACAGAATATGAAAGAGTTCGTGTAAGACGAGTCTTTTCAGATTGTCCTCGTTACGCGAAAGACTTGACTCGGGAAATACAATCGCCTTGCCTCGGCAATGAGGAGCACTGCTTTCTTCGCGGCCTGTGGTTTTGATCAGTTCGATCGTTTCTGGCCATTCGGCTTTCAGGCGGCTGAGAAGCGGAAGAATTGCGGTCACAACCGATCCGATTTTTTCTTGCTCTTGCTTATCCCAAGGTAGGGCCTGCTCACTTGCGAATTGCAGATATTGTGTTTCGGATATCGGTTGATCGGATGCGAGTCGGATCTGTCGGTCGAAAGGGCTCATTGAGCGAACGAAAGAATCCTGGTTTCCCAGCGTCATGCTCGCTTCGGCAGGAGTCGCAAAACGGATTGAGAATGGGGTTTGGATCGCCGACTCATTGGCTTCCGATGGAGGGGCGACGAGCAGCAGTCCGAAAACGTAACAGGCGACAGACAGGAGTGATATCGGCCAACGTCGCATGCTTCTTTTGGGGCAGAGAGGTTTTGTGGTTGGTGAATTGAGAGGCCGGTGGAATAATACACGATATTGGCATCGAATTGTATGGTTCGACTGTCGAATCTGCACTCTCGCCCTAGCTGAATTGGATTGATTATCATGGCCCGTTGGCCGCGTCACGTTTGGACGACACTCTTTACCTATCTGACTATTTTCCTTTTGTTCCCACTTTTGTGCCTCGCCTGCTACGGCTTTGTGCAGGGATGGTGGTTTTAGTCGTTTCGCACTTACCCTGACGCGACGACGGTGGAAGACTATTCATGCAAGCTGCCTCGAAAGATCGCCTGAACGCTCATCTCAAAGCTTACCAACAGGAGCATTTGCTCGCTTTTTGGTCGGACCTTGAATCGGAGTCACAAGACCAATTAGCTCGGCAGTTGGACGCCATCGATTTTGAATTCATGCAACAACTGCACGCGGGTTCCCGTGAAATCGCGGATCTTGAGACGGTTGCCAGCCGAGCGACTTCGCCTGCAGCTGTTCGTTTGGAGGGTGAGGCGAGTCGTGACTCGGATGATGCACATGAGGCGGCTGGTGCCCTGATTGCCGCGGGCAAGATAGGCGCCATGTTGGTTGCGGGAGGCCAGGGGACTCGTCTTGGTTTTCCTCATCCGAAAGGCATGTTTCCGATCGGACCGTTATCGGATCGTTCCCTGTTTCAGATGCACATCGACCAGCTTTTGGCGATAGGGGCTTATTATGGTGTTCGCCTCCCTCTTTATCTGATGACAAGTCCGGCGACACATGATCCAACGCTGAAGTTTTTGCAGGAACATGATAACTTTGGGCTGCCCCGAGAAGATTTGCACGTGTTCTGCCAGGGCACGATGCCTGCCGTCGATCTCGATGGAAAACTCCTTCTAGATGCTCCCGATCATGTCGCGGAAAGTCCTGATGGTCACGGTGGGATGCTCGCTGCCTTTTGCAACAGTGGGTGTCTACAAGATGCTCAGGAGCGTGGATTGGAGCAACTCTTTTACTTTCAAGTCGATAATCCGCTTGCCAAGGTATGTGACAAATCGTTGATTGGTCATCACTTGCTGGCCGATTCGGAAATGACGACGCAGGTCGTTGCTAAGGGAGCTCCGGACGATAAGGTTGGCAACGTGGTTGATGTCGATGGGCGTCTGATGGTCATCGAGTACAGCGATCTCCCCGCAGAGGTTGGCGAACGCAGGAATGCTGATGGAACGCTCGAGCTATGGGCTGGAAATATCGCGATTCATGTTTTTCGCGTCGATTTTCTGGAGAGAGCTGCTCAGTCGAATTCAGCTTTGCCATTTCATCGGGCGCGAAAAAAAGTGCCCTTTGTTAATGAGCGGGGCGAGCTGGTTGAACCAGCAGCGCCGAACGCCACGAAATTCGAGCGTTTCATTTTCGACTTGATGTCTTCTGCGAAGAATGCGATTGCGGTAGAAGCGGCGGAGGCCGATGTTTTTGCTCCCGTCAAGAATGCGACTGGATCGCCAAAAGATACGCCGGAAACCGCCCAGGCCGCTATCCTGGCAAGAGACCGTCTGAGGATTGAGAGCAGTGGTATTGAGCTTGCCCCTGACGTTGCGATTGAAATAAACCCTCGTTACGCCTACGACGCGAAAACATTACGAGATAAACTGCCGCAGGGCACAAAAATTGACAGGGATACCTACTTTCATTGATGTGTTTGAAATGGGTGGATGAGCTTTAAGGAGATCTTTCATGCTGCATGCGGTTATTATGGCGGGTGGTGCCGGAACAAGGTTTTGGCCCGCCAGTCGCCGCCAACGTCCGAAACAATTGCTCGACCTCGCCGGCGGACGCTCCATGATTCAAGCGACCGTGGATCGCTTGGGTGAGCTTGTTTCTCCGGAACACATGCTGGTGGTCACGAATCAACAACTTGTTTCTTCCATCCAGGAGCAGTTGCCGCAGTTGCCACCCGCTTCCATTCTGGGAGAACCTTGTAAGCGCGATACTGCCCCTTGTATTGGCGTGGCAGCGGTGTGGGTGCAGAAGGTTGATCCTGATGCTGTGATGGTCGTCATGCCCAGCGATCACATCATTGAAACCGACGAAACCTTTCAGCAGGCGATTCAATCCGCCCATGATCTCGTCCTTGACCAGCCCGATCGGATCGTAACCTTCGGGATACGACCTACCTATCCGGCCGAGTCCTTCGGGTATATCCACCGCGGTCAGGCGATCGCTGAGGATTCGGAGCGGGTTTATTGCGTTGAGGATTTCCGCGAAAAGCCAAATGCTGATGTCGCTCGTGAGTATCTTGAGGATGGGAACTACTATTGGAATTCTGGGATCTTTGTTTGGAAAGCCGCAACCATTCTCGAGCAGCTTGAAAAACATGAGCCTGCCATGGCAAAGCACGTTATGGCGATCGGTGATGCTGTCGGGACGGATGATTTTGATCAGGTCTTCGAGAACGAGTTTTCACGAATCGTTGGTAAGTCGATCGATTATGCTGTTATGGAGCGAGCCAAGAATGTGGTGGTTGTGGAGGCACCTTTCAAATGGGATGACGTAGGTAGCTGGCAGGCTCTCGCCAGATTGCGAGGGACCGATGCTGATGGGAATACGATTGCCGGACACCATCTCGGAATCGACACCGTGGGTACCACCGTGCGAGGCGAGGATCAACACTTGATCGTGACGGTTGGACTCAAAGACTGCCTGATTGTGCACACCCCCGATGCAACACTCGTTGCTGATAAGCACCATGAAGAGAAGGTGCGTGAGGTGGTCAAGCAGATCGAAGAAAGCGGATGGCAGGAATTCCTCTAGAGTTCAGCAGACGCGAGGTTCATGTGAATCCTGGATCAACATCGGGACGTATCGCTGGAATTGATTTTGGAACCGTACGCATTGGTATCGCAGTTTCCGATCCAAGGCAGACGATTGCCAGCCCTTACGAAAACTATACACGGAAAGATCCTGCACAGGATGCTCGTCGCTTTCAGAGATTGGTTTCGGAAGAAGAGATCGTTCAGTTCGTTGTTGGACTTCCCATTCATCTTGATGGCAACGAAAGTGCGAAGTCCCTGGAAGCTCGTGATTTTGGAAAATGGCTCGAGCAACAGACGGGAATCCCAGTTGACTATCACGACGAGCGATTTACATCGGTTGAAGCAGAGAACCAATTGCTTGCGGTCGATATGAGCCGAGCGAAAAGAAAACAACGGCTAGACATGTTGGCAGCACAGTTGTTACTTGCTGCCTATCTGGAGTCTCGCCGAGATGGACGACATCCCGGTTCGTTGGATGGAGATGCCTAGCGTCTCTGGGCGACTTCCTGAATGTCATTCACATATTGCTCGATCCAAGGTTGGATCTCTTTGGCCGGCAGAGCATAACTGGCAATCCGCTCAGCTCTTGCAATGTTGATCCCAACGACGCGTCCATCAAGGTCGACGATGGGGCCACCGCAGTGCTGGGGAAGCAGGAATGTGTCGTGCTGAAGAACGGTGGGGAAGCCCGTTCGTCGAACGCTCAGATCACCCCCCAGGAAACTCTGGAAATCACTGTTTTCGAGATCGAGATCGGCACGGTGGCCAAGCTTCGCGGTGATTTCCAGATTGGTATTATCTCGCGTCACCGCCAGTCTGACGTCGTCGCCCGGGAGCTGTTTACCAATGATCTCAACGAGCTCGTCACTGGTTTGAATCGATTGGTCATTGACTTTAATGACGATGTCGCCATCCTGCAGGCCTGCCTTGTCAGCTGCGCTACTTGGAACAACATCGATGATCATCGCTCCAAAACGACTGGTGCGTAATCGAATGCCCAAGACTCCGTCGTTCGCGACGTTTTGAGGAGCCAAGCTAACAACGCCTACGGCTAATGGCTCACGGCCCAAGCTTGGTGTTGCCAACAGGGTGCCCACACCAGGATCATCGCCCTGATTCCACTGGACCGGCTTTAGGTCGTCTGCCCGTACCTGCAGCAATGCCAGGTCATGACTAGGTCGAAGTTCGACCACCTTCGCTGTTTTTCGAGCTCGATTTGAAAATTGGCAGCTCAATCGGCCCGGCTTCGTCACCTCACTGGCCTTGCTCAAGATTAAACCTGATGTGTGGACGACCGTGCCCATAGCAACCGGCTTGCCATCTCGGAAAATGCGAACGGTCGCGAGTCGAGCATCAGTGATCGCTTCGCTGAAAGCCGATTTGACTTTTTGATGGTTTTTACCAACTTCCCAACCGTTGTCGACCTTTTCCAGCCAGCCACTGAGCAACGCGGCGTCGTCGCGTGTCTGAACGCTCGTGTGCCGTTGGACGAGTCGTAATGGATTGAATCGCGACTCAGGTTCGCAGGCACGGTGAATAGCAATCCCAACCAAAGCGGTTGTCGCGGCGGTAAGTGCGATGGCGAGGAATCGTCGATAACCTAACATGATTCGCCCTTGTTGATCCTGAAGGAACGTTTTTGAATCAGCCCGCGGTTAAGTCCGCCGACGTGGTCGACTCCCGAGTTTAACTGAAATTTGTTCGATCTCTCCATCACGACGAATTTGAATGACAATCTCGTCTTCCGGAAGCAAACGACCAATCTCGTTTTGGAGATCGTTGAACGACTTAACTTCATTCTCGCCCACGCGAAGGATAACGTCGCCTGAACGCAAGCCAGCTAGATCGGCGGGGGATCCCTCGACGACTCGCGCGATTCTTGCCTCATCCGTCGTTGAATCTTCCGTGACACCAAGCCACCCACGCTGCGGTGGACCCAACAGCCCCCAGACTTCTCCCTTTGCCAAACGTGTCCACGAATCGCGGAAGGGATCGACAGGAACATGGACGTTGATGGTTAGATTTTTACCAATGCGGCTGTGGATGCCTATCACTTTACCGTCAAGGTCGAATAGTGGCCCCCCGGAATCACCACCGACGAGCGTACAGTCGGTGAGCAATGCCGACTTCTCCGCTTTCAAAATGCGACCCCAGCGTAGGACTGGCAGACGGTCCCGATCATAGCCGCCTGGATGACCAGTTGCTAGGCACCATTGACCCGGCTTGATGTTCGACGAGTCGCCGAGTTCGGCGTGCGACCAGTCGCCGGGTTCAGTGATCTTGATTAAGCCCGCGTCGAGCTCCTGGTTCATCCCCAACGTGATTCCTCGCTTAATGCGACCGTCCGAAAGAAATACGAGCGCGGAACGGTGGGGAGCCCCTGCTACGTGAGCTGCCGTGAGAACGTATCCGTCCTCGCTGACAATGACTCCGCTACCGTTGGCACGTCCAACCTGGACAGCAACCGTTGAGGTTAAAATCTCGTCCGTAAGCTCTTTGATCTTGGCCTGCAAGGCTCGCAATTCTTCAAGATCCGCGGGGGCCTTGCCGTTTTTGACGCGGGCCAAAGAAGTCGTCGTCGGGTCTTCTTGAGCGAGTCCGGTCGAGCTGACCAAAAAAATCGCCAGGGCAACGAACATCCATCGAGTTGTGATCGCTAAATGCTGCATACTACTCCGTTGCTTTTCGTCTTTCTCGATAGCCGCAGGGATTCCGCGTCCATAGTCCTTATCATAATCAAAACGGGCCACTTCTGCTGCCAATTCGTGAAAGCAGACGTCTCTAATCCGTCAATTTATTAGGTCTGTAGGGGTGTTTTGCACAGCCTGTCAGCTCCTTTCTGCGCCGCATAATCAAGTGAATCCGCCCATTGGTTTTCCTGGACCTTTCCAAACGCTAAACTGGCAAAGGGATACCGGATGCGATGATTCATTTCGATTTTCTTCTCGACTGTTAACGCGAATTGACAATGGGATCTACAAACTGCCTCGTGGTGGGCTGCGGCTATCTGGGGCGCCGAGTTGCGCAGGCATGGCTAGAGGAAGGTTTCTCAGTCTGGGCGACCACGCGATCGAACGCCCGCGCCGAAGAATTCGCGGCCGACGGAATTGAGCCCGTAATTCTCGATGTCGCCGAACCCGTGGCTCCAGGGCGATTGCCGAAGGTTGACCGAGTGCTGTTTGCGGTCGGCTTCGACCGAAGCGGACCCTATACGCAGGATCAGGTCTACGTCGCTGGTATCCGACACCTTCTGGCGGGACTCGTCGTTTCTCCCCGTCAATTCATCTATATCAGTTCCACCGGCGTCTATGGGCAAACGGATGGGGAATGGGTAGACGAGACATCGCCAACCGAATCGACCCGACCTGGGGGCAAATGTTGTCTGGCAGCTGAGGCGAGTGTTTTGAGCCATCCGAGAGCTCGACACGGAGTGATTCTGCGCCTCGCGGGTATCTACGGTCCAGAGCGTGTCCCCTATCTTCACAAGCTACGAGCAGGTGAACCGTTGCCGGTTGCCACTGAAGGCTTTCTCAACCTGATTCATGTTGATGATGCCGTCCGTGTCGTCCAGGCTTGTCCAATTCAGATTGAGTGTCCACAAGTCTTTACGGTTTCAGATGGGCATCCCGTTCGCAGGAAAGATTATTACGACGAGATCGGACGATTGTTGGGTTTACAGGTGAGTTATGCTCCGGTGAATCCCGACAGCCCGCGTGCCGCGCGATCGCTCGGCAGCAAGAGAGTTTCCAACGCGAGGATGTTGGAGCAGCTGAGGGTGCAGCTGGAGTATCCCTCTTACCAACACGGGTTGAAGCAGATTCTGGTTGTCTCCGACAGCGATTGACGGTTCGAATTTCCGCCGTGGTTGAAGCTTGCAAGGGCTGCTCATACAATCTGTAATCCCAAATGCCGCGCTGTCTGCCCACAGATCGGCTTGTCCCCATGGTTAAACCCGGAAGGCTCGATTTTAATGCTTGAGAAGAAGCCCGTTTTTCCAAACGTGATCGAAATCAATTATCAATCACGACAAGTTCTCGGTTGTAATGTCTACTTGATCTACGACGATCAAGAATGGGTCATGATCGATATTGGCTATCAGGACACCGTTGACGAGATCGTTGAATTGATTCGGCAGCTTGATTTCCCATTATCGCAATGCAAGACGGTGATTGCAACCCATGCCGATGCCGATCACATTCAGGGTTTGGCGAAGGTCAAGCAGATGCTGCGTGCAACCGTTTCTGCTCACCCGTTAGCGGTTGCTCCGTTGGAGGATGGTGACAAGCTCAAGACCTATGCCGAAATCGAGGCACAGGGCATTCATCTCGAAATGCCTCCGGTCAAGGTCGATACTTCGATCAATGATGGTGATGTGATCAACATAGGCGGATTGGAACTTGAGGTGTGGCATACTCCGGGGCACACCGACAGTCAGTTGTCTTTTCGACTTGGTAATCTGCTTTTCAGTGGCGACAACATCTACCGAGACGGGTGTGTCGGAGCGATCGACGCTCATCATGGCAGTAACATTCCCGACTTCATCAAGTCGCTGCAACGGATTCGTAACAGTGACGTCGAATGGCTGCTTCCCAGTCACGGCCCGATTTTCCGGAAGGATAATAATCTGCTGGATAGCACCATCTCCAGGCTTGAAGGCTACCAACATATGGCGGACTTCGGGACCTGTGCCGTCGACTGGCCGTTGATGGATGAATGGGAAGACGAGTTAGCCAGCGGAAAGTTTCCTGAGTAAAGACGGCGTGCTGTTACTCGTGTCGCTTGCAATGATGGCATGCGACTCTCGGTGGTTATATCGATTCTGCCGAATGTTCGAGGCGAGTTTTGCCGATCTATCTGTCTGAGGGTGTTCGCATTCGCGACCCAAGCACCCGGTGTCGGGTATCGACACACATGGCAGACTCAGGGGGGATTGACGCAAATGATCCGTCGCATTGCATTGCTAATCGTTGTGTCAGCGGTCGTTTTTATCGCTGGCAGTGATACATGTCAGGCGCAACAAGCGTTTGGCCAATCTTGGGGTAGCGCGCGACCCATTCATAATTGGGACCGCTTTTACCACTACCCTTATGTGTACTATCCGCAGAATTTCTGGACGGATCAGTACTATCGCAGCAGCAATAGTCTGTACTACCGCTATCCAGCGGAAATGCGAATTCCGGTCTACAACAAGAAGTGGCACAACTCTTATCCGAGTTCTCGGCTGTACCACAGCGGACATCACTTTATCCTCGACGTCTTCTAAAGCGATCATTCCGCACAAGAAAGCGACCGCTCGTGCAGGCGACGGTCGCTGTACGGTTGGCTTCGCTAACTGCGACTGCAGTAGCGGTATAAGATTTCGGCGGCGGATTTGAGTTGTTCTGTCTCGACCCATTCGTCTTTCGTGTGGGCTTGCGCGATATCACCAGGGCCGAATACCACCGCGGGTATTTCGCCTCCGGAAAGCGTATCGGCATCTGTTCCGTAGGGAACTCCCATGCAATCCGCTTCATGCCCGCACTCTCGAATGGTCTGTAAGAGTGATTCGGCCAGGTCACCATTGAGCTGATCGGAAAGTCCGGGAGTCGACAGGAACGGCGTCTCGTGGATCAACGCATCGCCGAGACCGTGGCTCGCCAGATAGTCCTGGAGATTGGCGAAGGCCTCCTCTGCAGATTCGTTCGGTAGCAAACGGCGATCGATAGTCAGCGTGCAGCGATCTGGGACGGTGTTGACGCTGATACCGCCTTCGATCATGCCAACGCTCAATGTTGGTTTACCAACGAGTGGATGAGAGGCCAGTAACGGAACAATCTGAAGTCCATAGGTTTCAAGCTGATTCAGAATGGGGCCCATCCGATAAATGGCATTGGCGCCTAATTCCGGCATTGAACTATGGGCGGCGCGACCCTCAACATAACACTGCCAACGAATCGTTCCCTTATGGGCTGTGACCACGTTCAAATTGGTGGGTTCGGCGACAATAATTTTGTCCGGCGCCCTCGGCAGTAACTTCGACGCTCCGGACTGCCAGTGCTGGCGTAGCTTCTTGGCGCCGTCGAATCCATTCTCTTCGTTGATGGTGCAAGCCAAGACAACATTAACGCGGGACGATTTCGCGTCGCGGCTTAGTCGAGCAAAGGCGTTCAGCATCGATGCCATCCCGCCCTTGATGTCGCAAGCTCCACGTCCATAAATACGACCGTCTCTGAGATCGGCAGCAAAGGGTGCTACCGTCATACCATCGACAGGAACGGTGTCCTGATGAACCTCCAGCAGGATGGTCTCGGCGTTTTCATCACCGTCTAGCCGAGCCACCAGATTGTCGCGGCTGGAAAAAACCTCGCATCGTTCGTAAGGTAAGCCCATTGCCTTCCATTGGTTTTCCAGATAGTCCGTGAGCCGGTGCTCAAAATAAATCTCACCAGTTACCTCTCGGCCCATCGGATTAACGCTGGGAATTCTTACCAGATCTTGTGCTGTTTGCACCACGTCCAGGAAAGGGATTTCTGCCACCCAGTGACTCCCATCATGAAGGTCTTCGTTCTGTTGATCTATCACTCCTGCCGGCCAACTCCTGGTTTAGTCACTTGAGAGTGAACGATGCTCTCTCATGAATTGGGCCGATCAGGAGATCGTCAAGACTCTATTGGGGTCGCGCTAACAGGGTTGTGTCAAGCGGATGAGAGGCAAAGAAGCTCTGAAATGAGACTGCCGGCAATTTCAAGCTTCCTGTCAAAAACTTTTCACACGAGTATTCTTCCTTGGAAGAATCCTAAAGCTGCCTGTTTTCATGAATCGGTTGTCCATTGGATGCGGCTGTCACTCGTTCCTCGCGATCCATCTCGCAAAAGCTGCTAACTTATGAGAAGAGAGAGCGAGCCTTTGGGATGGAGCCACATCAGCCTTGGGGGCACCTCCAAACTCGCAAACCATATTCACAAACCTCCAGACTCGAACCCCCATTCTTCGCTGACCACCTCTAGAAATTCGATGCCAAGAATCCGAAAGAAACACGTCGCCGACTGGTGTGACGAATCCGATCTGCCCATTTACTTGCTGGATCATGAACGGAAGATCCGATACTGCAATCCAGCCTGTTGTTGTTGGCTGCAGGTTGAGCAAGATGAACTGATCGGAATGCAGTGTGATTATCATTCCGAGCTCGTCGAGCCGGACCATGACAGGCCCCCTTTGGCAATCGGGCTCTGTCCGCCGCCGGTCGTTTTTACGGGTGAGCGAGCGACCGGCTTGGTCTATGCGAATGGCGTACCCGAAGGGCAATCTGCCGAGTTTATTCCGTTGGGACTCGAAGAGAGTGCGGTACTTGTCATCGTTGGTCTCGCTTCTACCACCCCGGCCGAAGACACTCCATTCAGAGAATTCGACTCACAGCGACTCCATGAATTGCTTTTCGAAAGACGTCAACAACAGGCCACGTTGTATCAACTTGATCAACTCGTTGGCGAAAGCTCACAGATGCGAAGAGTTCGCGAGCAGGTGAGCCTGGCGGTCCGCGGAGATTGTCCTGTGGTGACCGTTGGTATGTCCGGTACCGGGCGAGCTCATTTGATTCGAACGATTCACACCGCACGATACTCGAAATCGGATGTGCCCTTAATTGAAATAGATTGTCCACTTTTCGATGCGGATACCCTTGCCTCCGTCATCAATGATTTGAGGAGGGCCGTTGAAGGATCAGTGACGAAAACGGCTTTGTTGATGTTGGAGATTGATCAGCTGCCGCAAGATGCTCAAGCAACCCTCTACCAGCTGTTGCAGGAGCATCCCGAACCGTCTTTGGTTTATGCCACTTCGTCCGCCGATCTGATCATGCTTGCGAAGTCTGAGAATGCAGCATTTCGAAGCGACTTGGCCGACGATCTCTGCACGTCAGTGATTAGTCTGCCACCTCTCTCGGAACGTCTGGATGATCTGCCTTTGTTGATCCAACTCGCCATCGAACGTCAGAACGCCTCGGGAGAAAAACAGGTACAGGGAGCCGCCCCTCAAGTTATCGAACGACTCCTGCGGCATCCCTGGACTCGGAACCTTGATGAGTTATTCGAATGCATGTCTGAGGCTCATCAACAGGCCGTGGGTCGCTTTGTGACGGAAAGAGATCTCCCCGATTGGATTAAGCTGACGTTGGAAGCAGAGCGGCATCCCCATCGGCCCGAAACAACCATCGATTTGGAAAACTACCTCCAAGAAGTCGAGAGAGAGTTGATGCGACGGGCACTCAAGGTCGCGAAAGGCAACAAGGCAATGGCCGCTCGGCTTTTGGGGATTTCTCGAGGGCGTCTGCTGCGACGTCTGGCATCACTTCAGCTCGAAGACGCTTGAGGCGAAGAAAGGTTGTGTTGTGGGGCCAATTGTGATTTGCGAACCCGATGGTGAATGGGCAACTCTGCTTCGTCGAGAAACGTGGGGTGTTCGAGAGACCCGCTCGCTCGACGAGTGTTGGCGAGAGGTGGCTCAGGCTGAAAGTCCCAGGATTGTGCTGCTCGATGTCCGCTGTGGCTCGTTGGAGGCCCTTTTGAGCGGCATTGATCAAATGCGAAGCCGTTATCCCGATCTATTGGCTATCGCAATTGCTTCTGAATCCACCAGATTGGCCATCTGGCGGCCTTTGTGTGAGACGGGCATACTTCATGCCGTTAGCTCATTTCGCGATTTACCGGCCCTCAGAGGCGTTGTCTGCCGGCATATTCGACGGTTTCCGACGCTGCCCCTGTCGCTCGAAGAGCGAATTTGGAACAATCTACCCTGGCCGTCGAAAGCCTCTCCGACGCCATAGTAAGAGTCACGATTTCTAAAAGGTACCTGCCATGGCCGACGTCCAATTTGATGCGAATGCGGTGCGGACCGCGCTAGACACGATCAAGGACCCCGAAACCGGACGCAGTGTCGTCGCAATGGGCCAAGTTAGCGATATTTCGGTCAGTGGTGGCCAGGTTTCCCTGACGCTTGGGCTCACGACTCACTCTGCGCCACTCTGGGACGATACGATCGCCGACACAAAGCAACTGCTGGAGTCCAAGTTTCCCCAGGCAACCAAGGTTACGGTCAACCACAAGGTGTATGATCGTCGACCGGAAAAAATCGGCGAAATTGGTCTCACGGCCAAATCGGTGATTGCTGTGGGCTCAGGGAAGGGGGGAGTTGGCAAAAGTACCGTCGCCTCTGCGATTGCTTACGGTTTACAACGCGCCGGCAGTGTTGTCGGTCTTGTCGATGCCGATGTGTACGGACCGAGTATTCCGCAGCTTTTAGGAGTCCAGCAGCGACCGGAAATTATTAACAATCGTATTCAGCCAATCGAAAAAGATGGACTCCGTGTGATGTCCATGGGATTCCTCGTCCCTCCCGGAGAGGCTGTCGTGTGGCGCGGACCGATGCTTCATGGAGCGATTACCCAATTCCTTCGGGATACCGACTGGGGCGATCTCGATTATCTGGTTATCGACATGCCACCGGGAACCGGTGACATCGCATTGACCCTGTCGCAGCTGTTGCCTTTGTCCGGATCGGTTATCGTTTGTACTCCTCAAGAAGTCGCCTTATTGGACGCGGTGAAAGCAATTGCCATGTTCCGGAAGGTCAACATTCCAATTCTTGGCATGGTCGAAAATATGAGTGGGTTTATTTGTCCCGATAACGGCAAGCGTTATGACATCTTCGGAAGTGGTGGAGCCAAACAGCGAGCTGCTGAAATGGATGTTCCATTCCTTGGCGAGATTCCCATTAACGTGGGCATTCGAGTCAGCGGCGATAAGGGACAAATGAGTTCGGTCTTTGAGGATGAAACAACGGCACCCTGTCTCCAACAGTTGATCCAGCAGTTGGCGAAGAATCTTTCGACAAAGGTGATGGAAGATCCACCCCTGCCAAACCTGACCGTGCTGTAAGCTATCCAGGTTGGCAGTACGCGAGCTTGATCCGAAGTCGTGTCGTGCTGAGTCCTGATGCGACCTCGATGCTGTGTCTCGTCGCCAATTCGGCCGAAAAAGAGCCGGGTAGAAAAGATTAGAGCCGCTTGAGTAACTCAAGCGGCTCTGTCTCGTTGTATCGGGCTGATACGACCTAGATGGCCGATGAAGCCTAGCGACGACGCTTCTTGGCGGCCTTCTTCTTCTTGGCTACCTTCTTCTTAGCGGTCTTCTTTTTGGCGACCTTTTTCTTGGCCGTCTTCTTCTTGGCGGCCTTCTTCTTGGCTACCTTCTTCTTAGCGGTCTTTTTCTTGGCCGCCTTCTTCTTGGCCGTCTTCTTCTTAGCAACCTTCTTCTTCTTGGCTACCTTCTTCTTGGCGGTCTTNTTCTTAGCGACCTTCTTCTTAGCGGTCTTCTTCTTAGCGACCTTCTTCTTAGCAGCCTTCTTCTTTACGGCCTTCTTTTTGGCAGCCTTCTTTTTTTTGGCCACAGTTCGTCCTCCGTTGAAAAGGTTCCGGCGAGTTCCGTCTCAAATGGCGTCCACTATTGCCTAGAGCCTTCGAGTTTTACTCACCTTCAATCGTAAGCCCGATATCGGGTTTTCACATTAACGAAATCCGTTTCAATTAAATCAATGTTAGTCANCTCTAAAGTCGATCTCGAAACGAAGAAGTTTCACAAACGTTTAATACCGTTCTGTATTTTTCGTAATCTTTAAAATCCAGTAAACGTTCGTCAACCCCAAGTTACGCCATTTATAACAAATCTTTTCGGTCTGTGTTGCATCTTTTGTGACACAATTTTTTCTTCATGGAGATTCGAACAACACAAAGTTGTGTCGCAACAGCCTTCGAAGATGACTTTCGTTTGTCTCGTTATTACCTTCTCGTTTTGGAATGCGTTGTAAGTTGAAAGAAGCTTCATTAGATATCGATGGTTGCTTTTAACCCTTTATTTATAGGGATATTATGCGCACTGATGTTTTACCATTGACCTCCAAAACCACCTCCACGTCCAAGATATGCCTGCAAGGTTTGATAACTTGAGGCGCCGAGCATTCCAAACATCATGACCATATAAATCTCGCCGTTCAGCAAAGCGAAAACACCCACAGCACCTGCTGTGCAGACCGAAAGGATTAGTGAATTTTTTATTCCGTCAGAGCGATTGAAGATCACAAATAGCTCGCGAGCGATTTGTCCGCCATCAAGTGGATATATCGGCAACAAATTCAATAGCGCCCAATAAACACTCACGTAGACGAAGAAGGAGGTGAAATAAAACAGTTGCTCATTTGCAATATGAGGCGCATCGACTTCCGGCAATAACTGACCCAGGAATCCAACAAGTGGGATTTGATGGCCCGTTCCGGCGATGAGTGCCATGACGATTAACGCTCCCGAGATCTGGGCGACCGGACCCGCAAAAGAAATCGCGATCTGGCGTCGTGGATCTTGGATGCCTGATCCGTAACCGTCGGGAATGGCTAAGCCGCCAAAATGGTAAAGGACAACACGCGATTCGGTCCCGAAATAACGGAATGCAAAGGCATGCCCGAGTTCGTGGATTAGGATCGAGAGCAGGACCGCAAGTGCCCATGATATAAGGAGTTGCGGATTTCCCTCAGTGCTCCCGTAGCCCAGCAGAACCGCCGCTAACCAGAAAAAGGCGGTGATCCGTATCGGAAATCCGAAGAGTTTGAATTGTAGATCCAGTTGGGTTCTTGCAGGCTCACCGAGTAACAATCGCACGACTCCTATTTGCTGACCGATTCAGGGCGGATGAGATGTGTTCGCGCGACCAATTCTAGCAAGTTTGGGCGCTATGCGGCCTCGGAACTTTGCTCCGTCGACCTTCCCGCTTGTTCGGGCGGAAACCTTCCCGCTTGTTCGGGCGGAAAATAGTGAACACGTGGCGTTGGGGCGCTTTTTACGTTCGACTGAATGTATTGCGCTGCGCGTTGGGTTGCACCCGGTTGGGCAAACTCAGATCGCAAGGCATCCAGGTTTGCGACTGTGGCCGCGTAGGATTCCTCGGATTCGATCCAATCACCGATCTGTTGTGCTACCTCAGGTGATCGATCATCACACGTGAGGTATTCCGGAAACGGCACTTTTTCAAAGTCCGGATCATAAAGCTCGCCGTTTGAACAATAACGATTGTCCGAGTAGAGCAGATTAACCAACGTGATGTAGCGTACTTTGCGAAAATACCGTTGCACACGGAAAGCCAGGCGGCTGACCTGATAGACAATGACGGTTGGCTTGCGATGGTACAGAAGTTCCAGCGATACTGAGCCTGAACAGGCGACACATGCCGTTGCCGACATGATTAATTCAGGTGTTTTCCCAACGAATACCTCGACCGATTGACCTGCCGCCGAGATCGCTTGCTCGGCTAAATCAGCTTGTTTCTCACTAAATGAGGCGATCGCAAAACGAGTGCTGGGCTGTCGTTGTTGAATTCTTTCGACGACTTGCATGAATTGACTGAGATTACTTGTCACCTCTTGAGTACGGGAACCCGGTAAGAGGGTGATGAGCGGTGACGAGTCGCTCTTCATGCGTTGAATAAAGCTGGGGTCCACCTGATGCTGTTCCAGCTCGTCAAAGTACGGATGGCCCACGTAAGATGCATGGCAGCCGCGCTCGCAATACCAGTCTGCTTCAAAGGGTAGTTTGCACAGGACATGGTCCACGAGGCGTCTCATTTTGCGAATTCGCCAAGACGCCCATGCCCACATTTGTGGGGCACCATAGTAAAACACCGGGATTCCATGGGCCTTTGCTCGACGAGCAATCCACCAATTGAAGCCTGGATAATCGATCAAAATGACCGCATCTGGCTTCTGATGGCGAAAATAACGGTCCGCTTGAACGAGCAGCCCCCAGAATCGGTGTAAATTCAGAATGGCTCGCAAGAACCACATCACCGCCAACTCAGTAAGATCTGCGTGAACCTCACAGCCCGCCTGACGCATCCGTGGGCCGCCATAGCCGACGCAGCGAATGCGCGGATTTTGTTGTCTGAGCTCGCGTACTAGATTTGNTCCATGCAAATCGCCGCTTGGCTCGCCCACGGAGAAAAAGAGCTTCATAATCGTTCTTGTTGCGAGGGAGTTCGTGCCACTCGAGCTGTCGTCGTCTCGAGCGTTCTCGGCGGAAGTATCCCAAACGAACAAGAGTGAGGATAGACCATTTCCCGAGGCCTTTCCCGTTATCCTGGGCTTCCTAGNTTAACTCGTGTTTTAGCGAGTGATAGGGAGAGTTAGGGCCGTGGATCGCACTGCAAAAAAAAGCGTCTCCGAGAGGGAGACGCTTTTGATGGATTCAATGACGCGAAGCGTCAAACCAAACTACTTCTTCTTGGCAACTTCAAAGCCATTCTTGAAAGCTTTGTCGCTGAAGACGAGCGTGATTTGATCGTCGCCCGTGGTTTCCGATGCCTTCTTCTTGCAATTGCCACAGCAGAAAGCGACGTCGATACCAGCGACCTTAACTTCGGTGCCTTCCTTCGTGGCACGACCCGACATGGGGCAACCCTTTTGCTTGGCTTGACCGGTCAGAACCAATTGGTGGTTCGCTTTGGTTGCGAACTTCTTGATGTCTTTATCAAAGGCGCCGGGGCAACCAGGGCAGCAGAAATACACTTTGCCGTCTTTGTAATCAGCGGTGGCTTCCGGGTTAATGGCTTTGCCGGATACAACACACTTGGCTTTGGACAGATCGACCTTCTTTGCGTCTTCAGCGACAAGCGAGCCGGCGATGAAGATAGCGGTCAACGAAAGCATGGTGATTAGATAACGCTTGCTCATGACAGTTCCTTTGCGTGTTAGGTGGAATGACCGTTATTGTCTGTAAAAAGTGATTTGAGCGAGCATTATAACGCTCTAAAACCCAAGCGGGAGTATCCCAGACGAAAACTCATGGTGTTGTTTTCGCGTGTTTTTAGCCTCATGTCGCAACTTTTTATCTCAACCGACCTGCTGAGGCCCTAATTGGCTCATTAATAACTCGAGATAGCTGCGTTTTTCCGGCCTGGCAAGTTGAAGCCGGTCAGCGAGGGAAAGTAGGGCGGCTTTTGTCTGTTCGAGTGTTCTGAGGTCGCTGGTGATTTCAAGTTCGATGAATTGGCCGAGTTGGTCGATTTCGTCGACGCAGATTTCGACGGCGAAATCCTGCCAGGTGTAATCGCCTTTTCGACGCAGCTTTCTCACGGTCATGACCGGTTCAAANCCCAGCAGCGTCAGCAGCTCAACGAAATCGTCACAGTGTTGATCGCCATCCTGCAGNGGCAACTCGAGTTCACGACGCGTCTTGGTGGTATCGTCGATCCGAGCTCCCTTATAGGTGATGAAATTTTTGGATCCGATTGTTCGTAAACGCAAAGCTTCATCCGTTTTCTCGAAATTACGTTTGGGATGAGAAAAATACTTGTCGATCTGTTCAATCGGNTCGCGTAGCTCGACGCCCAATTCGGCGACGTTCGCCAGGACATCATCACCTTCTTTAATCCAAAACTTCTTTTCAACTTCGAATTGCATGATTTACTCGGCGTTCGCTGTCATCAAGGATTTGTTTTCGTATCTTTTATCGGTAACCGNTANAGCGGGCTTGGTACTTTCTCGCTGGTGAGAAAGAGAGCCTTTGCATCGTGTCCAAAGCAGACGGCTTCTCCTTGCTTTCTTGGTGGCATAGCAAAGGTCTGAAGGGGTTTTTGGATTGCTTCTTGCCAGGATTCACCTGCTTCTCGTTTAATGAGCGCTCCGCTGCCGAAGTACGTGATGATAACCGCTTGATCGCCGCTTGGGGTAAGGTCGAGTCCGGTGACGATCGGAAATGAAATGGCTCCTGCTGGTTGAGCGACGGCTTCTTGTTTGGTTTTCTTGGGATCCCATTTCAGCGTCCATGCGGGACTATTTCGCCAAGCATCGCGGTGCTTGCGTTTTTCAACCAGAAGAAACTGATTTTCACGAGCATCGTACGCAACTGCTTCGCAGTCTCGACTTGAACCGTCCGCGTACTGAAACTCCAAGCGATGAAAAACTTGCGTATCGTCTTTAGGGTCGTCGGGTTCGAGAGCGGTATAGATCGTGTATCGTTTACGTTGACGGCCATTGTCGCCCGTGTCGGCGATAAAGACAAAGGGTTGACCATCCCAAAGAAAGGCGCCCATATCTTCCCAGTCAACGTTTTNGGCCCCCTTGATGTGAGACGTGCCTCGATGTTTTCCTGTTTCGTCGAATGCGAAGATCCGAGGCGTGTCTCCCGAGTCGTTGTGAGTCCAAAAAGTCCCAGGATGTCGATTCGACGCTGCCATACCGCTGCTTTCGTTGATCTTCTTGTTTTCCAAGAAGCCCTGAAGTCCCGGCGGGCGATCGGTAAGCGATGCCTCAGCGTTTTCCGATTCTTTATCATTCTCCTGAGCGGCAACCGTTGCCAATGGGATAAATAGCATGGACAAACTGAGGAGGAGAGATGGGTTCATCGGTTCTCGCCCATGGATGCGGTGATCTGGAGTCGTGACTTGAATTCTACAGCCTGTTCCCCAGGCTGGTTGGCCTGCCAAATGGCGGCGCCGACAGCAACTCGATGAATGCCCGTTTCCAGCACCGTCGCGATTTGATCTAAACCGATGCCGCCGATGGCAAAAGCCGGAAGAGAAATCTCGGATGCGACCTGCTGCAACAGATTGGGGCCGGGGAAGTCGTCAAATTCTTTGGTCGTCGAAGCAAAGGTTGGTCCGACGCCGATGTAGCTAATGTCTTCGCCAACAGCCTTTTGTGCTTGAACAACAGAATGNGTCGATAGGCCAATAATACGATNCGGCCCCAGAATTTGTCGAGCCTCCGCCGGCGACATGTCGTCTTGTCCGAGGTGGACGCCGTCTGCATCACTGAGAAGGGCAAGGTCCGGGCGATCGTTGATGATCATGAGTATTTCTGTGTCTCGAGTGAGTTGACGTAACCGGTGAGCCCGCTCGAGCATAATTCGATCGTCAAGCCGCTTGTCCCTGAGTTGAATCAGGTCAGGACCGGCGGTGATCAAGGATTTCAATCGCTGTTCGAATTCGATCNCCGATTCCGCACCATCGATCAGCACATACAGGTCCGCATCGTCTATCTGAATCTCTGCTCGCTGAAACAGTTGAATGGCGCGTTCGAGCGTGTATGACCGGTATCTGAGATTCTCCAGGCCTTGAGCTACCTTGGGGGCGATTATTTTTCCGTATTCTTCCAGGCATCTAAGGGCCTGCTGTAAACGGCTCAGATTGGCCGTCAGGACCGCCTCCAGGTCTACTCTTTGATATTCCTGCTCGGTTTGCGTCTCTCGGCCAATGTCACGTTCAGCATCCCGTCCTACGCGTAAGTCGACGTCCAGCTGCGCCATCAGTGAGGTCAGCTCGTGACGAATCTGTTTGCACTCCGACGAAAGATAACGATCTTGTCGAACAAAACGGAAATACTCTTCGACGACCCGCAGCCCCTCAGAGGCGCGATTTGCGTTGGCGTCGAGAACCCGGANGATTTCGAGCCGTTCGGGGGATAATCGCGAAAATTCCATATTTACCTTCTAATTGTCCAGCCTCAGGCCAGTTTGGAAGAAATTGATTTGCCAAGGTGGGTGGAGACTCGCTCCATCGTCCCCCTCTCGCAGTTTGGCAGAAAGCCTTGCCACTGACAATTTGCCGCGGCTGAGGGTCGAAACGCTTTAATCTGGCGGACATTCTATGCCGATGACGCGGGTATTNGATGAAGATCATGCGACTATTGTGNCATGTGATCTGATACGGATGATGTATTTTTCATCGTGAGAGTCATAGGGTGGGGTGAGCCTTGATCGAAAGGAGGGCGATTTGTCGGTTGGGTCTTACGCCTAACTCGTTGACAGCATTCACTTTGGCTTGATCCACTTTTGCCGGGAAGCTAGAATTCGGGCAACAAAAGTCGGGGACGAGAAAACTTCTCAGTTAGGATNGGCCATGGATGGGATCTTGCGACGAATCGGCCTGTTGATAATGCACGGGTGGCCTGGATTTTGTCGAGTCTGGAAGGATGGCGCGGTATCAGGGCTTTTTGTAGCCGTGGGATTCGCGATGTTGCTCAATCTGTCGTTATTAACGACGTGGGTTTGGAGCGATCTGCTGCCAGAAGGCGTTCGGGTACTTTTATGGTCNGTAACGGCTTTTACTTGGATAATCGGATGGGTCGATTCAAATCGTTTTTTGGCGAATCATCTGCTCCTTTCTGCTCAGGATGGGCAGTTGGACTTGTTCTTGGCTGCTCGCGGGGAATACTTAAGGTGTGAATGGGGGCGGTCGGAAGACCTGTTGTGTAGTATTCTGCACGAAAACCCACGTGATGTAGAAGCTAGGCTGATGTTGGCAACGCTCAATCGCCACCAGGGTCGAATTCCTGAGGCACGTGAGCATTTGCGGCGTCTCCAACGCTTGGAACGGGCTGGTGAATGGAATATGGAAATTGGACGGGAATGGANACAACTAGGATTATTGGAAGCATCTAGCGAACTGGATGTGTCCGCTCCCGAAGATCAAATGGAAGTTGAGGCTGATCGTTGTCAGGCAGCCTGATCCCGAAAAAAGAAAACCCTTTTCATTGGAACGGATGAAGTTTTGGTGCCAGATTCTGGTCAAGCAGTTTTGACCGAAGTATTGTTGGTTAGCCACGAGTTTTTTTGCCGCACTAACTTCGATCGTTTGCTCCCAAGGAGCTTTGAAGATGTACGAACGATTTACGGACCGCGCACGGAAAGTAATGCAGCTTGCGAACCAAGAAGCGCAACGGTTCAACCATGAATATATTGGTACTGAGCACATCCTGCTTGGCCTCGTGAAAGAGGGAAGCGGCGTTGCTGCGAATGTACTTAAAAATCTGGATGTCGACCTTCGCAAGATTCGACTTGAGGTCGAGAAACTTGTTCAGAGCGGACCGGAAATGGTCACGATGGGCAAGCTGCCTCAGACTCCACGAGCCAAGAAGGTGATCGAGTACTCNATGGAAGAGGCTCGGAACCTCAATCACAACTATGTAGGGACCGAACATATNCTCTTGGGCCTGCTTCGCGAACAAGAAGGCGTTGCAGCTCAGGTTCTCATGAATCTCGGCCTCAAGTTGGAAGAGGTTCGTGAGGAAGTTCTCAATTTGCTCGGTCATGGCATGGAAGGTGGCGAGACCACGCGTGGTGGACGCGAGGCTAGCAGCGGAGAGGGGACTCCTTCCAAGGGCGGCAAATCCAAGACTCCTGCTCTGGATAGCTTCGGTCGAGATCTCACCGAATTAGCGCGTCAAACGAAGCTCGATCCCGTCATTGGACGTGAACGCGAGATTGAACGTGCCATTCAAATTCTCTGTCGACGAACAAAAAACAACCCAGTGTTGCTTGGCGAGGCCGGTGTTGGAAAAACGGCGATTGTTGAAGGCTTCGCGCAACGCGTGATCAGCGGAAACGTCCCTGAACTTCTCGCGGACAAACGGATCGTTGTTCTCGACTTGGCCATGATGGTTGCAGGTACGAAGTATCGCGGCCAGTTTGAAGAACGTATCAAGGCCGTCATGAATGAAGTGCGACGAGCCAAAAACACCATCCTCTTTATCGACGAGCTGCATACGCTGGTCGGTGCAGGCGGTGCCGAGGGCGCTATTGATGCAGCCAATGTCCTCAAGCCCGCTTTGGCTCGTGGCGAAATTCAATGCATCGGAGCCACGACTCTGGATGAGTATCGCAAATACATCGAAAAAGACAGTGCTCTCGATCGCCGGTTCCAAATCATCATGGTCGATCCCGCTACCAAGGGTGAAGCCGTTGAGATTTTGAAGGGACTGCGAGATCGCTATGAAGATCACCATCGCGTGCAGATCACCGACGATGCCGTCGAAGCGGCTGTTGAAATGTCGAGTCGCTATATCACTGGCCGGTGCCTGCCGGATAAGGCGATCGATGTAATTGATGAATCAGGTGCACGAGTGCGACTGCGTACGATGACTCGTCCGCCGGANATCAAGGATATCGACGAAGATATTNAGCGGTTGAATAAAGATAAAGAAGAAGCAGTTGCCAATCAGGATTTTGAAAAGGCCGCTTCGCTTCGAGATCAAGCCGACAAGCTGCGAAAGAAGAAAGACTCGATCACCCGGGATTGGCGCGAGAGATCACGTCNAACCGACGGTGTTGTCGATGAGGAAGTGATCGCTGAAGTTGTCTCGAAGATGACCGGCATCCCGCTGACTCGACTTTCAACGGAAGACAGTATGCGGCTGATGCAAATGGAAAATGATCTTCACAAGAAGGTCATTAGCCAGGACGAAGCGGTGAAGGCGATCGCGAAAGCCGTTCGTCGTAGNCGTGCAGGCCTCAAAGATCCCAAGCGACCTACCGGTTGCTTTGTCTTCGCGGGCCCCACCGGTGTTGGTAAAACATTGCTTGCCAAGGCTCTCGCTGAATTTATGTTTGGCGATGAAGATGCACTCATTCAAATCGACATGAGTGAGTACATGGAGAAGCACAATGTGAGCCGCTTGATCGGTGCACCTCCCGGCTACGTGGGATACGAAGAAGGTGGACAGCTCACCGAAAAGATTCGTCGACGTCCCTACGCCGTCGTCCTGCTAGACGAAATCGAAAAAGCTCACTCCGATGTCTTTAATATGCTCCTCCAGGTGATGGAGGAGGGACGTCTTACTGATAGCTTCGGACGCAATGTCGATTTCCGAAATTGTGTCCTGATCATGACCACGAATGCTGGTGCCGAAGCCATCAAGAACGAACAGTCGTTTGGTTTCCAAGCACCCGATGACGATGCCTCCTACGAGAGTATGAAGGATCGTGTTAACGAGCGAATCGAGAAGTTCTTCCGACCTGAATTCCTCAACCGACTCGACGATACGATTATCTTCCGTCACCTGACCAATGAAGATCTGAAGGAAGTGATCGACCTCGAACTCGCCAAGGTCCGTCAGCGGTTGATCGACCGTGGCCATGAATTGGTGCTGACTGAGGAAGCGAAGCAATTCCTGATCCGAAAGGGATCGAATCTTGATTACGGTGCTCGACCACTGCGACGTGCTCTCGAAAACTTTATCGAAGATCCCATGTCCGAAGAACTCTTGAAGGGCGAATTCCAAGGGTTGAATCTCATCACCGTGGATGCCGTGAAGGATGATGACGGAAAGATCCGACATCTCACCTTCAAAGGCCAAACGGTTCCTGAGGAAGAAGAGCCTGCTGGTGCCGTTGCCGGTGGCGACGCCGAAGAATCCGGTTCGGAATAGCTCGTCCATGCATTCCAATGTCTTTATGAGACCCGCCTCTTGGCGGGTCTTTTTTTTGGTGGCAAGATCGGTTGCTATCACAGGAATTGCTGTCTCAGAAAGATAAATTGGGTGCCCCAGGCATCCTGTCTTGCCTNTTTTGGATGACCGGTAATCTTTCCTCAAGCCGTGGAGCTGCGCTTCCGAAGAACAAAGACGGGCGTAACGTATGCGCCCGCATGATTTGCCTTCATCAGTAGGAAACCGGATGTCTCAAGGTTCGACAGCAACGATTCCACGCCAGGGCTTGCGACAGTCGATGTTTGACTGGATTGCCGACTGGGGCGCTGTGGTTATCAATGGCCTGGTTNCCATCGGTGATGTCGCTCAGTTCTCTGCGAAGACATTCTCGTGGATGTTCAGACGGCTGCCACGCAGGGAAACATTGCTGCCTAACTTCTTTGAGGTCGGAGTTTTGAGCCTACCGGTGGTCGCTCTGACCGGTACCTTCATCGGTATGGTGCTTGCGGTACAGAGTTATTTCCAATTTCGGCAATTGGGATTAGAGACACGCTTGGGTGCGGTGATCAACATGTCACTGGTTCGCGAATTGGGGCCCGTGTTAGCGGCAACGATGTTGGCGGGACGCGTTGGTAGTCGATTAGCGGCCCAGTTAGGCACGATGCGAGTCACCGAGCAAATTGATGCGCTTGATAGTATGGGGGCCAACCCGATTCATTACCTGGTTGTACCACGGTTTCTCGCTTGTTTTTTTGTGATTCCATCACTCACGGTGATGGCTGACTTTATGGGAGTCGTTGGTGGGTATTTTTACAGCATTGTGTTTCTTGGAATCGACAAACACCACTACTTGTACAACTCACAGCAATTTGTCGCGACCTGGGATTTTCTGAGCGGTGTCTCGAAGAGCTTTTTTTTTGGGGCGATCATCGCGTTGATTAGTTGTCATCGGGGATTCAGCTGTCGACCGGGAGCGGAGGGAGTCGGACAAGCGGCGACGTCGGCCTTCGTCCAGTCATTTGTTTTGATCCTCGCGTCCGACCTGTTCCTGAATATCGCTTTAGATTATTTGTACTATGCAATTTGGCCTGAGGGGTCTTCGTTGCTTTGATTGAGCAACGTTCCTGTCATGATGGAAACATCCACTTTACTTGACGAACAACGGGAGTCGAGCATGGCTGACGGCGAGCAATCCGCAGCACAAGGCCGTTACCTGTTGGAGATCGATCATCTCGGGGTAACGTTTGGTGATCAGCAGGTTTTGCGAGATATCTGTTTGGATATTCCACGCGGGCAAACGCTCGTTGTTATTGGCGAAAGTGGATGCGGGAAAACAGTATTGCTCAANACNATCATTGGCCTNATACAACCCTCNTACGGGACGATTCAGTTTGAGGGCCGTAAGCTAAATCAGTTAGATGATCAGGAAATCACCGAGTTGCGAACAAGATTCGGGTTTGTTTTTCAGCAAGCAGCGTTGTTTGATAGCCTGACGATCGGTCANAACGTTGCATTTCCCCTGCGACAACATCGAAATNTNTCNGATGAGGAAGTGGACGATACCGTACGCAAGGCATTGTTCGATGTTGGATTACCCGAGTCGGTGATTTTCAAACGGCCTGCCGAAATATCCGGCGGAATGCGAAAACGAGTTGGNTTAGCTCGGGCTCTGGTACTTGATCCCGAAATCGTCTTGTACGACGAGCCGACAACCGGTCTCGATCCAATCATGAGTGACGTGATTAACGAACTCATGATGAGAACCCAGCAGCGTCATCATGTAACCAGCATCGTGATTACTCATGATATGAATACCGCTCGCAAGGTGGCAGACCGTGTTGTCATGGTTTACCCCCTTTCTCGACTTGGAGAAGACGAAGCACAGGTCATCTTTGATGGCTCGCCGAGCGAACTCGAGATTGTCGAGGATCAACGGGTGCAGCAGTTTGTTCGAGGTGAAGCGGGCGAACGTTTGATGGAAATGCGAAGAGATCAAACGTCCTGAATATGGCGGTCCAACAAAGCAGAGTTTAGGAAGACCGAATCATGGAAGAGAGAGTCCTACAGTTCCGGGTTGGTGTTCTCGTCGCCGCTACGGTGATCATCGCCATCATCCTCATTGTTATCTTTGAGGATTTGCCTCAAGGGCTCGGTGGACGCAAAACCGTCTATATTCATTTTCCCTCTGCGCCGGGGGTGACCGTTAATACACCGGTTCGTAAGAGCGGTATTCTGGTCGGACGCGTAACGGCAGTCGATCTGCAGGATGATGGGGGCGTTCTNATTACGGCTCGACTGAACGCCGACAAGAAGATCAAGACAAACGAGATCTGTCGCATCGGTACCGGGAATTTTCTTGGCGATGCTATGCTCGAATTCGTAAAGGATGGTAATACACCAATCAGTCAGCAAACTCTTGAGGATGGAGCTTATTTGGAGGGAGTTGTTTCAAAAGACGCGATCACGATGATGAGTGACGCGATGCAAGTATTTACCACGCTCTCCACTGATCTCCAGGTTGCGCTCTCCTCGGTTGAAGAGGCGGGGTCGGAGATCGGAGAAGTCGCTCGCAATCTAAACGTACTGGTTGTTAATAATCAGGATCAGTTCAGTCGGATTATGGGGAAGACCGAGCAGGCAATCGGAAGATTTGATACGACGATGATTGCCGTACAGGATGTCGTGACNGACGAAGAACTGATGCTGAAGCTGAAGCTGGCTCTGGATGAAGTTCCACAGGTGCTGTCGGATACCAGTAACTTGATTTCCGGATTAACTCGAGTGGCCGATGAGGCTGAACAGAACCTGGTCTTCCTGCAAGGACTCACCCAACCGCTCGGTGAACGTGGTGAAGAAATCGCAGGTTCCCTGCAGAGAAGCTTGGCGAGATTGGATGCCATTGGCATGGAGCTCCAACAATTCACCACAGCGATTAACGACAGCGAAGGCTCGTTAGGGCAGTTCGTACATAATCCAGATCTCTATCAACGTCTCAACTCCGCCGCTTGCAATATCGAAGAAATTACCTTTCAGCTGAGACCTATTCTGGATGATGCGCGCGTCATCTCCGACAAAGTNGCAAGAAACCCGGGACGAATTCTTCGTGGTGCTGTAGGACAACAACAGTCGGGACTAAAATAAAGAGGCCCGGTTAGTTGCTCGGAGGGAAGAAAGGCTGCGGTGTCACTCCCGTCGCGCCAGGGGCTTCCGGTTGGAATGCCGGCGGCATGGCTGTTCCTGCTGGTTGCGGNAGGGGAGCCGAAGAGGGAACCGTAGGCGGGGTCGGAATCGAATAGCCCTCCACCGTGGATGTGCGAAGCTGCTGAGCTCGATCGAGAAGCTCATTGGTGGGAATGACTTGCTGCGGTTGCATCTCGATCTGAACAATCCGATCGTCCCGGATCTCACGGGGGACGAGGTTTTCAGAAACAAAGTCCAAAGGTGGTATTTGATACCATGGAGCTTTCATGCGGTGGAGGACCGTTTCGGTTTCATAACCATCCTTCACGACTTGGATTTTCCGCGTGCCGTAATAAATGAAGGAGGTTGAAACGGGCGTTGTCCCGATCTCCTGGTCGTCCACATAGACCGTTGCGCCCGGTGGGCTGGTCTGAACGGTCATTCGCCGACGCACGCAACCTGTCGATAGTTGACAGACACACAGTAGTACGAGTAGGGCGATTCGATATTTCATTGCGGATTGCCGTGTCAAAGGACCTGACATTCGAGATGAGCGTGCGGAGTATAGGTCGGGTGTCAAAACTCGGCCAGACCGATCCAGAAGGATCTCGACAGGAGGGGGGCTGGGGTGCTGTCGAAGCATGACAGCGGTCGCTACAATACCCCGTGTTANTCTAGTTCAAAGTAGGGCCGTCTAGCGGCCTTCGCTCGGTNGCGCCTTGGGTGGGGAGCGCGTTCTGGCATTTAGCCNGATGGTGTTTGCGACCGTGTTTGCTATCGAATTGGCATGTCTCAATCCTCAGACAACCTGAATCTCGCTATCGACGTCGCTGTTATTTCCGACATCGGAATGCGAAGACTGAACAATCAGGATGCGCACATCGAGCTGATCCAGGATGACGAAACGGTCTGGCTCAATCGTGGCCACTTATTTGCCGTTGCGGATGGGATGGGGGCTCACGCTGCCGGTGAGTTGGCGAGCGAAATGGCCGTGAATAGTATCTCACACCATTACTGCCAGCATCGCCAGCTATCACCTCCTGAAGCCATTCTAAAGGCCGTACACGAGGCCAACAGCGAGATCCATCAGCGAGGTCAGCTGAANACCGAATTCCATAATATGGGAACCACCTGTAGCTCGCTGTTGATCTTGCCGCAGGGAGCCTTAGTCGCCCATGTCGGTGACAGTCGAATCTATCGGCTCCGCGCAAATCAGTTGCAACAACTGACATTCGATCACAGCCTGCTTTGGGAGGTGCGAGCTACCGGGAAGATTCGTGATTCCGATGCTGCAATCAATATTCCCAAAAATGTCATTACCCGATCCTTGGGGCCACAGCCGAATGTTCAGGTCGATCTGGAAGGCCCCTTCGAGATTCAAGAACATGACGTCTTTCTCATCTGCAGTGATGGACTTACGGGGAAGGTGAGTGACCAGGAGTTGGGGCTGATTCTGAATCTGTTGCCACCGCAGGAAGCCGTCTCCCTGTTCGTCGATCTGGCGAATGTACGTGGCGGTCCCGACAACATTACCGCAACGGTGATCAAGATCACTGGCCCCGGCGCAGTGACACGACACCGTCGGAGTGAGCCTCTTGTGGTAGGGGCAGATATGACGCCTCCACCTGAGGTCCACGTTGGGGTCTGGGTTGCGATGGCGATTTGTTGGTTGGTCGCAGCGGGACTCGCCGTGTCGGGCTATTATCTGTTGGCCTTGCTCCTTTTTCTGGGAGGGGCAACGGCCATACCGTTTGCCCTTTGGCCGCGCGGAGGAAAGCAAGGCGGCGTTCCATTGACCGGTGGACGACGTCTGGGCCGCGGCCCTTATGTCACTGCTGATTGTGCGATCACAAAGGATTCAGCTGAGCAACTGCGGCAAAGTGTCGTGCAAAGCTTGCGTTTGTACCGAGATGCGACACTGGCCAATCATAGTCGAGTCGAGGCGTGTCTGACCGAAGCGAAAGAACGAATTGAACAGGGAAAATTCCAGGAGGCGTTCCGAATGTTGGCGGTTGCCGTGAACGCCTTTGCCGATGCCATTCGTCGACCTAACGAGAAAAAGTAGGCGGCGATGCGTCTCTAGGTGGCTCGAACGTACGTGGCAGAGCCCGCGGAGATCGTGTCGGACGGAGCAGTTCCTCCACCACTCGTTTGCTGCAGTCGATTCAATATTCGATGGACGCGCAAGGTTGGCAGAATGTGATTTGAGGCAAAACGCACATCCCGCTTCAAACGCTGCCACAGATATCTGGGACGAGCATGGTAGGTGAAGTCGTTGTAACGGCGTAGGCTCGCGATTGTGTTCCCGTAACTCGCGGAACTAACCTCACACTTGGGCTCGCTCTTCTCAAAGACATATCGCAATGCCTTTCCGTGTCGCTCGGTCAGACGAGCGACCGTCTTAAAACCGGCTGCCTCGGCCATCGCCACCAACGTGTCAGGTGTAAAGTTGTAGATGTGTGCGTAATGAAAGAGTTTTCGTGGAGCTGCATGTGGCTCCGCCAGGTTCGGACATTCGACGTATAGGCGACCGTCAGGACGCAGGAGATGGCGGATGTGTTCCAGTGCTTTCTTCGGTGAGTTGAAATGCTCGATCACATGCACCAAAAGGATGAAGTCGTATTGTGGAGTTGGAGACATGTCGAAGAGCGACAGACATTTGACATTGGCTCTCAACACATCTTGCGAATATTTTTGGAAACCCTGACCGGGCTCGATCCCTTCTGCTTGAAACCCGTCGGCCTCAAACGATTTGACATTGAATCCAATCCCAGCCCCAACCTCAAACACCCGGCTTCCTTGCCGGACATAAGGGCGAAGAAGGTTTAGCAGCCATTGTGCCCCTTCCCAGGCCCGCAAAATGCGATGTGAGGATGGGGTGTGTTCGCCGTGATAATCATTGCGGTAGTCGTGAGCATAATATTGCTCGACGTCTGCGTCGCTCGGAATCGACTCATGCGAGACCAGGCCACAGCTTCGACAGGCAACGGTTGATAGAGGATCTGACCGGCGATCGATACGACTCACGATGTCAAATTCATGACCCGAACAGAGTTCACAAGGTTGGCTGCGTGATGATCTCTCGATTTGGATCGATCGGCTCATAATGCGCTCCATCAGTAGCGGGTGCGATCTTCGACTTGAGGTCAGTGTTAGCGAATCTTCCGTTGTATCGCTCATGATGTCGGCGAACTCTAAACAACGAATGCGATGGCGTCAACGTGATGATGTGCTAGCGAATGGCTACTATCACCGTCGTGCCATCGCGAGGTAGTTTGTCATTTCGGGATCTTGGGGATCCTGGTACAGTCCCGACCAAACGATTCGAAAAAGTGGGCTGGGGATATTCATGCGTCGCATCACTCGCTACGTCGTCACAGAACTCCTTCTGGTGTTCTTGCTGACGCTCACGGCGATCACACTACTGTTGATCCTGGCGGGAGTCGCCAAGGAAGGGTTGCGAGAAGGGTTAGGGCTTGGCCCGATCATGCGCATGATTCCTTACGTCGTGCCTCTGGCATTGCAAGTGTCGGTGCCAGCGACGATTCTGATGGCGGTTTCGAGTGTGTTTGGCCGCATGTCGGCTGACAACGAAGTCGTCGCGTTGAAATCGCTCGGCATTTCGCCGATGAACATTCTTTTGCCGGCTCTGGTGCTTGCCTTTTGTGTGAGTCTGGTGGCAGTCTGGATCAACGATATTGCGGTTTCTTGGGGTCGCAAAGGCATTTATCAGGTGGTCGTCGAGTCCGTTGAAGAAGTTGCCTACAACATGTTGCGCACTCAGCGTTCATACAGCACGCGACTTTTTTCCATTAACGTCCAAGACGTACTCGATCGTCGTTTGATCAGTCCGATGATTGAGATTCAATCGTCCAAAGGATCGGATTCGATTAGCATCAACGCGACAGAAGCGGAGCTGATTAGTGATACAGAAAAAAGTACTTTGAGTATTTTGTTGACGAACGGGACAATCGATGTTGGCGAAGAATTGTCGATGGCTTTTCCCGACAAGTACGAACAGGTCATTCCACTCTTGGAGGCAACACGAAAAAGCAACAAGGGAGATAGTCCGTCGGTGGTTCCGTTGCGAGCGATTCCCCATGAAATTAGAACGCAGGAGGCGACAACCGAGAAATACGAAAGAAGGGGGGCGACCTCTGCTGCTTTTCAGATGATGACCGGGGATTTCGCTCAGTTAACCGATGATCAGAGTTGGCGAAAAACTCGTAATTTGATCGATGGATCACGAGATCGATTGAATCGACTTCGACTCGAACCTTGGCGTCGTTGGGCTAATGGATTTAGTTGTTTCTTTTTTGTGTTGCTTGGTGCACCGCTCGCAATCCGGATGCGTACGACGAATTTCTTTACGACTTTCGCCGCCTGTTTTTTGCCGATTCTATTGATCTATTATCCGTTGCTTGCTTTCGCCGTGGATCGTTGTAAGGACGGAGTTGTGCCGCCCTATGTCGTTTGGCTCGGCAACTTTGTCTTGATGATTGCCGGCATTCTTATGATCCGGAAAGTGATAAGATATTAGCGACGCCGACGCTGGCCTTCGTCTCGTTGTCGCGAGTCCGACGGTCGTGTGGGCAACTGTGACCGTTCGCAGGTCTCTCGATTCGGTGCGATTGCGAAGGAAATGAGAGCCGGATGCAGCCAAGAAAAGACGACTACTGTTACCTGACAATGATGTCCGGACCCCGGATGGGGACGAATTATCTGCTTGAGAGCGGACAACCCAACCTGATTGGGAGAGGACCGGATTGCGAAGTCGTGCTCATGGATCCGGTTTGCTCGCGAGTACATGCTGTGCTTGAACGATGCGAGGATGGTTGGCACTTGCGAGATGAGGATAGCCGAAACGGGTCTTACGTCGACGATGAAAAAATTAAGGACGCGCTACTGAAAGATGGGAGTCGACTCAAGTTCGGTTCGACCGAGTTTAGCTTCCACCTTTCAGATGAACCTCCAACTCGAACCGCGATGCGGCGAATCGAGCATTCCGAGACAGTCGTTAAAGAAGCTCAGGTTAATGCACTGGATTCGAGTGAGATTCTATTGTCGGCCTTGGAGAATGCCGAATTCGCACATGATCTGCTGATTATCTATCAGCTCAGTGTCAAACTGCTTGGTTACCACGATCCGGACTCCGTCATTCGGACCTCTTTGGACTTGTTGCATGAACGCACCAAGGCAGCTGTTGTCGGTTTTCTCTGGTCAACTGATGAAGGTGTCTTACGCCCCAAATTGGTACTGCCTCAGGACGACCAGGTTGTGACTCTCAGTCGTGATCTGACCGACGTTGTCTGTGAGCAGGGACGAGCGGTCTGGATTTCGAATCAGACGTCTGATACCAGCGGTTCGGTGCAAAAATACTCCGACGCGATTTGTGTGCCGCTCGTCAAAGACGAGACGACTCTCGGAGTCTTGCACGTTTACCTGAAAAAAGGACGCTTTCGACAGGCTGATTTTGACTTTGCTTTATCGGTGGCCAGCTTAATGTCAGTGGCTCTCGTTCGAACTCGCAGAGATGTTGCATTGGCAGCTGATCATGCTCGCTTAGTGATTAATTCAGCTGCGTATGATGAACTGATTGGCAACTGCGATGCGATGCGGGAGCTCAAATCGCAAATCGAAAAGATCGCTCAGGCCTCGGGGTGTGTATTGGTGCGCGGTGAAAGTGGCTGTGGCAAGGAATTGGTAGCCAGGGCAGTCCATCGTGCGGGAGCGCGATCGGATCGTCCGCTACTCTCCGTCAATTGTGCCGCGATTCCTGATTCCCTGCTGGAAAGTCAATTGTTCGGACATCGAAAGGGAGCCTTTACGAGTGCGGATGAAGATCAACTCGGCTGGTTCCAAAAAGCTGATACCGGTTCGTTGTTCTTGGATGAGATCGGTGAATTACCGCTCGAGGGTCAGGCTAAGCTGCTGCGGATTCTTGAGGGACATCCGTTCCAGCCGGTGGGCGGAACCGAAGATATTTCGGTCGATGTCCGCGTTATCGCCGCGACGAATCGTGACTTGAAGCAACTCGTCGCGCAGAAAAAATTTCGGGAAGATCTCTATTATCGGCTGTCTGTATTCGAATTAGAGATTCCGCCGCTACGCGATCGCGGCGCAGACATCGAAACACTCATCAATTACTTCTTCGACCACTTTCGAAAGCTCCATGGGCGACCTCACCTGCAATTGGAACCGGCCGCCAAGCGACGTTTGCTCGACTATGATTGGCCCGGTAATGTGCGCCAGTTGCGAAATGTGATTGACAGTGCCATTGTCCTGGCAGCAGGCGACGAAATTCGAGCCGAAGATCTGGGGATTCAATCGGTCGAGTTCTCTGAGCAACCGACTTCACTCAGGATTGCGGATTGGGAGAAAAAGCTTATTCAGGATGCCCTAAAGAGAACCTCCGGAAAGGTTCCAGAGGCAGCCAAATTGCTCGGCATCGGTCGTGCGACTTTGTATCGCAAGATCGAGGAGTACGAGATCCAGAGATGATCTAAGCTGTGGCTTGATCTGCTGTTGTAGCAAAGAATCAATTTGCATTTTGGACCCACAGATAACTCAGGAAGCTTTGATGACTTCCAAGTCAGGGTCGAAATCGGCAGTGTCAAGGGGAACTTAACGACCTGCGGAAGTAGCTTACATCTGTCGCACGACGCCGACGACGATACCGAGGACGCGAGCGTCGCGGACGAAGATCGGTTCCATGCTTGAGTTGGCGGGTTGTAGTCGAATTCGATTCTTCTCAGGCCACCAGTATTTCAGCGTCGCCTCGCCGTCGTCGGTTTGAGCGACCACCATCTGACCCGGACTGGCCACCTTCTGTTTCTTGATGACGACGAAATCGCCATCGGCGATTTGTGCTTCGATCATGGAGTCGCCACTGACCTCGAGCACGAATTGATTCTTCTGGGCGAACATCTCACCGAAATCAATGCAATTCTCTTGTTCAATGGCTTCGTGCATGACGCCGGCCGCGACCCGTCCGACCAGTGGGAGACCGGACTGTTCTTCTTCTCGTGAAGCCAATTGAATGGCTCGCGACATGTTGGGCTCACGCGTGATCAGCCCTTTTTTCTCGAGAGCTCGGAGATGGCACATCACCCCATTCGGTGACTTAATCTTGAATTTCTCACCGATTTCACGAACCGTCGGACCGTAACCACGGTTTTGAATCTTGTCCCGAATGAAGTCGTAAACAGAACGTTGTCGCTTTGTAAGTTGGTCCAGTTGGGACATGAAATGGGCTCACTGCCATAGTTGAAAATACAAGCTCATCGCCTGAATCAAGTATAATATACGCGTGTACAGAGTCAATAGCATTTGTACACTATCTTGGTGGCTGGGGTTTCGCCATCGAAACGCACTTGTCGGCGAACTTTTTCGACCGACTCGCTAAACTATGGCAGACAAAAGAGTCCATACTTTCATCAAGCGGATACGACTTTCGTTGAGGCCCTTTTTGCAGGAGATTGCCATGCGGTTGGATAGCTTGTCGGTAACCATGTTTGTGATGCTGGTGCTTTTGTCGGCATCGACCCAGAGCATCGGGCAGGAACAAGGATCTGCCAAGACAGACAAGCAGGAATCATCGGAACAGCAATCGTCCGATTCCAAGAAAGCGGCCACGGAGGAAACGAAGAAGGCAAAGCCACCCGAGATCCCAACCGTGGTTAGTCTGGCTTTGCAGGGAGGGATGAGTGAGACTGCTATGGCTCCCGGCCTCTTTGGTGAACTGCAGAGTAATTTGCGGGCGATGATCGATCGGCTCGATCGAGCGGCAACCGATGAAAAGGTTGCTGCAGTCGTTTTGCGAATTCGAAATCCGTCGATCGGTCGTGGGAAAATCCACGAATTACGCCAAGCAATCTTAAGACTCAAGAAGTCCGGCAAGCCCGTTTATGCCTCGCTTGAGTCTGCGCAGACCGCCGACTATCTACTCGCCTGTGCCTGTGATCATATTGTCATGCCCGAATCTGGCATGTTGCTGATTCCCGGTGTGCGGATGGAGGTCACCTATTACAAACAACTTCTCGATAAGCTTGGTGTGCGAGCCGATATGTTGCGAGTCGGTGATTTCAAGGGAGCGGCAGAGCCGATGACTCGCGACAAGATGAGCGACTCGCTGCGGCAACAGTACGATCTTTTGGTTGACGATTTTTACGATCAACTGATCGACGGCATCGCCATGGATCGTGATTTGAATCGAGATCAGGTCAAAGGATTTGTTGATCAGGCTCTGTTTACTCCACAGGAGGCACTGCAGGCGGGGTTGATTGATCAGGTGGCCTATCAGGATGAATACCGTCAGGAACTCAAAAAGACGCTTAAGGCTGAGAAAATGCGGATTGTGACCGATTATGGTCGCAAAAAGGTGGATACTGATTTCTCAGGCATGATGGGCATGGTCAAAATGATGGAGTTATTGACCGGCGGCTCATCGAGTGAGCGACGATCCAAGAAACAAAAAGTTGCCGTGGTTTACGCGGTTGGAACGATCACCACCGGAAGCAGCCAGGTGGATATCCTCGGAGGGCAGACGATGGGGAGTGAAACCATCGTGAATTCCCTGCGAGCTGCCGAGAGTGATGATTCTGTGGTCGCGGTTGTCTTGCGAGTTGATAGCCCAGGAGGTTCTGCCTTGGCGAGCGATCTGATCTGGAGGCAGATTAAGACGATGGAGAAGCCTGTCATCGCCAGCATGGGAGATGTTGCGGCTAGCGGCGGCTATTACATTTCGATGGGCTGTCGCAAGATCGTTGCGGAACCTGGGACTTTGACTGGTTCGATCGGGGTCGTTGGCGGCAAAATGGCCATCTCCGGAGCAATGTCTCGAGTGGGCGTCACCACCGACGTTGTCAGTCGTGGAAAAAACAATGGCATCTTCACGGGGCTGGATGGCTTTACCGAATCGGAGCGAGCTGCCTTCCAGGGCATGATGGAGGAGACCTATCGGCAATTCACGGCGAAGGCTGCGGCTGGAAGAAATATGGACGTTGCCAAACTGCTGAAACTGGCGGGGGGACGTGTCTGGTCCGGACGACAGGCACAACAAAAAGGGCTCGTTGATCAGCTGGGAACCTTGGACGATGCCATCGCCATCGCTCGCCAGGCTGCAGGTATTGAGGCCGATACCGAGACCGAACTGTTGATTTTGCCAAAGCCCCGATCCTTCCTGGAACAGCTTCTGGAGGGGCCGAGTGTGACGACCCAGGTTGGGTTCGCGAGTCCGATGAAGGAGCTTGCAGGGCCCTGGCTGGCTGATTTGGCTTTGATGCAAAGGCTGTTTGCGGAGCCGGTTCTCTGCTGGATGCCTTATCGCATCGAAATTAAATAAACATTTTAGAGATGGCGACCGAGAGGACGCAGCGGAAAAAGAGGGCGCGGCTGTTGTTACTCGCTCTGGGTAAGCACGAGATTGTCGCGATGGACGATTTCATCATAGAGGCAATGGCCGAGCGTCTTCTGGATGTGCTCACTGCGGATTCCCTTGATTCGTTGTAATTCAGGCTCGCTGTAATTCGTCAGGCCGCGAGCCATTTCTTGACCAGCTTCATCGCAGATAGAAACCACGTCGCCTTTCTCGAATCGACCGTGAACCTTCAGAATCCCGATGGCTAACAAACTGCGTCCTTGGCGGACGACGGCTTCGCACGCTCCAGCGTCGAGGGTCAGCTGCCCTTGAGGATTTGCGGAGAATCCGATCCAACGCTTCCAGGGACTTACCGTTTTGCCTGCTGCCAGAAATGCCGTTCCCACCTCTTCTCCGTCCGCAATGCGACGCAAGATGTCAGGAGTATGTCCGTTGGCCAGGATCACATTCTCGCCTGCGAGCGTGGCCATCTTCGCAGCTTGCAGTTTGCTCGCCATTCCGCCCTTACCGAGGCCGCCCGTTGTCGTTTGGGCATAGGACAGGATGCGGTCGTCAATGGTCGTGACTGTCGAGATCAAGGAGGTTCCAGCTTGATTTGGGGGACCGTCGTAAAGACCGTCAACATCCGAAAGGATCACCAGAAGGGGGGCCTGGATGAGATTCGTCACCAATGCCGCAAGTCGATCATTGTCACCAAATGTCGTCATGAGTTCATCGACGGCGACCGTGTCGTTTTCGTTGACAATCGGGATTGTGGCGAGGTCGAGCAATGAAAGGAGCGTATTTCTTACGTTGAGGTAACTCGTGCGGTGGTGGAGATCGCCAGCGGTCAGCAAGACCTGGGCCGCATGGTGACCGTGCCGATGGAAGGTGAGGTCGTACGCCTCGATCAGCTTGGTCTGGCCAATGGCAGCGATTGCCTGCAATTGCGAAAGGTCAGTCGGCCGCTGCTGCAGGCCCATGGTGGACATGCCAGCTCCGACCGCGCCGCTGCTGATAACAAGCACTTTGCGGCCGCTTTCAACAATCCAATTGATCTGATCGGCTAAACTCGCGATCCGGTCTTCATTGAGGCGACCGTTATCGTGAGTCAAAACGCGCGTTCCTACCTTGACAACGATGGGCGTGGCGGCGGCGGTGATTTCTTGGCGAATCAGATCGGACATGATACAGCTCGACGGGAATACCTTATCGCGACAGGCTACCGTGAAAGGGCTGTGACCACAACATGGACTCATCCACTGGTTGGGTTGGCCGCCACCGTTTGGAAAGATGAGACGAAGGAAAGGACGCAATCCGTTTCGAATATCTTCGGTCCGGCCGATTGTAGATATTTCGGATGGCTAAGACCAAAGAAAATAACAGTGGTGTCATATTTCGCGCGTTTCAGGATTTCTATACGCTGGTCTCATCTTGAGATTGGAGTCTTTCGACCTGTGCTCGATCGCCTCTCTCTTCTTCGAGCTCTTTAAGATAGTTTTCTTCCGGATTTCCAGTGATGTAGCAGCCAGAGAATACCGAATCCTCATACTGTTTGATGGTGTTGTTGCCTTCAATCCCACAAAGAACGAGATCCTTGAGGTCCTGATAAACGAGCCAATCAGCACCGATTTCAGCAGAAATCTCATCAACCTCTCGGCCGTGGGCAATCAACTCCGTCGCGGCGGGCATATCGATTCCGTACATATTTGGGTATCGAACTGGAGGAGCGGCAGAAGCATAATAGACTTGTTTAGCTCCGGCTTCCCGAGCCATCCGAATGATTTCACTCGAGGTTGTGCCGCGCACGATTGAATCATCAACCAAAAGCACGTTCTTATCGCGAAACTCAAGAGGAATGGGGTTCAGCTTCTGTCGGACCGATTTCTTTCGGTTCTCTTGCCCCGGCATAATAAAGGTACGCCCAATGTATCGATTTTTGATGAAGCCTTCTCGGTATTTTACGCCGAGATGAAAAGCCACTTGAATGGCTGCCGTTCGGCTTGTATCGGGTACCGGAATGACTGCGTCTATATTGTGCTCAGGACGAAGTTTTAAGATTTTCTTGGCAAGAAAATCGCCCATTCGCAGTCGAGTTTTGTAAACCGAAATTCCTTCGATGATCGAATCAGGCCTCGCGAAATATACAAATTCGAATAGGCATGGCGAGAGTTGTGTTTTCGCTGCACACTGTTGTCGGCTGAGTTTTCGGTTTGATGTTTCAACGACGACCGCTTCGCCCGGATCAAGATCGCCAAGCCGTTCGACTCCCAAAGCATCGAAGGCCACGGACTCTGAGGCAAATACATACTCCGCACCCGCGGCAGTATGACGAACTCCCATGACTAGTGGTCGGATCCCGTGTGGATCACGAAATGCCACAATCCCGAAATTTGGGATTACAGCGACGACGGCGTATGCCCCTTCGCAACGTTCGTGAAGAGTTTTAATTGCTTCGAAAATATGGTTCGGAGTGAGTTTTCCCAGATCTTGTTGTGCGAGTTCGTGGGCTAAAACATTGAGTAAAATTTCGGAGTCTGAGTTGGTATTCAAGTGTCTGCGGTTTTTTGCCGACAGTTCGCGTTTTAGTGCGTGTGGGTTGGTCAGGTTCCCGTTGTGAGCCAGTGCGATGCCGAAGGGTGAGTTCACGTACAGAGGTTGTGCTTCATGGGAGCTGGGGGTGCCAGCCGTAGGATAACGCACGTGACCGATGCCTACATGACCGATTAATTCTCGCATGTCATGTGCTTGAAAGACATCTTTCGCTAGACCATTGTTCTTGCGTAGATAGATCCGCTCCCCATCCGTTGTGGCGATACCTGCAGCGTCTTGACCACGGTGTTGTAGAACGGTGAGTGCGTCATAAATCCGAACGTTGACCGGCTCGACGCCGGCAATTGCAATGATTCCACACACAGTCTCGACACTCCTTACGATAGTCTCTCGCCCTTTGGGAGCAATGCAGCACCTTGACTGAACTTTTATCAGATTTTGCCCATCATGCACACCTGCGAGTGTGTGATTTTTTGTTTTACGTTAGGAGTCGCTTGTAGGGATTGGCGGAACCATGCAACGAGAAAATGAGTTGAGAAATTACTTTGCTGGCCAGTATGAGTGAACGCCTGTATCCACCGTTTCTGTTTCGTAGAAGTGAGAGCACCGGCCGGATATGGTTTGTTCTACTCTGTTGTAGCCACGCCGGGTCGTCAATCAGTAATAGAGCTTTTGAATGCCATACCGCAATGAAAACGCAGTCTGTTTTGAACTGCGTTTTCTGTTGGCGAGATCAAACCTAGGAGATGAATGAGTGTTACCGAACTTAATCCACCTTGAGGAATTGTGAACGATAGACCGGCAAGTCGTGAAGTCGCATGCGACGTTCGAAATGAGTTCGATAATCCAGGTCGTGAGACGATGGCGATTCTGCGACCGCGATCGGCCCCTCAAATGGCAATCGTTGCTTGAGCAATTCTAAAGCTTCATCGAAGTACTCCTGAACATCCGTCCAGAAGTGAAGGTAGCCGCCCGGCTTGAGAATTCGATGGACATCCCGCAAAAACGACTCATTCATGATGCGACGTTTACGGTGTCGTTTTTTCCACCAAGGGTCGGGGAAATAGACATGGGCTGCGTCTGCCATTTCAGCAGCCAGATGTTCACGGAGAAACTCTTCTGCATTTCCATGAATCATCAGCCCGTTCTCGCAGCCTGATTTCGCGAGGCGAGCAGCAGCGAATCTCGCGTACTTCCCCGCGATTTCGATGCCCACAAAGTCGCGGTCGGCATGGTCACGCGTCGCTGTCGACATGAACAGGCCTTTGCCACAGCCGATCTCGATCTCGATTGCTGCTTCGCGCCCGAAAAATTCAGTCGCAGAGAAGGGCGGTGTTAAATCTTTCAACTCGCGGAAATGACCCGAAAGATCTAGCTCCGGATCGGTTTTTCGAAGTGCTCGTCTGCCCATGGCGATGCTGTTTGAAGATCGATTCGAAGATTCATTCCGATTCGCGGTTTCGAATCGCTGATTCTAGGGCGGCAATCGGAAGAGGTATTCCTTTGATCTTTCCACCCACGACGATGCGATCCTTCACGAAGCCCTGGAATTCACAAACAATCATGCGACCACGGCGAGCCTTGATGAGTTCCGTCATGATGTAGAGGCGATCGCCAGGAAGTACCGGGTCTCGAAAACGTACATCTTCCAGACCGCCAAAGCCAACCATCTCGCTTCCCAGCAGATCATGTTTCTGCGTGTAGTACGATGCGAGCTGAGCTGCTGCTTCGCACATGATTACGCCGGGCATCAATGGCATGCCTGGCATGTGTCCGCGTACCCAAAATTCATCCTCGGACGTGTCTCGGTAACCGATGCAGCGATGATGGTCCGTGTTCTCATGGACAATCGCCGTCAACTGCTCCATCTCGAAACGCTGGGGATTGAAACTTCGTATCGTTTCTATATCAGAGATGACCGTTGTCAGGTCGATGCCTGTAAGATCGAATAGAAAACCCTTGGAATTCACTTCGGTCCCCTCTGTATCCGAGAGTGTGTTCGTATCCGAGCAACCTACGGTCTCAGCCAATGGCCTCGGGGCCGACTGAGTTGCAGGTCGCAGGGGCATGACGCGTGGTCTACGATCCTTGGCAAGGAACTATGTTTTGATCGATTTTCGCTTGGACTTGCGCGCCTTCGCATTGGCGGGGCGTTTGCCGTGATTAGCCTTCTTAAGCTTGCGCCGTGGCTTCGTCATTTACGAATCTCCTACGAATATCTTGCAACTTGAGGGAATCTCGGAGGATACCATTTCGACGTCCCATTGAGAAGCCCGAGCCGTCCCTCGGGCTCTTCTCCAGACGACGCCCAACGGGCCTGAAATGATACCGTGCAAAGGCTTTGCGTCGATTTTTGTCAGCTCGTTGAGCCAAAATGACGTGATTCGCGGGGCAGCAGACGCCTGAGGACAGAAATTATCGAAGGTAGCATGACGACCGAGGTCAGCAGGCAGCAACTGATCCCCAGCGTTGCGACCCTTCCGAGTGAGCGGAGTCCCTCGTGTTGGGCCAACATCAAGCTCCCGAACCCAATCATCGACGTTAGTGAAGTCATGATGATGCCGTTGGTGGTCGCGGCTCCCAGCGACAATCGCCGGTGACTCTTCTCACGATCGTGTACCACATGAATCCCATCATCAATCCCGATGCCGATGATGAGTGGAATGATGATGATATTCGCTGGATTCAAAGGGATCTGAAGCCATCCCATCAGGCCGAACAGCTGAATCATGGATAAGAGCATCGGGGCCGCTGCGAATAACACGAGGCTGGGCTTGCGCAGATCCCACCAAAGAACCAAAAACACAGCGAGTGTTGAAAAGACTGCCGCGTTCAGATAGCTCCTCTGCATCTGACGGGAGCCGTAGTAATTCTGGAGAGGTTGTCCCGTTACGGAGGGGTCAATACTTTCGACATCCTTCACGAAGGCAGCCAATTCGGCTGGATTCCAGACATCACCGCGAGCATAAACACGTTGTAAATGTTGTCTTTCATGGCCGATAAACCGAGCTCGCACACCTGCTGGAAGATCCGCCAGACTCGGTGGCTCGGAAGATGCCATGCTTTGCAACCGTTTTAGTTGTTTCCAGGTATCTGTTACCAACGCCGTTCGAATGAAGTTAACCTGTGGCGATTCAAACTGACGAAACAGGTTAGGGGGCACTTGGCTCACGCTAACGGGAAGAACGGCAGGTGGATTCTTGGGAAGGGACTCCAACCGTTTTCCGAGATCTTGGATCTTCCTTTGGTCTTCCGTGGAGAGCGTCGGCGTTAATGCCAGTAAATCTTCGACTCGTTCGACGCTGTCCAACGCTTCAAATGCCTGTCGCCGTGCGATCAGTTCCGAACGATTTGCCGCGATTGAAACTGCAAACCAAACGCTTCGGTCGGTCTCGGTCAGCAGACGATGTTCCCAGGCTACACTGTCGAGGCCGTCCGCCTGTAGATTTAGCAGGTTATGGTCGTATTGGAGACGAACAAGGCCCATGGCCAGCAGGACGGTGATTCCGAGGCCCCAGAGAGTTGTGTGTTGAGGCTGGCTCCAACAAGGTCGAAGGATTCCGTACCAAAAATACTGAGTTCCTCTTCGAGTCAGTCGAGGATTTCGCCGATCGAGCTGCAGGAACGCGGGCAGGACCAACAGTGTCGAGATGACGCACAGGAGGATGCCTCCGCCTGCGATGAGTCCGAGTTCAGCGACACCGCGGAATTCAGCCAAAGCGGTTGCGAAAAAAGCGAGAGAGGTGGTCACGCCACCCGCGAGAATCGCCGGACCGACGCCGGCTGCGGTCTTCCGGATTGTCGTCGCTGTATCTTCTTGGCTTCTGCGATTGGCCAAATAGCGAGCCACATAGTGAATGGAAAAGTCGATCCCTAAGCCGATCAGAATGACGCCAAATGAGATGCTGAGGATATTCAGGTGTCCCACCAACAGCGTCAGATAACCGCAGGTCCACATAATACCGATTAGCAATGACGCGATCGCAAAAGCCGGAAATCGCAGGTCACCGAATCCGGCCCAAAACAACAATCCAACCAGCCCCAGCGTCACCATGCTCGCAATCGACATGTCATGCTGACTTGTCGACATTTCGTCATATTCGATGACCGGAAGACCGGTCACGCCGATGCGAATTAGCGGGTGTTTTTCGGCAGCGTCCGACACAATTTGACGTAGCTCTCGGATCGGCTTGTCACCCTGAGCGAACTCCTGATCCGATTGAACCAGTTGGAGTGCGACAATTCCCATTGAGTCGTTGTCATTGAGGACATATTCCGGGATGCCGTCCGACACTTCACGATAGATGGATTCAATCGGCCATGGGGATTGGTAGGTACCGTCATCGGTCGTGGTTTTCGCGAGTAGATTCCACTGCGATGGGGTTAGCGTTGTTTGTTGCGCTGAATCAAGCACGTTCAGCATGAGTTGGCTGATTTCATCAATTTTCGCAAGCTGATCCGGCTGGAGAAAATGCAGCCCCTTGGTTAGCAACGGAGTACGATCGAATCGAGCGTGGATGTTCTCGAAAAGGGCCGGCTGAGCATTTAGCTTTGCGTCCAATTCATCAATCACTGGAGTGATTGTTTCCGCAGTTCCTTCGACCATCAGGATCACATCGTCGGCGGCTGCAAATGTCTTGCGGTATTTCAGCCAGTCCTGTTGGAATTTGCTGTTAGGATTCACCAGGTCAGTACGGTTGGTGCGCAATTCCAGACGATCGACTGTGAACCACACGCAAGCCATGGCCGCGAAGGTGGCCACGGCGATCACCTTCAGTGGTCGCCGAATCGCGTATCCCGTCAGGCGGGCGATGAGAATGGATTGCAGCTTGTGCGGTTGCTGCATTGGGCCACCCAATGCCGATCAAGCGTGGCTTAGTTTTGCCAGTTGCTGAAGTGTCTCCATCGCCGCGCCGTCGTCGATCGCCGCGGCTACCTTCTGAGTACAAACCTCCAGATCACTGTCGACCTCTGCCGTCCAAAGCGCCGCCGCCGCATTCAAGATGACGATATCGCGAGAGGGACCACGCGATCCGTTCAGGATCGCTCGGATGACCTCTGCACTCTCAGGCGGCGATTCTACCAGCATGGAAGATTTGTCGACTTCCGTCGCCAATCCAAATTGTTCGGGAGTCCAGCTGAATTCGTTTGCCTCGTCGCCGCGGATTTCTGAACAATGAGTCGTTCCTGACAAGGTTACCTCGTCGAGGCCGTCTTCCCCGCAAACAACGATGGACCGAGTCGTTCCTAGCCGACGCAACGCATGGGCCAACAGGGGGCGCAGTTCGGGGCGCCCGACACCAAGAAGCTGATAACCCGCATTGGCTGGATTACAGAGCGGTCCCAGGAGATTAAAAATCGTCCGAATGCCGAGCTGGCGGCGGACGGCTCCAACATGACGCATCGACTGATGCATCAACGGGGCAAAACAGAAGCAGATGCCTGACTCGTCCAGGCAACGCTCAGCCTGTTCCACAGACGCTTCAATGTTGACGCCCAGTTCAGCCAAGACGTCTGCTGAACCGGTTTTGCTGGTCATGCTCCGGTTGCCATGCTTGGCGACCGGAACGCCGGCTGCTGCCGTGACGATCGCGGCAGCGGTACTGATATTAAAAGTGCCTGAGGCATCTCCGCCCGTGCCACAGGTGTCCAAGAGCAGGGAGTGTTTCGAGCGGAGCGGTGTCATATTTCGCCGAAGTGCTTCCGCAGCACCGGCGACTTCGTCCACCGTTTCTCCTTTTTGATGCAGAGCGGTCAACAGCAATGCGATTTGCTCGTCTTGCCAGTTTCCTTGCATGATCTCGTTAATGGCAGTCGCCATTTCTTCCATGGCGAGGTCTTCACCGCCTGCGACTCGGCCGAGGATTTCACTTGTCATGGGGATTCCTGTGAAGTTAATGCGTTTTGGATCCAAGGAAGAAGGCTTCCCTGGAGGATTCTAGCAGTAGCACCCTCAACACACTACGCTGATCGGGCTCAGAGCTCCCCCTGTTTGGATTCTGAGGCTGTTAAGTTGAACTTCTTGTAAAGTACTTTCCAGTCAGCCACAGGACAGTCTTGTTGCTCTGTGTACCGAAATTTACAATGACCGCTTCTCAAGTCCAGTCTTCAGCGAGTTTCTAAGATCTATGACTCGGCGTGTGATTATCGATTGTGATCCTGGCATTGACGATTCGATTGCGCTCTGCCTTGCGCTCTTTGACCCAAGAATTGAAGTGGTTGCTGTCACGGCGACTGTGGGTAATGTGGACGCCCATCAAGCGAGCCGCAATGTGCAGACGATCATTGAAATGCTCGATCCGCCTCGCTGGCCGAGAATGGGCATGGCTCGCTCAGACGAAGACGTTTCGATCACGATCGCGCGTGAATTGCACGGAACCGATGGCCTGGGTAATCTTGGCGTTCAGATCTCGGAATTGCACCATCAGCATCCGTCCGACAAAGTGATCGCTGACGCCGTGCGTAACGAGCCGGGCGAATTGACGATTATTGCCCTCGGGCCGCTGACAAACATTGCTCGAGCTCTTAATCGTGACCCCGATCTCTCCACGATGATTGATCAAATCGTGATGACGGGGGGATCGGTCCAGGGAATCGGAAATGTTTCGGCCGCTGCCGAATTCAATTGTTTTATGGATCCAGAATCGGCTCGAGCCGTTTTTCGGTCACCCATTACGAAAACGTTGGTTCCCCTGGATGTGACTCGGGAGCTGATCTTTCCCTTCGATCTGGTGAGTCGTCTACCCAGTCAGACAAGTCGTGCCGGTGGATTCTTACATCACGTTGTGCCCTATGCCTTTCGGGCTTATCGACAGCACTTGGGACTCGAAGGTATTTACATCCATGATGCGGTTGCATTGATGGCCGCTCTTCAACCGGAACTTTTCCGAACCGAGGAGATGGCGGGCGATGTGGAAACCCAGGGAGAGCTCACGCGAGGCATGACAATCTTCGATCAACGTGAGCACCGTGATTGGCGCATCAACATGGATGTTGTCGTCGATCTCGACGTGATCGAGGTCCAAGCCGCGATTGAACGCGGCTTGAAATACGCTGGTCAACAGTCGGTCTAGCGATTCGCGGATTCAAAGTGACGTCGATTCGCCACTTTAACCGTGAGTTGGACGAGTTTTTCGTTACGCACGACATCGATCTCGACCGTCTCATTGATGGGAGTCAGACTGACTAGGTTCACGAGATGATCGTCATCTTCGACCAGAATACCGTCGTAAGTCGTGATCAGATCATTAATTCGTAGGTTTGCAAAAAACGCTGGGGAACGGGGAGTGACCCCTTTGACGAGCGCGCCTCGCAGTCGGTCGAGTCCCAAGCGAGTTGCCTTTTCCATCGTGTATTCGCTGTCCAGCTGTACGCCCAGATAAGCGTGGCTAACTTCACCGTGAACGATGAGCTGCTGAGCTACAAACATGACAAGCTTGATGGGAATGGCAAAGCTGACTCCCTCGTTTCCGCCTGAATTACTGGCGATCGCAGTGTTGATTCCAATCACTTCCCCTCGCATGTTCAGCAAGGGACCGCCACTGTTGCCCGGATTGATCGCGGCATCTGTCTGCAGGAAATCCTGGAGACGCACGGCTTCGCTGCCAAGTTCGAGGTCTCGTCGTCCTTTTGCGCTGATGATCCCGTGGGTAACCGAGTGACTGAGACCAAAAGGACTGCCAACGGCCACGACGAATTCGCCAATCTCTAATTCGTCGCTGTTGCCAAGATGAGCGGCGGGGAGATTATCGCCACGAATGCGGATCACCGCGACGTCCGTATCCGGATCAGTCCACGTCTTCAAAGGTTGCAGAAAACGACCATCATTAAGCCGGACTTTGATGTTCTCGAGCGAGGTTTGGGCAATCACGTGTCGATTTGTGATCACAAAATACTCGTGATTCAGCTCAATGATGATTCCCGAGCCCGCTTCTTCGATTGTGGGTTGCGATCCGAAACGTCCATCAAAGGCTTCTGTGCGATAAGATTCGAGGTGGACGACGGTTGGCTTCGCGAGTCGCACTACTTTCTTCAACAGATCCGCGTGCTGCCGGAAGAGATCGTAATCGGCCTGAATTTCGGCGTAGAGTTGATCTCGACGAGTTACCGGACGGTCAACCGCGTTGCCTGGCTGGCTACGCGGTTTGAGCGCGACGGTTTGAGCATTCGAATACGATGCGAGAAGTCCAATTTGGAGTATGGTTGTCGAAAATACAACCAACGAAAAGTAATGAAATTCGCGCATCTTGCCGCAAACCTCCATGTCCGACGGCTGGGTCCTAGAACAGACGGGTTTTATGAATCAAGTCATGTCCATCTCGAAATCGACCACCGGGTCGTCGCCCGAATCAAGGATGTTTCCAAGATTCGCACTGTTCGAGATCTCGCCCGTCTTTTCCAGTTCAGTCTGGCATTCGATGCATAAGGTGGCATAGGGAAGCGCCTGCAAGCGAATGATGGGGATATTCGCTGCACAGCCTTCGCATCTTCCGTACGTACCATTACGCATCTTCTCGAGTGCCGCTTCAATGTTACCTAGCTCTCGACTTTCGACTTCAGCGAGTTGAGAGTTGATTTCATCTTGAGCAGAGTCGAGTGCGAAATCGACTACGTCACCAGAAGTTTGCTCTTTCAACTCCTTCAGCAGGCTTAAGTCTCCTGCGAGTGCTTTGCGGAGCGCGTCTCGCCGAGTGATGAGCGCTTCGTGAAGATTCTTAATTGCGTCTTTGCGTGCCATTTCTCAACCTTTGCCCGTCCGATATTTGGCATCGCTGAAAGGTTTGCCCCCCTTCAGTTTGCCTCTCGAACTGCCCTCTCGTTACCTCGTTCCGAAGTGTAAAAACTGCTGCCTGTAGGTCGTCCTCTAACCTGAGTGGCAACCCAACTATAGTGCGCTCGCCGCCGAAGGGGTGTTTGAAAAAAAGGGGTGATTCTTCAGCCACTTTTTAACTTGCACCAGCTTGGCAGTAACGTCTTATTGATTCAGGTCTTAGGGCGAAAACATACGTCAAAAAATGGCTTCCGGTGAAAAGTATCGAAACCTTTGTCGACACTTGGCTGGTTTAACTCACCTCGACAGCAACGCCTTCGTGTCCAACCGGCTTAACCTTTTCGAATTCGCCATCTTTCGTCCGCTTTCGGATAATCGACAAAACCGAAAGCCACATGTAGGCTTTTTGACGATCAGATGGAAATTGTCGTTGGTTCACATCCCAAAACGGGGGGAGTGACCACGCCATCTTATTCTCCAAAGTCTTGCTGGTCAGGGTTTTGACGGCAGCTTTGCAGCGACCTCAATCCTCTAACTTGTTTCGCGATTTTCACCGGCAACTTCCGCCGCAGTTTTGCAACTAATTTGAGGGATTTTTGGATAGCGGCAGGATTGGGCTGAACCTTCTGCCTCCTTCGTCCGAAGAGGACCGGTTTGAAGAAGCTCCCGCAACCGTGGTCCACGCGAAGCATGAACCGAAGGAGGGGCACTTGTTCCAGACCGTCAAGAAAAAGGTAGTTAGCCTGGAAAGGCAGGGAATTGGGTGGACCGTGCGTTCGAGCCAACGGCAAAAGAAATGCTGTGATTCGTGCAACAAATCGACGCCTGTCCGATTAGAAAGGCGCCACGCCCTATGTCGAGCGATGGGACGGATTGGGCGGAGAGTAATTCGATGAACAGCCGGTCAGGGCAAATGAACCGGCTCTCAAACGGGACGCATCAAAAATTAAAATCCGCGTGCGTCGCGAACATCCTGGAAGTCCCGAATGTGGTAGTCGACCGCTGTGTAGTCGAGCACTTTACAGAGTCCTCGTAAGGCAACACCCATCCCGTCAGGACCACTGAAGCCGCCAAATTGACCGCCGCCCTTGACGTGCGGTTCCAAGTCAAGGAAGACGCCCGGAATACCACGTCTCTTCAGTTTTCTTTCCAGTTTGGGAATGTGGTCGCGGAAATCTCGCAAGATGGCTTCGTGAGCACTGTCGCCTAAATCGGCAGGGACAAAATGTCGCAGCGCTTCTTCATCCACATGTTTTTTGCGCTGCGTGGGCTTTGGATCGCGGTAATCCTTGATGTGCATCCAACCCATGCCTGGCTTCATCGCCAAGTATTGTTGGAAGACTTCACCCGCATCGTAGCCTTGAGTGATAATATTGCCCGCGTCAAAAATCAGGACGAGAGCCGTATGATTCACCTTGCGGTGAATTTCGGCCAAGATCTCTCCCGTTTGTCCCACAAGATTCGCTTCGATTTCCAAACCAAAGGTGAGATCGTTGCGGTGACAGGTCTCTGCAATTTGACCCAACTGATCAATTACCTGTGGCAAGTGATCATAAGGGTCGCTGTTTCGTGGATGGTAAAACGAAAAACCTCGAATCAGCTTGGTCTCCAAAGCGTGTGCAATATCACAAACCTTTTTGACATCTCGGCTCAAATATTTCTTGAAGGGAACGTAGGTGTTCTTGGACCCGTCCTTAACGTCCAGCAATTTCACCTTTCCGATTGGAGAGCCAATCGAGGAGACGTTCAGCCCATATTCGTGCTGCAGGTGACGAACCTTGTTGATCTCACTTTTCGTCAGCTTCATCACGTTCTTGACGCCGTTTCCGACATCGATGAAACGGATGCTGTAATACTGCAAGCCAATTGCCGCAAAAGCGGAGAATTGTTGTTCGGCCGTTTTTTGGTTTGCGGCTTCGTCAGCAAAGCCGGACAGGATGACTTGGGGGTTGCTCGACATGAATTCCTACTCGCGACAGCACACAATGGGGCAGAAGCAAAACATTTTCTTCTCGCGATTCTCGCCTGACAAGGGGATGTCCACGGGCCAGAATGCGTGGCCCACGGTCAGGACGTCGACTCGTAGGTTGCCGTGATGGTCGCCGTAATTCCCCCGCGTGCGTTGAAATCTGCGGTCAGCGTCATTCGTCGAGGCTGCAGGGTGGCCACCAAATCGTCGAGAATCCGATTTGTCACATTCTCGTAGAAAATGCCCTCATTACGAAATCTCTGCAAATACATCTTCAAACTCTTCAATTCAACGCAGAGTTTGTCGGGAACATAGTTGATCGTGATCGTTCCGAAATCGGGTTGGCCCGTCTTCGGGCAAACGGAGGTGAATTCGGGGCATACGATCTCAATTACGTAATCTCGCTGTGGAAACGAGTTATCAAACGGCTCGAGCATCGAGCGGAAGTCTTTAGGCATAGATGGTTCTCCTTTGCGCAACGCCTGCATTTTGTCATGATGAGGGGGCACATGCCAAGGGGCCCATCAAGGTAGGCGGATGCGCATCGCTGAGATATATCAATCGATCCAAGGTGAGGGGGGTCTGACCGGGACCTACAGCGTTTTCGTGCGCACGAGTGGCTGTAATCTTCGCTGTGGCTACTGCGATACGCCCTATGCCTCGTGGAATCCCGAAGGAGATGACTATTCAGTTGATGAGATCATTGAGGAAATGGGGCGTTTTGAGCTAGAGCATGTCGTACTGACTGGCGGCGAACCCATGTTGTTTGCCGAGTTGGTACCGCTGTGTGAGCGGCTGCGAGCACAGAGGAAGCACATCACGATCGAGACGGCCGGCACTCTTTACCTGCCTCTGGAATGCGATCTGATGTCCATCAGCCCCAAGCTCTCGAATTCCGCGCCGTCTTCCGAGGAATACCCTCGATGGCATCAACGTCATGAGGCCTCTCGCTATGTTCCCAGTACGATTCGGCGATTGATTCAAGATTATGAATATCAATTCAAGTTCGTGATCGCTGATCCTGCCGACATTGTCGAGCTCGAGGAATATTTGGCTGAATTTCCTGAAATTGACCGAGATCGAGTTTTGCTCATGCCGGAAGGCTGTGATCCGAACCGTTTGCAGGAAATTCAGCGTTGGTTGGACGAGGATTGTCAGCGACTTGGCTTCACCGTCTGCCCCCGTCGCCAGATCGAATGGTTCGGATCCGTGCGTGGAACCTAGAGGTTGGTGGCATGCCTGAGTCGTATCTTCCCTGAATCCCGCATCCTCTTGCTACTGGGATCGAACAAACTTTGCTTGAGAGGCCGGTCCAAGTTATGCTGATGCTCTGAAAAAGGTGGTATTCAGAGTGCTTCGGCCAAGCGATGCTCGTGCCATTAGCTCAGGTTGACTGCCTTATCCGAACAGATCGCGAACACCGGTTGAGAACTCGAAATGTTAGATTTTGAAGGTCAAGGAAAAGCCTACACCTGTTCCGGAACGACCCGTCGAGATTTTTTGAAGGTCGGAAGCTTGGGGGCGATCGGTCTTTCGTTGCCGCAATACCTGTGGGCCAAGGAACACGGTGCTGTGGACCAGGCTGCTGACGATCAATCATGCATCATGATCTTCAACCTGGGAGCTCCTAGCCAACTCGACACATTTGACATGAAACCTGACGCCCCTGCGGAGGTTCGCGGCCCCTTCAAGCCGATTCGCACGGCCTCTTCCGAGATCGAGATTTCGGAGATTTTCCCGCAGCATGCGAAAGTCGCCAATCACTTCTCTCTCGTTCGCAGCTGCTATCACACTTCGGCAGCCGTTCATGACGCGGGTTGGCAGATGATGCAGACCGGACGTCAGTTTACGGGCGGGGTCGAAACGCCACACGCTGGTGCCGTTGTGAGTTATCTACATGGTCGAAGAACCGATTTGCCTCCGTTTGTCGTACTGCCCGAATTAATGGGGCGGGGCGGTGGAAACTTGCCGAACGGACAGGCCGGTGGATTCCTGGGCAAGTCGCATGATCCCTTTGCCCTCATGGCCGATCCCTCAAAGCCGAACTTTAAGGTCCCAGATCTATTGCCGCCTCCTGAAATCGGAACGGTGAGACTAGAGCGTCGACGCCGTATGCGGCAGATCGTTGACCAAACGGTCGATTACTTTGAGCAAAGCGATGATGCGCGTCTGCTCGATTCAAATTTCCAGGCCGCCTATCGACTGATGACCAGTCAGCAGGCAAGAGATGCCTTCGACCTGTCGAAGGAACCCAAGAAGGTCCGCGAACGTTACGGTCAGAACCGGTTCGGCCAATGTTGTTTGTTGGCTCGGCGACTTGTTGAGGCCGGAGTTCGATTTGTGACGATCAACACATTCCTGACCGTGTTTGATGAGATCACCTGGGATATTCACGGGTCCAAACCCTTCACGTCGATTGAAGGCATGCGTGACATTGTCGCCCCCATGTACGATCAGGCTTACAGCGCGTTGATCGAAGATCTGGTCGATCGAGGTATGTTGGATAGCACCATGGTCGCATGTTTGGCGGAATTCGGTCGAACTCCCAAGGTTAATCCGGCCGGCGGCCGTGATCACTGGCCACAATGCTTTACCGTGAGTTTTGCCGGAGGCGGGGTCCAGGGTGGTCGTGTGGTTGGAGCAAGTGATCCCATTGGTGGGATTCCTGCCGAAAGACCGACTCAGCCGGGAGAAGTCGTCGCAACCATCTTTCGGGGGTTAGGTTTGGATCCGACGGGCCATCTGCCAGGGCCTGCCGGGCGTCCTTTCCCACTGGTCGATTTTGGTTATGGACCGATTGAGGAGTTATTCGCGTGATGAAGACTCACCTCTCCACCGTTTTTGCCTCCTCGATGTTCCTTGTGTTGGCGTCACTCGCGCAGGCCGAATCTGGCTTGAGCATTTTGCCTCAGCGCGAGATCGTCTTGCATGGCCGGGATGCAGTGCAGCAGCTTGTTGTCGAAGATCGTGTCGACGGCCAATTCACTGGCGATGTTACGGACGAAGTGGAATGGCAATCCAGTGATCCATCCGTCGTCAAGGTTGAGGATGGAATGTTGGCGCCTGTCAGCGACGGACACGCAACGATTCTGGCGATTCGAAACAATCAGACCGTCGAGAAGCAAATTCGCGTTCATGGTTCCGACGAAACGTCAAATTGGGAATTCGCGAGACACGTCGTTCCCGTGCTTTCACGAGCCGGCTGTAACACGGGGGCCTGCCATGGAGCATTGGCGGGCAAGGGTAACTTTCGATTGTCGCTACGTGGTTATTTTCCCGCCGGTGACTACCACGAAATGACTCGTGCTGCACGAGGACGCCGAATTGAATTGTCGGATCCGGGACGCAGCCTGGTCGTTGCCAAGCCAGCGGGAATGATTCGCCACAAGGGAGGTTTGCTGCTCACACCCGGCTCGCGAGACTATCAGGTCCTCGTCGATTGGATCTCCAGTGGAGCGGTCGGTCCTACAGAGCAAGATGCGAAGCTCGAATCCGTTACGGTCGAACCCGAGCTTATTCGGCTGCAGCCTGGCGATGAGCAACAGTTGATTGTGACGGCAACCTATTCTGACGGCCGGGTTGAGGATGTAACTACCTGGGCCACGTTCTCATCGTCCGACGAGACGGTCTTAAACGTCGATGAATCTGGACTTATCAACGTCATCGGCCGTGGTGATGGAGCGGTCGTTGTCTGGTTTTCCAGTCAGTTAACCTTGTCGCGAATCGCCGTTCCCTTTGATCATCAAGTGCCGCAGAAAGTCTACGAAGTTGCCGAGCGGAATAATTTTGTTGATGAGTTGGTTTTAGCGAAACTTGAAGCACTCAATCTGCGACCGTCGCCACGAACAAACGATAAAGAATTCTTGCGCAGAGTTTACCTGGATGTCATCGGGACGCTGCCGACCACGGAAGAGGTCACTGCCTTTCTCGACGATTTCAACTCTGACAAACGCACGCAGGTGATTGATGATTTACTGGCTCGATCTGAATTCGTCGATTACTGGACGCACCGGTGGTCGGATCTCTTACTGGTGAATGGTCGACGTTTGCGACCGCAAGCTGTCAAAGCCTATTACGGCTGGATTCGTGACCACGTTGCCAACAATACCCCCTGGGACGAAATGGTGACGGAGATCATTACCGCGCGGGGAAGCAGTGTGGAAAATGGTGCTACAAACTTTTACGCGTTGCACCAGGATCCAGAAAATATGACAGAGAATGTGAGCCAAGCGTTCCTCGGGCTCTCCATCGGTTGTGCAAAGTGTCATAACCATCCGCTCGAAAAATGGACGAATGATCAATATTATTCGATGGCTAACTTCTTTGCTCGTGTCAAAGCCAAAGGGTGGGGCGGGGATGCTCGTAGCGGAGATGGTGTTCGCACGATTTTCGCGGCAACCTCTGGAGATTTGATTCAACCGCTGACCGGCGTTGCGCACCCGCCAACTCCGCTCGATGGTGAACCGCTGTCCCTGGATGCCTCCGGAGATCGTCGCGAGTATTTGGCCGAATGGATGACTTCGCCCGATAATCCCTACTTCAGTCGAGCGATTGCGAATCGAGTCTGGGCGGCCTTGCTCGGAAAAGGATTAGTGGAACCGGTTGACGATCTACGCGTCTCAAACCCTGCTCGGAATGAAGCCTTACTGGATGCACTTAGCGAACATCTGGTTGAACAAGATTTTAATCTGAAAAGCCTGATGCGGGTCATTTTGAATTCGGAGACTTACCAACGATCAAGCCAGCCGTTGCCCGACAACTTGGAAGACCGGCATTATTTCAGCCGTTACTATCCCCGTCGGTTGTCGGCAGAAATCTTGCTTGATGCCATTGCCCAGGTGACTCAGGTGCCAACCAAGTTTACGCAAATTGGTTATGACGGAAATGATTTTGAGAAGACTGAAGCCTATCCGCCGGGAACTCGGGCGATTCAGTTGGCCGACTCTGCCGTGGTCTCAAATTTCTTGAAGACTTTCGGGCGTAACGAACGCGACATTACCTGTGAATGCGAACGTTCCGACACGCCCAGTATGGTTCAAGTCTTGCATATCAGTAACGGTGTCACGATCAACGAGCGGTTGAGAGATCCGCAGAGTTGCGTCCAAAATGCAATCGCCGAAGAGCTGCCGGTTGCAGAGGTGATCCAGCAGGCCTTCTTGGCCACGCTCGCCAGGCATCCGACAGAGTCTGAGTTGGATCAGCTCAGCCAGGTGATCCAGCAGACACCCCCCGATGAACGAGTGACTGCCCTCGAAGATCTGTATTGGGGCATCATGAGTACCCGTGAGTTTTTATTCAATCATTGATTTCGAGATAGATAGCTTGAAATGACGGTATCCTCCGTCGCTCGTTTGGGAGCCTGTCATGCGTCTTTGCGGCCTGATTTTTTTGTTCGTATTCTGCGGCTCGTTGATTCAAGTGGCGGCGGAAGAATTGCCGAGCTGGCGACAGGATGTTGGAGGGATCGTCGAACGTTATTGTGCGGGTTGTCACAACCAGGATGATGCCGAGGGAGATCTCGCTTTCGAGTCCTACGCAGATCTCGTCATCGATCGTGATGGTAAGTCGTTGGTGCGACCAGGCGATGTTGATGGCAGCCTTTTGATGGGTGTCATTACCGGCAGTATCGAGCCTAAAATGCCGCCGGAAGACGAAGCCCAACCGACAGATGAGGAGATTGCCCTGTTGAAGGCTTGGATTCAACGAGGAGCTCCCGAAGGAAAGACGAACTCCGCCGCTGAGAAAAATAATGTGCCCACGCTGCGTACGCCTCGCCTGGCACCTAGCTTGACACCCAAGCCGATTACCTCGCTGGCCTACTCGCCTGACGGAAGATGGTTGGCGATCGGTCGCTTTCAATCGGTGGATCTGGTGACCGCCGCAGACCAAAGGTTCGTTCGAAAACTTGATGAACATCCAGGCAAGGTCAATGACATCCGTTTCTCAGCGGATGGACGGTATCTGATCACGGCGACAGGGATTGGTGGTGTCTTCGGTGAGGCACAAATCTGGGAGGTGCGGACAGGGCGTCTACTACGTCGGTTAGGTGAGCACCGTGACGTTCTGTATGCGGCAGCGATCTCCGATGATTCCAAGATTGTTGCGACCGCAGGTTATGATCGCTTGATTCGGATCTGGGATCTCGCCTCCGGAAAAAGGCTCCATGAATTAGAAGGTCATAATGGGCCCGTCTACGATTTGGATTTCTCACCAGACGGTAAGCTTCTTGCGAGTGCCAGTGCTGACGCGACGATTAAAGTCTGGGATGTTGCAACCGGACAACGATTCGACACGCTGAATCAGCCGTCAAAGGAACAGTATTCGGTCGATATCAGTCCTGATGGCCGCTTTATCACTGCCGCAGGAGAAGATAATCGCATTCGTCAGTGGCGACTTGTCTCAGTGGATAAACCTCAAATCAATCCTCTGTTAGTCGCTCGATTCGCTCATGAACAAGCGATCGGTCGTGTTCGCTATACCCAAGATGGTCAACAGATTGTCAGCCTTTCAGATGACCGTCGAATGAAGGTTTGGGATGCGGCCACGCTCACCCAACAACAGGTGGTCGATATCGGTGGCGAAGTCGCTCAGGCCGTTGCTTTACAAACGGATTCACGACAAGTTGCCATTGGCCGCATGGATGGCGCCATTCTTGTGGAATCGTTGAAGGTTGCATCGGGGAGTTCTCCACGATCCGAGTCGCAGGCGAGGCATGCCTCCACACCACATGATCTCACCTCTCAAGAAGTGAATTCCATACAAGAGCAGGAGCCGAATGATCAGCCAAGTGATGCGGCGCTCCTGCAGATTCCCGCTCAGGTTTCCGGCCATATCTGGAAGGAAGACGCAACTACTGATCTGGATTTGTTCCGCTTCTCCGCGAAGCAAGGGCAGTCGTTTGTGCTCGAAACCATAGCTGCTCGCGACAAGTCGCCTCTCGATTCGAAGATCCGTGTGCTGGATACTGATGGGAATCTGGTTCCTCGGGTGCTGTTACGAGCCGTACGCGATTCCTATTTCACGTTTCGAGGCAAGAATTCGAGTGCCACGGGAGACTTCCGACTCCACAATTGGGAAGAGATGGGACTCAATCAATATCTCTATGCTGCCGGTGAGGTGGTGAAGCTTTACCATTATCCGCGCGGACCTGATTCCGGCTTCAACGTTTATCCGAATTTTGGGAAGCGACACACCTATTTTGATACCACATCTGTTACCCATGCACTGCACGCACCGTGCTACATTGTCGAACCGCATCAACCGGGACAAGAATTACCGCCGAATGGTCTGCCTACGTTTCTGGTGAGTTATGAGAATGATGATGAAAGTCGAGGCAAGTTCGGAAATGATTCATATCTGATCTTCACTGCTCCCGCTGATGGTGAATACCTGGTTCAAGTCGAAGATGTCCGAGGGCAACAGGCTTCCGATTATCAGTACCAACTCTCCATTCGGCCTCCGCGACCCGACTTCAAAATCTCTGTCAGTGGTGCGAACCCTAGTGTGCCTCGTGGAGCTGGAAGGAAATTTGGCTTCGATGTCGAACGTCTGGATGGTTTTGAAGGTGAGATCATCGTGGAAGTGGATGGATTGCCACCAGGCTTTTCGGTGAGCCAACCGATTGTGATCGAAGCAGAACATCTGCGTGCTTGGGGAACCATAACGGCTTCAGCCGATGCCCAGGTGGACGAGGAAACTGCCAAGCAATCTCGTGTGAGAGCGACCGCCGTGATTGATGGCAAGAAGGTAACTCGCGATGTGGGAACGTTGGGCGAAATTAAACTGGCTGATGCTCCCCAACTCGACGTCCATTTTTCGTCCGCGGGGGAAACGACTGATTTACCCATCATCGAAATTGAAGCCGGAACGACGACCACCGCTCATATTCGTATTGAGCGAAAGGGACACAATGGACGAGTCGGGTTTGGCAAAGAGGAGGCTGTTGTTAATGCACCGCATGGTGTTTACGTCAACAATACCGGCCTCAATGGTGTTCTGATTACCGAATCTCAGAATGAGCGGACAATCTTTATCACGGCCGAGCCCTGGGTAGAAGATTGCGAACGGCTTGTTTTTGTTCAGGCCGACGCTGGCGGAAGTCCCACCTCAAAACCGGTGCTGCTACGAGTTATCGGTCGCCAAACATCCGAATAAGCGTGCCGTGACGGCGGACGTCAAGCGTTGCTGGACGCATCCAGAGCGTCTGGCGAGTCAGAATCCAACAGAGCCGTAATCTCAGCGACGGCCGTCGTCAGCGAGTGAACAGCCATCTTGAAATTCGTGTGCTCGGAAATCTCAGGCTGAATTTCTTGGAAAAGCTCAGTGGCTTTCCTGAGTCGACGTAGCTTCTTTTTTGCCTGCTTGATGTAGTCCTCAGCGTCGCCCGCATTCAACGGGCCACCGAGCGCCAGCATATAGTCATAGAGTCCCCGGTGGACATCGCAGAGTTCTTCGTCTTCTTCAGCTTCTTCGCTGTGCTTCAGAAAAGCTCGTACCATCCAGACGTGGCTCAGCAACGCATCCACCCGTTGCATGGTTTCGGCGGGAAGCCCCATTTATTAACCCTCGTTAGATGATTCCGATTGCGCGTCCTCGTCCGACTTCTTGGGCTCAGGTTCAGCTGCAGGCTCTGCCTTGGCTTCCACCGCGGCCGGTGGTGTCTTGCTTTGCGGATTGCCCTTGGGTGCAAAGATAAGCACCATCGCGGCACCCACTGCAACCATAATGACACCCGCCAGGAAGAACGCACCCCGTGTTCCCAATTCCTTCAAGGAAATGTTTTCGAAGTACATCGAGACGAACACATTGATGATCGGGGCACCCCCAAAGACCAAAGGCATCACATAGATCGGCTTGCCGCCGCTCGTGAGTGCGAGAATGATACCGAGTGCACCCAACGCTCCGGCCGTGCCCGCAACCATGCTCCATGTGATTCCTGAAAAGTGCCAGCCCGATGCCAGTTTGCCTTGGCTACCGAGAATGATCATCGGCACAATGATTGCCACGATGAAGTAGGCGGCGCCAACACAGATTAATGGCTTGAGCCGGTCTCCATCGAGAGCATGTTGACCTTTATGAAGGACGGTTCCGTAAGAGCCCCAACAGAGAACTGTTAAAGCGATTCCGGGTAATGCGAAAAGCACCTCTTTCATAGAGCAGATCTCCCTAAGTTGTGTGTCGTTCTGCGTAGTCTACCACGCACCATCCAACAGCCCAACCGACGATCGGATCGGCTTATTCGTCACGGAGGGCTTCCAGAGTCGGCTGCGTCATGACTCGATTGACAGCCAGCCCTCCAGTTCCCAGGCCTACCAGCAGAATCGTTCCCAAGACTCCCACCAAGGTGCTCCAGGGAGGACTCGCTCCACCGGTCCAGCCATGTGGAAGTACCGCCAAAAGTGCCGCGAATAAACCGATTCCCAGCCCACCGAGCAAGAGGATCAGATGTTCGCCGACAACCACCTTCGCGAGTCGACTGCGAGCAAAACCGATGGCCCGTAAGGTTGCCAGTTCATGCCGTCGCTCAAAGACATTTCTCAACTGGACCGCCGCCAGACCAAAGGTACCCAGGAGCAGTCCCAGCCCACCGAGACTTTGGAAGGTGGAAAGGTAGGTGTTTTGGACCGCCAATAAATCAGTCAATAGCACCAGGGTATCAACCGATGTCCAGCCTTGATCGGAGTACGTTGATCCCAGGATTTCGGCGGTTTGCTCCGACTCTCCGACGGGGGAATGTACCAGGAAGTAACGGTATCCACTGACATTCGGAAACAGCCGGTTCAGTTGTTCTTCGCTGACAATTAACGATCCTTGCAGCACCGTATTTGAGAGAAGGCCGACCACTTCAAAGGTGACCGGTGTTGCGTCTCCATAGTCAATTTCAAATTGCTCACCCACGCCTCCGTAAAGATGGAGACTGTACATCGCAGTGTTTTTGTCCAGCACGACGGGGACAACTCCGTCTGGCAATGCACGTTGGAGGAGATGCCAAGGATTGGACTCAGTCGCTTCGTCGGTAGCGGCTGTGGCTCCCCAGCCGAAGCCACGCTGGCCTGCGTCGAAACGCGTAATGAACGAGTCTGGACAGCCCAATACGCGGGGGCGTTGCGACTGATAAAGGTTCCGACAGGATGCGTCGTCACCATCTTGTACACGAAAGCCGAAGATTTCGGTATTCGCCAGCAATGCATGATCGCTGCCTAGGACATCCTCACGAGTCAGGGGATTATTGAGATCATCGAAGATAGGTTGATCCGTCTGGCCGATCAGCTGAAAGCCGCCGGTTCCAGATGCCGTTGGATTCAGGCGGAAGGCGCTGATTGCGACGATTAGAAAACAAGCCGAAGCCATCAGCCCAATGGTCAAGGTGCTGCGGCGAGGGTTTCGCGCCAAATTGCGAACAATCAGTTTCCATGTGTCGAAAGTCTCGCTTCGGCTTTCTGATGTTTGCCGACGTAAAGCTTGTGTCAACCAAACCAGAGCTCCGATCAAGAAGGCCGCTCCGCTTCCGAAAAAAGCACCCGCTTGAGCTTCACCGCCAAGTCTCGTCGCCAGAATCGCCAGCACAATTGCGAGCAAGAACAACACCGCCGGCGCATATTGGAAAGTCCGGCGACTTGAGGTTGAAATCTGTCCGTCGGACAGGCGTCCTCCCAGCAGTTGCCGCACGGTGAATTTTCGCAGTCCGTACAGCGTCAATACAATCGTCAAAAGCGAGGCGAGAATTCCTCCGAAGATTCCCAGGATCAAACTGCCCGCCCCGACTGTTAATGTCAAAAAGGGGGTCACGATCGCCTGAACCCACCAGGTTGTCAGTCCGATGATCATCAGTTTTGCATACGCGATGCCCAGGATGCCGCCCAGGAATGCTCCGACCACACTGATGCCGAATGCTTCATATAAAAATAAACGTGTGACGTCTTTTCGCGATAAGCCGACGGCCAGCAAGAGTCCGGCGTTTGTCGCGCGCTGTTCAATCGCCAGCCGCGAGAGTAAGGAGACGAGCATTACCGCTGACGCGATGATGAAGAAACTGAATCCCAAGAACAATAGATTGAAAGGAGTCGTTCCACTTGCGGCACGCAGCCCATTGGACTTGACGCTGAGCAAGGCGAAGCCAAACTGCTCCAGCTGTTGATTGATGACCTCTTCCAGGCGAGTCTCAATGATCGATTCATCCGCCGAAGGCTGATTGATCGGGATCCGGAAGGAGGTTATTTGTCCAAAACGGCTCTGCCAAAGTTTTTGACCCGTTGCCAAAGAAACAAATGCTTTTGGGGTCGTGCGGTACGCGTCCCAATAATCTTCATCTTTCGGTTTTCGGATTTTTCCATAGTCGAACGGGAAGGGCGGATCCCATTCGTCGATCGATTGTTGGTCGGTGATGCCCGGCACCGTCGGCGTAAGATCGGGATCCGTCGCGGCACTAGGGGGGCTCACGTATCGCGCTGGCTCTTCTTCGGTGTAAGGCAAGAGCGGCTCCGTGAGTGGAACGATGCCACGCAACGTGAATAGCTCACTCCGCTCGACAGCCTCACCATGAGTTGATTCTGGCTCGAAGTAGGAAACCCGAATCTTGTCTCCAGGCTTTACGCCCAGATCCGTGGCGGCCCATGAGTTGAGGACGATGTCTCTGTCGCCCAGGGCAGGCAGTTGGTTGCCTTCAGCATCCAGTAAGGGCCCGAGATCCTCAATCGAGTTGATCGCTGTGATTGTCGAATAAGGAATGATCTTTTTTTCATCGCTGTCTCTATCGCGGGCAATCGCGTTCGCCAGATAGGTCATCACCGGCTGGAGCGTGATGTCATTGAACGCGTTGTTGATCGCCTCGTGAGCTTCCTCAGAAAAAACCATTCGGTCCGTCGAAAGATTGAAATATTCGTAGGCGTTTTTCGAGGAATCTTGATCTTCTTGCCAGTACTTGCGTTCCACTCGCGACAGATTCAAGCCAGCATCGTCGAGCGTTGGCCGAATCCGTTGCTTAAGCTGTGCCTGATCTTCGAGGGCAGTACCTCGGTCCGCACGTGGACCCGCAAACAGAATTGCGTTGATCTTGTCAGGGCGATCCAGCGCCTGTTGGATCGTTTCCAGCGGGACATAGGCCGTCAATGGAGTCGCCTGTGTGGCCTGCAGGGAAAATCGCCCGAGACCTTCCGCGGGTACGATCGCAATAATTTCCATCTCTGCCAAATTACGCGTTAAATCCGATTTGTCGGCGAGCGTACTGTCTGCTGCAATGGCCTGGTCTTTAGCAAGTCGGACGATCAATCGATCCCCGATTTGAGCATCCAGCTGATCTGCCAGGGGTTGGTTGATGACAATCTCACGCCCCTCGGGATGATGATCGGGTCTGACCGGGCTTTCGCTCAGTTCCCAAAACGATTCATCACTACCCACTAAGGTCACCTTCGTGGCACGTCGTAGTCCAGGTCCGCCTGGGACTTCGAGTGTTGTCTGCGGAAACAGAACCGCAGGATTAGCCTCAAGTCCACCGGGTAGGGGAGCGTCGGTTGATTGCAGGCGAGTCGCGAGTTGTTCTGAAAAGAAGTGGTCTGCGATCAGGATCTCGCTGATTCGTCCGAGTCTTTCAATCGTCAGTCGCTGAAGACTGCCTCGCACCGAATCTCCGACGATCAAGGCTCCCGTGAGCACTGCCGTGCCGGTGATGATACCGAGCATAACGGCAAGGTTAACTCGCCAATAATGAAGCAAACTCTTTTGCGCGTATTGCCGATGGCTGAAGCTTTTTGCGATCGTCATGGGTTTTGAGGGCCTGTGCTGCTACTTCAACTGTCCCAGATCCAGTTCGTAGCGCTGCTGCAAGCGATTCGCGAGTGCCGAACTATGGGTTACGACGATCATCATTGTTTGAGGTTGTGAATCCTGCTGAATATCTAGCAGTAGATCCGTCACGGATTCAGCGGTACTCCGATCAAGATTCCCGGTCGGTTCGTCTGCCAAGAGTAGTTTCGGTTCGTGAATCAAAGCTCGTGCGATCGCAACACGTTGCCGCTCACCGCCCGATAATTCCGAGGGTAAATGGTGGCGTCGATCTGCAAGTCCTACTCGATCCAACAGCTGATGGGCGCGTGTCGTTTGTTCGGTGGAGGGCCGACCGTGTGCCAGAGTTGGAATCAAGATGTTCTCGATAGCCGAGAGCTGCGGCAGCAAATGATGATCCTGAAATATGAATCCAATCTGCTCGTTTCGAAAAGCCGCGAGGGAAGTCTCCGGTAAATTGAACGGGTTTTGGCCGTTCATTTGAATCTGCCCCGAGGTTGGTTTTTCGAGCGTCCCAATGATGTACAGCAGGGTGCTCTTGCCGGATCCACTTGGGCCGACAATTCCAAGGTTCTCCCCCACTGACAGCTCGAAGGAGATGTCGCGCAGGATTGACAACGATTCATCTCGGATCTCGTACGATTTATAGAGCTGTTCGATGAGCAGGTCAGGCATGCGCGTGCTTCACTTGGCAATCTGAGTGACTGATTCGTTCCTCATAGCCTAGCAATTCTTCTATCGTCTTGGCTACTGCGAGTCAGATTCGGATCGCTCCGCCCGCAGCAGAGCGAGGCTTGCCAGGCCATAGAAGGTGTATTCGACATCGCAGGCCATGTCCCATTCTGCACCATGGAATCCGCCATTAGCGTTTTCCATGCCCTCAATGTACATTTGGGCCGCCTTCCAATCGAATTCATCGGTCGCGTCCAGGTCGATCAGCGTAAGTGCACCGGTAAAAGTACTTAAAGTGTCGGCGATAGGAATTCGAGAATTCGCGCGGATGCCGCCCGTATCCACCTGCATTTCGGCTAAGAAATCGATCGTTTCCTCCCGAGTCTCTGGCGAAATGCTGTCCAGGATTCGAAGAGTGCCGACGGCTGCAGCCGTTGGATTCGTGCCTGCCCGTTTGCTCACACGAATTTCACGAAATCCTCCATCTTCAGCTGCCTGGGATCGGATGAAGTCGACAACCTTTTGCGGTTCGTGGACGGGGCGTTCAATCAGCTGTCGGCAGAGTAACACTAAGAATGTGTGATAGGTGCTACTGGCCTTGCCGCCCTGGCCCTTGGCGTATCCACCATCCTCGCACCGAAGTTTTTCGAGTTCTGCAGAGACGGTGTCAGGCCATGTCTGAGGCGCGTCACGAAATACATCTTCACCGGTCGCTGCTGAGATTAAATTGGCACCATAAATCAAAGAAGAGAAATCGACGATCGATTCCTGTCCGGAGAGACGCTCCCGCAAAAAATTCGCAGCTTTAGACGATACGTCCCCCTCAAGTAATCCGAGAATCGCCAGGCTACGTAGAGCAAAGCCGGTGTAGTACAGATCGCTTCCACCTTCGCGGCCGGCGAAACCGCCGTCCTCGCGCTGGGCAGCCAGCATGAAGTCGCCGTGACGCTGTCGAGTCGCCTCGGGCAATTCCGCAGTCGCGAGAGCTAAGCGTACGGTTAAAGATTCAAGGTAGGAATACATGTTACGAAGTATCGGATTGGCTATGCGGCGATTACGAGGCTTTCAAGTTTGGCTCGAATGTCAGACGGGATATCTGCCGAGGTCCATTTGCCATCGACAAGTTGGCAACAGACGGTCGTGATTGTTCCTACCGCAAGCTCCCGGTCACCCGAATAAAATACGAAGTGATAAGTGACACTGCGCGTTCCCAGTTTTTCAATCGAGACGTGTACTTCAAGTAGATCTTCAAAGCGTACTGGACTCTTGTAATCGCATTTCGCGGCGACGCGTGGCCAGCTCATCGTGATGCCGTCTCGCTTGGCGACGACACTCGTGCCGATGTTCCGCAATGCGGCATGCTCGGCCTCTTCCATCCAAATAAAGAACGTGGAGAAGTGAGCGACGCCGGCTGCGTCCGTGTCACGGAATTCGACACGCTGCGAATAGACAAAAGGAGAGCTCATCAAATACCTTTACGAGCCTGGTTGGAAAATAGTCTGCGCAAGACAATGGCTCATCCGATCACGAATGAGCCACCTGCAAAATAGCTTCCGTCACTGAAGGGAACTCAGTCCCCAACGTAGGGAAGCAATCCCATAAATCGAGCACGTTTGATCGCTCGAGTCACAGCCCGTTGGCTGACTGCAGAGCAACCGGTCTTGCGGCGAACCACAATTCGACCGTGACGATTTACCAGTTTCTTCAACAGATCGACGTCCTTGTAATCAACGAACATCGGTCGTGGCCGTTTACCATCGACAAAAATCGGGTCTTTCTTCTTAGCTTTGGTGCGGACTCTCGATTTTCGCCGTGAGCGAACGGGACGTTTCTTAAAGGCCATGGGTGTTCTTGTCCTAACGAACTACCAGTGGTTTACGGACTGGAATCTGGAAACCCGTAAGTATATCGGTTTGCCGACGGCACGCAAGTGCGTCCTGGCAGTTGAACCAGGACGCCGAGGGGTGAGGTTCCAATTTGCCGGTAGCACAGAGAGCCATCGGCAGCTGCTCGGACCCCTCAAGATTTGCCAGAATTAGTCAAAATGCCGCGCCAAAGTCTCTTGGCTCGGCGTAGGTGTAACGAGTGACACGACCACCATGGCCACCAAAGAGCTGAAGAAAATCACAACAACTGGCATTACTTCGTATTTTCCCAACATGACGGCGTATTCGCCATTAGCCCCGAATTCCGAATCTCGGAACAAGTAAAGCCAGCATCCAATGGCGGTCAGGACGCAGGCGTAGGCCCCCCAGGCAGTCAGCCGTTTCCAGTAAAGGGCGGCAACGATCAGCGGAAAGAGGCTGGCAAACCCGCTGAAACACCAGACTCCCATCGCAAATACGCTCTTATAACCCATCAGGCTGAGCCCGTAAGTGACGACGACGACCAGCACGATAAACGTGCGGGCCAACCAGACGGATTGTCGATCGCTTAGTCGCTCGTGGCCGATGTAATGCCCCACGATGTCGTTGCTGAAGATGGTGCCCAGGCAGAGGAATTGACTGTCGAGCGAAGACATGATCGCAGCCAGAATCCCTGCGGTCAGTAACCCTGCTAAAACGGGCCCTGTTTGACTTTTCACCAGGAAGGGCAGGACGGCATTCGGGGTGATCGTCGGAGGTAATTTCAGGGTGGTTGCCCAGATTCCAATGAGAACGCACGGAACCCACACGATCATGATGAAAATGGGATGGCAGACAACCGGAACTTTGAAGGAGTTAGCACTCTTGGCTGTCAGCCAATGTTGGAAAAGGTGAGGGAACATACCGACCGACAACGGTACCAGGAGATAGGTAAAAAATTTCGTCTGCGACATATGCTCACGGGTGACTTTTTCAAACGGCACCTTGCTCGTCACCGTCTTAAGATTCTCGAGCATACTGTTCTGTTGTCCGAGTGTTTGTGCGATCACGACAAAGGTTACCAGACCCAGCACCATGAACACGAGTGTCTGGAAGGCGTTCGCCCAGGCGGTGCCACGCATGCCACCGAAGAATACGTAGACGAGTACGACCGTGCAGATGGCTAACGAACCGAGCCAGGGGGGCACTCCCCCGTGACGGGCGGGGCTAGGGTCACTGAACGCCTCTAGATTGGGGAAGGCACCTGCGGTCATCGTTTGCACTACCGTTCCTCCTGCCATCACACCGATGAGCAGATAGGGGATGACGAGGCCCACGAGGATTGGGAAGAGCAGGATGCCGATAAAGTCTGAATCTAGGCGATCACGAAAATATTGGATCTGAGTGGTGTAGCCGTATTTGCGACCGAGCGACCAGAGTTTGACACCGATCAGAAAGAAGCAGAGTGAGTGGATGATGCCGCTGGATGATGCGAGCATTCCATAGACGCCGATTCCCTCCGTAAATGCCTCTCCTGATGAGCCGACCAGGGCGAAGGCCGTCATGGTGGTACCAAATAGGGACATCAAGAGTAAGAACGGGCCGATCGAGTGGCTGGCCAGCAGGTAGTCTTTTTTCGTTCCTCGAAACAATCGACTCGCAAAGACGCCCAAGCAGAGCAGGAGGCTGAGATAGATTGAAATGATAATCAGTTGAGTAAGTCCGTCTCTCATTTCGAATCTCCTTCCTCGGTCCCTGGGTTATCGTCGTATTCCAGTTCATGGGGCCAAGCGAAAACCGTTGCCAGGTACCAGACAAAGGCGGCACACAGTGAAATGCCGACGTGCCACATGAGACCAATCGGCATAAATCCGAAGATCAGAGTATCGTTTGTCCAAAACCAATTGTCTTGGTGAATGATCAGCAGAATGATCACGAGAGCCCAGATGACATTTTTCATCGCGATAGGATCCGTTTTGCTTTGATTACCGGCGACTATGACGAGCCGTAGTCTACTTGATTCGAGAGCCTGAGGCCAGCGAGCAACGCAGCTCAGGAAGGATCGACAGGTGTCACGATTTCCAGCAATTCCACTGCCGGTTCGCCATCACAATAGATCCAGGCGGTGCGACCGTAGGTTGTCGTGCCGACAGGGCAGTTAAACAGTTGAGCCAGGTCGTCTCCCGCCTCAATTTTGTATAACTGGCAGAGTTCCACGAGACGCAAGACGCCATTCTGAATGAGAACACGACCGAGGGGCGTTTTTTCTGATTCGATTTCGTTTCGAACTTTCTCGTGCAGGACATCGAATCGCAGCCGAACGATGCCGAACTGGACAACTTTCTGGTCGGTTTGCCGATTAAGGAGAATGCGTCGACTGTAGGTGCCTGTCTCGCGTTCGATATTCAGCACTTGAACGTCGACGGACGATTCATGAAAGGCCTCAACCGTGACCGTCATGTGCTCGTCGTGATTCAGGAGTCGATCGTAGGGGGCCGGGATACTCTGACTCCGGGCCTCGGCGAAACGACCTAATTTTTCTGGAGCGGCGTAGAAAATTCCAATCAACGACTCCAGGTCTGGCGTGGGGGCGTTTACGTTCAATTTTCGTAGATTGTCTGCGGCTCCGCGGTTGGCGGGCTACGAGGCGGCCTGGGTAAGATCGGTGATCTCCTGGATCGCCGTCGGAGCCGTTGGCTTCGTCCCGCGTTCCAGCACGCTATCGATCAGGTAGTAGAGTAGTCTTCGTAGTTCGTCGGGTTGGATTTCGTCGGCGATCTTTTCGGCACGATCCTGATGCTTGTCGACAAGGCGATGGGCTTTTTCGAAAACATCAGCTCGTTCGTAAAGTTGCCGAACGCGAGCGAGACGCTCGGGCGCCGGCGTTTCTGTATCGCTTGCTAACCGATGCAACTCGGCCTTTTGTTCTTCGCCGTGTGCATCCAAGGCAAGGGCCCAGAGCAGGGTGGGGCGTCCCTGCAGCGTGTCAGCCCCCGCTTCCATCTTGTTGTTATCATCACCCTCCCAGTCCTTCAGATCGTTGAGGATCTGGAAGGCGACGCCCAGGTTGCGAGCGAACAGTTTCAACGGCTCACGGTACGAATCCAGTGAACCGGCCAGACGGGCTCCGGTAAAGAACGCGGCCTCGAAGGCAGGTGCCGTTTTCAAAGCATAGATGCGCAAGGCGTCCAGCGGTTCTAGAGCCAGATTCTTCGAGTCTCGCCACGCCAGTTCCGCTCCCTGTCCCTCAGCTAGTTTCAAGTGGCCCTGTGCCAGGCAGTCCAGGATCTCAGAGGCTGTTTCCGCACCCAGGTCGCCCGTTTCACGGCTTACGAGTCGATAGCCAAGGCCGATCAGGTAATCGCCAACATTAATTGCGGTGGGAATGCCGAACTGACGGTGCATGGTCGCTTCGCCGTAGCGAAACGAATCGTCATCTTCAATGTCGTCATGAACCAAGGAGGCCTTATGAAACGTTTCAATCGACATGGCCGCACGTTTCACCGCATCCAGTTCAGGTTTGGCTAAATGTTCTGTGCCACCAGCCTCCGTTGCTTGTCCACCCGTGAGCGCGTCGTAGACGGCGAGCGTGATGAATGGCCGAGAGTATTTGCCTCCCTTGGCAAGGAAGTCGTACGCGATGGTTTCAGTTGCTGCGATTGGGTCGATCGCAGAGAGCCCGTCGGTTTGGGTGAGTCTCGGACCTTTTCGAAGTCGAGGTGCTAACCGTTCGAGCTCAGCTTCTGCGAACATGCCCTCAGCAGCTCGCATCAGGTGCAGATAACTGCGCGTGGTCTCGCCTTTCTCTTCGGAGCGATTGTTGATCATCTCCATGACCCACTCTTCGTCGACCGACGTGTTGCGACAGTCGCTCGAAAGGAGAGGCACAGCCATACATGGAATGCCGGCCAGCAAGATTTTGTCGATCGCCTTTTCCAGGACGTTCAAACAAGCCACTCCGACAATCGCGTCGACGTAACCACTGACGATGATCTTCAAGACGATGGGAGATCCCTCGGCAACCAGAACTCGATAGCCCATCTCTTCCGCGACCGTTCGGAAGTCCGCAATACTGCAAGCTCCACAAGTCTTGCAATCCAGCCCGAATTCATCGTAATCGGCTGGACAGCCCTCCGCATGCTTCAGGCAGTGAGGGAGCAAGAAGAGTCGTCTTTCCGGTGGGACGTGAGCGACCTGGTCTTCCCAGAAGGCGGTCGAGAGCATGACCATGGTCCAACCCAAAAAGCTCTCGCCGTGTCCAATCTCCTCAAGTAGCTTTCGTGCCACTTGTTCCATGTCGTCCTTGGTCAAGGGAACTGATTTGTCGAGCCTCGCGGCGACTTCTCGGCAACGCGCGCGGATCTGCTCCCGTAACTCGCGCGTTTCGGGCACGAGCTTCAAGTGGGAGGTCTTTCGCCGCCGTGACTTCTTTTTTTTCTGCTCGACGTTGCTGTCGTCCGATGATGCTTGTGGAGCGGGTGCGGTGGCCAAGTTGACGCGTCCTTCTCTGAGTCGATGAACTATATTGAATCTATGTACTGAGTTGAGCTGCTGAGAGCTTTTGGTCATCCGGTGAACCCAGCATGCGCACCGCGGCGGCAAGCGCCGATGCTGTAAAGGTCAGCGGATACAGCTCTTCATAATACCAAAGCTTGGCAAAGTAAAAACCAATTGGACTGACATCCCGGTGTCGCTGATGCCCCACCTCGGACAACAGCCATTCTAAACCATTGAAAACTGCAGTCCTAACATTCTGGTCAGTATGCACACAGGGGAGCAAGGCTTCCAAGGCCAGGGCGGTTTCCTCGATGCTGCTGGATATCTTGCTCTCGCCCTCGTCAACATGGCGGGGGCCGCCTCCCCACCCACCGTCAAGATTCTGAAGCGCAACCAGAGCCTGCAGGCCTCTCAGGGCCATTGGTTCCTGGGATTTTCCGAAGGCGTGTAGGCCTAATAAGACTTTAGCGCTGCCATAAACTGGGTTTTCTTCCTCGGGATGGTCCTGATTTCCGAACCAGAGCGGTACCCAGGTGCCATCGGGCCGCTGAGTTCGCTGGAGGTAATTGAACCCCCTCCGGACGGCTTGGTCTCGCTCGGATGGCTCAATTAAATGGGACCAGGCCTGTAAGGCGCGGAGGCAGTGTGCCGTCAGATCGGAGCCACTTCGGTCAAAGGGAAGCTTGCCCCAGCCACGACAGAATGTCGGCCACCCGCCGTCGCGATTTTGCAAATCCAGCAACCACTGAATTCCGTTTCGGGCTGCCGCCGTGACCTGGCTCCGACGCGCCTGACTGATTTCGGGGTGATCGACCACCTGTTTTAGTGCTAATAAAGCTCCTGGGGTATCGTCCGCGTCCGGTACGGCACCACTCAGATCCGACCAGCCCCAGCCGCCCGGTTCAGCGCCGGTGTACGGATGAACTTCCTTTTGTTGACAACTTAACAGCCAGTCGATGCACGAATCGAGTTCATCCGATTGCAGGCTGCCCGCGCCAATCGCGTTAAGAGCGAGTGATGTATTCCAGGTTGCAAGGTTGGTGTCGATTGGCCATGAACCATCGTCTCGGACAGAAGACAGCAAGAAACGAACGCCTTGCTTGACGACGGAATGATCCGCTCGGCCCGTCGCCGCCAGGCTCATCACAACAAAGCTGGTGAGTGGGATGGCTTCCAGGAAGCCCCCGCTTGCCGGTTGCATTTGTGACAATACTCGCAAAGTTGGGGCGACCGACAGGGAACGAATCAAACGGGTCACAGGATTCCAGGGCTTTGCGTTAAAAAAGCGAGCTTGGCCAATCGCCACGAGTGCGGGAACCGCGTAACTGACGACCGGCATTTGCAGGAAACGGTAGAAGGACTGAGGAAACACGGCCAATTCGAATGGCAGGCTACTCACCTTGCGCCAAGGAACGATTCCCGCCAAAGCGGCGTTTGTCAGGATCGGCACGGCAAACGTTTTGTCTCGTCCGTATCGTTGACGTAGTCCTCGAATGCCCCCTTGTTTCTCAATGTATTTTTCCGCTCGGTCGAGCAGCCCGTTGGTATCCGCGGGCACCCCCGTTAATCGAAAGGCTGACAACGCCAGCATCGTCGTAGAAATATTGGAATAATTCTGGTCCGTGTCGCCCCAACCACCGTCTTCGTTCTGTTGTTTCGAAAGCCATTGCAGACCCTGTACGATCCGTTCGCTCAGCAGAGAGTCGTCTTGTTCGCCGGAATCGCCATCCCAGCGATGTTGACGCTGGACAATCGACAACGCACTGATGGCCGTTGCAGTGGAAAGTGCCGACGACGCAAGCTGCCCCACCCAATGATTGCCGTCCCGGGCCGCGAGTAACTCGCGCCGAACTTGACGTTCGCTTTCGATGAGTCGGGTATGATCGATCATGGCGGTACCGAGATCAAATCAAGGAGTGGTGTGTCGCCTTCAACGGACGTTGGTTGGCGGTGCAAAGCGTTTTGTCGTTCAGGTCATGAACTTTCGAGGAACACGACTCGGAAGACCAAGGTGTTGCTGTTTTGAAGGATGGATACGATTGGTTACCAGCTGCCTGTCTAATCAAGCAGTTTAAAGGCCCCGCTGGCAGATGTCGAGATCCGGGCCTTGTCTTCCTGTCGAAGTTGAGCGAGCGTGATATAATGGCGACGTATTTGAAAGGGTTTGCCATTCTTAACGATTGGGTAAACTCGCACCTGATTTTCGAGATTCGGACAACAACTTCATGTATCTCCGCCTCACCAAACGGCTGCTTTTGGAAACTGACAAGCGACTTTTGTGGAAGCTTGTGTGGAATATGGGCTTACGAGGGATGCGCTCGGTTCAGAAGCATAAAAAGCGGCTGAAAAAGGGTGAGTTCTATCCGCCGTTTATCTATATCTCGATCATCAACAGCTGTAATCTGCGCTGTCAGGGCTGTTGGGTCGATGTGGCCGCCCCCCAACACAAAATTGAATTAGAAGATCTCGATCGAATCGTTTCTGAGTCGAAGGCGATGGGGAATTCTTTTTTTGGCATTCTCGGTGGCGAGCCGTTTATGCACCGTGAAATGTTGGAATTATTCGATCGGCACCCGGATTGTTACTTTCAGGTATTTACCAACGGGCACTATATCACTCAAGAGGTTGCGCAGCGACTGCGACGCGCAGGCAATGTCACGCCCTTGATCAGTGTTGAAGGCAATGAAATCGTCAGCGATGAACGCCGTGGGCGAATCAACGTCCTGAGCAAGACGATGCAAGGTCTGCAAAATTGTCTCGATAACAAATTGATGACGGGTGTTTGTACAAGTCTGTGCCAGACGAATTTCGATCTGCTCACGGAGAAGTGGGTTGATCGTCTGATCGAGATGGGGGTCATGTATACCTGGTTCCACATCTATCGTGCCGTCGGACCCGATGCCGCGCCGGAGTTATGTTTGACGCCAGAACAACAGAAGCAGGCCAGGCAATTTGTCGTCGATATGCGCGCTTTCAAGCCCATCATCATTATCGATGCCTACTATGACGGTGAAGGGCAGGCTCTCTGTCCCGCCGCGACTGGTTTTACGCACCATATTAGTCCTTGGGGTGACATTGAACCCTGTCCCGTTATCCAATTGGCAACCGATACAATTCACGAAAGGCGACCGTTGAAGGAGACGTTCCAGGAATCTGAGTTTCTTCGTGACTTCCGTCAGACAGCTGCTGAATCGACTCGAGGTTGTATCGTTCTTGAGCGTCCCGACCTGCTCGAAGCGCTGGCGGAACGACATGGGGCACGGGATACGACCGCACGTCAATCCGGTTTTGCTGAACTTGAGGCGATGGAAACTCGCCCGTCCCAATATGATCCGAACTGCGAGATTCCAGAGAAAAGTTGGGCGTACCGACTGGCCAAACGAATGTGGTTCAACGATTACGGAACGTACACCAAGCATTTTCGCAAGGAGTCGTGGAAGCCAACACGGCCTGATCTAGAAACGACGGAAACACCCTGATCCACTGCTGTCGAGCGTTGGCCTGGTAGCACTGCCTTGATAGCAGGCTGCCTCCCTGGATTTGGCTTCGTCTCTTAAGGTTTGTCCGGAAGCCGTCCGATACTTGCCTCTGGCGAACTGTTTTTGCGCGATTCCCGTGCGCCTATCCTTCCTCGATCGTTTGCCTCTTTTCCTCTGAGTCTTCACGGTTGCATGTCCAATTTCCTGCGTGTCGTTCGATACAGCTTGCGCTATCGATTCACCTTCGTTGGTGCGGTCGTTTGTGCGCTGGCCGTGGGCGTTCTGTGGGGGGGGAACATTGGAGCCGTGTTTCCCTTCGTCGAGGTTGTTTTTCGAGGCCAGTCGTTGCAAGAGTGGGTCGATACTGAAATCGTCAAGGCCGAGGATAATCTCGGCGAGATCGATGAGCAGCTTTCTGCATTAAACCACCATCCCGCTCACGATCCGTCGAAATTGCGTTCGCTAGAGTCGCGACGTGAGGCAGAAGAAGCCGCCCTGGCAGGCCTCCAACGAGCTCAGCCCTACACTCATCGCTATTTGCCGCAGCAGCCCTTCGCCACGCTGCTGGTCGTTGTTGCTGCGCTGTTCGTTGGTACTTTGGTCAAAGACTTGTTTCTGGCGTCGAGTACGGTTTTGACGGAACGCATGGCCCAGGCAGGTACGATGCAGCTTCGGAAGCGGCTCTTCCACCAAACTCTGCGCATCGACCTACAGCGTTTTCATGGGGGAGACTCCGGCCAATTAATGAGTCGGCTCACCTATGATCTGGAGCAAATTACGATCGGTTTGCGAATGCTCTTTGGACGGACGCTACGCGAGCCGCTGAAGATGATTGCATGTCTGGTGGGTGCCGCGTTTATCTGCTGGCGACTACTGGTGCTGTCATTGTTATTGGCTCCGGTCGCGATCGTTATTGTTTCCTTCTTGAATCGATCCTTGAAGCGAGCCAATAAGCGAGCTTTGGATGAGATGTCGCAGATCTATGCCGTTCTTGGCGATACGCTGCGGGGGATGAAGGTTGTGAAGGCCTACACGATGGAACGCATTGGGCGACGACGTTTCGACCAGGTGTCACGTCGCTTTTTTCAACGGGCTATGAAAGTTTCCATCTACGATGCGATGGTTCGTCCAACGATCGAAATGATGGGAATTGGTATTATCTGCATCGCTATCCTTGGCGGAGCCTATCTCGTTTTGAATGAGGAGACTCATCTGCTGGGGATCAAGATCAGTGAACGGCCGTTGTCGATTAGCGCGATGATGCTCTTTTTTGGCCTGTTAGCTGGTGTGAGTGACCCCGCTCGAAAGCTTTCCGGCGTGATTGGGAAATTACAACGGGCTGCCGCCGCCGCTGATCGCGTTTTTGAGTTACTGGATCGGGAGCCTGAATTGTCTCGCAGCGAACCCTCGGCACCAAGCATTCGTCATCATCGCGATGTTGTTTTTCGTGATGTTGTCTTTTCCTACCCCGAGGGGCCGACGGTGCTCGATCAGATCGGTCTACAAATTACAGCAGGTCAAACGGTTGCTGTGGTTGGCCCCAACGGTTGTGGCAAAAGTACTCTCGCCAATCTCTTACTTCGATTTCATGATCCCGATAGCGGTGATGTCTTAATCGATGGAGTTCGACTTCCAGAGATGAGACTGAGGGGACTAAGGTCGCAGATCGGTCTAGTCACCCAGGATGCGGTGTTGTTCAACGATACGATCGAAGCCAATATTCGTTTTGGTCGTCCCGACGCAACTCACGATGAAGTGATCGCAGCGGCTCGTCAGGCGTACGCTCACGATTTCATCGAAAACCGGCTTGCTCAGGGCTATCAGACGGTCGTTGGGGAAGGCGCTTGTCGACTTTCCGGCGGCCAACGCCAGCGAATTGCCCTGGCGAGAGCTATCCTCAAAGACCCTGAAATTCTCATTTTGGATGAAGCGACGAGTCAGGTGGACGTGGAAAGCGAAAGGCAGATCCATTCAGCCTTAGCTAATTTCACACGTCATCGAACTACCCTCATCATCACGCATCGAACCTCAATCCTGGAACTTGCCGACCAGATTGTGATGATGCAAGCAGGACGTATCGTCGACCGCGGCAGCTACCGCGAACTGCTATCACGTAATCCTGTCTTTCGTAGTCTGGCGAACGATTCCGAGGACGACCTGCGGGCAGCCTGACTTGGAAGCGGAAATTCTCTGGCTTCTTCTCAAGAGTCAACAGTCTGTCCTAAATGCGCCTCATGAATTTGGCAAAGTTTGCCGATTGGATGGGAAGTACGGCCCATTGGGGATACTTTTCCAATCACCGATAGCATTGACTGCTTATGTTGCTGTCGTATTCAGACCGCTATTTGTTTGTGCACCTCGCGAAGACGGGCGGAACGAGTGTTCGCGCCGCACTATCGCGCCGACGGTGGCGAGATCCGCTCTTCTGGAACGCTTATGTCTGTCATCGAATCAGCAGTATTTCGAAGCATCGGATTGGATGCAAGATTCCGCGGCACGCTCCGGTGATTACAGCGAAGGAAATGCTTCCGCCGTTGTTGTTCAACGAGCTGTTCAAGTTTGCTTTCGTGCGGAATCCCTGGGATCGGATGGTGAGTGCCTTTTACCATTTTCAGCGAGAGCGGCAGGACGTTTTGCAGCAGCATCGGATTGTTGACGTCGAGCAATTTATTGATTGGCTGTTGGATGTACCGTTAGAAGATTCTGTTCGACCAGCGTTGATCGTGGCTTTGCGGCGACCGCAACTAGAATCCCTGGTTGATTTACAGGGCGAAATTATTGTGGATTTTGTGGGCCGATACGAACACCTCCTTGAAGATTTCGAGCAGATTCGTCAGCGACTTTCGTTGAAATCGATTGACTTGCCGCACAAACGCTGCAGCCAGCGTCGGCGAGATTACCGTATGTGTTATTCGGATCGGCTGGCTGCACGAGTCGGTGAGCATTTTGCCAGTGATGTGAAGGCTTTCGAGTATGAGTTTGATGATCCGTCTGCCGTGTTGTCGCGAGTTGATGGGGCACACGGTCCACAGTGGCGACAGCCGAAGCTGATGCAATCAGGTCGAAAAAAGGGGCATTGGCATGTTAAATCGTGAGGCAGTATTTGTGAATGGATTCTCGCGTGGTGGTACAACCATGCTGACGAATCTACTTGCATCGCACCCAGAGGTTTGCCTCGTTGGGGAAACTCATCATGTTTTCAAAGGGCACAATATCACGGACAACGCCTGGCGAGTGATTAATAAATGCCTGTTTCATGATGCACCGATTCTGATGGGCCAGGGACAAAATTTCTTTAGCCCGCGTCTTGTCCAGCCTCGGAAGCCGCTTAAGGGTTGGTCGCAACGGTTAGTCGATCGCGTGCTATATCGAGAAAAACTTCGTTCGAATCATCCTGTATTCAATCGATACAAGACAGCTGGTTTGGAATACACCCGAGATGAAATCGCTGAATCGAGACTGTTGTGCAAAAATATCGACGGAATGATCTATGGAAATGATGCCTTCGTTGATATGTATCCCGATGCTACCTTCTTTGGACTCGTTCGGAATGGTTTTGCAGTCTGTGAAGGGCATGTGCGACGAGGTCGTTCTGCGAAAGAGATTGGTTGGCGTTATCGAGTTCTTGTAAATAAGATGCTCTCGGATTGTGATCGGGTCCCCAGTTATCGGATGATTCGCTTTGAAGACCTTGTCGATAATCCGATGGGAACCTTGCAAGCTGTTTATGCTCATGCAGGACTGGCTGTCGATCGTGTTCGTGAAATTCGCATGCAGGTGCGACGAGTCATGGACTCGCATGGCAATCATCAACTTAAGGGTGACGCTGAATGGGATGTCGTCTGGTTGTCGCCGAGCGAGATGAATGGTTATTTCGATAGCGATGTAGATGCGAATCAAATTCGCAGACTCTCCGCTCGGGATCGTGATGATTTCTTGTCGGAGGCAGAAGAGTCGATGGAGCGATTGGGATATTCAATGGACCGAGTAGAAGTGCCTCACGAGTCTCATTACTTTTGCGTACCACTTCCTGCCGCCGATTTGAGAGAAGATCAGAGTTCCATTCGGCGTGCAGCGTAATCTACTCATGAAAAACTGTTTCGGGGAAAGCCTGTGTTAGCGTTCGTTCATATCCGTAAGACGGGTGGTAGTACTGTCGACATGATTCTGCGGCAGTCCTTCGGCGCCGGCCATTGCCGGATCCGTCTGGGAAAAGAACGCGCCGCAAACCCGGTGGCCGCCGCCGCTGAGATTCGCCGTTGTCGGTGGATCTACTGGAAAATGAAGTGTCTGTCCGGACACGGCATCACTCCACATAGCGATCTCGATTCCATCAGTAAGCAGTTGCGGTTCTTTACCTTTTTGCGGGAGCCCGTGACCCGGTGTGCCTCCGACTATCAGTTTCGAGTGGTTCGCGGTGGTTTGAAGCAACCCTTCCATGAATGGGTGCGCACGGAATATGCCGGCAATCAACAGACGCTCAAGATCGCTGGTCGGCCTGACGCGGATGCCGCGATTGAGATTCTGGATTCTAAGGTCGGGTTTGTCGGACTGCTCGAACGATTCGATGAGTCGTTAGTCTTGTTGCAAAGATGGGCTCAGCCCATGGGGCTCGATATTCGTTATCAAGCGAAGAATGTCTCCGGAAACTCTTCGATCAAAACTCAGTTATTGACGAATCCTGAGTCGCTCAGTTTGCTTCGTGAAGTCAATCAGGAAGATTTGAAGTTGTATCGTTATGTCAATGAAGAAATTTACCCCAAGCGAGTTTCAAGCTTTGAAGGTGATCTCGCGAATGCCGTCGAAGATTTTCAACGCACGAATCAGCCGCCAGCAGTTTATCCGCGTCAAATAGGAAGTGTTTTGTTGCGCGAGATGATCTATAAACCTCTCGCGCCGCTGCTGAGGAATTCCGAAAACACAACTGTGCCGCAAATGCGTGCAGCGTCCTAAAACTGATTTCATAGAATCTAAGGAAGTGTGTAATCATGACAGTCCGCTTGCGATCAAGTGCTTATCCCTGGACCTTTGTGGAATCGTTGATTGCTGGTGCTCGCTCCCGCGCCATGTTTGCTGATGTGCAAAAGTACGTCATGTTTATCGGGCAACCCCGCAGTGGAACTTCTTTGATCGGTTCCTTGTTGAATGCTCATCGAAATATGTGGGTCGCCCAAGAACTCAACGCGTTGAATTATCTTCGTCGAGGCTACGGACGGAACCAGCTCTACTGGCTGCTTTATATGAGAGATCGCGACTTCAATAAGCGCGGGCGACAGTGGACGGGCTATGATTACGAAGTCGCTGGCCAATGGCAGGGCCGGTATGAGAAGCTCACGGTGATCGGTGACAAAAAGGCAGGCTTGTCCAGCGAACAGTTCGGGCGGCAACCCGAGCTGTTGACTCGCTTGCAGGATATCGTGCAGGTGCCGATTCGCATGTTGCATGTTATTCGCAATCCTTTCAACGTGATTACCACCATTCATCGTAAACGACGAAATACGTCGCTTGAGCAGGCGGCCGATATGTTCTTTGGCCGGACACGGACCAATTGGGGTTTGATGCAAGATCACCCTGAAATGATCCTGACCATGCACCTCGAACAATTGATTGCTAGTCCCGAAAAGCATCTCAAGCAGATGTGTGGTTTTCTCGATGTGCCCGCGGATGAAGATTATATCTCCGCTTGCTCCGAGCTCCTGTTCGAGAAGCCGCGGCAGAGTCAGACTGACGTGAAGTGGTCGAAATCGATGGTGGATTCCGTCACCGATCGCATCCAAGAGTTTCCGTTCTTGGCCGGCTATGACTTTCTGGAAGCACCGTCCTCGAATCAGGCAGCAGCTTAAGCGATGATGCCAGGATTCTGAGCCTTTCCGTTCTACGCAGGCGCTTGGTGTGAACGCGACCTGTGAGCATCGCTGTGCGGCCATCAAGAGTCAGGCCGATCGCAGGCCGGAACGGTTGTTGAAATGCTCGGATTGCTAAAACGAGAAATGCTGTGCGCCAGCATTAAGCGTTTTTCGTCGCGGAATCGCTCGCCGGTTTGTTCGGCCCATTCGTCTCACTATTTGGGCTCTCTTGCTGTCGCATCCTGGATGATGTTTGTGGCACGGAACGAGCCAGGCGGTCTAGTAGGACTGCGCCGAGAATGACCAGGCCGAGGATTACTTTTTGCCAGTAAGCCGTAACATGCAATAGATTCATGCCGTTGTTGATGACACCAATCAACAACGCTCCGATCAGTGTTCCAACGACCGTGCCACGGCCACCGGTGAGGCTGGTGCCTCCGACAACAACTGCCGCAATCACGTACAACTCGTACATGATGCCAAAGGTCGGTTCGCCGCTGCGAAATGTCGAGCTCAGCACAACCCCGCCCACGCCTGCCAAAAGACCCGATAGAATGTAGGTGAACATCAGCACTCGTTTGACGGGGACTCCCGATAACCATGCGGCCTGACGGTTGTCGCCCACTGCATAAACGTAACGTCCCAGGACGGTTCTGGACATCACGATATGGGCGATGACGTAGAGTACCAGTGTGAGGCAAACTGCATTTGGGATTTCGATGGCCGAACCACCAAACATCCCAATCTTGATGGCGGCACCACGTCCCAACCATGTGAACGTTTCGGGGACTTCGGGGATGGCATATCCATTGGAACAGATAAACGCCAGGCCGCTGGCAACGAGCATCATCGCCAACGTGACGATGAAGGGCGGTATGTCGAGACCCACAACCATACCGCCGGAAAAGGCTCCGATGACGCCGCAAGCGCCAATCCCCACTCCGCAGGCGATGAGTAGCCAGAGAGTTGAAGCTTCGACACCACCGCCATAATCACGGATCAGAAGGGCGGTGATGACGGAACAAAACGCGATTAGACTGCCGACCGAGAGGTCGATTCCTCCTGCAATAATCACAAACGTCATGCCGATCGCGATGATGGCGATCACCGAAATCTGATTGAGGACATTGGAGACGTTCTTGTACTTCAGGAAATTGGGCCACAAACGGCTGCTCGTAACCAGGATTTTCGCATGCTGGTGGAGCGGGTAGTCGGCGGCGAGATCCGCAAACAGCAGCCAGGAGCCGGTTGCCTGGGTCGCCGCAACCGCCTGCAACGCCCGGTTTTCAGCCTGCAATTGACTGAGCAGTTGGCGTCCCTCACGAGCCGTCGTGGCCGTGGTTATCTGTTCGATGCCCTGAGCTTTAAGCTCCTTTTCCAACAGGGCGGCATAGCTTCGTTCCGCCTCATTGTCTCGGACTGCAATCAAGACCGTCGTTTCGCTTGGCGATACTTCGGTCGTCTGATTGATCTGATTGGCAATGCGTTGGGCAGCAGATGCATCGAATGCATCTTGAGGAGTCAGAGTTAACCAACTGAAAACAATGCACAACAGGACCAGGAAAAAACTGGTGCCGTATTTGAAGATCAGCTGCATAGGGTCGAATTTCTATTCGTGAAGCTTATTGAAGCTCCGGGTCCTTGAGGCCGTCAGCTTGTCGATATAGGTAGGTTGGAATTAAAATTTCCGACTCAACCTCTTCGCCTTTCGAGTTGGCGACGATCGCGTTGACAATTTCGACTCCCATTTTGGCAGGGAACTGGATCGGATCTGCGTAGATCTTGCCTTCCTTGATCGCCTGTTTTCCTTCGGGTTGTCCGTCGAAACCGATAATCACGATTTGATCAGCTACCCCGGCTTTTTCAAGAGCGGCACGGGCACCGAGTGCCGAGGGATCGTTGATGGCGAAGATACCGGCAAGATTCGGATTGGACTGTAGGATGTCTTCCGTCGCTTTCCCGCCAATTTCTCGTTTGCCACCACCCTCGAGAGTCGCGACGACATTGATTTTGTTTTCCATCTTCTCGTTGTGTTCGTTGATTCCATCGAGGAATCCTTGCACTCGAAGCTGACAAGACTCGGCTTGGGCGAAGTGCAATATCGCAACATCACCCCCTTTGCCATCAAAAGCTTCGATCATGCCCGTTGCTGCTTCGCGTCCGCCTCCATAATTGTCGGTAGCGATCTGCGAGACGATCTCGACGTCGGGCAATCGGCAGGGAATGTCGACGGTGAAAACCGGGATCCCTGCGGCGTTCGCTTCTTTGATGATGGGCCCAATCGCATCTGATTTGCACGGGCTGAGTACAATCGCTGAGGCGTTTTGCACGATGAAGTCTTTGACGTGATTTCCTTGTTTCACAATGTCATCGTCGGCACTCAAGACGACAACGTCATAGTTGTGCTTGGCCGCCTCGACTGTGATGTTGTCGCCGATTACCTGGAAGAAAGGATTTTGCAGGGTGAGTAGAGAAACGCCGATCGTTCCGCGTGACTCGCCTTGTCCCGACGGCGTCACATTGGACGTGTCGTCTGATGTCGGACTGCAGCCCGCAATGCACAATGCAACGGTTGCGATGGCAATTTGAAACGACTTCATTTGTCTAGCTCCTGTCGAGTCGAGGATTAGATCGTTTTAGAGACCCAGGACTTCTATCACTCGGTCGCGCATCACCCTGGGGTCCACATCGCTACCGGTCCAATATTTGATGCTGATGACACCTTGATTGACCAGCATTCCAAGTCCGTCGATCACGGTACAGCCTTTTGATTCCGCGTCGTGAATCAGACGAGTTCGAAGTGGGTTCGGGATGACGTCGGCGACGATCATCCGGTTCGTGAGACTCTCTGTTATCAGTTCAAGTTGGGCGTCTACATCAGGGAAGAGTCCGATCGAAGTGGCGTTCACGACGACGTCGGTATCCGCCGGAATGACATAAGGGCCACTCCATTCAACGAACTCAGCCTTGGCTGGAGTTTTTTCGGCGAGCAGCTGAGCAAGTTCTTGTCCCCGTGATTCGCTCCGATTGACGACCGTGATTTGGGATGCGCCTGCCAGAGCAACTTCGACGCCAATTGCTCTCGCCGCTCCGCCGGCGCCGAACAACACGACCGACTTACCTGTCGGGTTTACTTTTTCTTCGAGCGACTTCAGGAATCCTTTGCCATCGGTGTTTTCACCAATGTATTCATCCCCACGACGGACAACGCAGTTTACCGCTCCCATGATGGAAGCGGATTCTCCCAGTCCGTCCAAGTGTTGAATCACTTCGACTTTATGAGGGAGTGAGCAGTTGAATCCCGCAAAGCCCATGGCCCGTGCGCCTCGGACAGCATCGGCTAAAGCTGTCGGAGGGACCTCGAAGTTGATGTAACGCCAGTCCAGATCGTGATGACGATAGGCGGCCTCAATCATCTCGACAGTTGGGTTTTCTGCCGCGGGTTGAGCGAATGAAGCGGTAATCTGCTTGAGGAAATTCATGCGTTAACGGCTCGTTTGCTTTTCGATTCGGAAAAACGTTACGCATGTTGTAGCATTGTCGATCGGCTGAATAAAGTGTGGACACGGTGCAGAACAGCAGTTAGAAAGCCGCAAAAGTTAGGCGTGAATGCGAGCCATGACGACTGCTATAGATCCAAATCGTCCAATTCGTCGAGCAAATCGTCAAGAGCGTCTTTGGGGGCCAAGTCCTTGTCCTCCTGGCGTTTCGGAATGCCCTGAGACTTACCCACTGCCTCTCTGCCGGCAAGCAAAAGTTGCTCATCTCGCTCACGAGCTGCGACGTCGACCGCATCTTCCTTACTATCCGGTGCTCCAAAGAGACGGGAAAGGTCGATCTTCAGGCCATCCACGGCGACGGCTGCTCCGGCAATAGCCGGTGTCTTATGCTGAGGGAAAATGATCGCGTTTTCGGGGCAGACTCGACTACACGCCGGACATCCTTTGCGGCAATTGTCCGGTTGCTCGACCAGGATTGTTTCCTGACCATTGACCCCGTAAACACCGAAGAGGCAGAAATCGATGCACTCCATGCAATTCGTGCAGCGACTGAAGTCAATCACGGGATACCAGCGTCGACTCGTGTCTTCCGTAATCTGATTTGCAGGAGCTACGGCGCCGACTGCTGTATCGTTTTCTGGATTCAAAAATCGTTTCATCGACTCTTGAGTCGGTTTGCCAGCGAGCCACGATACGAGATCGCTTCCGTCAGCGTGACATTCCTCGCCGATGCGTTGAACTTCCTTCAGGAATTCTTCCGGATTCTGGCTGGCCCGTAGATCGATACAGTAGATGCGTCGTTGAGGCAGCGCTAACTCGTCAATCACGCGCGGCTTCTCGTCCTCCTCCGAATTCGGCTCCTCCTGATCTTCATCGTCGCCATAAGTCAGCAGAGATTGTCCTTCCTGACCTGCGATGCCTGCTCGATTGAGCATCCAATGAGCGGCTCGCGAGTACATCCAAGTCAGGATGATCATGTCACCGTCGAACGCTTTCAGTTTTGAGACGCCCTCACCCTCGGCTTTGAGATCGTAAAGATTAGGTGCGACCACGAGTTCGAAACGTGGATCTGCAGCAACCCAAACCGCAACATCAGCTTCAATTTTCCGTTTGACCGGATTGTTACTTGGTCCTTTCGATATTATGACGGCGATGCTCTTCATGACAGCGAAATTTAGTGCATTTGACCTTTGATCGTTTTTTGGGTGACCTGCCAGACGGCAGCAAGGTGTTCGACATAAGCCTCCGCGGTGAGTAAGTCGGTCGTTTCACCCGCGAGATCGAATAACCAACCTTCACCATACTTGTCGACGTTAATGTACGAGGGGTCCGAAAGCAATGCCTCGTTAAATTTCAGCAAAATCCCTGTAATCGGAGCGAATAAATCACTTTCTGCCTTTTTACTCTCGATCGCACCAATTTCTTGTCGGTGACTTAAGTTCGTGCCAGGGTCGATGTTCCAATCAAGAAAGTAAACATCTTGAAGCAGACGAACTGCGTAGGCGCTGAATCCAAACCGAATACCCTCGTCAGACGGTTTGCCCCACATATGGTTTTTCGCGTAGAGCAGGTCAGGAGGGAATTCAGCTGTGAACTCACCCATCATAAACGTCAAGACATCAGCGCTCATGTGTAGCGCACACCTCGATGTTCGGCCTCAAAGAAATTCGGCAAAAGACGATCTACCTGAAGGAGCCCGTCACGGTTTAAATCAACACGGTTTTTTGAAATCGCTAGAAAGCCCTCTTCTTCGTAGGCCTGCCATTGCGGTTCCCAATGTTTCAAGACGTCGATGTCGAACTTTTCCTGGAAATAAGAAGATTCGAGATAACCCTTCTTCAGTTGAAGAATCATCTCCCGGATCAACGCCTGGTGAACAGTAGGTCGCAACGCTCTTGTGATCGGTAACTCGTTCTTCTCGAGTAACGATTCGATGTATCCGTCCCATTCTGGATGGTTCTGATAATGGACACCTGAGAGGTGACCAAAGCTTGCGATTCCCGTGGCGATTAAATCGGAGCCTCGCCAGAGGTTGTCTCGGTAGCTGAAGTTGACCTTTTGAGGATCCTTGACCATGGTGTAGGCACTGGACACTGCGTAGCCAGCCTTGGCGAGTTCATTGAAGGCATAATTTACCCAGCGTCGCTTGGTTGGCCAATCAGCGACTGGTGTTTCTATTTGATTTCCAAGGATGTCCTTGGAATAGACCGTGTTGAAAGGAAGCTCCATCTGGTAAATCGTGACGCTGTCGGGAGCCATTTCCAACGTTTTTTGAACGCAATCCACCCAGTTGTCTTCTGTTTCGGCAACCATTCCTGCGATGAGATCTATGTTGATATTGGGATAGTCTGCCTCGACAACCCAATCCCACGCGCGGTAGATTTCGCGAGAAAGATGAGCTCGTCCGTTTTCCCTAAGAACTTCATCGCTGAAATTCTCAACACCAAGGCTAAGTCGAGTTACTCCGAGATCTCGCAAGGCCTTGACTTTTAATTTAGAAAGCGTCCCCGGTTCACATTCAAACGTGACTTCTTCCGCCCGTTCCCAGTTGATATTGGCCTGTAAACGCTCGACAAGTGAATTCAGTTGATTGATGCTTAGGTAAGAGGGCGTACCACCGCCAAAGTAGACGAATCGAAAGGGACGACCGCCCATACAGGGAAGTGCACTCACTAACTCGATCTCACGAGATAATGCTGCGAGATAGTTTTCGATTTGTCTCGCTTTTTTATCGGTGTAAACACGGAAGTAACAAAACTTACACCGTTTGCGACAAAAGGGAATGTGCAGGTATAGCCCGAGCGGAACGTCGCTCGGCGCTGTTAACATTGCCGATTGAACTTCGCTGACGTGCTCTTCGGTCCATTGAGAAAACGGCGGATAGTTGGAAATAAAGTAACTGCCAACTTCGGTTTTCTTCGAATCAGTCGACATGAGGGATTTCCGGCGCGGGCACAAAAATTACATGATCGAGACAATTGTCAGAGGTTTAAGCATTGCCTCAATTACTCTGCCTTACTTCCAAAACAATAAACCACACCATCATCATTGGCAATCACGAGGCGATTTTGTGCAACGGCGGGGGAGCTAACGAAGCCACTGCCCGTTTCATATTCCCATTGCTTTTTGCCTTTTGACAGGTCCAACGCGTAAAGACGTCCGCTGGATGAGCCAACGAAGGCTCGATCACCGACAATAACAGGAGAGGAGTCGACACGTTGTTTCGTCGGGAACGTCCAGATCTCTTGACCGTCTTTCGGGTTGATTGCGTAGATGCGTTTGCTGCGACTCCCGTAAACAACAAACTCATCGTTGACGGCGGGCGAACTACGGATGGGTTGCCAACGTTTGGGGTCCGTATACGTCCAGGCCACCTTGGCAGTCTTCCAATTGACGCTGAACATTTCTCCGTTCTCGTTTCCGAAGTAAACGAAGTCCCCCTTTGCTGCGGGAGTTACTCCGGTTGGAGCATTGATCGGAACGCTGGCGATGCCTTTGCCTTCTTTAACATCGATGATATGAAGCAAACCGTCGCATCCCGCCAGGAACGCTCGCCCATCCACGATCGTGGGTGCACAGCGAATCTGGTCCTGGATCTCATATTTCCAAACCAATTTGCCGCTGACGGCATCAAGGCAGTAGAGAGTCGCATCTTGTGAGCCGACGAGAACGTTATCTTCAAAAAAGTTGGCACATGCATTGATCTCTGCCTGAGTTTCAAACCGCCAAAGTTCGGCACCGGTTTTCGCGTCGACGCAGTGAAACCAACCGTCGTAATCTCCGATGTAAATGCGCCCGTCTCGGACCGCCGGAGATGACGGAAATCCTCCATCAATTTCGTACTTCCATCGTTCTGTGCCATCACTGAGATTTAATGCGTAGAGGCTGCCATCCAAGTCGCCCAGATAAACGACGCCATCGACAATTGCCGCCGTTCCCTCAAAGGCACCCTCTGGCACCTCAAAACGCCAGAGAACCTCGGGGCGTTCGGCCAATGGACTGCCAGCCACGCCGTTTGCCAAAGTGTCCCCGCGAAAGATTGGCCAACCTTTTTGCTTTGAGGTATTCGAGTCGTCAGCAACAGTTTGAGAGTTTGCTTCAAGCAAAAACGGTAACAGGAACAACGCCAGCGCAATACGTATACCCGATTTTATCATTTCTTCTTCCTTCGACGTGGGGGATACTTGGCGTGTGAGATAGAGACCTGTAGGAGTCTGCATTTTAGCACGTCTTTGCAGGCTCGCTACGTTAGATCAGCTCGCGTCAAACGCGTTTTGATAGAGAGTGAACAGCTCGGCATCTCCTACTTCACGCGGATTGAAGCTCGCAGTCCACTGTTTTGCCGCCGATTCCGCGAGGATTGGCAGCTTGTCTCGCGTAACTCCTTGAACTGACAAGTGTTGGGGCAAGGCGGCCTGAGCGATAAGCTCGCTCACAAAATCGGCGAGTCGGGACGGAGCGGTTGAACTGTCTTCCGTCGAGCCGTCATTCACGGCGATATCGATCAGTTCTTGATACCAAGTGTGACAAAGCTCTCCGTTAAACCGGATGACATGCGGCAGCATCGTCGCGATCGCTTGACCGTGAACCAGGCCGTATTCGGCCGTCAACGGATTGGCGAGAGCATGAGTGGCACCCAACATTGAGTTTTCGATCGCAAGACCCGCAAAGCAGGCTCCGAGTTGCATTCCGCCGCGAGCCTCAAGATTGTCCGGCTCTTTCAAAACCCTTGGGAAATGGTAGGACAATAAACGCCAGGCTTCGCGACTGAAGGCAAGCGAGACTGAGTTCCGACGTTTCGTGACAAACGTTTCGAGGGCATGGGCTAACGCATCAATTCCAGTCAGAGAGGTCACTTGAGCTGGTTGAGTGAGTGTTAACTCAGGATCGAGAATCGCGACGCGGCAAGCCGCTTTTTTGTCACCGCAGGCCATTTTCACGTGTGTGTCGGCATCCGAAATTAGGGCGAAGGATTGAGCTTCACTGCCGGTGCCGGCGGTGGTGGGAACGGCGATCATCGGCAACATCGGCTTGAGTGCCTTGCCGACGCCCCAGTAATCCTTCATCTGCCCACCATTGCTCAGGATAAAATTGATGCCTTTGGCGCAGTCCATGGCACTGCCGCCCCCAAATCCGACGATCATTTCCGGATCGTAGCGTTGGGCCATGGTGACTCCTGCCTCAACGTCTTTCGTGGTGGGGTTCTCCTGGACCTGATCGAACAGGTAGGCTTCGATTCCAGCATCCCGTAACGCCTCGAGACCACGTTCCGTATGTCCGGCTTTGATGACGCCCTCATCACTTACAACGAGAACTCGACGAGCACCGTGTTCTCCGGCAATGTCACCGAGACGCGCGACCGCTCTCGGCTCGAAGACAATACGCGTTCTCGATTGAAAATCAAACGGAATCATGGCCGCATCATCTCTTTTTGGCTGAGGCTGACTCCGGTCTGACTTGGTGGGACAATCGTGACCGTGCAGTCAGCGAAACTAGCTAGGACGTGACGGGCATGCGTTCTTCAGAAACCTGATAGGCTCGTGAGCGGTACAGGAAGTCAATAATGTTGCCCTCGTGCGGTTGAAGCCAGTTCAACTTGGTGGTCGGGATAGGTCCGATGTTGCAGCGATCAATATTCGTCGCATCGCTGAGACCGTGGATCAACTGTTCATCATTCGTGATGCCGCTGCAAACGAGTGTTGGCCCGATCTTCTTCAACATCTGATACTGAGGACACTCCACGACCGTGGCGAACGGGAACATGAATTCCTTCTTCGCGATTTCTTTCTCGGGAGTTTCACAATGCACGACCATGGGTCGGAGATAGGAGCAGTTTTCCTGTTCGACAAGTCGCTCACCGAAGGCTGATGTCAGGTCTTCGACGCCGTCTTCCTTTAAGTCTTGTTCGATCATCCCCCAGACGGCCTTGCCCATGCCCGGAACGGTAAAGGCGGCCAAACCGGCTTCGGGATCGTCGGGAGGAAGTGCCTCGATCGGCCCCAGTTTTTCGGCCAAGGCCTGGGCAATTTCTTTCGTATGTCGGGATGCCCATACGCCTGAACAGTTAATGCAACCACGACCACTGTTGATGTGAATGCTTTCGGCAATGACGTCGATATAGTCTTCCCATTGATCGACCATGTCGTCACCTAAAATGATCTTGGAAAAGCCCGGGCCGTGAGCTTGCACGCGCGGATTGCCTTCGTAACGCTCGACGGTCGGAGTTCCGCCGAAGATCATGGAACGATCGCAGGCGGCCAAGACCGCGGCACCGGCAGCGGCTTCACCTGGGTAAAGCCCAAAGACCTCGCGGGGTACACCTGCTTCAATAAAAGCAGAAACCATGCGATACGGCGTCCACGGTTCTTGAGGACCCGGTTTGAGCACGAGTCCCAACTGGAGCGGGATCACCGGCAGCCATAACGTGTGGACGCCAGGTGAGTTCGAGGGAAGGACGGCGGCCAAAACGGGTGCTTGAGCCTGGTAACTCACGACGACTCCACGCGACTCCATGCCCCAGCCTTGCGTGAGGATGTCCAAATCGAGACCGCGAGTCAAGCAATCTAAAATTCGATCCATGTTGCGGAGCACGAACGAGTTTTTGCCCATGTTGGCTCGACACATGTGTTCCGGAAGACCCGTGCTCGCCGACTGCTGATGCACAAAGTCGTCCGGTGACTGAGTTCCGTCTCCCAACGGAAGAGTGGCGCTCTCATAAAGGTCGGCTGCCTGCTTCATCATCTCGATCAGGTCACCGCAACTGAATTCACGGAGAATCTCGCGGGCTTTATGAGCCTGTCGCATATCGCGTCGGATAATGCCGTCGTTCGCCTGGCTGACGCGAGCAATCGGCTCGCCAGTGCTGAAATGCTTGACCTCGTTGATTTCAAGCGATTCGTAGGGTTTTCCCCAACGGAGCACGGGAATGTGAAGCATGACTGCATCCTTTGATAGGCCCCGAATCGCAAACATGATGCGAAGGGAGCGACTTCTGTGAAAAAAGCGCCTTCACGCTGAGAAGACGCTTTCCTTTAAATTCTTTGGGCGAACTTGAATGAACCAGGTGATACGAATAAGGGGGTCGAATCGCCCTAGTACACACCCACCGTGGTTTGCGATGCGACGCCATGGAATGGGCGAACACCACTGACGCCATCCCATGGGTAAGTTTCAAAGGGTTCCTCTCGCTCACCTTCATCCCGCTCCAGGAAACCCGGTACGAAGAATTCCTTGGTGAGAGTGGTCAGCTTGACTCGCCCTGTTTCCCCATAGCCGACAACTGAGTTTGGGTCGTCGAAGTCAACGACTTCCGTCACCGCTCGTGGTTGGGGAGCGTAGTACGATATTTTATAGTCTTCCGCTGCGGTCACTGGCTTGCTACAAGCCAGCCCCATCAGAGTGTTTCCATAAGTGGGTGTCATGTACACCCCACTCTCTTCTGGCGGACCCCCGAACAGCTCTTCAACGCAGTAACGTGTCCATTGAGGAGTGAATTCCGTTCCGCCTGAAAAGATACCAGTGATGCCAGCCTCTTGAATACTCGTGCCACGTTCCTCCAGCGCCAGAGCTAAGGAATCGAGGAGCTTGGGTGTGGCAAATATGCACTTAACGTCGTGGCCGGCGGTCAACACGGTGATGGCCTGATCGATGCAGTGTTGCTTGTAGGCTTCCAGATGTTCCATCCAACCCTTTTTGATGAGTTTGACAACCCAGCGGGGATCCAGGTCGATGGCAAAGCAAATACCGCCGCGGACTTGACACAGGTGTTCGACCGCCAAACGTAAGCGACGGGGGCCCGAGGGGCCAAGCATCAGCCAGTTCGCACCCTTTGGGAAATATTCTTCGGGTAACGTTTCGCTAAATACTTCGTAATCGATCCGGAAATCGTCCATCACGACGCGGCTCTTGGGGATACCCGTCGTCCCGCCCGTTTCGAAAACATAGGTCGGTTTGTCTTCGAGAGCTTTGGGAATCCAGCGACGCACCGGGCCTCCACGCAACCACTCGTCTTCAAACAATGGAAACTTCTTAATGTCTTCGTACCCTTTGACTTCGGTCAGCGGGTCGAAATTCAATTCGGCCTTTTTCTCCAACCAGAACGGGCAGCCGGTTGAATCATGAAAATGCCACTGCACGGTTTCGTACGCATGGGCATCCAGCGCCTCACGGGCTGAGCTGATGAGTGAAGAAAGATCGGACGTCGTGGTATCTGATGCGTTCATGGGTAGGTGTCGTCGCGCAACAGGAAGATTGGGTGGGCCTGGGATCAACGCAAAATACGCTGAACTAACGCAACTAGACCATAGCCAACGCCATACCGCTTGACAACCGGCAGAATCCCAATCCATGGCACGACGTCAGCCACCGACGTCGTGAAAAACTCACCAAAGGAGCGAGAAGGCATCCTCGATTCGAAGGCAAAGATTCGCCTAGGAGTCGTCGTCATCCGAATGAGAGTTGCTGCTGAGCTGGGAGAGCACCTGAAGCACGCCGTTGAGATGTGCTAAGCGAGGTCCAAATCGATCGACAAATTCATTCAGCATGAATTCACCGTCCATCAGACAATCGGCATTATCCGTAATCTCTTCCGTCACGGATTCCAGGAATCGGGTCTGAACTTGACCAAGCGTTTCAGCTGCCTCTCGGCATCGATCTGCCAAATGCGGGTTGGCTTGCTTCCATTGCCCCAGTTCAGTTGACCGTTGTCGCTGAGCCGTATTCATCTGGTTAATCAGCTGTTCAAGCAATTCATTTTGCCGATTTTGAGCCGCTACCATCTGAGACAGCATCTGAGGCACAGAACCGCCATTATTGGAGGCTCCCGTCGATGTCGCCGGCGAAACGTCAATGTGTGTAAACAAAGAAGGAGTTTGTCGCGGATTCTCCGACATAACGTGTGGACCCTCTAGACCGTTGGACATTACTCGTAACAGCCTCCAGTATAAGCAGGTCTGCGGATGATTGTCCACCAATCTGAAATTGACGTCAGAATCAGCGACTTTTGATGATTTGAAGCCGAGTTTTGGTAGCCTGCAAAAGCCTGGGAGACCTGATGGCTGCCAGCTGACTCGGTTTCAAGAACCGACTAAAGACTATGCCGTGTTCAGCCCGATCATCACCGGGGAATATCGATGGTCCAATCTGGGTTTTTTGATGAGTGCTAGCGACTCGCCAAATTTTGGCTTTCTAATGGTCAGTGACCTTGGCGGTGACCTGCTCATCGGGGGATATCTCGTTTTGAACGCGGTAGGCCGGCCGCTCGAGTTCCACTGCACGGAACCGGTGAAACCAAACCGGGCGCAACAGATTCTTTACGGGGCGACCCTGCGCCCGTACTTGTACGGTGAACAGATTGGGAAGGCGCTTGTGGACAGCGGCAAGATGTTTCCGGATCTGATCGTTACCAATTCTCGGCACTCCCTGGCCTTGGGCGACCTGTTGGAGATTCCCGTGGTCTGGTTACCTGGCTGTGATGAGAGTGGTGACGTTTCTGAGTTGTCAGCCGGTTTGATTCGCTTGACGCTAGGGGATGTCGACGTCTGGCTTGACGAACGACACAAAGTGGATGCCGAATCCATTCGTTTGCAAGTATTCAATCGTCGAGCCCATTGGGATTTTCAAGAGCCGTTTGAAAGAATCGCAGATGCGATAAGCGAGCTGCAGAAGGCGGCTTGATGATTCGAGGGGAGCAGTCGCCTTGATGTCGGAAACACAGAAGTTTCGAGTCGCTATCAATCGTAGCGGTTGGAATACCGCATTACAAAGAGATGCTCGGATTTCGATTCGAACTGAGCCGCTGGATGCTGAGCGTCCGCAAACATTGGCGGTAACGTTTGTGGCACCCCAAATTACCACTCGAGGTTTTCAGTTTTCGAGTGATGCTGAACCGCTACCGTGTGTCAGATCCAAGGGTTCACAGAAGCCTTCTTCGCGGGGCCCGCGTGCAGAGCATCCACGTACTCGGATTGCTCCACCTACCGATATCGTCAAACTGGACGACCGTCTCTTTTATTTGCTGCAACCGCCGCTGGAAACATTGCTGGATGGAGCGGATCTCTCTATGCCTTTTCAGCCTTTTCCTTACCAGCTTGCCGGAATCAGTTTTCTTTTCCCCAGGCACACCGCGGTGCTGGCGGATGAGATGGGATTGGGGAAGACGATGCAGGCGATAACAGCCATGCGTTTGTTATTGCACGCAGGTGAGCTGCGTTCGATTTTGCTCGTTTGCCCGAAGCCGCTCGTGACCAATTGGCAACGCGAATTTCAATTGTGGGCCCCGGAAATCCCGATTGCCACCATCGAAGGCGATCAGGTTCGTCGCGAGTGGCAATGGAAGTTACCGGAAGCACCCGTGAAGATTGCGAACTATGAGTTATTGCTGCGTGATCGTAATCTGATCGCAGACGGTGAGAGCCATTTTGACCTTGTCGTCTTGGATGAGGCTCAGAGGATCAAGAACCGATTGAGTCACTCCAGTCAGGTGGTCTGCTCGATCTCTCGAACTCGCAGCTGGGCATTGACTGGTACCCCCGTCGAAAATTCGCCAGATGATCTCGTTGGCATCTTCGATTTTTTATCCGAGGGCTATCTTTCACCCGGAATGACGCCTCGCCGAATGCGCGAATCGACACGCGATCACATCCTTCGGCGAACCAAAGATCAAGTGCTTACGGATCTTCCGCCGAAGCTCTATCGTGACGCGACGCTGACACTTTCACCCGAACAAGCTGATACGTATGCGGGTGCTGAATCGGATGGCGTCATTCGATTGAATGAGTTAGGACAGTCCATCACGATTCAACACGTTTTTGAGCTGGTTTTACGGCTCAAGCAGATTTGTAATTTCGATCCTCAAACCGGGCAGAGTGCAAAACTGAATCGGCTGGAAGCCGATCTGGAAGAGGTGGCGAGCAGCGGTAAGAAAGCGATTATCTTTAGTCAGTGGGTCGAGACTCTCAAGCAACTCTCAGAGCGTTTGAGTCGTTTTAATCCCGTCGAGTATCACGGGCGAGTACCCTCCAAACGTCGAGATGGTCTCATTCAGAAGTTTCGAGAAGACCCCGACTGCCATGTTATTTTGATGAGCTACGGAGCTGGCAGCGTTGGACTTAATCTACAGTTCTGCGAATATGTGTTTCTCTTTGATCGCTGGTGGAATCCTGCTGTCGAAGATCAGGCCATCAATCGGGCTCATCGCATTGGGGCCGCTGGACCCGTGACGGTGACGCGATTCGTCTCGTCCGCAACAATCGAGGAACGAATCGATCAAATCCTGACGCAAAAGCGAGAGTTGTTTGAGGCAATTCTGGCTGATGCCGATTCACCGGCATCCGTTGGATTGTCTCAGCAAGAAATCTTTGGTCTATTTGAACTAAAGGTTCCGGGCGGACGTCTCGATGCTTCTGCCGATGCTGCCTAGGCCGTTGCGAGCCTGACGATCATTTCTCCTTGACGTCCTCCTGTTCAACGAAACGACGATGCCTTCAACTCAACAGTCGCGTTTTCGTGGGCTCGTTTATCTGCCAGTTGTATTGGCGGTGCTCGTGGGGAGTGGACTGCGCATCCAGTCGCTCACAGAGAGCCTCTGGCTCGATGAAATGCACACTGCCTGGGTGGCGACTGGCGAGTTCCATGAAATCGTGGATCGTGCTCAAATCGGTAACCAAAGCCCGTTTTATCCGGCACTCGTCTGGTTGTCGACGCAAACGTTCGGTGAAAATGAATTCGCAGTCAGATTGCTTTCATTGGTTGCCGGAGTCGCGTTGATCGTGACGAGCTTTCTGGTGATCGATCGTTGGTGCCAAGCTCCACTGCTCGGTGGCCTGGTTGCCTGGTTGATCGCCGTTGATCCGCATTCCATCTTCTTTTCTCAAGAAGCCCGACCTTACGCCTGGGTACAGTGGTTCGGGGTGCTACAGATTGCCGCCTTTGCTGCCGTTCTCAAAGAGAATACCAAGGGACGTCGTGCGGCATGGATCACAACAACGATCATTCTGTTTTATTTGCACTACACCAGTCTCCTTATTCTGGTGGGAGAAGCCGTCTGCTGGTGCGTCCGCAAGGTGATCCAGCAAGATGGACGACGTGACTTTACCACCCGCTTGGTCGACGTCGGCCTGATATTGCTGGCAACCGTTCCCTCCTGGAGCCATCTTTGGGCTATCACGGGGCGACGTGGCAATTGGTCGATCTTTGTGGATAGTCCCTCCTGGTTAGAAGTCGTCCTGGTCTTTCGCCTTGATATTTGGATCGGTATTCCACTCGCGATCGTCGTCTTCCTGGGTGCAATCGCCAAGCTGACCGGCTTTCGGATGTGGGACCCAAAGCTCCTGGCAAAGGAAAGGCTGTGGCTCATCGGCTGCTGCTTTTGTGTGCCCCTGCTGACTGCTTGGGGGCTAACCGAATTCGACCTGTTTCGCGTTTTCTTTCGTCGTTATCTGATGGTGATCGCCGCCTTGCCAATGCTCGCCGCAGGTCTGTTGGGAACAGGCCTGGTCATCACCGGTCTGCCTTTCGTTGGGCCGCTCAAGCCGTCAGTTCGTACGACTTATTGCCTGTTGACCGGACTGATCGCCGCCATGTTGTTACTCCCGACACCGGCTTTTCCGATCAATGGCGTTCCCCACAGGCACTCGTTCGAAGATTGGCAAGGTGCCATTGGGTTGGTAAACGAACAAGCAAGTCGCGATTGGCCGGTCTTTCTGCGAGCTGGCCTGATTGAGGATCGAGATTTGCGATCGGAAAAGGCGACGCAGGAATTGGTGCGGTACTGCCTCTATCCCGTGCGCAACATTTACTCGCTGGATACTCCGGATGAGAAACTGTTCCCGCTGCCGTCACAACGCAGTTGGGAGGTCAGCTCTGATGAAATCGAGGCGATTGAACAAGCCGGTGGCGTTTGGTTGCTGGTTCGGGGGAGTCCAGAGACTGCAGACCACATCGGCACGCGTCTGGTGGAATGGCTGGCCCCGCGGAGCCAGCTCTCCCTGTCGGTGAAACGACATGGATTCGGTCTGTTGTCGGTTTTGGAATTGACCGCAACGAACGATTAAGAGCTTGGCTTCAGCTGTTCTTTGATTTGATCGAGTTGCTTTTGTAATGCAGCTCGTGTTTCATCATCGACGTTCTCAAGATTGATTGTCTTCAACTGTTCAAGAATCAGCTTCAATCGTTGAGCGTCTGCTGCTGCTTTAGGTCGGAAGGGTTGCAGGCCGGGGATCTGAATCGGGACGGCGATGTTTTTGCCCGTATACTTCTTGTAAAGACGATGTGCTTTCGGATGCTTCTCTTTGAGCTCCTGCAGACTGTCTGCTTCATACTTCGTCTGCTTGGGTTTGCCGTCCTCATCTTCCTCGGTAAGGCTGAGTTTAATGGATCCGTTTACTTCTTCCTTGATGGTTACCTTCTTGCCGTCTTCTTCCGCGGTTGTGTTCTTTACCCCATTCACATTGGTTTGAGTGACCTTGCGGCCCCCGTTTCCATTGAACTGGAATTGCATTTGAATCTGTCCGTTTTGGATGCGAAACGGAGCATTGCCAATGGGAGGTGCAACCGGCTTGGGGGCCGGTTCCGCCTCTGATTCTTCTGGAACCTCAAGCCCTAATGCCTTCTTGGCAAATCGTGCGACCGCTGGATTGGCGGACTCAGCGATCTGTTTTAAGGCCGCTTTGGCCTCGTCACTCGTTCCCTTCTGTTCGCTCTTCAGATGTTGCTCCAAAATCTCCACTACACGAGCCGTGATTTCCGCGGGGCCGTTTTGAGCAGCCTTCACCAGCTTGGGGATCACGTCCGGTCCCGCTACGATTAGCTTTTCTGTGGCCTGCTGACGAAGAGAAAAACGATTCGCATTGAGTTGCTCAATAAGCTGATCGACATCCAACGATGTCGCTTCCGGAGACGCGGATTGCGTGGGCGTCGATTCCTCTGCCGAAACAACGGTGACGGCCAAGAGTAAACTCAGCAGTCCTAAAATTCTCATCGCGATTATCTCCGCGTTAATGACCAGCGAGTAAGTGAGTCCAGGGAAATGAATTTCGAATTTCAACAGATCCTGGAGAGCACAAATCTATCCTGCCTAACAGGATATGATATTCTGGCCTCTCGCGCCGATATCCACACCCGTTAGAATTTTCCCGCGGCACGTTCCTTGCCGGGTAGCACCTCTAGACAGGTGGTCCACCACCCACTGTGGACCGTCTGAATGAATTCGTCTGGCAGATTCTCCGAAGCCATTTCGGCGGCGAGTCGCCGATAGTCATATTCGACCGGGATGAACTCAAGGACTGGTCCATCTGCCGAAGAAGCTTGTTCGAGCAACGTATACCACACTAGCGCTGTTCCATCGTTTTCGGGACGTCCGAGTACGCCGACGTTGACAAAATGACGTCCTTCACTGAGTTTCCGATGCCATTTGATACCCGTATGTGTCGCCAGAATAATATCCGCTTCGTGTTCGTCCGCCAGCGTTTCGAGGAAGTGTGTTGAACAGGTCGACTGCCACAAAAACTCGTTCATGCGACGCGGACTTCCATGGCAAAGTAGCACTCGGTGTTCGCCAAAATCGAAACGGATTTCTGTTGGCAGGTTCTTCAGGAACGTGCGGTTTTCCGGAGAGGTGTTTTGCAGCGTGTAGGCGTAACTGATTTCCGCAAAATAGTTGTCGCGGGGATCGGTGTATCCGCATTGGCAGTCGTTCAATTCGTTGCCGATTGAGTTGTCGTAATTGCCTTGGATGCAGTGCACGTTGTGTTCGTGCAGTAACGGAAAAACGCGATCCGGGTGAGGGCCGAAGGCACCCATGTCACCGAGACAGTAGATGGCGTCGACGCCTCGTTGTTTCGCATCGCGAATGGCGAAATCGAGTGCCAGGTAATTGTTGTAGATGCCACCAAAAAATGCCAACCTCATGACGCTCTCTCTGGAGGTTGAGTTAGCTGATGCGATGAATTCGAACAGATTGCGCCATACTGATAACAGGTGAAACACGCTCCGTGAGCGAGTTTGAAGTCGTCGAGCGAATCATCAAGTGATTCGCCGAGACGAGCATCGTCCGCTTCGATCAGAATCGGACAGACATAGACTCCTCGGTCCGTCACGATGCGACTGTGTGAGCAGATGAGATGGTCAACGTCGAAATCTTGCAACATTTCTGCGGTGACTCGCTCGTCCTCTCGGTAGCCATGCGTTCGGTTTTCTTCAGCTCCAAGTTGCAGGGTCGGTAGGATTTTCAAGCGAGGACGCGAATAACCAGCCTTCTTCAGTGTGTCGACGAACTGATTGACAACGGCAGTTTCTTCCGTATCAGCCCAGGTCCGCGCGGCCGTAATTATCGGCAGGAACCCATGATCGACCAGGCGAACGACGCCTCTCATCGCCCGATCAAAGGTGCCCGCACCTCGGATCGGGTCGTTTGTCTCCGGTGAAAAACCGTCGACCGATACTCGGAACTCAAGCGAGAACAGGCTCGCATTCGCTGCCGCTCGTAATCGGTTGAGCCACTCATCTTTTAGCACGGTTCCATTGGTCAGGACAGTCGCCGGTCCATACTGCAATGTCTCCTCAAGAATCTCGACCATTTCACGATTCAAGAAGGGCTCACCTCCCGTGAAGTAGTACTCCTTCACTCCTAGAGCGACCGACTCCTGGAGTCGCTTGCGAACTTGCTCCAAGGAAAGAAAGCCAAAGCTGTCGTTTTGCGGGCTGCAGCTGATGAAGCAGTGATCGCAGGTTAGATTGCAGAGTGTCCCTGCGACTTGAAACCAGAGTTGATCCAAGTGATGCAGGGAAACCCCCGGTGTGTCAGCAGCATGGGTCATGGACTTGGTTGGATTGTATCGTAAAGGTTTAATTCGTCCCGCCCGGCAATGACGGTGAACAACTCACGGATTTGGGTCAGGCCAGATGCGAGCAAGAATTGGGAATTGCGTCCATAACTCTTGCTTCCTAAAAGGTAAAAATCAACCTCGGTGGTCATGAGAGTTTCTGCTTGAGTTTTCGGCTGCTGAAGACAGTCCGTTGCTGACGACGACAACAACATGGCTGCTAATTTCATGGGGCCTTCAGACGCATAGCATTGATGAATCTGTAATTCACTCAGCATTTCCATGTTCGGTTTGAAGCCGACGTTCGCAATCACCTGGTCGCACTCAACAAGCTGTTCGTGTGAGCCCTCGATTTCAATCTTCCAGTTGCCGGTAATGCTCTTCTGCATGGCCTTGATCGAACTGCCGGGCAGGTGTCGCACGAAGTTGGCATCTTGAGCGAGTTGATTTGCGGTTTCCGTCAGCTTGCTCCGTTCCACCAGTGGATCTTCTGGAATCGGGCTGAATGGCCGAGCGGTTCCATCGCGTGTGACCCAGGTGACTCGCGTTTCCGGATATCGAGTCACAAGTTCCGAGAGACCTGTCAGGGTTGTGGCCGCCGAGTAACCGCTGCCAACCAACAGCGTGTGACGATTTCCATAAAGCGATTCCTGCTGCTGGAAATCGGGGATCCGGTATTCAATCTCCTCTGTGGTTGATCGCTCACCTATTGCCGGAATGCCCGACGGCCCAAGCTGACGAGGTTGATTCCAGGTGCCGGTGCAATCGATGACAACATCCGCATGGTGAAACGACTCGCTGCCGTCGGAATCCACCGTGAGCAGCCGAAAGGGTACAGCAGAACGGTTGGGTTGACCCACGGCGTCATTTTTCAGGAATCCTTGACGTCCCAACGACAAAACGCGCGTCTGAGTTTGGACATGATCGACCAGCAGGTCGCTCTCGCCCAAAGGCAACAAATAACGTTCGCGGAATTCATCGCCCGTCAATAGATCGTTGGCTGAGGGAGCTGAATACTGGGTGTCCTGTGCCGAAACCGCGGCGACCCCCAGAGGGGATGAATTCATCGCGAACGGGCTGAACATTTTTACGTGACCCCAGGATGCCACGTTATTTGCAATTTTGCCCTGTTCGAAGACCGTCACCTCGAATCCCAAAAATCGGGCGTAGAGAGCTGCCTCGAGACCGATCGGACCGCCTCCGAGAATCGCGATTTTCTTCGGAGTCTCACTCGACATTCAGATACCTACTTCCCATGGGTAGACCTTTGAACTCGTCCCATGATTATCGGGTGCGAGCCGTCATTTCGGCAACCACACCAAGCTCGATTTAACTCGCCAATGACTCAATTCTCTGGGACGATCACGAATTTGAGTCGCTGTCGCAACAACTGGGCAATAAGCGAATGCCCTGATCCCCTAGGTACGCGTCGGCGCGAAAGCTTGGAGGTCGCATTCGATGGGCATGCCAGCCAGTAGATCACTGATCACCTGGGCAGTCGCAGGAGCGAGATGAATTCCACTGCGGAAATGGCCGGTGGCGACCAGCACATTTTCGTAGTTCGGGAGCCGCCCCAGGTAGGGAAAGCCATCCCTCGAAAAGGGACGCAATCCCGTCCAGCTCTGAGTCGGAGGGTGTTCCTCCAACGCTGGAATCAAGCCATTGGCGAATTGCGTTAATTCAGCAAGCCCTGCTTCCGTCACCTGATCGTCGAACCCAACATCTTCCACGGTCGAGCCGGCGAGTAGTTTGCCATCCGGTCGAGGGACCAGGTAGCGAAGTCCTTCGTTGATGACTCGATGAATGATCGGTTCGTCAAACTCCCACATGAGCATTTGCCCGCGGCGAGGTTCAACAGGCAGATCAATTTCCAGATCGAAGAGTGTCTCGTGTGACCACGGACCCGTCGCCACGCAGATGTGACCCGTTGAGATCGTTCCGCAGGACGTGGCTACCGATTCCACGCGGGATTGGTGTCGGTTCCAGCCGTGAAGACGAACATCCCTGTCGATTTGTACTCCCGAATCCTGCAGACACTGTTGCAAAGCCGACAAGAGTTTCGGGGGGCACACGGTCGATTCGTCAGGGAGAAGGTAAGCCGAGCGAAAGGGGGGCGAGGTGTTCAGAGCAGGTTCGTGTTCTTGAATCCAGTCAATATTGATTTCGTGCAATTCAACACCGTCGACCTGCCATTGCTGGAGCGCCGCTGCTAACGAGGCGGTTTCGCCGACGCGACGAGCCACATAGATGCCTCCACTGCGAGCGAACTGGACGTCGATGCCGCTCTCCTGTTGTAATCGCTCGCACCAGCCCGGATACAACTCGTGACTCATGTCTCGTAATTGTTCCATGGCGTCATGAGTGGCACGTGAAATGGGCGGCGGCAAAATGCCGGCAGCTGCCCACGACGCCGTTCGCTGACTGCGCTGGTCATCGATAATGCGGACAGTTGCTCCACGGCGGACCAGTTCATAGGCCGCCGAGAGACCGATGATACCGCCACCCACAATGAGGCAATCGATCATGAATCGTCACTCGTTGTTAGACCGAATCGAATTCCTAAGTTTATCGTTTTCGAGCAGGTGGGAGTAGTCACTGCGAAGTGCGGCGTGGCGGACCAGGAAAGAAGGCGTTCGTCTGTTGCATGTAGTCCCGATAGGCCGGGCGGCGATCGGAGATGGTTTTTTCCAAAAGGCGAACCCCCGAAACTCGGATCAACAGAAAACTCATCAAGGCTGGACTAGCGAGTGTCCAGGCTGCGCCACCAGCAACAGCGACCAGGTAGAAACCCCACCAGACGCAAAAGTCTCCGAAATAATTCGGATGACGCGTGTAACGCCAGAGTCCACGATCCATCACCTTGCCTGCGTTGTTGGGGTTCGCTTTGAATTTTGCGAGTTGTAGGTCACCGACCGATTCGAAGATCATTCCGACAAACCAGAGGGCGATTCCTGTCATGTCCAGCCAGGACAAGACCGTGGAGTTGTCGGCAGAGCCTACCAGGGTGGCCTGTAAGGGGAGGGAAATAAACCAGAGCAAAATCGCTTGCAACCAAAAAATGGTAAACAGGCTGACGTACCAGAACCTCGCCCCATGATGCTCACGCATCTGACGGTACCGGTAATCTTCCTCCTTGCCATGGTTCCGCCAGGCGAGGTAAGCGGTGAGTCGTAGCCCCCAGATCGAGACCATCGTCAGCAACAGGATACTTCTCGATTGCCAGGACACGCTCTGCAACGCGGTCAACCAGACAGCGACGACGAATCCGAATCCCCAGCAGGGGTCAACAATACTCGAGTCCCGCCAGAGGACGCTGACCCACCACAGCAACAGACTCAAGACGAGCAGAACCGCAAGATTAATGAAAATAGTGGAGAGCACACTCGGTTTCCTGGATTCGGATGTAGATCTACGTGTCAGTTATTGTAGGCAAACTCGATCGTCTGACGAGGCTCCGAAAACAGTCCGTTAGCCGATGATCTCGTCGGCTACTCGACCGTAGACGTCGGTGAGTCGGAAATCACGACCCGAATAGCGATAGGTAAGACGCTTGTGATCGATTCCCATCAAATGCAGGATGGTGGCATGGAGATCATGGACATGCAGACGGTTTTCGACCGCATTCATGCCGAACTCATCCGTGTTCCCGTAGGTCAAACCACCCTTCGTTCCACCACCTGCCAGAAACATTGAGAAACCCGTGTGATGGTGATCACGCCCTGGTTTGTTGTTTTTGTGGGGTTGAGCGTAGGGGGTACGACCAAATTCGCCACCCCAGACGACCAAGGTGTCGTCCAGAAGTCCACGTTGTTTTAAATCGGTCAACAGCGCGGCGGAAGCGCGGTCACTGTCCGCACACAGCTTCCGGTGTTTTCCGTTATTGTCCTGGTGAGTATCCCACGGCTGTTTGTTCTTACGATCTACGTAATAGACCTGCACAAAGCGAACTCCACGTTCAACGAGACGTCGANCAAGAAGACATGATTGTCCGAAATCTGTCATGCCGTAGGCTTCCCGCGTCTTTTGAGTTTCGTGGGCCACGTCAAAGGCCTCGGCGGCTTCCATCTGCATTCGGAATGCCATTTCCATCGACTGAATCTGCGACTCTAATCGCTCGTCGTCTGCGCGCGGACGCTGATGGATGCGGTTGATTGCCTGAATCAGATTCACCTGCCGTCNTTGCTGAGCTCGGTCCAGGTTTGGATGACGTAGGTTGGCAATTAGTTTCTCGACGTTCAAGTCACTCGTGTTGACTGCCGTTCCCTGGTGTTCGCCTGGCAGAAAACCGTTCGACCAAAGTTGAGGTCCGACGACCGGGCGCCCAGGGCACAAGACGACGAAGGCTGGCAGGTTTTCATTTTCGGTTCCCAGGCCGTAGGAAGCCCAGGAGCCAAGCGAGGGGCGAATTGGCTGCTGATTGCCCGAACTCATCATCAGCAGACCAGGTTCATGGTTAGGAACGTCTGTATGCAAGCCGCGGAGGACACAGAGATCATCTGCGACTCTTGTTAAATGCGGCAACAGTTCGCTCATCTCGACGCCACTCTCTCCATATCGGGAGAATCGGAAAGGCGAGGGCATGTAGCCCGCTTTGGCCGCCTTGAAAAGTTTTCCTTCCGGCTTTTGTCCTTCGTATTTTGCCAAGGCAGGTTTCGGGTCAAAGGTGTCCACGTGAGACGGTGCACCATTCATAAAGAGAAAGATGACGCGTCTTGCCTTCGGCGCAAAATGAATGATCTGTTCACGAGCAAACACATTCGACGGTGTCGCCGCGTTGAGCGCGCCGGCGAGGCCCAGCATCCCGAAGCCACCTGCCGAACGAGCGAGCATTTCTCGCCGCGTTAGAGGAATCGTTGGGGGTGTTGAAGGCGAATGTTCGTGCATGATTCAATCCAGGAATAACATCTCATTAGATGCGATAAGTGCTTGGGTGACTTGAACCCAGTGATCGCGTGTCGGTTCGGAGCCGCCTGCCAAGAATTCCTCAACGAGCTCCGACTCTTCCGAAGTAGGATTGCGGCCCAGCACGCGACCGTACAACTTTGTGATTCGCTCGGCTGGATCATCCGCAGACTCGAGGAGTTGGTCGGTAATTTGTTTCGCGTGATGAATGGTGAACGGGTGATTCATCACGAAAAGTTTTTGCAACGGAGTTGTCGTTTGCACGCGCATCTCAGCGTGCACGTTCGCATCCGGGAAATCGAACATGGCAAGCATGGGATCAAGTTTGAAGCGGCTGACCCTGGAGTAGACGGTTCGTTTTCGATGCGTCGGGTCCTGAGGGTCGATCGAAGGGCCGCCGATCGGGTTTTCCAGTTCANCTGACACCGAAAGAATACGATCGCGCCATGCTTCAATCTCCAGGCGACGACGATTCATGCGGCTCACCAGCCGATTCTCCGGATCGCCTTCTACCTGCTCGGCGGATGGAATGCTCGACTGTCGATAGGTTGCGGAGGTGACGATTTCACGCACCAGCCATTTGAGCGACCATCCGTTGGAAACGAAACGTGCGNTGAGGTCGTCCAGGAGTTGCGGATGAGTGGGTGTTTCGCCGAGCGATCCGAAATTGCTGGGGGTAGCAACCAATGGTTTTCCGATGAGTTGTCCCCAAACTCGATTGACGAAGACACGAGTGGTTAACGGATTCGCTGGGTCGGTCAGGATGCGCGCCAATTCGGATCGCCCACTGCCTTCTTGAAACGTGATACGTTCTTGCTCACTCAGGACTCTCAGATATCCTCGCGGGATTACCTCGCCTGGGTTGTTGACGTCGCCTCGTACAAAGACACGCAAGTCGGTCGGCTTTCCCTCGCGAACGATGTGCATGGTCGAATCAGGGGCATTCTTCTTCGCGTTTTTTTCTTTTGCCTTCTCCGTTTCGGGTGGTTTCGGATTAGGGTCTGGACGATTGAACATCTCTGTGCTGGCGAAGACTCCCGCAAGAGCGTAATAGTCTTCGGTTGCAATCGGATCGAATTTGTGATCGTGGCAACGCGCACATGCAACGGTGAGTCCCATGAGGCCGCGAGAAACCGTGTCGACGCGGTCCTCCCATTCATCAGCCTTCACTTGCAATCGTTTGCGATCGTAGTATTTGGGGCCAAGTCCGATGAAGCCGAGGGCGACATGGTGTCGGTCATCCTCCGGCTCGATCAGGTCCGCGGCAAGCTGCAGACGAAGGAAGCGATCGTAGGGCATATCGGTGTTCCAGGCTTGGATGACCCAATCCCGATAGAGATATGCGTTGGGGTAGAAGAGCGACTTGTTGTTGCCCACGATGTGTGCCTGGTCTTCGGCAAAGCGAGCGAGATCAAGCCACATTCTGGCCCAACGCTCGCCAAAGCGAGGTGACGCCAACAGATGGTCGACGTACCGTTCATAATCGAGTTCCGATAATTCGCGATCGGAAAAAACGCTGTCACCAGACGGTGGTAGGCCGATCAGGTCAAAGGAAAGCCGACGAAGCAGCGTGGCTGGATCGGCGCTTTGACTTGGGGNGATTTGCGCCGCATCGAGCTCCGAGAGAATAAAGTAATCATGCCTTTGCAAGGGCCAAGCCGGATTCGAGACATGAGGGAGCTGTTGCGGTTGAGGTGTTTGAAACGCCCAGAATGATTTCGCGCTATNCCAATCGATCGTTGGTTTTGCCACGGCTTCCGCTTGGCCTTCGCGTGGATCGGGAGCACCTGCTGCGATCCATTGTTCAAAGTCAGCGATCACGTGGTCGGAAAGTTTGCCTTCGGGGGGCATTTCCAGTCCGTCGTAACGAATGGCCTGCAACAACAAGCTTTTGTCTAACTCTTTTGGAACGACGGCCGGACCTGTGTCTCCACCCACTCGCGATGACTCACGCGAATCCAGATACAGTCCGCCTTGAACTTCGCCTGCTTCCTGGGAATGGCATTCGTAGCAATGCTTGACCAAAATAGGTCGAATCTTTGCCTCGAAAAAATCGTGTTGGGGCTCGGACCCGAATGCATCAACGACGAGATAGAAGTGGACGGCAAAAACGAAGATGAAAAAACGAATCAACATGGCCCATCCGTTGAGGTAGAAAGCAACATCTGGTGGGCCGGCTAGTATAGAGCTTTGGCTCCAATTGGGGCAAATCGAATTTGTAAACGACGCTTATCTGGTGATGTCCAAGCGTTANCGCCCTCTTATTTGGATTTCTTTTCGATCTTTGCCCAGCTGTCTCGCAGAGGAACGGTGCGGTTGAACACCAAGGCTCCTGGCTTGGAGTCTTGATCCACGCAAAAGTAACCTAATCGTTCAAACTGGAAACGGTCTCCCGCGGTTACCGACTCCAACGAACCCTCGACGCGACTGTTCGTCACGACTTCCAGAGAATTGGGGTTCAGATTGTCGCGGTAATCACCACCCTCATCGACCTCAGAAGGATCGGGTTTGGAGAAGAGGTGATCGTAAAGTCTGACTTCGGCTTCCAACGAATGTTCAGCAGAAACCCAGTGAATGGTCCCTTTCACTTTGCGACCGGCTTGCGGCATGCCGCTACGAGTTTCGGGATCGTAGGTGCAATGCACCTCAATGATTTCGCCATTTTCATCCTTGATGACATCCGTGCATTCAATGATATAGGCGTACCGCAGACGTACTTCTCGACCGGGTGCAAGGCGGAAGAATTTCTTAGGGGGATCTTCCCGGAAGTCATCACGCTCGATGTAAAGTTCGCGTGTGAAGGGTAGGGTGCGGGTTCCCATCGATTCGTCTTCGGGGTTGTTGATTGCGGTCAATTCCTCACCTTTATCGGCGGGGAAATTGGTGACGACGAGCTTGATCGGGCGTACNACCGACATTACTCGCGAAGCTGTTTTGTTGAGATGTTCTCGTACGCTGTTTTCCAGCACATGCATGTTGATCGTGCTGTTGAATTTCGCGACTCCAATCGTCTCGCAGAATTTGCGAATCGATTCCGGCGTGTAACCCCGCCGGCGAAGCCCCTGAATGGTGGGCATGCGAGGGTCGTCCCAGCCCTGGACCGATCCTTCCTNGACCAATTCCAAGAGCTTTCGCTTACTCATCACCGTGTAGGTGAGATTGAGCCGTGCAAACTCGATTTGCTGCGGATGGAAAATCTCGAGTTGCTCGATGTACCAGTCGTACAGCGGACGGTGATCTTCAAATTCGAGCGTGCAAATCGAATGCGTGATCTTCTCCATTGAATCGGATTGACCGTGGGTGAAGTCGTACATCGGGTAAATGCACCACTGATCCCCGGTGCGATGGTGATGTGCGCGTAGGATTNGGTACATCACGGGGTCACGGAAATTGAGATTCGGCGAGGCCATGTCGATTTTCGCGCGAAGCGTATGAGATCCGTCCGGGAATTCGCCGGCCTTCATGCGTTGGAAAAGATCGAGGTTTTCCTCCACGGTGCGGTTGCGGAAGGGGCTTTCACGACCTGGTTCATTGAGCGTTCCACGGTAGTCTCGTATCTCGTCTCCCGATAAGTCGCAGACGAACGCTTTGCCGTTCTTGATTAACTGAACCGCCCAATCGAAAAGCTGGTCGAAATAGGAGGAAGCAAAGAAGAGACGGTCTTCCCAATCGAATCCGAGCCAACGAACATCTTCCTGGATGGCGGCGACGTACTCGTCACTCTCTTTCGTGGGGTTCGTATCGTCGAACCGAAGATTGCATTTGCCGTCATACTTTTGGGCGAGTCCAAAGTTCAGGCAGATGCTCTTTGCATGTCCAATATGCAGGTGGCCATTGGGTTCGGGAGGAAATCGAGTGTGAACACGGCCGTCATGTTTCCCTTGTTCATTGTCGGCGACAACGATCTGTTCGACGAAATTCAAATGATTTTCGGAATCGCTCGGGCGGTCGGAAGACGTCATTTCAGGTCCCTTTTTCTCCAGTCCTGGGTCGCTGCAATTGTGTGTGTTGGATTGTGCTGGTGCTGCGAGATTCAGGTCGGCAGCTTGGCGAGTGTCCGGTCGATCCGCTTGAGGCAACTGTCTTTGCCAAGCACTTCGAGTGTTTCGAACATGCCAAACCCAACTCCCTTGCCGGTTACCGCCACTCGCAAGGCATGAATGATCTGCCCAATCTTGATCTCTTTCTCGGTAACGAATCCTTTGAGCAAGATTTCGAGTGTTTCGGCATCGAAGGCGGTTGCGTCCGACAGGACCTCGCGAAACGATCTCAAGAGTTCAACAGACTCCGGTGCCTTTTCTAAACGTTTGCCGAAGGCTTTTTCTTCATATTCAAACTCGTTGTTTCCAACAAAGAACTCTTTGAAATCAAGGATGTCACCCGCGACAGTCAGGCGATCACCGGCTGCTGTGACGATCTTCGTAACCTTTTCGCTGATGTCGCATGGAGGCGGAGAGGTTACAAGCTTGGCTTGCTGAAGGAATGGCAGGCATTTCGCCACCTTCTGCTTCAGCGGCAGCTCTTGCATGTAATGTTTCTCAAAGGCCATCAGCTTCAGGCAATCAAAGCTCGCCGGTGCTTTATTGACTCGCTCGAGTGAAAAGTCGCGAATCATCTCTTCGCGGCTGAAAAATTCTGTGCGGTCATCCAGCGACCAGCCAAGCAACAACAAATAATTGACAATGGCGTCTGCAAGAAAACCGACTTGCTCATAAAAGTCCACGATCACCGGATTGAAAGTGTCGGTGTCCGTTTCCAAATCCAACTGATCTGCAATCTTCAGGCCTAGATCGTTGAGATTCGCGAAGTCGCGATTTTTGAGATACTTGCTGAGCTTGCGTTTGCTGAGCTTGGTGCGACTGCCTGGTTCCGCGACGTAGGGCACATGAGCAAATTGCGGCAGTTCATATCCGAGTGACTGCGCGATGAAGATCTGACGGGGGGTATTCGATAAATGTTCTTCCGCACGAATCACATGGCTGATTTGAAAATCGTGATCGTCGACCACGGTTGCGAGATGATAGAGACAACTACCATCCGCTCGCTGAATCACATGATCCTGTTCACGAGCCCATTCGAAAGTCACGTCGCCACGAATTAAGTCGGAGATGATGAGACTGCCCTCACGGGGCATCTTCAAACGCACAACGGCTTGCCGTCCCTCTTGCTCATAGGCCGCTCGTTGTTCCGCCGATTCCGCCATCCAGGTACGACTGTAAGAAAACTGAGTCTTGGCCTTCTCAGCCGCCTCACGCTCGGCTTGGACCTCCTCGGGGCGAGCGTAATCATGATAGGCTGCACCGGTTTCCAGAAGCTTTTCGACCGCTGCTTGATATCGATCCGCTCGTTGACTCTGGAAATACGGACCGTAAGGCCCGTCAACCTCCGGGCCCTCATCCCAATCGATGCCCAACCAGCGAAACCCTTCTAAAATTGGCTGGAGAGCGGCTTCAACATTCCGCTGTTGATCCGTGTCGTCGATGCGCAGCACAAATTGGCCGTTGTGCTGGCGAGCAAACAGCCAATTGAATAATGCGGTGCGGACGCCACCAATGTGCAAATAGCCGGTTGGACTTGGGGCAAAACGTGTTCGGACGGTCATGATGATTCCCGGGGGTGTCAGGTGAGCAACGCGAGACGCCGCTCATTNGACGGCAGATTCTACGAAGAATTCGCAGATACAAGAAGTGGCATCCGTGCTAGATATCGCTTTCGATCCGATTAGAAGCCTATTTTGCACTAGGCTGCGCGGCGGTCGCGTCGCTTCTGTTTTCGTAGCTTGCGCCGTTCGGACTTGGTCAGCTTCAGCGAGTCGATCGGGTCGTCGACGTCATATTCGTCTGAATCTCGCTCCTGCGGGGCGGCTGCAGGCTCCGCCTCCTTCTCAGNTGATGCCGGCTTCGGTTTGGAACCCTTACTGGCAGCTGCCAACTTGAGTTTGTTTGCCGCGGCCTGCTTTTCTGCTTTTTTGTTTTTACGCGTTTTCTCTTTCAACCGCTCACCCGTGAGCAGGCCCTGGGCATCGAGAAAGACAAAACGAGCGTAGACGACGAGCGTCATCATCAGCAGAAAGTGGGACATCAGACGGGCCATCCCGGCAGCTAAAATCGCCGTTTTTTCGGTTGGCAAGTTGAGCACGTCTACGGCGATTAGCCAGCTTGTCAGGTAGGTTGAGCCAGCCAGCAGACCTGTGACCACCGTGCCGCGGGAACTTCGGACCTCCAACAGCAGACGCACGCCGACGCATGTGACGAAAACTGAGGTAAGACCGTTCATCCACCAGCCCGCATGCTTGATTTCAAAAGCTTGTGTCGCCTGCTCGGTTGCATGCCACGCGATTTCGTGACCGCCAACGGATGCATTGATGCTGGCCAATACCAGGCCAATGATAAAGTAATACCAGACCCGATATTCCGCCCGATAATCGTCAATTCGGTGGCGACGAAACTGGACGATCACTGTTGCAATCACTGCTGAGATGATCAACAGAAAGGAGGAAGTCCAGGTCGTCAGGGTGCTGGGACCGATCAGTTCAAAGGGAGCCAGGTGAATGCCGATCTGCCCGCTGTAGCTGCGATGCAGAACGAAAAGCGTAGCGTGACCCACAACAAGCGTCGTCCCGACCAGAAACCAGATCATCATGGTCCAAGGTCGCAATGGCAGGAAATCGCAGATTCGAGGCTGGTGCTCGNCAAGCGCTGCGGCAGCGTATCGAGGCGCAGACCCGTTGGCCTGGCTCTTGTTACTCGTATCGACGGATGATTCTCGATCCGAGGACATCAGCCGCTCGTCGGCGAGCACACGACGTCGTCGGTCACCACGATTTTTCATTCCGATCATAGTTTCGAGCTAGCTGAGTTTTTGACGATAACCCCAGTCGGGTTTCAGATATCCGCACCAATTAAAATCGGATCTCTGAGAGATTGACTTCAATCTCTTCATTTCAGCCCAACCACATTCGAAGACTTGAAAGCCGTTTTGTCGGCAAATCGAGTGCTGTAAAAATTACCGCTCGGTACTTTTCTCACTCGTTTGGGCACCTTTCTGCAGGCCCAAGTTGATGGNGGAAGTTTGACCCTGACCCTCCAAAAGCTACTCTTTTGTATCTCTTCGAAAGATGCACACCTTGCGCCCCGATCGTCGACTGCTAGCAGGATGCGAGCGGATGACGACGCCATGTCTGACGAGCCGAAATTTCCGTGAATGGCACCTTTGTTAGTTCGAATTATGAGCCTCAGTCCGTTGGCGATTCTCCCCGTCNCGTTGACGCCTCTTTCGACGCCACNACATCCTCTTCATGGAATGGCATGTCGGGAGCCCAGCGAGCGGCTCAATCCGCCGCTGCGACGATCCTTGGAGACAAAGACGGACTGATTCGAGCTAGGCTTGGCGTTGGGAGCGGNCTCTTTACGGCGCTGCAAGCCAAGCATGCACCGACCGCCTCGCATTGCTTGCGAGTGGCCTTGGGGACTGTGTCTTTCGCACGGTTGTTGCACTTGCCGGCGAACCAGATTGATGAAATTGAAGTTGCGGCTCTTCTCCACGACGTTGGCAAGATTTCCGTTCCGGATGGAGTGTTGACGAAACCGGGACCTTTGACGAGCGAGGAAGCTGCATTGATGTCCCAGCATTGGTCCGCTGGCCAACAGATTCTCGCGTCTTGCCTTCAGCATTCGTCGATCATGGATATCGTGAAATACGCGTCCGTTCGATTTGATGGGAACGGCGGTTCGCATGAGATGAGCGGTAAGCAGATTCCGCTGGGAGCCCGCATGCTGGCGGTCGCCGATGCCTTCGATGCGATGACGACCCATCAGGTATATCGTCCGGCTATGACTCACGAAGTGGCTTTGTCAGAATTACTTCGATTCGCTGGCACGCAATTCGACCCGGAACTCGTTCAGGAATTTGCCGAGATTTCAAAACAGATACTCACGGACGCCCAAGTGGATNCGTCAGCACCGGTTGATCCAGGCCTGAACCCATGGGCGATAACGCAACCGCTTTCAGGATTCCATACGCATGTTTTGGCGACGATCTTTCCCGTGAAACTGATTGAGTCGATGCGAGATGGAGTTATCTTCACCGATGTGTCAGGACGCATTGTGGCATGGAACCAGGCTGCCGAACGTCTGACGGGTATTCCCGCAGTGAACGTTCTGAATCGGATGTGGGACTGTGCTGANTTGGATCTGCGGGATTTGAGTGGGAACGTGATTCGTGATGCTCGCTGTCCGGTCGACCAGGTGGTCCGTCAGAACCGCCAAAATTGCCTGCTCGGATCGATTCGCCGGCCGAACGACAAGCGACTCTCGATCGAGATTAATGCTCACGTTGTTACCGACGAATACCAAACGGAAGTCTGTTGCGGCGCGATCATTTTGCTACGAGACATTTCTTCCGAAACTCATTTGCGAGATCAAGTCCAGGTGCTTCACAAGCAGGCCACTACCGATGGCTTGACCGGCCTCAATAATCGAAATCTNTTCGATCGTAAATTCGCCGAAATGATCGCTGCCTGCCGTCGGAATGGGACGACGTGCAGTGTCATTATTGCGGACATCGATTTTTTCAAACGAGTCAACGATCATTATGGTCATCAGGCGGGTGATGATGTGCTCGTCACCTTCGCCACCTTATTACAACGATTGTCTCGCAAAGATGATTGGGTCATGCGTTACGGCGGGGAGGAGTTTGTTGTTCTNTGTCCGGACTGCGATGGNACGATGGCAATTCAACGTGCAGAATCGATGCGGTGCGAATTGGCAAAGATGGAGCATGAGGCTCTTNTAAATCAAAACGTGACGGCTAGTNTTGGAGTGACTGAGTTACAATANGGTGACGATCCGGAGGCGATGTTGGATCGCGCCGATCAGGCGCTTTATCAAGCGAAAAAACTTGGGCGAAATCGAGTCAGTTCCTTTCTGCTTGCCGAGCCCGTGGACGGGCTTCATGATCCTCGAATACGTCATGGTTGGTCTCAGCAGCCACCACTGGAATCCTCGGTCGAGCATGTGTTGAAGGTTCGAGATTCGAGAGCCCGGGTTTTGGAAAGGATTCAGGGATTTGCGGTGGAGAACGCTCTCGAAATCGTTCACTGCGATAGCACAAATGTCCTGTTGTCGGTCGACACGCAGGCCTTTCTGACGCATCGTCGGCTATCGGACCGTCCCACGGCTTTTGCCATCGAATGNAGCTTGTCCGCCAAAGCGGCAGACGGAACTCATCAGCCGGATGCGTGGAATACCATGGTGTATTTGAAAATTCGCCCACTCCGAAACCGTGATCGTCGAGTTTCTACGGATCAGCAAGCCACCTTGATTGTGGATATGCTACGCGCGAAGTTGACAGCCAAACACGCGTAATCGACCGGTGCTGACGACTGTATCCGTGCTNGTTGCCCTCATTGTCAGACCCTGGCGAATGGGGTACGCTGGCCGGGAATCAGTGCCGAAAGCCACCAAAAGCAGGACCGTTTCAGCGGTGAACTGGCAGTTTTNCCTGGCTTTCCAAGCTGTGTTCTCTTCCAAGGGCTGTGTCCTCCTCCAAGGAGGATTGGCGGCCGGATCGTCGTAAATTGTCGGCGAACTGAGTTGTCGACCTTGGAATCGGAGACCAATACGAATAACGACTGCCCGACGAACGGTTGTTGGGTTGAAAACAATTTGGATGCTCGATTCACAGACAGGAAATCATCATGGCCTATTCATTGCCTGAATTGCCCTACGCTTACGAAGCTTTGGAGCCACACATTGACTCCCAAACCATGCAGATTCACCACACCAAGCATCATCAGGCCTATATCACCAAGGTCAACGATGCTATCGCGGGCACGGATTTGGAAAGCAAGTCGATTGAAGATCTTGTTTCCNATTTGAATGTCGTTCCCGAGAACATTCGCAACGTTGTTCGCANTAATGGTGGTGGTCATGCCAATCACTCGTTGTTCTGGACCGTTCTTTCGCCGAATGGCGGAGGCAATCCGGAGGGTGAGTTGATGGCCGCGATCGATTCTGATTTGGGCGGATTTGACAAATTCAAGGAAGCCTTTTCGGGGGCCGCAGCAACCCGGTTCGGAAGTGGTTGGGCCTGGCTCAGCGTTGANGGTGGAAAGTTGCTGGTCGAAAGTAGTCCCAACCAGGACAGTCCGCTGATGGAAGGACGTATTCCAATTCTCGGCTTGGACGTGTGGGAACACGCCTATTACCTGAAGTATCAGAATCGTCGTCCTGACTACGTCGCCGCTTTCTTCAACGTCATCAACTGGCAGGAAGTGGCACAACGCTTTGCTGCCGCGAAGTGATTGACAGCGTCGCTAGGACGTCTAAAGAATAATGAANCATGAAAAGCCTTGGCTTGAAAGAGCCAAGGCTTTTTTCTTGGAAGTAGGGGCAGCCTCGCTGTCGATGATTGCAACGATAGCTCGCGCGTAATTCATCCATTGCGATATTTCTTGGTGTACTTCGCTTGACCCGATCTGCATCGCCGCCTATCATCCCGCCGCTTTGGTTTCGGAGGATCTATTGTAAGAGTTGGCGAAAATTTGCGGATCAGCTTTGGCAATAGGTCGCGATTGACCGAATACCCAAACAAATAACTCTTCTGTCACCTCATCATTTGACCAGGTTTTTTTCGAGACGTTCGTTCACGAACTTCCTCGAATAATCAAGAGGCTCAATCATGCGATTCATGTTGCACCACCCTGCACGATGCGTTGTGGTCATGCTTGTCAGCTTTTCGATGTTGTCCGTCGGCTGTCAGAGCACTCGAAACGGATTGGCAAAAGTTCCTGGCATGAACTGGTTAGCGACCGAAGACGCTAGCTCATTCCCCGGTTGGGAAGGCGATGCTCCTCAAGTCGAACTACCGCCTCCTTCGAAAGATGCCATTCCAGTCGTTGCTTCGGAAGGGCCGATGATTGCTGCCGAAGAGAGAGTGGCTTCTACGGATGTAGATCCGGTGGCAGGCGACTATCCGTCGACGGGATATCCCTCTCCCTATGACGAAAATGTTGCAGTCACGAGCAATACCGCTCGTGATGCGACTTCTGGTTACACGGAAGACGAAACCGTCAATCGAGCAGCGGTAGGCGGAACTCAAAAGGGATTTTACAGCGAAGATTATGCAGCCGAACAACCGCAGGAGGTTGTTGATCCTGGCTATGCGAGTCAACCCGCTGCTGATCCCTACCGTTATGAGGAAGAGAATTCCTACAACGGCTATCAAGACAATTACGACAACACCTACGCTGATCCCTACGGCGCACCGGAGCAGAACAACACGGTTGTGGCGGATGCAAATCCTGAGTTCGAGCAACTTGGGCAGCCGGCGTATGATCCAAGCACGGAATCCATGGAGCCGCCGATGGAGGATTTCCAGGCAGGTGCTCCTGGTTATGGAGCCGATTCACAATGGCAAGATGAGGTTACCGGGCAGTTCCGGCAAGGAGCAGAAGCGGTGTCTCAGAAAGCGGGTGAGATCGGTGATTTCACTCGAAACCAGATCGATACTCTTCGGGATTCGGTTGGAGATGGCGTAGATCAACTGTCTGAAGCAGCTCGAGAANCATATGGAGATGCGGTGGACGGGGCATCGGCTGCGATTGAAGGTGCAGCGGAGATGTTCGGCGACACGTCGCCGTCTAGATATGCGGATCAACAGGCCGGTAGCTTGCCGCCACAGGATGTCGATGTTTATTCCGATGCGACTCCTGTCGACGGACCAGGTTATGTCGATGGAAATAGCTATCCAGCCGAAACGCAGGGCGGAGGCGATTTTCCCGCAGCTCAGCAGCCTGCTAATGCTGGAACTGTCTCAGATGAGCCTCAATACTCGCGACCACGACGAGCGGCTCAACCCTGGCGTCCTGGGAGTACCGGTCGCCTGGGCCAAGAGGGTCAGATTCAGAGTGGAACTCTGAATCAAAATCGTCGAGTGACACCGGCGTCATATCCGACCGGTCGCTCGGAGAGGGTCGAATCTTCGATGCAATATCCNACCACGGGCGCGGAACAATATCCGAGCACGAGTTCGGATTCGTACCCCACCACGGGCACGGAGCAGTATCCGAGCACCGGAGCTGGGCAATATCCGTCGACGGGTGCCAGCCAATATCCTGACGACGGTTGGGAGTCGGGAGCCACTTCCGGACGGTTGTCGCCGGATTATCGCTAGTGGCGATTACGAGGGCCTTCTGTTGATGAGGGCCTTCTGTCTACCACGGGGTATTTCCACCGTTCACGCAGATCGTCTGTCCCGTCACAAACGATGCTTCGTTACTGGCGTAATAGACGATCGCGTAGGCAACGTCTTGCGGGAGCCCCCAGCGACCCATGGGGATGATGGCCTTGTAACTGTCCTTCATCTCCTGAGGATCACTCTCGTGGCGCTCTACCGGAATCCAGCCGGGTGCGACCGAGTTCACGGTGATTCCATCGGGAGCCAATTCACTGGCCATACTGCGAGTCCATCCGATTTGTCCACCTTTGGCAGCGACATAGGCACTGAAGGGTGAGACACTCCGATGGAAAACTTCGCTCGTGATATTGATGATGCGACCCCATTTCTGGCCACGCATGTGCGGTAACGCTCGACGGGTGAGGAGATACGGGCTACGCACGAAGAAATCGAGCATCTGTTGGTAGAAATNCCAATCATATTCCTCGATGGGGCGTTGAGGTTGATCAGGAGTGGCGTTCACGACAACGATGTCGACCGCACCCAGATTGGCTTCGATTTCGGTGAACATGCGATCGACATCCGATTCGTCGATGACGTTGGACTTGACGAGCATGCAATCGACGCCAGCGTCCCGAGCTTCTTGTAATGTATCGTTCGCTCGTTCGTCATTGTTGTAGTAGTTAATCGCGACTTTCGCTCCCGCTTGACCCAATGCCAACACCGCCGCCTTACCAAGTCCAGTTGAACTGCCTGTGACCAGAGCAACGCGATCCTTTAGCGAAAACAAAGACATGGCTAATTCTCCTCGCTTGTTTTCCNGAGCCTGTGAAGAGGCCTTATGTAAAAATATGAGCACTGCAACGATCGGGAATCCGAATCGTTGAAATAAAAAAGCCGATCGGTTTGACCGGCTTAGTGATTGTCTTGTGATGGGCAATTACCAGCCCATGACCATGTTGGATTCGATGACCTTCCGTGCTGCCGGCAGGTCGACCCCCGTTTCCTGCATGTACAGTCGAATTGCGTGAACTTTGTCACCAGCGGCTTTGGAAAGGCAGTCGCGGGCGACGGAGCAGGGGTCTACCTTATCGGCGATACCGAGAGCGGCCTTCGAGATTACCCAAGTGTCGCGAGGGCGTTTTGTCATGCGAGTCACATCATCATTGGGATAAGCATCCTTCACCACCTGAGTCGCGTCGTCTTCACCGTCGGCCCACGTGATGATGATGTGGGCCGTCGTCTCGATTTCATACAGCGGCATCGTCCAATCTCCAATGTCCTTTGTATTGGTTGATATGGGGACAACCTCAGACTCACGAGAACCCTTTGGAAGCTCAAATTGAGCGTGGCTGCTGCGTCTGAGCAATTGTCAAATCCGCTACCGATTCTACCCGGACACCTGGGCTTGTCGATGGCACAGGCTACAAGTAGCCTACAACTTTTCCGGCGTCGGTTCTTCGGTAACCGCTCGCTGGCGGTTGGTACTCTTCGATGAAAGCGGAATGTGTCCGATGGAAGATGGCCGTCAAAGCCCGATAAAAAATGGTGATTTTCCACTCAAGCCTCCGGCAAGACGGCGATTTGGGAGCGGCATCGCGATCNCCGTTTGCCTGCTTATCGCACTCGGACCGGTCGTTTTCCTCGGCCTGCGACCAGAGATCGCCCGCTGGTATNTCGCCGCAGCCATGGAACATGATCTCCTNGATGAACTGGAAGCTGCTGAGGCCGACTTGGACAAGGCGATCGAGTGGGATCCAGAAGATGGCGATTTGTACGTTCGACGCGCCGACATCCGATTGCAGCAAAAAGATTTTCCGGGTGCGATGGACGATTGTCAGGTTGCGTTGCAGTCGAATGGACAGGATTTTCGCCCCGCGCTGCTCCGAAGAATGCTCGTCCATCAGCGACAGCGGCACCATGAAAAAGCCATTGCCGAATCCGATTTGCTGGTAGAAAGATCAAAGTCTGCCTCCGAACGGGCCGAATCGCTCAATGCGCGTGCCTATGCCCGGGCACTCGGTAATGTCCAGATCACCGAGGGTCTCGAAGATATTCAGGCTGCCTTTGACGCATTGGGAACGGAAGATAATGCGGCTTTTCTAGACACGCGCGGCTACCTCTACTATTTGAATGGTGATTTCGACGAAGCCCTTCGCGACATGGAGCGGGCCGTTCAGATGGCTGAAGATGAGCGGTCCAGTTTTGTGATGAAAAGACCGGAACTTCAAAAACAATCGCGCGTTGACGAACGCCTGCTTGACCGTCAGGCTCGACGGATTAACGAGAACTTGGCGGTCCTCTACCAGCATCGAGGGCTCGTCTATGAAGCGCTCGACCGACCCGAGGAGGCAGAGGCTGACTTTGAGCGTGCCGACAAATATGGGTACAGCCCGGAAGATGGCGTCTGGTAATCGGCCGGTCAGCGTTTAGCCAGCGGGGGCGAGGCGAGGATTGGGNCCCGAGATCGGTTCNAGCAAGCTAGTAGTTGACCCGTGACCCGTGGCCACGCATGCAAAGAAAACCGATCACGATGACCAGACTGACGACCACCAGCAAGTCAGTCCCGTCCATTCGTCCGACCAAACTCGTCATTTTGTTGCTCATGCGTTCGATATAGCCCATTTGATAGCTCCAACGCGGTCTGCGGCTGCCTATCTGTAATNTACGTCACGGTTTGCCGAAGATGCTGTCAGAAAACCATCTAGGATCCACAAGAGTGGCAATCAACGTAGCCTAGGCTCGGCCTGTGAGTCGGATGTTGGGTGGGGTTTTGACGAATGGTGGAGTCGGAGAGGCAAGCTGTCGACAAATTGCATCAGACGACCTTGCGACAACAAAGCCACGATGTATAATTCGANACTCAAATTCAGCGAGGGGCCGTAGCTCAATTGGTTAGAGTACTGGACTGTCGATCCAGTGGTTGCGGGTTCGAGTCCCGTCGGCCTCGCTTTCCAGGCCGGTTATCCGGCCTTTTTTGTGCGCCTTTCAACCGGTTCTCCCCAACTTCTCGGGTTCAGCTTGCTCTGTCTCAAGGCTGACATCTAGAACAGCTGTTTTCCAGCAGCTTGGTTTTTGACCTCAATTCCCCTCATGATCGGTGTAACCCAACCTTTTTCGGCCGCTCGAGTGCGGATTGCGGTGGGCACAACCTATCCTTTATGCACCGACGGAAAAGAATCAATGCCGCCATCGCCCGAGGATTCGAGTCATGCTTTCCATATTCAAACGAAAAAACCTCGTTGAATTGGTTTCCTGCGTCAATCGGATTTGCGATCTCACAGCTCCCAATCGCCCAAGGTCAGAGGAAAGCCGGTCAGAATCACGATATTCCCGCTCCATTCCGATCGTGGTGGGACCCTTTGGGCACGACGACGACGCAGCGAATGGACTCTTCGTAGGCCTTACCCGCGATCTTTCGGATCATGGAATTGGCATCGTTGTCGATCGTGAGATTGAGACAGAGGAGCTATTCGTTGCCTTCTGGTTCGGCGAAGAGGAGACGCAAGAGCCCTGGTTCTTTCGAGGACGCGTGAAGACTCAACGCCGCACAGGTATGGGTTTGTGGTCCGTCGGAATTGAGTTCGAGGAATTCATGAATCGTAGTCGCCGAAAGCAAATTGCACCGCTCTTCGATCGTGCCAAAAAACTGTTGGCCGTTGAGACCTGTTCATGATGTCAGGTGCGACGAGGAGAAATCGGTGGCAGGGTAAACGCCGACGCCTTAGAACTTCTCCGGCATCCAGGGTTCGGGGCCCGCAAAAATCGCATCCGCTCGCTGCAATTCTTGATCAGACGCCGTAATGCGGCCTAGCGTTTGCAAGTTGGATGCACTCAAAAAGCTTGTGAATAATGGAGCTAGCGCGGCCACGTCGATTCGGACACTCCCATCGCCGCCAGGGGTTACCGTCGCATTTCCTTCGCTGACTCGCAGCTGAAAACGTCCATGATTGCCCGGGATTAATTCGTCTCGCACTTCAAGATCAAGGGTTTCTTTCACCCCGGCCGGATAGCCTCGCTGCTGGAGAGCCTCTGGGACATCCGCCATACGAACCATCCATCGATCGTTGAAGACGGGTATGGCACGCGCCTCTTCTGTGGCTGCCAGGAGTGGGTCCGTCGGCGGACCGTACCAACGCAGGTTCGGGAAAATCGAACGATGTCCGTGGAGAAACGCCCAGAGAGTTTCCGTTGCCTTGCCTGTTCGCGCATACATGTCTCGAACCAAAAGGCATCGGTCTTCGATTCGCTGAGGCATACTCTGTTCGAACACGATGTATCCTTCGGGATTGTCACGATCGCCCAACAAATAACCTCGCACAGGATGCTCGGGATCGGTGGGCGCAAATAAACGATCCCAAATACCTGGGCTGCGGCTGAGATTGCCATTGCTGATGCTGGCTCGATGGGTCGCCAACGAATGGAATGATTGTGCTTCGAGAGGCACTTCGTGAATCTGCACTAAGCGTCTTTGACGTCCGATTTGGGTAAGTGGAAGTTGGAATTGATTCCAGGTTCCCGCTTGCTCAAAGCCAACTCGCCGGTAGGGAACCTGGGTCGACGGGAACAGAGTTGCGAGAGGAGTGCCTGTGGCCTGTAGCTCTTCCAGCAGCCGAGACATCATCCAGCGACCTGTTCCGCCTGCGCGGGTTGTCGGCGGCACACAGACCAAAGCCACTCCGGCCATGGGAATCGCTCTGCCCCCCAACCATTGTTCGAGGCGATAAACGGCGAGACCACCGTTCAGCTTACCGTCCTCAACGGCGACTCGCAGGTTTTCGGCACCGATCCGCTCGACCGTTAATGCGAACTTCGCTTGCGGAAATCCGAAGGTCTGAGAGGCAAGCTGTCCCAGTTCAGAGATCTCGGTTGCCGTCGGTTGCCGGAATTGCATGGATCTCTCCCTGGATTGAGACGCCAAAGTTTAGGGGGCAGGATACAAGTGTCGATTGAGAAGGAACCATTTTGGTCCTTGGCGGTTGCCAATCGCAAGACCACCGAGCTGTGGTTAACTCAAGTTCATCTCGCTTTTGACAGCAGCAAAGGCTGCGATAGCTGTGTCGATATCGTCCAAGGTGTGCGCCGCCGAAAGTTGGGTTCGGATTCTTGCCTGCCCCTTGGGGACGACTGGATAGGAAAAGCCAATGACGTATACTCCGTGGGTCAACAGACGATCCGCCATTTCGGAGGCCACCTTGGCATCCTGAAGCATCACGGGAACGATCGGATGTTCACCGGGGAGCAGTTCGAAGCCGAGTTCGGTCATGCCTTGGCGAAATCGAGTGGTGTTCTGCTGAAGTCGATTTCGTAACTCATCTGACTGAGTAATCAAATCGAGTACCTTCAAGGAGGCGGCAACGATCGGGGGAGCGATTGAATTTGAGAATAGATAAGGACGCGAACGCTGTCGCAATAAATCGATGAGTTCAGATTTACCACTCGTGTATCCACCACTTGCCCCACCCATCGCTTTGCCGAGAGTGCCCGTGGTCAGATCCACTCGGTCGACTACCCCGCGGTATTCGTGCGTGCCGCGACCTGTCTTGCCCAGAAAACCCGTGGCGTGACAGTCGTCAAAGTGAACCATCGCTTGATACTCGTCGGCCAACTCGCAGATTTCGTCTAGCCGAGCGATAAATCCGTCCATAGAGAAGACACCATCCGTGGTGATGAGTTTATAACGAGTACCATCAGCTTTGGCTTGTTGCAATTGACGTCGTAAGTCATCCATGTCGCTGTTGGCGTAGCGATACCGCTTGGCTTTACAAAGCCGGACGCCGTCGATGATGCTTGCATGGTTCAGCTGATCGGAAATGACCGCGTCTTCTGGACCCAAGAGAGTTTCGAAAAGACCGCCATTTGCATCGAAGCAGGATGGATACAGAATCGTATCCTCCATCCCAAGGAAAGAAGAAAGTCGTTCTTCAAGCGTCTTGTGGATCTGTTGAGTTCCACAGATAAACCTGACCGAAGACATGCCGAACCCCCAACGGTCTAAGCCTTCGTGTGCGGCCCTGATAATTTCCGGATGATCGGAGAGTCCCAGGTAGTTGTTGGCGCAGAGGTTGATGACAGTCTGATCCTTGCTCACCGTAATCCGATTCGCTTGCGAAGACTGAATAATACGTTCGCCCTTGTAGAGTCCGGCAGCGCGAATCTCGTCGAGCGTTGATTGAATCGAGTGATTAAATGAGTCCACGATTTACTCCGTTGCCGACGGTTCTATAAATCTTGCCAATGCAGAATGACCTTGCCTGATTGACGACTTTGCATCGTTTTGAATCCCTCTTCAAAGTCGGTGTAATTCAATCGATGAGTGATCACGGGAGCAATATCAAGACCGCTTTGTAACATCACGGTCATCTTGTACCAGGTCTCGTACATCTCGCGACCATAAATGCCCTTGATGGTGAGCATATTGAAGACAACTTNATTCCAGTCGATTGTCATGTTTTTCGGAGGAATGCCGAGCATCGCAATCTTGCCGCCGTGACACATGTTGCCGAGCATCTCGCGAAAGGCATCCGAGTGTCCCGACATNTCCAAGCCCACGTCAAATCCTTCTTGCATGGACAGCTTGTGTTGGATGTCCACAAGTTTTTCGTGCCGCGCGTCGACGACCTGCGTTGCCCCCATTTTGCGAGCTAACTCCAGGCGAAACGGATTCACGTCCGTGACCACCACATATCTTGCTCCAGCATGTCGAACCACCGCGGTCGCCATCAGGCCAATCGGGCCAGCACCCGTGATCAGCACATCCTCGCCCAGAACGTCGAATGACAAAGCGGTGTGGACCGCGTTTCCGAAAGGATCGAAGATCGTGGCGATGTCCAAGTCGATTGATGGAGCNTGAGGCCAGACGTTCGTCATCGGCAACACGAGGTATTCCGCGAAGGCACCCGGTCGATTGACGCCGATTCCTTTTGTGTCGGCACACAGATGACGTCGGCCCGCCAGACAGTTGCGACAGCGGCCGCAAACCACATGTCCTTCACCGGAAACAATATCACCTGGGTAGAAATCGGTCACATTTGAGCCAACATCGACCACCTTGCCCACAAACTCGTGGCCGACGACCATCGGAACCGGTACCGTTTTCTGCGCCCAGTCGTCCCACTCGTAGATGTGGAGATCCGTTCCGCAAATGCCCGTACGTCCAACTTGAATCAAGACGTCGTTCACGCCCATCACAGGTTCCGGGACGTCTTCCAGCCAAAGCCCCGCCTCCGCGGATCGTTTGACGAGTGCTTTCATCCTTCATCCTCAAGGCGATTTCAAAAGCTATTGCCGACAGCTCGGTACTGCCTCTGAGTCTAGGCTAATTCAGCCCCGGCGCGAAACCCCGACGCATNGTGTTTTCCGTGCAAACCANCGGATTCACAAAATGCTTCAGGTAATCGNAACCGCCGGCTTTTGTCCCTGTCCCTGAGTGGCCAAAGCCGCCAAACGGTTGGCGGCCAACCAATGCACCTGTGCAGCCTTGGTTGAGGTATAAATTTCCGACGTGGAATTGCTGGCGTGCATATTGCAAATGGCGAGGCGTTCGACTGAAGACACCACCCGTCAGTTTGTAGGGGCTCTGGTTGGCGATTTCGATGGCCTGCTCAAATGAATCGGCCACCATCACGGCCAATACAGGTCCGAAGATTTCTTCACGAGCAATCGTATCGGTCGGTTGGACTCGCGTGAAAATATGGGGACCGATCACCGGCTTGCCAATGGCTAACTCCAATCCCCTTGGAACCGGAACCCGCAATGCCAGGTGGTTTTCTTGTTGAGCGATCTCAATGTAATGCTGGATCTTTTCGGCTGCGGCTGCGTCAATCACCGGTCCGACGTCCGTTGCCGGATCTAAGGGATCGCCAACCGTGAGCGACGAGGTTGCCTCAATCAACCGTTTGAGGAATGGTTCGTAGGCATCCTGCAGGACGACGACGCGACTGCAAGCAGAACACTTTTGCCCTGCAAAACCAAAAGCTGAATGGCGTATGCCGATTACTGCCTCGTCCAAATCGGCGGTCGAGTCGACGATGATGGTGTTTTTGCCTCCCATTTCGCAAATGACTTTTTTCGCGTTTGGAATGTCCGGCGTCATTTGCCCCGCCGCTCGGAGAATCTGAAATCCAACCTCTCGTGAGCCTGTAAAACCAACGACGTCCACTCGCGGGTCTTCGGTCAGGTAGGCACCCACCGTGCTGCCGGGGCCAGGTAAGAATTGGAGGGTGTCGGTAGGAACGCCGCACTCCCACAAAGCTTCACAGATCAACCGAGCCGTCGCAGGTGTCTGGGGTGCTGGCTTGACGATTGTCGAATTGCCACATGCCAGCGATGCGACGGTCATGCCGGTGCAAATCGCTAAAGGGAAATTCCATGGACTGATAATCGCGGCTACTCCAGCGGGACGATGACGAAGCTCATTCAACTCGCCAATGAAATTCCCCAGCCGTTGCGGGCGGAATAACGGAACCGCTTCGCGCGCATAGAATTCGCAAAAATCAATCGCTTCGCACACGTCGGCGTCGGCCTCGCTCCAGGTTTTTCCTGCCTCGCGAATGATCACGCCCGATAGCATGTCTCGGCGGTTTCTCAACCAGGCTGCCGTCTCCAACAGAGTTGCTGAACGGTCCAGGATGTCTCGGTCACCCCATGTGGATTGAGACGCTGTCGTTAATGCCTGGTCCGCATCTGCGACGTTGGCCTCGAAAGAAACCGACGGTAATTCGGCTTCGGTGACGGCACGAGCGAATGCGTTCCGCTGGGATGCATTCGAAAAATCTCGAAAGGGCTCATTGAAGAAAGCAAGCCCCGGGTTAATTCCCGTTGAGATTGTCGAGAGTTGATGTCTTGGAGCATGCTCGAATTCCGTAATCGATTCCTCAAACCCCTTCATTTTCTCAGGAGGTGAGAGTAGTTGATCATTGGTGACATCCTGCGATTGACTGCCTCGTAACCAGGATTCGTTTGAGGTGTTTTCTAACAGTCGACGAACCAAATATGCCATTCCAGGAATCATTTCTCCTAGCGGTAGATAGGCTCGGACTCGTTGGCCGGTATCGACTAAAGTCGTTCGCAAATCATCAGCCATCCCTTCGAGAAATTGATATTCGATCGCGTTACTGGGAAGGTTTCTTGCTTCGAGCAATGCCTGGGCATAAGCAATCGATCGCACATTGTGGGATCCGAGTGCCAGTTTGATGCTGCCTTCGTCAGCGCGGCGGTGAGTCGCATCCAAGAATTGCGCTGTCATCCGCTCAAAACACGCGTCGGTGTCTGCTTTGCATGTCCAAACAGGAATAGGCCAACCCCGTTGCTCGGCGTGGATGACTTCATAGTCCCAGTACGCACCCTTAATCAAGCGAACCGTTATCGGGCGCCCCAATCCTCGTGACCAATCAATCAATCGCTGCGCGTCCGCAGAGCCGCTTCGCAAATAAGCCTGCATCGCCAGGCTTGCCGGAAAATCAATTCGTTCGCAACAACGCTCAAAGAGCGACAGCGTTAGATCTTTGAGCTGGAATTGTTCCATATCGAAATTGACAGTGACATTCTGCTTGCCGGCCATCTCCAAGATGGGGCTTAGGGCCTTGTACAGTCGTTCGATCGAACCCCCGAAATCCTCCAGCCGAATCTGACTCGAAAGGGAACTGATTTTTAGCGAAATATTACAACGCGGGATCGCACCTAGATGATCTGACTCCAATACCGTATTGGGAATCCAACGCTCGACCTCCGTTGGGAGATTTTGTAAGAGGTCCAGGTAACGTTCTTGATAGGCCCACGCCTCTTCTTCGCTAACGCAGGCTTCGCCCAGTAAATCGACGCTGAAACCGATGCCCTGCTTCCAGAGTTTATGCAGTTGTGGCAGAGCAGATTCGGCATCTCGCCCTGCAATGAAATTCTCAGCCATCCGTCGGATGTTGCTTGTCATCGTCTTGGCAAGCGCCCCCTTCAAGACACCGCCAGCCTTCAAGCCAAGGCCCATCCCCGGCGGTANCTGAACGCCCGGTTGCTGAAGATAATCCAAGAGCACCGAGTGGATCTGTTGCGGATCTCGAAGCGTTGGAAAGGTGTCGACGTATCGAAATATCTGCACCTTGAAGCTCGGATCTCGCATCGCCCAATCCATCAGTTTCTCCGACATCNCGCGGCTGCTGATCGATGACGGACGCCGCTCTCGTATCGCGCCAAGAAGCTGNTGCCCCAATTGCTGAGTTCGCTTCTCCAGTGACTTGGGGGCGACAGTGACNAGCGGAATCGGGCGTTCGGTCGAAGAAGTGACTCGCATGAGGGTGCTCCGTCGTTGTGGACGTTCGATCGTGTCGAGCGACCCGCTGACGCGGCAGAACTTCATGCGGCAGAGGGACGCCGTGTTGGTTCCAGGATGGAAGATTGCGTGTTTGGAATCCTAGATATCCGTTGTGCATGATGCAAGAATTGGAGTGCACCCTACTGGAGAAGCGATGCAACCGATACGACCACAGCTCGAAAATCCCTCGGCGGAAACAGCCGATTCGGCAACCGTTCGACTCTGTCAACGAATGCGTGAGCTGCGCGGTTCTCGAGGTTGGACACTTGAGCAATTAGCCCAGGCTTCTAGCGTGAGTTGTTCCATGCTCAGCCAGATTGAGCGACAGCAGGTGATTCCGCTCGCTATCCCGCTGATGTTGATCATCTGATTGAGAATACGGGACGGCGAGACGCTCTCGCTTTCTTGGTTGCCATCTACCGACCCATTTCGCAGTGAGGCCGATTCTGTAAGAAGAATTCTGACGTTGTCGGGAGAGCCCAGGTGATCTGCTACCGAAAAAAAGAGGCTTCGCTCTGGTTTACGGTGGATTCTTTGGGGCTGAAACGTTACCAACTGAGGGTAAGGTCAGGTTTCAAATGGATGAGCCTGTAAGGTGTAGACAAACGTTGGACTGTTCCTCGTTCGTTTCGACCTGTCACTCTACCTCTACAAGGAGCTCGAGGATGTATCGAACCGTAGTTGCTGTGGCGATGCTTATCGGCCTGTTAACGGGAACAGCCGTTTTTGCGGACCATGGTTTGATAGTAGGTAACCCTGATTTGCAATCTGCGGGGCCACTCACGTTTGGACCGGATGGGATCCTCTTTGTAGGTGACAGTAAGGGGGGGGCGATCTTTGCACTCGATACGGGCGAAACTGAAGGTCAAAAAGTCCAGGTGAAGTTTGCGGTGGCGGGTGTTGGGCAGGAAGTTGCTGCGTTGCTCGGAACCACCTCCGATGACATCTTGATCAATGACTTGGCGGTCAGTCCCGAAGGCAATATGTATCTCACCGTGTCTCGCGGGCGTGGTCCGGATGCGGCACCGCTGATTCTCAAAACCGATCCCAGCGGCGTCTTCTCAGAACTATCGTTGAAGAACATTAAATTTGCGAAAGCTCAGTTGCCCAATCCGCCCGAACCTGGTGGCACAGGTCGACGCAACAAACGAGCCCAGGCAATCACCGATCTTGCGTTCGTTGATGGTCAGCTTTACATTGCGGGCCTCTCGAATGAAGAGTTTGCCTCGAATCTGCGGTCTGTTCCATTTCCATTTCGTGAAGTTTCCGATGGGACGGCCGTCGAAATCTATCATGCGGCGCACGGTAACTTTGAAACTCGTTCGCCTGTTCGCACCTTTGTCCNCTTCAATATTGAGGATCAACCTCACTTGCTGGCTGCTTACACTTGCACGCCGTTAGTGAAATTTCCGTTGTCTGCCTTGCAGCAAGGCGAGAAGGTTCGCGGAACGACAATCGCCGAACTGGGCAATCGAAATCGCCCGCTCGACATGGTGGTCTATGAACAAGACGGAAATCGCTATCTCCTGATTGCCAATAGCAGTCGCGGCATTATGAAGATTGCAACCGATCAGATTGCAGGGCAAGAGTCGATTGAAACTCGGGTTGAACGCGGCGGAACGGCAGGCGTGGTTTATGAAACGATCGAGGATTGGCAAGGAGTTGTTCAGCTGGATCTCTTGAACGATCGGCAAGCCGTTATTCTCGTGGAAAATGATGGTGCTTTGCACCTGGAATCGGTGGAATTACCGTAGTTNTTTTTAAGCCCATGCATTTGATTCCGTTCCCTTGTCAAAAGTCGTTGGATGCCACCTCTCTACGCAGGTGCCGACGGCTTTTTGTCATCATGGCTTACGGTTGCGGCCTCCTCACGGTCATTCCATCCTGGGGTCACGCAGAGAATGTCGACGGAGTGCGCGTCCACCCAGGCGGAGAATACGTCGATGCCGGTCNTTTGCCCGCGTCGACATGGGAAGTGATTCAAACCGAACTGGCAACGCAGGCACCTCGCTTTCTTGTCATGCGAGTTAACGGTGCGGGACCAGGCATTCTTGGAGAATACCAGCGAGTCGATGATCGGCTGCGATTTAGACCTCGCTTCGCCTTACGTCCTGCGTTGGAGTATGTGATCGAATTCAATCTCCAGGGGCAATTGAAGAAGGTGGGGCACGGTGCAACTCAGCAACTGAACTTCAAATTGCCTCCGGCTGAGAGTAGTAAGGCTCCTGAGCGAGTTCGTGAGGTCTATCCGACCGCGAACCAACTGCCCGAAAACTTGCTGAAGTTTTACGTCCAATTCTCAGGACCGATGAGTCAAGGCGAAGCTTATCGACGTATTCGTTTGGTCGGTGAAGATGGAAANGTGATTGAGCTTCCATTTTTGGAATTAGGGCAGGAGTTATGGGATCCAGCTGGAACCCGACTCACGCTTCTGTTTGACCCGGGCCGCGTCAAACGTGGTCTNAAGNCTCGCAAGGATGAAGGCCAGGTTCTTCATGAGGGATGTGAATATCGTCTCGTGATTGATTCAGCGTGGCCCGATGCGACAGGCCAACCCTTGGCCGCCGATTTCGAAAAACGGTTTCAGGTTACAGCAGCTGACTATCAGCAGCCTGATCCAGCGATCTGGGAGTTGAAACGACCAGCGGTGGAGACCCAAACGCCATTGGTGATTACCTTTCGTGAAGCTTTGGATCGGGGAATGTTGGAACGCGTTTTTCACATTGAGTATGAAAACGGAGAGCAGGTGGCAATTGAGGCGTTCGTGATGCCAGGTGAACGAGCGGTCCAATTCAGGCCGCGTTCACCATGGAAGCCTGGTCGTTTTCACCTGCGCTTCGATCCTGCACTTGAAGACGTCGCTGGCAATAGTGTGGGACGAGCGTTTGAAGTTCAGGAGCAGGACCCGTCGAACCGTCAACCACCGATCGTTGAGCGAACGTTTGAGTTGCGACGTTGATCCACAGCATGATTGACCATCACGGGTGGTCAAGGAGCATGCTTTTCTTGGGGCTGGTTCCCCTTCGTCACGCTCGTTAAGATGCGAGATTCTTTCCTTCCTTGGAGGTTGCGTGATGAAGCTCTCTGCCCAACTCGTCAGTGACTGTCGCGCGCAGTTTCCTGCGCTGGAACGTATGCATGGTAAGCATCCCGCCATTTATCTGGATGGCCCGGCAGGGACTCAGGTACCGCGAGCCGTGATGGACGCGATCTGCGACTATCTTTCTCACTGCAACGCGAATCATGGAGGTCTCTTTGCAACGAGCCAGGAAAGCGATCGTTTGCTGGATGAAGTTCATCAAGCCGTTGCTGACTTTTTAGGAGTCTCTGATCCGGGAGAGATATGTTTCGGTGCGAATATGACAAGCCTCACCTTTGCTCTGTCGCGAGCTCTCGCTCAGACATGGCAGGCCGGTGATGAGATTGTTGTAACCCGATTGGAACATGATGCCAATTTTTCGCCGTGGGTGCTCGCAGCGCGAGATGCTGGAGTCGAGGTTCGTTATGTGCAGATCAATCCCGCTGATTGCACGCTGGATCTTGCCGACTTCCGCGAAAAGATTAACGATAAAACACGTTTGGTTGCAGTGGGCTGCGCCTCGAATGCCTCTGGGACAGTAAACCCGGTTGGTACCATCTGTGGTTGGGCCCGAGAGGTTGGGGCGTTGAGTTTTCTGGATGCTGTTCACTTCGCTCCTCATCAGCGAATTGACATTCCTGCGTGGGGCTGTGACTTTTTGGCTTGCAGTGCTTACAAGTTTTTCGGTCCGCATGTGGGCATTCTTTGGGGGCGTCGAGATTTGCTTGAAGAACATCAGCCTTACAAGTTAAGACCTGCTCCCGACGATCTCCCGGGTCGTTGGATGACCGGAACCCAAAACCACGAGTGTCTTGCTGGGACCATGGCGGCCATTGATTACCTGGCAGATCTTGGGAAAAAAATCCAAGGCGATGCAGACATAACGCGTTCCGATGCACTCGACGCCGCCTTTCACGAGATCCGACAATATGAGACGGGATTGTGTCGTTTGCTGTTGGAGGAACTGCTTGCGATTCCGGGGATCACCGTTCACGGGATTACCGATTCGGGACGTATGACGGAACGCTTTCCAACCGTTTCCTTCACTCACGAAAAGCACACAGCTCAACAGCTTGCGAGAGGGCTTGGAGAAGCGGGGATTTTCGTTTGGGATGGCAATTACTATGCCTTACCGCTGACCGAGGCGATCGGTGTCGAGCCTGAGGGAATGGTCAGAGTCGGACTCGTGCATTACAACACCGAGGAAGAAGTGAATCGGTTTCTCGAATCCCTTCAAAATCTTGTCGACTGAGCCAAAAACCGAATGACGAACGATGACCGTGTAGAACCGACAACGCCGGACGCAGCACGATATGTGGATCTTCTGCAGCGTGTTCTAGGTGGGTTTACCGTCATACTCATCGGACTCAGCTGGCCACTTTGGCTCAATCCCGCAGGCTTCCCGCAGGTTCCTGTCTTTTCTTTCCTCGTGGACCTACCGGTCGGTGCGGACCGCTTGATTTCGGCCGGGGTATTCCTGGCCTGGGGCATTGCAATGCTGGGCGGTTATCGAAGACGCTTCGGGCGTGTAACACTAGCCATNGCGATCCTCGGCCAAGTGATATTGATGATGCTCAATCAGCACCGGTTGCAACCGTGGGCCTATCTTGCTGTGCTTTCCGGCGGATTGATTATTGCTTGTCCTCCTCGTCAAACGTTGTCGTGGCTGCGTGCTCTGCTGGTGAGCGTTTATATTTATTCGGCGTTGGGGAAGTTCGATTACCTGTTTGCAACGTCGATTGGGAATCAGTTGTTGCAGACCACGCTTGGGTTTGTCTGGATCTCCGCCGATGCTTGGCCTGCGAATTTACAAATCGGCTTGACTCTTATGCTTCCGTTGATCGAATTGATCGCCGGTTTGCTGTTGATCTGTCGACGCACGCGACGCTTTGGAGTTGTATTGGCTGTTGGATTGCACTTGGTTCTGATCTTGGTGTTGGGGCCCTTCGGGATGTCTCAAAAGCCAGGCGTGCTCGTTTGGAACCTCCAGTTTTGCATGATGATCCCGCTCTTGTTTTGGCCGCTTCGAGGGTCCGTCGCAGCAGATTCGATGGAAATGCCAACGATCGCCCGCTCCATCGCATGGGGTGCCAAGGGGCTGGTTGCGATGGCAATCGCGTTGCCTTTATTGGAGCCTTGGGGGCTGTGGGATCCTTGGTTGTCTTGGGGGCTTTATTCGACACGTGCTCCTCGTGCTGAGCTGTACTTCGCCGAAAACTATGCGAATCGATTGCCGGCATCTTTGCAGCCTTATGTGAGTGAGGATCTGTACAACGGATATCTCAAAAAATTCCACCTCGACCGATGGTCTTTGGAGACGTTGAATGTCCCGCTCTATCCAAGCGATCGTTTTGCGATGGGAGTCACGACCGCTGTCCTCGACGAGCTACGACTCGATCGTGGGTTTGTGGTCGTTCATTCGTCCGCTCCTGATCGGTGGTCGGGGGAACGTAAGCAAAAGAAGTTGGTGAAACCGGATGAGATCAGCAGACGCTTGCAGAGTTATCGAGTGAATCCTAAGCCGCGTCAGGGGTTTTGGCTAGATCCATCTCATTGATGAGACATCCAGAAGTTAGAGACGCGCGTCTTTCGTGGCTCGCCATCCATCTTGTTTCGCATCCCAGGATTTCCGGCCGAAAGGGCCGTTTGCCTCTTTTCTGGAGCAACGAGTGACGGCCAAACCCCTCTTTTTTGATTCAGGGATGTTGGGGATTATGGATTTTCACTCAAGCGAGATGAGTCGGAGCGGGTGGGATACTTTCGTTGTCTTCCGTCCCTCGATATGATGGCGTCCCACGATATGATGGCGAGGTCGTTAGCAAAAGGAGAGCCAAGGCGATGCAGATCGTGATACGTGATGACCCAGTTCAGATGGGTATGCAGGCAGCTGCGGACGGAGCTGTTTTGATTCGACAGGCACTTGAGACCAAGGGATCGGCAACGATTATCGTTGCGACGGGAGCCTCTCAGTTTACGATGCTCGAACAACTCGTTCGGGAAGAAGGAATTGATTGGTCTCGTATTGCTGGATTCCATTTGGACGAATACATCGGCCTGCCGCTTTCACATCCAGCCTCGTTTCGCAAGTATCTGAAGGAACGTTTTGTCGATCTGGTGCCGCTGAAAGAGTTTCACTACATCGATGGTGAGGTGCAGCCTGCGGATGAGGAGTGTCGTCGATTGGCTGCTGCCATTTCGGAGCACGAAGTTGACGTTGCTTTTGTCGGTATTGGCGAAAATGCACATCTCGCATTCAATGATCCTCCGGCCGATTTTGAGACGGAGTCTCCTTACCTGATCGTCGACCTAGATGATGCCTGTCGACANCAGCAGCATGGCGAAGGATGGTTTCCGACTTTTGATGATGTACCCAAACAGGCGATCAGCATGTCGGTTCAGCAGATTCTGAAGTCGAAGGCGATCGTGTGTACTGTTCCCGATGAGAGGAAGGCGGAGGCTGTGGCGGCCTCGGTGGAAGGCCCCGTGACGCCTGACGTGCCCGCAGCCATTTTGCAAAACCATTCCCAGACTTCTTTGTATCTGGATCGTGCCGCAGCGTCGAAATTGACATCGGCAAGCTAGGGATGCCATCGACGCGCAAGATAGACCGGGATGTCGATCCTGTCGCATTCCGATTGCTGCCGCATCAGGGGAGCGAAGGCGGTAGCAATGGCGTCGCCGGTTGGTGAGCTCGGCCGATGGTTGGACTATTCGGCATCTTGCCCTGAGGAACCGGACTGCGCGGCATGGGAGATTGTCCAACGGAGGACGGGGAGTGGGCTTGGACTCCCATCGGAGTTCTCAACAATGGAGTGAACGCTGTGGGCGGACGACTGACTGGACCGATCGTGGAAGGCAGCGATGTTCGTTGCTGACCCGCGTGCCAATGACCCGCGTTGAAGTCGAATCCCTTATTGCGATCAAAGATCGAGTGGCGCTGATTGAATCTTTTGACAAAGTCTCTTGCTAACGACTCTCGACTGGCTGTCGGCAGATAGCTGAAGCCACCGGGCGTTGCCGGTTGGGAAAGAGAATTGCCATACTCGGGTAGAACCGTTTGATGTTCCAACGGAAGCATCGGCGCCTCCATGGATGCTGTTATTTCCAAAGGGGCGAACTCGTGGAATTCGTTTGTTTCCAATTCCGGTAATTCCATTTCCGGTAACGGTGCTCCCTGGATTTGTAGACGTTCGGGGAGAGCGTCATCGGCGACCTTGGCCTTGGTCATCCAGGCATCTCGATCCACGGACGTATCTCGAGGCATCGGAGGAGGGAGCAATGATTTGTCTTGCAAATCCCATGCTGTCGAAAATGCCCCTTCGATCGGACCGGCTTGAGTGGCTTCGAATTCCGGTGGTGTCTGGAAGTGCAGGTCGATATTCGGCTGTTGACGATCAGCTTCAGGGTCGGAAAAGGTCGGTTTCGGATGCTGATGTTGGTCCAGTTTCAGGGAGTGGGGCGGCGAGTGATCCGTCTCGAGTGATGCTTTNGAATTGACGTCTAGCACGCTCTTGCTGGATGCAAATTCGTTTGAATCGTTGATGCGATCAACGCTCATGTAGAGACCTAGGCCGAGGCATAGTCCAAGTGTCGTAGAGATCGCGATTACTTTGAACAGCGAGCGACGGCGACGTTCGGGATAATTTCCCATCCCAAAGTTCGCCACGCTGTTGACATTACTTGGCGAAGTAACCAGTGGTGATGTGTTTTCCCAAGAAGCCTCATTTCCAAGCGGGAAAAGGAACGGTTTTTGATCGTAGAGCCTTCTTTTGTTCGGGTCGTTCAGGACTTCATAGACTCGGCGGATCTGTTTGAACTGACGGTCGCTTTCGAATTCGCCACTTTGGAGATCAGGGTGATAGGCCTGCGCCGCTTGCAGGAATGCCTTACGAATCTCATGCCGTGAAGCATCGCGTTGAACACCCAGGATCTCGTAAAACGTCTTCATTCTCAAACATCACCATGGGCCGTATTCTGAACGGAAATCTCTTCTATTCTTTAGGCTAATCGAGCTTTTGCGGTGAGGTCAAGCAATCCGAGCCAGTCCGAGGATTTTGTTGGCCTTCAACACGCTTCGGCGTTTCGGGTCAGGACCGTGTGGAAGCCTATCGGTCGGGACCGATGATTTGTAAACAAGCCTGTTCCATTTTCTCAGCGATTTCCGGATGTTTTGAGATGAGATCCTGGGATTCTGTCGGATCATTCTCCAGGTCGAATAGCTGATACGGACGGGAGAATCGTTTTCCGGAGGGCTTTTCACGACCTCCCGATCCGTTCCCCAAAACCAGCTTCCATTTGCCGTCACGGATGGCAAACATTCCGGCTGCTGAATGATTGATTACCGGAGGACGGTCGTGAGTGTTCGCACCTTTTAACAGCGGCAACACGCTAAAACTGTCCTGGGCGCTCTCGGGTTTATCGATTTCATTCAGCTCCGCCATGGTTGCCAACATATCGACAAGGCAAATGGTTGCAGAACAGGTTGAGCCTGCCTGTACGGCAGCTGGCCAGCGAACCAGACAGGGGACGCGATGACCCGCTTCCCAAATATCCGCCTTGGTGCCGCGAAGGATTCCATTCGCCTGATGATGTTCCGGTCGATAAGCCTGGATGGTCGCATCATCGACGTGATCATTTCCATCTCGACGATACATGAAGGAACCATTGTCACTGCTGTAAATGACGATGGTGTTTTCGCGAACGTCGGCGGACTCGATCGCTTTTAGGACACGACCCACGGTGTCGTCGACCTGCACAATGAAGTCTCCATAAGGACCCAGGTCAGTCTGGCCTCGAAATCTCGTTGCCGGCAGAACAGGTTTATGGGGAGCCGTTAATGGGAAGTACAGCAAAAACGGTTTTTCACCCTTCGCCTGTTCGTTGATGAACTCGACGGCCCGATCGGTGAGGTGATCCAAGCAACCCTCCATATCCAATTCCTTGGATCGTGGTCCCTTGCGCAGAAAGGGTGGAAATTTTTGAGCCGGTTGTGTGATCGTATCGGCATCGGTAACCTTGCCGTTTTCAAGGTATACGTAAGGAGGAAAGTCCAAAGATGCAGGAATGATGTACGAATAGTGAAAGCCAAGGTCGTTCGGGCCATGGGTTACGGGCTGGCGATAGTCGAAAGATTCGCCCTCTGACGAATCGACAAAACCCAGGCCAAGATGCCATTTGCCGACGATCCCCGTCATATATTTGTCGGAAAGCACACTGGCGAAGGTTGGTCGGCCTTTGTCGATCAGCGGTTTTGAATATCCGTTTAACACTCCACGTTTCAAGGACGTTCTCCAGCAATAGCGACCCGTCAGCAACGCATATCGAGTTGGAGTGCAGACGGCCGAGGGAGAGTGGGCATCGACAAGGGACATGCCGTCACGCGCCAGCGAATTCAAATGTGGTGTCGGAATGGTGGAGGCAGAATTTAAGGCCTGGATATCACCGTAGCCCATGTCATCGGCCAGAATCAAAACAATATTTGGAGGCTGTGCCGCAACTGCGACGGCTCCGAAGATCGTCAGGGAGAGGATGCTGGTCAGCAGGAAAGTTCCCCATAATGGCCGTCGACCCGGTTTTCTCAATGAGAACATCATTACATCCTTTTCTTCACACGTTGCGACACGAATTCATCTCCCGGTAAACTCTAAGCATAACGCAGTTACAGCAGTAAAGGGAAATCAGAAAGGTAAATGGGAACGATGCATTGCATTTCCCGTGTCCATCGTCGCATAGATCTGGTTTCCATTCATCACGAGGGCTGATTCATTGATCAAATATCTATTGTCAGTTGCCGTTTTTGGGTTGATGGGAGTGACCGTTGCCGAGAGCAACGAGTCACGTCCCAATGTGATCTTCATTTTGACGGATGATCAGGGTAGCGTTGATCTCAACGTTTACGGTGCGAAGGATCTGATCACACCTCAGATGGATAAGTTGGCTGAAGACGGCGTGCGCTTTACGCAGTTCTATGCGGCGTCACCTGTTTGTGCGCCGTCCCGCGCGGCTTGTATGACTGGCTTGGTTCCGCAACGCACCGGTGTCGTTCGCAATGTGGGAACGCGCAAAGGACAAAAAGGGGGGCTCGACCCTGCACGCACGACCATGGCCGAAATGTTTAAGGCGGCCGGCTACGATACGGCGCATATCGGAAAATGGCACCTCGGCTTTGAGCCGCATCTCATGCCAAATGCGCAGGGATTCGATTATTCATTTGGTCACATGGGAGGATGCATCGATAACTATTCGCATTTCTATTATTGGAATGGACCGAATGAGCACGACCTTTATCGCAATGGTGTCGAGGTCTTTGAGAATGGAAAGTTTTTTGGAGATTTGATGGTCCGCGAGGCGAAGCAGTTCATTGAAACGCCACGTGAGAATCCTTTCTTTATTTATTTTGCAATCAACATGCCGCATTATCCCTATCAAGGGGATGAGAAGTGGTTGAGTCGTTACGAGTCGTTACCCTATCCCCGCAATTTGTACGCTGCATTTCTTTCCACCATTGATGAACGAATTGGCCAGCTGATGGAGTTATTGGAAAAGCGAGGATTGCGAGAAAATACGATCGTCGTCTTCCAATCCGACCATGGTCACTCAGTTGAGGAACGGGCTCACTTTGGCGGTGGAAGTGCGGGGCCTTATCGTGGACGCAAATTCCAGTTGCTCGAAGGCGGTATCCGGGTGCCGGCGATCATCTCTTGGCCGGGGCATCTTCCTGCAGGGCAAGTCCGAGATCAGATGGCCACTGCCTGCGACTGGGTGCCAACTCTGGCAAATCTGTGCCAGGTTGATCCGCCTGAATACGATTTGGACGGTCGGGATTTGAAAGATGTCCTGGCGAGTGACGAAGCTGACTCGCCACACGATTCTTTCTTTTGGCAATTGGGCAGTCAGGTCGCCGTGAGAGAGGGCTCTTGGAAGCTTTACCGGCGCGATGGTAATTCGGCCTGGGAGTTGTATCAAGTCGCAGAGGATTTGGCCGAAGAGAAAAATCTGGCGAATGTCGAACCTGAGCGAGTACGAGAGCTTCAGCAGCAATACGAAACTTGGCGAGCTTCCTGGGAAAATTAGCGGCTGATTCCGAAAGCGGGAAGCAGGACTGTCCGTCCAATTGGCCTTATCCAACGATCGGGTCGTCTCTACAATAGGTCGTTTAGATCATCCGGTCCGGCTGTATCTGTTGCCATGTTTCAGGGCTTGTTTTTACCGTTTGCTGAGTTCAATGGAATCGATGGCTTTATTGGATTCCGGGGCTCACTAATGCTCGACGTCGTCTTTCTGGCGATGTTTGCGGTGGTGCCGGTGATGCTCTGGAGCATTTACCAGGTGCGTTATCATCGACGCTTTCAGCTTCACAAGACCACACAAATCGTGATGGGAGTTGTGTTGCTGGTCGCCGTGTTGCTCTTTGAGATCGACATGCGTATCAATGGCTGGATCGATCGAGCNAAGCCTTCGGCGTTTTGGAAAGACGGAGCTTTTAATGATTGGATCGACGCGAGCCTGATGATCCATTTGGCGTGTGCGATTCCCACCGCGGTGTTGTGGATCGTTGTGATCGTGCGAGCGCTTCGGCAATTTCCGAAGCCACCTCTGCCAGGCGAACACAGCCGCTCCCACATCTTTTGGGCGCGGCTGGCTGCCATTGAGTTGATTCTGACCGCCATTACTGGCTGTGTCTTTTATTTACTCGCTTTTGCGGCTTAACTCTTTCGTGTCAATAATCCGATTGACCGAATTCAGGATCGCCAAGACAGTGGCCTCGACCGTGTCCGTTGAAACGCCTCGGCCGCGATAGGTGTTGCCTTCATAGATGACCTCGACAATGACTTCGCCCTGTGCATCATGCCCCAGGGTTGCACTGCGGACGACAAAATCCTTGCAGACCAGCTTGAGGCCGGTGATTTTTTCGACCGCCAAGAAGGCAGCGTCGATCGGACCATCTCCGTCGGACATGCTGACCGTCTGTTGATCATTGCCCCGTCCAAGAGTCAATTCGACCTGAGGTTTTTGGCCTGTTCCGGATGTGGCCTGGAAGGAAACAAGCGTCCATTCATCATCGTTGGCTGACTTGTTAATGGTCTTTTTAATGATGGCGGCAATGTCGCCGTCGTAGATGTCCTTCTTCTTGTCGGCCAGGACCTTGAATTCTTCGAACACCGTTTGCATTTGTTCACCGGTGAGATGAAAGCCTAGTGCCCGAGCTCGGTCAGCCAGTGCCGCTCGCCCCGAGTGTTTTCCAAGGACTAACTCTGTCGAAGGAAACCCAACATCCTCGGGTCGCATGATTTCGTAGGTCGTTCGTTCCTTCAGCATGCCATCCTGGTGAATGCCAGCTTCATGGGCGAACGCGTTGCGACCGACGATCGCCTTGTTCCGTTGGACTTGAAGTCCGGTGATGCCTGAGACTAGGCGGCTGGCGGGCACAAGACGTTCTGAATTGATCTGAGTGTCAGCGTTGTAGTAGTCGCCGCGAGTTCGCATCGCCATGACGACTTCTTCGAGCGAACAGTTGCCTGCCCGCTCTCCAATCCCGTTGATGGTGCANTCGATCTGACCCGCGCCGTTTTCCACGGCTGCCAGACTGTTNGCGACAGCGAGCCCCAGATCGTTGTGGCAGTGAACGCTGATGACCGCGTCGTTGATGTTCGGGACTTTTTCAACCAGCGTCTTGATCACGTTTCCCATGTGAGCGGGCGTCGCATAGCCGACCGTGTCAGGGATATTCACCGTCGAGGCTCCCGCTTCAATCGCGGCCTCGACAACCTCACAAAGAAAATCTAATTCAGTGCGAGCCGCGTCTTCCGGAGAAAACTCAATGTCGTCGCAGTAACTGACCGCGCGCTGCACGCCCGTTACCGCTCGCTTGACAATTTCCTCTGGCGTCATCTTGAGCTTGAATTCGCGATGAATCGCGCTGGTTGCCAGGAAGACGTGAATTCGGGGCTGATGTGCATGTTTCAACGCTTCCCAGGCGCGGTCGATATCCTTTTCGTTGCAGCGTGCTAGTCCGCAAATCGTGGCGCCCGAAATATTCGAGGAAATTTCGCGAACGGCTTCGAAGTCGCCCGGCGAAGCGATGGGAAATCCGGCCTCGATGATGTCGACGCCCAAGTCAACCAAGGCATGAGCAATCTTCATCTTCTCGTCAAGGTTCATGCTGGCGCCCGGCGATTGCTCGCCATCTCGCAGCGTGGTGTCAAAAATATGGATCCGGCGTCGGTCGGACATTGAAATGTGTCCTTTGTAGAAATCGTGAGTTGGAAGAAAGAAGCGGTCAGTCGAGATGCCGGCCTAGTGCCGGCCGGCAAGTAACAGCCTTGCCCTCGTGAACGATCGAGGGACCGCCCTTAAGACCCGCGTCCAGCGCTGAGGACCGTTGGAAGGTTCGTGTTGAAAGCAACTTGGTTTCATGGCTTCGGGATCAGGCTGGAATACTCGGTAAACTTCATTCGCGATAAACTCAACTCACAATGACAAAAAAACCCCGCGACCCTGGTTAGAGCAGGTCTCGGGGAGGACTTGTGAAGCTGACTGTTCACCCAGGGCCATCCTCACCTGCCGAGGGCAAGCAACGATAGCAACGNTAAAANTCGTAGGCGAGTGAACATGGTTGAACGTGTAAAGCACTGTCAAATTTCAACTTACAAAGAGTTTATCTCGGGCTTTGGGTTCGGTCAATAATAGCTTGCTGCGAGCTAGCTGATCCTCCAGAACAAGAGACACTTCGGCTTGTTCGTCGTTCGTGATTTTCGTACCATTCGCCGCCCAAGCGACGAAACTCGCCCACGGGACTCGTCGGTTTTCACCCATATTCCCTTGTCATTCGACGGCCATGGATTTCGAAGTCCAGAAATTCACGCGACGCTGTGCGACAACCGAACGTGAGTTGGCCGCCGGTGAGGTGTTTTATTCGGTTCTGATTGCTCAGGGCGCTGATGTCGTTCGACGCGATTATGCCGAGGAAAGCTGGGAAGGACCGCCCGAAGAATCGATCGGCTGGTGGAGGTCAGAGGTTCCGGATCCACAGGCGAACCGGCTCCACTGGGCTCCGAATGAAGTCATGTTGCATTACTTCCAGCAGTTGCAGTCACAAGATGAGAAAAAAGCGATTCTCTACATTTTGACTCTGCTGATGATTCGGAGACGGATCTTCAAATTGGAAGCGACCGAATCCTTGCCCTCCGACCAGGAGGCCNTGGTGGTTTATTGTCCGAAAACCGAACAGGAATATCAGGTACCCGTTTGTACTCCGACGGAAGATCAGGTGGTTCAAATTCAGCAGGAACTCGCTGAATTGTTGTTTGCCAAAGGGGAACAATCCGACGGCAGTCGGGGAACTAAATAACCGCTGCCTCAATTCATCTCAGCAGGGACGCTTTGAATTGAAAAACTGTACGCTGTTTTATCTGGTTGTGATTACCGGGCTCTTTTGTGTGAGCGGCGCCAGTTGTCCTCAAAACAGGCAGCTGATCAATGACAATGCGCCCGTCGTTTTGTCGCCGAATACCACGCTCGAAGAACTGATTCGAGTCGTGAATACCAACAGCAGTCGGGTGCAAAAGATCCAGTCCACTGGGGCAACTTTGACCGTCTCGCAACCCGGNGTCCCATCGGTTGAAGCGAATTACGCTTTNGAAAGGCCCTACCGATTTCGTCTCCGAGCTGAAACGCGATTGACNGGCCCCGAACTTGATCTAGGAAGTAATGATCAAATCTACTGGATGTGGGTGAAACAGAATCAGGAAAAAGCCGTTTACTGGGGGCGTCACGATCAGTTCTACCAGAGTGCCGCGCGAGGCGTTTTGGCCGTTCCCCCTCAGTGGCTGATTGAAGCGCTGGGCGTTGTCGAAATGGATCCGACCGGTGAACATGAAGGCCCGTATGCGACACGGCCAGGCCATCTAGAGGTTCGTTCGCGGATTCCAACTCCGGCTGGGCATTTAACGAAGATTACCGTGATCGAGAGCACCCGAGGGTGGATTGTCGAACAGCATGTCTACGATGCAACGAATCAGCATTTGGCATCCGCGTTTGCTTCCGGCTTCCAATACGACGAGAGAAGTGGAGTCTCATTGCCCAGGCAGGTTGAGATTCGCTTGCCGCCAGCCAATATGGCCTTTACTCTCAAGACCGAGCGACATTTGGTCAATCAGATCGTCGGTGACGATAGCCAACTCTGGAGTATCCCCAAGATGGATGGGTATCCCTACGTCGATCTTGCGAACCCGGGCGGAATGCCGGCAGCCTCCTCGCAAGAGTTGGCGTCGCCGAATCCTTATTATCAGCAGCCTGTGCCACGCAATGCAGCCATTCGCCGATTGCCCCCGTTTGATCGGTTGCGCTAATCTACTTACTTTGCCTGGTTGGCGGATCTCTGTTGGCGAAACTCTGTTGGCGAAACTCTGTTGGCGAAACTCTGTTGGCGAAACTCTTGCAAACGTTGTGAGTTACCGTGGACCGACGAGCGGGGTGCAATCGACAATACGCCGGCTCAGTGCAAGATCAGGGCCACGAAGGTGATGGCCGCTAGGATTGCCGCATTTTGGAGCGGGCACGACTCAGGGTCGGACCAATGCTGTTTTCNGGCATGCCCACCGCCATGCTGATTTCCCGATAAGATTTGCCTTCGAGATGGTAGAGCCGGACGACGGTGGCCTCGGCACCATCCAGTCGGGAGAGGAGACGATCGAGTTCCTCGCGATTGCTGATTCGTTGTTCCGGGGATGTCGACGTTGATGGACCGCGTGTTGCATCCCGCACGGATTTCAGAGTTGCCGCGTCTCGGCCTTTTTGAAGTTGTCGCACCACAATCCGGCGGGCAATCACCGTCAGGTAGGTGGCTAGGCTGCTATCTCCCCGAAATCGACGCAAAATCTCGAAGTCGTTGGAAATCAAGGCCATGCTGACCTCGGCGACCAGATCCTCTCGATCTTCGTCTGAGAGCCGATATCCGCGAGATTCAGAAGTATGGTTCACGACATGGAGAATCAAGCCGAGAAAGCGGTCAACGAAGTCTTCCCACGACCTTGGCTCGCGAGCCAGGCATCGTTCGAGAAGCCGACGGTCTATTTCAGAGAGAACCACTCGTGATTTCCTTCCAGCAACTGCCGCAGATCCGTCCTTGGTCCCGGTCGATCAGTCGACTCGGCCCACGGCCCACTGATCTCTATCCCGTTCGATTCTAAGTAGACCTTGCGGACTAAGCAAGTCTGACCGGCTAGAGTGACCCTTGACATAAGCCTGCACCGTAACTANNGTTCCNGGACGAAATGGCGAAGGCACCTAGACTCGGTTGGCAGCCCCAAACACTTGTTTTTTTGGGGTGGATGACTTCTCTTACAGGAGATTTCCCCTTCCCGCCGAGACAGCCGATAAGTATCATGGACAGTGCCTGCGTCACATCGCGTCGGCAAGCGCCCACTGACGAATAGGAGATCTGGTCTGATGACTCATGTAGTTGCCCAGCCTTGCTTTGCATGCAAATACACTGACTGCGTCGTGGTATGCCCAGTCGAGTGTTTTTACGAAGGTGACAAGATTCTCTACATTCATCCGGATGAATGCATTGATTGNGANGCGTGCGTTCCCGAGTGCCCGGTTGAAGCGATTTTCCACGAAGACAANCTGCCGGAAGAATGGGCCCCCTTCAAGGAANTGAACGCTGAAATGGCTCCGAAATTGCCTGTGATCACCGAGCGAAAAGATCCTTTGGGCGACTGAGTCANATGACGTTTCAAGCGNGTCGACAAANCACGTCGGACGCCCACAACAANNTGTGGGCGTTTTTTTTTGAGGTGGATAGCAGGGACAAATGCACGACGGGCAGCTTGTCGGCTTGGCCGTGGCACCGTCTTGATGAGTTCGGGAAATCGACCCGCAGGAGCAGTGAGGGCGAGGGCGAAACGGTGAAGACTAGGGCGAGCAGTCTTCCCAAATCCACTGGTCGCGCAAAAGCCTCAGGGCTGTTCGGATTCAAACGCTTGCGTCTTCGAATGCAGCCTCTTCGTCGGGTTTACGTCCGCAGCTTGTTTCGTCAGAATTGTAAGGTCCAGTTTTCGAGCTCTTTAAAGAAGGCCGAGTGGCGGAATTGGCAGACGCACGGGACTTAAAATCCCGTGAGAGGTAACTCTCGTGCGGGTTCGACCCCCGCCTCGGCCACTCTGAGCGGATAGGTGACTGCCCCGTCATCATCTTGTTTTTCGGATCGACGCTTCGACCGAATCTTTTCAGCGATCGTTTTGACCGCAACGTTTCGACCGCCGTGGTATCGTTTTCACCGCGCGAATGATTTGAAAACCGTCAATCATCTGTTTCATCGTTGAATTGCGGTTCTCAGAGGTCCATAATGTGGGCGTCGCTCATTAAGAAACCCCGAGGGTTGGGATAGTGGACCGGCGAGAGATTTCACGACGCGGTTGTTTGTCAATTGGCGCGGGGGCGTTTGGGNTGGGCCTTCCGCGTCTGCTGTTTGCTGAATCAGAGAGGAAATCGCGTCCGCAGCCCGCCGCCAAATCGGTCATTATCCTTTATCTCAACGGGGGTCCCTCCCAATTGGACATGTGGGATCTTAAGCCGCATGCTTCGGAGGAAATTCGGGGGACTTTTCGGCCAATCTCGACGTCGGTCCCTGGGATCCAGATCAGTGAGCACATGCCGCGTATGGCACAGTTGGCTCATCGATATACCATCGTGCGTTCGATGACTCATGATGAGCCGGACCATTTGCGCGCTGGCCATTGGATCATGACGGGCGGAAGGCTGACGCGCTCGATCACCGCGTTTTCGACGATGGAGCGATCGGATTATCCTCATGTTGGTTCAATCGTTTCTCAGCAGAGAGCGTCGCGTGGAATGCCGTCCTTTGTGGTCGTGCCCGAATTCGTTTCGCCTCGTGGCGTGCCGCGACCTGGTCAGCACGGGGGCTGGCTCGGAGCTCAATACGATCCCTATGCAGTAATCAGCGATCCGAATTCGGAGTCTTATCATCCAGGGCCAATCATAGGTGCGNCGTTAAGCTCTCAGATTCAATTGAACACTCGTCGTCGTTTGGTGGAGCAGCTTGATCGATCCTCGCCCTTTGCGGCTTATGGCTCAAGCAGTGAAGTCGATGCCTATCGACAGCGAGCGTTTGAGTTAGTTTCATCGCAAGCTGCGCGTCGAGCCTTTGATGTTTCCGTGGAATCACAGGCGACTCGAGATCGCTACGGGAGGCATATCTTTGGTCAGTCTGCATTGGTTGCGCGACGGATGGTGGAAGCGGGAGTTCGAGTTGTCCAGGTGAATTTTATTCGCCGCGACGATGGTCGCGGTGGGCAAGGGTACGACTCACACAGTGTGCCACCGAGTCCGCCGCATTTGAGTTGGGCAAAAGACCAGCTGCTGCCTCCTACCGATACAGCCTTTGCTGCCTTGATTGAAGATCTGCACGATCGAGGCATGTTGGATGAGACATTGGTCGTGATGATGGGCGAATTCGGCCGAACTCCTAAGNTCAACGCCAATGGTGGACGCGATCATTGGCCCGGTTGTTACAGTCTTGTCCTGGCGGGGGGCGGAATCACATCGGGAGCCGTCTACGGCAAGTCGGACAAGTTTGCCTCCCAGCCCGTTGAGGATCCAGTCGGTCCCAATGATTTGTTGGCGACGATTTACCAACAGCTCGGGATCGATCATCGACGCACAATCTACGACATGCAAAAGCGGCCTCACCTGATTGTGGATGGCTCCCCCGTCTCCGGCCTCTTGGCTTAGTTTAAATTCTCTACGCGTTTCAAGTCGCTGACCATTTTTGGGCGAATTCAGATCTCACTGTCTTGTTTCGGGCTCAGTGATTTTTGCGNTGCTGGAAGATGATAAGAAATCTTTACTTCCCTCTGCGCCGGGATAAATTCGTTTTCAAGCGATCTTGGCTTTAAGTACCAATAACCTGCCGAAAAGATGTTAGAATTCGCCTCAACTGTATCTGATTGTTTGTCGTCTCGCTGTTGATCGAAGATTTCCCGCAAGCTGGAAATCGCATTCCGTGAAACGANGGCGCGACGCACTGGGATGTTTTTNGATAGTTTCGTAGAGGATNTACTAATGATTTATCGAGCGACCGCATTANTTGCTTCAGTCACTCTCGTAGCCGCCGCATGTAATACTGCAACCGCAGCCTATGAGGACGTTGTTATCGCTGATGGCCCCGTTGCCTTTTGGCAAATGGATGAAACTGACGATGGAGCAGAGCCAATCGATGCGACGGGGAATGTTCCGACGTTGGCCTTTGGATGGGATGACCAAGGTGGGATGTCTTTTGGGAATCCTGGAATTCCAGGTTCGTCGGGCACCTCAGTGATCTTTCATTCCGAGAGCTTCAGTTTTGCNTGCAAGGGAGCGTGTGGTGCTGGTGAAGTCATGTTGGAGGATGATTTTCAAGATGGTCTGCTCGATCTAGGTACGACCGAAGGTGATATGCCGATCACCATGGAAGCGTGGTTTACGCTCTTGGAGGGTTGGGAAGGATCTTCCTACCCACGACTCTTCCACTACAACAACTTTGATGGCGGTCAGTACACGTTTGGGATCGCGGGGAACGATGTACCGAATTCGTATCCCGAAGCTCGCACTGTCTGGGGTGGACGTGGTGATGGCGGCGGCGGCAGCATCATTCTGGCAGCCGAATCCGATACGTTGCCTTCGGGCGAAGGGATTGATGAAGATCAATGGTTCCACCTGGTTGCTCAATCGAGTGGGGACGACATGCGATTGTGGCTCAATGGGCAGGAATTGACCGACTTGTTCGACTCAGATCCGATCGGTTGGCAGGCAAGACAGGCCACGATTGGTGCACGTGTTCAGAACAATCTGTCGGTGGTTCAATCGTTCCCCGGTCGTATCGACCAGGTTGCGATCTACGACAAGCTTCTCTCCGAAGATCGTATCGTTGCTCACTACGAAGCCGGTATCGGCAATGAACCGTTGGACATCAACACGTTGCAAGATGCAATCAATGCCGGTGACCAGGATTCTCGCTATGACGTGAACGGTGATGGTGTTGTGAATGTTGCTGATCAGGACTACTTCGTTCATGAAACTCTGAATACCTGGCTTGGGGATTCGAATCTTGACGGATTGTTCGACAGTAGCGATCTCGTGACGGTCTTCACGGCGGGCAAGTATGAAGACAATAATCCTGATGATCCTTCTACCATCGGGAATGCCCGTTGGGAGGAAGGTGACTGGAACTCAGACCGTGAATTCGACAGTAGTGACCTCGTGATAGCTTTTGTGGATGGCGGCTATGAAGCGGGTCCTCGTGCCGCGGTTGCAGCAGTGCCCGAGCCCAGCAGTGCATTGTTGTTGCTGCTTTCACTGCCTCTGTTGAGTTGCATGCGACGCAAGAAGTAAACGGGGNCCGAGTTTTCTCGAAAAACTCGAATCCTTGTTTCAATGAGAGTGGGTTAGAATCTGACGGCGGTCTCAAACGATTGAGGCCGCCGTTTTCTTTGAGGGTTACGGTTGGCCTGACTTTGTCCCGACACTGCGTTTAGGGCTCGCTGCCCCCGAGAATCCGCGGGGGCTCTCATTGGTGGGCTGCCGCTCGGCATGCCCATTTAATATTTTGTTTTGCGGCAAGACCCTCATGAGGTCTGGGATTCATGAGGTGTGGCTGAGTGCCAGCAAGTGTGGTTGAGGGCATGGCAGTCGAGCACTAAAATAAAGTCTTGGAACTCTACGGGGCATCGATCCGTCGATCGACTTTTGCAGCGACATCGATCTGATGGGGTCGTTTTCTAGGTGGCAGCCTCNGNGACTCTCTGGCAAGCTGCATTGGCATTCACATGAAATTAGCGGGTCACGATGATGCACTCGATCGTCTCGTCGAGNGACTTGATCTTGTAGTGCGTGAGCAGGTGGGAGAATCACTTGCCAATACAATGCAACGTATTCGGCGGTTGGCACTTGAACGAAGAGCTGGACTGGAAGATGCCGAGACGAGGCTCGTTGCTGAATTAAAAGGACTCGCCCCTTTTGAGATGCGAGCTGTGATTCGTTGGTTGAGCATGTTTTTCGATCTGGCCAACGTTGTCGAGGAGCGAAAGCGAATTGAGGTATTGGAGGCACGAGATCGCAAAGCCCGCCGCGACGGGATTCCACGTCGTGAGTCGATCGGAGCGGCAGTTGCAGATCTGAAGGCAGATGGGGTGTCAGCCTCTGATATCCAGAAGTGGATCGATCGCCTGAGGATNGAACCTGTCTTTACTGCCCATCCATCGGAGGCCAAGCGACGTACGATTCGACAGCTTTTGCGACGCATCCGGGAACTCGTTCCCGAAATTGACGCTCTCGGACGTGACGAGGTGGATACCGAGCTGCTCGCAACCCTGACCGTCCTCTGGCAAAGCGATCTGGTACGACCCGATCGGCCACCTGTGATGAGCGAGGTAAGCCGAGGTGTGTACTTTGTTTCCACCTTGTGGGATGTCGTCCCTCAGATCTATCGTGAGTTGCGCATCGCGTTGAAGAATGAGTATCCGACGCATCGCTTTGAGATCCCAAGATTTCTTTCTTTTGGGTCATGGATCGGTGGCGATCGAGATGGCCATCCATTTGTAACAGCGGACGTGACGCGTAAGGCGTTTTTACGACTCCGTCGAGCGGCTCTCGAAGGACATTTAAAGGAATGTCACGCCTTGCATGAAAAGATCGTAATGTCTGATCAGCAGGTTGAATCGGACGCGTCGTTGCAAGAGCGGATCGATTGCTGTGGTAAGCAATGGCCTGATNTTGTCGCTCGATTGGATTCTGTCTCGGGGGCTGAGAAGTATCGACGTTTCTTGCGAATGATTGAGTTTCGGCTGGAGAAAACTTTGCAGGCCAGCCGTCAAGGCGAGCCCGTTCCCGCTGCATTNGAATCGCTTGAAGAGTTTCGTAATGATCTCGAGTTGCTCCGCCAAAGTCTTTTGTCGCATCGTGGACGACGTGCCGTTGAACAGTATCTCGATCCGTGGATCGATCTGGTCGATACCTTTGGGTTTCACTTCGCCGCGTTGGATGTACGCCAGAATTCGCTCGCTCACGCAACTTGTCTTGCGGAGGTCGTTGCTCTGCAGCGAGGGGCGAGCGACGAATTAGATCAGGAACGAATGCGGGAGTACATCACACAACCAGCTTGCCCACCGGCTGTTGATGTCATTCAATTGACCCCAGCATCCCGTGAGGTTTTCGAAACGTTTCTTCTGTTGGCCCAAGAATACGAGGGGTCCGATCCTGATTCGATTGGCAGTTATATCATCAGTATGACCAACTCGCCGATGGATGTGCTCACGGTACTCTGGCTGTGGAGAACGGCTTGGGCGCAGAATCACGAAAATGACAGTCAACCCGCTCACCTGCCTATTGTGCCCCTATTCGAAACGATCGGTGATCTTCGAGCCGCGGCAGATATCATGGAAGAGCTGTTTTCCGTGCCAGCCTATGAAGATTATCTCTCTAAGACCAAGTCACGTCAGCAAACCGTGATGGTTGGGTATTCGGATAGTACGAAAGACGGTGGTTACCTTACCGCTTGTTGGGAATTGCATCGAGCTCAGGAAAGATTGGCCGAGATTGCTGAGCGAAGTCATGTCGAATTGACGCTCTTTCATGGTCGCGGTGGCGCGTTGGGACGTGGAGGCGGGCCCGCAGCTCGAGCCGTTCGTTCGCTGCCACCAAAAGCCGTCGCAGCCCGTTTGAGAGTCACCGAGCAAGGAGAGGTTCTGTCCGAGCGGTACGATGATCCGGCAATTGCCCATCGACACTTGGAGCAAATGATCTATGCGACGCTGTTGGTCAGTACACAGGCCGGTGCCAAGAAAGATAAGTCCTGGATCGAATCAATGGAGCTCCTCTCCCAAGAATCATTTCAGCAATATCGCAAGCTTGTTGAGCATCCTGGCTTTCTGGATTACTTCGATTCCGCGACCCCCATCAGTCAGATTGAGAGTCTGCCNATCGGGTCTCGTCCTGCTCGCCGAGGGCAAAGAGAGTCTCTCGCTGACTTGCGAGCGATTCCGTGGACCTTTGCGTGGACTCAATCAAGGCACATTCTGCCTGCCTGGTTTGGATTTGGAAGCGCCGTCCGAAAACTTGTCGATGAACGTGACCCTGACTGGTCTATGTTGCGAGACATGTATAACCGATGGCCTATGTTTGCAGCTTTGATCGACAATGCTGAACTTGCGTTGGCAAAAGCCGATATGCGAATTGCAAAATCCTATGCGGCGCTTGCGAACGAGTCTTCGAGCGATGAAATTTGGGAACTCATCTCGTCCGAATACGCGAGCAGTTGTGGGGCCATTTTGTTGATTAAGGATAACAATGAGCTTCTTGCGGACACTGAATGGTTGCGATCTTCAGTGCTCAAACGAAATCCCTATGTCGACCCTTTGAACTTGTCGCAGATTAATCTTCTTGCCAGCTTGCGTGACGAGGATCCGTCCGATGAACTCATTGGGCTTGCTCGACTTTCCATTCAGGGAATCGCTGCGGGTCTCAGAACCACTGGCTAGAAAACACGGACGGGCGTTCTGTTTATCGATGGCTACGCGTTTGGCTTCAACCATAGCTCCTACGCTTTTCGCCGATCGGGTCGATTAATCAATCAGGCAAGCCGGCTGGATTCGGCCGGGGCTTGTCCTTTGTTTGCTCGCTTCCTGCGTCGAATCGTCGTGACGAGATCGATCGGTTTTGATGGCAATTTCGATTACAATACCACTCGGATTAGCTGCCACTTTTTCAGTTTCCCTTTGTCTTGCAGTTCGTGGGAAGAGAGGGAAATCGATGGCTCATACACAGACTAAAATCCTGCTGGTGATCGGTTGGCTGGCAATCTTCGGACAGAGTGCGGTAGGTCAGGAGAGAGTTGTCGCCGAGGAGACGGTTTATTCGGGTCCGCAGGTTGGGGGAAAACTGCCCTCGCTGACGGCTCAAGGCGTTTGGGGAGAGGAAGCGAATAAAGATTTTGAGTTCATGACCGATGCCAATAGCAAGCCGGTCGTCCTGCTCTTCTTCCATAAAAAGACACGTCCAGCCTTCGGCCTGATGAATACGATCATGCGGTTTGTCGAGTCCAAGACGCAGGACAAACTTCGCGGTGGCGTTGTTTTTCTGACCGATTCCCCGATTGCCGAGCGGCAATGGCTGGATAATGTACGCTGCCATCTGGCNAAAGACGTTTCCTACGGGATCTCTNAAGATGGCCTTGATGGCCCGGGAGCCTNTGGCCTGAACCGCNACGTCACCGTCACTGTTCTTGTCGGGAAGGATGGCGTCACGACGGCGAATTATGCTCTGGTACAACCCAGCCTGCAATGCAAAGAGGGCGGATGAATCGTGATCGGCTAGGTGNTCCAAAATTGGCCACCTTGTAGAGGCCGGTCATGAACAGGCAGGTAACACACGAAATGGTCGCTGCCGCAGCAAAATCGGTTGATGAATACGTCCATCAAAACCAAAAGGCAGCTCAAGAACTTGGACGTATTGCAAATCCATTCGTGCGGTCCGGACGCTTGGCAACTTACGGGACGGAGCCGGCACAGCTGCAGATCAAAGAATGGGCCGAGGCATACCGCTCCAATGGATCAGCGGAACAGAATAGGTCCGAGTAAACGTTCGGTGGAGACAATTCCGGTTCAATCGTGAACGAACGAATGATTCATCGTTGCGGACAAGTTATCCGAGCCAGCCATGCTGTGGGAAAGTATCGGCTAACACCCGTCGCTCCGAGGGATCTTGCAGTTGCTATCTATTCATTGCTCGTCATTGAGTGAAATCGAGAGCCATAAGCGACNGATCAAAGACTTTTACANATCATNCCCTAAGGGGGTTCCTGATCGTAAAAGATTTAATCGCTTAAGTTATTATTTGATCATCTTTGGATGAACTGTTCTCAAAAGTTCGGCGGCATGTTGTACGTTTTGTTACAGTGGAAGTCGGGCGATTACAATTCTTCGAAACACCTTGCATGTCAGGAGCAAGCATCATGTTGTTTGGTTTTAGGATGGTAGCACTCGCTGCTTTGGTGGCGGTCACTGTTACGAGTATGGCTCAGGCTCAGGTTCACTCTCGACTTCGAGGCGATACCTACACATTCTCAGCAACCAATTTCCCCGGTGATATTGGCGAAACAGAAGATCCTGTAACTCGCGAAATTATTGATCATGGAACAGCTCCTGTACAGTTGACATTTGATGGCATTGAAGAAGTTGCGGGCGGAATGCGCATCAACGAACGTGCCGTTCAGTTCGACGGAATCGATGGTGGTATTTTCGGTGTCCAAGCGTCGGGAATCGGGGACGATGGGCAGACGGAATTCGAATTGCTCGATTGGGAATTGCCCGGTGAGGTCATTGAGTTCTCTTTTCAGACCGTTGATGGAGGTTGGGTTTCGGATGATCAAGGCGGACAGTCTGCCCTAACGATGAGGGAGTTGGACTGGCAGAATACGAAAGATCTTGATCCATTTTTCTTTGAACAGGGCTTCTACTTCTACTATTCAAGCAATGGAACTCCGGTTTCCGGATACGAAACACAACAACCTGAAATTGGTCTCCTTGTTGGTGATCATCCATTCGATTCGTCCATTCCTGAAGTTGTCTACATTGCCTATAGTCGCGGGCAGGTTGATGAAGTTACGCAACCCTTCGGTCCGAGCGTGGATCTGACCTTCGGCTCTTCCCAGCTGGATGAAGAAAACGGATCATGGGCTTTGCTTACTCAGGTGATGGGTTTGGCGGACAATAGCGCTCTCGATACATGGCACCTCGGTTTTTTGGTAGAGCCACCGACCTCGGAGGCAGTTCCGGGTGACGTGAATCTCGATGGTATCCTCGATGCCAGCGATTTCGACGAACAAGCCCGGGCACTTCGTGAGGGACTCACCGATTCGATCTACGACCACGACAACAACGGCGTGGTCAATGCAGAGGATCGACGCGTGCAAATCGAAGAACTCGCAAACACCTACTTTGGCGATTCGAACTTCGATGGTCAATTCGATAGCTCGGACTTCGTATTTGTTTTCATTGCTGGTGAATACGAAGATGGCGTGGCGGCTAACTCAACTTGGACGACTGGCGATTGGGATGGTAACGCCGAGTTCGATTCGGGCGACTTTGTTATCGCATTCCAGGCAGCTGGATTTGAGCAGGGCCCGCGAGCTGCGACACCGGCAGTTGTTCCTGAACCGTCTGGTATCGCGTTGATGATGTTGGGCCTTGGCCTGATGTTGATGAAACGACGTCGCTAGATTTGGCGGATTGAGCCAACGTTGCTCGGGTGGCTCAGCATTGATGTTTGCAAAATCTGATAACCGCGGCTGACCTTTGAGGTTAGTCGCGGTTTTTCTTTTGACGTCAAAATTCAAGATACGATCGCCCCTCCTCGCTCTTGGATTGGTTGGGTTGGCATCGTAAAATCGCTTCCCAGTTGGTTCGAACTCAGGCAGACACTGGCCCCAGGAAAGAAATGATTGTGAAACCCTCGCTTATGCTTAACCTGTCCTTGATATTGATTGCGAGTCTGGCCGCGAATCATCGTGCCTATGCGAAAGAATTCGAAGTCTATTATCTGGGCGGCCAGTCCAATATGGACGGGTACGGCACCAATGAAGATCTCCCTGCTGATCTAGCAGCAGACGTCGATGATGTATTCATTTTTCATGGAAACACGTCACCGGATCAAGTTGCAGTGGATGGTCGTGGGATTTGGGCCCCCTTGCAGCCCGGTCACGGTGTCGGTTTTAAATCGGATGGTCGGGCGAATCAGTATTCCAACCGTTTTGGCGTTGAATTGGCGTTTGCGCAACAGCTGAAAAAACTTCGGCCGGGGAAGAACATTGCCTTGATCAAGTATTCGCGCGGAGGCACTTCGATTGACGCTGAAGCGGCTCGACAGTTTGGGTGTTGGGAACCTGATTTTGAGCAGGGAGAAGGAGAAGGTAAGGGAGTTAACCAGTACGATCATTTCCTGGCAACGTTGCGCTATGCGATGGCTGATATCGACATCGATAATGATGGGGTGGTCGACACGTTAACACCGGCAGGGATCCTGTGGATGCAAGGCGAGAGTGACGGCGCCCTGACGGCTGAGATTGCGGCGCGTTACGAGAATAATCTTAAGCGGTTAATGGACCTGGTTCGTGCCGGATTACGCACCGATGACTTGCCTGTGGCGATCGGACGTATCTCTGATTCGATGCACGAGGACAAAAAGGTATGGCCGTACGGTGATCAAGTTCGACAGGCGCAGCGCGACTTTGTGGAAAAGGATGCAGCGGCACGCCTGGTGATCTCGACCGATGGCTACGGCTATTCTGATCCTTGGCACTATGATTCGGCCGGCTATCTTGGCCTGGGGAGGGAATTTGCGAATTCGATTCATGAAATCGTCCGTCGCGAAGATTGAGACCTGCTGCGGCTTGAAGGAGAAAATATGATTTATCAGGGAGAACTATTGGCTATTCGGATCAGTGCCAATGCTGGTGAGGAGATGGAGTCACGCTCGAATATGGAAGCGATTGAAGGTGAAGGGCTTCGTGAAGATCGCTATGCCAATTGCAAGGGTGCGTTTCAGAAGGGAAAAATCACACGTTCTCAACAGGTGACGCTCATCGAGGAGGAAGCGATTCAGTCGGCATGTGCGGACTATGAGCTGGACGTCGAGCACGCCACGACGCGTCGCAATCTGCTCACGTCAGGAGTCCCGCTAAATCACCTAGTCGGTGTTGAGTTTTGTGTGGGAGACGTGCGGCTGCGAGGTGTAAAACTCTGTGAACCATGCGGATATCTCGATCGACTGACAGGCAAGAAAATGGTCGAAGCCTTTCGACACCGCGGCGGATTGAGAGCCGAGGTGATTTCGGGGGGCATGTTGCGAGTCGGAGATCCGATCGTGCCTGTGTCCGACGAACCAGGCTGATCCGGCTGAATCAAGTTGATAGAATCAGGCGAGAATGTCGTGGATGACGCGACCGTGAACGTCGGTCAGTCGGAAATCACGGCCCGCGTAGCGGTAGGTGAATTGTTCATGGTCGAAGCCTAGTAGGTGAAGCATCGTGGCGTGAAGGTCATGAACGTGCATCCTTTTTTCGACCGCTTGGAAACCGAAATCATCGGTCGACCCGTAGACCGTGCCTCCCTTGATACCGCCACCGGCTAACCACATGGTGAAGCCGTGGTGGTTGTGGTCCCGACCGTTAATCTTTCCTTGATTCGCGCCCTCTTTGGGCAGTTCAACGGTCGGCGTCCGTCCGAACTCACCACCCCAGATGACCAGGGTGTCGTCCAGCATGCCTTGTTGCTTTAGGTCTTTCAACAAAGCGCCAATCGCTTGATTGCATTGTCGCGCGAGCTTGCGATGATTTTTTTCAATGTCATCGTGATTGTCCCAAGGTTGTCCCTGGCCGTGCCGGACCTGCACGTATCGAACCCCGCGTTGGAGCAAGCGACGAGCGATTAAGATTTGACGAGCCTGTGTGCCTCGACCATACATCTTGCGAATTGATTCTGGCTCACGAGAGATGTCAAATGCTTCCGAGGCTTCGCCTTGCATTCGGAAGGCAAGTTCGAAGGACTCGATCCTCGCCTCTAACGCCGCGTCTGCGCCACGTTCGTTCAGGTGTGCCTGATTCAATTCTCGAAGCAGGTTGAGCTGTCGTTGTTGGGCGTTGGCTGAAGTCGAGGGATTACGAATGTGTTCGATCAGCTTTTCAACTTCACGATGCTTCGTATCGACGTAGGTCCCTTGATAGATTCCAGGGAGAAATCCCGCTTGCCAGTTTTGAGATTCTTGGATGGGGTATCCGCCCGGACACATGGCAATAAAGGCAGGTAGGTTCTCGTTCTCCGTTCCTAGGCCGTAGGTTAACCAGGAACCGACGCTAGGCCGAATCAGTCGAGCAGCACCACAATTCATTAACAAGAGTGAAGGTTCGTGGTTGGGAACGTCTGCATGCATCGAACGAATGACGGCGATGTCGTCGACGCACTGAGCGACATGCGGGAAGATTTCACTGACCTCTGTTCCGCTTTCGCCAAACTTGTTAAAGCGATAGGGGCTGGGGAACGCCGCTCCCGTTTTGCGTTCGGTAGGCAGATTAAACGGTAGTTCCTTGCCGGCGTTTTTGGCCAACGCCGGTTTGGGGTCGAACGTGTCGACGTGCGAAGGTCCTCCATTCATGAACAAGTGAATGACGCGTTTAGCTTTCGGCGTAAAGTGGGGAGGCTGTGGAGCCATCGGTGACTTCCGTTCACCAGCTGCCGAATCAGCCAGCAAGCTTCCCAGAGCAGCTGTGCCGAAGCCTATGCCGCTGCGTCGAATCATTTCGCGTCGGGAAAGAATGTTCATGCGTACTCAGTCCAAAAAAATGAATTCGTTGGAGAGGAGAAGGACTTGCGCAAGTTCGGCGAGCGTTTGTTCCTTCGATTGATGTGCACCATCCGTTAAGAACGCCTCTGCTAATTCTTGTTCCTGAGGATTGGGATCGCGGGCGAGAATCTGCCGATACAGCGCCTCCACGGTTTCGTATTCACGAGACGAGGCAAGTCCTTGAGAGTGGTGCCGAATAAAGGGACTGTTCATCAGGAACAGAGCTTGTTGGGGTACGGTGGTTTGGAATCGTTTGGGAACGTGGGTGTCCGGCAAGGCGACATCAAAAACACGAAATAAACTAGGCAGGTTCTGGCGGTCAAGATGAGCATAAAGACTGCGGCGACGAGATTCGACACGTGTGATCTTGTCCGACGGCCCGCCAATCTCAGACAGATCTAAGCCATTGCAAATCTTCAAAATGCTGTCTCGCATCGCTTCGAAATCAAGTCGCCGCCGATTCATCCGCCAGTAAAGACGGTTCTCCGGATCTCGTTCGATTGCTGCAGTACGATGAGTGACCGATTGCTGGTAGGTCGAGGAACCTGTGATCTCCCGCACGAGCCATTTAAATGACCAGTCGTTTTCGATGAAACGGATTGTCAAATAATCCAACAACGGCAATTGCGTTGGCCGATTGCTACGCGTTCCGAAATCGCTGGGAGTCTCAACCAGGTGACTACCCATCAAGTGGCCCCACACGCGATTCACGAATACGCGAGCCGTTAAAGGATTTTCGTCGGCTGCAATCGCCAGGGCCATTTCTCTCCGACCGCTCCCTTCTTGAAATGGACGCCGGTCATCTGGAGAGAGAACTTGCAGGAATTGGCGCGGAACCTTTTCGCCTCGGTTGGAGGCATTGCCTCGCAATAGAATGTGTGCGTCTCGTAAATCTTTACGATCAACCATGCGAAGCGGAGATGGATCTCCACCAGGCTCGCTCGAGTTATCAAAAACACCGTACAGCGAGTAGTAATCGGCTGTCGGGATCGGATCATATTTGTGGTCGTGGCAGCGAGCACAGGAGACCGTCAGCCCCATCATTCCTCGTGTAACCACGTCGATACGATCGTCGATAATGTCGTTTTGGTTATTCAGAAATCGTCGGCCAAGGGTGAGGAAGCCCATTGCCGGTAAGTCGCTCCCTTGTTCATTTCCCAGTTGATCTGCCGCGAGTTGGAATTGCAGGAACTCCTTGATCGAACGATCTCGATTGAAGGAATCAATCACCCAGTCGCGATACTTGTGAGCGTCCGGATAATTTCGATCCTGGGTGAAAACATAACCCTTGGTGTCTGCAAATCGAGCGACGTCCAGCCAGTGTCGAGCCCATCGTTCCCCAAATTGCGGGGACTGCAGTAGCTGTTCGACCAATTGTTCGTACTTTCGTTCGTCTTCACTTGAAAGATACTGCTGCATCGACTCGTAGTCGGGCGGTAATCCCGTGAGATCGAAGTGAAGCCGTCGTACGAGTGTTTCGTCCGTTGCCCGTTGAGATGGAGCGAGATCAGCCTCCTGCAATCCGACAGCAATCAAGCGATCGATCGGATGAGTATGCAGAAGCTCGCCTTCAAATGCGGGAATGTCCAAGCTTGGTGGCTGAAAGGCCCAGTGCGATTTTCCCAAAGAAGCCACCGACTCCTCGCGATTCTCAGCGGCGGACTTCTCCTCGTCATCGTCTTCTTCCTCTTCGGGTGCTGGAGCACCCATTTCGATCCACTCTCGGAAATGATCTACGATTTCATTCGAGAGTTTTTCTTCGGGCGGCATCTGATAAAAGTCGTCGTTGTAGCTGATTGCTTTGAGCAACAGACTTTCTTCTGGATTATCCAGATCCAGGACTGGACCGGAGTCACCGCCTTGCTCCCAGCCACTCCGACGGTCAAGCGAAAGACCGGCTTTGGGTTCACCCGCTTTATCGGAGTGACATTCGTAACAGTGTTCCACAAAGACAGGGCGAATGTGTTTCTCAAAGAAATCGACATCCGCTCGGACGACACGAGAATTGACGCCACATGCCGACACGACGCATACAAGCAGCGCGACAGATGGTGTCGACCCTGGACGCATGGGACCTCGCTTTAGGAATGACGCAGGTAAATGTTAGGGAGCTTGGCTAGTGGTTACATAATTTTAAATAAGACACGCTGAAATTCACAGCCTTAACGCGCTTTTTGATCAGCGGTATTCAGCTGCGAATGGCGAATTTTGCGTGCATCTTTACACTCTAGGCAAGAATGGGCTTCACCACCTGGCCGTGGACATCGGTCAGGCGTCGTTGGATTCCGTTGTGGTAATAGGTCAATCGTGTGTGATCGATGCCTAAGAGATGGAGCACGGTGGCGTGAAAGTCGTACCAAGAGACAGGGTTCTCTGCGGCCTTCCAGCCCACTTCGTCTGTCGCACCGAAGGCGATGCCGGGTTTGAGTCCAGCGCCTGCCATCCAGACACTGAAGCCGGTTTGATTGTGGTCGCGTCCCTTGCCGACCTGATCCGAGGCAGATTGCGTGAAAGGAGTTCGACCGAATTCGCTCGTGAAGAGCACGAGCGTATCATCGAGCATGCCGCGATGGCGAAGGTCGCGAATCAAGGCGGCCACGGGTTGGTCGATTCGCACTGCCTCGCGATTGTGGTTGCGAATCATGTCTTCGTGACCATCCCAGTTGATACGAGGTGATCCAAAAGCTCCCCCGGAGAATACCTGAACGAAACGCACGTCATTTTCCAGGAGGCGACGCGCCAGCAAGCAATTGCGGCCAAAATCTCTCGTTTCCTCACGTTCTAATCCGTAGTCGGTCAGAGTCGATTCGCTTTCCTGAGAAAAGTCTGCGACTCTGGGAACCGCTTGCTGCATCTTAGCCGCCAGTTGATAACTCTTGATTCGACTGGCCAACAGGTCGCTTTCACCACGAGCCGCCAGATGTTGACGATTCAGATCTCGTAAGAATTCGAGACTTGCCTTGTCACTTTTGGCCTGGATTGGACGGGAGGGCGTTAGATTGTCGATCGGCGTTCCATTCGCGCGAAATACTACACCCTGATGTTGTGCCGGCAAGAAGCCGTTCGTCCAATTTGTCGTACCACCGGCTGGAAAACCTCGGGCGTCTGGCAGCACGACATAGGCCGGTAAATCGTCGGTTTCACAGCCGAGACCATACGACATCCAGGCGCCCATTACGGGGAAGCCGTTGGCTCGGAAGCCGGAGTTTTCCTGGAAGGTAGCGGGCGTGTGACTCGATGAGTTTGCAACCATCGAACGAATCACCGTCAACTCGTCGGCAACTTCGGCGAGGTGGGGAAAAAGTTCAGATACCCAGAGTCCGCTTTCACCACGTTGTTTGAATTCCCAGTCATTTTTGCGGAGCAAGCCAACTTTCCCGAAGAACACGTCCGGGCGTTGATCTCCTCCGAGTGAGCTGCCGTGACGTTTGACCAACTCCGGCTTGTAATCGAATGTGTCGATATGGCTGAATCCACCGCACAGGCAGAGATGAATCACTCGCTTAGCTTTCGGCGGCTGGTGGGGTGGCGGATCCGAAGCTTGGCTCGGCACTGCGTTTGATTTTGAAGGCTGAGCTATACCGTCTTTGATCAATAGACTGGCGAGAGCCGCTCCGCCGAGACCGGCACGTGCCCATTCAAACCATTCACGACGGTCAAGTTCCGCTTGTTGGGGGACCTTGTTCTGAGATTGTTGCCGTGACACAGGTGGTTCCTCAGTTCTAGTCCAAGTGTAGGAATTCATTGCTGTTCAGTAAGACGCGGCACAACGCAGACAGACTGTGTTCTTGAGCAAATGCCCGAGCACGTGCCTTTTCTTCCGAGGTAGGTGGCCGGACAAAGGTGTCACGGTAGGCCTGTTCAACCTGTTCACCAAGTTCGGTATGCCGTTCACTGATCCTTGCTGAAAATTCATCAGCCATACGCATCATGAACGGGCTGTTCAGCATGGTCAGCGCCTGGATCGGTGTCGTTGTCATGGCTCGTTGGGGAGCGGTTGCTGATGGATCGGGGCAATCGAAAGCGTCTAGTAACGGATTTCGCCCGCCTCGTGCCCACATCCGATAGATGCTACGTCGAGAGAATTCAGGACCCTCGGGGTCGATCGCCTCGTAAAACTGGGCGCCACGATGTAGGTAGGGGCGCACGTCCTGGAACGGTGGACCGCCGACCTGCCGATTCAGGAAGCCTGCCGCTTGTAGCACCGAATCACGAATTTCTTCAGCCGTCAAACGTCGTGGCGAAAAACGCCATAGCCATTGGTTGTTGGCATCGACTGCGTGAGCTTCCTTGTTGAAGACCGACGATTGACGGTAGGTGTCACTGCACAGGATCTGGTAGTGAAGTTCTTTGAGGCTCCAGTCTTGTGCAATAAGCTCGGCAGCAAGCCAGTCCAAGATTTGAGGATGCGAAGCTTGCCCGCCGTTGAACCCAAAATCGTTCGGTGTTGCTACAAGTCCACGACCGAAATGATGATGCCAGATCCGATTGACAATGACGCGGGCAAACAACGGATTGTTTTCACTGGCGATCCAGTCTGCCATTTGCCGTCGCCGTTCTTCATCGCTCGCATTCGGTTCTACTTTGAAATCGGCTGACAAACCTTGCACAGCGGCGATGCCACCTGCCGGAACCGCGTCCCGTTTCTGAAGCGGACTACCGCGGCCCAAGAGGTGAGTCACACCGGGATTTCGACCGTTCGCCGCGTAGACTTTCCCCCCTTTGAGGTTGGCTTGCTGCCCGAGGAGTTGATCAAGTTCCTGCTTCAATTCTGTATGAAGTTTTTGCTGCTGCGGAGAAAGTTGCTCAACGATCTTTTGAGTTGAGATGAACGGTTGATTCGATGCGGAAGACGCCACTTCCTCGGCCGTTAACACTCGATCGTAAATCCTCGCGGTTTTGAGCGTGCCGGCGAGCAACCGGTCGGGACTGGTGGGGCCATGCCGCAGACCAAAGATTACCTGGGCGTTTCCGGCTGCGAAGTTCTCGAGATGACTGGCCTTGTAAGGATTGCCGTAAAGTTGGCCATTGCGATAGCAAGTGATCGTGCCATCGGCTGCGTAGGTGATGACCACATGCACAAGGGTATCGCCGGACTCCGTCTCAGCCTCTCCCGAAAATGAACTGGTTCTGACGAAACCATTACTGCCCGACATCCATCGACGCGCTTCCCGCTCGCCAAACACAATGGCGTCGAACTTCACACCGTCGAGCGTCTGGAGGCTGATTGCCGCTCCACCTCGCTGGTCGAGATTGCTCAACGCAACCCAGGCTTCCAGCGTCTTGGTCGTAATCGTTTCAGGTAATGCCGGAGTTGCGAGCCAGGTTGAGTTGCCGTTCAGCTTGACGCCCAATTCGATGCGCTTGGTTGGCTCTTGGGGCTCGGCGTGTAGTTGTCCAATGAGATCCTGATTGCTTTCGGTGAAATCCCACGCTGCGATCGGGTTCGGACCCAGGGAATCGGATTTTCTCGCCGATAGCTGTTCACGAACAGGAGCTTCGAGTTCGCGTAATTTCTCACGTCGAGATTCGATTTCCTGGTTGAGTTTTTTGACCTTGTCAGGTTGAGCCGGAATATCTCGCTCGCCGTGATTCACGCCGGCGAAGGCTGCCGTCATTTGATAGTATTCTCGTTGCGTGATCGGGTCGAACTTGTGATCGTGGCAGCGAGCACAATTGATCGTTAAGCCAAGAAACGTCTGACCTACGGTGCCGACAAAGTCTTCCAGCACATCCTGACGCATGATCTGACGCATGAGGTCAACCTGTGGCTTTAATCCGTCGTACGCGCCACACACCAGAAAACCTGTTGCCGTGATGGCCGACGGGTTGTCTGGCTCCAATACATCCCCTGCGATTTGTAAACGAGCGAAGCGGAGATACGGCATGTCATCATTGAAGGCGTTGATGACCCAATCACGATAACGCCATGCATTAGGACGCATACGGTCGTACTCGAAACCGTCACTCTCACCATAGCGAGCCACATCCAACCAATGCCTAGCCCAGTGCTCGCCGTATTGTGGAGAATTCAACCAACGTCGGATCAACTCTTCATAGGTTTCCTCTCCCGAACGGACAGACGCGAGTTCGTCGGCCGAAGGAGGCAGGCCGCGAATGCCATAACTGGCCCGCCGCAAAAGACTGTCCGATGAAGCAGCGGGTGAGGGTGCGAGATTTTTTTCGGCCAGCTTCGCCTGAACAAAGGCGTCGATCGGTTGGGTATCTGGTGAGGCGGACGCCGGCAACACTGGACGGCCTAGGGACTGCAGCGACCACCAATCGCGGCCCGCCCGGCGGTCATTTGAAAATGCGAAAGCGTCAATCGGATCTGTGCCCCAAACGGCACCCGCGTTGATCCATGACTTGAGGATTGTTTTTTCCGTCTCATCGAGCGGATGTTCCGGCGGCATCTCTTCACTTTGGATCCGCTCCCAAAGCAGGCTTTGCTCAGGATCACTCGCACTGATCGCTGGACCCGAATCGCCGCCACGCATGGCTGCTTCGCGACTGGAGAGGTCCAGACCACCCTTTTGTTCATCCGCGTTGTGACAGCTTAGGCAGCTTTGTGAAAGCAGCGGGGCGACCTTGCCGTCAAAAGAGTCGTTTTCGGCTGCAATCGCTCCAAGGCAGCTCGTCAAAAACGCAACTTGGAAAGCAAGTACGATAAACGAATGTCGTCGAGTGGCGACCTTGTAATGCATCTGCCGGGTTTTCCCATTGCTAAAAAAGTTTACCGTATCTTTTGCGATCGTAACCGCACGCTGACCCGATGGCAATCAAGAAGCCCACGAAAGCCATCGTTAGCCCCGCTGGTGCCGGCACTGAGGGGATCTGAATATCAGCCCAAACCAGCCGATGGTCCGACGCTCGCAGGAGTCGCGCCAAGGGATCGCGAGTTTCTGGCCAGAATATTCCAACTGATTCCGTTTCCAGATTCGAGGAAGGCAACACATAGTCGACGCGTTCAATGATCTCGGCGACTTGTCGACCCTGAACGAATTCCGGGTCTGTAAGCAGTTGTTCAACGCCTCCACTCAAGCAGGGCGAGGTTCTGTCATCGCACTGATTGAGCGAACTGTTAAAAGTGGCAAATCGGAGAGAGTTGGCTGACGTGCAGACGCAACACACGGTCCAAATTGCCATTATCGATGTGTAACGATATACGGATCTTAAAATGGTCATCGGCAGAAGAAGCAGTGGCTACGAATACAAACATAGATGCTGATTAGAAAAAGCTGAGATTGAGACACAGCCACATTAGCATCAATGGGAATGGAGTGTTTGTTGCCCCGACGACTCGCCACGAAAATCGACTCTAACATTTTAATGGTTTTTCGCTCCCGAACTAGACCTTTCGTAAGTTCGGCTTGAAAGACACGTGGCAAAGAATCTGAAACGGAAATGATGTGGGAATGAGTGCGTGTTAATTTGCGTCGTCAGAAAGTCTGGTGCTCTGTTTCGATAAAAATCTTGTTTGAATCTGCTGACAGAAACTCATTTTTTATGAAGATTCAGCTTTGACAAATCGAAGCGAAATGTGAATAAACATTTCACAAGGATGTGACTCCCTTTTTACAGCCAAGAGGGGATTCGTCTTGAATTCAACGAGCAACGAACACGATTTATGACGATTCGCAGCGCCAGTCAGTTTTCCTCGAAATATCTCATCTATGTCAGTTTGGCGGCCATCTTTTTAGCATGTCACGCTGGAACAGCTCACCATTTATCAAAGTCAATCACTTGGCCGTCCATGGTGATGGTCCGCGCCCTATTGACTCTTGTTTTTTTGAAGGTGTTTTTCGTTCGTGAGCCAATACCATGGACGCATCGTGGTTTGATCAGTCGAAGTTTATTCGGCGGTCTCTTTGTCTGCTCCTTTTATATCGCTCTGAGTAGGATTCCCGTTCCGGATGTTTTGGCAATCGTCAGTACCCTGCCGGTTTGGATCGCGCTCCTATTTTTGCTGATCTATCGCATTCGGCCTGTGCCCGTTTTTTGGGCAGCCGTAATTTCGATGATTTTTGGTGTGGCGGCATTGGAGCATGTGGCACCGACCTCGAGTGAGGGTGGCATGTTGGTTGCTGTGCTTGCGGCAATTTTTTCCGCTTCAGGGTTCTTTTCGATTGATCATTGTCGAGGTGTGAAAAGTTCGTTGATTACTTTTCATTTGATGGTCGCTGTTTTTGTGCTGGGGTTGGCTGGAACGGTGATCGATCGCGGCAGTAATCTGGATGTGTTGTTGAACAGTGAGATTCAAACCTGGGGTGTCCTCGCTGGCATGTCGATCTTTGCGATGGCGTTTCAGCTATCAGTCGTGAATGCGGCCAAACTGGGTGGATCGCTGGCCGCCAGCTTTGCCACGATCTTGAGCGTCATTCTGACGACGGGTCTTCATTTTTTGATGGGTGAGTTCATGTGGCAGAGTGCGGTGGCAACTCTGTTCATTCTCATTCCTTGTGTTCTATTTGTTGTTGGAGTCATTCCGATGCCGCGGAGGAATGCGGGCGATGCCGTTGAACGATAAGAACGTCCCCTTTGTCACGGCAGCCGGCTGCTGTCTAGCCGCGGCCAGCGGCTTTACCTTCGGACAGAGGCATTATTTTGCAGGGACAATTGGCTCCCAGGATGTTGTAGCGCATGGGTTGTGGGTCTTCTTGATTGGTGTGCTGGTCGGAGGACTTGCAAAGGATCTTTTGGGTGCCCGAATCGCAATTTGCATCAGTGCAGTTTCATTTGGCATCGGGGCAATCGGTAGTCTGCAAGCCTCTTCCATTTTGTGGTTGGCACTGGGAGGCGGTGTGGCTCTCGCTGTTTGTAATGGGATGTTTGAGTCACTATCCCGAGATGCGGCCGGTCGGTGGTTGAATTTTACGCACGCGTTTTATCGCTGTACTTCACTGATTGTGGTGGCTTTTTGGGTGCCGGTGGAAGTCGTTAAATGGTTTGGCTTGCTGGGCGCCCGCCTGGCTCTTGCTCTTTACCGAACTCCACAAGAGTCGTTGCCGGAACAAAGCACGGTCGTGATGCGCCCAGGAGGATTGCTGCTGGTTGCTTTGCTCATTCTCAATTTTTTGGCGGGGTCCTTCGAGCTGTGGTCAGAACGAGTCTACATCGATACGCTGCTCGATACAGTTGGAGATGTAGGAGTGTTGCTTGCTGCAGCGATGTTTTTGGGGCGATTGGCAGCGAGCACGGCCTGGTTTTCTGGAGACCGTCAGTTGTTCATCTGCAGCTTGATGGCGAGCATCGCCACTTTGCTTTTTCCGCTAACGCACGGTACTTGGCAGCTTGGTCTTGCCGTGATCGGCGCATTTTTTTCCGCCAGTATTTTTCCTGCGGTACTGGGGATGGTATCGGCCTTCTCGCAACGGTGGCGTGGGTTGGCCTGTAGTTTTGGTCAGATCTCTTGCATGTTGGCTGCACTGCTTACGACCCGAGCGAGCGGGTTGGCATTCGTTCCTGGTGTGAGCCTGGTGCTCATTTCAGCCTGGTTGCTGTGGTTGTCCGGAAATCAGAGTCGGCGATAGCACCAAAGATCAGTGAGATACGGGAATTGCAGTTGCCCGCCCGGGAAATGACTCTGCAGGCGTGCTTCAATCTTCGCCAGCGCCTCCGTTCGAACAGCGGCATCAAGGTTCGCAACGTAACTGATCGATGCCACGTGTGTCATGACGTCCGCAATTGTATTTGGCACCGTGTGCTTCCACTGCTCATGGTTTTTAAGTTGGAAGAAGCCTTGATTCTCGAATGCCTTTTTCCAGAGTCCGGAAGTGTATCGCGGTGTCGACGCTTCGAAGGGACGAAGGGTGTCCATGATTTCTGATACCCATTGAACCGACTCGTCTCGCAAATTCCAAATCAGTCCGAGTTGACCGTGCGGCTTGAGTACGCGATGCATTTCTTTCAGGGCGACTGCCGAAGAAAACCAATGAAAGGCTTGGCCGACCGGGATGGCATCCGCGAAGCCATCTTCCAGCGGGATCGCTTCGGCTGATCCATCGAGCACCCTTGTCGAGGGTGCCGATTTCGCGAGGACGTCGCGCATGGCAGCCACCGGTTCTACGGCTACCACATCGGTATGGGGGATCAGTAGCCTGGTCAGCTTTCCCGTGCCAGCACCAAGATCGACAACTTTGACGGCTGGCTCTGCATTCAAACACGAACAGAGGGTTGTGATGGCTTCGCGAGGGTAGCTCGGGCGACCGCGGTCATAGGCCTCTGCATCGGCTGCGAATCCCTGTTCGGCGCGTTGATCTATCTTTTTATTCATGTTGACATTGATCGATGGCGTCATGCAGGTCTTGATCTTCAAGCATTCCTTGAGATGCAGCCTTGTCCATCAGCAATCGATAGACGTAATGCCAGTTGATGTCCTTGGTCTGGATTCCTAGTTCTTCCGCTTTCAGCCGTATTCCTTGAATGCCACTGTGTCGGCCGAGCACGATTTCAGCAGTCCGGCCGATCCATTCTGGGGCAAGTCCAGGGTTGACCTGGAGAATCTGTGTTTGATGGATGCCCGCTTCAATTTTAAAGGTGTTGGGACCGACCAATGGATGGTTGGATGCAAAGGTGAAGCCCGTCAGGCGAGTCAATTCCTGAGCTAACGAATAAATCGCCTTGATTTGAAACGAATGATCCCAGGGAGCAACGTTCTTGCCGAATACCTCTGCATACATCGCGATCTGTTCTAGAGCAGTATTACCGCCGGCATCTCCAATGCCGCCGACCGTTGCCTCGACTTGTACCGCTCCGGCCTCAACAGCCGCGACGCTATTGGCAACTGCCATGCCGTACATGTTATGGCAGTGCACCCCGATCTTGGCTTGATGTCCAACGGCAGTCACTAATTGCTGGGTGAAGTTGGAGATTTGCGAA
>PBNZ01000032.1 GCA_002723275.1 Planctomycetaceae bacterium
TCCATCACATCTCCAAGCTGCGTGGACGACAATCGGGCTGCCCGCGCGCCGCAACACAGTCGGCCGGAGCGCTCCTGGCTGCCTCGACGTTCCAAGGGCTCGCAACACGCATGGATTTAGCCGGATTGTGGCAGCAGGCTGGCCTCATCGGGGATCTGCAATGTGGGGGGCAATGGTGGAGCGCAGTCCCAGTCGAGGAATGGCCTGATGACCCAGATTTTACAAGCGAAATGGAAGAGATCTCGGTAGAGCCTTATGGTGATCGGCGTCAAGAAATCGTTGTCATTGGGCATGATTTAGAGGAAGCCGATTTCCGTCGACGCCTTAATCAATGTCTCCTCACGGACGAAGAATTCGCCGCGGGGCCTGATGTCTGGGCAGGTTACGATGATCCCATTCCCGAATGGACTTTGATGGAAGATGGCGATCATCATGATCACTCTCACTCGCATTAGGCCATAAAAAAATGTCCAGTGAATAGGCAGAGCATTTCACCAGGTTTATAAATGGTCCTTACCGTTTTATTCCGCCGTTTCGGTATTTTGTCTGTCTTTGGTCCTTCGTACTCTTGGATTCGATAATTCGATCACGGAATTCGGGGTGGTTAAATCTGCTCTGTAATGCTGGCGAGAATTTCTTGCGGCGTCGTTTGATCGGTCGAGTAAGTGCCCAGGAATCTCGTCTCGGATTCGTGGCCAAAATAAATGTCATTTGATGTGAATGATTGTTGTTTTGACACTGAGAGTCGTGGTTCGGAGATCAAGACTAAAAATACGCCGTTGTCCCACCCGCGGGCGGTCCTGAGACTCTGCAGAAGATGATCAATAGATTGCCGGTTGCGAATTGTTCGCGCGTAGCGAACCGCTCGAGTGATCTTGGGTGAAATCGTTGTAAGTTGACTAAGCTTCTGGAACTCGTCTCCACGGAAGGATAGTAATTGTTCTGTGCCTACCACCCGACCTAGGCCGTCCAACGGAACATTTTCTACTTTGTCTTCAAGCCGAATCACCGTGACACCTATCAGGCGAGGACGTGGAACGCTGTACATGCCCCAGCCACTCAGTTTGGTTGCGTTTAAACCGTAGACGTTGGCCCATGTCATGTGAAACATTGGCCATATGAGTAGCATAGATGCGAAACATACTGCAATCTTGCGTCGAAGGTGATCGAGTTGTTGATGCATGTTGATTAATGACTGCTAGAGATTCCAAATTCGAATATCGAGATAATGAATCCNAAAGCACCAAAGAGTATTGATGGCAATCAAGGTGGAATAATTACGCACAGCATGATTGGGATAAAACAAAAGGAGGCAGCCAAGCATCGTGAACATGAATTCCGTTTCGTTCGCGATGACACCCAGCATGATCGCCATCAAGATGCAGGCGGGAATCGCGAGCCTTCTTGTGCGGCGGAAGAATATGAGCGACGGACAAAGGATTTCAACAAAAACGGTAAGCCAGCTTACAACCAATAAAAAGATTGTGGCCCAGATGGGAAGTATGAGCGGAAGGTTGTTCAGAGAACTGGCTGTTTCCAAAGTAGGATAATTAATGGTGGGGAGGTTGAGTTGCTGGGAAATTAGATCGACGCTTCTTCTAAGGAACACCGGCAATCCATGGTTCACTGGATTTGCCGAAGCGACATCGACTGGGGCCTGCAGTCTTTGAGTCAAATACTCTCCCGATAGCCAACGCCCACCTAAAGCTTTTTGAATGCCGGCGTAAAAGTAAACAGACAGCGCCAACACCTGGGTCAAATGACAAAACGTACCGTCAGTCATGGACCTTGGGGATTGGGATGACGCATGCGGCGAATCAAGGGGTCGTGATGGACAAATGAGAAGCAAGACTAATAGATAGGATTCTAGGTATTTGTGGTTGCCGGTTTCCGGGAAGATGGAACTACCGTGCAGCATNAAATAAAGTTGAAGGACAAGCGCGGGGAGGATGGCGAAGGGTGCCAGACGCCAATGGATTGATAAAAAGACGCAGATGATCATGGCTCCGCGTACCAACTGTATCCGGACAGGATCTGCTGGTGTCCACGAAAGCTTGAGGGTGAAAAGCGCAACGTGAACGATCAGGAACAACCGGAACATGGTTGTTAACTTCATCGGTACGGGTGAATGCAGCTTTTCTAGAAGTTGAGCCAGGTGTTTCATCGGACGGCCGTGTGATCGCCTCGAGCTAGGGGGGAGATCTTTTGTGATGACGAGCCGCAGTCCCGTAAACCAGGACGCGGTAGGTTAAGGACTTGTTTCTCCTGCGACCGTCCGTTGATGAAGTTCTTGGATTGTGATTGATTCAGGAACGGAGCCGGCGTTGGAGAAAGCTTCCACTCGATCCGGAGCTTCTGAAGCGGCCTCCTGTTGAGGTTTATGCCGTATCACGTAGTCCGCTTGAACACGTTTTGTCTGGCAAGGGGAAGAGTCGGTGTCGTATTGATTTTCGGAGGTTCCCTGCGCCTCGTGCAATGCTGTGGGGATATTTGCTCGGCGGCCTGCCTCGATGGCTTCAATCCCAAACTGTTTAGTGGCCTCAATTAATACAATGTTTTGTTGCTGCAGATAGGAATGAATCGTTGTGACGTTTAATTGGTAAGCTTCCGTCATTGAATCACTGTTTTCGAGGTCGAGATGAATGACTCGGTTCGCAAGGCCGGAGAATTGTTCTAGAGCGGACTCGTGTGGAACAAGAAAGGTAATGTGGAATCCCCGCCATCTCAAATCGTCAACGCTTGACAGCATCGAAGAACCATCAGCTGAGTTGTTGTTGGTGGGGGCGGGGATGCAGATGAGGGCGTGAGGACGATCTGCTTCGGCTGCTCTTTGAGTCTGGCTCGGGATATCAAAGATCCTGAGATTGTCATCGCCATAGCATGCAACGGCAATTAACGTTCCTGTCGGATTGCAATCAATACCGTGGGGGAATGAAACGCCCGGGTGAGATTCAATCGATTTGAGTTCGGATTTCTCGACGTTGAGATGAAAAAATGAGACCAGGTCTGATCCCTGATTACAGACTGCCAATTCGTAAGAATCACAGTCGATTTGCTTTACAAAAGTACATGCCTCGAAGCCCCCGATGTCGTTGTTGACAGCAATCGGATCGTCACCGATCTGTCCCGTTTCTGAATTAAATCGGTGCACAGAAAATCGACATCCTGTCAATAGTTCTTCGCCCTTTCTGATTTCGTTTNCATGGACGATCGCCACGAAGCGGCCGTCTGGACTCATGGCCACCGATTTCGGTGTGAGCGGAGCAATGGGAGCTATAAATGTATGTTTGAGNTTGCCCTTCTTGCGTGAAACATCAAAGACCTGAACGGATCCCGTAAGGATTTCGGTAAAAATCAGAAAACGTGAATCGGGTGTGAAGGTAATTCCATGAGGAATCGAACCCTTTCGCAGTGTCTGGTGAGACGGCATGATTCGCATCGTTTCCTCATCCAGGCGATGAAGAGTGGTCATGCATTTTGCTGGGGGCGCGTGCGTCACCGCAGCNAGGGTGCCATCCGCGCTAATTGCAATATCTTCGGGCGTGGCGTTGATGACATCTTGGTGATAGATTTTTTCAAGTCGTAGATCTGTTCTCTCAGTAAGATCTCCGTGAAGTTTGTAGATGCATAGATGACGACCGTGGAAATTAGCGACCGCAAGATATCGGTCACGAAACCAGGAGACGCCCGTGCATGTTGCAAGTCGGGGTCTTCCCCCGGCCATGTACCGGGGAGTTGATGCATACTCCGGACGGTCCAAAACAGAGTTCTCTGTGTGATGAACCAGGCGTTCCACGAAGCCGCTTGAATCGCTGTCCGCTTCCAGGATTCGAAGTAATCCAGGAATCGGAGTCCGGCCTTCGGGCTTTTTTTGAATGGAAGCTGACTGCTCCTGCTCGGACCACTTTCCGTTCATCGCGATGTGAAGTTTGATCACCTGTTGGCTTGTTAAGATTTTTTCAGCACACGAGATGAGAATGTTTTTGAGCATTAGGATCGATTGAGTGCGGAAGCAATATTCGCCGTCGTGATGGAAATGCAGAGATCTGTGAACTTGCTTTTTCTGTGTTTGCTCCCATTTGACTTGTTGATCCGTTGATTCGTCAATTGGTTAAACATGTTGTCGTTGTGAAAATNTCACGGTAGCGGCGTCAATATGGAGAATCATTGAAGAAGGCTTTGTCGGCTTGCCGCACGAAAGCGACTGGAGTGACTGCTGTTTTTTTTCGTCATACGGATTCGAAGTTTTTCCATGCGTCTAGAATGTGAGGGCCTAGGGATTCTCTAATTGTGACCGAGTTAAACCTTCTCGTTGAAATTCGCAAGCGATATAAATCACCTCTTTCCCCATTTAGAGAAGGACCACTTTGGGGCCTTGCAGTGCACGCTCGGCGAAGAAACGGTAAGATTGTGACTTATTGACTCAACTTGAACGGAATACACAATGAAAGGATGCCTTTATGTCCAGGACTCTTCTGTTCGTTTGCGGGATCTCGCTGATTTGCGGTGGTTGTGGTTCGGAGACTTCGCCGTCGTCCGTGCCAGTACCCGCTGTTGAAGCTGAAGGTGCCTCTGCCGGAGAGGGATTCGCAATCAACAGTGAAAATACCAAGGTGCTGTTTGTCGGCACTAAGAAATCTGGCGATAGTAAGACCGGTGGCTTCAATAATGTATCGGGATCGATTGGAGTTGACGGTGACGCGATCAACTCGGTCAACGTGGTGGTTGACGTGGATTCCTTGTTTTCGGAAGCGGAGAAACTCACCGGACATCTCAAGAACGAAGACTTCTTCAGCGTCAAGGAGTTCCCGGAAATGAAGTTCGCATCGACGGCAATTGACGGGCAAACAGATGTGACGATCACGGGTGATCTAACCATGCATGGTCAGACGGCGCAGATTTCGTTTCCAGCTACTGTCGCCGTTGTCGATGGTAACGTGAAACTCGATGCCAAATTCAAAGTTGATCGTACCAAATTCGGGATGAACTACACTGGCCAACCGGACGACCCGATTAATGCAGAGGTCGACATCGAGATTTCGGTTGGAACTCCCTGACCCCTGTGACATGCTGGATATGGTTCGAGCGGTGTCCGTTTGCTGAGTGTGACCTGATTGCACATTGGCCTGGTCTATACTCGATAGGCTGATTTTTTTGACGACTAAAGACGGCGCAATCGACGAATGTACTTTGTTTTCATGATGCTGCTTAAAACGGCCGTCGTCCCAATGATCGTGGCGGTCGCTGTGGCGTGGTACTTGAGCCGGCACGAATGTTGGCGAAGTCGTGCCGGTACACTTGGAACGGTGGCCGGGTTTGTTGCAGGTTGGTTCATGCAGGAGTTTGCCGTTTGGCTACCACAACGGTATCTCGACTGGATGCCCGTCGCCGCGCTGTTGTTGGCCATCATTCCAAAGTTCGCTCCGCTACCAGTCGCCTTCCTCCTGGTACCGCCCTTCGCGACGTTGCAACCGCCACGTCCCTTCGCCATCGGTCTAGTCACCTGCGTGACCTACGCTGGCGGTTTGTTCGTGGGGAAAACAACGGCCAAGATTAATCAAAGGCTTTTGATTCTTGTTTTGATGGCAACCGGGACAGCGTGTTCCGTGGTTCTTGTCCAATCGTTCTCACTCAAGTTTGCACAGATTGCGGGACTCTTCACGGCCGCTCTCGTTCCCGGGATTGTGTGGAAGAACGAGCCTGATGGTAGCGTCACGGGTCTGGCCATGTTTTTCTATGGCTTGATGAGCAATTTGATGTTTATCGGTTTCGCGAATACCAGCTCAAACGTTCCAACGTCGTGTTTTGGTTTGCCACTTTTGGCACCTGTGATCTTGCTTTGGAATGCTTCAGGAAGCGCAAAACAGATCACTCGTCTTGTCGTGGTGGCGGCACTGCTGCTGCTATCCATCATTCCCGCACTGCTCGCTCATCCGCCGTGGGAGNGTGGAGTTTGATCCCGGTAAACGTGCGGGGGCATGGGTGATCAGTGGCGCGAGCTTGCGCGAGAAAATTTTGAGCGATTCCCGTCTTGTTTGTTGCCCACGGTTTTCTGGCAGCTTCAAGCCAGGGAGTTCATCGCCGAATAAACGGCCGTTGAGTCAATTGATTCTGGCCAATGCCAGCGAAATCTCAGGTCGTGCGCAACTTGATGTTGACCGGATTGCTCGCAGTAGTTGGTGAGGCCAGAAGGACAGATATTTGATCGTCGGTTAGAATCGACAGGCAAATCGGTGAATGAATAACAACTGGATTATAATAATCGGTTCACTAACCCATTCTCATGGGATCCATGGGTAGCAATGAACGATCCTTGAAAGGCCGCAGGATGAACGAACGCGACCCTTCAAAACTGACGTTGGACGCCGCAAAGTTATTGAAGGGACGGCAGCTGTCGGTCTGATGGCAGCTACGGGTATCTCTGCTCTCGTTTACGCTGGCGCGTCTTCAGGCGCTCGTCCCGANTTGATCACGAGTGGAAACGCAAGACCGGGGACCCGTGACTGGTTACTGACGAAGACGAAGACGGTGCCAGGGAAGATCAACAGAAGCTTTTTCAACGGTCGTTGCCGGGAGATCGAAGGACATTGCAGCGCGAACAGCTTGCGGGTCGGTGAAACATTGAAGATTATGGTCAGTGCGAATCCGGCGACGAAAGGTGAGTCGACTCCAGCGGAGTAAATGGCTGCAAAAGCCCGGAATACGTCGCACCGGTAAATTCCCGAGGCGATCGAATGGCCAATGGGGAACAGCCTCGCTTTATTAGACGGCTATTTCTTCAACCGCCGACTCACGTGAAAACCGGCCAGGCCCAACAAACTCCAAACCAACAGGGAACCTGGTTCTGGAATGACATTCTCATCGTCCGCTGAGACAATACTTGCAACTCGAAAACCTAATGCTGTANNTTCGACATTCGCGTGTTGGGGGGTACCCAGATTCCAATTTCCCATATAGAGGTTTGTTGTATTACTAAAACTGCCGCCGCGTATCATTCGGTCCGCCGAACCATCGTCATTTGTCAAGTCAGCCTCTGTTTCGATCAACTCAACAGCATTTCCGCCCATCCCCATGATGCCGTATGCACTCAAACCACCTGCCTCGGTGACGGGAGCTGGACCTTGCTCAGATGTCTGGTAATACACCGCGGTGTTTGGATCTGTACCACCGGCTGTGATGGTAGGTTCAGTATCACTTCCCGTAGGATAATTGAAATAGTTTCCGGTGTTCGCATCGTAATAAGCCGCTTTGTACCACTCGTCCGAACTTGGTAGGAAATAGAAGGCATCCTTGTGGCGGAAAAGATTCTCGCCTCCCAGTTGCCACGCCTCAGCGGAACTCCACAGAGCTATGTGATCGTTCTCGCCACTCGTCGTGAAATTGTAGGCCGCTTGATGGCCCTGGCTTGTATTCAGCCAGTTCACAAAACGTGCCGCGTCATTCCAACTCACATGCGTCGCGGGTTTGTTCGGACCACGTGAGACTTTGTAAATCTGCACCGACTGTGAAGCGTTGAACTTATCGATGATTTCCTCACTGACTTCGTACTTTCCGATCTGGTACGCGTACGCCACCGAGCCAGCGGGGTCCGGGTTTCCGCCCGTGTGAGCTTCGTTGCCAGGATTACCGATCTCAACGAACGTCATGTCGAATTGGTTGCTGCCGCTGCCGAAGGTTGTGACGCTCGCATCAGCCAAGCTATGCAGAGCGAGAACCAAAGTGAAAGTTGCCAAGAATAGCGGTCGCAGATGGTGAGGTCGATTCATGGAGTGAGCTTCTTTAAGATTAAACGGAGCCGCGATTGGATGTCATTTTGGGACGCCAATGGCCCACTTGGTCTGGAGCCCTTTATGCCTGCGTCCATGGAGNAAAANGTGAGAATAGCACGTTTGGGGGTGCATGGGAAGCATGAGAAGGAGGAGTGGGTGTCTGGTGGTGAGGTGATTTTCGACGCATTACAAGGAATTGTGTGTGAATTCAGCCTCTTCCTTGCCATTTAACGATTTCCCAAAGGGACAGTAACGCCATGGGATTTAGGGCGTATGTTTGGTCCAGGATCAGCGCTGAAAATGGCGGGGCACTCAATGGTAGAGGTAAAGCGGGAGAGCTTGTGGACGAAATCCGCAAGACGCTTTCGGCCAAGGAAGTTGAGAAAACGGAGTGCGAACAGTGGTCTGAGGAAGCCTGCTCCGTGGGTTAGCTCCTTTCATTGAGTCCACGAAATAGTTGGCCTTCCTGACCGATGCCACGCGCGTTTTAAGGCTCACGGTCCCCGACATGCCTTGCTGCCCCCGACATGCGAGGAGTTGCACCGTGACTCCCCGTTTGATCGTGGACCCTGGCCGTCAGTCTTTTGCATTATTGGAATAGGGCTTAAGCAAATGCCGCTTTGATCACGAACGAGGTCGGTCTGTTGATCAATCTTCCGGACCGTTGATGGCAAGTGGATTATCAATGGGAGGGTGCCCCGCCATCTTTCAGGACAAAGCTCATGCGTTGACTCATTGGGGCACGACTAGCTCAGGACTTCGGCACAGCAGCAGTTGCGGGGGGACTGTAAGGTCAGCGCNAGTGCAGGCAGATTAGGGTAGACTTTTGAGTGTTTCTGATGGCGGAAAGTTAGCCATCGCGGAAGATGAACTGTTTTTTCGTTGAGCGATCACTTTTGGATTTCATTGGTTTTCGACACGACCTGGTTGACACGGGGAGTGTTCAAGCTAGAACAAAGCGTTCCAGCTAGAACCAATTGTTGCTGAGACTCACTTTCAGCTCGAGCCCGCAAGCCCACTTCCCTACTGGTGTCGCCAGCACTGGCCCGACGCGGAACGCAAGAGATATTCGCCTGTTAGGCTGGCAGTATCTGAGCGATACGGTCTCATGAGATAGTTCGCCTATTCATTGCCTTCTGGGTCGCAAGTTGGAGGTCGATTGTGGGGACTATCTGGGATGATTCAGCCGAGTCGATGATTCGGTTTNCCGGTGCAGGCCGTCTTACCAAAGTGAACTTAGATCAATAGCGTCAGTTGAACNTGACCCCACGGGCAATAGTTTCAGGGTCGGTCGTTCAATCAGCCTACGAGAGCATCGAAGATAACCAAAAGCAGAGGGATCCCAGCATGGCAACTGCCAATAATGAAACGAAAGCTCTTACCGCAGCCAACTTTGTAACACCGAACGCTTTCACCGAGTTCTGCGACAACGGCGGAAAGCCGCTCGGCGGAATCATCGGTGGTGATCGAATTGCCGGCTCGCTGAATGCGACGTTCCAAACGATCGACCCCGGATCTCAGCAGGTCCTGGCGACCGTCTGTGAGATGGGCGAGGCGGAGGTGGCTCGGGCAGTTGACGCTGCGATGAGAGCATTCCGCGGTGATACCGGACCAGGCTGGCGCGACGTTGATGTCGAGCAGCGCATCGCATTGGTCAAAAAACTTGTCGAGCTATGTGAGCGCGACCGTGACATCTTGTTGGCATGTGAAATTCGAGACGGTGGTAAGGTCTCGGAGTTAGCCGAAGGAGACTTTGCGCAGATTCGTGAGTGTGCGGAGTACTTTTGCGAAGTCGCCAGGCAGGTCACGATGGGCGACGGCCCAANACTGCAGNTAAGCANAAGTATNAAGGGNTTTCCCTATCGAGAGCCATGGGGGGTCGTGGCCGGGATTATCCCCTGGAACTATCCGATTGTGTTGACCGCTTGGTTCATGTTCCCCGCTCTGTTAGCAGGCAATGCGATTCTAATCAAACCGGCCGAGGATACTCCCCTGTCGGCGTTATACATCGCCAAGTTGGCGGAAGAGGCCGGTTTTCCACCAGGTGTTATCAATGTATTGCCGGGCCGCGGCGAGATCACCGGCCAGTGTATCGCCGAACATCCTGATGTGCGTTACATTTCGTTTACCGGATCGCCTAGTGTTGGTCAATCGATTCTTCGCACTTGTGATCGCCATGGCACACGCATGAAACGTGAAATGGGCGGCAACGGTGCTGCGATCGTTTTGGATGATGCCGATCCTCTGGTTGTTGCACGGCTCGTTGGTAGATATACCAACCAACATTACGGTCAGACGTGTTGCACAATCCACCGCGTCTATGTGCACCACAAAATTGCGGATGATTTTATTGAAGCTCAGAGTCAGTTCTTCTCTGACCTGAAGATTGGCTATCAGGCAGACGAAGGAACGCAACTTGGCGCGGTCATCAATCCAACTCAGCGAGGGCGTATTCTGCGGGCGCAGAAGGAAGCTGTAGCACGTGGTGGTCAACCGGTTCTCAAAGGGGGAGAGGCCGATGTTGTCGGGCGAAACGGTTTCTACGTGAAGCCGGCGTTATATCGGACAACGCCCGAAATTGATTGCAATCCACTCGAAGTTTTCCATACCTTCGCCACCGTCTGCCCCGTCAACTCTCCCGAAGAAGCGATGGAGTTAGCAAACAATTCACCTTATGGACTCGGGGCCAGCGTCTGGACTAAGGACATCGAACGCGGAGTCGCCTTGGCCAAACAGTTTCGCGATGGAACTGGCCAAGTCAATTGCCATAACTCGACCGCCTACGGACTGCCTTACAACGGTCAGGGGATCTCGGGTGGTCCCGGTGGCGGTACCAACTGCGAAGAAACCTTGCTTGACTACACGCAAGTCAAAGCTGTGTATGTAGCAAGCTATCCCGGTTAAGCCATGAGTGACGTTCTGCACCTTCTCTCCGGAATTCAGATGGAATCTGAANCGGGGGAGGCGGTTGGGATATCTGCATTCAAAAAGACCAAGCGTGGACAAAGCTGAATGCCGATCCCGGCAGAGCGAAGGTAGTTCGTCGGTTAATGACCGGCGAATGTCATCTAAGTATCAAAGTTTCATGCGAATTCAATCAGGACAACGCATCGGCAAAAGTTGGATTCAGCGCCTTTGATGTTCAAGCTCTTGCGGAGTGACAACGACTTGCTCCCGTAAGAATCGATATCTGATCGCCTTAGTCGGATCTCCCAATGTGTTCTCATTGGATCTTAGGCACACATTGAATTGCAAGGCGACCACAAATAGATGCTGCGGGTTGGAGTAAAGCCCGTGCAGCCCTTACGGGCTGATATCCNATTTCTTGGCGTGGCGACTCGATNAAGGGTTTCCAGATGACAGGGTGGTCGGGGATGGCCGTGCGGCACTGGGTGGGTAGAGATACCAAGAAAACGTGGGAACGGCCGCCCACGACCTTTAGTCACATCGATCCGAAGAACCTCGCCGAATGGGTCGAGTGTTTTGTCCTGATAGGCGTCGGCTTACAGGACACAGCGGCCCCGGCGTNAACCGGCTTCGCCGCCTACAACCAACTTCGCGGCCCGAAAGAATATCGCGTGTACCCGGAAGCTGGTCACAGCACACCGCCCGAGCATGTCGTGTTGAAGATGAAGTGGATCCGGGAACAGTTTGCCATCGGCACAACTCGTTAAATAGGTGCCTTTGAGATATGACTGTTCTCGTGAAAGGGATCTCACGAGGAAGGTGTCCCCAGACGTATTGTCCTGGGGGGACATGATCCAATGGAAAAAATCGTTTCGATCTTCAAGTCCCGTAAGAGATGAGTGCGAGTAACGTAATCACAAGGATACCGATGAAGATGCCAGCCTGGTGGGCCAGCCGGAGCCGGTGTGTTGCGGATTTGTAAGACTCCGCCCAGCGTCTAAGGATGCTCGATAGAGACTGCTGAACACCGTCGACTAAGGAGCCTCCGGCTTGCAAGGCAGTACCCGCGCTGTTGACAACCCAGCACACGGGGCCGCGATAGAGTCGATCGACGTCCAGCGTCACGGTCGGTTCCCCACCCAGCTTGCCACGCAATAACCAAAAGCCCAGCGCCGTGCCAACCAACAGTTGCAACATGCCTACGATGTGATAGCCGGTAAAAGGGTTATAGGGAACATCGACGGGGTATGGGAGCAGTTGATAAATCAGCTCGGGAAAGATGCCCGTGCCAATGCAAATCGCAGACACGAGACCCATGGCCCAATACATGGATATTGGTACAGGTCGCTCGACCCTCGCTCCGTTATCTTTGCCGAAGAACGTGAACCAAGGCAGCTTCAGCCCGGTGTGCAGGAAGGTTCCCATCGAAGCNATCTCTAGCATCAGCTCAATGGCGCCACGGTGCGATTGGCCAGAGGCGTAAACGATCATCGACTTGCTGACGAATCCGTTAAATAGCGGAACGCCGGATATTGAGAAACCGCCGATCATCATGAAAACCAAGACCAACATCAGCGGGCGCGCCAGCCCTCCCAACTCGGTCAATTTTCCACGGCCCGTCGCGTAAATGACCGCGCCGGCGGACATCAACAGCAGCCCCTTATAGAAAATGTGGGAGAATGCGTGCACCGCCGAGCCGTTGAGCGCCATGTTGGTGCCCAATCCGACGCCGCAAATCATGTAACCGACTTGGCTGATGATGTGGTAGGAGAGCAGGCGACGGATATCGTTCTCCAACACGGCGAACACAACTCCGTAAAGCGCCATTGCAGCGCCGCCCCACATCAATATTTCGCTGCCATCGAACAGGCGAATCAGCACGCAGATGGCTGATTTCGTCGTAAAGGCAGCAAGCACGCAGGTGCCATAAAAGGTGGCGGCCGGGTAGGCATCGGGTAACCAGGCGTGCAGTGGTGGCAGAGCCGCATTGGTCACCAAACCTATCAGGATCAAGACGCTAGGCAAGCCCATACTCGTCAGGTCCATTTGGTCAAATGCGACCGGACCTTCCGCGTAGATCATGACGCCGCCCGCGAGCAAGCAGATGCCGCCGAGCAGATGGAGAATGACATAATGAAAACCTGCCGAAAGTGCCTTGCGCGTGCGCCCTTCCCAGATCAAAAACAGCGAAGATACTGTCAGCATTTCCCAGAAGATGTAAAGCGAGAACAGATCACCGACTAACGCAATTCCAGTCCCGCCCGCGCCTTGCAGTAGCGTGGTGGCCGCGAATGACCCGGACTTATTCGACCATCCATAGACGCCGACGATAAACGTATAGATGACAAANGCGAGGGAGAAAACGCGTCCTAACTNGTCAACCTGCATCAGGATCCAGTCGTGGCCGACCAGTTCGAGCGAGAGTGTCGCTCCATCGGGAAGCTGGTAGAGCTGAATCAGTGCGGCCAGTGACGCCACCAAGGGCAGAACGCGGCGCCACGTTCTCGGCATCAGCGGGGCGGAGATCGCGGCAAGTAAGAATGGAAGGACTGGATACAGTTCAATCATCGTAGCCCTCCGGACGCTGGAGGAACGCCTTGCCGAGTTGCTTGCTCACGATTACCACAACAATGCACGAAACAAACCCGATGATGCCCAGGTAACCAGGCACCTTCTGCCATGGAAAGANGTAGTGGTGTTCGATAAACAGCGTGTCAAACACTACCAGTGCGACTAATGTAGCTGCGAGAACTAACGTGACGCGTTTGCCCATGGATTTTGGTTGCGCTGCCATCTCTATTCTGCTCCAAAGACCCGAGAAGCCACTGCCTTGGCCAAGTCGTACTGCCTCATAATGGCCATCGGTATCAACCCGAAAACCACCACCAGTCCGGCCGCTACAATNAGCGATAGCCGAATGGATGGACGCGCGTCACCGTGGCTTCCATGGCCATCGTGTTCAGCATCGTGTTCAGCATTGTGCTCCTGGTGGCTTGGTTTTGGCTTTTCGAAAAAGCCGTTGCAGACCACGGGGAGCAGATAGGCAGCTGTGAACAATGAAGCACCCAGCATGATGCCCAAGTAAATCAACCAATCGCCCTCCCAGGCGCCGCGAATCAACAAGAGCTTACTGACAAAACCGCACAGCCCCGGAACTCCGATCAAACTCAATGTTGCAACGGTGAATGCGGTAAAGGTCCACGGCATTCTGCGGCCCAGCCCACGCATCTGACTGATATAGTCGACATGCGTCGTGGCATGGATCGAGCCAGCNCAGAGAAACAGTGTGATTTTGGTAAGGCCGTGGTTGACCAGATGGAATATAGCGCCGATGGTTCCCAGCGGTGTCATTAACGCCGCTCCGAGCACGATGTATGAGAGATGGACGATCGTCGAAAAGGCAAGCCGCCGTTTTAAGTGGTCCTGACGCATGGCAAGCAGTGAGCCAACCACAATGGTGACGCCGCAAAACACCATGAGGACCTCATCACCAATAATCTGATTGAGGCTCTCCGGCCCAAACACGAAGCTAAGGACTCGCAGGCAACCGAATACGCCGGCCTTCACGACTGCGACTGCATGCAGGAGTGCGCTGACGGGCGTTGGCGCAACCATTGCCGCCGGCAACCATGCATGAAGTGGCATGATCGCGGCCTTGACGCCGCATCCAATGATGAANAATGCGAACAGGCCATTGAGCGTTCCAGACGATGCTTGCCCGTGGAGAAAACCACCGGGCGAAAATGCGAGCGTGCCGGTCATCGTCCACGTCCAAACCACAGCCGTGGTCAGCAGCAACCCGCCANTCAACGCGTAGGCTAAATAGCGCCGCGCGCCAGCCAGCGATTCGGGCTTCTCCTGGTGTGCGACCAGTGGGAAAGTGGCCAGCGTNAGGAGTTCGTAGAACAAGAGGAAGGTCAGCAGGTTGCCGGCCAGCGCGAGGCCAGTCGCGGCTCCGATCGAAGCCGCAAAACAGGCGTAATAGCGCCGTTGGTTTTGCAGATGCGTATCGCGCACGTAGCCGCGATTATAAATCGAGACGAGTCCCCACAGAGCGGAGGCCAGCAAGGCGAACGTAATGCCGAGCGCGTCCACGTGAAAGGTAAGACCCACGTTGGGGATAAGCTGCAGCACGTCGAGTGAAGGTCGTTCACCCGCCAGCACCGGTGGCAGCAACGCAAGGGTCGATGCCAACGTAGCGATTGCTGCAATGTACGTCAGAGGTTCGCGGGCGGGACGCGGGCTGACGCAGATCGCGGCAGCCGCGATGAAGGGGATCCAAACGGCCAAGTGGATGTAGAGCTCGAGCTTATCCATTAACTCGCACCTCCCAGCAAAACCGGTTGAATGAGCGTCGTTACAATCCGTTCACTGCCGAGCCCGATTGCAACCACTGCGACTGCTAGTAGCACCACCGCAACCACCAGCGNCCAGGGACCTTCGGTCGAGTGCTCCGTCTTGTCTTGTTCTTTGAAGTAGAGCTGCTCAAGGATGCGAAAGACATAAGCCGCGGTCGCCAGACTGCCAATGACGATGGCGGCGGCCAACCCCCACCGCTCACCTTCCATCGCGCCGGCTAACACGTACCACTTACCGAAAAAGCCACAGAAAGGTGGCAACCCAATCAGGGAAAAACCGGTCACGGTAATGGCTGCCGACGTCCATGGGGCACGGCCGCGGAGTCGCCAGAGATCGCTGACGTTACGAATCTCAAATTGCAGCAAAATCATCGCGGCGGACATGAATAAAAGGCATTTCATCACGGCATCGTTGATGATCTGGAGCACGGCTCCCGTAAAAGCATTCGAATCGGCCAGCCCGATTCCAATGGCNATGATGCCCATCTGCGAAACACTGGAGTAAGCCAGCAGCCGGCGGAAGTCGTCCTGTTGAAAGGCCAACAATCCCCCTACCACAACGGCAGCAGCTCCTGCCCAGCAAAGCATTTGCGAGACGATCGTTTCGTCGGTGAAGGAGTCCCACCCGTAAACCCAATACAAAATCCGCAGCAGGGCGTATGCGGAGACCTTCGTTACGAGAGGTGCCATCAGCGAAGCCGATGTGGTCGGCGATAACGAGTAGGCCGCGGGCATCCAGCTGTGCAGCGGGAACAAGCCCATCTTCACGGCCAGGCCGACGGCGATTAAGCCCGTACCCACCAAAACCAATTTCGGATATCCATCGGACAGGTGCTGGGCCACGTCGCTCATGTTCAGTGAACCCGTTGCGGCGTAAATGAAGCCGACGCCGAGCAGGTAAGTTGACGCTCCGAGACTCCCAAGAATCAGATACTTCATCGCCGCACCCGGCGCACCTCTGCCGCCGGCAGCCACCAGACAATAGGCGCACAAAGAGACGACTTCCAGATGCACGAACATATTGAACAGATCGTGCGTGACGATCATCCCCATCAAGCCGCTGATCAGAAGCAACATGCAGGGATAGGAAAACGCGTCCCGTTCGTTGAAGTCACGACGGAAGATCGGCAGAGAGCCACCCACCGTGATCAGAGAGATCAGGGCGACAACGACGGCCATGATGGCGCCAATCGAATCGACCATCAACTCAATGCCGATCGGCGGCGGCCAGCCTCCCATGTTGTCTCGGATTGTCTGGCCACCCATCGTGTGGCTGGCAAGAAACAGAGCGACACCGGCATTGGCCGTCAGTGAGGCAAGCATTACGTAGCGTGTCAGCCGGATCGAGAACCAAGCCAACACAGCACAAACGAGTGCCGCCATAAACGGGATCAGAAACAGCAGTAAGGGGGCGTAGGGAAGCAACGGCCTTTAATTCTCGTCTTTAAATTTGTCTTCAATCGTTCCGACTTCACCTTGAATCCGCCTGAGAATGGAAAGGCCCACACCCAGGGTTGCAACCCCCACGACAATTGCGGTNAGCATCATGGCATGTGGCAAGGGGTTGATCAACTCGCCTGCCTTATCTTTATCCACGATCGGTAAAGTCGCCTGGTCCCGAAAGGCCACCATGATGAAGAAGAGGATGATCCCACTCTGAAACACATAAAGTCCTACCAGCGACTTCAAGAAATTTCGATTGGCCAGCATGGTGTATGTGCCGATTACGATTAACACGACGAACAGCAGATACGGTCCGTGAGAGAGCGCAAGCTCCAAAACTGTTGCAGTCGGGATTAGCATCACGGCGTCGCCTCTTCGTTGTCCTCGTAAAGACTGTAGAAAATCGAAACCACGGCACCGGCTACGGCAAGTGTGACACCCGCCTCAATCCCGAGGATCCCCAACGATCTCCTTGCGCTGGCATCGAACCCGTCGAGCGGCAGGCCGCTATAGTCGAGCATGGGAAGCCCCATGATCATCGACACCAATCCAAACAACGCGAAAATCAGGACGCCGACCGCGCCCATCACCGCAGCCCCTCGTTCGGTCAACAGAAANAGTCCGTGAGACCGTCCCCTACTCAGCAAGGGNAAGATCAGTGACGCGCCTAACAGNACGCCCCCCTGGAATCCACCGCCGGGGCTGTAATGGCCATGTGCCACGACATAAATCGCGAACAACTGCAGGCTTGCCACAATCGGAGTGAGCAAGACGCGCAGAATGACGCTATGAAACGGACCGATCATGGCTTCCTCCGCAGCACGAGCAGGCAACCCAACGCAGCCGTCAGCACGACCGCCGATTCGACCAGCGTATCGAACCCGCGGTAATCGCCGAGAACGGCGGTCACGACATTGGGCGTGTCCATCTCCTCGATGCTGTGCGTTGAGTAGTACGGAGAAACACGCTTATATGCCGGNGAATCTCCTGAGCCGAAATCTGGCAGCCCGCTAAGACCCACCAGCAAGACGGCCCCCAGTGCCAAACTCAAGACGATCGCCAGGATTCTTTCCGGGGCNCCGTGTTGAGTGACTTCCCGCGGATCGACGCGGCGCATCAAGGCCATGAAAAACACGGTGGATACACCTGTGCCGACGACGATTTCGGTGAAAGCCACATCGATGGCGCCCATCACCGCAAACGAGAGCGCTAGAAGCGCGCTGTAAACCGATAGCAGCAGGACGAGAGCCAAGGTATTTCGCGCCAAGGCGATGGTCACAGCACTGAAGGTCAGCATGACGCTCAGGAGAATAAGTATCTCAGGCAATAAAGTCATGCTGGTTTCTCCTGCGGTGCGAACCGTTTGCTTGTCGGCGTTTGATGTTCTCGCATTGGATCATTGGATTATCGTGTATCGGTTCAGCCCTTCCGCGAGGCGCTGTCGGCTCCCTCCGGAACTCGCCCCGCTGTTTCTGGCAAGTGTCCGCCCTCCAGAGCTGCACTTGCCAAGAGATGGCCTACCAAGGGGCTGGTCATGAACAAAAACGCGATCGCAAGCAACAGTTTCCCCGCCACGAGCGTCGGACCGATCTGAATGGCCACACCGAGCAACATGATCGGTGCGCCCAGCGTGTCCAGTATGCCCGTCACGTGCAAGCGACAAAATACATCGGGGAATCGGACAAAACCGATCGCGGCGACGAGCATGAAAAACAAGCCGATGAAAATCAAACCCATCCCGATAAGATCCATCATCATGGTGAAATCCTACCCTTCTCGCGAACGTACTTGGCGATCAGTAACGTGGTCACCAAATTGAGCAAAAACAGCCCAAGAACAAGATCGACCCCCATGTCCACTCGCTCGTAAATCAGCACGATCATGATTAACAGCAAAGGGACTTTGGTGCCCACAGCGTTCAGGCCGATCACACGATCGAACATCGTTGGCCCCGTAATCACGCGACCGATGTACGGAAGGGAGAGGCCTAGGATTGCGATCAGAACAAGCGTATAGGAGATCGTCACTCGGTCGACTCCTCAAAGACCCGCCTGACACGGCGTTCTATATGCTTTCCCTCCAGGTCGTCGGCTACCTGATCATCAAGTGCGTGAACGAGCATCGAGTTCTCGTCAATATTCACGGTCAGTGTTCCGGGTGTCAGCGTGATTGAACATCCCAGGACCACCTGAGCTCGCTCATCGTCGATGCCCGTCATTGTTTGACGCACGAAACGCGGCGAGATTCTCGATGGGCGAGAAAAAACCAGCTTCGCTACGTGCAGGTTTGATTGGATCACCTGGACCAGCAGCCAGGGGATGTACAGCACGAAACGTAGCACGGGAAACTTCACATTACGTTGAAAGTTGTAGTACCGCGCTGAGATCAGCACCGCCGTCACAACACCCATTCCCAGGTGAAGTAAGTCGGCTTTCCCGGATAACAGGTACCAAATCCCGATCAGAAAGGCAGCCGTCATCAAAAAGCGGAAAGTTTTTCTCAGCATTCGGTTCACCAGATCAACAAAGTTCCGAGCATCATCAGCAGTGCATCAAAAATTCGCGGGGAATTCCTACCGTGATTCTTCCCTTTCAGAGACTTAATGGTGTGCGTTGTGATTCGTCCGTTGGTGCGAATTGTCGTCCGATGCGGCTGCTCAACGTTCCGATGGTCTGATCCACGCGGAATTTATTGAGTTTGGACCTCCAGACGTCGTCCGTGGTCGAGGTCCAGGTGACAAACCCACCCACCGGAAATTGAAACCATCGTTCTAGGGTAGGCTCTTCGGCCGTACCCCACAAGAGGATTACCCCGGGTGTCAGCTTGGTTCCTTGGCCGTTCCTGATCCACCGTTCTTACGTGTGAGTTTGGAAATGGAGCGGGTTGAGCAGTTCCCGGTTCAAGGGGTGGCCTGGTGGACGGGAAAGTGCCCATACGGCACTGTCTGATGACGACGGAGAATCCTTTCGCGGTCGCGGTGATAGGCGAGTCAAAAGCGGCTCAGAATGCGGCTAAGTAGATGCACGCAAAAGTTTTCAATCCGTCGCAAAACGTCCCAGCCACGCATGAGAGAAATGGAGGTTTGCGACTGATTGCGAAGTATTGCAACCGTGGAACGTATCCAGCTCTTTCTGCAGCTCATCGAGTACAACCTCCGGTCAACTCTCCTCACAATCATTCTTCTCTTGTTTGACGCTTTACCACCCGCTAAGCTATCGCTCGTTGACTTGAGCTGTGACGGGATCTACCCACTCCAACGCAGAAGAAACATCATGTTGTTGCATCCGAGCTTCGGCACGTGTGCCGCGGCCATTGTCGTCCTCTTTCTGGCACCGTCAGCCGTCGACGCATCGATTGTCGGCTCAGGCGAGCTGTCCCCCGGCGATTTTGTCTGGTCAGATACGAATGACGACGGCGTTTCGCATTGGTCTCTCGCGAGAACGACGACATCTGCCTTCGGTAGGACCGACGCCACTCATCAATGGCTTGACCGCAGCCAGCAGACCCAATCGTTCTACCAGATGCCAACGTATGCATTGAGTGCAGAGTTGGTTGTACCCTCCATTCCCGATCCGACGAGACTACGGGTGTGGGCCGGCCTTGCCACCGCGGGTGTTTGGTCCACGCGTCGCCCTTGGCGAACGTCGTTGCGTTGGTAGGTTAGGATATCACGATTCCTTGTCAAATAACTTTGATACACCTGTTCTCAAAGGCCAATCGATCCCGTTCTATGGTTGGCAACTAGTTGGCATCAGTTGGCTGCTGTATGGGCTTGGCTCAGGCCCTGCCTACTACAGCTGGCCGTTTTTCACACCCGAAATCATGGCCGACATTGGGCTTACTCGCGCCCAGACAGGGACGGTATTTGGCGTCTTCGGCTTTATGATTATGTTCGCTTGTCCCATCTCAGGAGCTGCTATCGCACGCTGGGGCATTCGCCGAACCATGATCGCCGGTCACATGTGCGGTGCAATCGGGTTTTGGCTGACCTCCCAGGCTGAAAGCTTCACCGATTGCATCATCTTCTTTTCCGTGATGGTAGGATGCGGCATGGGTTTTGGCTCCATTGTCCCGTGCCAAACCATCGCAACCGAATGGTTTAATCGATACCGCGGACGTGCCGTTGCAATCATCTTGACTGCTGGTGGAATCTTCGGCTCAGCCGTAACGTGGTTTGACAGTTTAATCGTTAAACATTTCGACTATCGTAACGGATGGCAATTCTTTGCCCTCATGGAATTGGTACTTGTTGCAATTGTATGCTTCCTAGTCCGCAACAAACCGTCGGACCTCGGCCAGTTTCCAGACGGCAACCCCATCGATCTAACTGACGATCCAGAAAACGAGAAGGAATCGGGTAGCGGTACTCAGTGGACTGTGGCAAGAACAATAAAGACTCCCCAGTTTATCGTCCTGCTGCTGTGCAACGTCGGCTTTCTGATCCCCTGGAGTGTAACGGTCGGTCATGGACGACTACACCTTCAAGATGCTGGGTTCACCACCACTGCTGCCGCCGGCGTTCTTAGCGTGATGGTCTTCATGTCAGTCATTGGCAGGATTTGCGGTGGCTTGGGCGACTTCATCAAGGCGGAACGCGTGCTTGCATGGTCACTCATCCTGGAAGGGTTGGGCGTACTCGGGTTCCTGTTTGCATCTGGGGCGTTGATGGCTTATGTCAGCACGATCGCCATTGCCTCAGGATTTGGCGCAAGCTACATTTCACTCTCTGTGGTGGTCGCGCGCTTTTATGGTAAAGATGGATTTGCAAAAATAGTCGGAATAATTTACTTGGGCGCTGGCTTCTTCAACGCCTTCGCGGCCGGCATCGCGGGAAGAATTTACGATCAACATGGCAGTTACAACATGGCCTTTGCCTCCATCGCATTTACCACCATTGCAATTGGACTGTTGGCCTTGCGTTTACGTCCACCCAAGGCATCTGCGATTTAATAGGGCTGTCTTTCCTTGCCCAGAGGGGACTCCAAGCTTCTTCGCTTTACCCCAGCTCTTGTCCGAGATACCCTACAATGCACAGCTCAAATAAACGAACAAAGCGGCTGTGACCACGGATTGATCGATTCAATCCTGTAGAAATCGCGTGCCCAAATCAATCACGCCCGAGACAATTGCTGCGGCGGTGTGCGCCGCAGCACCGGAAACTAGAAAACAGCATGGCGACGCATCCTAGCTCATTATTTTTGATTGGCTTCGCTTTACTGACATATAAGGCGTGGCAATTTTGCATTACGGGCTACTGGGAGATGCCAAATGGATTCTTTCCGTCAACGGATATTCTCGGTGAAGCCCATCGCCAGCGGCTTGCTGCGATCAAACGAAAGTTTCTCAGTACCTGGACCCTTCCCCTTTGTTTAACAGCAGTCGCTTTTGCGTTGACGCCTTGGTGGCGTTGGGAATCTGTGGATCCTTTCAACATCCTGCGTCCCATCATCCTGTGCTCGAGTGGCATCGTGTGCTGGAGAGCCATCACAATGGACATCAGCTTGGTGGAAGGAAAGGCTCATTTTGCGTGTCGCATCCTGATGCTGCTCACCTGGATAGGTGTTTGGGCTCATCCCGCATTTCTGATACTGCTTCTGCACATCGGGATAACGTGGCTACGTTCGAACTACCACCATCAACACCTCGCCATCAGAATTGTGATCATGTTTTTGGCATGCCTGGGAGCATTGCCACTAATCTCTGTTTTTGCAACCTATTTCAACTCTAAAGAACAGGCGAATAACACTGCAGCGATCGTTTTCCTTTTTCTCTGTGTTACCGCATCCCACTACGTGATACCCGGATTAAAAAAACTCCGATTGGGGCCGCATCCGTACTCCTGGATGGTCGATAACCGACTGCACAACATCGTAATATCGGCTTACCTCTGGGGATGGCTTCGCTTCTTGCCAGCAGCCAAGTATGCACGCTTTACTCGTATGCTTCGTCCATTTGATAGGATCGCGCAGATGGGGACGCTATGCATTGAGCTTGGTGCAATCATGCTCCTTTTCGATCACTCGCTCTGCCTGTGCCTCTTGGCTTCATTTCTTGTGTTTCATACTTTTGTTTTTGCTTTGACTGGCATCTTGTTTTGGCAATTCATGGTGGTCATTGCCTCTCTTTTCTGGGGTGTCTGGATCCTTCCCGAATCTGTGATTGGATTTCTTTTCGGGTGGGAAAGCAGTTTCCTCATGGCCCTGATAATATTTATTTTCCCAGTTCGTAAAAAGATTTGGGCACCGCTGTCCCTGGGATGGTGGGATACTTCATTTGTGGGTCGCGTCCATTATCAGGTGCAAGGGAGAAGCGGAAACTGGTACGGTTTATACGGCGACTTCATGTGCCCCTACGAAAGGATTTTCGGCAAAACGTACGGTGCTTTTCTGTCAAAGGAAAAGCGGATCACCACGCATATAGGTGAAACAGGCGTGCGTGCGCATTTTGATGCCATTCAAGATGTTGGCACGGACCTAATGAAACTGGAATTAGCAAAGCAGCAATGGGGGCGAAGCCGTTACGACGCTAAACTAGAGGCCACCCTTGTTTTCTTTTTGAGGACCTTTATTCAAGAGTTCAACGCCGGTCGTTGTAAGAAAATTGTTCCCTGGTGGCTGAAAGCCCCGGGGGGCGAGTGTTTTTACTGGGGCGAATTACCGCGATTCAAGGGACAGGAGCCCATCGTAAAGCTGGACGTCCATTATCGGGAACATTTTTTTGACGGTTTCCAAATCCATTTGGTGATCGATCAGCCCGTGAAGACCTTAACGTTCTAAGCAATCGAACTCATCGAACGCTCTGAAGATATGCTTGAAAAGTCTCTGAGAAGGTGATGAAGTCGCAAGCGCGAAGCTGTTCGCAATTCAAATACGCTTCCGTCGTCTTCGTACCTAAGGTATACGAAGGCTCCTCCATCAACGTGTCGTAAATCGCGCGGCACTCTCGACTATTATCGTAATAGCTATTCTCTTGAATCGCTCGCTCCAGCCCAGGTGCATACCGAGAATTAAATTTGTAATGCTTCACGAACAGGCTGAAGTCCGCCACCTTCCGCGGGCGCGACTTGAAGGTGGTCAGAAATGTATGTGAGCTCCTCAAATTCGTTTCGCCAGTTTTCTTGAAAAAAGTCGACTTTGTTAATAACGGCGTGACGCCAAAATGTTTCATTCGCACGCCACCTCGATGCTTCGAATACGCCCCGTCATTAACGCGGATCGATTTAAGTGTTGATATGTCAAAGAAACGATAGAAACGCTCTAGGTCAGAGGAAGACCATGCTGTTTCGTCAGGCAATGTATGAAGAGGCTGATCGGAGAACATATCGAGCAGATGAAATTGAACGGTGTCATAACCGTTTTGCTCAAGATACTCTAAAACATATTTGATATCGCTCACGCCCTCGGGAAGTACTAAAAACTCATCATTGTCTGCATAAAACGTCCACGCGCCGGTAGGAACCGATGCGATGAGGAAGTTTTTCATCGAGTGTTTATACAGCTTGTAATCCAAGTTACAGCGATAGAGGGATAGGTTGCAATCTAAAGCTTTCCCCTCCTCGATTAAATGCGATACACACTCATCCTCTGAATTGTTATCGAGGAAAACGAATGAGTTAAAACCGAGATCTCTGTAGTGCCCAAGAAAAGCCTTCGCCAGATGCTCTCCGTCTCGCCCCAAAGAAATTAAACAAGGTGATGTGCGAGGCGATTCACAGACGGTCGTTACATGTTCACGCACGATGGCGTTTTTTTTGCGTATTTGCCTAAAGAGTTGTGGGATGTGTCGCGGACGTCTAATGTGCTTGACATCTCGATAGAAATCCCGCGCTACCTCATAAACAGTCATGTAAAACCCTTTTGTCACGCGCGGCACAGGGCCACCACTCTTAAACGAAATCGCTGGTCGCGCAGAGCCTGTTGATGCTGGCAAATCATTTCGAGATGATTCTAATTATACTTACCGAGGAAGTATGTTTGTTCTGCAACGAAGCTTTTGCATTCTGATTTAACAGCGATACATTGTTCAAGGCTTTGCTCGTGGTCACCGTAGGTATCCCTGCATCTCCGGTTAAGCCCTTAATCAGCGTTGTCATTACCGCGTACAACGTTGAGCCCTTCATCGTGCAGTCCATTGAATCGGCTCTCAACCAGACATGCGCGAACTTGGAAATCATCGTTGTTGATGACGGTTCGAAGGACGGGACAGTCAAAGCTGTTGAACAATTTGATGATTCACGAATCCGCTTGATTCGCAAGGAAAATGGCGGCTGTGCGTCAGCAAGAAACGCGGGTGTTGAGGTTGCCAGAGGCGACTTTATCAGCTTCCTGGATGGCGATGACTTTTGGATGCGCAATAAGCTTGAACGAGAACTTAAATGTTTTGAGAGACACCCCCATGCCGACCTTGTCTTTTCATTGTCGCTGATCGTCGACGAACACGGTGAAAGCTTAGGTATTTTAAAATCCAATACTCACCGCAGCTTTTCATTCGATGATTTACTGGTTGAGAATCCCGTTGGCAACGGATCTGCGGTTCTCATAAAAAAGAAAGCCTTGGATCAGGCCGGTTTGTTTGATGAATCGCTTCCGGCTTCGAGCGACACGGACATGTGGTTGCGAATTGCTAGACTAAACAACGAGAATTTCATTTGTTTACCTCAGATTTTTACCTGCTATCGGCGAAGAGCGTCTCAGACGACCAGCGATTATCGCCGTATGGAAAAAAGCTACGAGTTGATTTTAGCGAAAGCTCGGCTTATCGCCCCCAACGTCAGTCGAGGATTAGAACGACGTTCTCGATGTAACGCTAATCGATACCACGCTTACATCGCCTATGAAGAAGGCGACCTTAAAGCCGCTCGCCGGCAACTTCTAAGGAGTTTCATGAGTGCTCCGGTTAGTTTTTTGTTAACGACACGATCGTGGCTGCTGGCCTTGGGAATCTCCTCGAAAAGTTGCTTGCCAAATTCCATGCACTCGAAATTGGTAGCAGTCTTTCTGTCCCTACGTAGTCGTCATGCCGCGGCTCGCGTTTGATTGATCACGATGAAGGCTGTCAAAATCTTTATCGTGAACCTTTCGAAGATAGTCTTGCGGGAATCTAACGAATCATGGTGATCGTTCGGGAAAGAGTGTTGGACCCGGATGCGGCGACTCTCAATGTGACGCTATTCGATGTTGCGTTGTCATAATGAGCGATTCAGATCAGTGACAATGCCCTTCGGAAAACCTGGCGAGCTCCGAGAAACGCAATGTTATCCAAGGGTGATCTGAGCCTTCGATCGGATGAGCGGTACGTCATTCAAATTTATCGACCGCGTTCACTCAGTGACGGTGGAATGTCAACGATCTCGAGTTTTCTCGAAAGAGCCCTTGTCGGGCGAGGGTGTAAGGTGAACGTTACATCCTATAGGGTGTGGGTTACATCGCGGTTGGGTTAGAGCAGAGCCGACTGTAGGCAAATGCGATGGGTTGTCAGGAAAGGTATGCGTGGGCATGCGTGTGCTCCATTCTCGTCGTCTTCACAATCTATTTCTGGTTCGTTTTAAACAGTCCCATGGCCCATGCTGCACTGTTCCCCATCGCAGTTGCTGCTTCGGTTGCATTATTGATCGGGTTTCAAATTGTCAATTCGATTGTGAACTCTTCCATCCGGAAGCCGGGTAACGTGCCCTTACCCGATGAATTTGATCGGATCATCGAGTTGCGGGCATCCAAACTGGCCGGTATTTTCCTGGCAAAGGCAGTTATGGCTTGGTGCATCGTTGCCATGTTTCGAACCGCGGGTGGTTAGGCTCTGCATTCAATTTCCAAGCAGGGCCTCCATTACGGTGGGAGTACACACCCTACAGGAATCTGGCACCAGCTTCACCTTCGGAGCAAATGGTCGGTTAAGTCCTAACGGGAACGCGGTGCTGACGATCAATCAGAGTCGATTGGCTGTAAGCCTGCAGGGATTGGAGTTGGTGGCGATGACACCAAACGGAAAGCATTTCGTTTTTGAGACACCTTAGATAGTGTTTACTCCTGAATCGCCTCTTTCGGATCTAAAGAGAAGTCCAGGACTTTTCGTCTCGGTTTCGAGTTACTTTTATTGCAGGTTGACGGTTTACCCCCAAAGAAGTTACCGGACAGCAAAAACATTGTCGTTCGTGGCCTGCTCGTTTATCAGAATCAAGGTCTTTCGAACTCGATGGCTCGCTGTTTCGAGGCTTTATCAGCAGCGTGGTTCCACTGGGGGCCCACTTCGAAACTTAAAGGAAGTAAAAAATGACCGAGCACACAAAGAATTGGCCTGACCTAGCAATCGGACTTTACGATCGCCTGACCGGTAACAACGCCGAAATCACGTACGGATTTGAAGAGATGCATGTACAGGTTCCCAGCGGAACGGGTTCCGAAGCTCAACATGCAGAATGGATACTCAACGGATCTTTAAAGATCAGCACGAACAATCGGGGTGCGTCCTCAAAGTCCTAATGGCCGGCGAAATCGATGTCACAATCGTCGGCCGTTACCGAGGCGAGAAGCTGTTCGTGGGTCGCTCGACGAGATCGATTTACTGATCAACATGCTTTGCGACGACGCTTCCACCAAGTAGCGATACAGCCAACGACGCCAAGCAACGTCCAAGTGATCATCGAGGCAGGTTCGGGAATGGGGTCAGGATCTGCTGTACCAACGATGGTGATGGTTACGCTATCTGTAGATGCTTCTACGGAATCCGAGTCGGAGCTACCCTCCCCAGAAACCTCAAATTCTCCCTCAAAATAGGATCCATCTTGCATCGAAATAGTACCTGCCGACCCCATCGCACTGCCGATCTCTAACAAGACCTCCTCCGAATTTTCAAAACTCATCCAAGCCAATGTCGGCGTTACACCTGTCGCTAAGTCGACGTCAAACCAAAAATCTGCATTAACCCCTGCTGTGGGCATCTTGTTACCGTCGAGATCGGTCGGCGAAAATGTGACTGGAATAACAAAGTCAAAATCAACGGCGGTAATTCCAGAGGCAGAGTAGCCATGCCATTCATGAGTTGTCGTATCCCCTCCGAGAGCCGCTCCTGTGGCGAAAAAATGAGTATTGGTGTCCAGCGACGTGTCGTAAGTCATCGAGAAGCTGAAGGATTGAGTGAATTCACCGAACTGGTCGCTTTCACCCTCATACGTGCCGCTAAACGTCAATTCAACGATGGATGCCTGAACACTATTTGCCATCCCAACGATGAGAACGACGGCAATTGAAAGTAATGATCTTCGGGTCATGATGATGTCTCAAATTCGTGTTGCTGTTCGTGGACTTCGAAGCTGCCCGAACGTAACAGTGTCGCGAACCGAATTCAAGAAGAGACGCGGGAAATTAAATGTTATTGTCCTGGAAGTTGTTGAGTTGATCTCAGGCGGGGATTCAGCGACGACGCATTTCCAATGCTGTATATGCCACCCTGTATATCCCACGGCGTGCCTGCGGTTTTCATCAACGGGAAGTTCGAGTCAGCCATCAACAACTCCACGCTGAAACCAACAAAGAGTTCCCGCATTGTCGCTATGGTTCGGGCCGCGTGCGATTAGGATTTGTTGACTTGCTGGCGTGACGTGTCTTGCGAGATAGGCGTCTTCATTGATAGGGACCGTGCCCCAGGAAATTGTAAATCGGTGAATTTCCGAGGCGATTGAATGGCAAAAGGGGGAACAGCCTCGCGTTATTAGAGGGCTATTTCTTCAACCGCCGACTCACGTGGAAAACGGCAAGACCCAACAAACTCCAAACCGAAAAAGAACCAGGTTCGGGAATGGGCGCTACGGGCGACATCGTCTGCACGCTACTAATACCGTACAGCGGTAAAGCCGTTGCATTATTCACAGCTGTGCCCGGCGCCCAATAGTTACCAAGATCAGCGCCAGTGTCGCTAGTTGTCGATGTCCAGAAGGGTGGCCTGCCCAATTTGAGCGCATAGCCGTTTCTCCAATCGACGGTCCGACGGGACCGTTGGTAGAACAGCCTATTCGCGGTAGCTCAACAAGCGTTAAGATTCTCTAAACTCAATAGAGGTCTGCCTGACAATTGTCGCTTCGCGATTGAATGTTGAGATCCTGAAACATGTCCGATCTGTAGCATGACTATGAACATGGTTGCTTATTGCAGAAAATCTCGATTGGTTTTAAAGTTAAATACCAGTGTTCGTATTGCGGATGTTTGGTTATGACCAGCCAATTCAAAATAGCCAGTTCAGACTAGCCTCTTCATAGCAATCTCTCTTCACGCTTATCCGAACTCAGAGGAATTAGATTATGGGGCTGTTTTTTGTGCGGCGGTGGTCTGCGTGGGTGGTCTTGGTGATCATGCTCGTTTATTCGACAGCTCAAGCGAACGCCATTGAAGTCGCTGGAGAGCTTTTCGTTGACTTAAAGGCGTCGACCTACAACTCCGGCGACCGCATTTGGACAAATGCTGGGAGTTATGCCAACTTCGAACGGGATGGTAGGCCGACCCGAGTTGACTACCTCAACGCGACACCGGCGGTCGTATTCAATGGTTCCACGGACGCTTTTGTGGGAGGAACCTTAAGAAATCCTATATCAGCCCCCAAGGGCTTAACGGGTTTTGATCCAACCCGCAGCATTGAAGTTTGGACATTGAATCCGCGCATCGCTGACGAAGAAACGCTCGTAGCCTGGGGCAAACGGGGTGGCCCGGATAGCTCCAACATGTCTTTCAACTATGGCTACAATGGTGCATACGGCGCTGCAGGCCACTGGGGGAGCGGTCGTTTTGACGTCGGTTGGATCGATAATAACTTCACACCCGGCGCTCCGATGCCGCAAAAATGGCACCATCTAACCTACACCTACGGTGGCGCAGCCGATCCCGTTGCACGTCTCTATTCCGATGGTGAACTCTGGCAAGAAGAAGACATGGGCAAATGGGGCTTTATGCCGTTATGGGACCTGAATACTCATCCGGGTCCTGCGATCGCGATTGCAGCTCAATGGGATTCCACCGGTGTCTATTTGGCTGATGCTGTAAGAGGGAGCCTGATGATCGGGCAAGTTCGCATTCACGATGGCGTATTGAGTGATGCCCAGATACGCGCGAATTACAACTCTGAAAAAATGTACTACGTGGATAAGGTGAGCCGTATTCCAGGGGACTACGATGGAAACGGTCAACTCGGCGTGGCCGACCTCAACTACCAAGCATTGGCGATGGCCTCGCCCGAAGTTGGACTCGCGATTTTCGACGAAAATGACGATGGCGTGGTCAATGGCGCCGACCGATTGATCTGGGTCCGAGACTATAAACAAACATGGATGGGCGACGCTGATCTAAACGGTCTGTTCGACACCACCGATTTAGTTTTTGTCTTCGCTGTTGGCAAGTACGAGACAGGTGCTTCCGCTGGCTGGGAAGAGGGTGACTGGGATGGAGATGGTAGTTTCTTGAGCGGTGACCTGGTTGCTGCTTTCGCGGACGGTGGTTATGAAATGGGTCCGAAGGCAGCGGTTGCTGTGCCAGAACCATCCACTCTAACCTTTTTGATGGTGTTGGCCGTATCAGCGTTTGGCGTCTACCGTCGTCATCGCAATTAGGCCGCGATTTCCCGTCGACCATAAACGGTCAGATGGAATCGACAAAAACTGTTGACAAGAGCCGTCGGCCTGCATGGGGCGTCGGCTTTTTTGAGGGACGCTTAATCCACCCGCTGTCCTTTCCGATCACCATTCATCACGGTCGTTCTTTGACAGCTTTCGCTACGCGGCAACTAACCCTTGGAAGCCTTACCGGAGAGCCAGCCTGATTCTGGTAATGACGGAGGAGCATTTCGCAGCTGCGGTGAAGGGTGATCTAAAAGCGGCGCAGAATGCGGCGCAGCAGGTGCACGCAAAGGCTCGCAATACGTCGCAGATCGTTCCGACCGCGCATGAAAAAACCCCAGCATTGCCGGGGTTTGCGGGTGATTGCGANTTATTGCAANCANCCGAAGTGGCGGGGACAGGATTCGAACCTGCGACCTCGAGGTTATGAGGCGAGTCGAANNACCCCCGCTTGGCTCTTAAAAACAAGTGCTTTCAAGCGATAATAACCGCTTTGAGCTCGATTGCAAGACGGCGCATTCATAGGCACTTTTTAGCGTGTTTAGGCGACATCGCGCATTTCGTTCAGGCGCAACTGTACATGAGATTCGCGGCAAACAAGATCTACCCCCTTGTCGGGCCACTCGTCCCAGAGCCATGCCTCTTCGATCAAAGCCATGTAGGTTGGCGAGGTCTCCAGGTAAACCTTGCATAGCTTCTCAAAGTCTTTGCCAAAGCTCGTGACAGTGGCCTGCTTGCGCATTTTTTGCTCCATGAATTCAAAGCTGCCGCGACGTGGGTTTTGAGATCTGGCTTTATTCATCTTGAGGTGTCGGGCTTTGGATTTCCGTTCTTCTCATTGGAGAATATTTGTTTCGATCTAGTTGGAGTTGAGACTCTCGGTCTCTCAATCTTTGAACTCCCAGTCAGACAGGGCATGATCCAAATCGGCCTGGTTCATCTGCTCAGCGGCGAAGATGAGATCTCTTGAATCGAACTCTCGATCACCGTTCCAGTCACCGGACTCCCAGGACGAATTACGCTGAACGCCATCTTCGTACTGGCCTGCTCGAAACACCATGACGAGGTCACTGGAATCAAATCGTCCATCCCGATTGGAATCGCCAGGGATCGATCGTCCGAGCTTCACCCCATCGCCTCTTTCATCCGCGGAACGATCCAGCGAGGCATCTTTGGATGCTGCGATAAGGGTGCGATCCAGGGCTCGAAGGTTCCATTGGTCGGTGGACTCTTCAAGGTTCACCAACGCATCGTCGACGGCTCGGTGATTGGCCGTAAGTTTGCTTCTGACTTGAGGACCTACTTCGTAGTCGCCATGAACGAAGGCCCAGACCAGATCCGAGGTGTCAAATTCTCGGTCGCCGTTCCAGTCCCCTGTTTCCCAGGTTGAATTCTCAGGAATACCATCCTCGTATTCGCCCGCGACAAAGACGACGACAAGATCGGTCGAATCAAAGAAACCATCTCGATTGGAGTCACCTGGAATCAGATTCCCGGCTTCCACCTTGATGTCGAACGTGCGGCTGAAGGTCGCATTATCACCCGTTGTATTCAGGTCGCCATCAAGGCCGGCATCCTCCACTGTCACGGTGATTGTCGCCGTTCCGTGCTGGTTGGCAACCGGAGTGAAGGCGACGCTGCCTGTTTTATTGGGAGTCGTATAATTGACCGTCGGTGTGGGGATAAGGTCCGTATTACTGCTGCTTGCCGTAATACGTAGAGGCTGTATTTCACTGCCTCCGGCCGTCGCATCCGTAAAGATGACAATTTGTTGGCCAGCGTCTTCGTTGATCGTGACGTCCGAAATCTCGTTGAGAGTCGGTGCGTCATTACCGGTATTGACGGTGACTTCGAAGCTTTGCGTTGTGGAGCCAAGGTCGTCGTCTTCAACCATGACGACGACCGTGTAGACTCCAGGCAGTTCAAACATATGGCTCACATCAAATGTGCGATCGCCCAAGGGGATCGAGATGGTTTGAGGCTCTGAGCCATCACCAAAATCGACGGTGGCGGAGTGCGAATCTAATATACCAGGGTCAGTGAACGTGATCGTTCGGCTAAAGGCTCGTGTGGCTGGGGCAAGGGATTCGCCTGCGCCGGCATTGAATGTTGGCGCGACATTGTTTACCGAGACGGTCGTTTCATCGGAGGTTCGAACGTACCGCTGAGCGTAGATATTAACAGGTATGAAATGCCGTTGTTTACTTTCCCAGGCAACGACAAAATCGCCGGCTCGATTCATCGCCATGTGGGGCCATTGCGTCTCAAAAATTCCCGGGTCCCGTCTACTGCTAATGAGAAATTCACGGCCGAGTTTACTACCATCGCTGTGGTAACGTTGTCCATAAATGCCATTAGAGTCGCCGTCGATGGGATCCTCACGCGCCCAGGCGATCGTAAAGTTGCCGTCGCTGTCCATCCCAATCGTTGGTATGGATTGGGTATGCGTAACGTAAGTATTTACTCGGAACTGGTTGCCGACCGCATTGCCATCGCTGCTATAGCGTCGGGCATAGACGTCGAAATGGTTGGGATTGCGGGGGACCGCCCAGGTCACGACGAAATTGCCGTCAGAATGCATTGCCATCGACGGAAGCAGGGGGGACCGGTTGGTAGTTATTGGGAACTCACCCTCAACGGCAACGCCTTCACTGTTGTATCGTTGCCCATACAGACCGTCTTCGCTCATCCAGATCACGACAAAATTGCCGTCGCTGTCCATTTCAATTACTGGGACGTTTTGGTTACCTTGCGTGTGTGTGTTGACTTGGAACTCGCTGCCGACCGCGTTGCCATCGCTGCTATAGCGTTGGGCGTAAATGCCGCCTTGGCTACCGTCCTGGTTGACGCTAACCCACGTCAGGACAAAGTTCCCGGCTTCGTTAATCGCCACCGATGGATGCCCTTGGAAACTGGCCGTGTTGGTATTAACTTGGAACTCACTACCAAGAGCAACGCCTTCACGGTTGTATCGCTGCCCATACACGTCAAAGTCACCAACGTCCTGCACGTCACCGCTCCATGTGACGACGAAGTGTCCGGCTGCATTCATGGCAGCGGAGCTCCGGTATTGAACGCCGGTCGAGTTCGTATTCACCTTGAATTCACCACCGACAGGATTGCCATCGCTGTCATAAAGTTGCCCAAAAACATCATACTTGACGTTGCGATCTACCGAGCTATCCCAGGTCACGACATATCCGTCGTTTGCACTCATCGCGACCGTGGGACCTTCTGGCTTAGCGGGAAAGGTGGTAGTACTGACTCGGAATGTATTGCCCGGAGCCTCCAAGCTGTAGCCGAGTTCCCCGTTCGCGACAGTGGCTTGGATGGTGTAGTGATCACGCGAAGTACGGGTGGGGTTGTCGTCCAGGTATTGGTGCGTCAACGAAAAGGTCTGACTTCCCGTCAAGCTGGCTGCGAGTTCGTGAGGCTCGATGTTGCTCGGACTCAGTGAGTCACCCCAGTCAATTTCCAGTGTGAAGTTCTCCAGTTCCCCCGGATCCGTAACGGTTCCATTAAGCGTGGCGAAGCCGTTCTCGTCAACCGCCGCGACGGAATCGAGAGTGATCGCTAAAAGATGCCGGTCTTCTAAGAATTCCACACGTGGGCTTCGCGATACCTTGGACTGACGTTTTCGTAAAGGTCTGTTTTTTCTCATTTGATCGTCTCGCAAGAACAATGCTGACCTGTGTTGAATTCTGTGATTTTCTCACCCAGTTGGATCAAACCCAGACGGGTATTTCTTGAGACGCAACCCTTCATGATTCGGTGCCACCGGGTTACGTTGGCTAACGATTCGTTTCGGAATTTTGGTGACGCGGACACGAACCAAATGGGACGGCTTTTCTTGCATTCGTAAGTCAGTGAGCGATTGCGAGTAACTGACAATTACCGGTTCCAGTTAAAAGCTACTTAGCTTCCGTATTTATAATTACAGCAAATGTGAGATTCAACTTGGTCTTGTAACAAAGCGCGCGAATATTGGTCCTTGCATGTGTTTTATAGTTTGCCGGCGCATTCATGGGCACTTTTTTAGCGTGTTTAGGCGACATCGCGCATTTCGTTCAGGCGCAACTGTACATGCAAGACGCAAAGTCGAGGAACGGTTTCTCTCTGTAGGAGCCTTCAGACATCCTCGTTGTTTTCAGTGGTGGTTTGCAATTGTTTTAAGGTCACACACTCAGCTGTTTTCCATTCCTCCCTGCCATTAGCGCCACGCGCCAGGATGACACCAGCAGCCGTTGATGGCGAAGAAAAGACGTAGTCTTCAGCGAACCGGCTCTGATCGCCTTGGACTTGAACAACGCCTTGCTCGATCAAGTCCTTTCTAAGCGTCGAGATGTGTCGAGGTAATGATTGCGTTTCCGCGGAGGACATTTCTGAGCTAGCCATCACCACAAACCCCTTGGCGTCTTCGTAGCCCGATGCCCTGATGCCTTTGGCGTTGATGTAGAGGGTTTCCCCTCGCTTGGACTTGCCCCCTGTATCGACCTTCTCAAAAACATTTAAATTCAACAGTGGAAAGATACTCAGCATGTCCTGCAGGAAGCTGTCTATATCCGCTGTTTCGACTTCGGAAAGCGTAGGAAGCAGC
>PBNZ01000033.1 GCA_002723275.1 Planctomycetaceae bacterium
CCACCTCCTCGAGGTGGTTGCTGCTTGGCACCACGATTCTCGGGCTTGTCGGGCCGCTCGGGCTTGTCGGGCCGCTCGGGCTTGTCGGGCCGTTCAGGCTTGTCGGGCCGTTCAGGCTTGTCGGGCCGCTCGGGCTTGTCGGGCCGTTCAGACCGTGTTGCACGCAAAGCTTCACGAACCGCTTCGAGGTCACCGTTTTCCAGTGCCTGCTTCGCAGCGTCGAGACTTGCTTGAAGCTCTTCAACATTGACACCTTCCGGCAACTCACCCGCATCAATCTTTGATTGCAAGTGATCGATTCTTCGCTGCAGGTCCATCTGCATTCTCAATTCCCTGACGGGCTTCAGATCGCCTGTTTCCAACGCAGAGGTGTAGGCGGCGATCAATGCCGTGGCGTCATCCGCCGACATGCCTGGGGGCAACTCGCCAGAGTCGAGGGCCGCCTGCAGGCGATCAATTCTCGACTGGATGAGCTCTTCCCGTCGCTCTTCACGTTGATCCTCTCGCAGATCCTTACGCATCTGCTTGATCAGGTCATGTGCCGATTCAAGGTTACCATCGGCGAGTGCCTGTGACAGTCCATCCACCAACGCCTGCGCTGATTCGGACGTCATGTTACCCGGCAGCTCCCCGGATTCGATTGAACCGGACAAACGATCAATCACAGATTGGATATGATCTTCCTGTTTCTCAACTCGCAGTTGCTTGAGAACAGCCTTGACTGCCTCACGATCGCCAGCCTCAGCGGCACTGGTGAGACTATCAATCATCTGCTGTGCTTCTTCAGCAGTCAGGTCGCCGGGCAAATCACCCGACTCAATACCTTCGTTCAATTTGTTAACGATCGGTTGCACTCGCAGACCCTTACCAGGTTCTCCGCGCCCTCGTTGCATCGCGCGACGCAACATTGATCCCTTGCCTTCCCCCTTCTTTCGACATTCGGGATCGTCGTCGTCACCCGTACCGTCTCCGACATCAGGTTCCATTACTTCGGGCAGAGTGTCAGCAGATTCCGCAGCGAGCGGATTCGAGATGCCGTACATGCCAGCTTGGAAAGCAAACACGATGTCGGTTGAGTTGAAGACGCCATCTCCATTCCAATCACCTTCGGAATAGGATGCCTCCTGGCCGGTTTCAAATTTCCCGGCTTGGAACACCTGGACAATGTCGGTCGAATCGAATTGACCGTTGAAATCACTGTCACCCACGATGTCGATGTCTGCAACTAGCAGTCTACGGTTTTCGAGACCTTCCAATTGAACTCGACGAGCACGTCGCAAGCGGCTCGGTCGGCGTTTACGATCGATCAGCCAATTGAATAATCTGAAGTTTTTCATCCAAGTCCTCGACTTTCCGTTGTTGAATGTCTACTTCTGCCCCAAGCGATTAGGCTGAACACAACGGAAAAGGTAACGGTGAAAGTGTAATAAAAATGAAGCGGGCCCAAATTTCTGCGAAAACAGTTCGCACTTCAATGACAACTCGACAATAAACAAAACAATCTTCACGATCGAGGAACTACACGGGAGTTACATCGTCTGACAATTCGGGAAGTCAAGCAACCCCCCAATATATCTATCCCTCCTTTGATGCAACAAGTTCTGATCGCCTTTCCGGGGGCTCAGCACCAACGAATACACCAAATCCAGGCGTATTCACACAATCTGCAGGGGATCATTCGCCGACCAACGCATTTAAGCGTTGTCGAAATCATGCAAGCACCTCCGCGATCAGGCCCACTGGCGGGGAGCACGATATCGAAGACGATTGGCTTCAGCATCATCGACAAAGGTTTCTGTGGCTGGGTCGATGGTCAAATCACGTTGAAGTATCCAAGCCAAGGCGGCAGCGTGACAAGCGATATGTGAGCGCCGCATTACGGTCGGGTTACACACCGTCGGCTTTCGACTCTTAACGCTATCGAAGAAATTGCGGGAATGGGCTGAGACGTCCAAACCTCTGACTCTCTTTGTCGATGATCGTTGTTGATCAAGACTGCGAGGTTTGACCACCATTTCACCACTGTCTCCCGTTTCCACCGATCCTTCGCTACCAACAAAACGAACCGGGCAAGTCCCAAGTCGAGTGATCCAGCGAGGTCCGCGGTCCCCAAAAGGATCCTTCAGAAAATCAATAACAAGCTTTACTTCGTTTTCATAAGTACAGATGATGTTCTGTTCATTCGGTTCATACTTAACCGGCATTGTGTGGTCGGCTTGATTAGCCCATTGACATAGATCAACGGTGTGAGCTCCCCAATCTAACAAGCGCGCCCCGCTGTCGAAGTCATGGTAACCGCGCCAACGCCCTTGCACATATTGTTCGTTGTAGGGACGCCAGGGAGCTGGTCCGAGCCACATGTTCCAGTCACAGATTTCTGGATCCGGTGTTTCCTGAGCCGGCAGCCAGTCATTCTTCAAGGTTGGTACGTAAACGGTTGCATACAATGTTTCAAGACGTCCAAGTTTACCTGTATGTGCAAGGCTCACTGCCTGTTGAAAGTTGGGAACGCTACGTCGCTGAGTGCCCGCCTGAAAGATCTTTTCAGTCGTTTTAAAAACGCGATCAATGTTTTGACAATCACCAATCGTAATTCCACACGGTTTTTCGCTGTAAACATCTTTTCCAGCTTCGGCTGCCTCGATCGAAGCCGCCGCATGCCAACGATCGCCGGTGGCGACAATCACTGCATCGATATCGTCGCGCGATAGCATTTCACGAAAATCGCGATAGAGTTTGCAATCTTGATTGCCATAGTGCCCATCGACCAACTTTTTTCCTGCAGCTCGCCGCGATTGTTGCACATCGGAGATGGCGACACATTGCACGTCGGGCAATTGCAGCATTGATTTCAGATCGTAGGTACAACGCGGCCCAATCCCAACAACTCCGAGAGTGATTTTTTCGGAAGGTGAGGTCGCCTGTCGCCCGAGCACCTTCGAGGAGATCAAATAGGGTGTCGATGTGGCAGCAACAGCGGCAGTCGTTGACAGAAAATCACGTCGGTTCAAAGGGTTCATCAATACGCCTTTCCTTGCTTTCAAGTTAAACATGCATGTCAACCGCCGAGCTAAGCCGCGCAGTGAGCACGCTGTCCCTTAACGCACGGACATTTTTTAACGCACCGACTGGTGCGTATCAACTTTCTCATCCGTCAGTTCGCTCTCTTCCGCCTTCTCAGAATCCACAAAGAGCGGATGCGTTTGCTGGAGAATGGCCCAGATATCTCGCCGATCTTGCGCCGTCAGATGCGCGAATTCTGTTGAATTCTCTCCCTTCTTCAACACGTCCGTCATGCGCTGCTTGACCCGTTTGAGGATAGGCACCGGAAGTGCGGCGAAAGAGGGTGAGTAGATCAAATAACTGCACGGATATCGCAGCAACCTTTTCTCGAGATCAAGATCTCTTAAGCTGCGTCCCTCTGAGTCACGAATTGCGTGCGTTTTGAAATGATCCAAGTAGTCGCCGCGGCCCTGAACAACATCGGTCAACTTGAACTCGCCGGAGAACAACAGATAGGAGACCAGTTTATCCGCCGCAGTATTGATTCTGCGTTGGGTGCTTTCACTCACATATTCCTTCGGCCTTTCGAGGATTCGGTTTATCTCAACCTGTTGATGAATAGCTTGCCGCGCCGCATAAGACGCTCGCGTGATGCGATTATGCATCTGCGTTTGATGCTCAAGCAGCATCAGAGCCACCACGTCACTCGTTGGCTCAAGGTAGTTTGCGGCACGAACGATTCGAGGCAACGTCTCACGATTTGCAAAACTCTCAAGGTCCAACGTCTCATCGTCACGTTCCTGCAGCACGGCGCCCCCTCGGTGGCGCATTTTGCCGGTACTGCCGGTGACATACCAGCCGCCGAATCGTTCGTGTAACGGCGTCGTGTGATCCGTAGTGATGGAACCCAATCGAAATTCAGGTTGACCGTCTCGATGTGGATAGACCGATCGAACGAGAAAGCCGGGCACTTTTTCGGTACGTGCGTTGGCGTGACAGGCCAGACACTCCCCGTTTCGATCGCGGCGAATATTGATCGCGTCAGGCTGCTGCTTCACCGTGTAAAAGATGGCCCCCTGGTGCGGATCGACTCCTCCAATCTCCAAGACATCGGCGTTCGGCACCCACCCCACATAAATCTGATCATTGAAGTAGAGCGCTCGAGGTCGCGTCCGGGAGATTTGACGAAACTGTAAACTGGTCTTGGAAAAGACAAGTGTCTGAGAGGAACGTGGAATCTCAAGTGCGTCCAACACCGCCGGCAGCCAGCCGAATTGACGATCCCATTCGAGTCGCAGATCTCCCGCGGCCAGTTGATCGGCAAGTCTGTTGACAGGATCACGTGGAGCGACCTGGTGGTAGTCAATGGGAGGCGTTTCGAAATCAAGTTGAGCGAGTAGCTCGCAGTGGATTACTCCAACGACGCAGAAGATCGCTCCTATCCATTTCGAATAGCTCACACGTCTACCTCTTGGCATCCCCATTCACAACCGACGTGTCTTCGAGTTCGTTACGTCGATCGATACACACAATCTACCGTGATGAATCAGTGATAATGTTTTAGGTGATGTGGAACTTGATACCCACCCACCTCCAAATAATTTACTAAATCGACAATTTCCTGTTGTTCCAACCCATTCAACAGTCCCTCTGGCATCGAGGAGGTACGCGACGCAGCGCGTTCGACAATTTCGTCCTTCGACAGCGATACCACGGAATCAGGATCCAACAGATTTGTCAGGACACGGACAACTTGTTCATCTTCATCTTGAATGGTTCCTGTCACCAAACGTCCATTCTCCATTTCAAAGACGTAAACACGATATTGATCGTGGATTTCGTGAGACGGTTCCAGGATTTGACGGAGTAGTTTTCGTCCTCGAAATCGCTCGGAAACCTTGGTCAATTCCGGCCCAAGTCCAATCCCGTGACCAGAGACAACATGACATTGGTGACACTTGGCCTTCAGAAAGGCCTTCATGCCGCGCATTACGGTTTCCGGCGTCTGATCCTTTTGGAGGTTATCGATGTCATCGAGCGCCCAATTTTTGACGAAGGTGGGTTGGCTGCGAGAGGCAAGAATCGCATCAACGTCGTCGAGATCCTCGGCCACGATAATCTCGCCAGTCATCACAACCCAATGCCCAGGAAACGTACAAACATAGGGATAGACACCTGGCTTCTGTGGCGCGTTAAACCGTAATACGTGCACGCGTGATTTTCTGGTTGGCCCGATCATCGGTGTCGCCTTAACGATCAGATCTCGTTTTTCCTCAGGGATAAAGTTGGAGTTGGCGTAACGAGGATCCTTTGCCATCTCGTTGGCGGCCATTCCGACTTCTTCCAACGCGTCAGGCTGGACGATGACAAGGTTATGATCGGTGGCGTCCGGATTCATGAAAACCAGTTTGACGGGCTGACCGGTCTTCACCACAAAACGTTCAACCGTGAATCTCATCCGTTCCGGAACACAGGAGATCTCAACTCGTTGGAGATCTTTCTGCCGATCGAATTCGGACTGCGGTGCGGACGGTGTCGGCTCCTGCAGGCTGCGTTGCTGGGAAACCGTTCGAAGCCGTTCGGCAATTCGGTACTTCGAATCATGCTCCCAATGTTGTTTCAGAGCAGCAGAACCGAGTGAGGTTTGGATGGCGTAGGCGAGATGTTTTTCATGAGGATACTTGAAGACATCGAGAATGGCATCGAGTGCCGCATCAGTTCCAATATAGCTGGCGGCGATGGCAGCCTCCATGCGAACGAGACCATTCGGATCATTCGCAGCTCGATTAAGTTCCATTGTTGCATCTGGCAGAAGTCGGTGCCAATACCGCAGTTGCTGTGTCGCCGCCGCACGCGCGTGATGGTTTTCGCAGCCTAACAACTCTTGCAATAACTCAACGTTCGTCTCACCAACCCAACGATAAGTCCACAGCGCTTCAAGCTGGTGATGACGAAAGCGAGGATCATGTTCGTCCAACTGTTCAACCCAACGGTCGAGCGTTACCCGCACCTTCTCCGGATCGCGCTCTCTGATTTCTCGCTTTGCCCAATAACGATAACGATATTCCTGACGTTTCAGAATCTCGAGCAAATCCGCGATCGATTCACCCTTGATCGTCGGTGGATCCTGTAAAGAACGTCCCTTGGCCGTGATGCGCCATATTCGTCCTGAGTGTCGATCCCGCCGTTCGTCACGCAGCGAATATTGAGCGTGTCCTTTGACAGGATTGTACCAATCACAAACATAAAGCGCGCCGCGTGGACCAAATCGAATATCGACGGGAATGAAACTCAGATTCGACGAGAAAATCACATCACTTACATATTCTTCGTCATACCCATAATCGTATTCATTCCAGCGATGAATCTCGACGCGATTTGTCGGCTTGTAACGCACCTTGATGTAGCACCCCCGCAACTCAGGCGGAAAGGTATCAAAGTCGACGAATTCCTGACCGCAGGTTCCCGAGTAGGCACGCAGTCCAGCAGGCTTCGGATGTTGTTGAGGATAGGGAGGATCCGTCGCATGAAATGCCGAGGCGAAGATTGGATGGCTGGCAACGTGCTGGCCCCAATCATCAAAGGTGACACCCCACGGATTTGTACTCGAGTAAGTTCCAAAACTGATCAGTCGATGATCGCGCGGTTGAAACCGAAACCAACCGCTGTTCTGCTGGCGCACGGGACCATAGGGAGTTTCAACTTGTGTGTGATGGAAAACCGCTTCTCGGAACATCAAATCTCCATCCGGCGTCCACACCATATCATGCAGCGCGTGGTGCGAGTCTTCAGTCCCGAAGCCGGTCAAGACGCGTTGCCGGAAGTCAGCCTTGCCGTCACCATCCGTATCCTTAATGAAGGTAAGGTGCGGCATTTCAGAAACGTAGACCCCGCCGTCCCCGAACTCAAACGAAAGCGGAATGTGCAAATCATCAGCAAAGACGGTTGAACGATCGGCTTTGCCGTCGCCGTCCGTGTCTTCCAGAATCACCAACTTGTCATTCGGTTCGTTCCCTGGATAAACATGAGGATACGTTGTTGAACAACTAACCCACAGTCGACCTTGAGTATCCCAACGCATTTGGATCGGAGCGGCAATATCGGGAAACTCTTCTTCTCCGGCAAATAGATTCACCTCGAAACGAGGATCGATTTTGAATTCACTTAACTCATCCTTGGCCGTGATCCAACGATTCGCTCCGCGACTTTCTCGGGTTTGGGGCAGTGGTGGTAGATTGGAATCGTCGGGGCGTTCGGGCACATCGGTTCCCTGAGCCATCTGCCAGATTCGCTGATCTCGATTGTCAACCATGATGTCGAAGTTCCGCATCGCGGGTAGAAAGTCGAGATAGCCATATTGTTTGTTGCGTCCACCGGTGTAGTAAAACGTATTGAGAGGCCGATACCGGCGGAAGAATTGACGATTTTTGTCGACAATCGCGTCGCGAATCGCCTGTTGAGGTTCAATGGCTTGACCTGTCAACGATTGCACAACGGTTTTCGAAAACAGTCGGTAGCCTTCCTCTTCCAGATGGATCCCATTGAAGGTGAGATCCTGATTTGGATTCTGCATCGCTGCGAGCGTAGGCTTGAAAACGTCCACAAACCCCACCCGGTTTTCAGCGGCAACCGTTCGAATGGCATCGGCGTAGAGTTCAAGATTTACATTATTCAAATCAGCTGCCGGAACCCCTGACGTATTCTCATTTGCGATCGGAGAAATCAACACGACTTGAGGCGCCATCTCGCCGTTAAATGCCTTGGATTTCAATCCCTGCACAAAACTTGCCATCGACTGACGAAATGCAGCAAGTCCCTCAACTCCCTGAAAGGCTTCATTGAAACCAAAGGCAACCAGCACAACGTCGGCGCGCTCGTGGGTCAGGTGTTGATCCAAATCTGCAAAGTTGGCGGGACGTGGCTGCAGATCAGCCGTATCCGCCGACCAGGCGAGATTCCGCACGGTCAGCTGCTTGTCCGGAAACAATTGCTGCAGCGACGCCTCCAAATGGCCAAAATATTGCAGCCGTTCCAGCAGGGTATTCCCGATCAATACAATGCGATCGCCCTTCGAAAAGTCTAATGGCAGTACGGTGTCGATCGGTTGCGTCGTACTCGCTCGCGATGCGGACTGTCGATAGATTCCGTATTGAGAATAATCAATCTGAGCTGAGTTCGAGGAGCGATCCGAATCGACTGGTTGACCGCTGACAGACCCGCTCGGTAACAGCATCAAGATGCCGGCAATCGCCGACGCAAAAAGAATATTTTTCACCGAGAATCCACCTCCAAACGGCGGTTCAGTCTTCGAGCAATTCGCCGCGTGAATTCATAGGGATTAGATTCTGCCTGTTCGATCCTCGAAGAGAATCGACGGGCCTGATTCAAGCCCGATAATTCCAGAGCACGAATCGCGTAGAGCCCAACCAATCGATTGGGGTTGTCGATCTCGTCCGCCAAAGTTTCCGAGAACTGAATTTGTCCGAGTCGGCAGAGCGCTAACGCCGCTGCAATGCGAACACTCGCTGAAGGATCGTCGAGCAATGACTGCAATGTCGATGCAGACTCGGGCCAGTACAGCCCTGCCAGCGTCGCGCCCCAGTATCGCATGGCAGGTTGCTGCGACCGCAAGGCAGATGCGAGGGCCTGCTGGTTACCTCGTTCGCCTTCCTCAATTAAGTCCCATAGGCTGGAATTCATCCCCTGATTCTGAGGCTGCTTAAGCACAAAATATTTGTTCCCTGCTGCGCGGCCCATTTCCTCCAGAATCGGTTCCGGAATGAGTCCCAGGTCTCGACTCTCAATCATCCAGTCGCGGCAGGCCTGACGCAAGGCTGCCAGCGTGGCTTGGAATTCCGGATCACCGGCGAGATTCGAAGTCTCCAATGGATCATGCAGCAGATCGTAAAGCTCTTCCGAGGGTCGAGGAACGACAAAGGGTCGCGACTGCAACTGATCAAGCTGGTCCTGCTGATGAAGTCGTCGCATCGTGTTGACGATCGACTTCGAATCCTTGTAGGTATTTGGCTGAGCGTGCGAAAGGTGTGGCAAAAAGTTACGGATATACTTGAACCGTTCAGTTCGAACGCTGCGAATAATGTCGACGGTTTCATCACAACGGTCACGCGCCGAAAAGACAACGTCACGCGGCTGATGGTCCTCTGCCAAGACATCCCTTCCCTGAACGTAGTCCGGGATATCAATACCCGCGAGTGCCAACGACGTGGCCGCAATATCGACGTGGGCAACCAGATCATTGCGTGTCGTCCCCGCCGAGTTTTCGCCTGGTAGACGAACGATCAAGGGAATGTGTATGCCTTCTTCATAAAGGAATTGCTTACCCCGCAGATGACTCACCCCGTGATCCGTCCAAAAGAAAACAGCCGTTTCGTCAGCAATCCCCTCCTTCTGCAATCGATTCAGAATCGATTGAACATCAAGATCGACCTTAACCCAGGAATCCAGGTACTTCGCCCAGTCTTTTCGAAGCGTCGGATGATTCGCGTAATACTTCGGCAGTTGAACTTGATCTGGATCTGCATGGCGTCGCGCCTGACGGTTCTTCCCACCCGATAATTGCACTTGAGCAAAAAACGGTTGCCCGACTTTTCGACTGCTCCAATCGGTCCCGTCGTAATCACTTCTCTCCCAGATAAAGTTGTAGTCCGTCTTTCCAAAGGGGCCATTTTGTTTGCCATTTTTGGAATTACTGGTGTAATAGCCAGCCTTCTGAAACAGGCGAGGTATGGAATCAACTGGCAAACGATAGCTATCCCAAAATTCTTCACCCGCCCTGCCCTTACCTTGCGAGGATTGACTTCGATGCTGATGGGCTCCCAGGGTCGTCTGATAGATGCCAGTCACCATCGCCGAACGGCTCGGCGAACAAACCGGACAGGTCACGAACGCGTTTTGGAATTGGATCCCCTGCTGTGCAAGCTGATCCAGATGGGGTGTCTTGATTGCTGTCTCACCGTAGGCACCTAAATTGGGTGAGGCATCCTCGACCACGATCCAAAGAATGTTGGGGCGATCGGCCCAACACTCGCTGATCAGCCCAGCGCTCCCCCAAAAAAGTGCGATGAGAATGATACGCCAGAAGCAGTTCAATTTCATTGAGTTTGAACCTCGTCACGTTCTGTCATTAAGCTCAAGATCCTCTAGTATCCACAGATATGAATCGAACGCAAAACAAGGAAAGATCGTATACCCAAAAAGAACGGCTTTCGCGTAATAGTTACGAAACCTGCTGACCGGCCTCGTGTTAGATCCGATTTAAAGTGCATTTCATCTGTTCGTAGGCAACTTTTGACTTTCCCCAGCTCGCCCGACTATTTAATAATGACCGAGGGAGACAGGATCTCCCAAATGCAAGCGTTTAATACAACAGCCAGCTGCTTTATTAGTTTCATGGAGCTTACAAATGATCAAGCGATGGAAGAATCGACGTATCTTTCTGCAGCAATCCGCATTCACAGCTGCTGCCTTCGCGACCTCTGGCCTGCTGGCAGAGGAATTGATGAAGACCTCTCCAGTTGGCGAAGGTCCGTTTTATCCGGACAAACTACCGCTAGATACAGACAACGATCTCCTGATCATTAACGATGCCATTACACCCGCAGTAGGCACGATCACTCACTTGACGGGCAAGGTGCTGGGTGCAACGGGCAAACCGCTGCGAAATGCTTTCGTGGAAATCTGGCAGGTCGACAGCTCGGGAGCCTATCTCCACTCGGGTAGCGACAACAGGGACAAGGCCGATAAGAACTTCCAGGGTTACGGACGTTTCCTGACCGATGCGAATGGCAACTATTACTTCCGCACGATTAAGCCGGTCGAGTATCCCGGACGTACACCGCATATCCACCTTGGTATCAGCAAGAACGGCAAGCGGATCTTCACGACACAATTGCTGGTGAAGGGAAATCCTCGCAATGAGCGGGATGGTCTCTTCCGCGCGATTCGTGATCCCAAAGCACGTGAAACCATCTTGGTCGACTTCAAGCCTCTTGCTGATTCGAAACTTGGTGAACACGCCGCTAATTTCGATATCGTACTCGGTAAAACCGTCGAAGAACTCGATGATGGCACTGCCCGAGGTGGCGTCGGTGAGCCGATTTTCCGCCGTCGACAACGTGGTTGATATCCTTCCGATGAGCCAGACCTGGTTAACAACCTCTAGGTATCCCGGTACGATAACCCTGCAACGCGGTGACACCTGTCATCGCGTTATTTTTAAATGAATCAATCTCCAATTTACTTTCTGCTGAAACGATCGACGATGAAATCGCTAATCCGTAGTTTCTTGTTTTTGGGAATCATACTCATGGTCAACTCGTCACTGAATGGTGCCGAGGAATCGCTGGGAACGGAAGGATATGCTGAATCTGGCGACGTCAAAATTCACTATGTGACGGCTGGCGAAGGTCCATTAGTCGTGATGATTCATGGCTTTCCTGACTACTGGTACACCTGGCGAAATCAGATGCCAGAACTTGCCAAACATTATCAGGTCGTTGCTATCGACCAACGTGGTTACAACAAAAGCAGCCAACCCGAGGGCGTAGAAAACTACACTGCCGACAAACTTGCAGCAGATGTCGCTGCTGTGGTGAAACATTTCAAGCGGGATCAAGCGATCATTGTGGGACACGACTGGGGCGGACTCGTCGCCTGGACGTTTGCCATGCAATATCCCCAGATGACTGAGCGACTTATCATTTTGAATACGCCTCATCCGAACGGCATCGCCCGAGAACTAGCGACGAATCCGGCTCAGGAGGCGAACAGCCAGTACGCTCGCAACTTCCAGCAACCGGGGGCGGCGAAGCTGATCGCTCCGGAAATGCTTGCCTTGTGGGTGAAAGATGCAGAGGCCAGAAAGAAATATATTGCCGCCCTTCGTAGGTCTTCTGTCGAGGGTATGCTGAACTACTACAAGGCAAATTACCCGAAGCCGCCGTACCGCGTTCCCGAACAAGAGCTTCCGAAAGTAAAATGCCCTGTCTTGATCATCCATGGTCTCAAGGACCAATACCTGCTGGCTGCCGGCCACAACAATACATGGGAATGGGTGGATAACGAAGTTACCTTAGTCATGCTGCCAGACGCGGACCATTTTGTGCAGCATGATGAACCTGAAAAGGTGAACCACGAAATCCTACGGTGGCTGGCACCTTGAGCTACCGCTCCTCAGGGCTTCCCATGATCTGCCACGCGTGCTGACTTAACATCGCGAACGATTCATCATCGCTCGATCCTTTCCTGGTTCGGAAAGCTTGAAAAATCTCGAAACACCTGCTCAGGTTCCGTGTTCAATAGACCAATTGACGAAGCTGTAAAGTTGAATGGGAGCCCAAAATGAGAGTGAGATCCATTTCCCTTATCGTTTTTGCCGCAATCGCAGTCCTGTCAACGGCTATCACCGCGGCGGAGCCAGCGTCAAAAATTTCGCCAAAGATTGCATGGTACGGCACTTTGGCAACGGGGCTCGAGGAGGCCGCACGCAGTAAGCGGCCGATCCTGCTCGTCGCCGCAGCTCCGCATTGCCTCGGCGTCCCAGGAATCTGGTGACCTGGCAAGGAGAATATGGACAGGAGTTTCCTGTTGAATCCCAAGGTCGTCGCAGCTTCGAGACAATTCGTCTGCATCCGATTATCGACCTACGAAAGCGAATCGGAGGCCGAATACTTGAAGTCGATTTACGTCGGTCGCTCAGGCGATCTCGAGAATACGACATTCGCCTTATTGGAACCGAATGGACGAAAGACTCTGTCGCGCCCCGGACGTGGCCCTTATGCGTTTCGCAGTGCCAGCCAATTGGCCGATCAGATGGACACGATTGCGAAAGATTATCCTGGAAGTCAGTCCGCCAAATATCAGGATCCGCAGCCACCGGTCATGGATCGAGTTGATCTGGCGTTGAATGTCGCCGCCTGTGAAAATTTGCCGCTCTTGATCACCTGCGCCGAAACCGATGAGGATCTGAAGCAGCTGAACCAGGCACTAGCAGCACACGTCTGGAACGATGACTTGGCCGGCCAATTTGTTTTCGCGACAACGCGAAATCAGGCGGACTTGAAGCCACTGAATGGATCAACGAAGAACAGCGGCATTCTCGTCGTTGATCCCGGTCCCTACGGCATCACCGGTCGAGTCCAGCATGAATTCGCGGGGGTCGACGAAACGCTTTCTGCCAAGCTCCTCCAGTTTGTCACCCGTCTTCCCCCGAAAACGAAAGATCGCTCGGAACATCGCCATTATGGCTTGCAGCTAGGCCTGGATTGGGAGACAGTCATTCCCGAAACCGATCCACGATCCATTCGCGCGAAGGCTCGAACCCGCGGCCGTGATTAACGCTGGACCATCGGTTCCTGCGAAATCGCCACTCGTGTTTTTACTCGACACAGGCTCGCTCAAGGATTCTAATGAGGGCATCTCGCGCGAAGGGATTATTCATTTTTCGACTCAAATGCGAAAAGGATCTCTGGTTATGAAGCGTCAATCCAACACCGCTCGCAACGTTAACCGTCGTTCTTTTATCAAAACTATCGGTAGCGCGGCAGTAGCGACGGCTTCGGCACCGATGTTATTTGACGCGCGTTTCGCTCACGCAGCACCCACCGCCAGATCGGCAGCGGAAAGTGTTGTTGGAGAATTCTATAGCTCGCTAAGCGAGAAGCAGATGGCAGAGATCTGTTTCCGATTCAACCACGGCGCCCGTCGTCGCATCAATCCGAATTGGCACGTCACGGAGCCATTGATCGGCAGCGATTTTTACTCAGACAGTCAACGAGCGATGATCAACCAGATCATCAAGAACATCACCTCAGAAACCGGTTACGAACGATTGCAGGCACAGGTGGTTGATGATGATGGTGGAATCGAAGCCTTCAGCGTGGCCGTCTTTGGCGAACCAGGAAAGGGCAAGTTCCAATGGGAGCTGACCGGGCGTCATTTAACCTTGCGTGCGGATGGCGACAGCGTTGATCGCGCCGCATTTGGTGGCCCCTTGGTCTACGGTCACGGCGAATCGAATCCCAAAGACAACGTTTACCATTATCAGACGAAACAGGCAAACAAAGTCTTCGAAGCACTTGATCCTAAACAGGCCAAGCAAGCCCTGGTTTCGCAATCGCCTCAAGAAACTTACGTACAACTTCAAGGCGAAAAGGGAACGTTCCCTGGTATTCCTGTGAGCGAGTTGTCGGACGACCAGAAACAATTGATCGAAGACTCCATCCGGGTTCTGTTGGCACCCTATCGGGAAGAGGACGTGGACGAAGCAATGGCGATCCTGAAGGCGAGCGGCGGGATGGATAGCCTACATATGGCGTTTTATAAGGACGGAGACATTGGCCAGGACCGAGTCTGGGACAACTGGCGAATCGAAGGTCCTTCACTGGTCTGGCATTTCCGCGGCGACCCGCACGTGCACGCGTACATCAACATTGGTCAGGCCAAGAGCTAAGGCCCGATGAGACTGAGCGGCCACGACGAACCTGTGGCCGCGTCAGCCCCTCTTTTCTAGGCCGCACGTCGGGGCACAACCGCGGGCGTTTGATCGTGCTCCAAAACTCGAGTGCGGTGACCTGCCGATTCGGTTTTGATGGAAATCGGAGCCGCGTTCTGCTGCTCCCTCTCCCCGGCAAGGGCTCGCAGATCGGCAATCTGAATCCAACCGCGTTTATAAAAGAAGGTCATCATCCCGAACGCCATCACAATCATCGTGCCCCAAACCAAGGGATAGCTCCAGCTGTACGAGAGCTCCGGCATATTCTCGAAGTTCATGCCGTAGATCCCCGCCACGAAGGTCATGGGAACAAAGATACTGGACATGATGGTCAGGACCTTCATCACCTCGTTCGATCGATGAGCCACGGAAGACATGTAGGTGTTTAGCAGTCCGGAGGCCATTTCCCGATACATTTCGACCACCTCAGCGGACTGCACACAGTGGTCATACGTATCTCGAAGAAAGATTTTGATCTCGTCATTAATCACGTCATGATCGCTGATCAAGAGTTCTTGAACAGCGTCGCGTTGAGGCCAGATGGCACGGCGAACATTGACGAGTCGATTCCGTATCAGATTCACCTTCTGTAATAATGCGGGGCGAGGATCTTCAATCACATCACGCTCGAGTGATTCCAACTGTTCACCTAGATGTTCCAAAACGGGGTAAACGGTGTCGACAGCCGTATCAAGAATGGCATAGGCAAGATAGCCGGCACCCGAAGCGCGCAATCGGGACGATGGATTCTCGATTCTAGAGCGGACTGGATCCAAACGGTCACTGTATTTGTCCTCAAACGTCAAAACATAATTCGTCCCGACGATTATTCCCAACTGGGTTAAGTTGAGTTCTTTATCATTGGGAATGCTGACCAACCGAGCGATGATCAGTGTTTGGTCGTCATATTGTTCGGCTTTCGATCGTTGCGGAACGTTAACCACATCTTCCATGGCGAGCGGATGAATCGCAAAACGTTCAGCAATCTCCTGCAACGAGGATTCATCCTTGAAGCCTTGCAAGTCAATCCAAATCACCTCATCCGAAATCAAAGGCTGCGGCAACTGATCCACCGAATCGACACTCCCTGATTCGCACGCGGCAGACGAGTATTTCACATAACGAATTCGTGTCTCAACTGCATCCGGAGTGATCAGCAAGGTACCGGGACGTGCCCCGGGCTTTGGATGGTATTTCCGAAACATGGTCAAATATCCTTCCTTGAATTTGCTGCTATCAAACGATGGCTAGGCCGCTTTACGATGGATCATCCTCGATTCACCATCGACCTGACGCAGGTTGACTTCAATGGGAGAAAGCGTATCGATATGCAGATCGCGTTGCGGGAACGCAATGGTGATATTAGCCTTCTCAAACATTTCATCGATTGCGACGCGGACGTCGCTTGCAATCCGTTCCCCCTCCATGACCGTTCGCATGTGGATCCAGAAATGCGCCTCAAAGGCCAGGGCATTGTCCCCGAAATCCTTGAATAGAATGATGGGTTCGGGAGTTCCCAGCACACCTTCATGTCCAAGAACTGCTTCCCTCAACAGATTCCTCACCTCGTTGACGGGAGAGCCGTAGGCAACACCGACCTTGACGACCGTTCGAATGCGTGTGTCCGAAAGCGTCCAGTTGGTCACATTGTTTTCCAGAAACTTGCTATTCGGGACGATAATCTCGAGATTCGATCCCGTCTTTACTCGCGTGCTTCGCGCTCCGATCCGTTCGATCACGCCGTTGAGATCGTCGATATCGACGAGATCGCCAACTCGAATCGGCCGCTCTGCCAACATGATCAGCCCGCTGATGAAATTGTTGAGAACATTCTGACTTCCAAAACCGATACCGATTGCGATCGCTCCCCCCATAAAGGCAAAGACAGTCAGCGGTACGTTAATGATTTCGAGAGCAAAGAATCCGAAGCAAGTTGCCATCAGATAAAACGCGATACTTTGGAACGCGACCGATGCCCCCGGGTTCAAACCGAATCGAGGCAAAATGTGCATCCCCAATAACCGACTAAAGATGCGTGCCGAATAAATGCCGGCCAGCAACAGAATTGTTCCCCAGATAATTTTTCCGACCGTAATCGGACGATCCTCAACCGACGTGATTTCATAGTTCCAGGCCATCAGGATGAGTTGCCATGAACGGGCTACAAACTCTTCCGCAGATCGAGGATCGAGCGTTAGATCGAGTTCCTCACGGAATCGGCCCAGTGTACGCTCGCCGGTCGTGACCAGGACGATTTGCGAGTTATACGCGTTAATTGAGTTTTCCAATGCCTCCGACTGTCTGCTGAGGAATTCACGAACCTCCGGATGTAACTCCGTGGAGGTCACCAGTCGCTTGCGAACCGACGTCAGATCACTAACCCGTTCATCCGCACGAATCTTCAGCAGGTGCTGGAATTGTGTGATCTGTTGGCTGAGGTTTTCTGTTTCGAGTTGCCATTTTGCCAAATCATCTTTCGACGCGAGTTGATTGGCCAGATCGAAACGCCTTCTCCAGATGATACGAATCGTCCCGGCATAGCCAATCACACGTTGTAGAACGCTGACATGTTCTTGATTGAGTTCGCGCAAGAGTCGCCAAGTAGCAGCTTCTTCGACCAACTGCGGTATTTCCTGCGAGGCGTTTTCCAAGGCACGCGACGCCAACAGATACTCTCGTTCAAGTTCACTGAGACTTGCAAGAGCTGACTCCAACTGTGTCCGAAGCTCAGCCTCTGCTTCATCGGTGAATTTAAGACGCTGCTCTAATTCGGCTTGTGAAAAAACAACTCGACCATGCATCCGGTTGATTTGCGATTCAAAGTAAACATGTCTTTTTTCGCTAATCTGGTGCTCAAGTTCGTTGATCTTCAATTCCAATTCACGGTTTGCAACCGCCTCACCGGTTGCACGACTCCGCAACTTCGCTAACGCATACCGATGATTCAGCTGTTCGTCGTTGTCGGAGGTAGCAACATCCTCCCGAAACATCCGCCGTTTTGCCTCATTAGAATCGTGCGAATCGCGAATCGATTCGAGCGACGAACGAGCTGCCTCGATCTCAAGTTTAATCGATTCTCGGCGGTGCACCTCAGTCTTCAATCGATCCCGCAAGTCCTCCAACGCCAGGAATGAAAATCGTTTACCTTCCACAATGGGAGCCAGACTCAACGTCTCGATTTCAACGACCACTCGCTCTAGTTCTTCCTCGAGCTCGGTCAAGCGAATCGTACTTGCAGAGCGATCGGAGTAAAGCAGATCGAGCCACTTATACAGTTCGAGCTCGATACTCAAACTTTCGGGAGTAGGTTGATCAGGATGATCTTGCTTAAAGGCTTCGATCAGGTTTTTAACGCGAGAAATCATATTGGTGATTTCGCGTCGGCCTTGTTCGATATCTGCGTGAGGATCTGCCTGATCCGAGACCTCGGACTCAGCGGTCTGCGCCTTTCCAAGTGCGACGGTTCCGGTCGGGTTAACCTGGCCAACCGCTCGCTGCAGACTGCTTCCGTTTCCAATGACGGTAGCTAAAAAAAGCAACCATGCGACGGAAGTCCATTGTCGAAGATTGAGAGATTTGATCTTCATGGGTCAACTTTCTCGCCTGGCAAAATTTCGAACTCACGAGTTCGATCTCGATGCATCATCTAATAAGTGAGGGTCGAATGATTTCTAGCTGAAAGCCTCGGCTCTTTTGCGGCTTCAGCTTTGGCTTCTTTTCCATTGATCCGCGACAGCAACTGGCTGATGGTGATTTCAGGTTATGGCTTCCCGACACTCAACAATCTGAAACCGTTGCGCTTGCGACAAAACCAATCAATAACGACTCCCAGGATTCGGAGTCGAGTTCACGGGCGGAGGCGGTAGCGTCAGTGCCTGTGATTGAGCAGCAGAATTCAAGGTGGCGAATTCCCGCAATAATTGATGCGTGGTCACAAATTCCGGGCGTTGCGAGAGCGAAAGGTATTCCGGCTGCTTGACAATCGTGTCAAATCGCTGCAAACAAACATCCATCGCTTGTTGAGGCACGGTCGCACCAGACTGAACGACGCCTGGCGGCAACTCAAGATAGGCGAGCCATTCCGTAGGCAATAATGAGCTAAGTTTCTTCCAAGAAGTGATCAGTTGCTGGCGAACCATTTCGGTCTGCGGGTTGACCACCTTCGTGGGCGGCGTCACGGGACGGTTCGTCACTGGCAAACTCGCACCTGTGGCGGCCGGCGCTCCCGTATAGACAGCTAACTCATTCATCAACCCAACCGCCGACGGTGGCAGTGTCCCCGGAGCATAGGTCGGCTGCCCTGTAGGTGAGATGACCTGATGGTGATAGTACGACATGCCGGCAAGCTGATCGACTTGCAACACTGAACCATCGAAGGAAACACCCAAGAATAATCCACGACTTCTTGAGTAAGAGAGGATTTCGGCAGACAGCGAAAGGTCGGTGGCAGCCGCAGCCTGTCGTCCAATGGGCCCCGCTGCTGCCGCTGCATCAACTCCCAAAGTCAACTTGCCATTCATCAGATTGTTGATGCTATTGCGAGTTCGAAAGACCAGAATCACATCCGTGGATTGAATTCCGGCTTGCCATCCGACACTACCGCCAGAGAGAGTGATGAACATCGGCGGCAGCCATTGGTTACTTTCACTGCGAACCAACATGACACCTCGCCCATGTCGTACGCCAACCACGAATCCACCTTTGACGACTCCAGGAATGATCGCAATTCCGCGAGCCTCCTGCAGCAACTTGGCCGGGATCTGACTGGCCGGAATCGCCATCACTTCACGCAAGACGGCTGTGGAATTCAGGACGATTTGATTTTCTTGGGACTGGGCGAAGGCGACATTCGAGAAAAGGCATGACACCATCAATGCCAGGGGGACCGACAGCATTGCCAGACGCGAGAGAAAAGGCTTGAAACAAGGAGGCATGGCGTACTCCAAATGCGGGTTTGGATAGGGCCGAGATTTTGGCGGCGGCGGATTTTAGACAGAAGCCCTGATGCCAGCAAGGCCTTTCCTCGACAGCCCATAAAGCCAAAATCGTCGATCGTGCCAGCGAAGGAATGCTGGCAATACTTGCACCCCCGTTTCGATCACCCAGAAGCCGCTAGACGGCTGCCTGGCGAACTTCTTGGATTGCGGTCAAAAGTCGATCCACATCGTCCGGATAGACTTCCCCAATCGTTCCGATACGAAAAGTATCGACATTCGTAACCTTACCGGGATAGATTACGAATCCACGTTCCTTCAGCTGTTGATAGAACGACTTGAAGGCAAAATCCGGGGAATCCGGAAAATGAAAGGCCGTAATGATCGGCGACTGCAAATCAGCCGGCAAGAGACAACGGAATCCAAGCATTTCCATGCCACGAATTAATCGTCGGTGATTTTCAACATAGCGAGCATTTCGCGCAACGATCCCACCCTCCTCCTCCAGTTCAACCAAGGCTTGTGCGAAGGCACGAACCGTATGGGTCGGTGACGTAAACCGCCACTTGCCCTGCCCCTGCTCCATGGTCGACCACTGATCGTACAAATCGAGAGAATAAGAGCGAGCATATCCCTTAGTCTCGAGGAGACGATCTCTAGTTGTAATCGCAAACCCAAAGCCCGGCACGCCCTGAATGCACTTGTTTGCACTGCTAATGATGTAGTCGACATGCAACGAGTCGACGTCGATCGGAACGCCACCAAAAGTGCTCATCGCATCGACGATCAGAATTCGATCATACTTTTTACAGATTAAACCGATCTCTCGAATCGGATTGAGCATTCCGGTGGTTGTTTCACCGTGCACGACGGCGACGTGGCTGATCTTCGGATCATTCGCAAGCCTCGCCTCGATTGACTCCAGATTGGGGGATTGAATCTCGCTCTCACGATTCACGACGCAATCCAAAGATAATGTCGCAGCAATCTTTGCGATTCTTTCGCCGTAAGCACCGTTAGCGATCACGAACAATCGTCCTTCGGGGGGAACAACACTCCCAATCACCGACTCAACAACGAATGTTCCACTGCCTTGCATGAGGACTGAGGTGTAACGGTTCTCCGCATCTGCTGCGGAGGTGGCTAATTCGACGAGCTTCCGCCGAATCACTTGAACGATGCCGTGGTTGTAGTCATCGTCCCAAGTACACCAGTCTCGCAACATGGCACGCCGCACGCTACGACTTGTTGATAACGGACCAGGCGTCAACAACAGATATGGATTTTCGTCATCTTCTAAATGCGACATACGACAAACAATTGCTGGGGCACTAGGGTTTCGATGGATTCCGGTTTTCTTGTTGGGCAATGACTGATTGCATCCTCGGCAACGCTCCGAGGCCCCACACCGGCAACGTCTATTGTGACGGCACAACCTACCCATTGTCCAGTGAGTGCAAATCGTGGGTTCCCGCTTCCCCGCCCGATCAAGGACTCAAGTCCATCCATCGCTGACCTGAAATGAGGTTGAGTTTGTCGATCAAAGTGAGAGGATGATCATCCGCTTACCGATATTCACTTTTCAATCGCATTTTTAGCCGCACCGATTACGGGACTCAGCAAGGGTCGAAAATCTGTCCGGTGGCCGCAGCTGTAACCCCAGCAGCTGTAAACCCAGCAGCTACAACCCCACTCGCCAAAGGGTGACAGTCAGGATGTTGGCAAGCACCGTTGCAACTCCAGCCCAATGCAACCAGTCACGTCTCACCATCATCCCAATTTCAATCGAGATGGCGACGATGACGGCCATCGCAAGAACCAAGGGGATCAAGGAATAAGCTCGCTCCAATGCAACGCTCAACGGCATATATCCTGTCGGCACCAGCAAGTAACAGGTCATGACCAGAAACCAATAGACCAGGTACAAAACAAAAACGATCTTCCATCTCCAGTACGAAACCTTCACAACCGCAACCGCCGAGGCGGCCAGCGGGAGAAGCGCGCACGCGGCCTGTATGAGCTGTGCGGAGGACGTGTTGGACATTAATTCGTTCGAAGCCCACGTTAACGGCTGAAACAGAATAACCTGAAGCGACGAGAGGATGATGATCCAATGCCCTGGCTCGAGCTTGGACACATCATCAGCTGCCCACCTTTGCGACAATACGATCGTCCCCATGATGATTGTGCCAACGACCACCGAAGACACAAGTTTTGACAAATCCCGAAGCTCGCCGAACGGTCCGGACTGGTCCTGTGTCTCCCAAAAATGTTGTGTCCCGAGCGCGGCTGCGATGCAAAACATCCACAGCAAGAGAGAGAAAATTGAAAGAGGCTGAGCTTTGACGGTTTTCGACAATTGGCACCTATGCGAGTTGCGGCATCGCGGTCTCTGAGATCTACCATGAAATGACCAGCTTACCGCATTGCATGATGTTGAGTTAAGTATCGTTTTGTGGAAACCGCACCTGACACAAGTTAATCCGATTGTTATGGTGGACCTAAAGAGTCCAAAGGGGAAAACGAAAGATGAATTCGATTGGAGCGTACCGCTACTTTGTGGCTGAAAAGCGAGATGACACTCTCATCGCGCAACTCATCGATTCACACCTGCAGGGCGACATGGTCGCCGAACAACTGAAGCAGGAGCTTCTGCAAGCTGTTGATGCTGAATCACCCAAGATGGTGGTCATCGACCTAAGAAACGTCGACATTATTTCGACGATGGTGATTTCCACATTCCTCTACGCAAATAGCCGACTGGGTGCAAGCGGCATCAAGTTCAAGTTGACCGAACTGAGCCAACCCTTGCGGCAGATATTTCGCGAGCTTCATTTAGATGGAGCGATTCTTCAGATCTACGAATCCATCGACGAAGCGTTGACGAAGGAAACCAGTTCGGAAGCGGACGGTACGGACCGTCCTGCACGTTTCGACCCGGAGGAAGACGACGAATAAACAATTTCGCCTGGGCAACTATCGTTGCCGTCGGCGCAGGAGCCATGGGGCTGCCAACAGCAACAAGGTTATCGCGGCAGGCTCCGGGACCGCGGCGACGGCAGGACGAGCTCCCATCTCAAAGCCACCGCCTTGAAATGCTGTGACGAAATCGCTGGAGTCAAATTCGCGATCACCATTCCAATCGCCCGTAATCCAGGTCGAATTCATGGCGATTCCATCTTCGTACTCTCCCGCGGTAAAGATAAAGATAAAGTCACTGCTACTGAACAGGCCATTCAGATCAGAGTCTCCAAAGTATGAGTTCTTCAGGTCCTCAATCCAGACGCGTCGATCTTCTTGATTAACCAGGCCATTATTGTCGAGATCAAAACTGATTTCATTCGTACCGGCACGAACATTATCCGAAAGCAGATCCATGTCATCAGCGTCCAAGATACTATTCTTATTGAAATCGCCCAGGAGAGCATCGCCGCCGCCATCCATCACCATCACTTCAGCAATTTCTTCGTTGGAAAGAGCGCGACTGTAAACGCGAAAATCATCAAGTCGACCTCCCCATGTCTCTGTTCCCTGGCGTCCGATAAAGATCGAATCGTGGACATCGAGAGTTCCGTCGTAATCAATGATGGGCCCATTCCCTTCTTCTCCATTGATGACGACTTCGAACTCACTCCCGTTTCCTCGGTAAGCCAGGTGCACCCACTCGTCATCATCCATGAACGCCACACCTCGCTCTTGATTAATGGTGGCGCCATCTTCTTGAATGATCCGTCCCCAGATCTCAGCATCGGATTTCTGTACCCAAGCACCGATTACCTTGGTAGTCGCCGATGGACCGAAGGGCTCAAACTGCACCTGAAACAGTCCGTCATTGGCACCGCCCAGTCCACAACAAAGTTCTGAATCACGGTATGCCCAGAAAGCAATGGTGAAGTCGTCACCGGGCAATCCATTCTCCGGCAGTTCGGCCACAATGGATCCGCTGGTGTTTCCAGGAAACTCGATCACCCCACCCCGGTCGGGATCGTCCACCCATTGCACGCCGCCGGTGTCGTCCAACTCTCCATCACGTTCATTCCCGGAAGAATCGAGGGTTAATTGTGCCGGATCATCGAACGTGTAATGGTTTTCCAGATCAGGAATATCAGCAGCAACAAACGTCGGGACCAGCAGCCAACCCATAAGGCCAATGACAACTACAAACGAGCGAAACATCGCAGTGGTCTCCCAAAGAATTACGAGAGCAGATTCTTGACAAGGCAGATGAGTCGCCCATTTTAAACAGCGCCCCCGCAACACGCAAACAAAAAGAGACTTCGTTTTCCGTCTGCGCCGCCGCAAAACGGTGCAAATGCGATCAGATGATTCGTATGCCAACAGAAAATCGAGTCAGTCACTGCAGGTGATTTTCTAATCCTTTAGCACAACACAGTTTCGCCTCCCGCCGCGGTATCCTACTTTGGCAATTGGCATTGAGAAGACAAGGATGCAGATGCCTACGTGGCAAAACGCCGCTGTCGATATTGATCAAGCGTCACTGCTGCGATAATGATTCCACCGATGATAATGTCGGTGGTGAAATTTTGAAAACCAAGCAACGTGCATCCACTCCCAATCACCGCAATAATCAGAGCGCCGTTGAGTGTTCCTAGCACCGATCCCTGTCCACCACTCAGGCTACCGCCGCCAATGACAACGGCAGCAATGATCTCTAGTTCCATCCCTAAACCAGAGGTCGGATTGGCACTGCTAAGTTTCGAGAAGTGATACAGTCCAGCAATTCCAACCAACCCACCGGAGATCGCATAGATCGACGTTTTCACCAGTGGCACGTTGATTCCACACAAACGAGCAGTCGCCTCATTCGACCCCAAAGCAAACACATACCGTCCAAAGACGGTATAGCGCAGCAACAGACTCATCACGATGGTCAGGCCGAGCGCGAACCAGACTCCCCAGGGAAAGCCGAGCCAGCGGTCATTCGCATTGGTACTCACCAGTGTGCTGAGCCAGTTGGGTACGGCATCAAGTGGCGGGCGGATGGTCGTCTGGTTGGCAATATATTTGGCAAACCCCATGTAAATCGACATGGTTCCCAGCGTGACAATAAACGGCACCACGCGCAGGGTACTAATCAGGAGTCCGTTGATCGTCCCGCATAAGCTACCAACGAGGACACACAACAACACGGCGGTCGTCGCGGAGTGGCCACGGTCGAGTGCCCAGGCCAGGGCAGTGGCTGCCAGCGCCAGGCCGGTCCCAGCAGACAGATCGATACCACCTGAAATAATGATCAACGTCATTCCCAAAGCCGCCACTGCAATCACGGAGGTCTGGGCACAAATGACGGTCACGTTACGCCAGGTCGCAAACGAACCTCCATCCGGCTGCATTTGATCCGCCACCAAAAACACCAAAAACACGATCACTAGTGCCAGGAACACACCGAATGAATTCAGCGCCTGCACCGAAAAAGCGTTGGATTTTGGGGATGGGCCTTTATCGTCACTCATCCGCTTCGCTCCCCCTGATAGATATCGCCATGACGGTCTCCTCAGTCCAATCCTCTGCGGCTCGGATCTCACGTATTCGTCCCCGAGACATCACGGCGACACGATCACTGACCGCCAACAACTCCGGCAGATAGGAACTCACAAAAATGATGGCCCTTCCTGCCGCTGCCTGTTCCCCCATGAGTCGATAGATTTGGGACTTCGTTCCCACATCGATTCCACGCGTTGGTTCATCAAGCAGCAACACATCCGCATCTTGGTGCAGGACTCGCGCGAGTGCGACCTTCTGTTGATTGCCACCTGACAGTGCATAAATGGGCTGTTTCGTCGACAAGGCTTTGACTTCGAGCCGCTTCATCCAGGAGTCCACTGCCGATCGACGTTTTCCTAAATTCAGCAAGCCGCCCGTGGAGTAGGGTTGCAAGCGACTGAGAGTTGCGTTGTCTTCAATACTGCGAATCTGTGCGAGTCCTTCACCCTTCCGATCTTCGGAAACAAAGCCAAGTCCCTGGCGAATGCGAGCACGCGGTTGATGGGGTGACAACTGCCCGGCAATTTGAACCGTTCCCTGACGCACAGGATCCAGGGCAAAAATCGCACGCAATAATTCGGTTCTTCCAGCGCCGACGAGTCCGGCAACGCCCAAGATTTCTCCACGTCGCAATTCAAGATCAGCGGGAATCGGCAACGAAGGCGTGGCGAGCTTATCGAGCTTCAAGACAACCTCACCCATCTTATGGGGAACGCTGGGGAACAGTTCGTCCACACTCCGCCCAACCATCATTTCCACCAACTGTGATTCATCCACATCCTGCAACACCCCGGATCCGACAACCTCTCCATCACGGAGCACGGCATAGTCATCACAGATCTCGCGGACCTCTTCCAAGAAGTGGCTGATATAAATCACCGCTCGCTGTGATTCTCTCAAGCGACGAATGACTTCAAAGAGCCGCGTCACATCATTCTGAGTAAGGGAACTCGTCGGCTCGTCAAACACAATCACACGAGCATTCATAACCAGTGCTCGTGCCACTTCAACCAACTGTTGCATGCCAACAGAAAGTCGATTTACAGGCGTTTGCAAATCCAGATCCGGATAGCCGAGTGTTGCCAAAGCCTCTCGTACGCGACGATTTTGCGCACGGCGATTAAGCCATCCAAGGGCATGCATTTCACACCCCAGCATCACGTTGTCGGCGACGGAAAGATCTGGAGCAAGATTCAGCTCTTGATAGATCATCGCGACGCCCGCTTTGCGAGCGTCTTGAGGTCCAGTAGGTCGATAGGGCTCACCGGCAAGATGCATAGTACCCGCATCGGGAAGATGAGCACCGCTGAGCACCTTCATCAGTGTGCTCTTACCAGCTCCGTTTTCGCCAATCAGTGCAAGCACACGACCAGAATCCGCCTCGAACGAGACTTCACGAAGTGCTCGCGTGGCTCCGAAACTTTTGCTGATGGCTTGCGTTTGCAGCAGAGGCATGGCGTCGTGCCGAACAGGGAATCCCGATCAACCCTTCGATTTATTTGGAGCCTTTCAACAGCTCAGCCATTTGGTGGGCTGCTTTGGCGCCTCCCTGATAATTGTCGGTCGCCACATAACTCACCTGAACTTCATTGGGCACCAGATTGCTGTCAAAGACGATCGTTGGAATGCCTTCTGTATGAGCTTCTTGAACGGCTCCTAAAAGCGCCTGAGAATCCAAGGGGGCTAGGCAGATGCCATCAACACCCTTGGTGATGAAGTCGCGGACCACATCAATTTGGCCATCCGCATCATCTTCTCGGATCGGTCCCTTCCAATGCAGGCGAACATTACCGAGCTCTTGAGCTGCCTGATGAGCGCCGGCATGAACCGATTGCCAAAATTCGTGAGTCGTTCCCTTCGGAATCACCGCGATATTGTATTTCGCTTCGGCGGGTTCGAAATCAGCACCGGAGTATTGCTCAGGCTTCAATAGCTTTTGCATCGACTCATCCGCCATATTCTCTGGAGTCGCGACAAACTCACCCGTTGGCACACGCGCATCCACCGAGTTGCCTTCCAGATGGTCGTACATTTTCATCACGGCAAGGTATCCCATTTTGACCGGATCCTGCAGTACGATTCCCTTGATCTTGCCCTCGCCCAGCGCCTGGACCATACGTTCGTTTGGATCGAAGCCAATCAATTGCACTTGGCCAAGCAAGCCGTGCTCTTGAAGCGCCGTAAACATGCCATCGGCACTTGATTCGTTCACAGCAAACACACCCTCAATGCGATCTCCAAATTTCAACACAAGTTGCTGTGACTTTTCGAGGGCGGAGGCAGCATTGACACCGGCGTACTGATTTTCCGAGATAACCTCAATCTCAGGATACTCGGAAAGCATCGTCTCTAAAAAACCTTGCTCTCGTTGCTCAGTACTCTCGCTACCGGGGCTGTATCGCAACAAGATCACTCCGGAACTCTGTCCATCGGTCGTCCCTGTGCCTTGGTCACGACACCCGCTAGAAACGAACAATGAAATAGACATCAAGACCAGAACCAACCGCCGCATGAGAGATTCTCCGTTTGCAACAAAGCCAGTGATTACCAACCAGGGATTACCAACCGCACAGTATAACCATTGGAAGCTCCTCACGGCACTCCACCGAAAGATTTGAAGAGATCCGGTGGGGAATCTGATGCAGCCAATTCCCAAGGGGTTTTCAAAGCAGCGGTCCTTTTCGAACAGGCTCCATTGCGTAAACTGAGTGCATGACAAATAACGCTCACAAATTCCGCCTGATTTGCACCTCCTGGGTGCTCTTGTTCACTCTTAGCTTTGGCCTTCTCTCTGCTCAGGAGGAAAGCGAACCCACGGCAGAACTGCCAACCTCCGAAACGATCGAGCAACGCATCCAAGAGATTGAATCATCGGCGAAGTTAAGCGATGCCGAAAAAGGGAAAATCCTATCGCTTTACAACCAGGCATTAACCGAATTAAGTGCGATCACCGAATTGTCGGCGAAACGTCAAGCGTTTCACGAATCGATTTCAGGACTACCCGAAGAGCGTTCGAAATTCGAGGAGGAAATCAAAAACTACGCAGAGACGCCGATTATCGACACGGAGGGAAAATCGATCCAACAATTGAGCAAGGAAGCTCAAAACGCTGGGGCCGAGGTTCAGGACGCCCAAAGGAAACTGGATATCATCGGCAACGAACCGGCTCGACGAGCCGGTTTGCGACTGAAGATTCCAGCGATGATGGCAGAATTAAATCGCCAATCCAGTGAACTCAACCGAGAATCCCAGGCACCAACGACCGACGAATCCTCCGAAATGTCAGCTGCAAAGTCCTTGTTCAATCAGATCGAACAACGACGCGTTTCGGTCGAACTCGACAAGCTCAAGATTGAAAGCAATTATTACAGCCTCGCGGAAGAAGTGCTGACGCTTGAAATCGATGCAGCCAAAGAGAAGGTCGCCTATCTCACAACAATCCAACGCCTTTGGCAAACCGCTTCCAATTCTCAACAGGCTCTCGAAATTGACAAGGCGATCAAGGAAGCAACCGCTACCAAGGCAGCGGCACCTTCAGAGTTGAAGCAGATTGCCGAAACCAATCTCAAAATGATTGAGGAGTGGAAGAGGCAAAAGGATCTTCTTGCGGACGCGAATGAGCGTGTTTATGCAACGCGAAAGCAGCGATCTGAATGGGATGATGAATTCGACAAATCCCGAGAAATGATCGCTGCCCAAGGTGGCGTCACAACATCCGTTGGCTTGATACTCCGCAATCAAAAACGGGACCTTCCAAATATCCGCCAGCTGAACCTGACACGAAGACGCGATCAAGTCGAGATCATAGAACTACGCGATCGACTTTATAGTACAACCCAGGAGCTTGAATCACTCAAAGAGCTCGACGAATTCACGCGAGAGGAACTGGCCAACATAAATCCACCTCTTTCGGCAGAACAACAGAAGCAATTGGAAGCCCCAGCGCGTTCCCTGATGGAACAGCGAGTCACCATTTTATCGGGCAGCCGGGATACGGATCGCGATCGCCTCCAAAGTCTGCTGAACCTTTCCCTGGCAAGTGAGCGATTGTTCGATGTCGTCACGGACATCGATACCTACATTGACCAACAAGTGCTTTGGATTCCCAGCTCCAGACGTATCGACTTCACAGAAGTTCGCGGAGCGATTGAAACTTTTCGCAAGTTATTTTCGATTAGTCTTTGGCGACAAGTCGTGATCGCCTTCCCCCAAAACCTGCGGCAACAGCCATTGCCGCAGAGTATCTTCTTTCTCGCCGGGCTGTGGCTGCTCTTCAGACGTCGTCATTTCCTCCGCGTGATCAATCGATTAGGACAGACAGCTAGCGCACGTAGTTGCCACCGGTTCGACATGACGTTCCATACCTTGCTGGCAACTCTTGCCTTAGCAAGTGCCGTTCCGGTCTTGATCTTTGCGGTTTCAATGAATCTGGCACTGACCGAAAACGCCGAGTTAATGGCTACGACCTACCCTATCTCGGAGGCGTTTGAGCATGCGGCCGTGTTCTATTTCTACCTCAACTTCTGGTACTACCTGGTCATCCCTCAAGGCTTAGGTGAATCCCACTTCGACTGGCCGGAGGCCTTCCTGACGGTTTCACGCCGAAACCTGACGTGGTTTGCCCCGCTATTCGTACTTGGAATCAGCTTACAGCATTACGTCGAATCGCTCGATGAATCGCAAGCTGGCGCATCGACAGGCCGTATCTCACTGACTTTGTGGCTTGTCGTCTCAACCGTCTTTTTATTCCTTGTCTTCTCTCCGAAACGCGGAGCATTCTCGAATTACCTTCAAGAACACTCCCAGGGTTGGTTGGATCGAACAAAACATATCTGGTTCGGATTTATTGTTCTCTCTCCCATTTGTTTCCTGACTTTGGCCGCGGCCGGTTACGCATACACAGCAACTGAACTGGCATCACGACTCTCCGTCACCTTTTTCTTTTTAGGTGGCATTTTTGTCCTTGAGTCGCTTGCCCTGCGTTGGGTGAGAATGAACCGCCGTGAACTAGCCTTTGCACAAGCGAGGGAACGAGTGGCGGCAGAAAACGCCAATCCAGAAGAAGATACAGCAGATCGTATTGGAGGCGTTGTTGAAGGAGATCTCGTTGACCTGACGGCGATCAACGAACAAACAAAACGTCTCTTTCAGAATTTTGGAATCGTGATCGCCATCATTGGGCTTTACATCATTTGGGAATCAATGTTGCCGGCGTTAAAAAGACTAGATGAAATCCATCTCTGGCCAACCGCCATCAACAACATCGTTGTCGATTCCAATGGCACGACGGACAATGGGACGGCATCTCAAACTTCTGCCCCACTGTTATCCTCGGAATGGGTCTCCTTAAGTGATCTTCTGTTAGCGATCCTGATCATCTTCTTGACTCTAGTAGCGACGAAGAATATCCCCGGCCTGCTGGAGATTTCAATCCTCAAGCGATTACCCCTCGACGCTGCCTTACGTTATGCCATCTCAACGGTAACTCGATACGGTGTCATCATTTGCGGTGCCGCCATTACCTTTGCCTGCCTTGGCATACGATGGGGACAGATCCAATGGCTCCTCGCAGGAATCAGTGTCGGCCTGGGCTTCGGGCTGCAGGAAATCTTCGCCAATTTTGTTAGTGGGCTCATCTTATTGTTCGAGCGACCACTGCGAGCTGGAGATATCGTCACGATCGGAAACATCACGGGCCGCGTTGTTCAGATCAAGATGAGAGCCACTACCATTATCGACTACGACCGCAAGGAATTGATCGTTCCCAATAAAGAATTCATTACGAATCAATTGTTAAACTGGACGCTCACCGATACAACGAATCGATTGGTGCTCACCGTTGGGGTTGCCTATGGTTCCGACACGGACCGAGTTCGTGCAATCCTGCTGGAAATCCTGAACGATCATCCGAAAATCCTGACAACCCCCGGCCCATCGGTTGCCTTCGACCAGTTTGGAGACAGCGCACTCAACTTCACCATCCGCGCTTTTCTAGCGGACATGGATAATCGCATATCGGTGACATCTGAGCTTCATGCGCAGATTCACAAAGCTCTCGCGGAAGCCGGTATTGAAATCCCATTCCCGCAACAAGATGTGTACATCAAAACAATGCCCGACCCCAAAACGCCGCCACAATAGAGGAGCGACATCAACCATGCGATACGAAAAAATCTGCTGCCTGATCATTCTGGCAATGTTTGCTCAAACGGCGGATGGACAAGATTTATTTCCTGACACAGAAGCTCTGCAAGTGGCAGGACAGGTCGCCTTCACCGAAGGTCCAACGTACCATCCGAGTGGGAATGTTTTTTTTAGCGACATCGCCAACAATCGTGTCATGCGACGTGATCCAACCGGTGCTGTGCATATCTATCGCACTCCATCCGGTCGCACCAACGGAATGTTGCTCAATGGCTTGCGACTTGTATGCTGCGAAGGTGGCGGTCCTGAGGGAAATCGTCGAGTGACACGCATGGAGCCGGACGGAAGCATCAAAGTTCTGACCGACCGTTACGAAGGCAAGCGATACAACTCGCCCAACGACATTGCCATCGATTCGAAGCGGCGAATGTATTTCAGCGACCCGCGTTACGGACCGCGAGATGATTTAGAGTTATTCGATGCTGACGGTGAGCCGATTGAAGGTGTCTATCGTATCGATCCCGATAATCGTGTCACGCGAATCATCACTCATGAAGTCGACCGTCCCAATGGGCTCGCCGTCTCAGCCGACGATCGGTATCTCTTCGTCGCAGACAATGTCAACGACGGCCTTCGAGCTCAAGGTGGTAATCGCAAACTATGGCGATTTGACCTCCAGGAGGATGGCTCGATCGATCCAGCCAGTCGAAAACTTCTGTTCGATTGGGAAACGGATCGAGGACCCGATGGAATGGCACTCGATCGCGAGGGCAATCTGTATGTGACGGCGGGCTTCAATTTCCCCAAGCCCCCGGTCGAAACCGCGATCAACCATCGCGCCGGAGTCTATGTCTTTAGCTCAGAGGGCGAACTCCTGCAGTTCCTCCCGATCCCAGCCGACATGGTGACCAATTGCACTTTTGGGGGCAAAGACGGAAAAACACTCTATGTGACCGCCGGTCACAAACTGTGGAGCATTCCTACCTCAATCCCAGGCAAAGGTTTTTAGGTCTTTCAAGGCTGACAGTTTTCGACTCAAGCATCCCGAAGGTATTTCATGATCCAATATCGATTGCTGCTGGGAATTCTGATCATTGAGTGCCTTTCTGCGGTCTCATTGCATGCCCAACCGAACGTCTACCGCGACGCGGTGAGGCCCCATTGGTTCGCCGACAATACTCGATTCTGGTATCGCAACCGTCTCGGCCGTGATGAGCATGAGTTCGTCATCGTCGATGCTGTCAATGGAACGCGAAACGAAGTATTTGACCATCAACGAGTTGCTGAAGCCTTCGAAAAATTCAATTTCAAGTCGGTCGATTCGCACCAATTGCCGATTCGCTCAATTCGTCAACTGCCCAATGGCCACTGGGAATTAATCGGCAACCAAGGCAGCTGGAAACTTGATCTCGATGACTATTCATTGATTCAATCCTCCGCGAAGTCAAATCCAGATGATTCGCTGGCGAGTTCAAAACGTGTTCGCTCCAGTCGACGAACGGGTGCCGAAACAGAAATCGAATTCGTGAATCGTCGCAATCACTTGGTCTCCGTTCACTGGATCGATCGACAGGGGGATCGCAAAACCTACGCCCAGATCCAACCGGGTTCCTCCCATGTCCAGCACACTTATGCAGGCCACATTTGGGTCGTGACCGATCCAAAAGACAAGTTGCTCGCTGTATTTGAAGCAACCGCAGAACCCAATCAGGCGATCATCGACAAGCAACCAGCAGCTGCGCCCGAAGCTCAGGCTGAAAAACGCGTCGAAGCAGAGCGTAAACGCTTCGGGCAATCCCCCAATGGTCATTGGGCGGTGGAAGCGATGGGGCACGATCTCTGGCTGCGAAACAAGCTAGACGACGTCCGGCGTTTGACCCATGGCGGCACTCAAGAAAATACCTGGCGTCGAGATGCTGGACGGGAGCGCGGGATCAACATGCGTTACAACGCGCCTGATGCACCTCGCGGGGAGGCTGAGATACGCTGGTCTCCTGACTCAACACGGTTCATCGCAATCCAAACTCGCACGGCACCGGAACGGCGAGTCCATCTCATCGAATCCTCTCCGAAGGATCAAACTCAACCCAAACTTCATTCCTATCCCTACCTGAAACCAGGCGACCCGATCCCGGTCCAACAAATCCACCTGTTCCACGCAGCCAGTGGCCAGGAAATCCCGATTGATTCAAGCCTGTTCCCAACACCGTTCTCGATCAGCGACATTCGATGGAATGGAAACGGCACAAGCTTTACGTTTCGGTACAACCAACGAGGACATCAAGTTTACCGAGTGCTCCGCGTCAACGCGTTCACCGGCGAAGTAGTACCAATTGTCAACGAAGAGCCCAAGACGTTTTTCGATTATGCCGGCAAACAGTACCTTCGGTTCCTTGACTCAACGAACGAACTTATTTGGATGTCAGAACGTGATGGCTGGAACCACCTTTACCTGATCGATTCAAACACTGGATCCATCAAGTCGCAAATCACCCAAGGCGATTGGGTCGTCCGCGGAGTGGATCACATCGATGAGGACAAACGACAGATTTGGTTTCGTGCTGGCGGCATCCATGCCGAACAGGACCCTTATCATGTGCATTATGCCCGAGTCGATTTTGACGGGGACAACCTGATCATGCTTACCGAATCCAACGGCACGCATGAGATTCAATACTCGCCCGACCGCAATTATCTGATTGCCAAATGGTCCCGTGTCGACCAGGCCCCCGTTCACGAATTGCGTTCGGCGTCTGACGGAAAATTGATCTGCAACCTCGAACGTGCAGACACCCAGGAATTGGATGAAGCAGGCCATCGAATGCCCGAACGCTTCGTCGCCAAAGGCCGTGACGGAAAAACAGACATCTACGGAATTGTTCATTGGCCTCACGATTTTGATTCCTCGAAGTCCTACCCGATCGTGGAAAATATTTATGCGGGACCGCATAGTGCTCACGTGCCCAAGCGATTCCGCACAAGATACGGACAACAGGAACTGACCAGTCGCGGGTTCGTCGTTGTACAGATCGATGGCATGGGCACATCCCATCGTTCAAAAGCGTTTCACGATGTATGCTGGAAAAACATTGCCGATGCGGGATTCCCCGATCGCATTCGCTGGATCAAGGCCTTAGCTGAGAAGTATCCATGCTTGGACACCCAACGGGTTGGCATCTACGGGGGTTCTGCAGGAGGACAAAACTCATTAGGAGCTCTCCTCTTTCACGGCGACTTCTATCAAGTGGCCGTTGCTGACTGCGGTTGTCATGACAATCGAATGGACAAGATCTGGTGGAATGAACTCTGGATGAGCTGGCCGATTGGCTCTCACTATGAGGCTCAATCCAATGTTTCCCAGGCTCACCGGCTTCAAGGAAAGCTGCTACTGATTGTGGGTGAACTCGATCGCAATGTGGATCCAGCCTCGACGTTGCAGGTGGTGAACGCCTTGATCAAGGCCGACAAAGATTTCGATTTCCTGTTAGTCCCTGGGGGAGGCCACGGCATTGCAGAAAGTCCGTACGGGCGGCGTCGCCGAGTCGATTTTTTCGTGGAACACCTGCAGCCACCCACAATGATTCCGGAGGAATCAACATCTCAATGAGCGTCGATCCCACGGGCCCCTTGCCTCAGGAGATACTCCAGCAAACGTTCGGCCATCCAGACTTTCGTGGTCAACAGAGCAGAATCATTGATCGAATTCTCGACGATCAACACGCTTTGGTGATCATGCCCACCGGTATGGGAAAATCTCTGTGCTTTCAAATCCCAGCGATTCTGCTTCGTCGTCAATCAGACGACCGTCGACAATTGAGCCTTGTCATCTCACCACTCATCGCGTTGATGAAAGACCAGGTTGATTCGCTTCAAACGAAAGGCGTTGACGCCAGCTTCATCAATTCATCCCTGACACGCTCCGAACGCATGAAGCGGTACGAGAATGTGGCTGAGGGACATTACGATCTGCTATATGTGACTCCCGAAAGATTTCGAAAATCCGAGTTTGTGGAGATCATTGGCAAGCGCAAGGTCGGCCTGCTCGCGGTCGATGAAGCCCATTGTATCAGTGAATGGGGACACGACTTCCGTCCGGACTACACACGATTACGAGAATTCCGTGAATTGCTAAACAACCCCACCACCATTGCGCTCACCGCAACTGCGACTCCCGACGTACAGCGTGACATTGTCCACCAATTGGGAATCGACGCCGACGCGATTGAATTATTTCATGAAGGAATTGATCGTCCCAACTTAAATCTGCACGTACAACAAGTCTGGGGCTTCGAAGAGAAACTTGAGTTCATTGAAAAAGCTCGCGAACGCTGGCCAGGGAGTGGCATCGTTTATTTCACGCTGATCAAAACGCTCGAATACTTCAGCGACCGGCTCAATGAAAGAGAAGTCCCACACTTGATCTACCATGGAGATCTCGACCGCACTCGTCGAAAACGATTACAAGATCGATTCATGAATCAAGCCAACCACCTGGTTCTAGCGACGAACGCGTTCGGCATGGGAGTCGACAAGGAAGACATTCGCATGGTCATCCATGCCGACATCCCTGGTTCGATGGAATCCTACTATCAGGAAATTGGCCGCGCCGGACGCGATGGCCAACCTTCCGAATGCACTCTCCTCTACGATGATGCAGATCTGATGACGCAGATGGAGTTTCTGAATTGGAGTAATCCCAATGCAGAATTCTACGAGCGAGTCCATGATTTCCTGACGCATGAACTCGAACAAGTGAACGCCTTTGGCTGGGAATGGCTGCGAGAAAAAATTCACGCCCGCGACAAACATGATCACCGCCTCGAAACAGTCATCTCGATGCTCGATCGCCACGGAGTCATCGACTCAACGGCCCCCGATCAAATTCAGGATGTGCAACCTTTGCCCGATGCACTCCGGGATCAACAACGCTTGCAGGAAAAACTGAAACGAGACCAAGAGAAACTCTACGCGCTCGTGCAGTATGTGAAGCATGAAGACGATCGCAAAGCCTTCATTCACGAATACTTCGGCCTCCCCTACCACTCAGATTGATATGGCGTGCAATCGAACGGCAGAACTTCGGATCCATCTGCTGTCGACGGAGCTCCCAACGTCCCCCAAAGTCGGGTCGCATACCGCAAGAAGGAGGGGACACCGACCTTTCTTGAAAACGTTTCCTTGACGACAAAACCACCCCGCAAGAAATCGTTTTTTTAGCTCGCGAATTTTTTTGCGATTCCCAACAAATGCGCTGCGCGATCCATCTTTTTGAAGGACCACGATTTACAGTGAATCCTTTGCTCTGAATCAAAAAAGATCGGTAAAGGCACGCATTTCCTGGCTATTCAAAACCGATGTCGACTCCTTCACCGATCAGTTCTGCTGTGCTATTTTCAGCGGCTCGTTTGGAGCTGGGATGGGCAGAGAAAGAGGAGTTCAAGATGGATCGATATCGAACGAAGACCTACACCCTTTTGCTGGTGGTAGCCGTCGTTCTGACAGGGGCAAGTTACAGCGGGGCAGAAACCACAGAATCGTCTGCAGAGACGAACTGGAAAACCGATTACACATCGGCCTATGAGGAGGCAAAAACGAGTGGCAAGCTGCTGTTGGTCTATTTCCACAGCCCCACAATCGATGCAACGTGTCGTTCTTTCGAAGAATCAACACTCAACGATGCTGAGATCAAGGAGAGCCTCGCAGATTTTGTTCTCGCCAAGGTCCCCACAACCGCCGAGACAAATTTGGAGGACAACCCAATCTGTCTGCTCGACCACGGCGCCTTTGAGCAGATGAGAGGTCAGCAGGGCATCGCCATCATCGACCTGAAGAACAAAGAGCGTTCATTCTACGGAAAGACAGTCAGTTGTTTGCCGTTTGAACAGCCTGTTTACTTTGCTCCTAAGTATTGGGGCATCCAATCGATGCGAACGCTGTTAAATCTTCCTCCAGGTTCCATCACCCAACGAACTTTGACGTACGCGATTCGTTGTCATCCTGAAGGCCCGGCGAGCACCGAAGGACATCCTCACCCGGTACTTTTTGAAGCCTGTGCCCAACACTCCCAGCATCAGGCATCCATCTTGAAACAAGGACATCACAACTGGAGTTCTCGGTTCCAGGAAATCTATCACCAGATCGGTGGGCAACCCCCGATTGAAGTTTGTGCAGAGAGCTGGCCGGGGGAAAACCTGCTCGAGGCGAGCTTCAGCTGCGTTTCTTCATGGCGACAGTCCAGCGGACATTGGGGCGCGATCCGAGCCCGCCAACCTGCATTCGGCTACGACATTATTCGTGGTAGCAATGGAGTTTGGTATGCGACGGGCATCTTCGGCGGAGTCGACGTCAGTAATTGATACGAGCGGCGCAAGAATTCTACGCGTCTTGTTCCGCCAAGACGCGTTTGCAACCGATCAGTCGGTTCAGTCCTTAAGCTCACGGACCTCGACTTTACGGAACTGGACGGGGTGGCTTTCCGATTGCAAAGAAATCGTACCACCGGCAAGTTGCGTCCCATCATCCTTTTGCGGCTTCTGGTACTCCAACACAACTTCGCCGTCCATGATATGCCGAATGACTTCGTTGCCGCGCACTTCGATTTCGACCGTTACCCATCGATCGCCGTGGTAGGTCTTTGATTTCGAATTATTGCAGTGGCGTTTGACGAGTTTGTCACCCATGACGATGTGCGTACCGGGTGTACATACGTTGGCGGTTGTTCGAGGATTCGTACCATTGCCTCCCAAAAGTTGCACTTCGATCGAATCCGGGAAATCCTGGCCTTTGCTCATGGTCGCAGGATCCTGCCCGTGCAACATGATGCCACTGTTTCGAAATGCCCAGCCGGGGCCGCCCGGCATCTGGTCTCCGATAAACCGATATTCAACACGAATAACGTAATTCGAGAATGGTTTGTCGTAGAAGATATGGCCAAAGCGCGCATTGAAAGGTTGCTTGTATTGATCGTAGGAAACGGTCAGAAGCCCATCTTCAACTCGAAATGTATCGCCGAAGTTATCTCCTGCCTCATGACCGCGAATCTTGACAGTCCAACCGTCGAGGTTTTTTCCATTAAAGAGTTGAATCCATTCTGCATCTTTTTCCTCGGCGTTATCGCCCGCACAAAGCGGAGCGGTCGAGAAAGAACAGAAGGTCAATAATACGGTGGCCAATTTCCAAGATCGTCGGTTTATCATCGAATCACTCTTTCAGACAGTGGGCAATGGAGGGTCAGGCAACAAGCTCGCGGAACGCTCAATGGGCCAAACGATACCCGCTCGATCGACGGTCGTCCTGAACGCCGCGCCGAGTCGCTGAGCTTCGCGGCGAGATGTATTGTAACGTTTTGCGTCTCAAATGCATTCTCGAATTAGAGATAGCGCGTCGCAAACCGATCTTTGTACGCCGAAAAACTGAGGTCCCAGGGAGTCCGAACGATGAACCGAGATTCGCATCGCAGCAACCCGGCGGTCATCATTGTGGTTAGTCTGGCGTTCATTTGTCTTCTGGTAATGGGAGTGGCCATCGTGGCGGTCGTCGGATTGTATTTGACGAATCGATCCGCTCGTGACCATGCGACTCGATTGCAAATGGAAAAGATCATCATGCAGAAAAAGTTCGCAGAATCGCGTCAAAAGCTCCTCGAAGAGCCGATCGAAAGAAACGAGCATCAACCGAGGGCTGAAATCACATCTGACGCGACCGAAACGGAATTCATCTCAGGAGACGCGTTGATTGAAATTAACGTCGATGAAGCGGGCATCTTGCGGATCAGCCAACGCGCAATCAATATCGCATCATTACGAGCACGAGACGTGGATTCTCAACACCCCAAGGTGCTCATTCATGTCGACAAGCGTATGGGAACCGACGAAACCCAAGAACTCTTGGACTACATCAGTGAGATTGAGATCGCGGACATCGAGGTGAAACTGAAAGAACAGATCGGATCAGGGCAAGAAGAAACCAAAACTCATTAGCACTCGGTTCGCCTCACCCCGCTGCAAATCTTTATCTTCTATCGTCCCCAAAAGATACTCGACACCGACAAACATATGATCCATCGGATTCCAAATGAGGTTTACCGCCAGATAAGTATTCAGCTTGAGGGCATCGTCAGGCTGACCCGGAAGATTGTCAATTCGACTTTCGCTGCAAGTAAAATTGGAGGTGAGTTGATCGGCCCAACTGAGCGTCCACCCCACCATCCAGCCAAAGGTGTCGAGCGTCCCAAGTGAAGTCTCACTCACCGCCGCAATTTCAGGAAGGCCACGGTAATTTCCGACCCCGTCTCCAAACAAAATCTGATAGTAGACCTTATTGCCCGGTGTCAGGAGCATCGCTCCAGTAAAATTGGCCCCCCATCCCAGCCCGTTTGAACGGGATCGTCCCCGGTTTGCACACCAAGCTCCCGTATCACTCCTGCCACTTGAAACTGTCCCCATTCCGGTGACCAGCGGAGGTGGCTGATGAAATCGGGCGTTTGCGTCACGGGATTCACAATGACGCCTTCAGGAACTTCAATGAGAATATCAGGGTTTTCAACGGCGACGGCAACCGTGAACTGTTCGGTAAAAATACTCTCCGTCCAACGCAGGTGAGCCGGACGTCGATTCACTGAGGAGACTGCCGCGTCTACATCGAGTGTCGCTGGTAAAGCTTCTCGGCTCGTAAACGTTGTTTACGTCTGCCCAACCAGTAGTTTTTGCACTTCCCCGTAGGCATGTCGCAGTCAATAGCTGTTATTGGGACCGAAGAGATCGCCTTCGATGTAAAACCTCACGGGGCCTCTTGGCGAATCCCAACGTGCATCAAAATTAAGCTGTGTTTGCTGTGCATGAAAACGCGTGTTCTGTCGAGGAACGGCACCAATGGGAATCGTCGTTGTATTAAATTGGTCTTTCGAGTCAATCGGATCGAAGTCGTGAATCAGATTCGCTTTGACGTAACCGTCTATCTTCATGGCGACGCCCTTGCCTCGAATCACAATGCCATTCGCAAAATCGCCCGACGGAGCGTAAAAATCATCTCCGACATTCAAGCTTGAATTTCTGATATCGAAATTTGGATTTACCAGACTCTGATCATTCACTTGATCAGGGGTAGGCCAATCGATATCGGCTGGCGGTTCCAAATCCGAGAAATACTAGTCTTCATCTTGGACGATGATTGGAGGCACGTCGTCTTGATAGGCTGTCAGAACGACCATCGTGGACGACGGCTGTCTCACTCGAGGCAGGCGATAAATTTCATTTGGAATCCGTGATGGCACATCACTAGCGACAACGGTTGCTCCCACCATGAAAAGTAGGAGACTGATCAGCGAGCACGCAAACCTTTGATTGCCTTCATGCATCAATTTCAGCGATTGCTACTCACGAACACCCAGGGATCTACCTTGGTTCATCGTGAACAGCGGCTGGTGAAGTTTAACGATTGTGCCGATTCTGCTTCTCAACGGTCGTTTCCCCGATGGGAGGAACTTTTCCCGGAAGTGCTCAGGGAGTGACTCCATACAGCAGGCCGTATTTCGCATACAAATGATCGACAAGCGGTTGATGCTGCAATGGTTCGCCCGTGACCTGCTCAAGGATCCCGGCCGCCGAGTAGCATTGTCCGACCTGATGGATCTTTGTTTGGAGCCATTGACGCAGAGGGGTGAATTCTCCGGCGGCGAACATGGCGTCCAGGTCGCCCAGATCAAGCCTGGCCTGGCGAAAGAATTGTGCCGCGTAGAGATTACCCAGGGAATAGGTCGAGAAATAGCCGATCGCTCCGCCACTCCAATGAATATCCTGGAGCACACCGTCGGCGTTCGAAGGCGGTGTAATCCCAAGATAGTCGGAGTACTTCTGATTCCATGCATCGGGAAGATCATCCACCGCAAGTGTTCCGTCGACCAATGCCTGCTCCAACTCAAAACGAATAATGATATGAAGATTGTAGGTCGCTTCGTCGGCTTCAACTCGAATCAGCGAGGGCTGCACATCATTCACGGCCGCATAGAATTGTTCGACCGATACGCTCGTGAGAGCTTGAGGGAACAATTCCTGAGCACGTGGAAAGAAGTATTCCCAGAAAGCCAGACTGCGGCCAACAAAATTCTCCCACAGTCGTGACTGAGATTCGTGAATTCCAAGCGAAACATACTCACCGGGCGGCAAGCCATGCAACTCGGTTCTCAATCCTTGGTCGTAGATTCCGTGTCCCGCTTCATGCAAGGTCCCAAAAAATGCGGAGGCGAAGAAGGACGAGTCATAGCGAGTTAGAATTCGGCAATCATTCGGACCTAAACTTGTACAGAACGGATGTTCTGTCTCATCGAGTCGACCTCTTTGAAAATCGAAACCGACGGCCGTCGCCGCCTCAACACCAATTTTACGTTGAGCATCGACGGGATAATCACGTCGCAACAATTCTGACGGAGCTTTTTGTGAGGATTCCTTGATCTGCTGAATCAAAGGCACGAGTGCTTCGCACAATTGATTCAATACGGTTGCGACCTCTGAAGTCTTCGCACCAGGTTCGTATTCATCGAGCAGCGCATCATATCGACATCCCTCGTGGCCGATCGCATCTGCTTCCTGCTGTTTTAAGGAGAGCAATTTTTCCAGATGAGGCTTGAATTCAGCAAAGGAATCATTGGCTCGAGCACTCACCCAGGCCTGTTGCCCCAATACGGCTGCCCGTGTCAGCTCTTCCACCAAAGTCTGAGGTAATTTGGTGCGTCGAACATATTCTCGCCGAAGCTGTCGAATCGTGGTGCCAGCATCGCTATGCGGGTCGTCAGCCAGATCACTTTCTGCAAGTTCGGTGAGCCAATCATCTAGCTGTTTGGCGGTCTGTCGTTGATGAATCATTCCCGACAGATAGGTCAGTTGTTCAGCACGATAACTGCCGGCTGCGGGCGGCATCCCGGTCCGCTCATCCCATCCCAAAACCGCCAAAGTGGAAGAAAGCAGAGCGGTTTCACGTTGATAGCTACAAAGTTGTTCCCAGGTCGACTGGCCCATCTGAATATCTCTCCGTCAATTCGATCTACGTTTTTCTCAATCATTCAAAATGAACGGTACCGCATCTTAAGCCGCAGTATACGGGTTCGCCTGTCTGTCGACATGGCGGCTTAGCCGGTTTCATGACGCGTCCCGTGCCGGAATCCAGCGAATCACCGGGTTTTCCAAACTCAAAGCGTTCCGCGGGTAAAGACCTACACGTGAAGAGGGAGCAGAACAAGGGCGATGCCAGGATGGCTCGAGGAAGTCACGCCTGTTGCAAGGCAACTCGGTAAGAATTGCAGGCAAAACCGCTTTACTCGTTGCCATGCATCCCTTTCGGGATGGAACGATGGCTTATCTGTTTTTCTCTTCGACACTTTGGCGGAACTTCTTCGAAATGATCGCGTTCCGTTGGTGCGGATTACAGCGACTCTCTTCAAGCTTTTCCTCAAGATCGAATTCGTGACGAAATTGAACATCACAGTTAAACTCGAAAGAAGGGGGATGAGACGACGGATTAAGAAATCGAAACACGACGTGTGACGAACCTCTGACCGTTGCGCGTAGTAGGAACAGTCGACCAAGTCTAAGTTGAGGCATTCAGATCTTGCCGTCGTAAAACGGGAATCCGTTCTGGCGTTCCATTCGGCATATCAATTCCCAACGACTTATCCCTGCAGAAATTGGCTCGTAATGAGGCAAACCACGTGGCGCTGAAACACGACATTCATGCAGGCATTGATGTTGAACCGATGCAGTTGAAAATGAACGAATCAGCAGAACAAGAAACGGTCGACATCAGTTCGCAGCGGGAGGTACGCTACGAACACTCTAAAGACTTGGGACAGCTTCTGTCTGAGTTAAATCTGTCTCTACTCATTACAACCTATCAGGCGGGTAAAATCGCGCTGGTCGGATCTCACGAAGAAAAACTGGCGTTATCGTTCCACAACTTCGACAGGCCGATGGGAGTTGCGATTAACGACGACGGTGACACGATGGCCGTCGCGGCAAAGAACAAGATCTGGTTCTTACGAGACGCTCCTGAGATCGCAACTCAACTTGAGCCCTCGACAGCGGCTTGCTTCCTAACTCGATCAGCACAGGTCACCGGCGAAATCCAGGCTCATGAAATGGGATTTGTGGGCGACAAACTATGGGTCGTCAATACGCTCTTTTCCTGCCTGTGTACCTTGGATCCGAATTTCAGTTTTGTGCCACAATGGCGACCTCGCTTCATCTCAAGCCTCGCCCCCGAAGACCGATGCCATCTAAACGGTCTGGCCATGGAGGCGGGGCAACCGCGTTTTGTCACCGCGATGGGCGAGACCGATGAGGCAGGTGGTTGGCGAGCAAACAAAGTGCAAACGGGATGTTTGATCGATATCACCACCCACGAAGTGATCGCTCGAGGATTTGCCATGCCTCACTCACCTCGAGTCCACGATGGGCAGATTTGGTTATTAGATTCCGGCCGAGGGACTCTCGTCCGGCTCGATCCGAACACCGGCAACTCTGAAATCGCCGCACGTTTCCCGGGATACACGCGCGGACTCGCAATTCACGGCCGCTACGCTTTCATCGGGCTCTCGCGAATCCGTGAAACCTCGACATTTGGTGGAGTCCCCATTGCTGAGGATCGCGATCGATTGAAATGCGGGGTTGCGGTGATCGACCTGCAAGAGAGTCGATTACTCGGTCAGCTTGAATTCAAGACAGGTGTTGAAGAAGTATTTGATGTTTCGGTCATCGCCGGCAAACCACTTGCCACCATGCGAGGACCATTTTCCGAGGAAGACGGCAAGAACACGATCTGGACGGTTCCGGACGCTTAAGCATTCGCAGTCATCCAAAGTTTGTGAGCACGCACAACAGGCAAAATCCATGAGTTTTTCAGAGCGTAAACGAAGACGTCGCTTTCGAAAAAGCGCACGCCGTACGACTAGCCAGATTTCCATTGATGTCCTGGAATCGCGGTGTTTACTCGCTGGTATCCCTGAACTCATTCAGCTCGACACGGAAGGCGATGCGTATCCGGAAGAATTTGTGCAACTCGGAGACACGGTTTACTTCTCCGCTGAAAAGGAAGGATTTGGCCGCGAGCTATGGGCGACGGACGGAACCGCAGCAGGCACGCGTCAGGTTCGCGATATCAATCCTGGAGAATCCGGATCGGCACCCAACAACCTGACGGCCCTTAATGGGAAAGTGATCTTTTCCGCCGATGACGGCACCCATGGACGAGAACTATGGATGAGCGACGGGACTGAGGCGGGGACGGTCCTAGTAAAGGACATCAATCTCGGCAATGGATACTCCGGCTACAACGACTCATCGCCCGTCAACCTTGTTCGCGTCGGCGACAAAATCTACTTTTCAGCCGATGATGACATTCACGGCCGAGAGCTGTGGATGAGTGATGGCACCGAAGCAGGGACCATGCTGCTCAAAGACCTTGCGCCGGGTGTCTTTGAAAACGGCTACTACGGTACATCGGCACCCTATACGTCGGCACCGTCNTCATTGANCGCCGTCGATGGAAAACTATTCTTTTCGGCCAATGATAATCAAAACGGCAACGAGCTATGGATGAGCGACGGGACCACGAATGGCACCGTAATCGTTCGAGACATCTTTGCAGGCGAGGGATACCAATATCCTTACGGAGAAGGGCCGCTACAATCCTTTCCTAATCAGCTCACGAACGTCNACGGCAAGCTGTTCTTTACCGCAGTGGANGGGAATGGCGAAGAACTATGGATGAGTGATGGGACTGAAGCGGGAACCGTCCTTGTCGAAGATCTGTTTCCGGGGACCTTTACCGACGAATACGGAACCTATCCTTATTCGAGCTACCCTCGGAGCCTGACCAACGTCAACGGAACGCTCTTCTTTACCGCCAGCGATCCCGACGTGGGAGAGGAACTGTTTCGAGTCGATGCGGGTAGCAGCGATGCTGTCCTCGTCCGCGATATCGTCCCCGGTGATGCCAGCGGCGTTTTCCAATCAAGACTCGTCAGCCTCGATGACCAACTAGTATTCACTGCTGATAACGGTGAAGGCCTTGAACTCTGGAGGAGCGACGGAACCGCGAGCGGCACGCAAATGATTCGAGATTTGGATGGTTCAAATTCATCCGATCCTCGATATCTCTACGCCTTTAACGGACAGGTNTATTTCTCAGCCATNACCGAAGAAGANGGCCGCGAACCGTATGTGACTGACGGGACGGAAGCGGGCACCGTACAAATTGCNGACATCTGGACTGGACCGAACGACTCCCAGCCCACTCAATTCTTTGGTTTCAACGACCAGGTATTCTTCAGNGCCGATGATGGAAGCACAGGCTTCCACCTGTATACCGTAAGTGCTGAGCAAACAACGATTGCCAGCCTGATCGTCTACGTCGATGGCAGTCCCGTAGAGATCCCCGCAAACATTGGCATTGCCAACGATGGCACTCAACTCTCGCAAATCACGACTAGCTCCGACGGACGTCTCGCGATTTCAGCCATCGGAGATGAAGTCATTCAGCCACAGACGCTCGGCGATTTCTTCGAGACCTGGCAAACGATGGCCGGTGTGGCCGGGAATAATCCCGAGGCGACCTTCTCATCAAGTGAACTCTTCGAGAATGCGACCGACAGTGACAACTCCATTCAAATGTTTGTCAACGGAGCCATCTCNCAGGACTACGACCAATACACGATTCAGAATGGCGACGAGATCGTCCTTGTTTACGGCGAGGATCCCGTTGTCTCACTGCAGACGAATTTCGGGCCACTTTTGATCGAACTCTTTGAGTCGGAGACTCCTGGAACGGTCGAGAATTTCCTGAAATATGTGAATGATGGAGAATACGACGATTCCTTCTTTCACCGATCGGTTTCAAATTTTGTGATCCAAGGTGGCGGATTCATCACGGACTCCGTTGAATTCACGGATACCTCGCAGTTTTTGAGTGTGGCCACCGATCCGCCGATTGCAAATGAGCCTGGCATTTCGAACCAGCGTGGTACGATCGCCATGGCCAAACTTGGTGGAAATCCTGACAGTGCAACCAGCCAATTCTTTGTAAATCTCGGNGACAATTCGNCACTCGACCTGCCTGAAAACAACAGCTTCACAGTGTTCGGACAAGTGCTGGAGATGAGTGTTGTAGATCGCATTGCCAACTTGCCGATCGATCGAAACAACCTGCCACCCTTCAGTGAACTACCTGTCAGTTCTTCAGGTGAGCTTGCGGTTATCCAGGACGTTNATGGACTCGGCGCAATCTCGGGCATCAAGTTCGAAGATCTCAATTTGAATGGCTTCTATGACGAAGGCGAATCCGGCCTCGAAGGTATCAGCATCTTCCTTGACGCAAATAACGATGGTGAACTCAACTCCGATGAGATTTCGACGACGACAGATTCCGAGGGTCGCTACTATCTAGAGGCACCCACGGGCGATTATGTGCTGCGGTCTGAAATAACAACCGGCCAGATTCAAACCTTCCCCATCACGAGTAGTGGATACAGTATCAACGTTGAAATTGGCCGACACCTGAAGGATGTGAACTTTGGTGAGGCGGACCTGCCAACACCGACGTCCATTGATCTCGTATCGGACAGTGATACCGGTGTTGACTCTGAGGACAACATCACTCGATTAAATAACGACTCAACAGAAACGGCGTTGGAGTTTCGCATCACCGGCATCGCCAACGGCGCGGTGGTACGACTGTTTGCCTCAAACGTCATGGTNGGCAGCACGGTAGCCGCGTCGAGTGAAGTCACCCTTGCGACAGACGGAAGCACAGTATTCCCCAATGGAATGCAAGATTTCCACGCGACTCAAGAATTCCGCGGGGTTACCAGCCAGGCAACCGATGCATTGTCGATCACGATCGACAGCCTTGCACCGGGCAACATTACATCGACTCTCCCTGATTACGCNCAGGTAGGCCAGGNGTATGNTGTCGACATCGACAGCCCAAATGAAGGACAAGCTGGTATCGAATACAGCCTGTTAAACGGACCTGCCGGCATGACGATCGACGCGACGGATGGGCAGTTACTCTGGACGCCTACGNATGAACAGGCACGTCCTCAAAGCATCAACATTCGAATCGCGGACGTNGCTGGTAACGAAGTGACCGAGACCTTCGACATCTCGGTGCTCGGNGTCTTGCCCGCCTATCCGGATTCCTACACGGTCGAAGAAGACTCGACGCTTAACGTCGCTGCGAATGCAGGTCTCTTCAGTAATGACGGCGATTNAAATGATGGCACCAATACCTCGAATTGGGTCGCGAGTCTCGTCGACAGTCCGCAAAATGGTNCGGTCAGCATCAATNCAGACGGTTCGTTCTCGTACCAACCGAATGCGGANTTTGCNGGAATCGACTCATTTACCTANACGGCTGCNGCGGAAGGCGACACGGCCAATACCGCAGCGGTAACGATTGACGTCAGCCAGGTCAATGACGCTCCGGTGGGTACCGCCGACAGCTACACCCTGGACGAGGACCAGGTAATCAGCACCACTGCCGCTACCGGTGTGCTTGCCAACGATAGTGATGCTGATGCCGATACGCTCATCGCGACGCTGGTCNACGACGTNTNGGATGGNACCCTTTCGCTGAACGACGATGGTTCATTCACCTATTTGCCGCGAGATAATTTCAACGGCAGTGACTCGTTCTCTTATCGAGTTTCAGATGGAATCTCAGACGTCGATGAGGCCATNNTGGTCGACCTGATTATCAATGCCGTCGCCGATGNCCCGATTGCTCAAGCNGACTCCTATCAAATTAACGAAGATACGCCCGTCANCATNGGTGTCGGGAACGGTGTGCTATCCAACGACAGTGATGCTGATGGAGATGTACTCACGGCATTGCTCATATCCCCCCCCGAAAACGGAAGCTTGACACTCCAAGCTGATGGATCCTTCTCTTACAGTCCAAATGCNAACTATTTTGGCCAGGATCGGTTTTCTTATGAGGTNACCGACGGNNACACTCNAGTGACTGAAACGGCGACCATTCAGGTCATNCCGGTCGNTGATCCNCCNACAGCCAANGATGATCAATTCATTNTNGAAAGCCGCGGAGNAGCCGAATCTCTCNNTGTTTTGGNGAATGACACATCCGCGCCTGACAGTCCCGAACTGNTGATNATTGCNGCCGTGACNCAGGCATCTGCAGGCGGACAGGTCTCGATCGTTGATGATCAGATCCGATATATCGCCCCACCTGGATTCATCGGCAGCGAAACCTTCACCTATACCCTCAGGGATGAAGACGGTCTGACCGACGAAGCGATGGTAACGGTGGAAACTCGCGAGTCGAGTGAAAACAGCCTCGCCGGATCCGTCTTCCTTGATCTCAATGGCGATGGCAAACAGGACTCCGATGAATCGGGGGTGCCGGGAACCTTGATTACTCTCATCGGCACGAGCAATTCGGTTGATTCAATCGTTCAAACGGCAATAACCGATGACGTGGGACGTTATCGCTTTGAATCGTTACCGAGCGGCACCTATCAAGTCACCCAAAATCAACCAACCGCNTTACTCGACGGAGCNGAACAATTCGATTTCCCGGGAGCGACGATCAGCAATGACGTCGTCACCGACATCGTCTTGGCGGGCGGCCAGGCCGTGGACGGCCTCAACTTTGGCGAGTCCTCGATCAAGTCAGAAAATCTATCGATCAATTGGTTCTTTGCTTCATCCGCTCGCAAGAACATCTTCCGTGAGGTCATTGCCAGTGCCGAAGAGAACGCCGGCAATGCGACCCTGGCTCAGTCTATCCGTGATGCCATGACGGAATTGCCCGACGANAGTAATTTGCTGCCTGTCGCCATTGCGGACAACTACGACACACGNCCCGATGAGACACTTTCGGTCAATGCGGACGAAGGTTTGCTGNCCAATGACGTCGACGCTGACGGTGATTCGCTAACCGTCACCCTTGCATCGGACACAACGAACGGTTCCTTGACTCTGAATGACGACGGCTCATTCGTCTATGTTCCAGACGCAGGATTCGAAGGTACCGATCGGTTCAACTACACTGTCAGCGACGGACAGGATCAGTCAGCTCCAACCACCGTTACGGTTCAGGTTGAACAACGGAGCAATGAGTTCGATCTGGAAGAAAATCAGCCNGCTGGAACGATCGTCGGTACCGTCGAAAGCTCAGCCGAATTGAGTGAATCGGTCATCTTTGAATTCGTGGACGTTGATCGTCCGTCGGAACTAAACCTGGCTGCCGACGACCACTTGTCCGGTACCAGTGAGGCTCCGCTGGTGCTCATCGAGTACATCGATTACCAATGTCCCGTTTGTCGCACCTTCAATCCGATTGTCGCTGATCTTGAAGACAGCTTTTCAGAGGAACTGCTGGTAGTAACGCGTCACCTGCCCATCAGCGAAATTCACCCCAACGCCTTTGATGCAGCCTTGGTGGCGGAAGCCGCCGGTCGCCAGGGAGCGTTTGATGCGATGAGCGACCTGTTACTTGAGAACCAGGACGAATGGGCCAATCTGGCGGATGCGACCACCGTGTTCTCCGGTTACGCCGCTACGCTGGATTTGGATCTCACTCAATTCAATCTCGATTTTGTCGACCCGGCGTTGAGGGACCGAGTTAATCGAGACCTGGAAGCGGCCAATAACCTGGGCTTGAACGCGACCCCAGCCTTCTTCCTCCACGGAAATCGACTGGAAGACTTACCTGACGATCTGGAAGATTTCCGCGACACCATCCAGGAGGAACTCGATGACTTCGACGATACGTTCGTCCTCAACCGAGTCACAGGAGATCTGATCCTCACCGGCACCAGTCCCCCGAACTTTGAGAATCGAAGCGTGCTGAACGTTCCGATTCGTGTTTCAGACACGACCGGGCAAACAGAACAACTGGATGTGATCGTCAACGTCTTGGACGTGAACGAACCGCCACTCGCATTTACTGACAATTACGAGGCAAGTTCGGGATTGCTGCTGACGGTCGAATCCGAGAACAGCGTCTTGGCGGATGACTCCGATGTCGACGGGGATTCGCTGACCGCAACTTTGGTCAATGATGTCAGCAACGGCCAACTCACTCTGCTCGATAACGGAACGTTCTTCTACACGTCTGACGACGGATTTACGGGCACCGATTCGTTCATCTATCAGGCCAACGATGGATCGCTCGACTCCAACCCTGCGACCGTCAACATTAATGTGACGGCAGCCGAAGGCGAATCTGATGAGGATGTGTTGAGCGCTGGCCTGGAGACGATGATCGACTCAGCACTAGCCGACGAAGAAGACTGGCTATTTGCGTAAGATTTTGTATTTTCCAACCGCGGCTAGAAGCTGTATTCCAAGCCGAGATTCATACCCTGCGCCCAGAAACTGCCCGTTTCCCCGGGGAATACCGGAGCAATTTCACTGCTGGTTTGCCCGGTTGAGTTCTCAGATGGATTGACGTTCAGATCAATCTGATCACCCGCTCGAAGGACATCACTCCAGAAAAATGCAGTGTATCCAAATCGGGCCGTCCAGCCGCAAGCAAATTGTCGCCGCACGTTGACGCCTAGCTCGGCGATGCCACTGAATTTATTAAGCCGATACTCACCAATATTCGACTCCCTCGCCAACAACCCCACGTTCGTTGTCGTTGAGCTACCATCGCGTGGAGTCGCAGTCGTTTGACCATTGATCGTTGCCGTAGAACGCGTATTTCCGAGTGCCAACAGGGCAGACCATTCAAAGGTCCAACAGTCATTCTTTTGAGTCAGAATTCGTAGCCCGAACTGACCTCCGTGAAATTCATTCTCGGTTTCAAAGCTGTCGAAGAGCGAAAAGGTTGAACCAATCGTCGGCCCAGAAAGCGAAATTGTATTCTCGTTGATCCGCAGGTGATCGTTGAGATCGGCATAGCGGTAACCAAAGTTATAGTCAGCTCGAATACCAGGCAGCTCGGCATAAATCTGCCGAAAGACGGCTTCAAGCGTATGGAATTCTGTCGCACTTGAAACGCTCATTGTACCTTCAAGCAATCCCGGATAAACAATCAACCTGGCATCCTGCTGTCCATCCAGAACATTGAAAAAGGGTCGTGCCAAAATGGAATGATTGGCACCAGAGCCTCCAAATGTGTCGGACTCTTCCGACAAAGCTGTAAAGCTCACATCCCAACTCTGACCACAGGTGGGATCGATCCAACGACCAAACGAAAGACGACCACCGGACCGGCCATCCGCATTCACAGGGCTGTCGCCCCACAACACCGATGTCGAATCTAATCCCAAGACGCCTGCCTCAGCCTGCGGTGTTCCATCAAGACTGGTGGTTACCAAAGGAGGCGTTTGCATCCCTTTCATCCACCAATGAAGGTATTCGATTCGAGCCCAAATTAACGGTGTTTCTGAAACCAAAAGATTCGGGTGATGATCCGAAATGGTTTCACCATGACCGTCATAGACGACGCTTTCGTCGTGAAGATATTCCCCGTCTTCAGCAACGTGCGGCACCACGTCTATCTCTGTTGTCGCAGAAACGGGTCTGACGTGATGTTCATCATCGACGCGGCGATTTAGCGGCGGAATGATGGCTTCCAGATAGGCAGCACACGCGGTTTGATTCGCAATCTTCTCGTGCTTGGGAACGAATCCAATGTAACGGTCGTTGAAATAGCCGCCGGGGCGCGATCCGTCATGAATGACGGACTGATGCTGAGCGAAAAGGCCACTCGTTAGCGAGCAGGAAAGCACCACGATCAGACTGACGTACTTTGGATTCATTTCCATCCCCTTGCAGCTGAAGCGTTAAAGTCACAACAACCGCTAAGACCACTGCGATCCGCAAAGTTTATCTAGACGACCTACTCTGTCGGTTGATTCAGCCCATTGTCTGAACGAAAAGGGAAGCAGAGCCAGAATTTTGATGAAACAAAGTCGACAAACAGGCACCCAACCGAGCATATCCGCCTCGGTCAGGTGGTTTTTCCGCTAGCAAGGCTTGCGCCTAGGAGGTGCTGGAGGCTGCCTGATCCTCAGGCGGCGGAGTCAGCAATGAGACGACGATCAGCGTCAGGAACCCAAGCGGAATCGTCACGATACCTGGTTGGCTGAAGGGGACGACGGCAAGATCTGCGGATAGTCCATAAACCTTCGTGAAGGTATCTGCGCTGAGCAAAATCCAGCCGAGAGAACTGACCATACCGACGACCACGGCAGCGATGATCCCCTGTCGCGTCGTTCGTTTCCAGAACAACAACATCACCAATGATGGCAGATTGGCAGAAGCTGCAACGCTGAAAGCCCAACCAACGAGATAAGAGACATTGAGTTCCTGGAACAAGATCCCCAGCACGATTGCAATCGCCCCGACAACCACGGAGGCAATTTTGGCGACTCGCACCATCTGCTCATCGTTCATCTTGATACCGAGAACGTTCGACATCAAGTCATGGGAAACGGCCCCTGCAGAGGCAAGAATCAATCCACTCACCGTCCCCAAGACCGTCGTGAATGCGATCGCTGAGATCATGGCAAAGAGCCATTCACTAATGCTCTTCGCCAACAACGGCGCAGCCATGTTGCTATTGGTCACATCCAAGGCACCGCTTGTCATGGCTCCCAACCCCAGATAGAGGGTGAGGATATAGAAGAAGCCAATACTTCCGATCCCGACAATCGTGCTACGTCGAGCACTGACCTCGTCTTTCACGGTGTAATAGCGAATAAGGATGTGCGGTAGAGAGGCGGTGCCACAGAATAGCGCCAACATCAGGGACAAGAAGTTCAACTTATCGAGCAGTTTTTCACTGCGAATGCCCTGAAAGCGAGGATGTTGACCAGGCTGTAGTACGCGACTTCCGGGCGTTGGCTTTTGGTAGTAAACGGTCGTGATCGCGTCATCAGCCGGTTCCTCGACCGTTTGATTCCCCCACAATACAACCTCACTCTTTTGCAAAGTACTAAAGAACGAGAGCGGCCCTAGAGCCCCTGTTTTCTGTTGATCATCGGGCAACTCACTTAGATAGCCCACAGGATGAAGCTGTGCCTCACCCGGTTGGTTCCCCCTGAGCCGACCGTTGACGTAAACCGTTCCATCCGAAAGTCGTTTGACGGTTTGGGTTTCTGTGAGCAGGATTTCTCCGGACTCAAGAGTTTCCTTTCGCCAGACGGTAATCACATCCGTCTCTGGTTGAATGGTGCGGAGATAGGGCAGATCTTTCCAAGCTCCCTCGGCGGGCATCACGGTTAGATCGTCCAACTCCGACAACTGGCTCCAATCTGTCGTAGCGGGATAGGGTCCCAGGGTGAGAAAGATGTGTCCGTCATCACCACCCTGTCGAACTTCGAATCCACGGCCCAAGATAATGAGCGTCAGGATCGCGCTGAAGACCACTAGCAGGGAGCCCTTCAGGAACTGCACATAGGTCGTGGAGACCATACCAGCCGTGACCACAATAATGGTAACGGTCGTTCCAACCAAGACGACACCGACCCAGTGCGGGAAGCCGAGCAACGGCTGGATCAATACTCCAGCACCAACCATCTGAGGAATCAGATAAAAGATACTGACAGCAAGCGTACTGATACCGGCGGCAAGCTTGATGCCTCGCGACGAAAACTTAGCGTCAAGCGCATCGGCGAAAGTGTATTTTCCCAATCGCTTGATCGGTTCGGCAACGACAAAGAGTGCCACAATCCAACCTGCCAGGTAGCCGATCGAATAGAGAAACCCATCGTAGCCATAAAAGGCAATCATGCCGCAGATGCCTAGAAACGATGCGGCCGAAAGATAATCTCCGGCGAAAGAGACTCCATTGACAAACCAGGGAATCTGCCCGTGTGCCGCGAAATATCCCTTCGCGGACTTGGCACGGCTCCCCAGATAAAAACTGATACCAAGCGTTATGCCGACAAAGATGAAGAAGATGACAATCGCGACAACAGAGGGTTCGTAAATCATTGATCCGATCCTCCCGATGTTTCTTCTTCATTTCGGCAGAGCACGCCGTAGACCACCGCCAGAAGCAGTGCCGCCAGAATCAAGCCGAAGCCATACAGGATTGCCAGGTTGACGCCCGCGAGCGGTGTAATTTCCATGACACTGGGGGCGAAGGCGGTCAGGATGACAAAACCTCCGTACAACGCCAGATAGATGATAAACAAGATCGCCCCGATCAGGGCATTTCGCGACGGCATATCGAACTCCTGTAGCAAAGGGATTGCCGCACAATGTAACAGGCGATCGAGTGCAGACGATAGCTCGATCCTGAAATTTCTCGAGAACCTGTGAATTCACTGGCCAGGCGAATTACGGGTGAAAGCGAGATGCCCCTGACAACCGCCAGTCCCTCCAGTTCCACCGTATTTCCGACGGACGGCGAACCAGAAAGCCTTCCTGCCAAACGTTTCGAGCAGCGACTTCGAACTTGTCTACTGATGTTTCAGCAGATCGCGTAAACCGCCCTTAAACTCAGCTAACTGGCGAATCTGCTTGAGCGTCAGAGCGCGGTCGAAGATGGCCAGATCGTCCAAGCGACCGATGTACTTGATACCAAGCATGATGCGAACCTGCTCGGGATCCCAACTGATCTGATGGGGTCCCAGGTGAGTTCCTTGCAGGCGCCCGTCGAGATAGAGACGAGCATAGCTTGGCTCACGATTCATATCCTCCAAAACGATCACAACGTGGACCCAGCGTTCACGGGAAAAGTCAGGCTTCTTGACGGTCACCAGCGGTCGATCGGAATCGGCCAGTTCTTCCCATTTGATATCGGTCGGATTCCAATGTTTGTAATCGGAGAAGCAGCCGAGTCGGAAGTCGCGTGGATTCTCCTGACTAAAGTCGACGAAGATCGAGGCATCATTCCATTTTTTATCCGTGACCTGAATGGGATCGACATATCCCGGCTTAAGATCGATTTCAGGCGTCAACAACATCCAGAATGAGATCGTTGCAGAAAAGCCGTCACCGTACGGCATGTTTTGGTTTCCCTGAAACATGACGATCGATTCGGAGTTATCACGGAAGTCGAGTGAACCTCCCCAACGACCATCGTCGGAATCCCAGACGGCCTGTTCAATCTGGATGCCAGGTACCACCTTGCTTCCACCAAACTTGTCCAAGGTATAGATCTGGCGGTCGCCTTTAGCAAAGTCGGCATCGGCCGACTGATCGAATGAGGCATAAAAGGTCATCGCCTGCCGCAGCTCGTCATCCGCCTTGGCCATGGTCACATTGGATACGAGGAAGACGCAGACAATCAGGGTTCGAAGCATTTCGTATTCTCCCACATCGTTTCGATGGCAAGATCCAAGCAGGCTTGACTGTAACTCTTCTCAACCCATATTTGAAGCCAAAAAGATCAAGCCACCATCATCCAACGAATTGCCGAACTAGCCAACGCGTTGCAAAACGGTCGCCAAGGTTTGTCGGAGAACATTTCCGCTGTTACGCATTCCCTGCATTTCCTTCGGCCAAAGCTCAAATTCGTGAGTTTCAACTGCTCCGCCCTGCCCCACCACGGTGGGCACGGACAAAGCCACGTCACGAATGCCGTAGCAGCCTGATTGAACGGTAGAAACGGGAAGGATCTTGCGACTATCCAAAGCAATCGACTCAATCACGTCGCGGATCGCAATCCCCACGGCAAAACCAGCTCCGCCCTTGCCTTTGATGACCTCAGCGCCTGAGCCTTTCGTCCGCTTGAACAGATCGTTCGCCAAATTGGGCGTCCAGCCCGAAACTTTATCGAGAGGCAATCCGGCGACGGTTGCACTGGACCAGACAGGCACCATGCTGTCTCCGTGCTCGCCCAGAATGAGAGCCGACATTTGAGTCGGTGGTAGCTTCAGATGCTGAGCGATCAGACTTCGAAAACGAATGGTGTCCAATTGAGTTCCCAAACCAATAACTCTCTCAGCAGGCAGGCCAAGACGGTGCGCCGCGAGATAGGTGAGGATATCGACGGGATTCGAAACGACGTGCACGATCGCCGTATCCTTCATNCCGACGCGTTTGATCTCGTCCAAGATCGTCACGAACAGATCAACATTTCGATTGATCAGATCNAAACGGCTTTCATCAGGCTTTCGACGCAAGCCGGCGGTAATNCAAATNACATCCGAATCNGGGATATGTTCGTAGCTCCCGGCTGAGATNAATTGATCGGCCGTGCTGGGNCCCCCGTGCAGGAGATCGAGTGCCTGTCCGGCAGCCATCTCGGCATTTACATCCAACAGAGCGATTTCTCGAGCAACTCCGCCACATTGAAGGGCAAAAGCTGCGCAGGACCCCACCAAACCACCAGCGCCAATGATGCTAACTTTCACAGATTCGACTCCTAGCTTCGGTTCAGTTCGGACAAGACACGTTCAGTAATCGCCTGCACCAACGCTTCTTGATCGTTCGGCGGAGCTGCTGAGCCTGCAGGAGACGGTAAATTATTGCNGGCCATGGGCGGCGGTGCTGGGAAAGCAGAACGTTGCACGCCGGACTCTGACCAACTGTCGCGAAAAATATCGTTCGCACAAATGTCACAGTCTTCGTATTCCGAGGTGTTACGGGGATCACTGAATCCCCACTTTTGCTTCAGGTCGAGCAACTCGCGTTCTTTTTCTTCCGTGAAGAAATTCACTTTTCCGAGATTGCGAGACAGCATCAGGATCCGACAGTACGAATCCAGAATTTCGGTCCACCAATAAGCACGCTCCACGTCTTCACCAAAGCTAACCGTCCCGTGATTGGCGAGAATGATCACATTGGTTTTTTCAACGAATGGCAGAATGGTATCGGCAAATGCTTGCCCTCCGGGTGTCTCGTACTTGGTGATGGGAACATCGCCAAGGAAGACTTCGACTTCCGGCAGGACACACTGCGGGATCGGCTCTCGAGCAACCGCAAACGCGGTGGCGTGGGGAGGATGGCAATGAACGACGCTTTTGATATCGGGTCGTTGCTTATAGATTTCCAAGTGCAACAACGCTTCACTCGAACGTTTCTTACGTCCAGCGGTCTGATTGCCCTGCATGTCGACCGTGGCGATATCGTCAGGCTTGAGAAAGCCCTTCGAATGCATGGTCGGCGTGCACAGCACTTCGTTCTCGCCAACTCGAACGGTAATATTCCCGTCATTGGCGGCAGCAAACCCTTTATTGTACAAGCGACGTCCGATCTCGCAGATGTCTTGCTTTAATCGGTGAGTATTGACCATTTGTTGTTATTCCCGTTCAGTGTCAGGCCTCTGCGAGGCGTTTAGAGATCGAGTGTAATTTCGTCTAAGATTCCAGAGTTGTAAGCATCGACGGGGACCATGTCAGGATGAAATGGCTGAGCGGCTTCCCCACCTTCGCTCAACATGATTCGGTCGCCTTCGCCAGCTCCAAATTCGTCGTAGATCACTAGAGGTTCTGCCTGCGGCTCATCCGATGACTGCAGATCATTGAGCGAAAGTGGCACGGCTAGCTTCAGTCTTGCACCTTTNAATTCGGCGACTGCTTTATTGAGCGTCACAGTTCCAATCACCTGAGCGATTCTCATGCGTCAGATCCTCCTGCAGATTTACCAAAGGCCCGGGCGATCTCAACGGCGGCATCCAGCCCATGACGGGACGAATCAACAACAACCATTCGCAAGGAAAGTTGACTTTGAGCGGTGAATAATTGGTCGACAGTATCAACGACAGCGGCGGCCACACCTCGCTGATTCGCACAACAGACTCGAGCTGCCCATTGCGTCGTAAACACGACGGTTGGCTCAGCTTCCAACTCCANTCTGCTCATCAGGGAATTCCAATCCGACACCAGTTGATGATCGATCCCAGCCGTCGACAGGCGTTGGACGATCTCCTCCACTGACCACGGTGAATCATCAACGAACAGATTGACCACCTTGACTGACGTTGCCGAGGGAACATGCCGAGTCAATTCAACGGCAGCCTTCTTCAATTCATCTCGCACGGATGGTGTGATGACAGCATCAGCTCGCACCTNCACGACACGCACGCCCTGCAGTCGACCTTGAATCAAATGAGTCGTGACAACACGGTCGGGAATCACGAGCGTGGATGGTTCGTGCGCGATCGGCGACGCGGCGTGACGTTCGCGCTGCGTCAGCCGTTTCACGACCTCTCTCACGATTTGCTCGATATCAACGCGTTCCATGCCGTTCCCTAGGAAATACCATCATCAAGACCAATCACCGTCCATCGCACCGGTGTCTTGTCGACGCCCAGGATTTCACGTGCAAACGCGCCATCGCTGGTAATCATGACAAATTCACCAATTCCTGCTCCCACTGAATCAATCGCCACCTGCGGGTCACCGTCCGAAGTGCGGCGATCGGCCATATACGGTTGAACGACCAGCAGCTTCTGCTTCTCCATCGAAGCATGCTTGACCGTGGATACCGCTGTTCCAATCACCTTTCCGTACAACATGCGTTATTCCGGCTGTCCCAGGATGCAAAGTTCTTCGATCATCGAACAACGGCGTTCGCGAGTGAATGTCAGCGGTGTGGTCACTCCTTCCCCTGTCGGCGTCGCGATCGAGAAGGAGATATACCCCTCTCCTCCAATGCCGAGCGCGGAAAATGAAGGACCATTTTTGACATACAAAGTCGTGTCCATCAGCCGACCCATGCGGGTCATATTCCGAACGTTGGTGGAGTGAATAATGGCGGTGTGGCCAAAACCATGTTCGTAGAACTTGGCCTTGTCGATCGCCTCGTGTGCATCTCGGCAACGAACGAAGGGAACGAAAGGCATCATCTGTTCAACGGGAACGAACGGATTCGATTCGTCGGTTTCCCCGAACAGCAATGGAGTATCGGCTGGAATCTCTTTGCCCGCTCCTCGAGCCAACACGGCAGGATCTTGTCCGAGGAATTCTTTGGCGGGAACATCGTGTCGTTGATCACCTTCACCAACCTGGGTAATGGCGACAGACGTCAATCGATCCACCTCACTGCCCGAGAGCCGGGCAGCACCCGCCCGTTCCATGGCGTCCATCAGAGCATCGAAAACGGATGAAACCACAAAGACTTCCTTTTCCGCGATACAGAGCAGATTGTTATCGTAAGAAGCTCCCGCGATGATCGAGCGTGCGGCTCGATCAAGGTCAGCTGTTTCATCCACGACGACCGGTGGATTACCGGGCCCCGCCACAACTGCTCGCTTGCCGGAATTCAAGGCAGCTCGAGCGACGGCAGGTCCGCCGGTAACGCAGATCATGGCAATATCTCGATGATGGAAGATCTGATCCGCGGATTCGAGCGTGGGTTCGGCAATCACACAAATCAAATTGTCGATCCCGATGTCTTGCGAGATAGCTTCGTTGAAGCGACGAACTCCCTCGGCGGCCACCTTCTTTCCACTGGGATGCGGATTCACCACCAGGGTGTTGCCGCCGGCGATCATGCTAACCGCATTGCCCGTGATGGTTGGCAATGAATGAGTCACCGGAGTGATCGCACCGATCACTCCGAAGGGAGCATGTTCGATCACCGCCAAGCCATGATCACCACTGAACACTTCACTTCTCATGAACTCAACCCCCGGCGTACGTTGGCCGAGCGTTTGCAGCTTTTCGATTTTGTGATCGAGTCGTCCAATCTTCGTCTCATTCATCTCCATCGTCCCCAGCTCAACAGACTGGTCGATTGAGATTCGTCGAATATGGTCGATGATTCTCTTGCGATCTTCTCGAGTTCGCTCAGACAACTGCTCAAATGCTTCTCGAGCGGCGGCGACAGCTTCGTTCACACAATCAAAAACGCCATGGCGTCCATGAAAGCTCGAGGGAGAAGCGTGCACGCGATCGCGACCGACTTCAGCAAGGACCTGGCTCACAACACTGCGAATAAGTTCTTCGTTCACTTGCATGTCAAATTCTCATGTAGTCAAAACCGTCGCAAACTAAGCGACATGGAATGGATTCAGTCTTCCTCACGGGAGTAAACACAGGCTTGATCGATGTGAACGTTATCCACGATTCCAACAACGACCGTATCAATCGGCAGTCCTTTTGTTTCCGACGTCAAGCGAGCGCTTGACCCCTGCGTAATCAAGACAAATTCACCTTCTCCGGCTCCCAACGTATCCACCGCGACAAAGGTTCGCCCTGTCGTGGTCAGACTCTTCCGCTGCTTGGATTCCAGACGATATGGTTCGACAACCAACAACTTGTAACCCACCATCGAATCGACCTTTTGAGTCGAGACCAAGGAGCCTGTTACTTTGGCGACAAACATCGGCTAACTCCCTATCAGTTGTTGTGTTTGGCGAGCCACGATCAATTCTTCATTCGTGGGTACGACCCAAATTTGAGCCTTACTCGCGGGCGACTGGAGTTGCGTTTCACCGTGCACATCCTGATTGCGAGTCTCATCCAACTCGATCCCTAACTCCGCGAGCCCGTCGCAGACCTGAGATCGAACGTGCATTCCGTTTTCACCGATGCCTCCGGTAAACACAAGCAGATCGACACCGCCTAGCTCCACCAACAGTCCACCTAAATGCCTTCGAATCTCGCCGATATAAACCTGCAGAGCCAGTTGAGCATCTTCGTTTCCATCAGCAGCGGCCTGTTCCAGATCGCGAATGTCACCGCTCAGTTGACTGAGTCCCAGCAAGCCACTTTGACACGCCAACGCGTTCAAAGTTTCATCGAGGGATTGACCGGTGCGTTCCATAATTAATGGCAATGCAAACGGATCGAAATCACCAACACGGTTGTTTTGAGGCAACCCAGTCTGGGGACTCAAACCCATGGTCGTCGCGACACTGGCTCCATCACGAATGGCACACAAACTGCTGGAACCGCCAAGATGACATGAAATGATTCTCAATTCGGATCGACCGGTAATCTCTGCCATACGACTGGCAATGTAACGGTGACTGGCGCCATGAAACCCGAACCGCTTGATTTGGAATTCATCGGACCATTGCTTGGGAATCGCATAATGTCGATTGCGATCGGGAATCGTTTGATGAAATCCGGTTTCGAAAGCAGCGACCATCGGAATCTCGGGCAATCGTTCCGCCAACAAACGCATCGCCGCGATATACGGCGGGTTGTGAGCCGGCGCGACATGATTCATTTCGCCCATCGCCTCCAGGACTTCGTCATTGACGCGATGAACGCCGCTGAGTCGTCCACCGTGAACGGCCTTGAAACCGATCGCTGCCACTTCGGTAGCGTTCGCGAGACAGCCCGTTTCGGGANCGGTCAATTGACTAAGACACTGCCGTACCGCTAATGCATGGTCCGGAATCGTCGTCACGATCTCTTCGCGATGATCTCCGATTTCAACCACACACTGGCTTTCCACCGAGCCAATACGTTCAACGCCCCCACGAGCGAGTTGCTGCTCGTTGGACATGTCGAACAATCGGTATTTGAAGCTCGTGGAACCGAGATTCGCCACCAGGATTTTCATGTTCGCTCCATCGTTAACTGGCGGTCGCGTAGGGACTCGCAAGAGAGCGGTTCAAAACGCAACAGCGGACATTGCCGAAATCAGGTATTAACCGAGATAGGCGTCTACCAATCCTTCGGCCGGACGTGGAATCACGTGGCTACCCGCGAGATTACCGACTTGAGATGCTGCTTGAGCACCCGCTTCGACTGCAGCTCGAACGCTACCGACATCGCCACTCACGACGGTGGTGACCAAGCCACCTCCAATGGAAACTCGCTTGACGATTTGAACGTTAGCGGCCTTGGCCATGGCATCGGTCGCCTCGACCAGACCAACAAGACCGTTCGTTTCTACCATTCCAATTGCNTTTTGCATGGTTGCTATTCCTTGAATCTGTATATTGAAAGTCTCAGAAGGTCTTACTTGCCCGAGCCCTTAACCGGCGGCGGCATGACGATGTGCAGATCTTCGTGCGGTCGCGGAATGACTTGCACGCTGACAACCTCTCCGATACGACCAGCCGCATTCGCGCCGGCATCGGTCGCTGCTTTTACGGCAGCAACATCGCCGGTAACAAACGCCGTCACCAGACCGCTTCCAACCTTGTCCCAACCCACGAACTTGACGTTCGCTGCCTTCATCATTGCGTCGCTGGCCTCCATCAAGGCAACAAAGCCTTTCGTTTCGACCATGCCTAACGCTTCAAGTGTCTTGGCCATTGTTGATACATCTCCCAGTAAAGACTTGACGAGCTACGCTCGCCGAAAACATAAAATCTCAATAAACTCCAAGCTAATCCTGACAACCACAGGGTTGTTGTTTCAATAATTCGACCTTGGTGGCCGCATCCAAAAAGCAGGCATTCCCCTCGTCCGTGTCCAGGTGGACCTCCAATTTGATATTCTCACCGGCGCGAACGATCACATCCTCNAGCACCATCGAGCACCCCGGGGATTCGATTCGCAAATTCATCGCCTCGCCGTTCTCAACGTTGTATTGCCGTAGATGCTCAAAGTTCATATGCACGTGTCGAGCCGCTCGAATGACTCCTTGATCCAACTCAACGACTCCCCGAGGCCCAACAAGCACACAGCCGGGCGTGCCGGCAACATCGCCGCTGATTCGCACGGGTGCATCGATGCCCAACGAAATCGCATCGGTAAAGGCAAGCTCGACCTGACTGTCNGGACGCGTNGGCCCCAGCACNCGTACGTTGGGTAGCATCCGGCGTCGAGGACCGACCAACATCACCGTCTCTTCCGCGGCAAAGAAGCCGTCCTGATAAAGTGACTTCTGGGGGGTCAAGGTGGCACCTGGACCAAACAGCATCTCGACATGCTCGTCCGTCAGATGGCAATGCCGCGCAGAGATGCTCACGACCAGCTCATCAGCGCTCGTCGCCGGCGCCATCGACTGATCTGCATCAGCCTGTGAATAAACAACCTGTCGAACAATCCGTTCGACCATGGATCGATCAATCATTCCAGCGGACATGAACGTCTATCTCCTATCCATTATCACTCGGGCCAGCCACACAAAGCTCAACCCCAGCGGCACATATCTTGCTTCGCCAATCTTGTGAGATATCGGCGTCGACAACCATTCTGTCGACCTCCGACAGCGGACACATCAACGCCAGACTCTGATGCCCAAACTTGGTACTGTCGACCACGACGATGACCTCGTCGGCGACACGCATCATCTCTTTCTCCGTTTCCACCAGTAACAGGTTGCTGTTGAAGCAACCCCGATCATTAATGCCGGCCACGCTCAAAAACGCCCGCCGCACACTCAGATCCTTCAACATGTCGTTGGCATAAGGCCCCAAACAGACGCCCGTCCGTTGGTGCACGTAACCGCCAATCAACACGAGGTCGTTCTCGCCCCCTGAACTGAACAACGTCGCCACCGGCAATGAATTGGTCACGATCTGCAAATTGCGACCGACAAGCTGTTGAGCCAACTCATAAGTCGTACTGCCCCCGTCCAGCAGAATCGTATCTCCGTCTTCCACCAGACTGGCTGCCATCTCTGCAATCCGCTTCTTGCGATCCCATTCCAGTTGCTGGCGATGATCAAAGTGGGGCAGCTTGGGAGAAGGTCCGGTATAGAACACGCCCCCATGCGTTCGCCGCGCAGAACCCATCTCTTCGAGATAGTCGAGGTCGCGTCGAATCGTCGAAGACGAAACCTGCATCTCATGAGTTAGTTCCGGCAACGAGGCAAAGCCACGCTGTCGTACCAGATCCAGCAATCGATTCCGCCGCTCTTCCGTCAGCATGCGATCTTCCCAATCCTGTTCTGAACGGGTGATTCCAACCAACAACGTCANTAATAACAGTCAATTATTGACGTTTTTTNGANCGTTTTCAATCAGNTTNNNNCCTNGTTTNTGATTATTTTCTACCACACANCACCATTTCGATGATGTTTTTTGGCCACAGATGTCGACTGGTCAAGCGGGTTCCGGGCCNCTGGTCAAGCGGGTTCCCGGCCCGCTATGATCCACGAGACGATGCCCGATCACGATGACGCAACCGTTTTTCGGACGCCTGTCGTTCGCATGTTCAAGCCATTGAACACGGCTTCCCTACAGCCGATCTGCGGGGAAAATGTGCCAACCGTGCTCCAGCACGTCTGGGGANCGGAGCACGACACAGCTGACCGTTGGAGCTGGCTTGCGCTGCAAAACGCGGCTTTCTCCCGAAAACGGCCTTGGAACGAGCTGGATTTCCGCCGCGAACTGGCCGACCGCGACTGGTTTGCGAGTTCGCTCTCGTTTCGCACGGAGTGGGCGGACGATTCACGCGTTTGGTCAGGGGCAGTAACTTTGGAACTTCCGGCAGATGCTGGGCAGGAGAATGGACGCATCCACTGGCTTGCCGTTGATCCGTCGAATCAACGGCAGGGGATCGGGCGCCGGCTGGTATCCGCCTGTGAGCGAGCCTGCTGGGAGCACGGGGTGACGGCCATTGAGCTGGAGACACTACGAAGCTGGCAGTCCGCCATTGGCTTCTATCAGTCGTTGGGATATTCAGAATGGGTAGCGGAAGATCGGTCAGGCTGAAGCCGTTTAAATCGAGAATCTTCGTGATCNGAAGAAGGAGAGGCGGATGCGGGCATTAGTAACGGGCGCCGGCGGCTTTCTCGGCCAGTACATCGCCGAACAATTGATCCAGCGAGGCGATAGGGTCCGAGCTTTTTCTCGGGGTCGTTATCCGGAACTCGAGGCACTGGGCGCCGAATGCGTGGGGGGCGACATTCGCAATGCGGATCAGGTTGAGGCAGCCTGCCAGGGGATGGACGTCGTCTTCCACACCGCCGCGATCGCCGGTATTTGGGGCAAATGGCAGGATTACTACGAGACGAATACACGGGGCACCGAACACGTCATCACAGGTTGCCAGCGGCACGGGGTCCCCAAACTGGTTTACACGAGCAGTCCCAGCGTCACCTTCGATGGCAGCGACCAGATCAACCAGGACGAAACGGCGGCTTATCCCCAGCATTGGCTATGCCATTATCCTCGTGCCAAGGCGTTGGCCGAGCAAGCGGTATTGGCCGCGAATGGCTCAACCCTCCAGACCTGTGCGCTCCGCCCCCATTTGATCTGGGGTCCACGGGATTCCCATTTGATCCCGCGATTGATTGAGCGGGCTCGATCGGGAAAGCTCCGCCAGGTTGGGGACGGCACAAATCTGATCGATATGGTTTATGTGGAAAATGCCGCTGAGGCACATTTGCAGGCGGCCGACGCACTAACGGCGAAATCTCCGGTGTCGGGTCGCGCCTATTTTATTTCCCAGGGAGAACCCATCAATTGCTGGGCATGGATCAACCAACTTCTGGATCTGGCGGGACTTCCCCCCGTGGAGCGGCGAATTTCGCTGACAGCCGCTTGGCGCATCGGCTCCGTACTTGAGCTGGTTCATCGCACACTGGNACTCAAGGGGGAACCTCGAATGACTCGATTCCTCGCCTCCCAATTAGCGCGATCGCACTATTTTGACATCCANCGTGCGCGGGACGACTTTGGTTTTTCAGCCCGTATTTCAACCGCGGAGGGACTGCGGCGACTTGCCAATTCGTGGGCGAATGGGTAGCCTCAACAGTTTGCAGAAACGCAAGGATCGCAGATGATTGCTTCGACGTCGACAGCGGACTTGCCTGACGATCAACGGGTGGTGATCACAGGCATCGGCCTCACAGCCCCCAACGGGAACGACCTGAACACGTTTCGGGAGAACTTATTGGAGGGTCGTAGTGGCGTGAGTCCGTACGAGATTCGATATGTCGGCGAGACTTTGGCGGGCATTTGCGACTTCGATACTCGTCGTTACCAGACGCGCAAGGATAGCCGTCGTGGCACTCGTGCAGGTGCGGTCGGCATCTACAGCGCGCAGGAAGCAGTGCAAGACAGTGGTCTCGACTGGGAGAATGTCGACAAGTCTCGAGTGNGCATTTATGTCGGTGTCACCGAACACGGCAACGTCGAGACGGAAAACGAGATCTTCGAGCTAAAGGGCTACGATTACGATACAAGCTTTTGGTCTCATCACCACAATCCGCGAACGGTCGCAAACAACCCGGCGGGTGAAGTAGCCTTGAACATGGGTGTGATCGGCCCCCACTACACGATCGGAGCTGCCTGTGCAGCCGGTAACGCCGGCTTGATTCANGGTGCTCAGATGCTGCGGCTGCAGGAATGTGATGTTGCTCTATCNGGAGGGGTTTCCGAAAGCATTCACACCTTTGGCATTTTTGCCAGCTTCAAGAGCCAAGGTGCGTTGGCAGAGCATACGGATCCAACNAAAGCCTCGCGTCCGTTTGATACTCAGCGTACTGGAATCGTCGTTGCCGAGGGCGGTTGCATGTATGTGCTGGAAAGGCTCTCGTCAGCCAAGCAGCGCGGCGCTAATATTTATGGTGAGATCGTCGGTTATGCGATCAACACGGATGCGACCGACTTTGTGCTGCCCAACGCAGACCGACAAGCACAGTGCGTTGAGATGGCTTTGAAACGAGCTCATCTCACTGCTGAACAGATTGATATCGTGAGCACTCATGCCACGGGCACCTCCAGTGGGGATTCCCAGGAGTGCGCGGCATTGCGTCGTGTATTTGGAGACTGCGAATCGGTTCAGTTCAACAACACCAAGAGTTTCATTGGCCATTGTATGGGAGCCGCAGGTGCTCTTGAGCTGGCAGGCAACCTGGTTGCCTTTGAAGATGGTGTTTGCCATGCGACGATTAATGTTGACGATTTGGATCCTGAGTGCGAGCTCCCGGGCCTGGTCGTCAATCAGCCACGAGAGTTGGGCAAGGTCGAGTACATTTTGAACAACTCGTTTGGCATGCTAGGCATCAATTCGGTTGTCATCATCAAGAAGTTTTAATTGGTTCGAACGGAGTACAGAAACGAATGACACCCAACGAAATCCGCGACGTGATCCTCGACATCCTAGAGGACATTGCACCGGATGAAGATCTGACCGATCTCAAAGACGACATTGCCTTTCGGGACCAATTGGAACTCGACAGCATGGACTTCCTCGATATCGTGATGGAATTGCGGAAGCGTTACCGCGTCCAGATTCCGGAGGAAGATTACCCAGAGCTGGCGAGCATGCAGAGCACATGCAAATACCTTGAACCGCTGATGAAGGATGTGGCGGTTTAGCGATTCACTGGGCCATGCCGACTTATCCGCGAGCGTTTGAGGCTCGTCGACGTCGACGACAAACATTCAGTGCTTAACCGTCAGCGCTCGACGGATTCTTCAGATGTACGATACGATTATCATCGGTGCAGGAATGTCGGGAATAGCAGCCGGCATTCGGCTTGCTTACTACGACCAGAAGGTCTGTATCCTGGAGCGGCATTACACGATTGGCGGGTTGAATTCGTTTTATCGGCTGCGAGGCCGCAGTTACGATGTGGGCCTGCACGCCGTGACAAATTTCACGCCGAAGGGCACGAAGAAGGGGCCTTTCGCTCGACTGCTGCGGCAGCTTCGCTTTCGTTGGGAAGATTTTGCGCTGTCGCCACAAATCGGCTCCACGATCGCCTTCCCAGGCGTCAAACTCGACTTTGGCAACGATCTCGAGTTGTTGCTAAGTGAGATCCGTGCGAGCTTCCCAAATCAAGTGGATGGTTTTCAAGCGATCGTTGACCGAATCGTCGACTATGACGATCTCTCACCCGAAGATTACGAGCTGTCAGCACGGGAGTTGCTGGCAGAACACATCACAGAACCATTACTGATTGAGATGTTGCTCTGCCCATTGATGTGGTACGGCAACGCTCGCGAAGACGACATGGACTTCGGGCAATTCTGCATTATGTTCCGCAGCATCTTCATGGAGGGATTTGCGAGGCCCTTGGCGGGCGTCCGTTTGATCCTCAAGAATCTCGTCCGACGCTACCGGGAACTGGGCGGGGAGCTACGACTGCGGACAGGGGTCGACCAAATCCACGTCCAGGACGGGCGTACCACGGGGGTCATTCTGGACGATGGCACGGAGCTCGAAGCAAAACGCGTCATCTCCTCGGCTGGCTGGGTGGAAACTATGCGAATGTGTGACGACATTGACCGCGTCAACGGTCGTCAGGCGGGGCAATTGTCCTTTGTCGAATCAATTTCGGTACTGGACAAGAAGCCGAGCGAGCTGGGCTACGACCGTACAATCCTGTTCTACAACGACTCAGAAAAGTTCCATTGGCATCGGCCCAAAGACGAACTTTGCGACGTCCGCACGGGGGTCATCTGCTCGCCGAACAATTTCTTATATGAATCGGACGACGAATCTCAAAAACTACCGGACGGCATCATCCGCATCACAACAATTGCAGATTTTGAGGGCTGGGAAAACTTGCCGGAAGAGCAGTATCGCCTAGAAAAGTTGAAGTGGTACGATCGCGCCATTGCATCAGCCGTTCGGTTTGTACCTGATTTTCGCGGTCACGTCGTAGACACCGATACTTTCACCCCGGCAACCATCCGGCGCTTTACCTGGCACGATAACGGGGCCGTTTACGGTGCTCCCCTTAAGCAACTGGACGGGACAACCGACATCGAAAACCTGTATGTGTGCGGGACAGATCAAGGCTTTGTCGGTATCATAGGGTCAATTATCAGCGGCATATCGATTGCCAACCAATACTGCTTGCGGAGCTAGGGCGAACGCCCGCATACACTAACCCCCGGAAACTAGACAGTAATGCCGAAGGATTTTCTCAAAGGCTCGAAAGACAGTTACGATGTCGTCGTCATTGGTAGCGGACTCGCTGGCCTGACTGCGGCAAACGTGCTCGCGCGAACGGGCCGCAGCGTCTTGTTATTGGAGCAGCATTACAAGTTGGGGGGTATGGCGACGTGGTTCAAACGTCCTGGCCGCCACATTTTCGACGTCTCTCTTCACGGTTTCCCGATAGGCATGATCAAAAGTTGCCGACGATATTGGAACCGCGAAATCGCCGACTCAATCGTCCAGCTGAAAAACATCCGCTTCGACAATCCCATGTTTTCACTGACGACTTCCTTTAATCGCGAAGACTTTACCAAGCTTCTTGTGGAACAGTTCGAAGTACCTCGCGAAAACGTGGTTGACTTTTTCGACACTGCGCGAGGCATGAACTTTTACGACGACCAGTCGACAACAACTCGGCAATTATTCGATCGTTTTTTTCCGGGGCGCGAAGACGTGATTCGGCTGTTAATGGAGCCCATCACCTACGCCAACGGTTCGACACTCGAAGACCCGGCCATCACCTACGGTATTGTATTTTCAAACTTTATGTCGAAGGGCGTCTACACGTTTGAAGGAGGCACCGACAAGCTCATCGGGCAAATGCATACCGAGATGATCAAGAGTGGGGTAGACGTGCGCATCCGCTGCGACGTTGAAAAGATCCTGGTCGACAAGGGAAAAATCACCGGAATCGTGGTTAACGGCAAAACGATTCACACTTCGGCAGTCGTTTCTAATGCCAACCTAAAGTCAACGATTTTCGATTTGATTGGCGAAAAGCAATTCGATAAAAGTTTCGTCGACGAAGCTCGCGAAGTGCGTCTCAACAACAGCAGCACTCAAGTCTACATGGGGCTGAAACCGGACGAGTATGTTGAAGAATCAACGGGAGATTTATTATTCAGCTCCACCGCCCCTATCTTCAAAACAGATTTGTTACTTAGCCGCGATATCACTAGTCGCACCTATTCTTTTTACTATCCCCGCACCCGACCGGACGCTGTTCCACGTTGCTTAATCGTGTCGAGCACGAATGCAAACTATCAGGACTGGGCGAATCTAAGCGACGATGAGTACGCGGCCAGTAAAGAGGACCTAGCCCAAAGCACACTCGATGACGTGGAACGATATGTTCCCAACATTNGTGAACGGGTGAACCACGTGGAAGTCGCAACTCCCAAAACATTCCAGCACTACACCAAACATCTGCAGGGCTCGAGTTTTGGAACCAAGTTCGAAGGACTTGCGGTCAGCCGAGCGTTGCCCGAACAGATCCAAGGACTATTCCATGCCGGTAGCGTGGGCATCATCATGTCGGGTTGGCTGGGAGCGATCAACTATGGAGTGATCGTCGCCAACGATGTCGATTCGCTGTTGATGAAAAAACAGAAGGGCTCAGACGCATGTCTTCAGACAGCACCCACACCATGAATCGCGAGCAAATCGAAGCGAGGATTCCTCATCGCTCTCCGATGCTGCTCATCGATGAAGTAGTGGAGCAGACCGACGACCAGATCATTTGCCGCAAGACATTTCATGCCGATGAGTTTTTCTTCCAAGGGCACTACCCAGATCATCCTTTAGTCCCCGGTGTCATTCTTTGCGAATCCAGTATGCAAGCCGGCGCAATTCTGCTCTCGGAGACCGCAGGGGAAGGCATTCCTGTCGCGACTCGGATGAACGATGTGCGCTTCCGCAAGATGGTCCATCCAGGCGATGAGGTCACGATCACGGTGNATCTTGTCGAATGCGTTTCCAACGCCTACTTCATGAAGGCGAAAATGACGCGAGGCAAAGAAACCGTATTGCGTTTCGAGTTTGCCTGTGCGTTGGCTCCACCGCAAACCGAGACCTAAGTCGACCAAGAGCAGCGTATGGATTTCCTNCAACTCTCGGAAAAGACGATTATCGTCTTTGGTGTCGCCAATCGAAAAAGCGTCGCCTTTCATGTCGCCAAAGTTTTGCTGGAGGCAGGTACGAACGTAGTCTTCGTAGTCCGCAGCGAAGCGAGACGCGAGTCGGTCGGCAAACTTTTTCCGGACTCTGACATCCACGTTTGCGACGTGGAGCACGAAGACCAGATCCGTGCTGTGCGGGATGCCATTCGAGAAAATCACCCTCAGATTGACGGCCTACTGCATTCGATCGCGTTCGCGGATTACGAAGGAGGCATGAAGCCATTTCATGAAACTGGAAAGGCTCAGTTCCTGCGCACCGTAGACGTCTCTTGCTTTTCACTGATCGCGATTTGCAATGCCTTTCGCGACATGTTCACTTCCGAGGCGTCGGTGGTCACCGTATCGATCTCCACAACGACGATGGCCAGTGAGAACTACGGATTTATGGCGCCGGTCAAGGCAGCTTTGGATTCATCGCTGGCGTTTCTGGCGAAATCCTTTAGCCAGTTTTCGCACGTTCGATTCAACGCAGTGGCACCGGGATTGCTGAAGACGAGCGCCTCAGCCGGCATCCCTGGCTATGTAGACGCCTATCTATTCGCGGAGCAAGTGATCCCTCGCGGCAAAGCCGTACAAACACCGGAGGCGGCCAACGTAGCCGCCTTTCTGCTCAGCCCCCGTTCCAGTGGTCTGAACGCTCAACAGATCGTCGTCGATGCCGGCATGGCGATCAATTATTTCGACGCAAAAATCGTCGAACGCGTNATGAATGCTGAGTAAATCAAGGGTCGTCAGAAATTCTAACGACCGTGATTCCCTGATGCTGATTCAACGCCATGTCAGGTAACAAGCCGGGGACGTCATCTAATGTCGCACCTCTCGTCACAAGCCGCTGGGGATCAAGCTTGCCATCGATGATCAATTGCAGCAAGGGCGTATAATCGGCCGCGGCCATTCCATGGCTCCCCACAATCTCCAGTTCACGGGCGATCACTTGATCCATCGGTACCGAGACTGAGCCATCACTGATCAAACCAACTTGAACATGCCGCCCTCGCTTTTTCAAACTGGCAATCGCCTGTTGGCAGACAACAGGATTTCCCAACGCATCGAGCGACAAATGAGCGCCTCCTCCGGTTAAATCGTGAATGGCAGCAACCGGATCTGAATCGGTCGCCATGATGACATCCGCAGCTCCTAATTGGCGTGCGAGCTCCAGTGATTCGGGATTCACATCGACGCCAATCACCCGTGCTCCCAAAGCTTTTCCAATCAACACGGCAGCGAGTCCGACGCCGCCGCAGCCAAACACAGCCAACGATTGCTCAGCCTTTAACTTGCCCTGATCCACGATTGCTCGGAAAGAGGTAACCATCCGGCATCCTAAGCTCGCAGCTGCCTCAAAGCTGATTACTTCGGGCAGTCGCACAAGATTCAAATCCGCGTGAGGGATGGTTACCAACTCGGCAAAAGACCCCCATGCCGTAAAACCTGGTTGGAAATAATTGTCGCAGATATGCAGATCGCCTTCACGACAAGGTGAACATTGCCCGCATCCCACAGCAAACGGAACGGTAACGCGATCACCAACTCCCCAGTTGCTGACTTCAGGTCCAACGTCGACAATCACGCCCGCGAACTCGTGACCGGGTACATGCGGTAGTCGAATATCAGAGTCGTGTCCCATCCAGCCATGCCAATCGCTACGGCAGAGACCGCTGGAGCGAACTGCGATAACGACACCATCCGGCGCCGGCTCGGGATCGGCCAAGCGACCAACTTTGAGAGGTTGCTGAAACCCTTCATAATAAACTGCGAGCATAAGAGTTCTTCCGACTAATGCATCACCTTTATTCGGAAGCCGTTAATGCGACGGCAGGAATACCATCGACTTGCAAGCTCGACTTGAGAGCCGAACAGCGCAAAATCGCCAGCCCCAAAATTGAATCTTGTCGAGGAGAATAGGTAACGGATGAAATTTTGCCCACGACGTTACTGCCAGCATGGATCTCAGTCCCCACAGCGGGAATGCGGTTGCCCTCCATCCGTATCATCGTCAAGGTGTGATTCACGCGGCCGAGGGCATCGATTCGAGCAACTATTTCCTGGCCTAGATAGCAACCTTTCGTAAAGCTAATCGCTTGCTGATCTCGAGCCACTTCCTGAGCTAAATTATCTTCTCCGATATCTTGTGGAAACCAGGGAAAACCGGTTTCAACGCGAGCTCGATGAAAAGTCTCTTGCGAACAGGAAAAGAAATCCGCATTTCGCAAGGCCTGCTCGATAGCATCAGCCTGATCCTGGAGGATGGCGATCACAAAAGTGGGCTGATCCAAGAAAGGAACCCGTCGCAACCAGATTTGTCGTTCATCGATGGTCGCAGGGAGATGATCTCCGATCTCTTGTGGAATCTCTGCAACTCCAAGCCGGGCTAATCCCTCACAAGCCTCAACGCCACTAACCAGCAACTCCCGCCAATCAGAGCTGTGGTCTTGGAGTTGAACGTCTTCCATGATGATGTACCGATCGAAATGCTCCATCAGAGTTTGCCCCCATTCGGCGGCAGTCTCAACGATGAGACCTTCAGCGGTACGAAAGACAAGGATGTGTGCGACTACTTTGCCGCGAACCGATGTCAGATAAGCTTCGCAGCCCCTTCCAACCTCAAGGCCTTTGATCTCGTTGGTACAGAGATTATGGAGAAAAGCCAGGTGGTCATCCCCCGTCAGCTCAATCTGAGTGCGGTGGCCAAGATCCACGAAACCGCATTTTTGCGTCAGCGATTCGTATTCATTTTTCAATTGCTCATTCCACTCGTTCATGCTTCACCATTTTCGCCGACTCTTGCAATCGTTTGGTGTGCATTACGTAGCAGAATGCACGAATCATGATGTGACGCTAACCGCACCAATTCTTCCGGACAGGAAACGTAAGCAACCCCCAGAGATTCGACAACGTCCTCGTCCAGTTGGCTTAAAAGATAAACGCGAGCACGTTGTAAGGTGCGGACCAGTTGTTTGGCGGTCAGCGCGTCATCACTACGATCCTTTTGAATGGCTTGCTCAGCCGAATCGAGTGATTCCATTTGACCAACTCGTTTCAATGCGGGACCTGGCTTAACCTTAAGGTCGCAACAGACGGCAATGGCACCATCGTCCTGAACAACCCTCAGGGCGGAATCCAAGACACGAGCAAAGTTATTCCACGTTTGTTGCTGACGAGAACCGGGCATGGTTGCCAGCACCAGACTAGCGCGTTCCGGTGTGACACACTGCCAAATCTCATCGCACTTTTCTCGTGCAACACGATCAACGACATCCGCATCTCCAGCCAGGACGTGCAACAACTGATCTCCTGCGCCGGGCACTAATTGCACCACCATCCTCACTCCCAGGAGCCAACTTGCCTCTTTCGCCATTTCCTGCCGGCGGTCAATTTCCGCCTGCGACAGCACTGACTTCGTCGCATTCAACTTTTGTTGAGTCTCAACATCAGCGAAGGCTGGAAAGAGTGTTCCGTACACGCCAAGATCGCCAAGCGATCCGGTACTCTTAACGACGCCTATGGGCAGAACCACATCTGCATCCACGATTTTTCGAGCCAGATAAATGGGCTGGTCGGAATTGGAAATCCCCAGCAAGCCGAGGCAGTCACGTTCCGAAGCATCATGCACCGAGACGGTTATTTGGTCGCGCAATCCCTGCGGTAATTCACCCAGAGGATTGGCCTTCGTCAAACGAGCATCACCCTCGCTTCGCAACACATCGATATGATCAGGCTCAATTCCCGCATCAAGCAGTTCCTGAATGATCGCTGCGATGACGGTCGCCGATCGGGGTAGTTCGTTAGCCAGTGCCAACGTCACATGGTCACCCGGAACAACGATGTCTTTCAATGGCGGGAATTCTAGTGGGCTTCGAACCGCCTCAAGCGTCGCAGCCTGAATATCATCGATGGCATCTCCTGCGGGCGCACCGAGTTCGACAACCTGGAGTTCGTCGGGTAACGACAGTTCAGAGTCGATACCAAATTCATAAGTGGACATGTCAAATATCCAGTGACAAAAAAAACAAGCGAAAGATATTCATCCAGATGACAGGTTATCGCGAAAAATAAAATCTGGTCAATAAGTGTCATCCCAACCAACGTTCATCAATTATCCATGAATGATCGTTAATCGACAATCGAAAGCGGTATGGTGAGTCGACGATAATTGAACAATAATTCGGTCCAAAGCGATGATTTCCGCTCATCCAAAAACCTGGTTACGCCTCAGCCCCTATTTGCCATGCCATTCCTCTGTCGCCCAACAGCCAAAGTGTTAATTCCTTCACAACTGTATTTTCGTTGTTTGACGGCAAGTCTGGCATTGATCTTACTTGGATGTCGGCCGAATGATGCTCCGGTCGCTCCGAAGAAAGATGCAGGTGCCAAGNCAGAACTTCAAACAGGTGCCAAGTCAGAACTTCAAGAGTTAGTCACCCGTTACCGCAAGTTGGACAGATACGCTGACCAGGCAACCATCTCACTTAGCTATCGCGTTGACAACCGAAACGTCAAAGATTCGGCAACGATTACAACTCGGTTCGCTCGCCCCAACCAGATCGATCTGGACATAAAACGAGGCATCAACGCGTTAACTTTACAGAGTGACGGCAAGCAGATCTGGACTCAGATCATCGATCCCACAACCGACAATCTCTACGGTCAGGTAATCCAGAACTTGGCTCCCGAAAAACTGACACCAGCCGGCATTTACTCGGCGACTGAGTTGGTGAATCCGGAATCTCCCAACGCCGCAGTGAGCGCCCTGTTTGGGATGCCCCTCAATCTCGAACTATCGCAGCTCGGCCTATTACTCAACGGCGAAATTTTTCCGCAGCTGATTGACAATTCGGACGTTGAGCGTTTGGAAGAGCTCGAGTACCGAGGGGAAACCTGTCATCGCTACGTTATCAAGACAAATGGCGGAGACTATGTAATGTGGTGGTCTCCCCATCAGAAGGCCTTTGTCAAAATCGAATATCCCTCGGAACTGTTATTTGGAAACCTGCCGGCTGCGGAACGCCCAACAAACTGCGTTTTTACGTTGGACATCCACAACATTCGCAAGAATGAAGAGGTCAATCACACCTTTGACAAGCAACCGCCAGACGGAAGTCAGTTGGTTCGCTTTTTCGTCTTACCGCCACTCAAACTATCGAGTGCTAAGATTGGCGAAATTATTCCAGCAATTCCGTTGCGAACACTGACCGACGACCCTGTAACCACCGAAGACTTTTCCGGAAAGATACTCGTCTTGTGTTGGTTCCAGGATCACGCAACCTCGAAGTCGGTGTTACCGCGGATCCAGAAAGCTGCCGCGGACCTGAAGCGGCTGGAAAACGAGGTTGTCTTTTTGGCGGTCAACACGGACGATGCTACCGACAAATCTCCTGCGGGCGTCACCGAACTGATGCATCAGATCAAAGTGAATTTACCCGTTTATCGAGATAGTAGGGCTGCCGGTCGTGATCTGTTAGGCATCGACGAGGCACCGACGACCGTGGTCCTTGATAAGAATGGCCGCCTACAGCTCTTCGAAGTCGGGGCAAATCCACAGATGCGAGAGTTGCTTGCGACGACGATTGAACAAATCGCTGCGGGTCAGGATTTTGGCTCAGAAATACGACAGCGCCATTTGGCCGAGGTCGATGCTTATCAACGCCAACTTGAATTGGCCCGAATTTCGGGGCAGCCCAGTCCCACGTCTTCCCCGACCCCTCAGGTCGAACTGCCGCCTGCGCAGGCGCCCCAGAAACTATCGATGCGCTCTCTCTGGCAGACCCAGGAGCTGAACAACCCAGGAAACATCACGCTCCTTTCCAACGCAACTCAGCAACTTGCCGTCATGGAGGGCACGCACCGTGTCGCACTGATTGGCCCCTCAGGGTCAATCGATCATCGGTTTGATTTGCCGATTCCCCGAGAGGCGGTCGTGACACGGCTTCGAACTGCCGTGGCAGGAGACGGCAAACGTTATTTCGTCGGCTTCAGTCAACTCGGACAACAAGCGTTTGTCTTTGATGATCAGTTCCAATTGCGATTCGCCTATCCCCAAACGCCGGAACCCAATCGGCCGATCCTGGATGCTCAAATTCTGGACCTCAATGAGGATGGCGAACTGGAAATCTTTATCGGATTCAATGCTCCCGTCGGAATCCATCGCGTCAACATGAAAGGGAAACGNGTATGGAGCAATCGCACGTCACCTGGGGTACCCTCGATTACGCTGCGTCGGTTAGCCCGTCCCCAATATCTCTTGATCACCAACGATTCGGGATTGATTCATAGCTTTAGCAACACGGGCCAGGAAGGTCCTCCCATCACCGTTCCGAATCGTACAATCCACCAACTCATCGCCAGTCGCTCACCCACTACCCAGCCTACTCAATTCTTGGGAATGTCACTCACGATCGAGGGTCGTTTGATCGCTCTCGGATTAACCAATCAACTTCAAGAGGCTTGGAGTTATGGCTTGCCGCAGGGCAACTATCAGAGCCAGGTCGAGATTTGCCATTCGGCTCAACTGTGGAATGACGCCGGATATCAATGGCTATTGGTTGGTCCGGATGGTTCGATTCACGTGATTGGAGACGAGGGAAGTTTCTTTGATTATTTCAGACTCGGCAACGCAATCGATGGTCTTTCCGCCTATCGATTGGAAGACAAGGGAGTCATCGTCGTATCGACGGACGCAACGGTGAGCGCTTACGAACTCTCACAATAAAACGATTGCTGAAGAACGAGCGTGTAATCCAAGACCGACAATGCTATACTCATTACCTTGAAATTATTCGAAAATGAAAGCACTCGAACACGACCGCGTTTTGGGGGAAATTGAATGTCAGGTGTCAGCTCAATCAGCCTGAACGTCAAGACAATCGACCACATCACACTGGTCGTCAAAGACCTGGAGCAAAGCGCCGTTTTCTATCGAGACATTCTTGGAATGGAGCCAAAGGAGCGTCCGAAATTCGGCTTCCCGGGCCTTTGGTTTCAGGCGGGAGCCACGCAAATTCATATGAATGTGGAGGGCGAGGAAGCGGGGCCCGCCGGACTTCCTCCGTTTNCCGGTACGAAGCCTGCTCGCGGTCTTCACTTTGCGTTTGAAGTGGATGACTGCGATGCGGCGGCTGAGCATCTACGTCAGGCCAACATTGAAATCGTGGCGGGACCAAGATCACGTCCCGACGGTGCTCGCCAACTCTACATCTATGATCCGGATGGATATCTGATCGAAATCACCTCAAGCGCTCCAGCCAACTAGAGAGTACTCAGGCGAGTGGTTCACAGCGACACATCGAGTGCGTCGCTGGTAAGGAACCAACGAGAAAATAGACGCCAACTGGCTTCCAGCGTCTTAGTTCGTTTCGAGAATACTGGCACCGAAGGTAAAACCACCGCCAAACGCACAGAGTCCAAATCGACTCGACGTCTTCGACTGCGGCAGAATATCCGACAAGCAAAGTGGAATACTGGAGGAGGAAGTATTTCCATGATGCCGAATATTGCTGTACACACGAGGTTGAATTCGGTTTTGAATCGCGTCCAGAATTCGTTGGTTAGCCTGGTGAGGTACAATCAGATCGAGTTGATCAATATTCAAGTCGTTTTGCTGACAGGCACGATTGAGACTTGCAATCATCGTACGCACTGCTTCACTAAAGACCTTGCGACCTTCCATCTGAATAAAACCATCGTGCAACAGCGGCACCGACAAAGCACCTCCGACATCTCCCTTGGCGGAGAGTTCCGGACGGTGCAATCGAGCTCGTGCCTTGTCGAAGTAGGATTCTCCGTAGAGCACCGTGGCCGAGGCAGCGTCACCGAACAGGATCGCGGTACCAAAGTCGGCGGGATCCAGCAACGGTGAGAGGACTTCGGTTGTCACCACCATCACTCGACCCGTAGGACGGCTCTGCAGATAATCGTAACCGGCCTGCAGGGCATACAGATATCCGGAGCATGCGGCGTTAATATCGAACGCCTGCATCATCGTCTCCCCTTTGCTCGCGGCCAATCGATTCAAGACTCGGCAGGCCATTGAGGGAGTGACGGATGTGGGGCTCGTGGTACTGCAAACAAGCAGATCCAAGTCATCCAGGATCAGGTTTTCTTGTTCCAGGGCTTGCTGACAAGCTTCCACGGCCATGCTAATCGCATCTTGATCGCCTGCCACCCAACGACGGTTTTCAATACCGGTTCGTCGCAGGATGTCCTCACTCGTCCGCATTCGCTGGCTGGACAAAAGTTCCCGGTTACTGACCAACCGACTTCCTTCAACGGTGGCAATATTTGAAATACCGACGTCGAATTGTCGAACCTCGTCATCGGATCGCGGCAGAATCAACCGCCCGGACTTGGGCTTCGACTTGAGCACCGGAGTGCGTTCTGCCTCGTCAACTTTGGCTTGGGGTCGCGTCGAGGCGGGATCACAGCGAAGCTTGAGCAACGGTTCGCCAACGGGAACATCGTCTCCTTCGGTAGCCAGCAGTCGTTCGATGGTGCCATCCATCGTGGACGTCATATCGAAGACCGACTTGGAAGCTTCAAGAGCAACCAGTGCGTCACCACGGCAAACAGTATCGCCTTCGGCAACGTGCCATTGCACAACTTCAACCCGGTCATCCGACGGTCCCGACCCAATGGCGTCGACGAGCATGACGTCGTCGTGCTGCGGTCGGGTTTCGATCCACTGCAGGTCGAGATCGAGCAATTCGGCCGCTACCTGCAAGACACTCTCAAAGGAAGGCAGAAGCTCGATTTGATTACCAAAATGGCAGGGAATGTGCGTATCGGGTCGCGCCACGCGGCGGCAGGCAACTGGCACTCGTGCCTTTTCCGCGACGGAAGCCAATACCTCGGCTCCCACTCCGCACGAAATATTATCTTCGTGAACGACGACCAACCGAGCCGTTCTTTCTGCAGAAGCCAACACACTGCGTTCATCCCAGGGTGAAAGGCTTCGCAGGTCGATGATGTCGGATTCAGCTCCTACACGCTCCAGCGCCTCGGCAACCTCCTCACAAACACCGACGGTATTTCCCCAGGCGACGAAGGTAATGTCGCGACCGCCGCGTACTTTACGTGCCGGTCCAATAGGAATGAACTGCTCGGCAACATCATCGGAGGTGGCGACACGTGCATCGTTAAGGATAGCCTTGGGATACAGGAAGACCGTTGGACGACCTGACTCAAAGGCGGCATTCAACATGCCGGCAGCATCCGCAGCGGTAGACGGCATGAAGACGTCAAGGCCGGGTATGTGAGCCATCGTGCCCTCGGCCGTCTGGGCATGGTAAGGGCCCAAACCGGGGCGATAAGCACCGCAAGCAGCCATGACGATGACGGGGGCGTCCCAGTTTCCCGCGGTCCGCCAATACATCGTCGCCATCTCACTCGCGATTTGATTGTGTGCCAAAGGCAAGAAATCGGCGAACTGAACGAATGCCACGGGCCGTTGCCCTGCGAGCGATCGTCCGANCGAGACACCCAAGACGGTGGACTCAGTTAACGGTGAATTGAGAACTCTCTCGGGATAGAGAGTACTCAAACCACGAGTCACTCCGAATACATCACCCTTAGGATCTTCAATATCTTCACCATACAAGACGACGCGAGAGTCTTTTCGTAGCCGGTGACTCAAGACATCTCGGATTGCTTGTCGCATGGTGATCGTGGCTTCACCCGTGCCTCGATACTCTTGAGATGAATGGGTGAGCTCGACCGTCAATGGTCGCTTGGCGTCTTTCGCTGCAATGGGATCGCCACCCAAGAAGGCTTGCTTTTCAGCCTGCTCTGCTTCTCGAGCCACATCGGATCGTATCGACTCCAACTCACTCGAAGTGACTCCTCGCGTCATCAAGTGTGCTTCGCAACGCCGGATCGGATCGCCGTCGGCCATCGCACGATCAAGATCGTCGGAGGTACGATAGATCGTGTGATCGTCGGCACTCGTGTGACTGGTCAGTCGTTCAAGATCGACAATGAGAATACCCGGTTGTCGCTGCTCCCGAATCTGTTGCACAATCGGACCGCACGTCTCATACATCGCAGCTACATCGCGACCATCAACGTGGTGAACAGGCATACCCATGAACTCAGGAATCGGCTTTGAGCCATGATTGAAGAACGTCTGACCTACCGTCGACGTCGAAATCGCCCAGTGGTTGTTCTCAATCACAAACAAGAGCGGTAGTTGACGCCGTCGCGCTTCACCACAGGCTTCGAGAAATTCTCCCTGTTGAGCGGTACCATCACCGAGACCACACAGGACAATCGGTTTTTCAGGGTTGTCTCGAACCGCCTCCGCCACGCCAATAGCTTGCAAGGCATGATTGCCGACAGGTGTCACCATGCTCAAAATCTTCAACTCTTTCGAATCAAAGAAGGCATTCATGCGTCGACCTTGTGAGGTCGAATCTTGTTTGCAAAGCAGATTATCAAAGAATCGCTTCACTGGAATTCCACGCGCAAGAAGCAAAGCCCTCGAGCGGTAATGGCAATGAAGCCAATCGTGTTCGGTCAAGAAATCGGCCAACACCGCCGTGCCTTCGTGCCCACTACCAGAAAGTTGGAAGAAAGCTTCGCCTCGGCTAGTGATTTCCTGTTCGACTTGGTCGATCCGCCGCGCCAAGGTCATGGTGCGGTAAATTCGTAGCAAGTGCTGCGTGTCCATACTGAGCATTTCAATCCGGCTGTGGGAACAGAGAAGGGCGATTTCTACAGGAACTTACGCATTTATCCAACGTCAATCCGTGAGAGTTAACCGTCAGGCCAGTAGCAGCGCAAGCAGAGCGAATCGACAACTCACCGTAGGTTGCTCTTAATCGCTGTATCGGCTCGATTCAATCGTGAATTCGGAACAATCACAGGGACTGTGATCTTGGGAAATTGAGGCGGATTTCAGGCAGTATTCTTTGCCAGCGTTGATAGCGAGGAGGGGANAACCACTGCTGGCGTTGCCAGCTTTTTCAAACACTCTTTCCCAAAAAAAGAGAATCCCTGGCGGCTCCAGGAAAACTCTGTCGCGATCGTTAAACAGTCGTTCACGAAAGCCAGCATTGTGTCAGTTTTTGCTAACCCTTTTTTGACATTTCCAAGTACATTCAAGGTAAGGAAAGAGGGAGAGGCGACACTCTCACTTCGGCTAGGCGCTCGTCTGTGTGTGCGCTCGTCTGTGCAACCGGTTCGAGCCGAGGCCCCAAAAACACCTTCGTAAACAACGAAGGGTTCTTTCCGGCGACATCTGATCAACCTTCCTGTCGAAGCTACGCATGCAGCGCAGAAATATACATTTTGAATCTCTTGAGAATCGCGAACTGTTAGCGGGTGATCTTCGCATCGTCGAAATCAACTACAACCCGCATGCAGCGATGCCTCAATATGGTGACCGCAACACCGAGGCAGACGATTTCGAATTCATCGAGCTGATGAATGTCGGCACGAGAACGTTGAACTTGCGTGACTATCAGTTCACTCAAGGGGTGGCGTTTGAATTCCGCCAACAGCTGCTGGATCCGGGCGCCCGCATCGTCATCACAAAAGACATCCGGGATTTTCAGTCACGATATGGCAATGGTGCTCGCATCGCCTTGGGAAACAACGGTGATGGCGGTCGACAAGGCGAATACCAGGGGAGCCTGCGAAACAGCGGCGAGACGTTAGTGCTCCGCAGTCCCTTCGGCAGCGTGGCGCACTCACTGACCTACTTCGACCGAGGCGAATGGCCCGATCGTACTGATGGCATGGGAAGTTCGCTCGAATTGATCAATGTACGTGGAGATGCGAACGATCCAAAGAACTGGCAAGCCAGTGGCGAATTTGGTGGAAGTCCCGGACAGGCAGGCAGGGGCATGCGTGGCGAAGTCGTCATCAACGAACTGCTGACTCACACCGATCTCCCTCAAATCGATTCCATCGAACTGTACAACCGTACGGACGACGAGATCGACATGAGCCGCTGGTTCCTGAGCGACTCGGTAAATGATCTTTTCCGTTATCGTCTCGCAGGCCCAAACAGTGTGATCGACGCAGATGACTACCTGGTCCTCGACGAAAACCAGCTTGGCTTCAGCTTCCGGGGCCAGACCTCAGATAACGCCTTCATTATTGAAACCTCGGTAACTGGCAGACCCATTCGATTCGTGGACGCAGTCAAATTCGGAGCGACTCAAAACGGCGTCTCCCTCGGCCGCTGGGATAACGGTGAGGGTGAACTGTTCCCCATGTCAGAATTGACCTTTGGGGAGCCTAACTCCGGTCCCTTGATTGAAGACTTCGCGATCAGGCACGTCAACTATGCACCAATTCTGATCAGCGAGGTGCATTACCATCCCAGCGAGCCAACGGACGGGCTTCCGATTGAGCAGCATGATCTTGAATTCATCGAGATATTCAATCAGGGAGATGTCCCGGTTGACTTAAGCCATTGGCGTCTCTCATCGGCGGTCGATTTCGAGTTTCCCCTCGGCACGATACTCAGCGCCGAAACTTCTCTGGTCGTCATCGGCTTCCATCCCGATTTCAACGTGCCTCAAGCCCGAGCGTTACGCGACTATTACAACATTCCCGAAGAGGTAAAAATCCTCGGTGGTTATTCGGACGTCGAGGATCCCAATCCAGATCAGCTGGACGATAACGGCGAAGTCATTCTCCTGGAGCGTCCGGAAGATATCGAGCAACTGGGACTGGGCTATGTCTTGGTCGACCGCGTCACTTATTCAGATGCCGGTGATTGGCCTCGCGCTGCGGATGGTCAGGGCCGTTCGCTCACTCGTACCGATCTGCTTGGTTACGGAGACGCTGCTGCAAGCTGGTCGGCTGCGATTCCCACGCCAGGTGTGAGCGGCCTGGTGGGTGACTTTGATGTGAATGGCGAGGTCGACGCACGAGACATTGATCTGCTCTGTGCGGCCTCTCATCTGGGCGGCCAAAACGCTTTCTTCGATGTGGATCGAGACGGAGCGGTCAGTAGGGCTGATGTGAATTACTTGATCGAGGAAATCCTGAGAACGGTCTGGGGAGATGCCAATCTGGATGGAATATTTGACTCGAGCGATCTTGTTCAAGTGTTCCGAGCCGGTCAATACGAAGACGGCGTCCGAGCGAACTCCGGTTGGGCTGCAGGCGATTGGAATTGCGACCGCGAATTCGACTCCAGTGATTTAGTCGTTGCCTTCCGAGCAGGCGGCTACGAGGAGGGGAACGTGGCTGCGTCGATTCGAGGCCTGACGCATAGCGACCTGGACCTGGACGACGAGGACGACATCCGCAAACGGCGCAGACAACGTTAAGGGGCTCGCCCCTCTTCCCGGCATGCGTCATCCTTATTGGTCTCACATCCCTGCTTACCGGCCAGAGAGTGCTCAACAACGGCCCAGGTTCAAAGGCCACGCAGACAGATGCCGACTCGCTGTGCTAGATTGTCGGCATGAAGACCTTTCTCGAAAATACGTCGTCGCAGCTTGAACGCTATCTGCTCATCTGGCTTTGCGGCATCTCGCTGATCGCCCTTTTCTGGCCGAGTAGCGTCTCGGACCCATTCCTGGCATCGGGACCATGGATCAATCATGCCTTCGCCGTCACGATGTTTGCGATTGGCTGGCTGTTACCCAAGCAAGAGGTGCTTCAGGTATTTCGGCAATGGCCGCTGGTCCTTTGCGGTACAACGATCCAATACATTTCAATGCCTTTGATCGCCATCNTTGTCGCCGACTCATTCGGGCTGAACGACGAGTTACGTTGGGGCATCATCATGGCGGGCTGCGTTCCTGGAGCAATGGCTTCTAATGTGCTGACAATGATGGCTCGTGGTAATGTCAGCTATTCTCTGTGCCTTACGACATCAGCCACACTGTTGTCGCCGATTTGTGTTCCAGTGGCTCTGAATTTCGCCCTCGAGCTTCCTAAGTCGATTGGGCTGGACACCGCAGAGATCGTCCTTCAGCTCTGCTGGACGGTCGTCATTCCGGTGATCTCGGGGTTCGTAATGGGTCTTTTCGCCGACTCGATTAACCAAGACACGAGAAGCTGGGCAACTCCGATCGGTAAGATCATTGCGAACGGCGTCATTTTGTGGATCATCGCCTTTGTGGTAGGTTCGAACCGAGGTCGTATCCTGGACGTCACTCCAGTCCTGCTACTCGCGTTGCTGTCGCTCAATTTGGGCGGTTATGCGGTCGGCCAGCTTGGAACCTGGTTATTTCGGCTCCCACCTCCGATGGGTCGTGCATTGACCCTGGAAATCGGGATGCAAAACGCAGGTCTGGGCGTGATTCTCGCCATCTCGATCTTCGGTCCGACTTCTCAGGCACTCATTCCGACAGCTCTGTACACCTTTGGCTGCATGTTTACGGGGACCATTCTGGCCAGTTGGTGGGCGAAAAAATCGCCCTAAAGCTCACCAATGGCAGAGCTGGTAAATCAGACTGTCCTGAAAGGGCTGGAATCAGAGAGGGCGAATTCTGATTGGGTGGGGAATACTCCCATCGGGGTGAAGAACCGGCACCCGCCGATTGAAAGGCAGCCAAGAGACGACTCGCGATGCCTGTCAATGACACCGGCAAGGGCTTACGTGTCTTGACCTTAGGTCTACAGAAACCTAGACTCTGAGGAGGTTTTCGGCATCCTGCGGCTACGCGCTCTGGATGCCAGTTTAATTTTGAGCTCTGAGAGGTCCAGCAAAGTGAAGCTTGCGCTCGTCAGCGATGTGCACAGCAATCTAGAAGCACTGCGCGCCGTGCTGGACGATATTGCTAGTCAGGGCATTTCCAAGATCTACTGTCTTGGGGACGTCATTGGTTATGGCCCAAATCCACGGGAATGTCTCGATCACGCCATGAAATTCGAGGTCTGTATCCTCGGAAATCATGATCAGGCAGCGATGTTTGACCCGGATGGCTTCAATCCAGTTGCTCTCGCAGCCGTTTATTGGACTCGAGAAGAACTCGATAAAGGCAGCCCTCCGAGTAAGGTCAACGGTCGTTGGGATTTTCTGGGAGAACTTCCTCGCACTCGTGATGAGGGAGATTTCTTGTTTGTACACGGTTCCCCGCGGGAGCCGACCAACGAGTACGTCTTCCCAGAAGACGTCTATAACCAGCGAAAAATGGGCATTTTGTTCGACCGCATCCAGCGATATTGCTTCCAGGGTCATACCCATATTCCTGGGGTGTTCACGCTCAGCGGCGACTTCGTCAGCCCCGAGGAATTTGACTACGAATACCGATTCACCGGGGAGAAGGCGATGTTTAATGTCGGCAGCGTGGGCCAACCCCGAGATGGCGATCCGCGTGCCTGCTACGCAATTTTGAGCGATGAGTCGATTATTTATCGTCGAGTCGACTATCCGATCGAGCAAACGGTTGCGAAAATCTACAACGAGCGGGACCTCGACAACATGCTGGGCGATCGGCTCCGCGAAGGACGCTAGAAGCCCTGCTGGGCGATAGAAACCCCGTAGTACGATTGTCAATTCGCCCCAAAGTCGTCATCCTGTGGGATTCTGCTGAAATGCTTGAGCGTGTCGAGATATGCATCTTCAGGATGTAAGACCCGACAAGGCGGGGCTGCTTGAGCTCGAAGAACGAGGGATATGGTGGATAAACGGGCGATAATCAGTGATGTGCACGGCAATCTGGAAGCGCTGACTGCCGTCCTTGCCGACATCCACGATCAGGGGATCACCCGAATCTATTGCCTCGGGGACATCGTGGGTTATGGCCCTAACCCCTGTGAATGCATCGATCACGTCATGAAGATGGATATGTGCATCCTCGGCAATCACGACCAGGCAGCACTCTTTGACCCAGAGGGCTTCAGTAGCGGAGCGGAGCGGGCCATCTTTTGGACTCGAAAACAGCTCGAGTCAGCCGGTGAGACAGAAGAAAACACGGCGCGTATGTCATTTTTGTGTGAATTGCCAAGACAACACCACGAAGAGAATACCACGTTCGTCCATGGTTCTGCCCGCAACCCCCTGATGGAATATGTGTTCCCCGAAGACGTTCACAACCCAGCCAAGCTACAAAGAATCTTCGGNCTGATTCAACAATATTGTTTTCAGGGTCATACCCACGTGGCGGGCATCTTCGTGACCGACGACAATCAATGCAAGTTTTATCGTCCCACAGACTTCGATGGCGAGGTGGTGTTGGGGCAACAAAAGACGATGATCAACGTGGGTAGCGTCGGACAACCTCGAGATGGAAATCCGGAAGCATCCTATGTCGTACAAGAGGAAGCTCGGCTTACCTTCCGACGCGTCCCCTACCCTCATCAAGAGACGGTTGAAAAGATATATGCCATCCCGGACTTAGATAATTTTCTCGGCGATCGGCTCAAGGAGGGTCGGTGATCATCATGCCCCGAAACGTTTCTTTTGATTGAGCGTCGTCGAGCTTTTCAAACAGGGACTCGGGCAGAATCCGACAGATCCGAAGACTTAATAAAGCACTGCATCCATCGAATACCCCAATTAGCAGAATACTGCACTGCGACCCTAAAGAAAGTGATTTGAAGTGGATAGAAAATTTGTCAGCTTCCTGATTCTTTCCGCCATGATACTAATCGGCTTCAACCTACTGAATGTCTGGATGAATCCGATTGATCCTAACGCTGTGGTCCAGCAACCGTTGGATGACGCGCAGGAGGATACGAACCTCGACGGCGACGTTGCGGAAGAGCCAACCAGCCCCAATGAACCGGCCGATGAACAGCAACCTGCCGAAATTACCAATGAGGATGAAACAGGAGCGGATCTTGCCGGGGACATGCCCCCGGTCGCGGAGCAACATATCACACTCGGATCACTGGACCCTGAGTCACCCTTCAAAATGCTGGTGTGGGCCACGAACCGAGGTGCTGCGATCGAGGCGATCGCCCTGAATGACCCTCGCTACACGGAATTGGACGACAAATCAGGCTACCTGGGTTACTTTGCCTTTTCGCAGGACGCGACGGAAGCCCGCATCAATGCGGTAGGAGCAGGAACACCTGCGGCGAAAGCCGTCCCCAAAGAAAGTGGCGGATCGACGGGATTGCAGGTCGGCGATGTGATCACGAAGATCGATGAACAGCTCATCCAAGAGCCGATCGACATACGAAGAGCATTGTCCACAACGACGCNCGACCAAGAGGTGACACTCGAAGTCCGCCGAGACGACCAGACTCTGCAATATACAACCACACTGGCGAAACGACCGCTGGAGGTCATTCGTCCCGAGCCGACCATTCCAACCGCCCAGAACCCGCTCCACCCGCTTTCCTATCGACTAACCCTCATTAAGCCGAGCGGACGTAATCGCGGCCAGATGGACAAAGCAGGAGTCTCCGCTCTGTTGGATGAAAACTGGGAAGTCCATCCTCTGGAAGGTGACGAACCAGGTGTGGAATTCCGATATCGCGTCGAGGCAGAACGTTTTCCAGAACTTAATCTTTCCAGCGACTTGATGGTGATCAAGCGATTCCGTCTCGCGAAACGTAGCGATGAGGACGAGGCACTCAAGGAGAACGCTCAGCTCTATCACCTTGACTTTGATTTCGAGATTAAAAACTTGGGTAGTGAGGTAGCCAAGGTCGGCTATCTGCTGGATGGTCCCACCGGTCTCCCTTTAGAAGGATGGTGGTACACCTACAAGACCCATCCGACGAGTTTCGGGGCCGCAGGCGTTCGAGACATCATCGTGAAGGCGTTTGATCAAAAGTACGAGATGTTCACGAATGCGAATATCGTCGAACAATTTGAGGACAGCGCTGCAGCGAGGACCTCGGGTGACGTCAATGCGGGACAACCCTACAGGCCACTCTTTGGAGACAACAACGATGGCCAGCCCGTCTTAAACAACGGACTTGAGTACGCGGGCGTCGACGCCCAGTATTTTGCATCGGCCTTATTGTCGAATGCTCCCAACGAAAATGATCAGTCACCGGAAGCACAAAAGGCACGTAAGAACTACGCCTACGAAAATGTGATCGCGTACCCGGTGGCGAATCAAATCAACACTGAAAGACCGGCAAAGACAAACATTTCCGTACGCTTGGTAAGCAAAGAGAAAGAGATTAAACCTGGCGAGTCCCATAAACAGGAATTCACGATCTTTGCAGGCCCTAAAGATCCACAGGTTCTTTCGCTTTATGGCTTAGACAACTTCATTACCTATGGTTGGTTCCCACTCGTTGCCCGCCCCTTGATGGCAATCTTGCACTTTTTCCACGGCATCACGGGCAACTACGGAATTGCGATCATCCTGCTCACGGTCCTGGTGCGAGGCTGCATGTATCCGCTGGGTCGCAAACAGGCGTTAAACGCTCAGAAGATGCAGGAACTAGCTCCTGAAATGAAGGCGATTCAGGAAAAATACAAGGACGACATGGAAAAGCGGGCGGCAGCCCAAAGAGAGCTGTTCCGCAAGAACAATTACAATCCGCTGGCTGGCTGTCTTCCCGTCTTCTTCCAACTGCCGATCTTCATCGGGTTGTATCGAGCTTTGAGTGTCGATATTGAATTGCGACAGGCCGCTTTGATCCCGGGCATCTCCTGGGCATCCAACTTGGCGGCTCCAGACCAACTGTGGTACTGGAAACCCTATCTCCCGGCATTTCTGGCTTCGGAAAATGGCTGGCTGGGTCCTTATCTGAATATTTTGCCACTGATCTCGGTGGCCTTCATGATCGTTCACCAGAAGATGTTCATGCCACCGCCGACGGACGAACAACAGGCGATGCAACAGAAGATCATGAAGTACATGATGTTCTTTTTCGCATTCTTGTTCTTCCGTGTTCCGTCGGGCCTCTGTCTCTACTTCATTACTTCCAGTGCATGGGGACTTGCCGAACGCATGCTGCTTCCCAAACCAAAACTCAAGGATACGCAGGAAGCTGCAACCGCCGAAGCCAAACCCTCTTTCCTGGAAAAATTGGCGAACGTCAAGCAATCGGATTCTAACGGTTCGCAAAGCGTTCAAGAGCGTCGTCGACAACGTCAAAAGAAGCGTTAAACAGATCGGTCGATTACCGTTATGGTTTATTGCGTCGATGACACGATCGCAGCGGTGGCGTCCGCAGCTGGCGGGTCCGCTCGTGGTATAATTCGACTCAGCGGCCCGGAAGCTCTTGCCTGCCTCGANCACTGCTTTAACGCGGATCCCGCAAACTCAATCCCCACCACCCAACCTCAGTGTGTGAGCGGTCAGCTGCGTCTGCCAGAACCGTTAAGCTCAGTCTCATGCGATGCCTACATTTGGCCGATGCTGCGCAGCTACACTCGTCAACCCTCGGTTGAAATTCACACATTCGGATCTCCCCCGATTCTGCAGGCGATTCTTCGCACGCTTTGTGAACACGGTGCACGACTTGCGGAACCCGGCGAGTTTACATTGCGAGCATTCCTGGCCGGNCGGCTTGACTTGCCCCAGGCAGAAGCCGTTCTGGGGGTGATCGATGCGGTCAGCCAGAAACAGCTCGACCTTTCGCTGCAACAACTGGCGGGCGGACTCTCGAGCCAACTGGGGGAACTCCGTGAGTCGCTCTTGAATTTGTGTGCGGACATTGAGGCCGGTCTGGACTTTGTCGACGAAGACATCGAGTTTGTGAGCTCCGACGAGGTTGTCGCTCGACTCAATTCTGCCGCCGACGAGTTAACTCGGTTGCTGGATCAGATCTCAAACCGAGGCAGCGCAAGTGAATGCCCCAGGGTACTCCTGCAAGGAAGACCGAATGCGGGCAAGAGCACGCTTTGGAATGCCCTGATGAGCAGCGAGCTGGCAATCACCTCGCAGATTCCCGGGACCACTCGAGACTATCTCGAAGGCACACTGCTTTGGGATGGGCTTGAGTTTTTGCTGATCGACACAGCGGGAGTCGATCAAGAGCCGCTTTCCCAGATCGATTCGATGGCAAGGGAAATGACATTTCGTCGCACGAAAGACGCCGATTTGATCATTCATTGTGTCGATGGCGAATTAGCTCCCACGGATTGGGATCACACCGCAGTTCAGGAGGCGGATTTGGCCGTGCTGACCAAGGCAGATTCGCTCTGCCAAGAATGGCAAGCCGTCACCAACAGCGGAACGTCCAGGTTCCCTCANAGGGATAATGAAGAGCTCGAGCTGCTCTTGGTCAGCTGCCAGAATGACCGGGGAATGGACTCTTTAAAGGCTTGTATCCGAGAAACGTTACTCGCGAAGATGTCCGATGAATCAAGCGTTGTGGCGACGACCGCTGTCCGCTGCCAGGAAAGCCTCCGTTTGGCCAACGACGGCATTCAGCGTGCCTCACAACTCGCTACAGCGGCAGCCGGAGATGAATTAGTGGCGGCTGAGATCCGAAACTCGCTCAACGAGCTCGGGAAAATTGTGGGGGCAATCTATACGGACGATGTTTTGGATCGCGTGTTTCGCCGTTTCTGCATCGGCAAGTAGCACCGTCGCTAGCGAGCGGAATGCGAGTATCTTGATCGATCGACCGCTCCAAATCAGCAGCGATCGAGCAATCCACGACACCAATCCAGTGCGGTAAAACTGCCCTGGACGCTTGAAACTAGATTTGACACACTTCCGCCGTTCTTTATTTCCAGTCGGCCGCAGGCTCCGTACGGTGGACCCATGCTTCGCTCTTGCAAGACCCTAACGATTGCCATCGCGATATCTGCGTTAGGCAGCTTCAGTGGTTGCTCAATCTGGCCAGAAAGCGATGGTTCGACGCCATCCGAGTCCTGGACGGATCGCTTGCGTCCTCAAGACGAACTCGGACCGAAGGCGACAGGCCTTGATCCTCGAGCTCGGGCGATCGAGAAAAATCTCGGCATCAACTAGGACGGGGCCAGACAAGGCAACGAGCTACCCGCAGTAGATGCAGTAGATGAAGATGACCTGTATCGACAATTCATACAGGTCAGGGCAGCCCGTTTGAGCCAGGTTTGACCCGTCAACGATCGACTACGCGTGAGCAGCAATGGCCCGTTGGACCGCTTCGCCCATATCCGCGGGACTGTCGGCAACTTGAATGTTCGCAGCTTCTAATGCCGCAACTTTCTCAGCCGCGGTACCTTTGCCACCTGAAATGATCGCTCCGGCATGTCCCATTCGTTTTCCGGGAGGGGCGGTGCGACCGGCGATAAAGGCAGCGACAGGCTTCGACACGTGTTCTTTCACGTACGCCGCAGCTTCTTCCTCAGCCGTTCCACCAATTTCGCCGATCATCAAAATGGATTCGGTTTCGTCATCCGCTTCAAAGAGTTCGAGCAGATCGATGAAGGAGGTGCCCACAATTGGGTCGCCGCCCAATCCAACGCAGGTCGTCTGCCCTAAACCAAGATTGCTCAATTGCCAAACGGCTTCATAGGTGAGCGTGCCACTGCGGCTCATCAGGCCGACGGATCCCTTTTTATGAATGTAACCGGGCATGATCCCAATTTTGCATTCGTCCGAAGTGATGACACCTGGACAATTAGGGCCGATCAGATGAGTCCCCGTTCGGCGTACATCCTCGTAGACATGCACCATATCCAGGGCGGGCACCCCTTCGGTGATGGCGATCACGACCTTGATCCCCGCGTCAACCGCCTCAAGAATTGCATCCGCGGTAAAGGCGGGTGGTACAAAGATCATGGAGGCGTTGGCTCCAGTCTGCTGCACGGCTTCATCGACCGTGTCGAAGACCGGGAGTCCATCGACTTCTGTGCCTCCCTTGCCAGGCGTAACGCCACCCACCATCTGCGTGCCGTATTCAAGGCAACCACGGGTGTGGAACCCACCGACCTTTCCGGTGATTCCCTGGCAAATGACTCGTGTATCTTTATTGATCAGAATGCTCATCACTTTTTCCCAACAGAGGCGTTTCGACGGACTAACTTGCGGCCGCGACCACTTTCTTTGCGGCATCGGTCAAACCTTCGGCGGTGATGATATCAACATCACTTTCGGTAATAATCCGACGACCTTCTTCGACTTCGGTCCCTTCCAAACGCACAACAAGCGGCACGTTGAATCCAACCGTCTTATAGGCTTCGACAAGTGCATTGGCGATGGTGGTACACCGCATAATGCCTCCGAAAATATTAACGAGAACTGCCTTTACATTTTTNTCATCAAGAAGAATGCGGAAGGCTTCTGTGACCTGATCAACATTCGCACCGCCACCGACATCCAGGAAGTTCGCCGGCTCTCCGCCGTGCAGCTTGATCAGATCCATCGTGCTCATCGCCAAGCCTGCTCCGTTGACAAGACATCCAATGTTGCCTTCGAGAGCGACATAGCTGAGTCCGGCCTTCGCAGCCCTCAATTCCGAAGGCTCTTCCTCGGCCTCGTCACGCAGTTCGGCCACCTTGGGATGGCGGAACAATGCGTTGTCATCAAAATTCATTTTGGCGTCGAGTGCGATCAGTTCGCCGTCTCCCGTCACCACGAGAGGATTAATCTCGGCAAGACTGCAATCGGTCTGGGCAAAGACGCGACAGAGTCCCTTCATCAAACCGAGAGCGGATTTGACGCTTTTTCCTTCGAGGCCAAGTTGTTTGCACAGTTTTCGGACTTGGAAATCCTGCAACCCGAGAGTGGGCTCAAAATGTTCCTTGAAAATAAGCTCGGGGGTTTCCGCAGCGACCTTTTCGATATCGACGCCACCTTCGCTGGACGCCATGAGAACCGGCCGTGAAGCAGCTCGATCCAGCACGATTCCCAGATAAAGTTCACGATCGATATCGCAACCTTCTTCGATGAGCACCTGTCGAACGACCTGGCCTTCCGAGCCTGTCTGGATGGTGACGAGACGACTTCCCAGCAGTCGCCCGGCGACCTCGCCGGCCGCTTCCGCGGATTTCACCAGCTCGACACCATGCTGTTCGGGATGTTCCACGAGCGTTCCCTTGCCACGGCCACCGGCGTGAATCTGGGCTTTCACCACCGCCAGCGAACCATTCAGTTCCTGGAAAGCGGAGACCGCTTCTTCGGCGGACCTGGCGACGATGCCTCGGGGAACGGCGACACCTGCGTCGCGCAAAATCTGCTTGGCCTGAAATTCATGTACTTTCATTGCAACGAGACTCAAAAGTGAGGCTGCGGTGGGTAAGAAAGGTCGGATTATAGGACCCGTTGCTGCGAAGGGTCAAGGACGTGAAACGCGAGTTCAGTACCGTCACAGCAAGAAAAAAGGCCAACCGGTTAATTTGGTTGGCCGAGCGAGAGTTCTGTTGAGAGCGATTTCTAGATGGTGGAGGGCAGCTGTGGCGTGCCGTCCTCAAGCCCCAATCGCTTCATTTTCTTGTACAACGTCGTGCGATTGATTCCGAGAGATTCCGCCGTCGCGTTGCGATTCCAGTTATTGGCGTCGAGAACGTCGCGAATGATCTGTCGCTCCGGTCCAGCAAGCGCTTCCTTCAGCGTGCGACCAACAACCGAAGCAGGAATCGATGTCACCGGTGCCGAACGCAGATGGGAAGCAAGATCGTCGACATCAATCGTCCCTCCACGCCCCAGCAGCACAGCTCGTTCGATAAGATTTTGCATTTCTCGCACATTCCCGGGCCAGGAGTATCCCTGCATCAGATCCATTGCATCCGAGGAAAACCCTTCGACCTCCTTGCCAACGTCTTCACAAACTTGTCGCAGGAAATACTGCGACAGGAGCGGAATATCTGCGGGTCGTTCACGGAGAGCGGGCAGTTCGATATTGATCACATTGATTCTATAGAACAAATCCTCACGGAATCGTCCTTCAGCGACCGCTTCGTTCAAATCCTCATTCGTCGCGAGCACCACCCGAGAATCGACGGTAAAGGTTTCAGTTCCACCCACCTGCTCGAATTGCAAATCCTGCAGGATACGCAGCAGCTTGACTTGCATGCTGGTGGAGGCGGTGCCGATCTCATCGAGGAAGATTGTCCCTAAATGTGCCTGTTTGAATTTTCCAATCTTGGTTCCTGTCGCACCGGTGAATGCTCCAGCAACATGCCCAAAAAGTTCACTCTCTAAGAGCGTCTCGGGCATCGCTCCACAGGCAACCTCAACAAATGCTTTGTCTCGACGATCGCTGCGACGATGAATGGCGCGAGCAATCATCGATTTACCCGTACCGCTTTCGCCAGTAATCAAAACGGTCGCTCGTGTCTCAGCCACATTTTCGATAACATCAAAAACGTGTTGCATGCGGGGGTCGTGCCCCACAATGTTGTCGAGCCCAACGCGAGTGTCCAATTGAGCCTTAAGCTGTTTGTTCTCCGCCAGCACCTCTCTTTGCGACAGGGCTCGGCTAAGCGACATCTCCAATTCCTGATCAATCAAGGGTTTCGTGAGCAGATCGAAGGCTCCTGCACGTAACGCTTCCACTCCCGTATCCATGGTGGCGTAACCGGTCATCAGGATTACCGACGTCTGTGGAAACTGCTCGCAACAAAACTTCAAAAGAGCAAAGCCATCAGCGTCGTCCAACCGGATATCAGACAGAACCAAGTCGTAACGATTACGCTGAAGATGCTCGACGGCGTCGTGAAAACTGGCGACGGGATCGAGGTGATACCCCAAACTTCGCAACCAATTCGACATCGAATCAAGTACATGACGGTCGTCATCGACGAGCAGAATCGAAGCGTCTTTCATTTGCAATCTCAGAGGAATTCAGCCCGAAAACGGACTTGAGGGGCGTCAAAAAGGAACCGGCGCTAAAATGTCTAGCGCTGCCTTAGTTATCTACGTCACAGCTTGGTTCCCGTCAAAAAGCCCGTTATATATCGCCCTAAATTGTTCTTCGTCTGGGGGGGCGATCGCCCATTCTAAGTGAGGAGCTTGCCACCGGTTAATTTTACCCTACGATTTAGCGGTAAGGGCCGTGCCAACATTGCCCCCAATAACCAGAAAACCCGGTAATTTCGCTTCTGCTCAGNCGGGGAAGCAATCCGCGGCAGGCGTCTGGGAACTCGTTGGATAAAGGTGATATCGATGTCCGTGTCAGTGGTAATTGCAGATGATCACGCGGTCGTACGAAGTGGACTTTCAAGTCTTCTGAAAGATACCGAAATCCAGGTTGTCGGAGAGGCTGAAGACGGCGAACAGGCGATCGCCGAAACTCTCAAATGCTCCCCCGATGTCGTGCTGATGGACATTCGAATGGGGGGTACCGACGGACTCGACGCTCTCGAGAAAATTCGCGAACAATCCCCCCAAACCCGGGTCGTCATCCTGTCGACCTACGACAACCCGACCTACGTTGCCCGCTCCGTTGCATTAGGAGCTGATGACTATGTTCTCAAAGGCTCGACACGTGATGAACTTGTCTCAAGCATTCGCCGCGTGGCTAATGGAGAACCCCCGGCCAACACGAGCATTCTGGAGAGAATCCGACAATCGATGGCTCGACGCCGTGAAGGTGTCGGAGACGATGTTCCGCTGACCAATCGCGAAACGCAGGTCTTGCGTCATATCGCTCTAGGTCTGAGTAANCGAGAAATAGGACGCTCGTTGACGATCAGTGTCGAAACCGTGAAGGAACACGTGCAAAACATTCTCCGCAAAATCAATGCGAGCGATCGCACTCAAGCAGCCGTGTGGGCTGTGAAGAAGGGGCTNGTCGAGAGCTAGACCATCAATTTGCAACCGCCCGATCTCGACGGCTGCTTGCAGCAACCCTTTGCCGTGCTCTCGGATGTGCTTTTTCGTAGGCGGCGCGTAATCCGGCTGTGCTCAGATGCGTATAGATTTGCGTTGTTCCGAGGCTCTTGTGACCGAGAAGCTCCTGAACGCTGCGAATGTCAGCCCCATGATTCAACAAATGCGTCGCGAAGCTATGACGCAGGGTGTGGGGTGAAGTCCTCAAGTCCAACCCTGTGATCTTCAGGTACTTTTCGAGCATTCTCGCAACGCTGCGCGTGGTGATTCGCCTGCCAAACTTGTTGACGAAAACCGGTGCACCAAGTCCACCCTGGATATCCGAAGCTAGTTCTCGCGCCTTTAACCAGCGTTGCAAGGCTCGGATGGCATAGGAGCCCAACGGAGATAGACGTTCCCGTTTGCCTTTACCGCGAACACGAACGAGCGCTTCTTCAAAATCCAAATCGCCGTCATTCAGCCCCACAAGTTCGCTGACCCGCAAGCCCGCGGTATAGATCGTCTCGAGGATGGCCCGATCACGAAGTCCCATCTGATTTACGGTCGGGGGTGCCNCCAACAACTTCTTGAGGTCGGCAGTACTGAGGAAATGCGGAAGTTTCCGAGCAGGCCGCGGGTTTCTTAATGGCTTTGCTGGACTGTTTTCAACCAGACCGTTTCGTTGAGCGAAGCGAAAAAAACTACGCAGAGACGCCAACCGGCGTGATATCGAAGACTTCGCGTAGCCGGCTTCATGGAGTGCTGACACGTAATCCCGCAGATCAAAGGTCGTCACCTGATCCGGCGTGGGATGCGAGCCATCTTCAGCCTGCAAGAACTCAATGAGCGCCTGAAGATCTTCGCGATAGCTCTTGATGGTCAGCTCTGAAGCATTTCGCTCAACCGACAAATATCTCAGGAAAAGCTCAGTGGACTGCTTCATCGGTTGGAAAGGATGCCATCAAGGCAGTTCAAGCAAGCCTCGCCGTGACCGACTTTAGGTGAAACTACTGTCGTCGTTCCAAGGATCCACGAAATCAGTGGAGTCCGGGGCCTGCGTAAAGGATGACAATCGGCTTTGGATAGGATCGGCTTCGCTGGCTTGACGACGAATCTTCTGGCTCAGCACGGCTGCATCGTACCAACTGAAGCTCAATTCTGGATTCGAAGCATATCTACCCAGCAAGCGAAGCGTCTCGGAACGATTCGAATCGTTGTAGAGAAAAATGTATCTCTCTTCTCCCTTAACCAGGGCAAGAACATTGATATCGTCTGACACTTCAAGCCTCCTCCTGAACGCTACTACAAGCGCCGCGCGTTGATCCGTCAACATGGGGCGTTACGGACATATCGGTCCTCATCCCAGGACAACGCCACCTGCGTTAGAACCTATGTGCGATTCCGTCGAAGGACTTATCTCGTGACCGTTCGAATCGGTGTAATCGATAAGGTTGAAACACCATGATGGTGACAGAACTGCTAGGTTCGCCGGCGCACCACCCCAGTCACCAGCATGACTTTCGTTCCTTTGACAGCAAAATCCTGAACCTGTGACAAACAACGACTCGGAGTCATCAACGGAGTCATCAAGCGACACGAGCAACAGCCGTTCCTCCTTGATTATTCGAACCTCCGTGGTTGTTCATCAAATGGATACCAGCCCGTTGCTCATAATTCTGCCAGCGCCCTACTAATCTCGGGGATACGGTTATTGCTGTCACTGCTGCGACATTGGTTGACACCTTGTATCGATGCCCGCATCGCCGTTGGAGAACGTTTATTTGAGCTTGAGCCAGTCGTCCGGATCGACTAAATACCCAACGCGAATATCGGGCGAATCGCTCATATCGCCTGACCTGAGGCATTCTTTCCCTGAGGACCTGTTGCTATGAAATGCCAGCATGCTGTCGCAATGCTACTCACCTTATGCTTGACTGGGACAGCCAGCGGGGCACCGCCGTATCAAGCCGTGATTAAGACGCAAGAGGCGACGGTTCGAAGCGGCCCGGGTCATGATTACTACGCAACATCCACCCTGGAAAAGGGAGAAACGGTCGAAGTTTATCGACGTGTCGGCAAAACATGGTGTGCCATTCGACCTCCAGCTACCAGCTACAGCTGGGTGTTAGCACGGGATGTCGAAACGACGGATTCACCGGACCTGATGCGGATAACCCATTCCAATGCCAAATCACGAGTTGGCTCGCAGCTTCTCGATTCAAGTAACGTTGAATACGTTTCGTTACACGAAGGAGAAATTGTCAAAGTAATCGGTGCCGTCCAACCAATGCCCGGAAGCTCCAAGCTTGCCTATCGTATTGAACCTCCTGCCGGTGAATTTCGTTGGATTCATCAACGCTATCTCGAACTGATCGGAAAATCGATCGCGCCGGAAACCCAAGCGACCGGAAGTGGCGTGGCTCGAGTCAGCTTTGAAAGCCAAGCGAGCGAAGATTCATCTTCCGAGACCGAGACGACCAAGCGAACTTCCATGTCGACAGTCCCGATTCCGGGTCGTGGGACCGAGATTCAGTCGAAGAATTCGACGGACTTTGAATCTCCCCTGGATGTCCCGAAACCGGAAACCCCTCCCCTGGCTCAGTTCGACTCCCAAGAGCTGAATCTGTTGAGTGCAAAACTCTCACAGATGGTCGCCAATCCTGTGGACGAGTGGAATTTAGGGGGACTGCATGCTGGCATCCAACAGGTCGTAGCCACATCCCAAGATCCTGCCATACGTCAGCAGGCCGTTCAGCTGAGAAATCGCCTGGCAGAGTTTGACCAACTGCAACGACGTCATCGACTCTTATCTGGGGATTCTGCGTCGGTCAGTCAAGCTTCGTTCGAGCAACTATCGCCGCAGAACCAAGGCGGCGTTATTCCCTGGTCAATCATTCCCAAACTGGCAAAACCTTTGCCCAAGTCCCGGGAAGTCCCGTTTGAAGGAGAGGGCTGGTTGATTCCAGTGTTCACGAATCGACGAGACATTCCCAGCTATGCATTGACGAACGACGACGGCGCCATTCTGTATTTCGTGACGCCAAGACCAGGCCTGAACCTACGACGTTATCTGCGTAAACGAGTTGGTATCGTCGGTTCGACGATGCCGACAGGGCCACGAGAGCAGGCTCAATTGACCGCTCAACGCGTTGTCATGCTCGACCGACACCAACGTTAGACGGCATAGATTTGAGTGCATGCGTCAACGATGAATCACCCGATTGCTGCTGCCAGCAGCCGGATGGTTTCATGCCGTCACTCAAAAATTAACTGTCCAACGCCCCCGTTGCCAGCCGAATTACCATTAGAACCGGCAAACCTTGCCAGTCACTATGGTCGTTCAGCAGCTCTTGGGGGGGCGTTATGGAGCGGCGGAAAAGCTCTGTCATACCGGGCCAGTGCGCAACAGGTCGTCATCGCGACCTGCTTTTGTTGCTAGTCGGCTTGTTTCTCATATCAAGCGTCGTTGTACCTTGTCGCGCCGCGGCCACGGTCAGCAAGGCGACGACAAGTCGTAGCGCGAAAGAGAATGCGATTGATAGCATTCCCTTCGAGAACCTAACGCCCGAGGCGCGCCAACGGATCAACCGCGTTATTAAGAAGCCCAGCATGTATCGTCGCATGCCCATGAATGTGGTTTCTTGCGACCCGAAGATGTATCAGTTCCTGGTTCGTCATCCCGAAGTGATTGTCAACATCTGGCAATTGATGGGCATCACCAAGGTAAGCTGCAAACGAATGGGGCCGTTTACGATGGATGCCGCCGACGGCGTTGGCACCGTCACGTCGGTTGAATTAGTCTACGGCGACAAGGATACTCACATCATCTTCTGCGAAGGACATTACAACGGTCCTTTGTTCCGCCGTCCTCTGACCGGTCGCTGCGTATTGGTCTTGAAGAGCAAGTATCGGCAAGATCAAAACGCTGCTTGGAATGTCACAAACCGACTCGATGTCTTCCTTCAGGTCGATCATGTGGGAGTCGATGTATTCACGCGTACGCTGCATCCACTATTGGGCAAATCTGCCGATATCAACTTTGTCGAGTCGACCAAATTTTTAGAGCGTATTTCAAGGACGTCCGAGAGCAACGGTCCCGGCATGCAGAGACTTGCGGCCCGTCTCGACCAGGTCGATGCTGACGTCAAGCAACGTTTTGCGGAATTGGCGACAGACGTCTATATCGACGCAAGGCGTAAGCGTGAAGCCGAGGCCCCAGGAGCAACGACGGCTTCTAAACAGAACTCTTTTTCCCGGTAAACCGCCTACAGACGGCAGTTGCCGATTTTGGTTTCGAGAATCGCCGAAGCTCCTAAAGCTTCGAGCTCTTCCATGACTCGAATCACGTCCTTATGGAGCACCATTACCCTCACGGCACACCAGTCCTGATCTTCAAGAGGATTCACCGTCGGTGAATTGAAGCCAGGAGTGATCAACTCGGCTTCAGCAAGTCGTTCTCGAGGCAGATTGTATTCCAACAACGAATAACTACGCGCGATGACCACACCCTCTAATCGGCGGACGACTCGGTCCGCGAGCTCCGCCTGAGCACAACTTGAATTCTGAATCAGAACGGTTTCGTAATTCCCAATTTCGTCAAGGATGCGTAGGCGATTTGCCGCGAGCGTACTTCCGGTTTCGACAAGATCGACGATCGCATCAGCAACGCCCAACGCGATCATGATTTCTACCGAACCCGATAGTTTGACAAGATGAGCCTTTGCGTCATGTTCCGCGAGATAACGTTCAGTGGTGCGGGGGAAAGTCGAGGCCACTCGAGTCCCATCCAAGTCCGACGCTTTGTTCAGATCGCTGTCTTCGGGGACACAGACTGCGAGACGACATTTGCCAACTCCTAAATGCAACCGCGTTTCGACGTCGACCTCGCTTTCTGTGACCAAGTCGCTGCCTGTAATCCCCATGTCGATCGCGCCCTCCGCACACAACACAGGAATGTCATCGGTCCGCAGAAAGGTGATATCAACGGGTATCTCACGAACCCGAGCAAAGAGGCTGCGGTTCTGGCGACGAAAGCTGAGCCCGGCCTGTTTCAACAAGTCCGAAGCGAGTTCGCTTAACCGTCCCTTACTGGGAACTCCGATGCGTAGATTTCGCATTTTTTCCGTTCTTGCCTTACGATCGAGACGCCTTTTCGTCGAGTCCAGAAGTCCCAAATCGCCGCGCCAACTCGTTGGCAACACGATCCAAAGGAATTCGCTGGTGACCCAACATCACAAACAAGTGGTAGATCAGATCTGCCGATTCATAGACCAAATGGTCGCCGTTATCCTCGTCAACCTCGTAAGCCGCTTCAACAACCTCAGCAGCCTCCTCCGTGATCTTGCCGCCAATCTTTTCGACGCCGCCTTCAAACAGAGCGGTCGTATAGGACCGTTCAGGCGGATTATCGCGGCGATCTTCGATGATCTCCATCAACTGGGAAAAAATGTCAAGCGAAGACGACATTGCGTCAAAACCTCTTCTCACAAGCCAATTTGCCGCGCACAATAACGGACTTTTCACCTCATAAGCATAGAGTACTGAAGACGGCCTCGATGGAGCAAATTTTCCGGCTTTTTCAGAACTAAGTGCTTATCGTAGACCGATAACTGTCAGCTGACAATTGCCCCCATGACCGACGATACTCTCGATCCTGAACTGAGAATCTCCGATTGCTGGTTCCTGACTGGCCCCACCGCAAGCGGTAAAACTCAAATCGGGATGGAATTGGCAAAGCGGCTGGACGCCGAAATTATCTCGCTCGACTCCATGGCAATCTACGTCGGCATGGACATCGGCACCGCCAAACCGAGTATCGAACAGCGGTCTCTCATACCGCATCATCTGATCGATATCGTCACTCCGGACCAGACCTACAGCGTTTCCGATTATGTCGATGCCGCTCAAGAATGCATTCGCGACATTCGTTCCCGCAATAAAGCCGTTTTGTTTGTAGGCGGCACCCCCCTCTATCTCAAGAGCCTGCTGCGAGGCACCTTCATCGGTCCACCGGCCGATGAAGAATTCCGTCAGAGGATCCAAGATGAGATTCAACGAGTGGGAACCGAAGCACTGCACACCCGACTTCAACAAGTCGATCCGCTATCCGCATCAAAGTTACACCCCAACGATGTGCGGCGCATCATTCGAGCGCTTGAGGTTCACAAAGCGACAGGTCAGCCGATCAGCCATCTGCAACTGCAATTCGAGGCAGCTCGCAAGGCCGAGAATTGCCGCGTTTTTGTGCTGGATTGGCCTCGCCCAACTTTGCATCAACGGATTAATGAACGAGTCGATGAGATGTTCGACCTAGGGTTGGTTCGTGAAGTCCAAGAACTGGAAGACAAAGGCAACCTCAGCCGAACAGCTCGACAAGCGGTCGGTTATGCAGAAGTGATTGCCCATCTTGCCGGAAAAGCCGATTTGGATTTTGTCGTGCATCGGACGAAAAGCCGAACTCGTCAATTCGCCAAGCGGCAAATCACATGGTTCCGCAGCCTCAGCGAATGTCGATGGATTGCCAGGCAAAATGACCAATCCGCTCAAGAGGTTGCCGACGCCATCTTTGCGACCTGAACATACCGAAGTTTGTCAAAATACATCGTCTGCGTTGTGGGTGGCGTCGATGTCACTTGCGTGCCCTTCTCCAGGGCCCCAAACGGCCTGACAACGCCGTTACAGCAAGGCAGGGCCGCAGAGCCTTCAAGGTTCCCTGGAGCACCCTGCTCAATGGAGCACCCTGTCGGGACGGCGAGCAGGCCGGAAACTGGCAATCCGACTGCGGCATCCCTGAACCTAGCACCCCGGGGAGTGAAGCAGTAAAATGTTGGGTTTGCCCCGGCGTCCATTCTCGAGTGGTTGACGGGGTCGCCTGACAACTGGCTTTTCGGTGGCTGTCAGCTAACCTTGCTCAAGTCCCGACTGGCAATCGGCTGGGCCGACAAAGATTTCCCTGAAAAAGGATCTACCGTGTTACGCACCCATACTTGCGGTGAACTCCGCAAATCAAACCAATCCCAAGAGGCCACGCTTTGCGGTTGGGTCGACAGCTACCGAGATCACGGTGGTACCATTTTTATCGACTTACGGGATCGTTATGGCAAAACACAGGTCGTCTTTGGCCCCGAAAGCGGTGTCGAGCTGCTCGACCAAGGTCGCACGCTGCGTTCCGAAGATGTGATTCGAGTTACCGGCATCGTCACGGATCGCCCCGAGGGTACGATCAACCCGAAGCTTGGGACAGGCGAGATCGAGCTCCGTAGCACCGCACTTGAGATTCTCAACAAATGTGAAAACGCTCCCTTTGTTCCAACCCAGCAAGATTTGCCGGGTGAAGACCTTCGCTTACGCCACCGTTACTTGGATCTCCGTCGTTCGGTAATGCAGGACACCTTGGTGCAGCGTAGTCGCATCATCAAAGGAATGCGTGATTACTTCGAAGACAACGATTTCGTCGACATCGAAACACCGATCCTCGGTCGTAGCACCCCAGAGGGCGCCCGCGATTATCTGGTCCCCAGTCGGGTTCATACGGGCTCGTTTTTCGCGTTGCCGCAATCGCCTCAACTGTACAAACAGATTCTCATGATGTCCGGCTACGATCGCTATGTCCAAGTCGCTCGTTGCTTCCGCGACGAAGATCTTCGTGCCGATCGTCAACCGGAATTCACTCAGCTCGATATGGAAATGTCATTCGTTGAGATGGATGACATCATCAACATGATCGATGGCTTGGTTGCGAAACTTGCCAAAGATTTACTGGGATTGGACATCCCACTCCCGCTACCGCGGATGACCTACGACGAAGCGATGGAGCGATTCGGTCACGATGCACCTGACCTTCGTTACGGCATGGAATTGATCGACTGCACGGATCTGGCGGCACAGGCTGAATTCCGCGTCTTCCGAGGTGTGGCTGACAGCGGGGGTCGCGTCAGAGGCTTCAATGCCAAAGGCGCCGCTGATAAATACTCTCGAAAAGATATCGATCAACTCACCGAATACGTCGTCCAAGACTTTAAAGCAAAGGGACTAGCCTGGTTCAAAGTTGATGCCGATGGAAAACTCGCCTCTCCGATTGCCAAAAACTTCAGCGAAGAACTCCTCGGCCAGTTTGCAGATCGGCTCGACGCTGAACCCGGTGATTTCCTCGTGTTGAGTGCCGATCAATGGGATGTGACATGTGGAGTGCTCAATGGCTTGAGACGTCGTTTAGCAGCGGAACTAAAGCTCTACGATCCCAAAGCGATGAACTTCTCCTGGGTCGTCGAATTTCCAATGTTTGACTACGACGACGAAGAGAAACGCTGGGTGGCCATGCACCACCCCTTTACGGCTCCTCGCCCCCGAGATATTGAGGTTTTGGAAAGCGATCCTTCCAAAGCTCGGGCCCTTGCCTACGACCTTGTCATCAATGGCTCAGAGGCAGGTGGGGGAACCATCCGAATCCACGATAATGCGATTCAATCCAAAGTTTTCGGATTGCTTGGAATGGACGAGACAACCGCCCAGGAAAGATTTGGCTTTTTGCTTGACGCACTGCGCCTTGGGGCGCCCCCCCACGGTGGAATCGCTTTGGGCATTGACCGTTTTGTCATGCTCTTTGCTGGCTTGGAGAACATTCGTGACTGCATTGCTTTCCCGAAGACCCAGCGAGCCGCAGACCTCATGACGGGTGCTCCGAGCACGGTTGACGGCAAACAACTGCGAGAATTGGGGCTTCGCGTCGGCCAAGCTGCTGAAAAGTAAAAACCGGTCTCGCGATAATCTCAAAAAGCGGTCAGAATCGGCGACCTGCACCTTGAGCGATTGGACACAGCACTAGGCGTCTTCGTAGGAGAATCGAATGAAATCCACTCCGAACCTCCGCAGTATTTGGCTGCTCGTCGTCGTTGCAATTCTATCCGGTTGCAATGAGGATTCAGCAGATCCCATCGAGACATCTGGTAATACGAAAAGTTCCTCTCGGACGGTTACCTCACCGCCTCCACGGCAAGCGGTCGTCGCGGAAAAGTCTAAGGTCGTCGAGACCCCGGTCACCATTTCGGAACCCGTTCAGGACATTGGGCTGAACCAAGAGGACGCGCAGGCAATCATTCACGAACCGATTGTTACCTTGAGCACTCAGCACGAGCAGACATGTCTCGTCAATGTCGACACCCCCTTCCCGTCTCTTGAGGCGAAGACGCTGGATGGTCAAATCGTTACTGTTGATTCGGAATATGGCGATCAAGCCACCGTCGTCGTTTTCTGGAACCTGCAGTATCCGATGGCCATCGAACAGATCAGCCGCATTAACGAAGAAGTCGTCAACCGTTTTCGAGATGCGAAAGTCAAAGTGCTGGCGATCAACGTCGGTGACACGCCGGAAGACGTCCAAGGTTTCCTATCGACAGTCCCCTGTGATGCCCTATGTCTTCTCGACGAAGAGTCAAAAGCATTTGGCCAATTGGCAACCGGAATCCTGCCTCGAACTTACCTGATCGACTCGAATGGCGTTGTCCGTTGGCTCGACCTCGAATATTCGCGTAGCACTCGCCGCGAGCTTCGCAACGCGATCATCTTCAATTTACGGATGCAATTGGCAACCAAACCGGATGTCATGTAGGCCGGACATCAGGCAGGGATTGCAGAGCTAGATGAGATCGGACCAGCCAATCGTCTGACCCGACTCTTGAATTCGTTGAGCGAGTGCGGGATGCACGAATACACGCACTCGTTTGACATAGTCATCGAATTGCTTCTCAGCCAGCGTTCGTACGACTGGCGAAACGTCGCCTAGTGGCCGATAGCAATCCTGTTTACCGTCGTAAATATCGACGGCGAATTGGACTTCAAGTTTCACAGGTGGTGCATCAATCAAAACTTGATGCGAATCAACCTGGCTACCCAACAGGCGGCTTAAGTTTTCCGCCATCGACGTACTTAACTCAAACAATCGGCCATAGGTCTGCCGTGCCAACTTGGAATAGATCTCAGGCTGTTCGTAGTAACTGCATTCAAGCTGTCGTTTGTAGAGTTGTCGGCGGCTGCCGAACAGCCCCTGCAGCAACTCGGTAGTCGATGCTTGCTGAGCTCCCGTGCGTTCCAACTCGTCGATAAAGGGCTGTTCCGTCATCAGGAATAGCGAAGAAAAATCGAGGTCATCTTGCAGCAGGTAGAAGGCTCGTTGCAACATTGCCGTTGCCGCACGAACCGCATGGTGCCAATAGACCTCACTGAACATGACATACCGCGCGAAAACCATCATTTCCGCGGCCGTCCTTCCTTTTTCAGAAACAGCCAGACCGTCGCCCTGCTGATTGAGACACAGGCTCCCGATCAATCTCGCGTGATCAAAATTACGTCCGTAGGGCACACCTGCGTGGAGACTATCGCGAGTCAAATAGTCCATCTTATCCACGTCGATTGGACCAGACAGAATGCTGCTGATCAGCTGTGCTTTCGCATCGAGATCGGAGTTTTCCAGCACATCGGCAACCTCGTGGCCATCGAGCGACCACTGATCATTCAACACTTGCGACAGCTCGCCCTCGGTCAGTATCTTGCGTGCAAATGTCTCGTGACGGGGAATTCCATCCAGCTTGAGATCTTCAATGAGATGACAAAAAGGCCAGTGGCCAATGTCATGGAGCAAAGCGGCGACGATTAACAACTCGGCATCACGCGGCTCAATGAGTGTCTGGAATCGGTGATCATGTGAAAGATGTCGCAGGAAAAGCAACGAGAGTCGATAGACTCCCAAAGAGTGTTCAAAGCGGCGATGATGAGCGGCCGGATAGACGCGGGAAACCAGTCCGAGCTGAGAGACATGAGCCAAGCGATGGAATTGCTCGGTGTCGATCAGTGCCCTCACGCGTGGGGTGATCGGCACATCTATTTCCGGAGGGATACGAATGCGGTCGCGCGGAGCGGCAAGCGCTTGAATTTCAGCAATCTGTTGAATCGCATTCGCCATGAATCGGCCGGCTCGCATAAATCCGAGCCCCCTCTCACTAATACGGCGGCAGCCCCATCAGAAGACGCAGCAACACGGTGACGAGCAAATAAAATCCGTAGTGCAACGCACCGGACGTAAAATCAAGTTCGAGACTCGCAAGACCTGCCGTAGCACCGATGGCAATCATCGGTGGCAGGATGAAGACTAGATTGAATAACTCCACGTTGCCTTCCATGATCGACACCTTGAAGAAGTAATAGGCTCCCCAAAGCGCCGCGTAGACCAAACCACAAATCAGGCAACGCAGCAATAAACTCATTCCACGATGCGGCTCAAGTTCATGGTCTCGCAACACACCGTAGCCGGCAAAGGCCACAGGCGGTCCTAAGAAAACGGCACCGACCCCCAACACCCAAACTGAAACACCATCCGCACCTCGTCCTAACAAAAAGGCGGCAATTAACACGCCTAGAGAAATCGCCACGATGGCGGTGATCATGACGGGAGTAATCGCGCTGTCTTCACGCTCCAGCGGCTTGAGGACAGAGCGTCCCTCAGAATCCTTCGGACCAAACTCATCTGGAGAATGGATAACGACTTCTTCTTCCTTGTCAGGAATCCGAATCGGTTTCTTGCATTTAGGACAGGGACCCGTCTGCCCAGCGAATTTCTCGCTGACATCAAAACGGGCGTGGCAACTTGGGCAAGTAACTCGTATTGGCATACAACTTCGTCCCTAAATTTTTAAATCCGGTGCCGTGGCGACCGGTTCCAACATCTTCCAATCAGGCGATGGAGTCTCGAGGAAAGCCCTTCTGCAGGCAAAGCATAACGCAGAAAGCTCTGTACGGCGACCTACCCGCCCGGCCCTTGTGGCGGTGGCTCAGCAAGGGTTGTCTCCCGGCCGTCGACCCCGCCTGTCGCCTCAAAGAGCAGGAGGGCCTGTTTGATCGGGAGAACGTCATGAACACGTACAACTTGAATTCCCTGTCGAGCGAGTGAGAGCGTGGCTCCCACCGTCGCGATCGTCCGATCCTCGTCCGGATTGCCCAGGATCTTTGCCAGAAACCCTTTACGCGAGTGGCCCACGAGCAGTGGACAGCCCAGCGAATGGAATGCTCCGCAATTTGCCATCAGGGTCAGGTTGTGTTGGTGCGTCTTCCCAAATCCAATCCCTGGGTCGAGGCAGATCCGAGATCGCTCCACACCGGCCTGCAATAAATGTTCGCGTCGCTGCCAAAGATATTCGCCCACATCCTGGATGACATCGTTATAGCGAGGATCGTCCTGCATCGTCTGGGGAGTCCCTTGCATATGCATGGCACACAACCCGGCTCTCGATTCCACCGCCACGGAAAGCATCTCGGGATCCCCTTCCAATCCCGTGACATCGTTGATTACCTGAGCACCGAGATCGAGTGCGGCTCGGGCAACGGATGCTTTCGAGGTATCGATCGAAATCGGAACGTCAGTTTGCCTGGCGAGACCTTCAATCACGGGTGCTACCCGCCGCAACTCCTCGGGCGCATCAACGGGAGCCGAATAAGGCCGGGTACTTTCGCCACCGATATCGAGCAGATCTGCTCCCTCCTGCACTAACCGCAGCGCATGTTCGACCGCACGCTCCGGTTCAAAAAAATCACCACCATCAGAAAAGCTGTCGGGAGTTACGTTGACGATCCCCATGACCCGAGGCACTCTGGAAAAGTTCAAAGTCCGGTCACGTAATTGCCAGACATTTGCGCGATCCGGAAAGCGAGCTTCGAGTGAAGCGTCCGAGGGGCGATCAGCGTGGAAGTGATGCGGGGAACTCATAATTACCCCAAGTCTATCACGAAATGTCTACCAGGAAATGGTTGTCTACCAAGGAATCATTTCCATCTGCTCAACGATCTGCACCGCGAGCTCATCGATATCGGCTTGGAAAGTTGTGGCAACGGACTGACCCGATTCTGGAATCATCGTTTCCTCAACTCCAATCCGCATGAAGAAGTCCTGGAGCGGGATCGTAGCGGCGTCTGAGAGCAACTCGCCCTGCGCCCCATACCATTTGATATCAACAATCATGTCGACTTCGTAAATACGAGGAATATCGTATTCGTTCTCAGCAGTCGTATTCTTAGATTCGGATATAATCCGTCCCTTGAGAACACTGTCAGCCCGGTCCGCCGTGACCACTCGATAGGGCGTCTTCAGATTGATTTGTTTCACGACCGCTTCCGTCAACCTCTCTCCTAGATTTCGACGAAAGCTATCCGATTCAAAGATCGGCACGTGAACGGTCCGAATATCGTCCCGATAGAGCGTTTGGTATCCCCAACGATACCCGGCACAACCGGTGAAAATCAGCAGGCCAGCGATCCAGGCCAGGCAAGCCAGGCATTGATACCTTCGATCAAACATCCGTGTATTCATCCGGTTCAGAATGAGGCTCGCAACGAACAATCTAACGTTTCAGGCTACGAAACGGATCTTGAGCCACCAGGGGTTTTTGCTGTTCGGGCGTGGGAAACAGATCGGTCAGCCAGGGCACGGGGCTTTCTGGTTCGGGAGCCTTGTCCGAAATCTCCGCCACTCGAACGGCGGCATCCTGAGCAAGGCTGGTATCTGCATAATCCCGTTGGACGCGTGCGTAATATTGACGTGCCGCTGCATACTCTTTGCGGTTGTCATAATACTTTGCCATTCTCCAGTCATGGCTGGCCTTATTCAAACGCACCTGCTTCCAGGCTTCCTTCAAGAACTCTTGTTGCTCACGCGACTCCTGAGGAAACTGCCGATAGACCTGTTTCAATAAGTCTTCAGCTTGATCCATGGGAGTGACGGCATAATCGGGACCTTGGTAAATCTCCAACTTGCATTGAACGCCGAGCACATGGGCTTGAAATTGATGTTCGCTGTTGGGGAATGCCCGACGCAGGTCGGCGAACATTTCGTCCGCAGCCTGGTATCTTCCTTTTTTGAAGTATGCAATCCCGGCCGCCATGGTGGCGTCATCCGCCAATTTACCTGTTGGGTTGTCGAAACGAATCTTGTCGAACACAAGAATACCTTCGACGAACTGATCAAACAGCGGGCGATCCTTAGAGAAGAAATTCGGCGTGACACGTAAACTCGGATCGAGTTCATGGTGTTCAACCCAATATTGAGCCAACGCGAATCTCCGTTTATCGACAGTATCCAGATGTCTGGTGTTTTGGTACTTCACGACGAGCATCGTGTAGGTTTCTGATGCCTTTGGATAGCGATCCGCAAAGAAATAACTTTCACCAAGCATGAACAACGAATCTTCTTCAATCACTGAGTTTGGCCAGCGGGAAGATGCTTTTTTGAACAACTTTGCCGCTTTCATGAACTGCTTCTGCCGCGACTCGTCGGTCAACTTGGTCGCTTCCACGAAGATCGCCTCACCTTCGTCAAAAAACGACTTGGCCGACTGCTCATCGGGACCGTAGCCAGCGGCTTCTCTGGCCGACTCGATTGCCTTCGACGGACTCACATAGCGTAGGAATCCGTTATCTTCTTCGCGAAGACGAACAATCTCGTCTTCCTGCTGTCCACGCACAACCGGCTCAGCGCTGTTCGAATTCGGGGCCTGTCCCCAGACGCTGACGCTTGTGAAACATCCCAGCAAGAGAGAGAGCATACCGAGCGTTCCCAAACGCCAAACTGCCTCGTGCCTGCTTGGAACACAGCAACGCAATACCGTGATTCGAATCGTTTGCGACATCCTTGTCACCTCTCGCTATTTTCCGAGCCTTCCATCACCGAAGTTGAGTCAGGTATCCATACATGCGGGGCCGACGCCCTAGCAGATGGCTGATATATCCATTGAGTAACCCACGGATTTCTCCACGCACAGTCGCTGTCAACTCGATCGCATCGCGAGACGAATTCAGATCAGAAAGCTGCATCAAAGATTGAATAGCGTTGCTACTCAAACTCACCACATGTCGCTTCCCAACTCGACAACGCTGGCAAACAACTCCTCCCGCAAGTTGCCCAAATGACACTCTTCGTCCATTCAAAGGGATCGAAACCCCACACTCAACGCATTCAGAAAAGGTAGGCAGATGCCCCAAATCTCGAAGCGTCGACAGTTCGAATCGGGCGACTTCTATACCGACATCCTGGCTCCCATTTAAGGACTGCAATGTCTTACAGGCACTACGAAACAACTCAGGATGAGGATCACGCTCATCGGTCATTGTTTGCAAAAGCTCTGCGACGTAGTAACCCGCATAAAGACAAGTCAAATCACGGGTAGCCGCTCGAAACGGCTGTTCCAAGCGAGCCTCAGTCAGCAGATCCATCGCTGACGACGATTTGCGGAGGAACACTACGCGAGAAATGGCAAGCAGGTCAAGGGCGTTCTCGAACGGACTCTTTTGTCGCCGGGCTCCCTTCGCCAAGGCAGTAATCTTGCCAAAATCCTCCGTAAACAAGGTGCTAACGTAGCTCGACTCGCTGAACTCGACCAGCCGGATGACGATCGCCATGGTCTTTTCTGCAGACATCCGATAGCAAATTCACAAAAGGAAACGAACGAGTCACTGTTGGACAATAATGCAAACTGCTGCCATGCTCTCGAAACCAGATCGCTAAATGCAGTCTGAATTCGCTGCTAGCCATTGGGTAAACGGAATCGGTACCGCGGGTTCACTCGATGGCATTTCATGGAGCGACCGATACCACCACCCCACGTCGCGCCACGCACCATGCTTGAAGGCCACACTCGGAAAAACGCCGACCTGCCGAAACCCCAAGGACTCGTGAAACGCCTGACTCGTTTGATTCAGGACGGCAATGCCGGCAAAAGCGGAGTAGAATCCCTGTAAAACCAGGATGGCGAAGAGCTTTTCAAACAGCTGCCGTCCGCATCCTTGCCGTCGACAATCGACATCAACGTAAACCGAAACTTCGACCGACCATCGGTACGCATCTCGCAGACGATGAGAGGATGCATAGGCGAATCCGACCAGCCCTTGGTCACCCACCTGCACGAGCCATGGAAATCTTTCCAACGTGGTTGCGACCCGCAGCTGTAATTCGCGCTCTGACGGCACCACAGTCTCAAAGGAAATAACTTCCTGACTGACTGCGGGCGCGTAAATGCGACGAATTTCAGCGGCATCATCAGCGGCAGCAACTCGAATCATGGTAAGTCCTCGACGAGACGCATTCCGCAAGAGACCTCTGCATTTTCGCGTCTCGATCCAAGATGACAGAATTAAGACGATCCGAAAAGCCCGGACTTTGTTCAATCACAGAGTTGAATTCGCGATGAATTAGACTATCGAAAATCGAAGGATCGAGTTCAGCTGGAAGCTCACTTTTGCTGCAAGAACGCGATCAACGATCGCATCTGAACCGGATTCAGCTCCTTTTCGATCCCTTCAGGCATGAGCGAGGTCTTGAGCGTCTCAAGCGTTTCGATTTGCTCCCGAGCGATTGTCTGGCGCTTGCCATCTGCCTGAATCAAGGTTACCCCCGCGTTATCCTCTGCTGCCAGCAAGCCCTGAACCACTCGTCCATCAACCGTTTGAGCGACACATGTCACATAGTTCGGATTGATCGCCATATTGGGATCAAGAATGTGCGACAGCAGGTCTTCCACACTTCGGTGGGATTGAGAAGTCAGTTCCGGCCCGACGCGATTCCCAACGTCACCTGCCTGATGGCAAGTCGCGCAATGCTTCACAAAAAGTTGCTTGCCGGTTGCGACACTGCCCTGCTCCGGTAATTGACTCAACCATGCCTCGACGATCGCCTTCCGATTGCTGTATTCCTCATCTCCCCAAAACGCCTTCGCTCGTTCAGCGATCTCGGCTGTGGACCATCGCAATAAGGTTCGTCGTTGCTCAAGATCTAGATTGAGTTCATTGACAGCAATCCGCTCCTGCTCAACGGCGTCCAGAAGATCACTATGGAAATTCCGCCGGGAGAGCATCAATTGGATCGCCTTAGTCCGAAGCGTCGGTCGCAGTTGTGTCCAAACCTGAGAGATCAAAAGTGCGGTCTTCGGGTCGTTGAGCTGCTCAAGGGCCTCAAGAGCTGCCTGCTGAATTTCGAGGTCCTCATTCGCATTCAGTAGATCGACAAGGCGCGGGGTCGATTCGGAATGATTAAGACGAGCAAGGATTCGAATCGCAGCCAAGCGATCAGAGCGCGGTACATCGGGTTGTCCAGCGGCAGTGCTGGCCCTTGTCAAACGAGCCTGCAGGGAAGCGGGTGCCGTTACCTCCGACTGGCGGTAGAGATCGAACAATGGCAAGTCGAGAGACGAATCGGCATTTTCCCAACCGGCGAGCAAACGGGACAGGACCGGCGCATCCAGTCGTTGTGCGGGCCGTCGCTCCCACCCTTCATGAAATCCTGTCAGCAGCGACTTTTGTAATTCCGGGGAAAGCTGAAGAGGCGCTTGCTGGGCCCACACGACCAAGCGTTCCTGATCGCCCGCGGGCAAAGCCGCCACGACATTGGCTGACAATTCGCGAAGCACTTGATCGGCCACGTCAACATCATCTGGATCGGCGACGACTCTCTTTAGCAGTTCGAAACTCGCTTCATTAGCTCCCACGTAGACAGCTCGTCGCGACCAGGGATGGGTGGCATCGAGTTTCAACATTGCCCACAAACCTTGAGCCTTGCCATCCGCAGGCGCTGAAGAAACAGACAAAGCCGCCCAATATCGCACGTGTGGATGTTCGTCTTGCAAACGGCCTACCAGTTCCTTGCCGACTGCCGACCATTCTGGATAATTCACGGCGAGTCGAACGGCGGTTTGTCGGACTCCATGATGCGAGTCTTTTAACGCGGACAAAAGATCGTCTTTAAAAAGCTGACCCAGACTATCCAACAGCCAGAGACTTCTCACTCGAGCCTCGGGTTGGGATGCCCCAAGGCCGTGCTTACTCACCCGTGCAGAGGTCGCCGCGGAACGATTCTCCCAGAGTAGGCGTTGCGCTGTATCACGAACCCAGGGATTAGGATGCCCCAAAGCGATGACCCGTTCGACCTCGCTCAAAGCAGCGGGACGAACTACATCCATTGCCTTCGAACCACGCGGAACAATTCGATAAATGCGTCCGCGGTTCTCACCCTCTCGAACATCCATGTGTTGCAGCACTTTTTCCGGAATGTAATCGGGATGTTCGATGACTGCTCTCTGCATATCCAGCAGATAGATCGCGCCGTCAGGTCCATGTTCGAGACCAATGGGCCGAAAATTCGGATCGCGGCTGGCAATAAACTCACGAGTCTGTTCTTCCCCAGCGCGTCGTCCTCCGAATATCGGTCCGTTCACATAGAGTTGATCCCGATGCACGATATTACAGACGACATCGCAGACGAAAATGCTGTTGTCCAATGTCGGAAAAAGTGACCCGGCCGGAATGATGCCCATCCCCCCGGCGGAAGAAAAGTGACCGGCCTGCTCGGGATGGTTGACCCGCGTCACAGCTTCGACGATCGGATAAATGCGAGCGGATGCACCGTGATCGGAGATGCTGTGAGTCAGCTCCCATCTCGGAAGCTCAGGCCTCGACTCGAGTAACTCCAAGGGCATGATCTGTTGTTGGAGGTACTCAATGTTATAGGTTGTAAACCGATTCCCCCAGGAATCAAAAATCAGCCCGAAGCCGCCTCCCGTCGCCCAAGTTCGCTTCAGGTCTTGCTGGTCGAGATCGACGGACAAATCAGCGCTGCGGATCGACAGTTTCTGGTCAGGCATCTGCGGGAAAAAAATCTTTCCACCATTCCCGCCGTTGGCAAGGTGCAAACGGTTATCAAATCCAAAACGAAGACTGTTCGCATTACTGTCCGTCACGCCGAGACGTAAGCCATCCACAACAACTCGCTTGACGTCAGCTTGGTCGTCGCCATCAGTATCTTCGAGATAGAGCACCTGCGGAGGGGCGCAAACCAGGATGCCGTTTTTCCAGGCCTTAACGGAAGTCGGGAAACTCAAATCGGTGGCGAAGACCACCGACTGGTCGGCTCGCCCATCCTGATCGCGGTCACGGAGTAGACGCACCGTTCCACCGGGGCGATTCTCGGGCCCTATCCCGTATGGGTAATCCCGCATTTCGACAACGTAACATGTCCCATCTGCTGCAAAATCAATCGCGACGGGATCGACCACGTCGGGCTCTGATGCAAACAGCGAGAGTTCAATATCAGAGTGATGCTCGAAGGAATCTAATTCCTGAGCAAAACTACTGAGTGGTAAACAAACCACGACTAGCTGCATTAATGAGTAAGGAAGAAAACGCATGCGATTCCCCAGGTTATCTCCATATCGTGCATGCTTGAAGTTTAACCGGAAACGATGGAATTGTCGCCTCTTCACAGAGAGTTCAAGATAGGCATTCTTCCAACGTATCGAATGCCTGCTGTCGCTCAGGAGTCACAGCCATTTGCCGAAGCTTCGTGATCGCACGACGTTCCAATTGTCTAACACGTTCTCGGGTCACGCCATATTCGTCGGCGAGCGTTTGTAACGTGCAGCCCGGGTAGTCACTGAGCCCAAAACGAGAGCGAACGACGTGAGCTTCCCGCTGCCCTAGCTCACCGATCATCACATCCAATGTGGAAATTGCTCGGCGTCGCAGTCGCTGCTCCGACTCGGTTGAACGCTGATCATGAATGCAAATCAGATCATTCGAATCAAGGTTTACAAAAGCCCGTTTCCGTTGCCGCGTGACAAAACGCCCCAACTCGGTGCGAATGGCCCGCGTTGCATAAGAACTAAATCGGTAGCCTCGATGAGGGTCAAACAGCTCCACCGAACGAATGAGAGTCACGCAGGCTTGCCCGATAAGATCGTCCAATTCAGTCCGGGGATCGGAAAAAGATCTGGCTACCGAAATCGCTAATTTGAAGAAAACTTCGACAAGATGTCGATGTATCGCGTCAGCTCGATTCCGATAGGCTTCAAGTTCCGACAGCAAGAGAGGATCGGGATGGTCGGGATCGAGTCGTTGTCGGCCCTCTGACAACCGCTGCTTCGCGATGTTCAGTTCGCAGAAAAGGAGTTTCTCGTCTCGGGCCGGCATCCGCTCAGAGCGATCCCGACTAAGCGGAGACCAGGGTTGGAACAAGATGTTCGCCAGGTCGACAGGATGGTAGTCGAGTTCGAGACGATGGATCTCGCCTGCTCGACGTTGGAGGTCGCCATCAACCGTGCTGCAGCGAGATCGATCCCAGACAACTTCTGAAGAGCGAGCCGTGGCGTCAGGGAGCAGTCCTGAGCGATTTGCGGTGCTGTTCAACAGGGAGAGGGCCATGAAATCCAACCTAGTCCGGTGCTCGCTTTCGCAATTTCCTTTGTAGTGATCTTCGATGAATCCCCAGGCGTCGAGCTGCCTCCGAAATATTGCCAGCACAATCCGCCAACACACGATGAATGTGTTCCCATTCAGCACGTGCGAGTGACGGAACCTCTTGATTCTCCGTCTGTGTCTCCTCCAGATTGATTTCGGATCGCTCGAATGCAGCCAGAATGTCATCCGCATCAGCTGGTTTTGGTAGAAAGTTCACCGCACCCAACTTAACGGCCTCGACTGCAGTCGAGATGCTTCCGAACCCAGACAAGATCACGACGCGTGTAGAGGGGCAGACGCGGAGCAGATCACGAACAAGTTCTAGGCCGGTCCGGCCCGGCATTCTCAAGTCGACAACGGCCAAGTCTGGCGCCGCCTTTCTCGCCAATTGCATCGCTTCGTCGTAATCTGCTGCCGTCCGAACCTCGAAGTCACGATCTCGGAAAGCGCGTGCGAGTCGCTCGCGGAACAATTCGCTGTCGTCCACGAGCAAAAGTCGCTCGCGGCCCCGGTCTTCCACTGACGTAATCTCGACTTTTTCCACCGCTCGATCACTGTCGGAGAACTGCGCGTCTCGAACCTCAAACTTCATCGAATATCTCATTTTGAGTCTATCAATGGGAGGACTTTTCAAACATGCGGCAAATTGTCGCACAGACGGCCATTCGCCTTTAAGCGGGAAGAGGCAAAAGGATCCACCACCGCTCCTGTGAAGTATTCGAGGTTTGTCCCAAATGACAAGATTCGGACCGCTTACAAAGCAGACGATTGATTCCCGGTGGACAGTTCGACAACGGCGGTCACCCCTGCTCCTGCCGAAGAATCCAGTTGTAACGTTCCTCCCAGCCGTTCAATCACGCTTCTGGCGAGAAACAGTCCCAAACCCATCCCACGACCTGGCTCTTTCGTTGTGAAGAAGGGCTCTCCCGCCCGCTCGAAGGTGGCTGCTTCCATCCCGGGCCCTTCGTCATGCACGACGATTCGCACGCGATCCACCCCCTTTGCGACGGACAAATGGACTCTTCCCTCCGGACCGCTGGCATCGAGCCCATTTTGGAGGAGTCCGCGGAGCGCCTGGGCCAGGCTGTCAGGAGGCACTTGTACATCCACGGCAGCCACTTCTTTCGGCATGACAAGATCAATACGGCTGGCGTCCGTGAGTTCGTCGATCGTGGAGTGAATCAAGGCTTCAACGGAAATAAGTTCTAACGGTTCCCCGGCAATTTTACGGGCACGACCGGTCATGCGCGCAAGAATGGTTTGGCAATGATCAACCTCTGTTCGAATCAAGGCAACGTCTTCTGCAAGCGTTTCTTTCTGCTCACCCAAATGCCGTGACATTTCATTAGAAATCACCGCAATCGTCGAAAGCGGCGTCGCGAGCTCGTGAGCCGCTCCACCTGCCAAAGTCCCAAGTGCTTCAAGTTTTTCGCTGCGTGACTTTTCTCGTTCGACGCGACGCAATTCTGCCTGCGTGTTTTCAAGCTGATGAATGACTCGCTTGACAAACAGAATGATCACCAAGGCACAAGTCGTCATCGCGACGAATAGACCTAATTCGCTAAAGCTGATCACCAATCCCTGAGGACCCGTTGAAAACTTGAGCTCGGGAACTTCAACATGGAAAACAAGTACGAAGGCCAATCCACCCACCGCGACAGCTATCAAACTCCAACCCCATTTTTCTGGCAGAATGACTGCGCCAAGAGCCAGATTCACAAGATAAAAGACGGCAAACGGATTCGTCGCCCCACCGGCGAAAAACAAGAGCGTGGTGAGCGACAACAGGTCGATTACCATCACAGCACCGAGCAGTGCTGCTCCGTCGATCCACAATCGGCGCTCAGCCAATGGACTCATCGATCGCAAGGAAAGCGTCAGCCAACAATTCGTGAATGCCGTGAACGCAATCACCGCGAGCAACGGTCCTAAAGCGAGCGGAATCCACAAGACAAAGGCCGCAACAATAATCGTCGCCAACTGTCCAGCCACTGCAACCCACCGAAGGCGAATCAGCCAGGCGGCTTTCGCAATCCACTGATAGGGTCGGTCCGTGGGCGAAGTTGAATTCATGAAAACCGGCCACTCGTGTGTCAAAGGTCGCTGCTTCAGTTACATCGCAGTATCGGACGAGCCCCTCGGAACGGCAACCCGGCAGCCCCCCCAACCGCACCATTTTTGTGCGAGTTGCGACGACAGGACTGGCGATCTATCTTTGAAGCATGACCGAACTCTTCCCATCAGCTAATCGAAGCGACATGACATGGACGCTCCTTGATAGCAAACATAGGATCGCGGTCCAAGCCATCAGCGTCACCGCTATGCTGATGGCAGGTTATCTGGTGTTTATGAAATGGACCGGACAGATCACGAATCTGATCGGATGCGGTGGCGATGCCGACTGTGCAAATGTCCTGGGAGGTCGATGGTCAAGCTGGCTACTGATCCCCATCAGCGGTTGGTGCCTGGTCGCCTATCTCGTTCTTTTCACAACTTCGACCACGGCAGGTCGGCAACGTTGGTCCCAGTGCGCCATCGTCTTCATGGGACTATTACTTGCAACCGCCGCGATCTGGTTCATGTTTCTGCAAATCGCCGTCGAACAACAATTGTGCCCATGGTGCATCGTGCTACACGCGTTGGGAATCTCCGCAGCCGGTATCATCATTCATGGCTTGAGCAAAGCGCCACTCCACCACCGCGACAGAATTCTACCGCCAGCCTTCGCCATGACCGTGCTTGCAATGTTCGCACTGGTTACAGGACAGATCTGGGGGCCACTTCCAAAAACCTACCAAATCAGCGAGGGCTCCGAAGCCACAACGTTCGAATCGCCCGACACGGAGGCGATCTCGACCGCCGCAGAAACTCAACCCTGCAATCCTCCTGAAGATTTCAAACAAACGGATCCCAAAGCAGGCGTCGTAGAACCAACCACCTTGCCAAACTCATCCGCCGATGAACCTTCCCTGGAATTGCCGGCGCATTTGGACGAGACCTCTTTCACCCCCAGAGTCCTCCGCTATTTCGGTGGCGAGCTTGAGTATGAAGTTGGAGACGTTCCCTTTCTGGGCAAGAAGGATGCTGAAGTCTTTCTCGTCAAGTATTTTGACTACACCTGCCACACCTGCCGCGACCTGCACGGTGCGCTCGACCAATTGCTTGAAAAATATCCAGACCGACTTGGCGTCGTCGTCATCCCTTGTCCTTTAAATCGCAGTTGCAACTCGTACATGCGTCCTGGCGCGAAGGATCATCAATACGCATGCGAATTGGCGACGCTTGGTCTCAAGGTCTGGCGAGCAGATCCGGAGAAATTTGTTGAATTCCATGAAGCGATGTTCAAGCACCAGGGGAAAGTCACTCCGGCCAAGGCGGAAGCTTTTGCGGAAACGCTTGTCGGGAAAGACAAACTGAACAACGTTTCTCTCGACCTTTGGGTACCCGAGACGCTGCAAAAAGCAATCAATGTATACGGCGTTTTGAGCAGGTCGAATGGCCGCATGCCCAAACTCTTGATCTCTGAAAAGCGCGTGATGCATGGGTTACCGCAAAACTTAGCCGAGTTAGAAGGGCTGGTTCTCCCGTTACCCTAAGCGACTCGGCACTCTCCGCCCTGTCGAGTAATCCTCGTTAAATAATCTTGTGATGTCGCGCCTTGGCTCATGGTTTTCAACCTTCAAATGCCGTGGAAAGCCATTCTCCGGTTTCCCTCTCCCGGATTAATTTGCCGAATTTGTCGCGGACAATTATGATCGGTTCGGAAGTCTACCAATGGACGCTCGATAAACGGGGCCGTGAGCGGAAACGGTTGAGGGAAAATACGGGTGAGGCAATCAACTTCAATTCACCGAGCACGTCGTCATCGGCGACTTCATCTCCGCGAGTCACTCGAGGCTCGACATTTGCTCGCGGCGATTACGTTTGGTGAGCAACAGATTATCGATCCACTGGATGCCATCGGTCCCGCAGCTCTAGGATCGGCCGACATCGACCAGGATGGCGACTTTGATCTGATTGTGGCATCGCAGTTGGACGGCAATCTTTCGTGGTACGAGAATACAAACGGCATTTTCGACAAACGCCTGATTGATTCCATCGACGAATCGGGAGACGTCATACGCATTCGCGAAGTCGCGGTCGCCGACTTTGATGGCGATAACGATCAAGATGTTGCAGTCGCAGTTTACGGCAACGATCAGATCCAGTGGTATCGGAACCTGGGAGGCGGCGAGTTTGACAGTGCCGAGATCATTACGACCAGAACCGACGCCGTGCGTTCCATTGCAGCAGCCGACCTCGACGGGGATGGCGACATCGATCTCGTCTCCGGTTCATGGATCGACGACAAAGTTGCCTGGTACGTAAACGACGGCCAGGGAAATTTCACAGGAGAGAGATTAATCTCGCTCGATACCGATGGCCCCCGCAGCGTCCGCGTGGGAGACATCAACGGGGACAATCGCCCGGACATTATTGTCGCGTCACGGATGGACGATACAATTTCCTGGTTCCCGAATCAGGGAGACGGTAACTTTGGGGCCCAACAAAAACTCACCACCAGCAACAATGGTCCAGAGGCGATTGCATTGGGAGATGCAGACGGGGACGGCGACCTGGATCTATTCATGGCATCCTACTGGGATGCGACGATCGCCTGGTTTGAAAACGTCGATGGACAGGGCAACTTCGGCCCCCAACAGGATCTATCGACGATGGCAAACCGAGGCCAGTTCGTGGCACTGGGTGATCTCGATGGAGACGGCGATCAAGATGTGTTGGCGGCGTCTTATTATTTCGAGGAAAGCAAAACGACGTGGTTCGAAAACCTGGACGGATCCGGTAATTTCAGCGGTGAAAAACTGATTTCCGATGAATTGAATGGCGCCGAGGCAATCACGGTGGTCGACGTCGACGGGGACAGTTCGCTAGACGTCGTTGTAGCGTCTCTGTTCGACAATCGAGTCAGTTGGTTTCGCAATGATGGGCAAGCCTCTTTCAGCGTTCCTAATCAGGTTCTTTCCGATGCTTCGGGAGCCGCGTCAGTCTCTCCCGCCGACTTTGACGGCGACGGGGACATCGATTTGCTGGTCGCCAGCAACAATGACGACGAAGTTTCTTGGTACGAAAATCTGAATGGCAACGGAGTTTTTTCCAAAGAACGAGTCATCAGTCAACGCGTACGCAGCGTCCAAACGGCGATCGCCGCGGATCTGGATGGCGACGGTGACATGGATGTTGTTTCAGCCTCCTATGAAGACAACAAAATTGCCTGGTACGAAAATGAAGACGGAGCTGGCACATTCGGTTCCCAACAGGTCGTTTCTCGACAAACGGTCGGTGCGATCGACGTTCATGCGGCCGACTTTGATAACGACGGTGACCTCGACCTGGTGACCGCTTCTGCTCGAGACAGCATTATTGCCTGGTATGAGAACGAGGATGGTCAAGGTGACTTCGGTCGCATCCAAATTCTGACCCGCAATGCCATTTCAGCCGAATGGGTAACGTCCGCGGATCTGGATGGTGACAATGACCTCGATATTCTCAGCGCCTCCTATGGAGATGGTCGCGTTGCGTGGTATGAGAACACCAATGGCCAAGGCGACTTTGCCTCTGCCAAGACGTTGACCACGGGCGAAGGCTCGACGGCTGTCGAAGCAGGCGACCTGGATGGTGATGGAGACCTGGACCTGGTCGTGACGGAATATGGTGCAGGCCGTATCGTCTGGCTGGAACAAACTGCCCCGCTCACCTTCGGAGCTCCGCAGCTGATCGGTTTGGGAATTGTGCGAGTCGAGGCTTTACAACTTGCGGACATGGACGGCAACGGAAGCCTCGATATCCTGACGGCCTCGGACGACTTCGTGATTCGCTATGAAAGGCTGAACGATGGCAGCTATGAGGGGCAGTTCGTGACATCGGGCAATGTTGAGCGAGTCTTCGAATTGGCGGTCGCCGACATCGACGGCGACGGTGATCAGGACCTCCTTTCCGCGGCAGCCTACGGAACGAGTAATATCGCCTGGTACGAAAACCAAAGCTCCGCCGGTGATTTTGACGGCGACACGGTCGTCGATGCGGCCGACATTGCTCTGCTGTGTGCGGCCATAGGTCAGGAAGATCCCGATCTCGCATACGACCTGAATGCCGACTCCCTCGTCAATCAGGATGACCTGAGCGTACTCATCGAAGACATCCTGCAGACCTCGGCTGGCGATGCGAATCTCGATGGCCGTTTCAATTCGAGCGATCTTGTGATCGTGTTCCGAGAGGGGTTGTACGAAAACCAAACAGCGGGAATCGCGGGCTGGATGCAAGGCGACTGGAACTGCGACGGAATCTTTTCGTCGGCTGATCTCGTCGAAGCCTTCAAGGCCGGAACTTACGAACAAGAGTTGGGAGCAGCGTCGGCCTTAAGTGATTCGGCGTTTCGAGCTCACTGGGCAGCTGCACTGGCCACCCTTGATTCCGACAAACAACGACAACGGCAAACGTAAAAAAAACGTTTGCTCCGAAACGACGATGACTCACTGACTTGAGTCGTTAACGAGAAGTCATTCATCGATTACAACAACGAGACGACGACGTGAAACAACGTGGACGCCCGGGGCGCAACCTTCGAATCGAATACCTAGAGAACCGTCGGGTTCTTGCGATTACATTCGCACCGCAAGCACAGATCGTCGCCAACGATCACTCCGGACCTACCCATACGGTCCCCGCCGATCTCGACGGCGACGGCGACTTCGATCTTGTCACAACCTCCTATCAAGATGGAAGACTTGGCTGGTACGCCAACGTCGATGGGCAGGGCAACTATGGCAAATTGACGATCATCTCGGAGAATCTACCACGAGCGACAATGGTCCGCGCTGCGGACTTCGACGGCGACAACGATCTGGATATTGTCGCTTCCTCTGCAGTCGGCAACAAAGTCTCTTGGTTCCAAAACCTCGATGGCCGTGGCAGCTTTGGCGAAGAACAACTCGTAACCGACATTGCCTTTCGACCGCACGCTATCGAAGTAGGCGACCTGGACGGCGATGGCGATGTAGACGTGTTATCGACGTCTTCAGACACCTATGACTCAGATGTATCGTGGTACAAGAATGACGGCGCGGGCAACTTCAGCGCACAAGAAATTATTTCCGTGGAGGTCGCAAATCCGTTTGCCGTCGCAACCGCCGATCTAGACGGCGATGGTGATCTCGATGTCATGACGGCCTCCTACGGTGACAACAAAATTGCCTGGTACGAAAACGAAGATGGAAAGGGAACCTTTGGTGATCAACGCGTGATCGCCGACGACCTGTTCGTCGCGATCGAGGTGATCGGTGCCGATCTCGACAACGACGGTGATATCGATGTGGTCGGCGGAGGCGAAGGCCCCATCCTTTGGTATGAAAACCTGGGCAACACGGGAAACTTCGGCCTCGGACAGTTGGTGGTCGGAACATCTGAGGGTGTCGAAACTCTCGATGCTGCCGACCTGGACAACGACGGCGACTTGGACCTGATCGCTGCCTCAGCTTTCGATGGAGAAACTACTTGGTTCGAGAACCTCGACGGTCAAGGTAGCTTTGGGGCCGAACAGATCATCCTTTCAAACGGTCAACACCCGACATCAGCGATTGCCGCCGATCTGGACGGCGATGGTGATCTCGATCTTCCGATTGCCTCATACGACGACAATCGCATCCTCTGGTTCGAGAACGTCGATGGGCGTGGCAGCTTTACGCGCAGTACAACGATTTCAACTGGCGGTGCAGCAGGAGTTGAATACGTCGATGCCATTGATATCGATGGCGACGGTGACCTTGATGCGTTATCCGCCTCGCAAATCGATGGCATCTTCGCCTGGTACGAAAACCTTGACGGACAGGGGACATTTGGAACCCGAAACGTGATCGACAGTAACGTCCTCAACGCAATTTACATCCGTGGTACCGATCTGGATGGTGACGGCGATGCCGACGTACTGGTTGCAATTCAAACCGACAGTACGGTGGCCTGGTACGAAAACGTCGATGGGAACGGAAGCTACTCAAGTCGCAAGGTCATCAGTAATTCGCTGGTGTTTACGGAGGCAGCGATTCCGGCCGATATCGATGGTGATGGTGATGTCGACGTCGTCGCGGTGAGTACGATCTATGGAGGTAAAGTCGTTTGGTTCGAGAACAACGGCTCGGGTAATTTCGGTCGTGAGCAAACCATCGGGACGAACCTGGCCGGACCGAAAGACCTGCGGGCTGCCGACTTCGATGCCGACGGCGATCTGGATCTCCTCGTTTCATCGATCAATCAAGACGAAATCTCCTGGTTCGAAAATACGGATGGAAATGGCAACTTTGGAACGAAACGAGTGCTCTCCACCTCCTCCGATATTCCTTTGGGAATCGATGTCGGAGATATCGACGGTGACTCGCATCTGGATATCATCGTCGCCTCGTTCAATGACAACGAGTTATCCTGGATGTCCAACACCAGCGGCACCGGAGATTTCAGTCGGCCGATCTTGATTGCCCAGGGTGAGCAGGCTGGTTATGAGTCGGTGGAGCTCGCCGATTTCGACAATGACGGCGACCTGGACATTGTGGCTGGATCGATCGTTCCAAACGCAGAATCGGCCTTAAAGTGGTATGAGAACCTGGACGGCCAAGGTAACTTCTCAGCGGGCGAGGCGATCGAAGACGTTCGAGAGATCAGTGCCATCTTGGCCGCCGACTTGGACAACGACGGACGACTGGACCTGCTGGCAGGATCGTTCGATTTGGGTCGCGTGAATTGGTACCGCAATGAAACCTCGAGGCAGGCGGATTTCAATTCGGATGGCCAAATCGACACCCAAGACATCGACCGACTCTGCCTGGCCATTCGCGAAGATGACTCGGACAGCTCCTTCGATCTGAATACGGACGGCAAGGTCGACCTGAAGGACATGGACGAATTGATCCAAAACGTACTTGGCACCTCAGCCGGTGATGCCAATCTGGATGGCGTCTTCAATTCGAGCGACCTGGTGGCCGTGTTCCGCGTAGGAGAATATGAGGATGCCATCCCGGACAATTCGTCGTGGGCCGATGGAGACTGGAATTGCGACGGAGAGTTCGACAGTCGGGATATCGTGGCGGCCTTTCAGGCTGGCCGTTATGTCGCAGCGTCCCCCCTGCCAGCCCTGCTTCCGAAATCACTCAGTCCAGACACAGCCGCTTCACTGGAATTCTGGTTTCAGCATGAAGACCGCAAGCGACAATCACGCGGCGACGACGTCGGCTGATTCGATTAGAATAGTCGCTTTCCATTTTTCTGAGTGAAGGATTCACTCGCATGAATCAACCTAAATACCAGATCTTCAGTTCACCCGGTTTCGCTTCGTGGCTGCGACGGTCTCCGATCAGCCTGGCATTCAGCACCTATCAAATCGGGAAGCTGTTTTTCGTTGGGACGAAGTCCGAAGATCGCCTTTCCGTTTTCGAACGGACTTTCAACCGCGTGATGGGACTCTGGTCGGACACACAAACGTTTTGGCTGGCGAGCGCGTTTCAGCTGTGGCGACTCGACAACGTCCTGGATGAAGGCGCAACCACGGAAGACGGTTACGACCGTTTGTTCGTCCCGAGTCTGGCCTCGACCACCGGTGATATCGATGCCCATGATGTGGCCGTGAATCATGAACAGCAGCTGATCTTCGTCAATACTCTATTCAGCTGTCTGTCGAGCTCTAGCGATTCGCGTAGCTTTGCCCCCTTCTGGCAGCCGGCCTTCATCACGAAGCTCGCGGCCGAAGATCGCTGTCATCTAAATGGTCTGGCGTGCGACGCAGGCGTAGCCCGCTTTGTCACCGCCTGTGCCGACACGGACCATCGACAAGGCTGGCGAGACCACCGCACGGATGGTGGACTGGTGATTGACGTCGCCAGTCAGGAAACGGTCGTCCGCGGTCTATCGATGCCGCACTCGCCACGGGTTCGCAACGGCGAGCTCTGGCTGCTCGATTCAGGACACGGCTATCTGGGCCGGGTTGACGTGCAGCGCGGAAAATTCGAGCGAGTCGCCTTCTGTCCCGGCTATGCCCGAGGCCTGACGTTTCATGATCGATACGCCATCATTGGCGTTTCCCGGCCACGAGAGAATACTTTTTCAGGGTTACCGTTGGATGCAGAATTGGCCAAACATCAAGCGAAGCCTATCTGTGGCCTGCAGGTCGTCGACCTTGAGAGCGGACAGACCGTGGAATGGTTACAAATCCAAGGTCTGGTCGAAGAGCTGTATGACGTGGTGGTACTGCCCGGTGTCTCCCGGCCCAAAGCGTTAGGGCTTCAAACCGATGAAATACGACACAACGTGTGGTTTCGCGAGGGAGAAAAGACCGTTCGATGGACCGCAGGTGATCCACCGCCGCGGTCCTGACGACCGCGGCAGCTTTGAATCAACGCTCAGGAAAGTTCCTCACGAACTCGCTCAAGCAACTTTTGCGTCGCGCGAATTCCCTCGGGAGGACTCAGCTGACTTCCCTCATATTCGATGCCTACATAACCATGATAGCCGGCATCGAGCACGATCTTCATCATGCGCAGATAGTCGGTGCTCTTCTCGTTACCGTTGGCATCGAAACTGTGACTCTTGGCACTGACCGCCTTGGCGAAGGGCATTAATTCCATCACGCCGAGATAACGGTTGTACATCTCACCATTGCCAATACGGAAATTCCCAAAGTCAGGCAGGGTACCACAACGGTCCATATCGACCGTCTCCATCACTTCGACAAGCCACGCACCATTGGAGGACAAGCCACCATGATTCTCGACAATCACGTTGATATCATGAGGCGCTGCAAACTCAGTCAGGGCTCGCAGTCCGTCGGCAGCTCGATAAACCTGATCCTGGTAGCTACCACTGCTGGCCGCATTGACGCGAATCGATTCGCAACCAAGTTCCTTCGCGGCTTCGACCCATTTGTAATGGTTTTCAACCGCCTGGAGTCGCTTCGCCAAGTTCGGATCGCCAAGATTGCCCTCGCCGTCACACATGATCAACAGGTTGGTGACCCCAGCGTCGGCAGCTCGCTTTTTCAATTCGGCGATGTAAGCCGCATCCTTGGCCTTGTCCTTGAAGAACTGATTTACATATTCAACCGCGGTGATGCCAAAGTTGTCTTTGCAATACGCAGGAAATTCCAGGTTGTCGAGTTTGCCACCAAAGAGCAACTTATTGAGCGACCATTCGGCCACCGAGATCTTGAACAGGGGCTTATCTTCTCCCTGAGCTGATGCGGTGCGGGGCAGTAACGCCGCACTGGCACCGACGGCTACCGCCTTGGCAAAGGTTCGGCGCGAACAACTCAATTCGGAGTGATTTTCCATCGAAAACTCCTCAATATCTTTTTCAGAGGGTGCGAGATTCAACTAAACGTTCACCGACGCAAACAGGGCCCATTAAATCAACGTTGGTTCGAGGTTACCAGCAAGGCAGCCGAAATCCGGGGCTTTCAGCCCCAAAATGGACCGATGATCGGCGGGATTTACCAGGATTAGGGCAAATTTGATGTCAAACGAAGCAAACAGCCCCTATGCAACCTAAGCTTCCCATGTACCTTAAATACACTGTTTTTTGACTCTTCGCCAGATTTGATTAGGCTATGGGGTCTTGGAGCCGTTTAAACGATTTTTTCCTGACGCCCGTTACAACTGTTTTCATAGTGGCATCGGTCTGTTGGAGTAAATAAAATAGGCTTATTGGTACACCTCACGATACGCCGGTTTTTTAGGCCAAAACCGTCGTGGGCTCCTCGCTACTTGAACCCGGAACAGAGAAAGCCCGCTATCTTCACTTCAAACGAGGGAGTTCGTTTCATGTCCAACCACTTGCGCGTTGCGTTCGCGGTCACGATTTTGATTTCCACCGCGGTTTCAGCAGCCGTTGCAGGGTCCCCCGCCACGATGATGACGTTTGACGACGTGGATGGGAGTCGCTATTTCGCGATGAGTATTCAAGCGAGCGACGCCTTGCCAGCAGCAGATTCGCGAGACATTCTGATCTTGATGGACACGTCGGCGAGTCAAGCCGGTGCCTATCGTGATGATGCCTTGGAAGCGGTTGAAACAGTCGTCCGATCGCTGAAGCCGACGGACCGAGTCAAGATTGCCGCTGTGGACCTCAAGTCAGTTCCACTTTCCGACGGCTTCGCAGCTGCCGCGAGCAACTCAACTCAGCAAGGTTTAGAGAAGCTTCGTCAGCGAGCGCCTCTTGGATCGACCGATCTCGTATCGGGTCTGACGACGGCATCCTCCTGGTTTGATCGCGATGCTTCGGTGCCTCGACACATTATCTACATTGGCGACGGCATCAGTCACGCTGATCTCCCCAACCCCAAACAGTTTTCTCAGCTTGTTGATCGCATTGCCGATGAACGGATCACGGTCACGAGTTACGCCATTGGTCCCCATCGCAACGTTCATACATTGGCAGCCGTCGCCAACCAGACGGGCGGCCAGGTATTGATTGATGCCGAAAATCTTTCGGGTCAACAGGCGGGTCAATTGCTGGCGGAAAGCTTTGATTCGGCGGTCCTCTGGCCAACTCAGGGCAACCTGGGAGCGACCGTGAAGGAAACCTATCCCAATCGCCTTCCGCCGCTGCGTCAGGATCGAGACTCGATCCTGATCGGTACGTTGAAGGGAGAGGCCAATCCGGCCGAAATGACGATGGTCGTTGAAGTCAACGGTCAGCCGGTTGAGCTGAGTTGGAATGTCGAGGTGAAGCCATCGAGTACCGACTATGCCTTTTTGAACCAATTGGTGACATCGGCACGAGCCGATGGTGGAGCGAGCCTGCCAACGATGGGAACGGACGCGTTGCGAGAGATTCGTCGCATGACCGTCTCAAATTCCGATCAGCTGACTGAATTGGGTGGCCAAGCCCTGGCAGCCGGTAATGTTGCTGGAGCCGCTTTGCTGGCCAACGAAGCATTGAAGCGAGATCCTTCCAACCCCCAAGCAGCAACCCTGCAGCGAGTCGCTCAAAAACAAGGCGAGACACTGCTTGTCCAAGAGCCTGAAGAAGAGCTGCGTCTGGTTCCGGAAAGCACACCTGCTCCCGCAGCCGGTGGCAACAACGATCCGCTCCAAGGTTTCGAACGGCGAGAAGCGCCGAGTGGCCTACTGGACCGAGCAGTCGAAGAACGTCGGCTGAATACCGAAGTTATCAAGAGCGATGTGACGCAGGGGCTCGCAGATTCCCGCAGAGTCATCCGCACCAATCCGAATGAAGCAATCATCGGCCTCAAAACACTACGTGAGTCCGTCTATCAGGCCCCTGACCTCGACGCAGAAGTCCGCTCCCAATTGCTCGATCGAATCGAGACGGCTCTCCGTCAAGCCAATCAGCAGAAGCTCGAAAAAGATCAGCGCGATAAGACGTTGCGAGCCAACCTGGCACAAGCACGTGAGCGTCAACGACTGCTGGATATGTCCCGTCGTGACGATGTTTTAATTGAAACCTACATCGATCAATTCAATACGAATTTGGACGAACAACGTTGGGACCTTGCTGTCCAGGCAGCTCAAAACGCCTTCGACACCAACCCTGACCTCGTGACCACCAATGCCGCCGTCGAAAAGGCTCACATGCAGACAGCCCATGAAAGACAGATGCAATTGGTCGCGGTCAAGAGACAGGCATTCCTCGACGCACTCTACCAGACTGAATTGTCGCACGTTCCGTTCGCCAAGGATATCGAATACCCCGACCCGGAAGTGTGGCAGGACATCACCAACCGCCGGAAGAAATTTGCTCAAATCGATTACGCCAAGACCGGCCGCGCCGAAAAGAAGATCCAGGAAGAGCTTGAGCGAGAGACAAAGATCGACTTCATCGAAGATCCAATTTCGGATGTGATGACCTATCTCGAGCAGTATCACGGCATCCAGATTGAATTGGATGTACCTGCGTTAGACGCTCTCGGCGTCGATTCCAATAGTCCCATCACCAAGCAGCTGAGTGGCATCAAGCTGAAGTCAGCCTTGAACCTGATCCTGCAGGACTTGGGCCTCACCTACGTGATCGAAGACGAAGTTCTCCAGATCACTTCCCCCGACGAAGCCGAAACTCGTCTCATCACCAAAGTTTATCCCGTTGCTGATCTCGTACTCCCAATCCAATCCATGGGCGGCATGGGCGGCATGGGAATGATGGGTGGCATGGGAGGCGGAATGATGGGTGGCATGGGAGGCATGGGTGGCATGGGAGGCGGGATGATGGGCGGCATGGGAGGTATGGGGGGCATGGGAGGCATGGGAATGGGCGGTATGGGCATGGGTGGCTTCTTCGATGTCGAAGACAATCTCACGCTTGGAACTGCTAAGACCAAGGACACCTTCCAACCCAAAATCGAGAAGTCAGCCCCCGTCGTTCCTCGTAAGGTTAAGGGAATCCAGGTAGAAGCGGCCGAGGGTGAAACACAAGCTGACGCTTGGCTCAAGTTTTTCCAAGGCAAACCCGAGACGATCGACGACGCAGCTGTTCGTGCCACGCTACGAGACCGCATGACCAATCGTCAATTCGGCGACGTCGTCGTCATTCTTCAATCGGGACTGCGTGCCGGCTACGTTCGACCGTGGATGTACGAAGCTCTTGGTCTCGCAATGAAGGCCAACGGGAGCCCAGACGACGAGATCGAACGAGCATTAACTTCTGCAATTGACCTCAGCAACGATGCCGGTTCGGCACTGATGGCAGCGGCTTACCTGGCACGCCTGGGACATCCGCAACGTGCGTTAAAGATTTTCCAGGAGGTGGGTGAGTCGAATCCGCTACGGCCCGAGTCTTACATTCAGGCGATGAACCTGGCAGAGTCACTCAACGATATCGACGGGATGCGATGGGCTGTCACCAACATTTTGCGACAAGCCTGGCCGCGAGAACATCGCCACATCCAGGAAAAGGCGATTAAGGTTGCTCGAGCGACGCTGAGCGACCTTGAAAGCACCGACAAAGAACAGGCCAAGACCTTTCGTGAGGCGCTCTCGGGAGCGATCGTGCGGGATTGCATGGCCACCGTCAGCTGGACGGGTGATGCTGACATCGATGTGCTTGTCGAAGAGCCATCGGGTGCCGTCTGCTCCGTTCACAACCAACGCACTCCCTCTGGTGGAGTCTTGCTGGGTGATGCCTTCGCCAACAGCGCTGAGAACACCGGCACGACGAGCGAGTCCTATGTTTGCCCGGAAGGTTTTTCAGGACAGTACCGCATGCTCGTCCGACGCATCTGGGGTGACGTAACCGCTGGCAAAGTCACCGTTGACGTTTACATCAATCGAAACACCCCGGAAGAGAAGCACATTCGTCGTCAGATCCCGTTAACGGACAAAGACGCGATGATCATCTTCGAAGTTCCCGAAGGACGCCGGAAAGAGTCTCTCCAAGCACACCAAATCGCGAGCGTAACGGCAAATCAAGCGGTTATCAATCGCGGTATTTTAGCTCAACAGCTCAACTCCGTTTCGCAATCGGATGCGGTTGCTGAACTTGCGATTGCTCGAGCTCGACGCGACGGTGGATTCCCTGGATTCTTCCGTAATCCGGCTGTGGGATATCAGCCGCAGATCACGACGCTTCCGGAAGGAATCAACATGATGATGTCGACAGCGGTCATTTCCGCGGATCGGCGATATGTCCGCTTTTCGCCTGGTATGATCATGTTCTCGTTGATCGGTGACGTACAAACGTTCAACTTTGCCACGGGCCAAGGCGGCGACGGCAACGCTGGCCTGCAAGGCGGCGGTGGCTTCGGCGGCGGCATGGGCGGCGGCTTCGGCGGCGGCATGGGCGGCGGCATGGGCGGCGGAATGATGGGAGGCATGGGTGGCATGGG
>PBNZ01000034.1 GCA_002723275.1 Planctomycetaceae bacterium
TCCGAGGGATCTTGCAGTTGCTATCTATTCATTGCTCGTCATTGAGTGAAATCGAGAGCCATAAGCGACTGATCAAAGACTTTTACACATCATGCCCTAAGGGGGTTCCTGATCGTAAAAGATTTAATCGCTTAAGTTATTATTTGATCATCTTTGGATGAACTGTTCTCAAAAGTTTGGCGGCATGTTGTACGTTCTGTTACAGTGGAAGTCGGGCGATTACAATTCTTCGAAACACCTTGCATGTCAGGAGCAAGCATCATGTTGTTTGGTTTTAGGATGGTAGCACTCGCTGCTTTGGTGGCGGTCACTGTTACGAGTATGGCTCAGGCTCAGGTTCACTCTCGACTTCGAGGCGATACCTACACATTCTCAGCAACCAATTTCCCCGGTGATATTGGCGAAACAGAAGATCCTGTAACTCGCGAAATTATTGATCATGGAACAGCTCCTGTACAGTTGACATTTGATGGCATTGAAGAAGTTGCGGGCGGAATGCGCATCAACGAACGTGCCGTTCAGTTCGACGGAATCGATGGTGGTATTTTCGGTGTCCAAGCGTCGGGAATCGGGGACGATGGGCAGACGGAATTCGAATTGCTCGATTGGGAATTGCCCGGTGAGGTCATTGAGTTCTCTTTTCAGACCGTCGATGGAGGTTGGGTTTCGGATGATCAAGGCGGACAGTCTGCCCTAACGATGAGGGAGTTGGACTGGCAGAATACGAAAGATCTTGATCCATTTTTCTTTGAACAGGGCTTCTACTTCTACTATTCAAGCAATGGAACTCCGGTTTCCGGATACGAAACACAACAACCTGAAATTGGTCTCCTTGTTGGTGATCATCCATTCGATTCGTCCATTCCTGAAGTTGTCTACATTGCCTATAGTCGCGGGCAGGTTGATGAAGTTACGCAACCCTTCGGTCCGAGCGTGGATCTGACCTTCGGCTCTTCCCAGCTGGATGAAGAAAACGGATCATGGGCTTTGCTTACTCAGGTGATGGGTTTGGCGGACAATAGCGCTCTCGATACATGGCACCTCGGTTTTTTGGTAGAGCCACCGACCTCGGAGGCAGTTCCGGGTGACGTGAATCTCGATGGTATCCTCGATGCCAGCGATTTCGACGAACAAGCCCGGGCACTTCGTGAGGGACTCACCGATTCGATCTACGACCACGACAACAACGGCGTGGTCAATGCAGAGGATCGACGCGTGCAAATCGAAGAACTCGCAAACACCTACTTTGGCGATTCGAACTTCGATGGTCAATTCGATAGCTCGGACTTCGTATTTGTTTTCATTGCTGGTGAATACGAAGATGGCGTGGCGGCTAACTCAACTTGGACGACTGGCGATTGGGATGGTAACGCCGAGTTCGATTCGGGCGACTTTGTTATCGCATTCCAGGCAGCTGGATTTGAGCAGGGCCCGCGAGCTGCGACACCGGCAGTTGTTCCTGAACCGTCTGGTATCGCGTTGATGATGTTGGGCCTTGGCCTGATGTTGATGAAACGACGTCGCTAGATTTGGCGGATTGAGCCAACGTTGCTCGGGTGGCTCAGCATTGATGTTTGCAAAATCTGATAACCGCGGCTGACCTTTGAGGTTAGTCGCGGTTTTTCTTTTGACGTCAAAATTCAAGATACGATCGCCCCTCCTCGCTCTTGGATTGGTTGGGTTGGCATCGTAAAATCGCTTCCCAGTTGGTTCGAACTCAGGCAGGCACTGGCCCCAGGAAGGAAATGATTGTGAAACCCTCGCTTATGCTTAACCTGTCCTTGATATTGATTGCGAGTCTGGCCGCGAATCATCGTGCCTATGCGAAAGAATTCGAAGTCTATTATCTGGGCGGCCAGTCCAATATGGACGGGTACGGCACCAATGAAGATCTCCCTGCTGATCTAGCAGCAGACGTCGATGATGTATTCATTTTTCATGGAAACACGTCACCGGATCAAGTTGCAGTGGATGGTCGTGGGATTTGGGCCCCCTTGCAGCCCGGTCACGGTGTCGGTTTTAAATCGGATGGTCGGGCGAATCAGTATTCCAACCGTTTTGGCGTTGAATTGGCGTTTGCGCAACAGCTGAAAAAAATTCGGCCGGGGAAGAACATTGCCTTGATCAAGTATTCGCGCGGAGGCACTTCGATTGACGCTGAAGCGGCTCGACAGTTTGGGTGTTGGGAACCTGATTTTGAGCAGGGAGAAGGAGAAGGTAAGGGAGTTAACCAGTACGATCATTTCCTGGCAACGTTGCGCTATGCGATGGCTGATATCGACATCGATAATGATGGGGTGGTCGACACGTTAACACCGGCAGGGATCCTGTGGATGCAAGGCGAGAGTGACGGCGCCCTGACGGCTGAGATTGCAGCGCGTTACGAGAATAATCTTAAGCGGTTAATGGACCTGGTTCGTGCCGGATTACGCACCGATGACTTGCCTGTGGCGATCGGACGTATCTCTGATTCGATGCACGATGACAAAAAGGTATGGCCGTACGGTGATCAAGTTCGACAGGCGCAGCGCGACTTTGTGGAAAAGGATGCAGCGGCACGCCTGGTGATCTCGACCGATGGCTACGGCTATTCTGATCCTTGGCACTATGATTCGGCCGGCTATCTTGGCCTGGGGAGGGAATTTGCGAATTCGATTCATGAAATCGTCCGTCGCGAAGATTGAGACCTGCTGCGGCTTGAAGGAGAAAATATGATTTATCAGGGAGAACTATTGGCTATTCGGATCAGTGCCAATGCTGGTGAGGAGATGGAGTCACGCTCGAATATGGAAGCGATTGAAGGTGAAGGGCTTCGTGAAGATCGCTATGCCAATTGCAAGGGTGCGTTTCAGAAGGGAAAAATCACACGTTCTCAACAGGTGACGCTCATCGAGGAGGAAGCGATTCAGTCGGCATGTGCGGACTATGAGCTGGACGTTGAGCACGCCACGACGCGTCGCAATCTGCTCACGTCAGGAGTCCCGCTAAATCACCTAGTCGGTGTTGAGTTTTGTGTGGGAGACGTGCGGCTGCGAGGTGTAAAACTCTGTGAGCCATGCGGATATCTCGATCGACTGACAGGCAAGAAAATGGTCGAAGCCTTTCGACACCGCGGCGGATTGAGAGCCGAGGTGATTTCGGGGGGCATGTTGCGAGTCGGAGATCCGATCGTGCCTGTGTCCGACGAACCAGGCTGATCCGGCTGAATCAAGTTGATAGAATCAGGCGAGAATGTCGTGGATGACGCGACCGTGAACGTCGGTCAGTCGGAAATCACGGCCCGCGTAGCGGTAGGTGAATTGTTCATGGTCGAAGCCTAGTAGGTGAAGCATCGTGGCGTGAAGGTCATGAACGTGCATCCTTTTTTCGACCGCTTGGAAACCGAAATCATCGGTCGCCCCGTAGACCGTGCCTCCCTTGATGCCGCCACCGGCTAACCACATGGTGAAGCCGTGGTGGTTGTGGTCCCGACCGTTAATCTTTCCTTGATTCGCGCCCTCTTTGGGCAGTTCAACGGTCGGCGTCCGTCCGAACTCACCACCCCAGATGACCAGGGTGTCGTCCAGCATGCCTTGTTGCTTTAGGTCTTTCAACAAAGCGCCAATCGCTTGATCGCATTGTCGCGCGAGCTTGCGATGATTTTTTTCAATGTCATCGTGATTGTCCCAAGGTTGTCCCTGGCCGTGCCAGACCTGCACGTATCGAACCCCGCGTTGGAGCAAGCGACGAGCGATTAAGATTTGACGAGCCTGTGTGCCTCGACCATACATCTTGCGAATTGATTCTGGCTCACGAGAGATGTCAAATGCTTCCGAGGCTTCGCTTTGCATTCGGAAGGCAAGTTCGAAGGACTCGATCCTCGCCTCTAACGCCGCGTCTGCGCCACGTTCGTTCAGGTGTGCCTGATTCAATTCTCGAAGCAGGTTGAGCTGTCGTTGTTGGGCGTTGGCTGAAGTCGAGGGATTACGAATGTGTTCGATCAGCTTTTCAACTTCACGATGCTTCGTATCGACGTAGGTCCCTTGATAGATTCCAGGGAGAAATCCCGCTTGCCAGTTTTGAGATTCTTGGATGGGGTATCCGCCCGGACACATGGCAATAAAGGCAGGTAGGTTCTCGTTCTCCGTTCCTAGGCCGTAGGTTAACCAGGAACCGACGCTAGGCCGAATCAGTCGAGCAGCACCACAATTCATTAACAAGAGTGAAGGTTCGTGGTTGGGAACGTCTGCATGCATCGAACGAATGACGGCGATGTCGTCGACGCACTGAGCGACATGCGGGAAGATTTCACTGACCTCTGTTCCGCTCTCGCCAAACTTGTTAAAGCGATAGGGGCTGGGGAACGCCGCTCCCGTTTTGCGTTCGGTAGGCAGATTAAACGGTAGTTCCTTGCCGGCGTTTTTGGCCAACGCCGGTTTGGGGTCGAACGTGTCGACGTGCGAAGGTCCTCCATTCATGAACAAGTGAATGACGCGTTTAGCTTTCGGCGTAAAGTGGGGAGGCTGTGGAGCCATCGGTGACTTCCGTTCACCAGCTGCCGAATCAGCCAGCAAGCTTCCCAGAGCAGCTGTGCCGAAGCCTATGCCGCTGCGTCGAATCATTTCGCGTCGGGAAAGAATGTTCATGCGTACTCAGTCCAAAAAAATGAATTCGTTGGAGAGGAGAAGGACTTGCGCAAGTTCGGCGAGCGTTTGTTCCTTCGATTGATGTGCACCATCCGTTAAGAACGCCTCTGCTAATGCTTGTTCCTGAGGATTGGGATCGCGGGCGAGAATCTGCCGATACAGCGCCTCCACGGTTTCGTATTCACGAGACGAGGCAAGTCCTTGAGAGTGGTGCCGAATAAAGGGACTGTTCATCAGGAACAGAGCTTGTTGGGGTACGGTGGTTTGGAATCGTTTGGGAACGTGGGTGTCCGGCAAGGCGACATCAAAAACACGAAATAAACTAGGCAGGTTCTGGCGGTCAAGATGAGCATAAAGACTGCGGCGACGAGATTCGACACGTGTGATCTTGTCCGACGGCCCGCCAATCTCAGACAGATCTAAGCCATTGCAAATCTTCAAAATGCTGTCTCGCATCGCTTCGAAATCAAGTCGCCGCCGATTCATCCGCCAGTAAAGACGGTTCTCCGGATCTCGTTCGATTGCTGCAGTACGATGAGTGACCGATTGCTGGTAGGTCGAGGAACCTGTGATCTCCCGCACGAGCCATTTAAATGACCAGTCGTTTTCGATGAAACGGATTGTCAAATAATCCAACAACGGCAATTGCGTTGGCCGATTGCTACGCGTTCCGAAATCGCTGGGAGTCTCAACCAGGTGACTACCCATCAAGTGGCCCCACACGCGATTCACGAATACGCGAGCCGTTAAAGGATTTTCGTCGGCTGCAATCGCCAGGGCCATTTCTCTCCGACCGCTCCCTTCTTGAAATGGACGCCGGTCATCTGGAGAGAGAACTTGCAGGAATTGGCGCGGAACCTTTTCGCCTCGGTTGGAGGCATTGCCTCGCAATAGAATGTGTGCGTCTCGTAAATCTTTACGATCAACCATGCGAAGCGGAGATGGATCTCCACCAGGCTCGCTCGAGTTATCAAAAACACCGTACAGCGAGTAGTAATCGGCTGTCGGGATCGGATCATATTTGTGGTCGTGGCAGCGAGCACAGGAGACCGTCAGCCCCATCATTCCTCGTGTAACCACGTCGATACGATCGTCGATAATGTCGTTTTGGTTATTCAGAAATCGTCGGCCAAGGGTGAGGAAGCCCATTGCCGGTAAGTCGCTCCCTTGTTCATTTCCCAGTTGATCTGCCGCGAGTTGGAATTGCAGGAACTCCTTGATCGAACGATCTCGATTGAAGGAATCAATCACCCAGTCGCGATACTTGTGAGCGTCCGGATAATTTCGATCCTGGGTGAAAACATAACCCTTGGTGTCTGCAAATCGAGCGACGTCCAGCCAGTGTCGAGCCCATCGTTCCCCAAATTGCGGGGACTGCAGTAGCTGTTCGACCAATTGTTCGTACTTTCGTTCGTCTTCACTTGAAAGATACTGCTGCATCGACTCGTAGTCGGGCGGTAATCCCGTGAGATCGAAGTGAAGCCGTCGTACGAGTGTTTCGTCCGTTGCCCGTTGAGATGGAGCGAGATCAGCCTCCTGCAATCCGACAGCAATCAAGCGATCGATCGGATGAGCATGCAGAAGCTCGCCTTCAAATGCGGGAATGTCCAAGCTTGGTGGCTGAAAGGCCCAGTGCGATTTTCCCAAAGAAGCCACCGACTCCTCGCGATTCTCAGCGGCGGACTTCTCCTCGTCATCGTCTTCTTCCTCTTCGGGTGCTGGAGCACCCATTTCGATCCACTCTCGGAAATGATCTACGATTTCATTCGAGAGTTTTTCTTCGGGCGGCATCTGATAAAAGTCGTCGTTGTAGCTGATTGCTTTGAGCAACAGACTTTCTTCTGGATTATCCAGATCCAGGACTGGACCGGAGTCACCGCCTTGCTCCCAGCCACTCCGACGGTCAAGCGAAAGACCGGCTTTGGGTTCACCCGCTTTATCGGAGTGACATTCGTAACAGTGTTCCACAAAGACAGGGCGAATGTGTTTCTCAAAGAAATCGACATCCGCTCGGACGACACGAGAATTGACGCCACATGCCGACACGACGCATACAAGCAGCGCGACAGATGGTGTCGACCCTGGACGCATGGGACCTCGCTTTAGGAATGACGCAGGTAAATGTTAGGGAGCTTGGCTAGTGGTTACATAATTTTAAATAAGACACGCTGAAATTCACAGCCTTAACGCGCTTTTTGATCAGCGGTATTCAGCTGCGAATGGCGAATTTTGCGTGCATCTTTACACTCTAGGCAAGAATGGGCTTCACCACCTGGCCGTGGACATCGGTCAGGCGTCGTTGGATTCCGTTGTGGTAATAGGTCAATCGTGTGTGATCGATGCCTAAGAGATGGAGCACGGTGGCGTGAAAGTCGTACCAAGAGACAGGGTTCTCTGCGGCCTTCCAGCCCACTTCGTCTGTCGCACCGAAGGCGATGCCGGGTTTGAGTCCAGCGCCTGCCATCCAGACACTGAAGCCGGTTTGATTGTGGTCGCGTCCCTTGCCGACCTGATCCGAGGCAGATTGCGTGAAAGGAGTTCGACCGAATTCGCTCGTGAAGAGCACGAGCGTATCATCGAGCATGCCGCGATGGCGAAGGTCGCGAATCAAGGCGGCCACGGGTTGGTCGATTCGCACTGCCTCGCGATTGTGGTTGCGAATCATGTCTTCGTGACCATCCCAGTTGATACGAGGTGATCCAAAAGCTCCCCCGGAGAATACCTGAACGAAACGCACGTCATTTTCCAGGAGGCGACGCGCCAGCAAGCAATTGCGGCCAAAATCTCTCGTTTCCTCACGTTCTAATCCGTAGTCGGTCAGAGTCGATTCGCTTTCCTGAGAAAAGTCTGCGACTCTGGGAACCGCTTGCTGCATCTTAGCCGCCAGTTGATAACTCTTGATTCGACTGGCCAACAGGTCGCTTTCACCACGAGCCGCCAGATGTTGACGATTCAGATCTCGTAAGAATTCGAGACTTGCCTTGTCACTTTTGGCCTGGATTGGACGGGAGGGCGTTAGATTGTCGATCGGCGTTCCATTCGCGCGAAATACTACACCCTGATGTTGTGCCGGCAAGAAGCCGTTCGTCCAATTTGTCGTACCACCGGCTGGAAAACCTCGGGCGTCTGGCAGCACGACATAGGCCGGTAAATCGTCGGTTTCACAGCCGAGACCATACGACATCCAGGCGCCCATTACGGGGAAGCCGTTGGCTCGGAAGCCGGAGTTTTCCTGGAAGGTAGCGGGCGTGTGACTCGATGAGTTTGCAACCATCGAACGAATCACCGTCAACTCGTCGGCAACTTCGGCGAGGTGGGGAAAAAGTTCAGATACCCAGAGTCCGCTTTCACCACGTTGTTTGAATTCCCAGTCATTTTTGCGGAGCAAGCCAACTTTCCCGAAGAACACGTCCGGGCGTTGATCTCCTCCGAGTGAGCTGCCGTGACGTTTGACCAACTCCGGCTTGTAATCGAATGTGTCGATATGGCTGAATCCACCGCACAGGCAGAGATGAATCACTCGCTTAGCTTTCGGCGGCTGGTGGGGTGGCGGATCCGAAGCTTGGCTCGGCACTGCGTTTGATTTTGAAGGCTGAGCTATACCGTCTTTGATCAATAGACTGGCGAGAGCCGCTCCGCCGAGACCGGCACGTGCCCATTCAAACCATTCACGACGGTCAAGTTCCGCTTGTTGGGGGACCTTGTTCTGAGATTGTTGCCGTGACACAGGTGGTTCCTCAGTTCTAGTCCAAGTGTAGGAATTCATTGCTGTTCAGTAAGACGCGGCACAACGCAGACAGACTGTGTTCTTGAGCAAATGCCCGAGCACGTGCCTTTTCTTCCGAGGTAGGTGGCCGGACAAAGGTGTCACGGTAGGCCTGTTCAACCTGTTCACCAAGTTCGGTATGCCGTTCACTGATCCTTGCTGAAAATTCATCAGCCATACGCATCATGAACGGGCTGTTCAGCATGGTCAGCGCCTGGATCGGTGTCGTTGTCATGGCTCGTTGGGGAGCGGTTGCTGATGGATCGGGGCAATCGAAAGCGTCTAGTAACGGATTTCGCCCGCCTCGTGCCCACATCCGATAGATGCTACGTCGAGAGAATTCAGGACCCTCGGGGTCGATCGCCTCGTAAAACTGGGCGCCACGATGTAGGTAGGGGCGCACGTCCTGGAACGGTGGACCGCCGACCTGCCGATTCAGGAAGCCTGCCGCTTGTAGCACCGAATCACGAATTTCTTCAGCCGTCAAACGTCGTGGCGAAAAACGCCATAGCCATTGGTTGTTGGCATCGACTGCGTGAGCTTCCTTGTTGAAGACCGACGATTGACGGTAGGTGTCACTGCACAGGATCTGGTAGTGAAGTTCTTTGAGGCTCCAGTCTTGTGCAATAAGCTCGGCAGCAAGCCAGTCCAAGATTTGAGGATGCGAAGCTTGCCCGCCGTTGAACCCAAAATCGTTCGGTGTTGCTACAAGTCCACGACCGAAATGATGATGCCAGATCCGATTGACAATGACGCGGGCAAACAACGGATTGTTTTCACTGGCGATCCAGTCTGCCATTTGCCGTCGCCGTTCTTCATCGCTCGCATTCGGTTCTACTTTGAAATCGGCTGACAAACCTTGCACAGCGGCGATGCCACCTGCCGGAACCGCGTCCCGTTTCTGAAGCGGACTACCGCGGCCCAAGAGGTGAGTCACACCGGGATTTCGACCGTTCGCCGCGTAGACTTTCCCCCCTTTGAGGTTGGCTTGCTGCCCGAGGAGTTGATCAAGTTCCTGCTTCAATTCTGTATGAAGTTTTTGCTGCTGCGGAGAAAGTTGCTCAACGATCTTTTGAATTGAGATGAACGGTTGATTCGATGCGGAAGACGCCACTTCCTCGGCCGTTAACACTCGATCGTAAATCCTCGCGGTTTTGAGCGTGCCGGCGAGCAACCGGTCGGGACTGGTGGGGCCATGCCGCAGACCAAAGATTACCTGGGCGTTTCCGGCTGCGAAGTTCTCGAGATGACTGGCCTTGTAAGGATTGCCGTAAAGTTGGCCATTGCGATAGCAAGTGATCGTGCCATCGGCTGCGTAGGTGATGACCACATGCACAAGGGTATCGCCGGACTCCGTCTCAGCCTCTCCCGAAAATGAACTGGTTCTGACGAAACCATTACTGCCCGACATCCATCGACGCGCTTCCCGCTCGCCAAACACAATGGCGTCGAACTTCACACCGTCGAGCGTCTGGAGGCTGATTGCCGCTCCACCTCGCTGGTCGAGATTGCTCAACGCAACCCAGGCTTCCAGCGTCTTGGTCGTAATCGTTTCAGGTAATGCCGGAGTTGCGAGCCAGGTTGAGTTGCCGTTCAGCTTGACGCCCAATTCGATGCGCTTGGTCGGCTCTTGGGGCTCGGCGTGTAGTTGTCCAATGAGATCCTGATTGCTTTCGGTGAAATCCCACGCTGCGATCGGGTTCGGACCCAGGGAATCGGATTTTCTCGCCGATAGCTGTTCACGAACAGGAGCTTCGAGTTCGCGTAATTTCTCACGTCGAGATTCGATTTCCTGGTTGAGTTTTTTGACCTTGTCAGGTTGAGCCGGAATATCTCGCTCGCCGTGATTCACGCCGGCGAAGGCTGCCGTCATTTGATAGTATTCTCGTTGCGTGATCGGGTCGAACTTGTGATCGTGGCAGCGAGCACAATTGATCGTTAAGCCAAGAAACGTCTGACCTACGGTGCCGACAAAGTCTTCCAGCACATCCTGACGCATGATCTGACGCATGAGGTCAACCTGTGGCTTTAATCCGTCGTACGCGCCACACACCAGAAAACCTGTTGCCGTGATGGCCGACGGGTTGTCTGGCTCCAATACATCCCCTGCGATTTGTAAACGAGCGAAGCGGAGATACGGCATGTCATCATTGAAGGCGTTGATGACCCAATCACGATAACGCCATGCATTAGGACGCATACGGTCGTACTCGAAACCGTCACTCTCACCATAGCGAGCCACATCCAACCAATGCCTAGCCCAGTGCTCGCCGTATTGTGGAGAATTCAACCAACGTCGGATCAACTCTTCATAGGTTTCCTCTCCCGAACGGACAGACGCGAGTTCGTCGGCCGAAGGAGGCAGGCCGCGAATGCCATAACTGGCCCGCCGCAAAAGACTGTCCGATGAAGCAGCGGGTGAGGGTGCGAGATTTTTTTCGGCCAGCTTCGCCTGAACAAAGGCGTCGATCGGTTGGGTATCTGGTGAGGCGGACGCCGGCAACACTGGACGGCCTAGGGACTGCAGCGACCACCAATCGCGGCCCGCCCGGCGGTCATTTGAAAATGCGAAAGCGTCAATCGGATCTGTGCCCCAAACGGCACCCGCGTTGATCCATGACTTGAGGATTGTTTTTTCCGTCTCATCGAGCGGATGTTCCGGCGGCATCTCTTCACTTTGGATCCGCTCCCAAAGCAGGCTTTGCTCAGGATCACTCGCACTGATCGCTGGACCCGAATCGCCGCCACGCATGGCTGCTTCGCGACTGGAGAGGTCCAGACCACCCTTTTGTTCATCCGCGTTGTGACAGCTTAGGCAGCTTTGTGAAAGCAGCGGGGCGACCTTGCCGTCAAAAGAGTCGTTTTCGGCTGCAATCGCTCCAAGGCAGCTCGTCAAAAACGCAACTTGGAAAGCAAGTACGATAAACGAATGTCGTCGAGTGGCGACCTTGTAATGCATCTGCCGGGTTTTCCCATTGCTAAAAAAGTTTACCGTATCTTTTGCGATCGTAACCGCACGCTGACCCGATGGCAATCAAGAAGCCCACGAAAGCCATCGTTAGCCCCGCTGGTGCCGGCACTGAGGGGATCTGAATATCAGCCCAAACCAGCCGATGGTCCGACGCTCGCAGGAGTCGCGCCAAGGGATCGCGAGTTTCTGGCCAGAATATTCCAACTGATTCCGTTTCCAGATTCGAGGAAGGCAACACATAGTCGACGCGTTCAATGATCTCGGCGACTTGTCGACCCTGAACGAATTCCGGGTCTGTAAGCAGTTGTTCAACGCCTCCACTCAAGCAGGGCGAGGTTCTGTCATCGCACTGATTGAGCGAACTGTTAAAAGTGGCAAATCGGAGAGAGTTGGCTGACGTGCAGACGCAACACACGGTCCAAATTGCCATTATCGATGTGTAACGATATACGGATCTTAAAATGGTCATCGGCAGAAGAAGCAGTGGCTACGAATACAAACATAGATGCTGATTAGAAAAAGCTGAGATTGAGACACAGCCACATTAGCATCAATGGGAATGGAGTGTTTGTTGCCCCGACGACTCGCCACGAAAATCGACTCTAACATTTTAATGGTTTTTCGCTCCCGAACTAGACCTTTCGTAAGTTCGGCTTGAAAGACACGTGGCAAAGAATCTGAAACGGAAATGATGTGGGAATGAGTGCGTGTTAATTTGCGTCGTCAGAAAGTCTGGTGCTCTGTTTCGATAAAAATCTTGTTTGAATCTGCTGACAGAAACTCATTTTTTATGAAGATTCAGCTTTGACAAATCGAAGCGAAATGTGAATAAACATTTCACAAGGATGTGACTCCCTTTTTACAGCCAAGAGGGGATTCGTCTTGAATTCAACGAGCAACGAACACGATTTATGACGATTCGCAGCGCCAGTCAGTTTTCCTCGAAATATCTCATCTATGTCAGTTTGGCGGCCATCTTTTTAGCATGTCACGCTGGAACAGCTCACCATTTATCAAAGTCAATCACTTGGCCGTCCATGGTGATGGTCCGCGCCCTATTGACTCTTGTTTTTTTGAAGGTGTTTTTCGTTCGTGAGCCAATACCATGGACGCATCGTGGTTTGATCAGTCGAAGTTTATTCGGCGGTCTCTTTGTCTGCTCCTTTTATATCGCTCTGAGTAGGATTCCCGTTCCGGATGTTTTGGCAATCGTCAGTACCCTGCCGGTTTGGATCGCGCTCCTATTTTTGCTGATCTATCGCATTCGGCCTGTGCCCGTTTTTTGGGCAGCCGTAATTTCGATGATTTTTGGTGTGGCGGCATTGGAGCATGTGGCACCGACCTCGAGTGAGGGTGGCGTGTTGGTTGCTGTGCTTGCGGCAATTTTTTCCGCGTCAGGGTTCTTTTCGATTGATCATTGTCGAGGTGTGAAAAGTTCGTTGATTACTTTTCATTTGATGGTCGCTGTTTTTGTGCTGGGGTTGGCTGGAACGGTGATCGATCGCGGCAGTAATCTGGATGTGTTGTTGAACAGTGAGATTCAAACCTGGGGTGTCCTCGCTGGCATGTCGATCTTTGCGATGGCGTTTCAGCTATCAGTCGTGAATGCGGCCAAACTGGGTGGATCGCTGGCCGCCAGCTTTGCCACGATCTTGAGCGTCATTCTGACGACGGGTCTTCATTTTTTGATGGGTGAGTTCATGTGGCAGAGTGCGGTGGCAACTCTGTTCATTCTCATTCCTTGTGTTCTATTTGTTGTTGGAGTCATTCCGATGCCGCGGAGGAATGCGGGCGATGCCGTTGAACGATAAGAACGTCCCCTTTGTCACGGCAGCCGGCTGCTGTCTAGCCGCGGCCAGCGGCTTTACCTTCGGACAGAGGCATTATTTTGCAGGGACAATTGGCTCCCAGGATGTTGTAGCGCATGGGTTGTGGGTCTTCTTGATTGGTGTGCTGGTCGGAGGACTTGCAAAGGATCTTTTGGGTGCCCGAATCGCAATTTGCATCAGTGCAGTTTCATTTGGCATCGGGGCAATCGGTAGTCTGCAAGCCTCTTCCATTTTGTGGTTGGCACTGGGAGGCGGTGTGGCTCTCGCTGTTTGTAATGGGATGTTTGAGTCACCATCCCGAGATGCGGCCGGTCGGTGGTTGAATTTTACGCACGCGTTTTATCGCTGTACTTCACTGATTGTGGTGGCTTTTTGGGTGCCGGTGGAAGTCGTTAAATGGTTTGGCTTGCTGGGCGCCGGCCTGGCTCTTGCTCTTTACCGAACTCCACAAGAGTCGTTGCCGGAACAAAGCACGGTCGTGATGCGCCCAGGAGGATTGCTGCTGGTTGCTTTGCTCATTCTCAATTTTTTGGCGGGGTCCTTCGAGCTGTGGTCAGAACGAGTCTACATCGATACGCTGCTCGATACAGTTGGAGATGTAGGAGTGTTGCTTGCTGCAGCGATGTTTTTGGGGCGATTGGCAGCGAGCACGGCCTGGTTTTCTGGAGACCGTCAGTTGTTCATCTGCAGCTTGATGGCGAGCATCGCCACTTTGCTTTTTCCGCTAACGCACGGTACTTGGCAGCTTGGTCTTGCCGTGATCGGCGCATTTTTTTCCGCCAGTATTTTTCCTGCGGTACTGGGGATGGTATCGGCCTTCTCGCAACGGTGGCGTGGGTTGGCCTGTAGTTTTGGTCAGATCTCTTGCATGTTGGCTGCACTGCTTACGACCCGAGCGAGCGGGTTGGCATTCGTTCCTGGTGTGAGCCTGGTGCTCATTTCAGCCTGGTTGCTGTGGTTGTCCGGAAATCAGAGTCGGCGATAGCACCAAAGATCAGTGAGATACGGGAATTGCAGTTGCCCGCCCGGGAAATGACTCTGCAGGCGTGCTTCAATCTTCGCCAGCGCCTCCGTTCGAACAGCGGCATCAAGGTTCGCAACGTAACTGATCGATGCCACGTGTGTCATGACGTCCGCAATTGTATTTGGCACCGTGTGCTTCCACTGCTCATGGTTTTTAAGTTGGAAGAAGCCTTGATTCTCGAATGCCTTTTTCCAGAGTCCGGAAGTGTATCGCGGTGTCGACGCTTCGAAGGGACGAAGGGTGTCCATGATTTCTGATACCCATTGAACCGACTCGTCTCGCAAATTCCAAATCAGTCCGAGTTGACCGTGCGGCTTGAGTACGCGATGCATTTCTTTCAGGGCGACTGCCGAAGAAAACCAATGAAAGGCTTGGCCGACCGTGATGGCATCCGCGAAGCCATCTTCCAGCGGGATCGCTTCGGCTGATCCATCGAGCACCCTTGTCGAGGGTGCCGATTTCGCGAGGACGTCGCGCATGGCAGCCACCGGTTCTACGGCTACCACATCGGTATGGGGGATCAGTAGCCTGGTCAGCTTTCCCGTGCCAGCACCAAGATCGACAACTTTGACGGCTGGCTCTGCATTCAAACACGAACAGAGGGTTGTGATGGCTTCGCGAGGGTAGCTCGGGCGACCGCGGTCATAGGCCTCTGCATCGGCTGCGAATCCCTGTTCGGCGCGTTGATCTATCTTTTTATTCATGTTGACATTGATCGATGGCGTCATGCAGGTCTTGATCTTCAAGCATTCCTTGAGATGCAGCCTTGTCCATCAGCAATCGATAGACGTAATGCCAGTTGATGTCCTTGGTCTGGATTCCTAGTTCTTCCGCTTTCAGCCGTATTCCTTGAATGCCACTGTGTCGGCCGAGCACGATTTCAGCAGTCCGGCCGATCCATTCTGGGGCAAGTCCAGGGTTGACCTGGAGAATCTGTGTTTGATGGATGCCCGCTTCAATTTTAAAGGTGTTGGGACCGACCAATGGATGGTTGGATGCAAAGGTGAAGCCCGTCAGGCGAGTCAATTCCTGAGCTAACGAATAAATCGCCTTGATTTGAAACGAATGATCCCAGGGAGCAACGTTCTTGCCGAATACCTCTGCATACATCGCGATCTGTTCTAGAGCAGTATTACCGCCGGCATCTCCAATGCCGCCGACCGTTGCCTCGACTTGTACCGCTCCGGCCTCAACAGCCGCGACGCTATTGGCAACTGCCATGCCGTACATGTTATGGCAGTGCACCCCGATCTTGGCTTGATGTCCAACGGCAGTCACTAATTGCTGGGTGAAGTTGGAGATTTGCGAAGGTGTAAAGGTGCTTTGGCTGTCAGCCACAATCACATGAGTGGCGCCTGCATCCGCAACTTCTTGCGATAGTTCCGTCATGAATTGCGGGTTACGCATGCCCGCATAATTCAGATAATACTGCACTTCCGGAAAGTAATCTTTCGCGTAGCTGACGGCCGTCCTGGAACCAGAGATAAGTTTCGATCGGATGTTGGGATTGTCGGCATGTTTGCGATACAACTCGTAGGGGCCGATACGAGTTGCCAAGCGCGCACGAGATTCGTGACCTGCCAAGGCCAGCCGAACCTGATCGATGTCTTTTTTGAGATGGGTAGCGACGGCTGAGAGCGTTACCGACTCCGTTGCTTCGGCAACCGCTTGGACTCCCTTCCAGTCAACTTCGGACGCATAGGGAAAGCCGGCGTCAATGACGTCAACGCCCGCTGCTTCAAGTTGACCAGCAAAGATCGCTTTCTGGGGTGGAGTTAAATGCACTCCTGTACTTTGTTCCCCATCTCGGAGTGTTGTGTCGAATAGTCTCACGGCAGGTTTTCTGACGGATTGATGGCCATGATGTTTGGTTACTTGAAGACTCGACCTTCAACGAATGAATTTCGGGAAAGCGAGCCTCTTTTGCGCGCGAGGCAGTTGCTCTGGCAAAGATGAGCACGGTGCGTGAACGCCTGGCTACCTCGATTCTCAACACTCGATGTTGGCTGTCAAGTTGGCCAATGACGACGGCTGAATCGGCTAGAAGTTAGCACGAGTGTAGGGGCTGACTATCGACCGAGGGAGGCAGCATTAACCTCTTTGGACCAATTCTCGAGTGCTCGTTGTAGGGTAGCGACGCGTTCTGGATGTTGCGGCGATAGATCCTGGCTTTCAGTGAGATCAGTGTCGAGCCGGAATAGCTGGGTACCGGCTGGTTGGCTTTTGACCAGCTTCCAATTTCCACGGCGGACTGCTTTAGCCTTATCGGTGCCCCAGAAAAGAATGCGCGGTTCGAGCGGTTGCCGAGTGAGCCAATTGGCTGAAAGATCGATACCGTCGAACGCGTTGTCTTCGGGGTGCCCTTCGATTCCTGCCAAGGCCAGCAGGGTAGGCATGAGATCCATTGTCATGGCGAGTGTCGAGGAAACTCCTGCTTCAATTTGATCCGGCCACCAGGCAATGGCGGGAACCCGATGTCCGCCTTCCCAAACGGAACCCTTGTGCCCACGCAAAGAACCGTTGGATCCTAGGCGTGTCGCACCGTTGTCAGAGCAGAAAAATACAAAGGTGTTGCGGTCGAGTCCGTGTCGGCGAAGGGTTGCCAGAATCTCACCGATTCCCTTATCCATTTCAACCACCATTTCCCGATACGCTTCTTTTTTGTCGGAACGACTTCCGTGGTTGGGGAACTTGCCACCCACCGTTCGATCCGCGGAATCGTTTGGGCCCTGGTAAGGGTAATGCGGTGCTTCGTGGGGAACGTAGAGACAGAATGGATGTGCATGATTCTGTTCAATGAACGTCACGGCATGTTGAGTGATCAGGTGAGTGACGTAGCCGTCTTCATCAACTTTCTGATCGTTGTGCCACCAGTCGGCATTGCCGACTTGATCGATGTGCGAGAAAAAGTCGACGTTGCCCGAAACGTATCCGCGGAATATCTGGAAGCCATGCTGTATTGGATTGAATTGTGGGTAATAGCCAAGATGCCACTTTCCGAAGATGCCTGTGGCATACCCATGCTTGGCTAATGCTTCGGCAAAGGTGCGTTCGGACTTGCCCAAGCCGTTTCGATGTTCTGCGGCATCCGTTTTCGCAACGATGACGCGCGGGATCCCCACACGCTGCTGATATCGACCGGTGACAAGTGCCGCTCGTGTTGGACTGCAAACACTACCATTCGAGTGGAAGTCGGTAAGACGCAGGCCCTCTCGGGACAAGCGGTCGAGATGCGGAGTCTGTATCCATCCGTCGTAACATGACAAATCACCATAGCCGAGATCGTCTGCCATGATGATCACAAAGTTGGGCGGTCGTTGCGAGTTGTTTCCCAGGCCGGAGCTGACAAGGCTGATCAATAGCAACATCACTAAAGCAAAACGTTTCATGGCTTGTAGTCTGCCCCTTCCTGACTTTGTTGACAGGATCGAATCCACCTTTGAAGTTCGTGATCGAGTCTCGCGAGGATCGCTGGAATTTGATCTGCAAGATTATTTGTTTCTCCCGGATCCTCTAACAAATCAAACAGGTACTTGCGATCCCCCCGGTGGATCAGCTTGTAACGGTCTTCGATCCAAGCCGTTTGATTCGTGAATTGAAAACCAATTCCTCGATTCCGCTTGTTGATCTCTCCAACCAAGATCGGCATGAGTTTGATGCCATCCAAGGGTTGAGGGCCGATTGAGTTTATATCTTCTTTCGAACGGCTTGCCTCTGCGCAGAGCGTGGGGAACAGATCGCTGGTAACCATCGGAACAGCAATGCGACGATTCTTAGGGATGCGGTTCGGCCATGAGGCGAACGCAGGAACGCGTATGCCACCCTCGAAAAGGTCTCGTTTTCGACCGCGAAAGCTGGCAGCCGTGCCGGGAGCATTGCCTGCTTTTCCCTCCGGACCGTTGTCCGAACAAAAAAGAACAAAGGTGTTGTCGACGATGTTCAGCTCGGTAAGCTTATCAAGGAGGCGTCCTATTTGATTGTCCAACGCGCTGATGCAACCGAAATAATGTTGTTCGTACTTCGTGTGGCCTTTGTAGAGTTGGGTGTATTCAGGACCAGCCACAACCGGAAGGTGTGGAGCATGCAGCCAGACGACGGCCAGAAACGGATGCTCTTTAAGAGTGTTCTCCTCAATAAACGGAATGGCCCGGTCAACAATGACCCGTGAGTCATCGCCCGCCAGGTTATGGCGGACTCTGGTCTCCGGACCCGACCAGTAATAGGTGCCGTATTCCACGGCGTCTTCATCTGCAATCGGATCCCACCAGAGACGACTTGCATTGGGTGGTTTCTTCATCGGGTCCCAGGTGGGTACCTTCGCCTCAGTCGAAAAACAAATATCGAAACCGTGTTGCCAAGGAGGAGCGAAGTGTTTGGCGTTCTGCGGACCACCGCGATTTGATTCTTTGATCTGAGTGGTCAGCGTCCCCAAATGCCACTTGCCAAAATGCCCTGTGGCGTAACCTCGTTGGCGCAATGCCTCGGCCAATGTGACTTCCGCGTCAGGAAGATGGCCTCGATTTGCATGAAAGATTCCGTATCGATGAGGATGGCGTCCCGTCAGGCAAGAACCTCGGGTGGGACTGCAAACGGGGGAAGCTGCGTAGAATCTCTCTAGCACAACTCCCTGCTGTGCCCAGCGATCTAAATGAGGCGTTTTGATTTGTCGATTGCCGTTAAAGCCAACATCACCCCAACCCAAATCATCGCACATGATCAACAAGATGTTGGGAGGCTTGGACTCCGCGCTCGCTTCCGTCAGAAAGATGGCGTTCAAGGTCGAAATCGCGAGTAGGAGGCGTCCGAAGCGATGCATAGGCACCGGTCCCTCGTCAAAATGGTCATGGCTCAAGCTCCTGAAATCATAACCTGCCTCCATCGCATTACCAAGAATGACGCTCTCCAGGAATAGTTTTCTGACCGCAATTGACGAGCGTTTCGGGTTCTCGATAATCAGGCAAGCGTTTTATCTGGATCGAGTTATGCTTTTGGGCAAGCGGAGGCTGCAATGGCGTTTGATAGTAAGAAGCAGCGAGAAATTATGGGTAAGTTCGCAACCGGGGTTACGGTGGCGAGTACGGTTGTCGATGGAGAAAAATGGGGGATGACGGCAAATGCAGTGACGTCCCTGTCCTTGGAACCACCGTTGATTCTGTTGGCTGTTGGCAGCGACAGCCAGTCACATACCATGTTCAGAACGGCCGGCTGTTTTGCGCTGAACATTCTAGGGGCGGACCAAGAGCATCTCTCGAATCGATTTGCTTCCCCAGGACCCCGGGAATTTGAAGATCTTCGTATGACCGTCGCTGAAACCGGAGCCCCGATCATGCTCGATGCGATTGGATGGCTGGACTGTAAGGTCGTGGAAATCCTGCCCGGTGGCGACCATGACATCTTTATCGGTGAGATCCAGGCCGGCGATTGCCAGGACGGTGATCCCTTGCTCTATTTCTCGGGAGGCTATCGCCGTATCGCGCCGAAGGACTAACTCACCAGCCTACCATCAATCGAGACGAAAATTACCCAGCCAGAGATCGAAATCGGCTGATGGTTTGTAGACGAATAGTTGGATTCTGTCGATGTTCGATAGGTCCAGTTCGCGATTTTTCGGACCGGTGCGTATCTGGTCGATGGGGATGCGAATTGTCCGAAAGCCTTGCTCGAGATTGAGTCGACGATTGAAACGATCGTCAAATTCGTTGTTGTGTTCGACGTCGTTCACGCGAAACTCCAGCGGACCAGGGAGAGGCGCGAATACGTCGAAGGCAAAAGTCTCGAAGGCTCTCCAATCTGGACAGGGCTCTTTGATTCCCAGGCCTGGGTACCGTGCGCCTTTGGGAAATCGGATACCAACAACATCTTCTCCGCCAGTCCAACCAGTGGGGGGCTGGCCGATAAGCTGACTCGCTCCCTCGCCGATGTTGGCGAAGCGACGAGACCAGCCCTCATTGAAATCAATTAACTTCGGTAATGCTGCATCTCGTTTTTGATAATCGATGTAACAGAGGACAAAGGGTTGGATTCCGAGGATAACGAGCAGGAAGAAAGCAATGCCACTCGCAATTTGTAGCACCCGCCATTGAATGCCCTGTCGCCCGATCTGGTGAATGGCGATGAGCAGGCAGATTGCCGCAATGGCCCCGGCTACGTCGAAGGTTAAATCGCTTAGGTTGGCATATCGACCCGGAATGAAAAGTTGGCCGACCTCGAGCAGAGCACCGACCCCGATGGAAACAACGAGCCCGCAAAGGTATTGAGCCCATCTGCGGTCTTTGCTCCAAGGCAACAGGTAGGGAGCTGCCAGCGCCGTGCAGAACGCGAGAATTACAAAGACGCCGAAGTGGCCGCTCATCTGCAGCGAGTCTTCTAGAATCGTAAGCGATCCGCCCGGTTTCAGTCCTAAGCCTGCGATCAACAGCAACAAGAACAGAACGCCTGTTACGGCTAATTTAGGAGTGCGATTTACATCAACTTCGTCGGTTGGGGCCATGCGCGTTTACGCTCCGGTATTCCGCTGAGGTTGCATTCCACCACGGATTGCACCGGCTGCGACGGAACCATAGTTACCCGCAAACATCGGGTGCAGCGGTCGACTGTTGGGTACGGAAAGCCAAATTCGAAGAAGGTGCCGGGGATGTTCCGGTGCGTCTTTAAATTCGTGTCGACGATGAAAGGTGACAAAGTTATTCAGGAGAACGAGATCGCCGGCCTCTTGGCGAAAAGAAAAGTGGAGTTCGGGATCTGCGGCGATGGTCTCGACATAATCAAGTGCTTCACGCTGCAAATCGGTCATATCGGGGAGTGCAGGATCCTGGTAGGCGCGTTCGATCAGGACCCTGAGGAAGTTCGCCGCGAAGTGACCTTCATGAATCGAAAAAATGGGCTGCTGAGTGAAGGCTTGTTGGTTGCCAAGGTCGACATTGTGCCGTTTGTAATAGAACGGTTGCATCAACACTTCCAGGAGGTCGGGACGCGTCTCGCGAATCTGATTGAAAACGGAAATGGAACTCACGACCTGATTTTCACCACCCTGGAAGGCTGGTTGAATACAGAGGAAGCCGATTACATCGCAGCGGTCAGTATGGTAGCTAAGTTTTTTTCTCGTATTGGGGCCACGGGTTTTGGGATCCTTCTCGCCAAAACCTTCGTTGCGAACGCTGAAGATCTTTTCGCCCGTTGCGGATTGGGAAATAGGAGTCCCGACATGACTCATCATTCCCCAGAAAAACCGCTTGAGTTCGTCAACGGAATAACGTTCGGTGGGAATTCCCTTCAAGAGGACTGCACCGCTTCCTTCTTCTAGAAGGTACTGAATCCTCACGAGACGCTCTCGCAAACTCGGTAGCTCGAATTGCGACTCGCTGATCTGCTCAATTGGCAGTTCCGAAGTCACTCGAATCGCCTCGTCTAACTCGGCGAGTTCTTGAGCAGTAAAAGACTCGTTCCATGCGGGTTGGTTGAGCAATTCCTGGCCCTTCCACGCCGCGGCGGATTCAATCGGTCCGATCTGTTTCATCGTAGTAGACCAGTAGGCTAACGGACGACACGTCCCGATGTCGATCCAGCCATCAGTGCCTTGATCTCCTCGAGAGTGCTGAAATTGAAATCGCCGATGATTGAGTGGGCGAGGCAGGAAGCGGCGACGGCGAAACGGACCGAATCCTGTGGATCCGTTCCATGGATCAGTGAATAGGTTAATCCTGCCGCAAAGGCGTCGCCCGCACCGACTCGGTCGACAATGTTCCGGATTGGATATGGGGCGTAGCTTCCGTCATTCAGAGGTGCGAAGTGTGCGGTGTCTTCGGAGCTGTCGAATAACATGGCTCCCCAATTGTTATGGGAGGCAGAGATGCTTTCACGCAAGGTAATCGCAATTTTTTGGACATTGGGGAACTGGCCGGCAAGTTGTCTCGCGACATCGGGATAACGTTCGATGTTGAGCTGTCCGGCGGCGACGTTTGTATCGTCAGCCTCAATGCCCAATACGTCGCTACAATCTTCCTCATTCGCAACCACCACGTCGACATGTGGCAACAGTGATCGCATTGTCTCACCGGCCAGCTCGGTAGGAGATTGAGTCTCGGACCACCGCCAGAGTTTCTTGCGGAAATTGAGATCGCAAGAGACGGTAATTCCCAACCGTTTTGCGGTGGTTGCTGCAACTTGTGTGCTTCCCGCTGCTGCGGCAGAAATTGCAGGTGTAATTCCACTGAGATGCAACCATCCAGCACCCGCCAAAATAGCCTCCCAGTCATAACTGTCAGCACCGGTCAGACTGATCGTCGAACCGTCACGATCGTAAACCACTTGGCTTGGGCGTTGATTTGCGCCGGCCTCGACAAAGTACAGTCCCAGACGTCCGGCATCGCGACGCAGGATGTGTTGAGTGTCGATACCAAGTGCGTTTAGCGAGGCGACGCAGGCGTCCGCAAGAACGTGGTTGGGCAGGGCAGTGACAAAACTAGCATCCACGCCAAGCATCGCTAAAGACGCAGCAACGTTGGCCTCCGCTCCAGCAAAGGTGACGTCGACTGAGCCTGGTAGGCTTTGACGCAAACGTAAGTGTCCCGAGGGACAGAGACGCCCCATGATTTCACCGAATGTGACCACTCGCATAACAGCTCCTTAAGCGGTAAGGCCCTGACGGATCGCTTGGACTTTTGCAGCTGCGGTTTGAGCTTGCTCGCGAATGCCGTCGAAATCCTGGGCAGCGATTCTTGCGGGGGGGGCCAGCCATGATCCACCGACTGCGGCGATGCAAGGGTCGCCAAGATAGGTCTCGAGATTGTTGGTATTAACGCCACCGAGTGGAATGAATTTTACCCCAAGATGAAAATAGGGCGCAGCCATGCTTTTCAAATAGGGCAGTCCACCACTCGGTTCCGCAGGGAAAAATTTCAATTCACGGCAGCCTAACTCCAATGCAACCTCCACGTCGCTCGGAGTTGCGACTCCGGGGGCAAATGGAAGCCCGGCTTGTTGGGCCTCTTGAATGACTCTCGGATTTGTACCCGGAGAAACTCCAAAGGAAGCACCCGCCGTTACAACTTCCTGGACCTGTTGCGGAGTCAGGATGGTGCCAATGCCGGCAAGCATGTCCGGAACCTCCTGACGAATCACTCGTAATGCGTCAATCGCAACCGGAGTTCGTAGTGTCAGTTCCATTGCGGTCACGCCGCCGTCGAGAAGGGCCTGGGCGACCGGAACGGCATCTTGGACTCGCTCGATAATCAAAACGGCGACAACACCACACGATTCGATCCTTTGCCTGATCGCTTCGGGAAGTTGCGATTCCATGGTCCCATCCACCTCTCTTCAATCAAATGAGTCGGCTGTCGTTTAGCTCTGCCGCAAATAAGTTCACAGAGTTCTGCTGTCCCTGTTGAGCCTTATCTTACTGGCGTTGGACGCGATCAACCAGGAGGCGAGATGTGCTGCGTCTCAGTTCCTTTCGTCGGCCGTCGCTTGCTTGCGACGCTTTCGGCTTCGGTGAAGAGTTGCTTCGCCTTCCGTGGTTATTCCTCGGTCGCCTTGCTGCTGCATCCATGCCTCCAGGCGTCTTCCCATTTGCTTGATTCTTGCCTGCTGCTCTGGAGAGTTTGCCAAATTGGTCATTTCCCATGGATCGGTCTGGAGATCGTAAAGCTCTTCGGCGGGCCGTTTCAGGTAACGACTGACGAATTTTGCGGCCATCGGATTCTGTTTTGCTTCGCGTTCCCAGGATCGCCAGAAGGTCTCTTGATCCTTTTCAGTAACGATATTGTTGAACGTCGACTCGGAGTTCAAGTTGCGAATGTATTTGTAACGACCGTCGCGAATCGAGCGGATCGGATAGTCGGAGCCCGCGATAATGCCTCGCGTTGTGTGAATGCCGAAGACCCAATCGTTGTGTTTGCCGGTTGTGCCGCGGAGTACCTCGCAAAAACTGCGGCCGTCAAACCCGCGGCCTCCGTCGCTGGCGCCCATGAGACCGGTGTCGATCTTTGAGGGGGTACCACCCGCCAGTTCGACCACCGTGGGGGCGATGTCGACATACTGGACGATCGCGTCGGTGCGCGATCCCGCTTGAATCTGCTGCGGCCAACGGATGATGAGGGCGACCTGGAGTCCGTACTCGTAGCAGGTCCATTTGCCTGCCGGAAATTGCGGCCCCTGTTCGCTTGTTGCAATGACGACCGTGTCTTTCTCAAGATTGTTTTGACGGAGCAGCTCGAGAGACTCGCCGACTTCATCATCGAAGGCTGTGACTTCACTGCAATAAGCTGCATACGCTGCCCGAGTTTCCGGCGTGTCAACGAACCCTTCAGGCAGTTGCAGCTTTTCTCCGTTGTAGTCACCGGGACCCTCTGTCCAGGGTGCATGTGGATGATTCGAAGCGACCACCAGACAGAATGGTTGGTCAGCCTTGCGAGTGACGAATTCAGTCAACAATTGCGGGGTGAGAAACTCAAATGGAAACGACTTGGTGGGGCCAAAGTGCCGTTTGCCAACAAGACCTACTCGGTAACCAAGTTCTTGTAAGTGGTGAACCAGGCTTCGAGTTCCTCGTTTCACTCGACTGTGATTTGGATACGCACCATTTCGAACAGGAAAAACACCCGTATATAACTGCTGTCGAGTTGGTGCGCACATTGCCGTCGCGGTGAAGGCGCGATTAAAGGTCATGCTCTGTCTCGCAAGTCGATCAAGATGAGGGGTGCGAATCTGCTGATTCCCGTAAGGGCCACAGTCATGGCAACCCATGTCGTCCGCGATGATGAACAAAAAATTGGGAGATGATTCGGCCGCCGTTGATTGCGCTATCCCGCTCGCGCAAAACAACACTCCTAAAGCAGCCGCGATCAAGTGGCGTCTCATCAAGCTCTCCTTTGTCGATCGAATCGCCCTATACCCTAGAAGAAAACCACTCGTCATGCGACCGTTTTCTTGATTTTCGTCGAGCAGGTATTCGATTCTCAGCGGCTTTATGGTTTCCGCTGACTCGCAAATTCAGGGCTGGTCGATGTCCGCGGGATGTGGACGATTTTGATGAGTTCGGGAAGCAATTGATCCAGCGTATAGAGACGGCCTGTGTTTTTGTTGAAATTGTCGTGCTGCCAACGAGAGATGCTGTTTCCCATGCGGCGACCATGTTGAGTCGTTGTCATGCCCTTCACCCATTGGTCTCCGTCAGGAATCTTGTAGATCATCGCATGGACATCGCGTTTCCCCTTTGGCATCTGGGCAATCTTGTCCAGGCGGTCGATGCCGCCCGGGTAGTTGCGGATCTTGTGAAGAAATGAACGGCCTTGTTGACTGCTGTTCAGCTCTTTCACCAAGAAGTCATTGTCGCTCAGGATTCGCTTCATGAGCTGAGCGTTGTCTTTTGGGGTAACGTCCCAGCCCTGGTTCGAAATCTCCTTCAAAAGTCCAGTGACTTCCGCCTGGGTAATTAAGTTGCCCGATTTGTATTTCGGCAGCGTGGCAAAATATTTGTTAGTCAACGTCGTCACTTGTTGTGCAGAAGGTGACGGTATTCGCTCGGCGCCTGGAACATCGTTTCTCACGACAAGTGTCGTCGTCAGATTCAAAGCGATCAACGTTGTGAGCAAGGTCTTGTTCATCTTGATGGCACCTTCCAGGTTAAACACGGCCAAGGTGAAATACCCCGAATGCAAAATTCTCTTTGGACAGGTTTGACGATGTCGAGTTGAGAAATGTGGTCACGCGTTACCTGTTAGTGGCTACGCCTTGTCCCATCAAAAGTCTAGTTCTTAACCGTTGCGATGGCAGGAATTTTGCTTCCAAACTTTTGTTGGGAAAGACAGCTTGAAGCAAGGCCTGTAAAGACTATCGGCATTTTGTCTGTCAGTTATGTTTGTCGTTTCTCCTCTCTCGAAAACAAAAAGGCCAAATCGGCAGACTGCACTTACCGTAATTGGCAATTCCTAACGGTTGTGGAGATAACGACGACAAGAAAGAACGCGAGAAGGGGTGCGATGTAAGTGCTGATTTTTGGAAGAGTTGCGATCTTGCGAAGTCTTTGTTCTGTTCATTTGGCACGCTAGTTGCCTTTCTTGCAAGTCATCCAAAAACCTGGTCTGCCAAAACGACAGCCCTTCGGTTGGACCACTCCCTTGGGTCACGAAAACGAAATGTTGGTGACTTCAAGTGCGTCCGTCGTGGCAGCTTTTCAGGTTTGGTTTTTAGTTAATAAATATTCGTTGAATACGTTTTGATTGCGACCGGAACACGCAAGAGGAGGTAGTTATGAACCGTGGTTTAAACACTTGGAGACGAAGTAATTTGCGACCCGTTGATCTTTATCAGGAAATGGACAGTTTCCTCAATAGTTTCATGACGAAGGATTCGGATAACGGGGAGAAGACATTCACGCCAAGCATCAATGTGGCAGAGTCCGATACTGAGTATGAAGTCTCGGCTGATCTTCCGGGGGTAAAATCAGAGGATGTGAATGTCGAAGTCCACGAAGGACAGTTGTTGATTTCTGGTGAACGCGAGAGTGCGCATGAAGAGTCGGATAAGAGATTTCATCGCGTCGAACGAACTTTTGGTAAGTTCGAAAGACGAATCGGTCTGCCGGAGAACGTCAGCGAGTCCGATATTTCCGCCGATTATCAGGATGGTGTTTTGACGATCGTTTTGCCAAAAAGCGAAAAGCCAAAACCGACTCGTATCGAAGTCAAGACAGTTTCTAGTAACTAGTCTTTCGAAGTTGATGATCAAGGCGACATTCATTGTGACGAGGTCCCATCTGGGGCCTCGTTCTTTTTGGGAAGAGTTTACTTGGATGGGATGTGGTCAGTCAGACGGCAGGCGTCATCAACCTGATTGCAGTTGTTCCGAGCAAAAGGGGGAATCTAAGCGGTTTCAAGGTTTGGCACGCTATCTGCAGACCGCTGTTGAGTTGATTGAAGCGGATGTTCCCCGTCGAGAGCATTCGTTCAATCAAACGTCCTCTCAAAAAGGAGTTGCATCATGAAGCGAATCGTGACAGCTGTAGGCGCGTCGTTCTTTATCTTGATTGGGGTCGGTACCAGTGAAGGGGCCATCCTGAAATCGACCTCTGTGGATCGATTGGATCCCCGTTCTTTTTCGTTGAGTTCGTCCCAGGCGCCGTTGGAAGTTGCCTCCCGAGGCAGCCATTATTACCGCGGCGGCCATCACTACCGCGGCGGTCATCGGCACTACCGACACCGGGACCATCATCACCACTATCGGGGACATGGAGGGTATCACAAGCATGGGGCTTATCGTGGCTATCACTGTGCGCCGCCCGTTTATCGGCACCACGGCTACCGTCCCTACTATAACTATGGTTATGGATCTGGCTTCAGCCTGTATCTTGGTTTCTAAGGATGGATCGTTGCTTGCCTCCTTTTCGAGGAATTGTCTTTTTCTCGAAAAGAAGTGACCTCTCCCCACTGGGGGAGAGGTGAATCGAGAGACGGGTGTCGGCCTTGTGGGAGAGGTGACGTTTTAGAATTTGATGCTGAGTGCATCGATTCTTCGCGCCTGCTTGGTTGATTAAGAGAATGGGGGAGAGGTCTAGTTGAGTTCAGAGGCCTCTTCCCAGTGTGCGTAGAGTTTTTCGAGTTGCGTTTTTTTGTTTTCGATCTGATCCTGCACTTCTTTGACGCGTCGGCCATCTCTCAACACCTCAGGGTCAAGGAGTTGCGTGTGCAGTTGCTCGACTTCCGCTTCCTGCTCTTGAATGTCTTGTTCGATATCTTCGACTTTTCGATAGGGGAATTGCCGTTTGCGCCTGGGCTTTGATTTTCGTGATTCGTTCGTTTTATCTACTGCTTCGCTCTTTTGAGAGTTCGCAGATTTTTCAATTGCAGCATCCGACTGGACAAGTCGTTGGTAGATGTCGTAGTTGCCGTGGACAATTCGGAATCCACCATCCTCGAGGACGATCAGGTGATCCGCCACTCGATTCAGGAAGAAGCGATCGTGTGAAACGAAGAGAACCGTCCCCTCGAATGCACGGATGGCCGCCTCCAGGGCATCTCGGGCCCAAAGGTCGAGGTGGTTGGTGGGTTCGTCGAGAACCATGAGGTTAGCGTCTCGCGCCGCAAGCCGCGCCAGGGCAACTCGGTTCTTCTCACCACCACTCAATTGGTGAATAGGTTGGAACGCCATGTCGCCGGTAATTCCAAACGAGGCAAGCAGGTCTCGCCGTTGTTGTTCGTTAAACTCCTTTTCCGGAGGCCTCACGATTTCGACGGCAGGTTGGTCGTGTCCGAGATTGTCGAGCAACTGATCGAAGTAACCGATCTTGACGCCTGTTCCCAAGGTGACCTGTCCTTCGTCAAGGCTGGATTCTTCCAGGAGGCATTTGAGTAACGTTGTTTTGCCCGTTCCGTTACTACCCATGATGCCCCAGCGTTCGCCCCGAAGAATGTCAATGGACAATTTACGAAAGAGCGTTCGATCGAAAGCCTTGCTGATCGACTCGGCTCTCAAAACGATGTCACCCGATCGTTCCACTTCGGGAAATCGAATGCGAGGTGCCAGTATTTCTCTCGGCAAGTCGACAGGGACAATGCGTTCAAGCTTGCGACGTCGATCTTCGGCTTGAGCATGTTTTTGACCGTGGTGATTGCGGCGAATAAAGTCTTCCAGCTTTGCGATTTCGGTCTGCTGGTTTTCGTACGTCCGTTTTTCGAATTCGACACGCTCCGCTTTCTGTTTCCAGTAAGCTGAGAAGTTGCCGCGGTAGGAGACAGCCGTTCCGCGGAAAAGCTCCAAAGTGCGATCGGTAACTTTGTCCAAAAAATAACGATCGTGGCTCACCACAATCAGGGTTTGCTTCGAGTTTACCAGGAAGTCTTCCAGCCACGTCGTGGCTTCGATGTCGAGGTGATTGGAGGGTTCGTCCAGAATCATCAGTTCCGGACCAGCCAAGAGCAGTCGCGCCAGCATCAGCCGATTCTGTTGGCCGCCACTGAGATGATCGACCGATTGTCCAAACGACTCATCGTCGAAACCGACCCCGTGAAGGACGCGTTCGATACGATGGTCGAGGTGATAGGCGTCTTGGTGAGCGAGCTGTTCCTGGATGACGTCAAACCTCGCCTCCAACGCTTCACGTTCTGTTGCTTCAGAGGCTTGGCCGATCTGCTTAGCAAGGCGCTCGGATTCAACACTTAGGTCAGCCAAGTGGGCAATCGCAGCGCGAGCCGCTTCCACGACGGTTGAGCCGGCTGGAAATTTCGCCTGCTGTGTCAAGTAGCCCAGTCGCACCGATGCCGGCCGAAAGACTTCGCCGCCATCCGCATCAAGCTGTCCAGACAGAATATTGAGTAGCGTCGTTTTGCCCGTTCCGTTGGGACCTACTAAACCGACTCGTTCGCCTTGGCGAATATCGAAACTCACATTGGCAAGCACGGGTTCCGGACCGAAACTCTTGCTGATCGAGTCGCTGGATAAAACGATCATGTTGAGGACGAAGACGAGGGGCAAGGACGAGGAACGGGGGAGACGACCCGAGGATTCTAACGGATCTCCGCGGGCTTCTGAATGCGAGTCTTTATGCCAGGATACCGGGCGCCCCTTCTCGATGCCAGCAGAGTAGGGCACTTCCCTCTGATTCCCAGCAGCTCGTTGCTATCGGGCTGGTTGTCACAGCGCTACCGGGAAGCATATCATGCGGAATTGACCACTCTTGAGTGTGGTTTTCCTCGTGTGATTTCCCATTTCTATTTCGGTAACGAGACATTTCATGTTGAGTCTGCAGTCAAAGACATCCGAGCGTTGGTTGCAACAGGTGGATGAAAATCTTGATGAGATTCTGATCGATCATGCCCACTGCGAGAAAAAAGCAGCGGGGACCGCGATGAATCTGATTTCCGCCTACGTCGATCGACCGGATCTGACGCATCAAATGGTGATCATTGTCAACGAGGAGCTAGAACATTTTGAAATGGTGTTGGAACTACTGCAGGAACGCGGAATTCGCTTTCGTCGTTTGAAAGCTTGTGGTTATGGGCGGCAACTGAATGACCTCATCGATAAGCAAGAGCCTCGTCGAGCCGTTGATCGGTTGCTCATCGCGGGCTTGATTGAAGCTCGCTCCTGCGAAAGGTTTAATCTTTTGCGACAACATGTCCAGGACCCGCAGCTTAGTGATTTTTACCGAAGTTTGTTTGAGTCTGAAGCCAGACACCATTTTACTTATGTCCGTTTAGCCCGTACGTTCGCCTCCGATGAAATGGTTAAACAACGGCTGGATGAACTGGCGCGGGCAGAGGCCGAATTGATTGCGGATGGAGATCCCTTGCCTCGCATGCACAGTTGATGCGGGTGCCGTTCCGCGGGAGCGTTGTTCCGCCTTTTGTTTCTGCTAAATTGAAAATCGTCTACGAGAGTGACGGTGTAACGAATCAATGGAAACGCTGTCTGTTCACCGTGAGGGCGCTGATGCCCGAGAACCCACGGATCTACCGGAGCGACTTCGCAGCTACCCCAACGCAGTGCTTGATTTGCAGTAGACCGGGCGGATGCTGAATGCTCGTGGTTGGTCCGTTGGGACGAGCAGCAATTATTCAAGCATTGTTGAACGAGATCCGCTGCAACTGTTGGTGACCGCAAGCGGGAAAGACAAGGGGAATCTCACGCCTGACGACTTTGTTCTGGTCGACGAGGCCGGTGTTCCCGTTGTTGGCGAGCGACCCAAGTCATCGGCCGAGACGCTTTTGCATTGTCTTTTGGCAAAACAGCCTAGCGTCGCAGCCATTCTGCACACGCATTCCGTCTGGGCAGACGGGATTTCGGGACTCTTTGCTGATCACGGCGGTCTGGCGATCGAAGACTATGAAATGCTGAAGGGACTCGAGGGGATCGGAACTCATGAACATCAGATCTGGGTTCCCATTTTTGAAAATAGCCAGGATATTCTGGCATTAGCGCGAAAGGTCGAGCAACGGCTATTCTCGGGCGAACAGCCTCACCCACATGGGTTTCTGCTGAGCCAACATGGACTTTATACCTGGGGACAGGATTTGTTCACCGCGCGACGACACGTTGAGATCTTTGAATTTCTCTTCGAATGCGTGGCTCGCAAGTTGATGCTGCAAAATTTCCTGCAGACAAATGCCCGGGTTAAATGAAACCATTTGATGGAAAGCAATGATCTGGTACGTATTACTTTGCAATACGAAAATCGTCGAATTGAAGATGTGGACGAGATCCGTGAGTTTCTCAAGCCCTTTGGAATCTAGTACGAAAAGTGGGATGTCGAAGGCCGCGTCGGTGTCGATGTTGACAATGAAGAAATCTTGCAAGCCTACTGTGACGGAATCGAGTGACTCAAGGAAGCCGGTCAGTTCGTGACGGCAGATGTGATCAGTGTCGATTCTGAAACACCCGGCATTGACGGGATGCTCGAGAAGTTTAGTAAAGAGCATACCCATAGTGAAGACGAAGTTCGGTTCACCATTAAGGGAACCGGCATCTTTCACATCAATCCCGAAAACGGATCCGTCTTCGCCATTCAGGTTGAGTCGGGAGATCTGATCAACGTACCATCGGGTATTCAGCACTGGTTCGATCTTTGTGCGGAAAAGACGATTCGTTGTATTCGACTGTTCCAGGATCCCTCCGGGTGGACTCCGCATGATGTGGAAGATGGTGTTCACGAAAACGATGCTCCCGTCTGTTGGGGACCGCAGTATCTTACTTCGGACGATGGTGACATCGACTCGGTCGTCAAACTGTGATTTTCTTTCACGGACGCGTCTTTTTGTTCGATATCCAAGGCATCACTTCATCGGGGTCCTTCGTTTGTGATGTCATGTTCTCTTTCGTGCGGAGGGAACTTGATCGTTTTTTCGAAGAGCAATGGGATTCCGACTCGCTTCGTGAAGCCTGCGATCTGATCGCTCAGGATGCTGGCTATGATTCGCTGAACGCGTGGAACTCTGGCACTCAAAGCCAGCAGAAAACATGTGTCCGCGACCAGGTCGTGGTTCTCATGGTTAATATGGATAATGATGTGAAGGCGACCGGTTAAAAACGATTACAGGGACTCGTCTGGCAACATGGCTTTGAGTCGGGTGAATTGCAGGCACATCTCTATGACGACGTTCCCGACGCGATTCAAGAGTGGCGGCAGGCTGGAATCAGCGTGCAGATCTATTCGTCCGGAAGTGTGCAGGCCCAACGGTTGTTTTTTGGCCATACCGTAGCAGGGGATCTGCTGTCACTTTTCGACGGACACTATGACACGACCGTTGGCTCAAAATGCGAAGCGTCCAGTTACGGTGCTATCGCCCAACAGATTTCGATCGCTCCCCGACACATCCTCTTCCTCAGTGATGTGACGGCCGAGCTCGATGCGGCTGCCGAGGCTGGTATGCGAACCGGATTATGTCGACGACCTGGAAATGCACCCGTTAATGAAGGTTATGGGCACGACGAGTTTGACCACTTTGGGCAGGTGTAAGTGCAGGTTATTGACGAAGATAATCGTTAGCTTTTACCATGATAACTTAGACATCAAAACTAGCGCCAGCATTGCATTACGTTGCGCTGGCTGTCCTTTGAATTGATTTTCTTGACGGACTTAAACACGGGTGTATCATTCCTCCGGGCTGCAGACGCGCAGCTCTTTCAGGCCAATGAAGTACCGGTGGAGATCTGTATGTTCGTTGCTCGGTCACGCATCTCAGGAAAGGTGCAAGTCGCGGGAGCCATCGCTGTTTTTCAAATTGCGGCTTGGCAAGGTTCAGCCGTTGCTGTTGCGGAGCTTCCCTGCGTTCATTTCGACGTGCCAGAGGCCGTTGCGGTCACGTTGAACGAAGATGAGGAATTGCAAAAGCAATATCCGGACGAATTGTTGTTAACGGCAGTGTTTGACGTTTCATCACTGATTCGTGCTGGACGAGAATCTCGGATGAGTCAGTATCTGTATGTGATCGAAAGTCCGTATCGCACGCTGAGCGTGTTGGATTACATGCCAAAGACTGAATTGACCACGACGCTCGCGGGTAACGTGACCGTCCAGAAGCATGCTGAATCTTCCGCGAACCTCGGGCTCAACGGGGCTCTACCCCAGCCGTCGCCGGTCGTGACGAATGGTTCTGCCTCCCTCGGTAAATCGAGTGGTACCCGATTCAATTACGAACTGCTGCCACCCAAGCAAATCTTGTTGGCCAGTGGAACAATCTCTCGCGGCGCCGCCGTTTACTACAAGTTACAGGCCTCGCAACAGACATCCATGGACGGAATGAAACGTTTCGTCGTGGTGTTCCGAGCCCCTGCAGATTGGCGTGGCGATTACGTGCGACTTCGATGTGCAGCTTATGATCGTGCGGGCGGTGACAATGAACGGCCGATTTGTGGATCGTCGGACTTTCTAGTCGGACTCTATCGTGCCGGTGACGATGTCGCTCGATCCAAGGTGCAAACGCTCACTCGAGCCGATCGGAGATTGCGTCAATTGGCGCGTTCCAGTCAGGATTCTGTCGATCGTCAACGTTATCCTTCGATGACTGACAAGATCGGCTCTTTTCTGAACGTCTCGCGGCCGCGAATTCCACGCGACTGGTTTTCTCGTGTGATCCGCGCAGAACGTCCTGCCAGTTTTGAGCAATATCTGCCCTCGGAACTTCAGGACGCTATTCGCACCTACCGCGACGCAAGAGAATCCGTGCGTCGCTTGGGTGAGTTAGACGAGTTCGCCAACGCCGCCTCATGATGCCTTGGCAATTGCATCCGTGACCAGCTTGCCCATGGTAGTGGTGCCGACCGGCTCGCGACCGGCTGCAATGTCCGGCGTGCGATGGCCTTCATCCAAGACGCTAGCGACGGCTGCTTCGATCGCGTTCGCTTCGTCCTGCAGATTTAACGAGTGTCGCAGGAGCATGGCCGATGCCAGGATCGTTGCCAAGGGGTTGGCAATGCCTTGACCTGCAATGTCCGGTGCTGAGCCGTGGATCGGCTCGTAAAGACCTGGCCCGGGTTCGCCCAGAGATGCTGATGGCAAAAGGCCGAGTGAACCGGGCAGCATGGATGCTTCGTCCGTCAGGATATCGCCAAACATGTTTCCGGTGACGACCACATCAAAATCCGCCGGATGTGAGATTAAGTGCATCGCCATCGCATCGACGAGTACGACATCGTATTGCACTTCAGGAAATTCGTCGCGAATGACTCGCTCGGCAACCTCTCGCCATAGTCGGGAAACCTCAAGTACGTTTGCCTTGTCGACGGATGTGACGCGACGATTACGTTTCATCGCAGCCTCGCCCGCGAGTCGCACAACGCGTTCGACCTCTCCGACGCTGTAGTTCATTTCGTTATAGGCAACTTCCTGTCCGCCTTCGTTCCGTCGTCCTGAGTCGCCAAAATAGATGCCACCGGTTAGTTCTCTCACAAACAGAATATCGACTCCCTCGATGATTTCTCGCTTGAGTGGTGAGGCATCGAGGAGATCGGCATGGGGGCAGATGGGGCGTAAGTTGGCAAAGAGTCCTAGTTCTTTGCGGATCTTCAGGAGACCAACCTCCGGACGCGTCTTGGCGCGAGGGTCATCCCACTTGGGACCGCCGACCGCACCCAGCAAAATTGCGTCCGCCGCTCGACAGGCTTCGATCGACTCATCGGGAAGAGGATTGCCCGTTTCGTCGATGGCGCAACCACCAATCATCTGAGATTCAAAGCTGAATTGATGGCCAAAACGATTCGCGATAGCCTGCAGGGCCAATTGTGCCTGCTCGACAATTTCCGGGCCGATGCCGTCACCAGGTAGCAAAACGATTTTCGCGTCCACGAATTCACCTTTGATCATTTTTGTTTGAAGGAATGGAGTCCTTGCTGGGGCAGTGGTTGCCAGCAACGAAGGAATTCGAATCCGGGGTTATAGCGCGCCGCTTCGCCGGATTCAAGGTGCGGTGGACGACTCTTTCGGATTGACCAAATCTCGGAGTGATTGGAGTCAGCGGTTTTCTCGCAATATTTCCCGGTTTTTATTTCGTCCTGAAGGGAGCAGCCAATTCAATTGTTTGAACCTGCTTCCAGCGCACTGTGCACCTCATCCGCGACAGGATCGTGAGCATGAGTCGGCTGTACGCCGAAAGTAGGAGAGGTCGCTGGAATTACGTCTTGATCGGCTCCAAGGAGGCGATGAATCATCGTTCATGACAAGTCAATGATCCGTGTGAACGATCGGAAGACAAAGTCGGTACGAACCGGCCGACAGGCATTGGAGAGAAATAGCCTCTGGGCCGATCGGCATTTTGGCCGATCGGAGTTCAGTCGAACAAAGCAGCGAGGTCAGTTCTTACTGAAGTAATGAAGCTTCGAAGCCTCACGGCCGACCGGATTCTTGAGGAACTGTCGATGACACTCCGGGCAGAGATCGAATCGCTTGCGTTGATAAACTCCTTCACCCATCAGGGGATTATCCGCATCCTCAGCGTGCTCCATGATCTCATGCAGCTCCATGAGATGGTCTCGGTCTTCGTCTTCAATCACTTCACCATCAATAGGTTCCATGACCGCTTCGACTTCAACACGGACGACGTAGCGTAATTCTTCTTTGGGGTCGATTGCTCGACCACATCGATCACACGAGTAGTGAATCATGACGGTCCTTTCCGTGGGACGGGTGAAGATGTGTTGTTCGCTCCATCTAAAATCCACCTCCTATCCTAATCTCCTTGTTGCCCCCTAAGCAAGTCGTTTGCCCTCGAAGCGAGTTCTTATGAGAAGATAAGTCGATAAGCTGTTTCAAGAATTGAAGCCCGCAAAGCAAACCGGGGTCTTCACCTGGCCTGCGGGTTTCTGAGGCTCGGGATTCAAGGGTGTTACTGAGTCGAAACGCATGGCTAGCTGTCATTCACAGGCGTGAGATTGTCGTTATGTCGCGTGAGATTCTGACTTTATTGAGAAGATTAACTTTTCGGTTTTCCCCTTCTGGAGTTCTGACTACAATGACCAAGACTCGAAGCATCTGGGAAAAACCGTCCGAATCGGCCAAATGATTCTGGCGCGGAGATAGATGCTGAGCCTGCCGCATCACTCCGCCAAGTTTTTACGAGATGTTGAGCGATGGTAGCATGTGACGAAAATCGAGACCCAATCACGGCGCTCGGAGCCAGTGTCCTCGTACTGAATCGCTTCTATTTAGCGGTTCATGTGGTCAACGTTCGCCGTGCTTTTGGCTTGCTTTACCGGGATTTGGCTGAAGTCTTGGACATCGAAGACGGTCAATATGCCAACTACGATTTCCCGACCTGGCTGGAGATGAGCGAATTGCGAGCGGAAGAGAAGGGGCCTGACGACGATTGGGTTCGCAGCGTCAATTACGAAGTTCAGGTACCACGTGTCATCCGTCTGTTTGGCTACGACCGCGTCCCTAAACACACGCTTCGCTTCAATCGGCGCAACCTGTTTGCTCGTGATGGGAATCGATGTCAATACTGTGGTAATACATTGCCCTCGCAGCAACTCAGTCTTGATCATGTCGTGCCTCGTAGCCGAGGCGGTGAGACGACATGGGAGAATATTGTTTGCTGCTGTGTTCGATGTAATACTCGAAAGGGTGGTCGCACGCCCAAAGAGGCTCGCATGAAACTCCTCAGCAAGCCTCGCAAGCCCAGTCAAAGCCCGTTATTAATGCACAAGTTGAAGAATCCAAAGTATTCAACATGGCGCGCGTTTCTCGGCAACCTCAGTAACGCTGCGGATACCGTGTGACGTTCTGTAGGCCTCCTCTTTCTCCCGAATTGCCATCGGGAGTCGCAGCGGATATCGTGATGGACGCCTTGCCTCATTGCGAACCTAGGGAGCTAACCTATGAAACGACGTACTTTTTTGCAGTCATCTCTCGCGGCAGGTTCTCTGCCTCTGCTGTCCGGTCTCCAGTTATCTGCAGCCGATGATGATGCCCGTAAGTTATTGTCCTGGAGGCGTTATGTTTGTAAGCAGAAACGCGAGCAGGATGTTGTTTCCGACTTCTTGAAAGAAGCGTTGCTGCCCGGCTTGACCCGCGCGGGCATCAAGCCCGTGGGTGTATTTGTGGATGTCGATCCATCCAAGGACTTGTCTATCTATACCTTGATGCCGTTTGATTCGTTGCAACAGTATCTCGGGCTTCCTCAAAAGTTAATGGGAGATGCTGAATTCGCCAGAGCGGCAGAGACCTATCTGAATACCTCCCAGGAAGAACCCGCTTATCAGCGGATTGAGGACAGTCTGATGCTCGCCTTTGAAGGGATGCCCAATGTTGAAATCCCGAGAACGGGGGATCGAATCTTTGAGCTGCGGATCTATGAAAGCCATAACGAGCTTAAAGCCGCGTTGAAGATTGAGATGTTCAATGAAGGTGAGCTCGACATTTTTCGAAAGGTCGGACTCGATGCCGTCTTTTTCGGCCAGGCCTTGTTTGGTCCCGATCTCCCGAACTTGACCTACATGTTGGGATATAAGGATATGGACGAGCATGCCAAGGCCTGGAAGGCCTTTCTGGCACATCCAGACTGGAAGGCTTTGAAAGCCGTTGAGCGTTATCGCGAGACGGTTTCCAAAATTCGGAATCGTTTTCTCCGACCGCTTGAGTATTCTCAAATCTGACGCAGACCCAAAGCAATTCCTACCGATAAAGATGAAATATCGGCAATTTCATCGGAATAAATCCGGGCATCCTCGGTCTATCGAGACGATATCGTTAGGGCTTCGTCGCTTCCCAACTACGCCAGGGCAGAGAGTCTAAACGGCGAAGTTCCTGATCGATGTCTTCGCCTTCATAGAAGGAAAGCCAACCGAAAATCCGCTGGGTTTCGCCCGGGGCACAATCCGGGAATTTTGGATCGGCGTGCAGGCAAGGGCAGGGGGGATTGGCCCAGCCGCGATGAATGGGCGTCCAGGCGGTGATGATCCATCGCTTCTTGTCCGGCGTATGGGCAGCGACAAATTCGTTGCGAAATAGCTTGTTGTCATTCGTCTGTTGATTGAAACCCGGTGCGCCTTTCAACATCACGCAGTTCTGTACCCGTAAATCAGACAGCTTTTCTTGACTCCCATTTGTCAGCCACATCTGCATCCGTACACCTTCTTGTCCCGGTGCCACGATTGAGCCGAACTCGATGCCGTTTGGAAGCGTGCGGACGCAAATGAGTTCACCCGCCTGGTTCTGTTGCCATTCGAGTTGATCAAGCTCTTTGCCTTCTTGGTTCCAGACCGTCGGAACGTGAGTATGGGCGAGGTAGGTTAAGCCCAAGTTCGACCAGATCGCCTCCGGTACGTCGACGACGACATAACTCGAGTCATCCCAAGGCGCGAATACACTCACCTTTGTTTCTCGCTGTGGATCAACGGCGCCGTCGAGAAATCCGATTCTGGGGTGACGTCCTCCGGGATAGGGCAGAGTTAGCAACGGTGCCTGAGCTGGCCGAGCAGGGCGAGTGTTAGGGCGAATGTCAAATTGCGCGAGAGACTGATTGATCTCCTGGGAGGAGAGTCCTGTTGCGAGGCGGATTTCGTCGGTGTCGAAACGATGATGCCAGACCATGTTTTCGAGCCATTTCCGGAGCTCGGCGTCGTTGGCCGGGCGTCGACTATTCGTCGGCTTCTCGCCGTGGACTGCAAAGGTTGTTAGGAAACAAATGATCAAGCAAAGTGTCCAGGGCTTCATCGTCGCCTCGCAGGTCAAGTATCTTGGTCGGCACGGTAAAATTTTTCGGGTTCGGCGTCCGTGCGATGCCGGCTCGCATAGTATCATAGAAAAATTGCGTTTGCCGAATGTTGCCACGAGGTTTTGTGCAGATATGCCTGATCGAATTCGATCTGTCAGATTCCATACAGGTGGTCGTATGGCCCTCGGGCCTGTATTTGCCGTCCTCCTGGTACTCACCGGTTGCGGCGATTCGCAATCAAACTCAACGCCAGTCACCCCGGTTCAAGCGACCCCCAAGCCGGTCGATGCAGCGACCGTTCCCTCCACGGAAGAAAACAGTGAAGATCGCTTGCCCCTTGTGCAAGTTGACCGTGATGAGATTCCCGTAGATAACCCGGCTGAGCAGGGTTGGCAGTCCGAGTCTTTCACCGAGCAGGTGAACGCTGTTCTCAAAAATCTGGCCAAGCAGATCGAATATCCTGAGCAAGCGACTGCTGAGTTTCTCGATCCGGCTTTTGCTGGTGCACCGGTACGACCTTCCAACTTGGTCACCGTCTATGCGGATGCTCCCCTCATCGTGCGTCGTTGGAATACTGAGAGTAGCTCGGAATCGAAAGAAGCTTCGATTGGTTTTCAGGAATCATTAGCCAGTTTGACGGCAGAGGTCGGTGCTCTCCAAGCGGTTCGCGTAAAGACGAAGGTCTTCGGGGTCGAGCTTAATGTGGAAGCTGCCACAACAGATCTCTATTTCCAACTATTCGGAAAGCATGCAGAGGGAACTTTGCAAGTGACTTCAACGTGGCGATGTCGGTGGAACGTTGAAGCCGGGCCGCGACTTATGTCAATCGAGCCCATCGCTTATGAGGAAGTGTTGACCGACGCCTCTCAGCCGCTTTTTGTCGATACGACCACAGCTATCATTCAAGGCGATGTTTACGATCAACAATTGAGGCACGGGATTGATTATTGGTTAACGCGAATTGAGTCGAGTCGCGGCATCGACGTAGGAGGCTGGCAAGGGCTGGCCGTTGCCGATGTCAATGGCGATGGTCTCGATGATCTCTATATTTGTCAGCCAGGTGGTTTGCCAAATCGACTCTATGTTCAAAATGCAGATGGAACGGCAACCGAAACATCAGCAGCTGCGGGTGTTGATTGGTTGGAGGGATGTCATGCCGCCTTGTTCGTGGACCTGGATAATGATGTTGATCAGGATTTGATTGTCGGCCTGCAGAGTGGTGTGCTAGTTCTCAGTAATGACGGGCACGGTCGCTTTACGCCACGCGCTGCCATGGTCTTGCCGGCGGCACTTCCTTATTCGATGGCCGCAGCGGACGTGGATGTCGATGGTGATTTGGATATTTTTGTTTGTTGCTACAACCGTCGACAAGGGATCAATCGCCATCTGCTGTTTGCCCGACCTGTGCCTTATCACGATGCAAACAATGGTGGGCGCAACGTCCTGCTCATGACGGAGTCAACGCCTGTGGATGGAGCTTGGAGGTTCCGGTACGGAACCGGGCGTCGCGGTCTTGACGTCAACAATCGCAAGTTCAGTTACGCGGCGGCTTGGGATGACTACGATAACGATGGGGATCTCGATTTGTATGTCGCCAATGATTTTGGTCGCAATAACCTGTACCAGAATCAAGGCGATGGAACCTTTCGGGATGTCGCGGCGGAGGCAGGCGTCGAAGATATTGGGCCAGGCATGTCGACCTGTTGGGGCGACTTCAATAACGACGGTTGGGTCGACCTGTACGTTAGCAATATGTTTTCCTCAGCCGGGAATCGGATCACTCAACAGTCTCAATTCCAAGAGGATGTCGATGCGGATACCCGCTCAGCTTTCCGCCGCCATGCTCGTGGAAATTCACTGTTTACCAATCTTGCGAACGGTCGGTTTCAAGATGTTTCTAAAACGGCTGGCGTCAGCTTGGGACGTTGGGCTTGGGGCTCATTGTTTGCCGATCTGAATCGCGATGGTTGGCAGGACCTGGTCGTTGCTAACGGCTTTATCACGCAACCGGATACGGGCGACTTGTGAAGTTTCTATTGGCGACAGGTCGTGTCGCAATCACCCATCGCAACCGAGGAGCAGACGCCGGAGCAAGCCTACCTGGATGCCTGGCAGCAATTGGCAAAACGGATTCAACGCGGTCAGTCCTTTAGTGGTCGGGAGCGAAACTGCGTGTTTCTCAACACGCGCGGTTCCCAGTTCGCAGATGTCTCGGCTGCGACCGGTTTAGATCATATCGATGATAGTCGAGCAATTGCGTTTACCGACTGGGATCAAGATGGTGATCTTGATCTGTGGCTCGCGAATCGTACAGGACCACGCATTCGTTTCTTGCGCAACGATGTTGTGAATGATAACCACTCGCTCATTTTTGATTTGATTGGAGATCCTCGAAAGAATTGTCCGCGGGATGCAATCGGGGCGAGAGTGACTCTGGTTCTCGACTCCCAGGACGATCAATCTGAAGCACCGTCCCGATCGATCGTCCGCACATTAACGGCGGGAGATGGGTATTTGAGTCAGTCTTCCAAGCGACTTTTTTTTGGGGTACCTGCAGGAACCGTTCCGCAGCGCGTGGAAGTGCGGTGGCCCGGAAGTTCCGATGTCGAAATCTTTGCGGACCTGGCACTCGATCAGGCTTATCGGCTACGACAGGGGACAGGCACGGTCGAACAAATCGAACCACGAACTGTGGCACCCTTAACGTCCACTCCATTGGCGACTTCGCTTCCTCTGGAAACCGATGTGACGCGTGTCTGGCGTTCCAAGCAAGATGCGGTGACGCCGTTTGATTATGAGAACCTCGAAGGTCGACCGAACGCTTTGTCGAATGTCCATCGAGGCCCACTGGTGGTCACCTTATGGGCCAGCTGGTGCGGTCCCTGTATCGAGGAACTCAATTTGCTGACCCAGCGTGCCGACGAACTGAAACAAGCCGGAGCATTCGTGTTGGCACTCAATGTTGAGGCCTTGGAAGATCCGGAATCCGGCCAAGCGATGCGGCAACAAGCATCCGAGATATTGATCAACATGCAGTTTCCCTTTGCGGGAGGCATGGCGACCGATGCGGTGGTCAAAGAATTCGATCGCCTCAGAAAAAGTGCTCTCTATCGTGAGGATCCACTGCCGATTCCGGTGAGTTTCCTCATTGATGCCCGAGGAAATCTTCGCGTCATCTATTCGGGCAGTCTCGACGTCGACCAACTGCTCGAAGATCTGCAATTCCTTGATGTTGATGAAGAACAGCAAAAAAATCGGTCCGTTCCGTTTGCAGGACGCTGGGGAGAATCGCTGTTCGTGACCAATCCGATTTCGATCGCCAATATTTATCGGGAGGAGAGGCAGTTTTCCGATGCCGTGGAATACCTCCAACGCTTTGTCGCACGAGAGCAAACGCCTGCCGACGGTGATTCAAGTGTGAATGCTCGCAGGCAGCGGATGCGATTGGCCGATGTGCATTATTTGCTGGGGCGACTGTCTCTCGATCAGCAAGATACGCAGGCCGCTCTGGATTCGCTGAAACAATCTTTGGGGCTCAATCCCCAACATGATCAAGCATTGATCGCACTCGCGGAAGTCATGATGCGAGCTGGACGAGCGGATCTCGCCGAGCAATCTCTGCAACGCGTCCTCTCTCGCCGACCCCGTGACCCCCGTCTCTGGACTCAATTGGGACTGGCTCAGCTGAGTTCCCAAAAGCTTTCGGAAGCGATCGAAAGTTTTCAAAAGGCACTTGAAGCCGATCCAAATTGGTTGTCCGCCGCCAACAATTTGGCCTGGTTGTGGGCGACGCACCCGGACGAACAGTTTCGTCGTGGCGCACAGGCTGTCGAACTTGCTCAACAGAATCTAGAACGTCTTCCGCAGCGGCCCGATTTCTTAGATACGCTGGCCGCGGCCTACGCTGAAACCGGCGATTTTTCCCAGGCGATTGAGTTCGCCGAATCCGCCCTTGAGCGAGCCAAGGCATTGGGGCAAGTGGAGAACGCCGCGCAAATTCAACAGCGGTTGGAACTCTATCGCGAGTCGCACCCTTATCGCCAGTCCCTTGATCCATAAACGCGTGTTTATGGGAATTGACAGTGATAGCGCGGGTCGCTGAGGCGGCCCCGTCTTTTCTCATTGGAATTACCTTGCGCGGTGGTTAGTATATCGGGATTCCCGTGTCGGTTAGCGGTGCTCATGTTGGTTAACAAGGTTGGGGCAGCGATTGAATTCATTCCATGTAGGAGGGAACTGTTGATGCGAAATCTAATGAGGTTGACTGCGGTGGTCGTGCTGTTTGCGATGCAAACGGCAGTCCATGCGCAGGACATTACGATCTATGCGGACTCCATTGATGATTGGTCGGTCGATGGAATCCAGGGTGAAAACAATTGGTTTAACGGCTATTACAACCTCACCCAAGATGATGATGGTGTTTATGCCGCAGCTGACTTCATGCCTTTCATCAATGATGATTCTTTCGAGGTGTGGGAAGACGGCGAGAATCACTGGGACGGGAATGCCTGGCGTCTCTATCGCGACACGGCGGATACGGGGGGCAATACAGGGCCTTGGACTCGCATCCATCAGAATGGTGGACACCCGAATGGTACGAATAGCGCGCCGCCCTTTTCAGTAGACGACTCAGAGCCGGAAGAACACTGGCCGATTCGTCGTTGGGTTTCCAATATGGCTGGCGATGCAACTTTGGTGTCGACCCTGACCGCTGCCAACACGAACTGTGGAAGTGGTACCTCGACCGAAGTTTATCACAACGGTGCTCTGGTTGTTGGTTCGAGCATTGCGACGCAGGGACCGGAAGTCCAGAGTCTCGTCCAGGTTACGTTAGCTGAGGGCGACGTCATTGACTTTGCGCTGTCACCAGCTGGCATTGATGGGAATCGTGCTGATGGATGCGACGGTTCGAATTTTCACCTGCAGATTAACGATCAACAGCCGCCCGCACCTCCGCGGACGCCTTATGCGGATTCCTTGGCAGACTGGTCAAGCACTGGAACGCAGGGCGAGAACAATTGGTTCAATGGCTATTACAATCTGACCTTGGATGATGACGGCAGCTATCAAGTTGCTGATTTCATGCCCTTCACGAACGATGCCGGCCCGGACGGTGGCGATGTTGAGGTGGATGGGAACCATTGGACGGGCACGCAGTGGGACATTAATGCATCGGGTGGTCCTTGGACCTCCTTGGGATCATCGGCGACGCATCCCAACGGTACCAACAGTGCTCCCAATGAAGAGCATTGGACGATTCGACGTTACGTCGCGTCCGATCTGGCTGGCTCCACTCCGCTTGAGCTCAATTGGCAGATGGCCAAAACCAATCTCAATAATGATGGCGTTACTGGCAAGCTTTTCGTCAATGGCGAGGAAGTCGATTCGGTGACGATCGCAGGAAATGATGGTGCTGGCGTCAACCGAAGTTTCTACGTGAATGTGAATCCCGGCGATGTCATTGATTTGGCTCTGACTCCCGTGGGTGTCACGAATGATACGGATGGTTCGGATGGTTCGAGGAACCAACTGACGATTCACAATGAATTACCTGATGGTCCGCTCTACAATCCCGGTGAAACGGTTGCTGATTCGAGCAGCGAATTCTCCGGTGAGCAGGGACAAGACGGTTGGTTCTACGGTATCTATGACCAACGTTTGGATGTTGAAGAAGGTGATGGCGTCTATGGCGTCGAAGACTTTGAAGCCCTCTTGAACGACGGTTCCGGAGACATCTGGGATGATCCCCCGACATGGCGTGACGGTGAAAATCACTGGAACGGCAGTAAATGGGATATCGTTGACAACTCGCTGGTTTCACAAGGTCCTTGGGCCGAAGTGACCGCAGGTGGTGGACATCCATCGGCCAACGCTCAGGGTGATCCTGAAGTGCATTGGGCGGTTCGTCGTTGGGTCAGTGATGTGGACGGCGAATATGTGATTTCCGGAACACTGCAAAATGGCAGTGCCAATGGTGATGGCACCATGGGACGTATCTTCTTGGATGGCGAAGAAGTTTGGGCGGCTCCCACTGATGGAGATTCGGTCGAGGTTGAATACACCATTCAGCTGCAAGAAGGTTCGATTCTTGATTTTGCCATCGATGCCGATGGTGCCGAGAACTTCGATCCGGAAGATCCCTTCACGATCGATGCCGTCAATGACGGTTCCGACTCGACAACCTTTGCCGTGACCATCGGATCCGTGAATCTGTTTGAGCCCGGTGGCGGAATGCCTGGCGATTACAACTCGGACGGCAGCGTTGATGTTCTCGATATCGATCTGCAAGCCGCTGCGATCAACGCAGCGAATCCTGATCTTGCCGTGTTCGACGAGAACAGCGATGGCGTCGTTGATATCAACGATCGTGAAATCTGGGTTGCCGAACACAAGGAAACTTGGATGGGCGACTCCGATTTCAACGGACAGTTCAACAGCAGCGATCTTGTGATCGTCTTCACCGGTGGCAAATATGAGTCCGGTACTGCCGCCTCTTGGGCCGATGGTGATTGGAACGGCGATGGGTTCTTCGGAAGTAGCGACCTTGTAACCGCGTTTATTGACGGTGGTTATGAAGCCGGTGCTCGCGGAGCTGTGAATGCAGTTCCCGAACCCTCGAGCCTGATCCTGTTGGTTCTGGCGGCCATGAGCTTGCTGTCCTTCCGACGTCGTGCCTAAATGGCGGCGTTCGTTGGTGGCATCATGCCCAAGTCAGCTGAGATTGGCTAAACGACAAAAAAAATGAAACCGAAACGCGAGCTGCGGCCGCGTTTCGGTTTTTTGTTGTCTGTCGGCGGCGATCAACACCGCGATGATTCTTAAAGGGGCATCGCTGTTTTCGGGAATGAATTGACGGAATCTGTCTCGAATGATGACAGAATCCGCTTTTTTTCCCGATTTTGATTATGATCATTGAGATGCACGGGCAGAGTGCATTCGTGGCGAAACGAAGGGTTCGATGTGCGATCAGGCCTTCGCGCGTTAAAACTTTCTTGCTGTTGTTCGGGATAAATCTTCACGAGGAGTTAGCATGAGGCGATTTCGATTTTCTCGGTCGCAAAAACGTTCAATCGATTCTCATCGCAGCCAATCGTTGCGAACGAACAAACTGCATTTACTCGAGCAACTCGAAACGCGTGCTCTCTTGGATGCCAGCGTTGTGATCAGCGAAATCTCCGCGATCAACGACGATTTGCTTTTCGATGAGGATGGAGATAGCCCAGACTGGTTCGAGTTGTTGAATGTGAGCAACGAAACCGTCGAGTTAAACGGTTGGTATGTTACGGATGAAGCCGACAATCTCAACGAGTGGCAATTTCCGGCGGTCTCATTGACGCCGGGTGAACACTTGGTTGTCTTTGCTTCCGGAAAGGATCGAGATAACCCGACGCGCCCCTTGCACACGGACTTTAAGCTTTCCGGGGACGGTGAATATCTTGCCTTGGTTCGTCCGGACGAGACGATCGAGTTCGAGTTTGCTCCCAATTATCCTCAGCAGGTTGAGAACGTTTCCTTTGGAATTCCGAACCAGATTACTCAGTCCAATTTGGTGAATGAGGGGGCCGTCGGATGGTTTTATGTGCCCACCGATAGCACTCTGGATCCGAACGGTGACCAAATCTCTGGTAGTTGGTTGGATCCTGCTCTCGATGTTGTTGCAGGCCCCTGGACCCCAGGCGCTTCCGGACTTGGTTTTCGTGATGAAGCCAGTGATCCCAATCCCGGGCCGGGAGATGGCGAGCAGATTGCCTCTTCTCAGGATGAATTCAGCCAATTCCAGAATCGAGATCGATGGCGCTATGGGTATTGGGATGCGGCCGAGGATGAAAATGGAGTTTACGAGACGAATGAATTTGAATCCTTTGTCTGGTCCGGATTAACAACGATCACGAATTTCAATCATTGGGATGGAACAAAATGGGATCTCGCCGCAGATCCGAAGACACCTAACACTGAATTGACGGCGGAGGGTGGAACCCCCAGCGGCGTTAATTCAGGAGGCGTGCAATATGCCGTTCGCCGATGGACCAGTGAGGTTGACGGGGCCGTGTTACTGCATGGTCGTATTGAAAACCTGGACGGTAGCGGTGACGGCGTCGTCGCGAGAGTTTTTGTCGATGGGGAAGAGGTTTATTATCGGGCAGTCAATGGTGTTGGAGTGGACTATCAGGTTGTCGCTTCCGTTCAGGATGGATCGAAGGTTGATTTTGTTATTGATCCCGGTGCCGTGGGTAATGATGAAGGAGATCGTGCCACCTTCACCACGACGATTGAAGATGTAACAGCCGTGGTTGGGGAACTGGGGGGCATTCCCACGTTGGCCGATCATATCTCGACCGATCTCAGCGATGAGATGCAGGGTGTTAGTAGTTCGGTTTATCTTCGGATTCCCTTCACCGTCAATTCAGCTCAATTCGATTCGTTGACGTTGCGGATGAAATACGACGACGCTTTTGTCGCCTATTTGAACGGCCAGCCGATTGCCAGTTCTGGTGGTCCCATGGCTGTTGAGGCCGCCTGGGATTCGGTCGCCGATCAAGACCGTTCCGTCGAAGAGGCTCTACGCTTTGAGAGTTTTAACGCGACGCAGTTTGTCGATGCTCTGCAGGTTGGCAGTGAGAACGTGTTGATGGTCCACGGCATCAATCGCTCCGTCGAAAATGGTGACTTCCTGATTCTGCCTGAACTCGTTGCGACGACGTTAGAGATTGATCCAGCGGCACGCCGTTATTTTGTAGCTCCGTCTCCCGGCAATGAAAACGGGCTTGGGGATGCCAACGCAGGGCCAATCTTTGTTGACCATTCATTCTCGCCCGAGGCGCCGGCGGAATCGGACCCCATCGTCGTGACGGCTCGGGTGACCAATACGTTTCATCCGATTTCAAAAGTTGAAATGTCTTATCGCGTGATGTACGGCAGTACGCGTAAGGTTCGAATGGTCGATGACGGTAGTGGAAACGATGCAGTTGCCAACGATGGAATCTTTACCGCGACGATTCCAGCTCGAAGTGCCGATCCTGGCGAGATGGTCCGTTGGTTCTTTGAAGCGGAAGACAATCGGGGACAAACAACCCGTTTGCCACGCTTCGAGTTGTCACGTGATTCCGAGCAGTATTTCGGCACCGTCATTGTCGATCCGGCATTGTCGAGTGAGTTGCCTATTTTCCATTGGTTTGTCCAGTCCCGAAGTCGAGCGTTTTCATCGAGCGGCACTCAGGGATCGATCTACTACGATGGCGAATTCTACGACAACGTAAGCCTTGATCTGCATGGCCAGTCTTCTTCGGGATTTCCAACCGTTAAGAAGAGTTTGAATATTGATCTTCCCAAGGACCATCGTTTTCGACTCCGCGACGATATTCCCAGGATGAAGGACTTTAACTGGCTAACAAACTTCGCGGACAAATCCAAGCTCAGGAACACTCTGGCTCATGAGCAGCGCGCCTTGATTGGCGATGGCTACCATCTGGCATTTCCCGTGAGAGTTCAGCATAACGGCGAATTCTTTGCCGTTTACGATTTTGTCGAAGATGGAGATAACCGATGGCTCGAACGTCTTGGCATGGATCCGGAGGGAGCGTTGTACAAGATGTACAACCGGATGGATTCGGCATCGGGTGAAAAAAAGACCCGTCGTTTCGAAGGCAATACTGACCTGCGAGATCTGGTTTCCGGGATCAGGCAAAGTAGCAATTCTCGGACTGACTTCATTTACGACAACATCGATCTGGCAGCGATGGCAAACTATTTGGCTGGATTCGTCCTGACTTCCAATCGTGATTGTTGCCACAAAAACTACTATGCCTTTCGTGATACGAACGGTACGGGCCAGTGGCGCTATATGCCGTGGGATGTGGATCTTTCCCAAGGACGAAATTGGGGAGGCTTCGGTCGGTCCTACTTCGACGACACGATTTACCCCGACAACCCTCTCTATATGGGTGGGAATAACTCATTGATCAGCGCTCTCTATGCAATTCCTGACTTCAAGGAGATGTATCTCAGACGTGTGCGTACGGTGGTCGATCAGTATTTCAAGCCATTGAACACGCCTTACGCTCAGCGTCCGCTGGAAACTCGCGTTGATGAGTTGGTCGAACTGCTCCAAGTTGACGCTGATCTGGACAATCAACGTCACCGAGCCACGTGGGGACAAACCGGTTTTCAAACGTTCAACGAAGCGACTGACATCCTGAAAGCGGAATATGCTCAGCCCCGTCGCGAATTCCTCTATCTCACGCAAATGGTTCCGGATGATTCGGAAACCCGAGTGATCGTGTCCGGGGAGCGTGAGGAAACGTTGATTCGTTATTTCATCCCACGTAACAATTCCTTGGGTAGTTCTTGGACGGGGGTCAACTTTAATGACTCAAGTTGGAAGACAGGACCGAATGGAATTGGATTCGAACGGACGTCGGGAGCTTATGACGATCTGATTGCTACGAACATTCGTGATGAGATCGAAGGGCTTACCTCGGCCTATGTGCGCATTCCGTTTGAGTTAGAAACTCTGGCGGATGTGGAGCAGTTGACGTTGCGAATGAAGTACGACGATGGATTTATCGCCTACTTGAATGGGACTGAAGTCGCTCGTCGGGGAGTTGGGGACGACGCAGCCTCGTATGATTTGAGATCTCGAACTCATTCTGATTCGTTAGCGGTTAATTATGAAAATATGTCGATTACGCCGTTCATTAATCGTCTGAGAGTTGGTGAGAACGTACTCGCGATTCAGGCAATCAACGCTTCCTCGATTAGCAGCGATATGTTGATGATTCCCGAATTGGTCGAAGGCAGTCTGCTCGACTCGGACGGTGAGATTCCCACCGCTCAAGTTGGTAACCCACAGATTGATTTCAGCTCGCTCGAATTTAATCCGAGCAGTGGTAATCAAGACGAAGAGTTCGTGCAACTGACGAATAACAACTCGTTTGCAGTGGATATTTCTGGATGGCAGCTTCGTGACGGCATTGAATGGACCTTCCAATCGGGAACGGTGATTCCGGCAGGAGGCTCTCTCTATGTGACGCCCAGTGTGCCCGCTTTTCTGGGGCGAACTGAGGGGCCGTCGGGTGGACAGCGTCTTTTCGTGCAGGGAAATTACGCCGGCCATCTATCAAACTTTGGTGAAACGATTGAGTTGGTCGGTGCGGATGGGAACCTGGTGAATTCGTGGAGCTACGAAGGGCAATTGACTCCGCTGCAGGAGCATCTTCGGTTGACCGAGTTGATGTACAGGCCGCTGGCTCCATCGACCCTCGAACTTGCCCAAAACTCGAACTGGATCGAGAGTGACTTTGAGTTTGTCGAATTGATGAACACGTCTGCTGAGATGTCGCTAGATCTTACAGGCGTACGAATCACGAACGGCGTTGAGTTTGCTTTTCCGGAAGGCTTTGCTCTCCCACCTCAGCAGCATACGGTCATCGTTGCGAATCGAGCCGCCTTTGAAGCTCGATATGGAAACCCAGCCGACCAGGCGATTGCCGGTGAGTTTGCGGCGGCGAGCCGTTTACGCGACAGCGGTGAGACTCTGAAGCTCGAGGATGGGACGAGTTCGACGATTGTCGAGTTCGCGTTCGATGACGATCAGGATCGAGGTTGGCCGCTTCGAGCCGACGGGCGCGGCAGTTCCTTACAAATCGTTGATTGGCAAGGTGACTATGGAAATGGTCGCAATTGGCGACCCAGTTCACGCATTCACGGTACGCCTGGTTCCGGAGCTGATTCTGTGGAGTCGAGCTTGATGATCAACGAAGTCGTTTCCAGTTCTCAGGATCCACTCGTCGATGCAGTGGAGCTGGTGAATATCGACTCGGCCGCGGTTCAACTTGACCATTATTATCTGAGTGACACACCAACCGATGCGGATTCGTTTGGGCGTTTCAAGCTTCCGGCGGTTAACCTTGCAGTCGGCGGGTTCCTGGTTCTAAACGAGGGTGATTTTAATCCGCCAGAGAATCCCAATGGATTCGCTTTCAATGGGACTCGTGGGGATGAAATCTATTTGCTCCGCGGCGATGCGGATGGCCCCATCGACTTTGTTGATGCCGCCACGTTCCCCGCGTCTGTGCCTGATGAGTCTTTCGGACGAGTTCAGCAGGGGCCTCTCGCGCCCTTATCAAGCATTAGTCTTGGAGCCGCCAATGTCGCCTATCGTGTCGGTCCCATTATTCTTAGTGAGTTCAATTATCACCCAAGCGATCCCAGTGTAGCTGCCTTGAATCTTGACGCCGAGATTGAGGCGGAGGATCTTGAGTTCCTGGAACTACACAATAGTGGAGTCGAGACAGTAACGCTCACGGATTGGCGAATTCGCGGTGATGTCGATTTCGACTTCCCGACCGATGCGACTTTGGCTCCCGGAGAAACCGTGCTTGTCTTGAGGTTCAACCCGGATCGCGAAGATAACTCGGCCCGCGTTGCTGCCTTCCGAGCCGAGTACGATTTGGGGAATGAGGTGCGACTGTTGGGAGGTTTCCAGGGCTCTCTGGATAATGCAGGCCACCGGATTACCATGCAGCGTCCAGGTGCGATCGTCGAGGGAGATCCGACCATTCCTCGCCTGTGGGAAGATGAGGTGCGTTTTGACGATGTCGCACCGTGGCCCACGTCGGCGGATGGTCAGGGGGAATCGCTCCAGAGAGTTTCCTCGCTTGCCCTTGGCCTCCAAGTGGAATCCTGGTTCGCGGCCGCTCCCACGCCCGGCCATGTCGACTTTGCGGGCCTGCCCGGCGACTTGAATGGAGATGGCATTCGCGACCTCGCCGATATTGATCTTTTCTCAGAAGGTTATCGGGTATCGCCACCGGATCTTTCGTTGGATTTGACGGCTGATGGCAGCGTTAACGAACAAGATCGAGATTATTTCATTACGGAATTGATGGGAATTGAATACGGCGATTCGAATCTTGACGGGGTCTTTAACTCGACCGATCTGATACGGATTTTTACCTTCGGTGAATATGAGGATAATCTCCCAGGAAATTCGACCTGGGCCGAAGGTGATTGGAATATGGACGGTGACTTTAATAGTTCCGATCTGATCGTCGCCTTTATCCGCGGGGCTTACACAGTTGGTGCCCGGCCAGTCACCGCCTTGTCTATTTCCGAAATTGCAGCATCTCGAGATGCCTTGGATTGGATCTTTGCAGACGATGACGCCACCGAGTGGTTCGACAACTCCGACCGCTAATCTTTTCTCTGATCCATCGTCAGTCCGCTTGAAAGCGTCCGCCGAAGGCCGATAATGCAAGCCTTACGCCCCGTAATTCGACAATTGGGACGGAAGATAAGCGGAAGCTAACGGAGATCTTGGGCGGTGATGCATAGGAAATGGAGTTGGCGATGAATGCAAATGCGGAACTTGATGTATTCGGTGTCGGAAATGCCATGGTCGATATTTTGGCCATGGTCGAAGATGATTTTGTGCGTGAGCATGATCTGCCGCGAGGAGGCATGTTGCTCGTCGATTCCGAAAAACAGGGACGATTGCTACGGGAACTCGAACATCATTCGCTCGAAATGCAGTCCGGTGGCTCGGCCGCCAATACGGTGATTTCGGTCGCCTTGAGTGGTGGCAGTGGTTGCTATACCGGCAAGGTGGCGCGGGATCCCAATGGGGAATTCTATCGGCAGGATATGGTTGCCTCGGGGCTTAACTTTGACGTGCGTCCAGCTCCTGAGGAAAGTAAGCCAACCGGCTCTTGTCTCGTGCTGACCACCCCTGATGCGGAACGTACCATGTGCACTCATTTGGGTGTTTCGATTGAGCTGTCGGCCAGCGACATTGATGTTGATCAGCTTCGCCGTTGCAAACTGGCCTACATCGAAGGCTATCTTTGGGACGCCGAGGGACCTCGAGCTGCCTGCATTGAAGCGATGGAACAGGCGAATAAGCTCGGAGTCAAAACGGCGTTCACGTTTTCCGACCCGTTTCTCGTCGATCGTTTTCCGGATGATTTTCGCCGTGTTGTCCATGAATATTGCGACATCCTGTTTTGCAACGCCGACGAGGCACGGCAACTGATGGAGATCGAGTCGCTGGAGAAAGCAACTGAACAATTAGGAGCCCGGGCAGAGCTTGTTTTTGTGACCGACGGTGCCAATGGTTGTTTGGTCAGCCATGGAGGAGAAATCACCCGTGTGGATGGTTTTCAGGTCGATGCGATTGATACCGTGGGAGCGGGTGATGCATTTGCTGGGGGAGTCCTGTTCGGTCTGGCCAATGGCTATGCACCGCTGGGTTCTGCGCGTTGGGGCAACTATCTCGCCTCACGTGTCGTGACGATTCAAGGGGCAAGGTATCCCGAGTCTTTGGCGCATCAGGTCGCGTCGGTGATCTCATAATTGTCTGTTCAGCACGACTGCTCTCGATTTTAGCTCAGGAGTGACGGCGTTGGCTCGCATCCGTACCTTCATCGCGATTGATGTTCCTGCTCAGGTCCGCCGCAAAGCGCAAAGTACGGTCGAAACACTTTCTCGGACCACTCAGTCGATGCGTTGGGTGGCCCCTGATAATGTGCACATCACTTTGAAGTTCCTGGGGGATGTTGATGAGAAGGATATCTACGAAGTCTGCCGACGTACGACTGCAGCCGTTGCCGATTTCAGCTCGGTGAACGTCGTCTGTCGCGGAGTCGGGGCCTTTCCTAGTTTTGAACGGCCACGCACCGTATGGCTCGGGATCGAAGATCCCGAAGCTCATCTGGAGCAACTGCATCAACGAGTCGAAGAAGGACTCGCACCGATGGGCTTTCCCCGTGAACAACGTCGGTTTCAACCGCATGTTACCCTGGGGCGGTTGAGATACGGTCGCCGAGAACTTGGAGACTTGATCCCTGAAATGGAACGAATGCAGGTCGAGGCGGGCATGATCCCGGTTGAGGAACTGGTCGTTTATGCGAGTGAATTGGGGTCGCAGGGGTCCTCCTATATGGTTTTGGGCCGAGCTCCTCTGGCGGCCGACTGACTTCTGCCCTCGCGCCAGCTTGCGATCATCGAGATGCGATCGCGGCTGCCTGAAGCTACTCTTTTCTGGATTTTTGACAAAGTCTTTCTTTTTTCTGGAGGGCGTGACCGAACGTGTCCGGGGGGTCGCGAATAATCCCATAGATATTTGAGCTGCGGTTGTGAGCTGTCGATGTTGACAGTATGATGTTCAAATGTTCAGTATTGGGCGGAGTGGCATGAGAGGCTGCTTGCAACCGCGACCTATCCGGAAGATAACAAAGGAGTTAACACGATGGTAACGGCTGAAAAGGTAAACAATCGGATGGCCAAAAAGAGCACAGCAACGGCAGAAAAAGCTCCTCGGATTGCCAAGGATGCAAAATCGAATGACTCCAAATCGGTCGCAAGCACCGCAAAAAAGAAGAATCGTAAGGCAGATGATGCTGCTTCAACGATGGCGGCTCAAAACTCCAATCTGAAGACGACTCTGCAACAAATTGAACGGCAGTTTGGCGAGGGAGCCATCATGCCGTTGGGCAAGGAAAAACAGGCTCGCATCGAAGGCATTCCAACCGGCAGTCTATCGCTGGATATGGCGCTCGGTGGCCAGGGAATCCCTAAGGGCAGAATCATTGAGATCTTTGGTCCTGAGTCGAGTGGTAAGACAACCTTGGCTCTGCATGTTGTCGCAGAGGCACAGCGGAAGGGCGGAATTGCGGCCTTTATCGATGCTGAACATGCCTTGGATCCTAGCTGGGCGAAAAAACTGGGCGTGCAACTCGAAACCCTATTGGTGAGTCAGCCTACGAGCGGTGAAGAGGCAATGCACATCACCGAAATGCTCATCAAGTCGAATGCTGTCGATATTATTGTGGTCGACTCCGTTGCGGCATTGATTCCCAAGCAAGAGCTTGAAGGTGATATTGGTGATACCCATGTTGGCCTGCAAGCACGTCTGATGAGTCAGTCGATGCGAAAACTAACGGGTGCCATTGCTAAGGCGAAAACGTCGGTCATCTTTATTAACCAGATTCGCGAAAAAATCGGCGTGATGTTCGGTAGCCCCGAAACAACGCCAGGTGGACGAGCCCTCAAGTTCTATAGCTCCTGCCGGATCGATGTCCGCCGCATCGGACAGCTGAAAGACGGCGAAGAAGTGGTTGGACAGCGTGTTCGAACAAAGGTCGTCAAGAATAAAGTGGCACCTCCTTTTCGTGTTGCTGAATTCGATATGATGCACAACAACGGCATTAGCTTCGAAGGGGATGTGCTGGATTTGGCCGTTGAAAAGAAAATCGTCGTTCGCAGCGGAGCTTGGTTCCGCTATGGAAATACCCAACTCGGACAGGGTAAGGAAAAGGCAAGAACCTTCCTGCTGGAAAACAGCGAAGTTACTGATGAGATCAAGATGAAGGTGCTTCAGGCGTATGGCGTCATTGATCAAGTAGCTGACACAGAAGAGCCTACCGCCGAGGAATAGTCGGGCAATAATGGTGGCGACCTTTTGGGTAGCAATTCGTAGCTGTCGGTCGTCGACCATCCCCCGTGCGGAATTGACTGCAGCGAAATCAGCAGCTAAATCTGGGCAGTCAATGCTCGGCTGATCCAAACGCGGTACGATCGCTTTGGTCCCCGATGCTCGACTCAAAGTCGCTCGTCGGGACCCCCGGACAGGCAAAGGAAGCGACCTCTCTCAAGCAAGTGAGGTGGATTGAGAGGCGGTATTCGTCTGTCGCGTTCCGCGGTTCGATTCAGCTACGCTCGCTTATTTAGCCTTCGGTGTCAGAAGGATCCGCCGGACAGGACCTGTCGGCCTGGTCGGGGCTATCTACCATTCGGTCTGCTCCCAATCTTCTGAGAATCACATTCGATTCTGGTGGGCACTTCAATCGGCAAATTGCACTCTCTTGGCTCGTGCCGTAACTGCCCTCGATTCATCGAGGATCCTGGGAGGCTGGCCGGCGCGGTTGCCGTCGCTGCGCCCCTCTTTTTTCATGCGTTTTTCGCGCAGCACTCGGCTTTGAGGGCATCTTTGAGGACATGGGGCATTCGCCAGCGACCACCGTTGGGAACCTAGTAGAGCTTCTAGGAAATGGCTATCATGAGCGGTTTTGCCCCGGTGTTATTTCGAGGATCTAGGGACGCCATGCATACGAACGAACTTCGCGGAAAGTATTTGGACTTCTTCGAGGGCAAAGGCCATTCCCGACGGGAAAGCGACGTTCTAGTACCCACCTGGGATCCCTCGGTTCTGTTTACCCCGGCCGGGATGAACCAATTCAAGCCGCATTTCCTGGGTAAGGTGAAGCTCGAATTTACGCGAGCGACGACCTGTCAGAAGTGTTTGCGAACAGGCGATATCGATAATGTGGGGCGGACCGCCTACCACCACACGTTTTTCGAAATGCTCGGTAATTTCAGCTTTGGGGACTATTTCAAACGCGATGCGATTCATTGGGCCTGGGAATTCTTGACTGACAAGAAGTGGCTCGGCATCGATCCCAATCGATTGAGCGTCACGGTTTATGCTGATGACGATGAAGCGGCTTCGATCTGGCATGAAGAGGTGGGGCTTGCGACAGATTTGATCGAACGCATGGGAGAAGAGGATAACTTCTGGCCGGCGAGTGCACCGAGTCAGGGACCTGATGGAGTTTGTGGTCCTTGTAGTGAAATCTTCTTTAAGGATGATCGCGGCAAATGGGTGGAAATCTGGAATCTGGTTTTCACGCAATTCAATCGAGTTGGCAATCCGCCCGATAACCTCAGGCCCTTGCCGAGCAAGAACATTGATACGGGGATGGGCTTAGAGCGTATAGCATCCGTGTTGCAGGGAGTCGATACGAACTATCACATTGATATTCTGCGACCGATCGTTGAAGCCGCGGCTGAGGTGTGTGGAACGACATATGATCCTGAGAGCGAAGACGGTCGTCGTTTTCGACGCATTACCGACCATGTTCGCGCCTGCACGTTTGCAATCCACGAAAACGTCTATCCTGGTCCCCACAAAGAAAAATATGTGATTCGACGTTTATTACGTCGTGCCGTTTTGGATGGCCATCAATTGGGCCGCCGCGAACCTTTCTTGTCGGAACTGGTACCGATCGTCGCCCAAATGATGAAGGAGCCGTACCCGGAGCTTTTGGAAACTCAGGATCGGGTGGCCAGTGTGATCCAGCGCGAAGAACAAACGTTTTTCGAAACCATTGATGATGGCTTGCATCGGATTGAGAAGATTTTTGCTGCGATGGAAGAAAAGGATCGATCCGTGATCGATGGTTCTGAAGCGGCTGAACTCTATCAAACTTATGGTGTGCCGGCTGAGCTATTCGAATCATTAGCTTCTGAGCGTCAATATACGTTCGATTGGAAGGGGTTCCAGCGAGCGATGGATGAGCATGGAGAGATTTCCGGCAAGCTCGCCCAAACCGTCATGGGTGTGATGGGACCGATCGATTCCATCAAGAAGGCGGTCAAGGAGACTCGCTTCGAAGGCTATGACCAAATCTCGACAGACGCCGAGATCAAAGGCTTGATTCATGGCGATCAGGTTGCTGATAAGGTTGCTGAGAAAAATAGCAGCGTGATTGTCGTACTTAGTCAGACTCCTTTCTATGGAGAGTCCGGTGGTCAGGTCGGAGATGCAGGTGAGATTGTTGGCGATGGGTTTCGACTGCGTGTTCTCGATACTCAAAAAGACGGCGAGCTTGTTCTGCATAATTGTGAGCTTGTCGAGGGGGAGGTAATTGCAGGTGCTCAAGTCAAGGCGACAGTCGATAGCAGTCGTCGTGATGCGATTCGTCGTGCACATTCGGCAACCCACATCCTTCATCACGCCTTGCAGAAAACATTGGGAAGCCATGCTCAGCAACAGGGATCCAAGGTCACGGACGACTGGTTGCGATTTGATTTCACGAATATGGCGCCGGTTTCTGAAGCGGAGTTGGAGACGATCAAGCAGGATGTTCGTGAAAAGATCGACCAACAAGATCCTATCAAGTGGGAGATTGTTCCCTTAGCGGATGCCCGTGAAGCCGGGGCCATGATGCTCTTTGGGGAAAAGTACCCAGATCCAGTCCGAATGGTTTCGATGGGAACGTTTAGTCGCGAGCTTTGTGGTGGTACACATCTCGACAATACGAGCGACGTGGGTTCTTTTGAAATCATCAGCGAAGAAGGAGTCTCTGCCGGCACTCGGCGATTGGTCGCCTTGACCGGCGATAAAGCACGGGAGTATATCGAGCAGACGGATTCGTCGGTTGAATCGGCTTGTCAAACTCTGGGAGCTTCCGTGGTTGATCTTCCGGAGGCCGCCCGGCAGTTGGCTCTCTACCAACGCGATTTGAAGAAGGCGATGGACGACGTTTGTCGGACGGTTGACGAACCGGAGTGGAAAAAAGGCAACGCGTCGGAAAGTACAGATGCAGGGCAAAGGCATCGAGCTTTACGAGAAACGGCAAAAAGTCTCAACGTACGAATGGATGAAGTTGCTGAACGAATCAAGGCGATGAAGGCCGAATGCGAGTCATTGCAATCCCAGCTTGCTCAACGTCAAAATCAAGAGACGATTTCTGCGACGGACCTGATTGACGCTGCTGAATCGATCGGCGGTGTAAACGTCGTTGTCGCTGAAATTGCAAACGGCAATGCGAATCTGCTGAGACAACTGATCGATCAGATCCGTAAGACTGCTTCGCCGTGCGTCGTTTTGCTCGCCGCTGTCGCAGGCGAGTCGAAGGTCGTTCTTGTTGCTGGTGTCAGTCGTGATCTTATCGATAAGGTCAAGGCTGGCGCACTCGTCAAGGACGTTGCCCCCGTTGTCGGTGGCGGCGGTGGCGGTAAGCCCGATATGGCTCAAGCCGGCGGCAAAGATCCTGCGAAAATTCCCGAAGCTCTCGAGGTTGCTCGAGAGAAAATCAAGGTAGCGCTTGAAGGGGATGGGTGATCCAGGGTGGGCGTTCAGTGATTCGTCCAAGCGGTTGCTCCCCAACGACAATGATCTGTCAAATCGTTCATATGGTTAAATAGATATTTTTTGGAGGTCTCGATTATGGCTCGCCAAGGTGCGATCACATTCAAAGGAAACCCGATGACACTGGCAGGTGAAGGAGTCACCGCCGGTCAAGCTGCCCCCGATTTTGCGATACATGCTTTTGAGAATGGCAGCATGAATACCATCACCAAGGCTGATCTAGCGGGTAAGCCAACATTCATAAGTGTCGTTCCCTCCTTGGACACGCCTGTCTGTCAAACGCAGACGAAGCAATTCAACGAACAGCTTGGAAGTTTGGGCGATCAGGTCAATGCTCTCACGATCAGCCTTGATCTTCCCTTTGCCCAAAATCGTTTTTGCGGAGCCGAAGGGATCACCAATATTCGCAGTGCGAGTGACTACCAGGACCGCAGTTTTGGAAACAATTGGGGGATGTTGATCGAGGAACTCAAAATCCTTGCTCGAGGTGTCTTCGTGCTTGATGCTGACGGAAATGTAGCCTATGCCGAGGTCGTCAATGAGGTCACGGAGGAGCCGAACTATGAGGCGGCACTCCAAGCACTCAATCAACTACTCGCATAGCGTATCGAAGGATGAGGCGTGCAAAGATCCAGGATCTTTCGCATTCATCGTTCGCTATGAGTAAAATGTAGGAATGCGCAAGGCCGATGCGGTTTGCATCGGTCTTGTTTTTGGTGGTAAGCGAATCCCTAACCCATTTTTGTCGGCTCGTTCGCTGTTCCGAGGGAAATCATGAATCGATGCTTGTTGGCCCTGGCGATTGCCATGATCCCTGTTTCCTTGGTTCAAGCGGCTGAAAAGCAGCCTAACATCGTCTTCATTATGATTGATGACCTTGGCTGGATGGACCTCGCTTGCCAAGGGAATCCGCTCGTCGAAACCCCGCGTCTCGATCGCCTGGCTCAACAGGGAATGCGTTTTACGGACGCTTACGCGGCATCTCCCGTTTGCTCTCCAACACGAGCTGCTGTACTGACGGGGTTATCTCCGGCTCGGCTACAGATTACTAATCATATTCCTGACCAGAAGCGATTCATTCCAGATAATTCAACGCTGTTACCGGCGCCGATGATCGATCATTTGCCGTTAGAAAACACAACGATTGCTGAACGGTTGCAGGCGGCAGGTTATCGAACCGCATTCATGGGCAAATGGCATTTGTCAGGACCCGGCGCTGGGTTGGCCAAGTGGGAGCCTGATCAGCAGGGCTTTGATATCAATGTGGGGGGATGTGGTTTTGGCGGGCCGCCGACATTCTTTGATCCTTATCGCATTCCCAATCTTTCAAACCGAAAGCCAGGCGAATACCTGCCTGACCGGTTAACCGATGAGGCAATTGATTTCATCGGCGATTCGGAGGAACGTCCATTCTTGCTGTTCCTTTGGAATTATACGGTGCACTGGCCGATGGAGGCTCCTGAGTCGTACTTGAAGAAGTATGCGGATCGAAAAGGTCCTGGACTCAACGATACTCGTTACGGCGCGATGATTGAGGCGATGGATGCGGCGATCGGGCGATTGTTGGATGCGCTGGACGAGAAAGGCCTGACTCAAAACACGCTTGTCGTTTTCACTTCCGACAATGGGGGTTTCAGCGGCGTTGGTGATAACCGACCCCTGCGTGAGTCGAAAGGACATTTGTACGAAGGTGGTATTCGCGTGCCGCTAATCGTACGTTGGCCAGGTGTGGTGCAGGCTGGAACGATCTGCGACACCCCGGTCATTAGTATGGACTACTATCCGACTCTGGCTGAGGTCGCTGGATTGACGACCGCTGCTGAGGTACTCGACGGTGTCAGTATTCTGCCGCTCCTGAACGGAAACGTGATTGATCGAGATTCGCTCTTCTTCCACTATCCCAACTATGCCTGGCATCGGTCGAATCGATTGGGCGGTGCCATTCGTCAGGGCCGTTTCAAGCTCGTTGAAGATTTTCACGATGGGTCTGTGGAACTCTATGATCTGGAAAATGATTTGAGCGAACGGCAGGATCTGGCTGCTGAAAGGCCTGCTCTGGCCGAACGATTGCAGGTTCAGTTAGCTGACTGGCGACAGCGAGTGGGAGCTGCGATGCCGGTGAAACCAGATCGCTAAATAAAAAAACCTCATGAGGCATGAGACCGCATGAGGTTTCCATATTTCTCTTGTCGATCGAGATCTATTCCCAATTGACGGTGAGCTGATTATCGATCTCTTCGATGCCACGTAACTTACGAAGAGTTTCCGTAGCCATCTGTTTTTGGAAGAAACTATTCACCTCTCCGTGGAGAGTGACACATCCTTGTTTCGTTTCACAGCGAACTCCGTTTCGAGTGAGATAGGGATTTAGTTGTAGAGCTGTTTGAATCTCGTCCGCTAAATCGACTCTGTCTTCTCGAATCGTCATTTATCCGCTTCGCCTCGTGTTGGGTTTATATCGATTGGCGATCGCCGCAACCGCTTTGTCCTTCGAGATATCGGTCACAAAGATGAGGCTGTTAAACCGTAACCACAGATCATTAGCGGATATCTTGTGAATGGGATGCGCTGATTGTGGTCGTGCCGATTTTGCGATTCAATATCTGATCTGCAAGATGGCATTTCGCTCATGACATACCGGTTATATCGACGAAGGCTCTCTGTCCTTGGAAATGACCTGGACGGCTAGATCATGAGCAGAGCGATCAAACCGATGAGAAGAATCGATACTTTCAGAATGAGTAGGATACGGACTTGTTGGAGTCGTCTTTGGAAAACACGCTCCCGACCGCTGTTTTTCGCGAGATAGTTCAGGACTGCAATTCGCGAAACAACGGATGGATGTAACCAATCCGATCCACTCGATCCTCCGGCAACACGGGTTAAAGCCTCTCCCAAGGTTGTTACCGTCGCCGGATTTAAGGTCGTTTGGTCTGCGAGGATATAACAAGCCTCGATGTCCGCCTGATGCTCGAAGGCACGAGCGAGTCGTGCATGAATGAATAACCAGCCCAGTAGGAGCGCCGACATTCCAAACCAGGGATTCGTGTCGGGGGCAAATTTTCCATGGGTGATTGCTTGCTGGAGGAACAGCATGCTCAGAAACGGAACTTGTAAGGAGAGAAGTAGCTGCATCAGGTGAGCGTGGCGAATATGACCCGCTTCGTGGGCAACGATTGCTTTTAGCTTCTCTTTTTTGACGCGGTGCACGAGTTCGTCGGAGAGGAACAGGAACCGACAACGGGGGAGTATTCCGGTCAGGATTGCGTTGGCGATTCGGGAGTTTGTTTGCCAGACCCGAATGTCACGAATTCCGAGCCGTCTGGACGTGAAGATCGATTCAAGTTCGTTTCGGACGGGGCCACTTGGAAACGGCTCTGTTTTCCAACAGATACGCAAGAGGAATGGTGCTAGAAGCAGAAACGCACCGATCGCGGCAACGGCCGCAAATGCTTCGACCTTGTGATCACCCGGAGTCACGAAATGAGCAAGGTCGGCGGCGATCAGGACGAGTAGAATTGGGGCTAAGGGGAGAAGCAGAAAATGACGGACAGATGACGTCGCACATTGCAGACGTGACCAGCCATCAACGGATTCCTGGGGGCAGACTTGAGTTGCCCAGGCAGACATCACCGTCATCACGAGAGGCGCGATCAAGATCAAATCATCGACCAAAACCCAACGGTCCAGCTGCCAGTTGATTCTGACGATCTGTGGGTAATCCTGTGCCACATACACAAACAATGTGTAGACGATCAGCGATCCACCATTCAAAAAACTCAACAGCTGGCTGCCGATTTTCTGATGGGAAAGTCGACGATTGATGTCAATAAAGAGGCAGCTGATGAGCAAAATCATTAGCAACCGAGTTGGCACGGCATTGACGGCTGTAGCATCGCTCTGAAAGCTTGCCACAAAAGCAAATGCCACGGAAATGGCGACGGCCCACGGCATGAATCTGAGAAAGAGCGGAGGAAGGAACGGCGGGAGTAGGATAACTGGATCGGGCAACCCGCTCGGAATGAGAGAGTTAGTCTCTACCCTAATTGGAACGGCTGTGATGANCCATAACGGGACCATCGTGAGTCGNCTTTTCGAGGGTCGCCGAGGCCGTTTTTACCAGCATTGCCGAATGCGATAGCGCCATGTCACCTGCTAGGATGCTGTGTGACCTGGGCGTGATTTACCAAAAGCCATGACGGCTTAGAGCCATGACGGTAAGGTACCGGCGTTCGGCAACTCGACGACCTTACATCGATGGATGTGTGGATTGGCCAACAGATCGTCGATCGCTTCTTGCGGAGGAGGACTGTCGAGGTTGAGGATACCGACTGCCGTTTCACCGGGACCAGCACGACCGACCGCCATTTGAGCGATATTCACTTCGTGTTTCCCGAACACGCTACCGACATTGCCGATGATCCCAGGTACGTCTTGATGTTCGAAGACGAACAATACTCCATCGAGATATGCCTCCAGCCGAAATCCATCAAGCAGGATGAGGCGGGGCATGTCGTGGCCAAATAGTGTGCCACCCACCTGGAATGCTCCGGCATCTGTTTCGAGATCAGCAGTAATCAAAGCATTGAACGCACCACGGTCGGGACGGGATTCCGCGATCACGTCAATTCCTCGTTCTTGTAGCAACACCTTCGCATTGACGATGTTGACCGCTTCATCCATAGCAGCTTCCACCAGGCCAGCACAGTAGGCGGATGTTAATAGGTTCGTATCCTTCGTCGCTACCTCGCCTCGGAATGTCAGCTTGCACGATTGGATCTTNCCCTCATGGGCTTGAGCCACAAAACGTCCCAGTCGGTAGCTCACGTCCAAGAATCCTCGCAGAGATTCAAGCGTTTTCGGATCGATCGCCGCCATATTAACCGCGTGTCGAATTTCACTCGTATTGAGGAAGTTGACGAGCAGATTGACGGCTTCGACCGCCACCTGTGTTTGGGCTTCTTCTGTGCTCGCTCCGAGATGAGGGGTACAGAGCACGCCGGGTAAACCGAATAACGGACTGTCTGTGCACGGTTCCTCTCGGAATACATCCAACGCGACGCCCGCAATACGTCCTGCTTCNACGGCCCGTGCGAGTGCCTTTTCGTTGTAGATGCCGCCGCGAGCACAGTTGACCAGCCTCGCGGTTGGTTTCAGCATCTCAATCTGGGCTTCGTCGATCAGGTTTTCCGTTTCAGGGGTTAGCGGAGTATGGACGGTCAAGTAATCGATGCGGGGTAACATTTCGTCCACCTTCGCGATCGGTTCAATGCCTAATTCCACCGCTCGCTCGGCAGAAAGAAAGGGATCGAAGCCGATGACACGCATGCCAAATGCCATGGCTCGTGCGGCGACCTCTTGCCCAATTCGTCCAAGCCCGACGATGCCCAGTGTTTTGTCGGCGAGTTGGCTTCCCATGTAGGCTTTGCGATCCCACCGGCCCTCGACCAGGCTTTGATTGGCTGGCGCCAGGTTGCGGGACATCCCCAGAATTAGGGCGAAGGCGTGCTCCGCTGTGCTGACCGTGTTTCCGGTCGGCGTATTCATCACAATGATGCCCTGACGTGTGGCAGCCGTCTTGTCGATGTTGTCGGTGCCGACACCCGCCCGTACGATCGCCTTGAGTCTTGAGTTTTGGTCAAGCACATCCGCGGTTAGTTTGACACCGCTGCGACAGATAGCGCCGTCGTGCTCGGTTAAAGCTTGTTTCAGGTCGTCACCTTTGAGCCCTGTTTTGACCTCGTAGGTGATTCCATCGGCAGCGGCAAGAAGATCGAGACCTTCCTGCGCTAAATTGTCCAGCACAATGATACTTGGCATGGGGGANTAGTCGCCTTAGCTTGAGTGTTGTTCNTGGAAATCTCGCATGAATTCTTGTAACGCGATGACACCCTCCATGGGCATCGCATTGTAAATGGACGCCCGGATGCCTCCGACGCTGCGATGACCCTTGAGACTTACAAGATTTCGTTTGGCTGCTTCCGAAATGAATTGGCTCTGCAACTCGTCGGAAGGAAGTCGGAATGTCACATTCATCAGCGAACGACTCGAATCGATTGCATGGCCTTGGTAAAAGCCATCGCTCCGGTTGATTTCTTCATAAAGACACGCGGCCTTCTTTTGGTTCAATTCGTAGACCTTTTCCAATCCGCCCATATCTTTGAGCAGCCATTGGGCGATGAGATTGACGAGATAAATTGCAAAGGTCGGCGGTGTATTGAACATCGAGTCATTTTCGAAATGCTGTCGATAATTCAGATACCCCGGCAGTGTGTCTGCTCCGCGCTCGAGTAAGTCTTCGCGAATGATGACTAGGGTGACCCCTGCTGGGCCCGCATTCTTCTGGGCACATGCGTAGATCAAACCGTATTTTTCAATGGGGATCGGGCGACACAGAAAGTCGGAAGAGGCGTCGCAGACCAAGGGACTGTCCCCCGTTGCGGGCTCCGTTGCAAACTGAACACCCTCAATCGTCTCGTTCGATGTGATGTAGGTGTAGGGCGCCCCAGGGGTCAATTGAAGCTCGGCGTCCGTCGGAACTCGATTGTAGTTGTCGGACTTGCCATCCCACGCTAGATTCACAGGACCTTCTTTTTTGGCCTCGACCAGTGCCTTCTTGCCCCACGAGCCGGTGATCACATAGTCGGCGGGTTTCTCTGATCCTCGCAAGAAATTCATCGGGACCATCGAAAACTGAAGACGTGATCCGCCCTGCAGATAAATCACCTTGTAATTGTCGGGAAGCGACAGAAGTTCGGTGAGGTTGCGGGTGGTGGAATCGAGAATTTCTACGAAATCGCGGCTGCGATGGCTGATCTCCAGCACCGAGGCTCCCGCGCCAGGTAGATTTAAGAGCTCCTGTTGAGCCCGTTGTAGGACCGGCAGTGGCAATGTTGCGGGGCCGGCTGAAAAATTGAAAAATCGGGTCTGCGACGGATCGCTGACGGTCGCCATGGGTCTTCCCCCGAGTCAAACGTAACGGATAAGCTTAAATCCCAGCATCAAAACTTAAGATTCTACGCTCTTTGACGTAGAAATTGAAGGTCTTGACAGAGACTTCAACAGGGACCGCTAACCTTGCCTAACGAGTGGTCCACCCCTGGGGATTTTCCACCGTTCGCGTGCCCCCCGGAGGCGTTGGAGAATCGGTGCGGATTTGCTGCTGGACGCTGGCAATGCGTTGGGCTACCCCGGGCTGATAATTGTTCAAGAAATAGGCCTGTTGATAATTATTCAGGGCCTGAGCAAGTTCGCCGTCCTGCTCCCGTAAACGGGCTAGAGCCGACCAGGCTCGTGCGTTATTGGGATTTACATCGATCGCTTCGGTCAAATACTGCTTGGCTCGGTCTTTTTCACCAAATTCTTCGGACAACCGAGCCAGCTCAATCTTGGCGTCTGCCAATTGAGGGTTCCGGTTCGACCAACGCTCAAGTAGCAAAAAAGCGTTTTGTGGTCGGTTCGTATCTACCAACAGTACGGCCAAGGCACGGTGACAGGCGATATGGTTCGGGTCGAGATCCAAACAGCGATTGTAAAGCGCCTCGGATTCCTGCAGCATCTGCTGGTTCGATTGCTGCTTCCCAACGTAATGGTAGGTGGCTCCCAAATTGTAAAATGCATCTGGATTCGTGGGATTATCTGCCAGAGCTTTCTCAAAATGCTGGATCGCAGCTTGGGGTTGGCCGTACTGGAACTGTTGGACCCCCTGAATGTTCTGAGAGGTCCCGGCACTGTGGCAGCCAATCAGTGAAACCAGCATGATGGCGACAACAATGGCCGACGATTGCGAACGAATCGCTCGTTGATGTGGCTTGTAATGATCCACGAATCTAGCTTCCTTATGGCTTCGGTGGGGATGATCTGCCGAAGGAGTCGGTTCAGTTCAGACCCGAATGGCGCGAAGATTAGCGAGATTTCTTGCCGGATTCAAGAGCAGAGGTGGCAAAGCGAGAATTCGCCGAGAAGAATGTGGAGGTGTATGGGTGCAATCCGTCGCACCCGCTCCAGTTGATGGCAGCGATAGCGTTGCTAACGAGCCTCAGATAGTTTCAGATGCAACCGAACCCGCCAAGCTCAGTGCGTCAGTGCTCAGTGCGTCAGTGCTTAGTGCGTCAGTGCTTAGNGCGTCAGTGCTNAGTGCGTCAGTGCTCAGTGCGTCAGCGTCCAAGACGTCCGTTTCCGAGGCGAGCGGAGCTGCCACGACCTTCGTCTGGTTGACGTCCAATTTCTCATAGCCGAGCTTGCGAACGACTTCCAGAATCTCACTGCAAGTCGGGAACATCCGCCCATTCGCTCGTTTGTATTCATCCAATGCATGCATGAATTCGATTTCGTCGTCGGTGTAATCTCGCTCACAGGTTGTCGGGTCAATCTGACGACGCCGTTGAACCTTGCGCTTTTCCTGCTTCGGCGGTGTCAGTGTCTCAGTCTCAGGCGTCTCNAATACCGTCTCTACCACCGTCTCTACCGCTTTCGCCTTCGTGGCTGTCTTTTTGGTCGCGGTCTTCTTGGCGGTTGTTTTTTTGGTCGCTGTCGCCTTGGGCTTGGTGACGTCGGCTGCCGTTCCCTTCTTGGTTTCCGCCTTCGTGCGACGATCAGATCGTCGTCGGCAAACCTTCACTTCGTCGTCGGGCGTTGACTGTTTTTTGGTTTTCGTCTTCGTCTTTGGCTTCGTTGTCGATTTCGTTTGACGCTTGGTCGTTGTCTTTGTCTTGGCCACCTATGAGACCCCCATCAAGCAAAGGTTCAGGAACAAAAACTGCGTGAAATAGGGAATCGGCTCTCCCTAATGGAAAAATACACCATTTACGAAGAGTGTCACGATATGACAAAGCTGAATGATCGAACAAACTTTGTGGATCCGCGGAAGATGTCGGATTTGACGGATTTTCCGTCGACGACGGGATCGAGCTTTGGCCTGCAAAACTAGATTAAGATTGACGCCGATGGCCGAGAAGCCTGAGGTGTCGGGGAGGTCGGAGCGTCTTCGGACTGGACCCAACCTCTGCGGATGACGTTCAGCGTACTCGTCATGGATTCGGTAAACGGACGAATGCTGTGACTCATCGGGTTCAGCCAGATGCTTTCCGTCAGTTCCGCCTGCTGGAGATCCAGGTTATCCGGGATATATTTGATGATCTGATTCAGCAGATCAGCGTTATGCGGCGTTGCGGTCACCAAAGATTTTGACGGACTCGTGGATGGTGGTTCCGAAATCGAACGGTTGTTGAAAAGAGGGGGGATCGTCAGAATCATCAAGACTGCCGCCGTGACCGCTAAGGCGACGGACCACTGTGCTCCGTGACTGCGGGATTTGATCGGTTCGCGCAACTGAAGACAGCCGAATAGTTGCTGCTGCATTTTCAAGATGGAATGGCAGTCCGGGCATTCTGAAGCGTGTTTAATGAGCGCTTTATCCTGCTCCGGACGAACGCGTTCATCCAACAAAACGTTGAGTCGACGATTGAATTGATCACATTTCACGTTTCGTATTCCTAGAAGACTTCTCGCTGTTGGAGCTTGCGAATGATCTCTTGGCGTCCACGATGAACCCATGTCTTCACGGTTCCCAGTGGGCGACCCATCTCCAGTGAGATTTCTTCGTACGACATCTGTTGTTGGTGGAATAACTCAAACGCCTGCCGCCACTCCGGACGTAGCGATATCAGAGCCTGATTGAGTTCTTCGGTCAGTTGCTGGGTACGCTGGTCTTCGGAATCCCGTTGGTCGGCCGCCGAACTATCAAACATCGGTTCGGTGTGAGGGCGGTGCTTTCGTCGAGATAACTGGGTGCGACAGCGGTTCGCCGCGATCGTCAATAACCAGGGCTCGAATTCACGACTGGAATCCCAACGCTTCAGATTTTTCGACACCCGGAGGAAAGTCTCCTGCATCGCATCTTCTGCATCCTGCCACTGCCCTAGCATCCGGTAGCACAAACCAAAGACTCGTCCCCGAAAACGATTCACGAGGCGCATCATCGCGGACGGATCGTCATCCGCCAGGCAGTCGCGAACTAATTGATGGATCTCCGTCGACAAAATGCCTCTCCTCAAAATCTGTCACTCGAATCAGAGTATCCAGATTTTAGCCGCGATTGAAGAATTTACGCAACATTTGCGCGGCGGCTTCCTGGGTATCCTTGGGAGCATCCTTCGCAGGCTTTTTGGGGAGTTTGCCCACGGGGGGGGGTATATTGTTTTTTTCTTGGTCGTCTGGTTGCTCGTCTTTCTGCTCCGGGACGTCGACGTTCACATCCGTGTCGTCCAATTTGTATTCCCGTGTTTCGGGTTCGGGGGCTGGTCGAGTTTCTGAGGAGGCGGCCTCCTCCTCCAACCAGTCGTTCACCAGGCCCGCCATCTCGTCATCGTTAGCATCTTCAAGATCAGCAGCAGGTTTCGTTTGCTTAACGACCGCTTTTTCGGTGTGAGTTACCAAGAATTCCAAGGGACCGACCCGTAATTGATCGCCCATCTGGAGCTTTTGGACGCCTTCGATCCGACTACCGTTCACGTAGGTCCCGTTTCGGCTGCCCAGGTCTCGAATCGTGACATCTTGATCCTCAATCACGATCGCACAGTGTTTGCGACTAATCGCATCACTATTTGCCCGCAAGTTACATTCCTCGGATCGACCGATGAAAAAACGAGGTCCTCGGATTGCGACTTCCTTGCCCGCACTGGCTCCGCGCAAAACCTTTAGCCTGACGCTCATACTTGATATCCCTCTAGATATACGCCTTCGTTAAGCCCATGACTGGCCCGAAAAGCGATCCTCTTTCAATGTAGGGCTGAGCTGCAGCAGTTGTGCAAAGTTAACTTGCCGTTTCCTGCAGACCGACCTCTAGCTTAGATGGCTCTCGAAGTGATCACTAGAAAAAAACGAAAAAACGGGGGATATGGGATAAGCAGTATGAGTCCGCCGAAGAACGTTTTGTTAGTGAGTCTTCTGCCTTCTTACCATTTTAACCGCACACCGTACGGAGAGGAGTATTTGAATTGCTGACGGAGAATAGCAGATTGGAGTTGGCTCGTCAAAATCGTTTAGTTTTTGATGCAAAACGAGTTATTCGGCGGAGTTTGAGCAGCAGGACCCACCTGAGCGGGAGTCACCCAGGCTATTTTTTTTGATTCCAACGGTGGGAACCGAATTTATCCTGCCTGACTATTTTTATACGCTCGGCCTCGTTCGACGACAGTTGGGCACCGACGAAGTCACTTTGAAGCTTGGAGGAGAGTCGGGGCAGCCAAGCCTGGATGAGTGCTTCAGCGGTTAAATCGATTCCAGTCAGCTCGTAGATCCCGGGCAACTCAGGCGCAGCTGTTGATTGACGGAGCAGGATGCTGCCGTGCTGGAGGGTACCTTGTTGGAATCGTCGTTGCGCGCTGCCGGTGATCTTGTGGTTGTCCAGCAGGACGTCTCCGATGGTATGCCGCTGAAAACAGAGGAATTTCGACTTAGCGTTTTGAGGAGTTTCACAGCGGATTGCGTCGACTCCGAAATCCTTGAGTACGTTGATGAGGGATTCATGGAAGGCGTCATAGAGCTCTGCTTGTTGTTCTGCCACACGGCTTTCGCTCGGAGTCGCATAGGAATATGTCAACTCGTAGTCATGCAGGATCGCTCCACCCCCGGAGGCCCGCCGGACACACGGACAGCTGAGGCTAGTGGAGTGTTGCTGGCGGTCCGAGTAATGTTGGAAGTAGCCGAGCGAAAGCGTTGGCGATTCCCACTGATAAAATCGCAATGTTGATCGACCTGCCGAGGCGTTCTCCAGCAAAACCTGGTCGACTGCCATGTTCCAGCAGCCGGAACTCGGGGCGTCATTAAGCAAACGGCATTCAGTCATGAATCCCTAATCAGCCTTCGCCTGTGGTTGCCGACCATTTCATGATGGGCTGCCGAGCCGCTCGAACTTCATCGGGACGGCTCACGGTGGTGGTGTGAGGGGCTTCGTGCAGTAGATCGGCTGGTTCTTCCGTGACTCGAAAGAGGGTTTCCGCAAACGCGTCCATCGATTCCTTGCTCTCCGTTTCCGTCGGTTCGATCATCAAGCATTCGGGGACGGTGAGCGGGAAGTAAACGGTAGGGGCATGGAATCCGTAGTCGAGCAAACGCTTGGCGATATCCATCGCCGTTACCTGTCGATCTTTCTTGAGATCAGTCGCGGTTGCCACGAATTCATGCATGCACGATTCGCCGTGTGGTACGGGCAGAAAGTGTTTGACGCGGCTGCGCAGATAGTTGGCGTTCAAAACGGCATTCTCGGAGACTTCACGGAGGCCGTCCGGGCCGTGAGACCGAATGTAGGCGTAGGCTCGTACCAGCACCCCGACGTTCCCAAAGAAGCTGCGAACGCGTCCGATCGATTGCGGACGGTCGTAATCGAGGAAGTAGCCGTCCTCAGACTGTGCCACCATGGGCGACGGCAGGAAGGGAGCCAATTTGGCACCCACGCAAATCGGTCCGGCCCCCGGGCCACCGCCGCCATGAGGTCCGCTGAAGGTTTTATGCGGGTTGTAGTGCATCATGTCCGCGCCGAAATCTCCAGGCCGCGTGATGCCAAGGATCGCATTCATGTTTGCGCCATCGAGATAAATCAGGCCCCCGCGGGCGTGCACTTTTTCTGCAATCTCGTTGACTTGCTGGTCGAAAAGTCCAAGCGTGCTGGGATTGGTGATCATGAAGACTGCGACTTCGTCGTCGAGCTTGGATTCCAGATCCTGCATATCGACGTAACCCTCGTCGGTGCTCTTGATGGTCAGGGTTTCGAAGCCGACCATGCGAGCACTTGCGGGATTCGTTCCGTGGGCACTATCGGGCGAGAGCACCTTGGTGCGACGTTCGCCAATGCTTCGGAAATATGCAGCGGCCACCATCAAGGCGCAAAGCTCTCCTTGGGCGCCCGCAGCAGGCTGCAGTGAAACCACTGGCAGTCCGGAGATCTCGGCGAGATCTGACTGCAGTTCGTAGAGCAGCTTCAGCATGCCTTGAACCGTTTCATCCGGTTGGTAGGGATGTAGATGGGCCATGCCATCCATGCCTGCGATCCGCTCATTCCGTTTTGGGTTGTATTTCATCGTGCACGAACCCAGTGGATAAAAGTGAGTATCCACGGACATGTTGAGCGTCGAGAGATTCGTGAAGTGTCGCACCACATCTGGTTCCGCCAACTCTGGAAGTGCAGGGGGGGCTTCTGCTAAGTACTCGGAGGGGATTAAGTCTTCGGTCGAAGACCCAGGGACATCGCACTCTGGAAGTCGAGCAGCTTGCCGACCGGGCCTCGATAGCTCGAACATCAGTTGGGTTGCTTGACGATTACGCATGGCTGGCTGCTTCCAATTGAACGGTGCCGGTCATTAGTGCCGACCACCTGTCGATTTCATTTCGAGTTCGCTTTTCAGTGACCGCCACCAAGAAACAATCTTCGAGTTCTGGGTACCAACGGGCCAGGGCGATCCCTGCCAGGAATCCTGACTCCGACATTTCGCGGAGTAGTGGCTCGACCTGGTTTTGACGGTCTCGGATCACAAACTCTTTGAAAAATGGTCCTGAGAACCGTCGTTCGAAACGATCGCTATCGGTCAACTGTTCCGCCGCATAGTGAGCTTTCTTCAGACTCAAGTCGGCTACGGATTGCAGACCCTGGGGACCGATCGCTGCCAGATAGATGCTGGCCCGCAACGCAAATAATCCCTGGTTTGTACAGATGTTACTGGTTGCCTTGTCGCGACGAATGTGTTGTTCACGTGTTTGCAGTGTCAACACCCAGCATCGTTTGCCGCGGCGATCAACCGTTTGGCCCGCGATCCGACCGGGAAGACGTCGGACAAATTTTTCCCGACAGGCCATGATGCCTAAGTAGGGCCCACCGTAGGACATGGGGTTTCCCAATGCTTGTCCCTCAGCGACAACGATGTCCACTCCCAGGTCGCCTGGACGCTGGAGTAATCCCATGCTGATCGGGTCGATGGCAGCGACGAGCAAGGCACCAGCTCCGTGTACCACTTCCGCGATCTCGGACACCCTTTCGATCTGACCAAAAAAGTTCGGATACTGAATAAGAACGCAGGCCGTGTCCCGATCGATGACTGCCTCGAGTGCTGCCACGTCAAGGACGCCCTGAGGACATGAGACGGTTTCAATCTGCGTTCCTAAATTCAGCAGATAGGTTTCCAGGATCGCTCGGTATTCCGGATGAAGTGTTTCCGGGACCACAATCTTTTTGGAGCGACGCGTCACACTGATGCTCATCATGGCCGCTTCAGCCGCGGAGCTACCGCCGTCGTAGAGGCTGGCATTGGAGACGTCCATGCCCGTGAGTTGGCAGATCAGCGTCTGATATTCGAACATCGCCTGCAGGTTGCCCTGACTGACCTCTGGCTGATACGGCGTGTAAGAGGTATAGAATTCGCCTCGTGAGCTAATGGCGTCGACCACGGCTGGAATGAAGTGGTCGTAGCTGCCGGCCCCCAAAAAACATGTCAAAGATCGAGCATCCGCGTTTTCAGCGGCCAAGCCACTCATGTGTTGAGTCAATTCCAACTCACCCATCGCCGCGGGGATGTTGAGATCGCTGCTGAGACGAATGTCAGCTGGGATGGTTTCGAACAGCTGTTCGATCGATTCAATCCCGATGGCCTGCAGCATTTCACGCTGTTCGTCGGGAGTGTTGAATAAATAAGCCATGCATCACCCTGTTTGCAAAAAACCGGAAAAATGACTCACCCAGACACGGTCGAACCGTTCCTGGGATTATAGCGGTTAGCCTTCTTCCGCACATTGTTTGGCGTAAGTAGCTTCGTCGAGCAGTTGGTCGATCCCCGATTCGTCGGTCACCTTGACCTTCATGATCCAGCCGGCTCCGTAGGGATCCTCGCTGAACACTTCAAGGTTATCGGACAATGTCGAATTGACTTCGAGAACATCGCCGGACACCGGACTGTAGAGATCGCTTACCGCCTTGACCGATTCGATTTCGCCGAAGGACTCACCGGCTGCCAGCGTCCGGCCGACTTCAGGAAGTCCGATGTAGACCAGGTCCGTCAATTGCTCGACCGCAAATTGAGAGATCCCAATTGTCGCAATCTTGCCATCTTCGGAAGCTTCGAGATGGACCCATTCGTGTGTCTTGTTGAACTTCAGATCTGCGGGATTCATGGCAACACGCCTCCCTCAAATAAAATTAAGGTCGTTGGTAAAACGGGAGTTTGACAATTTTCGCGGGCGCTTGTTGGCCGCGGATATCGATCGCCAGTTCAGTGCCTACCTCCGCATATGAGGGTTGCACATAGGCCATCGCGATCGGGCAAGCCAGCGTTGGCGAAAAAGTACCGCTGGTGACCTCTCCAATGGTTTCACCTGCAGTTGTCACGACGTTGTAATTTTGTCTGGGGACACGACGTCCGTCCAATTGCAGGCCGATCCGTCGAGGAAGTGATGCGTCGTCGCCCGCTTTGGCGATCGCATCTCGCCCAGGAAAAATTCGATCTTCCAAACTCAATGCGAACGGTAATCCGGTTTGCATCGCATTGATTTCACAGGACAGCTCGTGTCCGTAGAGCGGCATGGCCGCTTCCAATCTCAAAGTGTCGCGAGCTCCGAGACCAGCTGCTCGTACAGAAACGGCTTCACCGGCAGACATGAATTGGCACCAGACGGATTCGGCGACTTCCGCGGGTACCACCAATTCAACGCCGTCTTCGCCAGTGTACCCCGTGCGACTCACCACCCACATATGTTCATCGATCACGATAGAGCGACCGCTGAAGTAACTCAGGGTAGCTGGGTCGAATCCACAGATTTGTTTTGCCAGTTCGAGCGCCTGCGGTCCCTGGACCGCAATCATCGCTGAATTCAGTGTCTCGTCGACCCAGTTAACATCCAGGGCAGCCGCCTCGTGTTCCTGGATCCAATGAACAATCTGTTGTCGGTTACTCGCATTCACAACCATGCCGAAGAATGGAGTGCCGTCCGGCTGTTGAAGATGATAGACCAGGATGTCGTCGAGTACGCCGCCGTCATCCCGTGTGATCAAGCTATAGCGTATGCGGCCTGGCTTTAAATCAATCACCTTGCGCGTCGTGAGCCGATCGAGGAACCGTGCGGCATCTTTGCCAAAGAACAGGAGTCTTCCCATATGAGACACGTCGAACAGTGCCACGTGTTGACGCGCCGCGAGATGTTCTTCCGTGATGGAACCGTAATGGACAGGCATTGACCAATCGGCGAAATCCACCATCTTTCCACCGTGGCTTGCGTGCCAATCGTGTAGGGCGGTTTTTTCAAGAGAGCCGGTCATTGCAATTCCATTCGCGGTGAATCCTAAGGCAGCCGAATTTGAATAGGCGGTGCCTGCAAGATGCACCGTGTTCAGGATCGGCTCCATTCCTTGATTGTAACCGATCAGCATGCGGCGGCTAGGGGCGCACGGAAAGACAGGGGGAGTGTGAGGAGTTGACGGTTTTTCGCGGATTACCGTCGTCGTCGCTTTTTGGGCGGCTTTCGTTGCGGTGATCCTTTACTCGCCTTTTGTCGCTTCTTGCCCGGCTTGCGTTCGCCCTTTTGTCGGCTGGATGCGGCTTGCGGGCGAGGTTGAGCTGCCGTCAGTCGCTCAACCACCTCATAGTCTAGTTCGCGCCGGTCGAGATCCACGTTGATGACTCGAACCTTGAGCAGATCACCAAGCCGAAAGTTGTTTTCTTCGCGGTGCCCTAACAAGGCATGGACTGATCCATCGTAGTCATAGTCGTCCGTCGGTAAGGAATCGATGTGGATCAAACCTTCTGCGGGAATCTCGAGGCCCTGAGCGAACACGCCGAACTCTTCGACTCCGGTGATCACGACTTCCATCGTCTCGCCGATTCTCTTCGCAAAATAGTTCAGTAGTTTTAATTTGATCAGTTCTCGCTCGGCTGCCTCAGCTCGTTGTTCTCTCTGCGAGCAATGCTCACCTTGATTCATCAGCTGATCCGCATCGGTGACGGGAGTCTTGCCGCGGATGATCGTATCCATCAGTCGGTGGATCGTGAGATCCGGGTAACGACGGATCGGGGAGGTAAAGTGGCAATAATCTTTGGCTGCCAGAGCGTAGTGTCCTGCTTCTTGAGGGCTGTACACCGCCTTTTGCATCGAACGAAGCACGGCATAGTTTACCGCCTGTTCAAGCGGAGCATCAGCGACCTCTTTCAAGATTTTTTGAATCTCGAAACGATTCTGCAGGCTTTCACAAGAAATACCTAACTCCTGGACGAACTCCGTGAGCGTCTCTGATTTCTTGGGGTCGGGTGATTCATGGATCCGGCGTAGAAATGCGATCTGATCATCCGATAACCGTTCCGCGACCGCTTCGTTAGCGGCCAGCATGAACTCTTCAATAATCTGATGACTTTCGGTGTGTTCTACGCGGCGAGCCCCTGAAACTTGGCCATCGCGATCGAGCTTGATCTTCACTTCGGGAAGCGATAGTTCGAGGCTGCCCCGTTCATATCGCCGCCGTCGCAAGATCATTGCCAGTTGGTGCATTCTCTTTAGCAGTTGGTAAACCTCTGGCGTGAGTTTTCTTCGCCAGGCGAGCGGATTCTCGAGGTAATCGTCGACCTCCTCATAACTAAATCTTCGCTTGCTTTGGATCGCACCCGAACAGAATTTTGTGGCGACGCGAGCGCCCTCTTCTGTAAATTCAATGAATGCCGTCTTGGTGTAACGGACTTGGTCGGGTTGCAGGCTGGCCAGGTGATTGGAAATGACCTCGGGCAGCATCGGAATTACACGATCCGGAAGATAGACACTCGTCGCCCGATCCCGTGCTTCTCGATCCAGGACGCTCTTGGGTTTTACGAAATGAGAGACATCCGCAATGTGGACACCTAGCAGGAAGTGTCCGTTTTCCATCTTTTCCAGCGAAATGGCATCATCGAAATCGCGCGCGTCGGCGGGGTCGATGGTGATCACTGTCATTTCGGTCAGGTCGCGGCGTCCGTCGCTGACGTTGACCTGTCCGTCTTCGTCGACCGGTTGAAATAATTCAGCCTCGTCGCGTGCCGCCTGCAGCACGTCTTCCGCAAAACCGTCAGGTAGGGCGAATTGCCGTAAGATCGTGCGCGTGTCGACGCCCGGCTCTCCGTGTTTCCCCAGGACTTCGGTGATCACGCCTTCCCCATGGCGATGAGCCGTGGGGTAACGAACAAGTTCGACGACGACTTTGTCATCAGGCTGAGCATTTTTGGCGCCCGGGTCACCGACGACGACCGGTTCAGAAAACTCAGTCCCATCGATCTGCACCAATCCGGTATTGGACCGTTCAAAATAGGTGCCGACGAACTGTTTGGTACCTCGCTCGACGATCTGCTGAATCTCCCCGCTGATGCGGGAACCGCCCGAGCTGGTTCGTCGTCGGTTGGTGCGAACACGTACGATATCGCCGGTTGCCGCATCTTTGGTCTTGGCAGCAGGGATGAAGATGTCATCCTCGCGTCCGACAGTGGGCCGGGTGCCCTTGGGTCTGACAAAACCATAGCCTGCGAAGTTGCGTCGAAAGGTTCCCACGACCTCGTCCGGCTTTGTCGAACGATTTCCCTCGACCAGGTGGTTTTTGCCGTACCGTAACTCACCCCGCTTGGCCAGCCGTTTAATGGTGCGTTTGAGGTCTTGGTGGAGTGACTTCGGGATGTCTAATTGTTTCGCAATGACTCGGGGTTTGACCGGGCGATAATTCGGACGGCTTACATGACGTAGGACGAGACGCTCCAGATCCAATTCGCTCATCTGATCTCCTGGTGATGTTTCGGCCGAAGGGAAACTCAACCACTACGATTTGTAGAGCTTTCTTCCCAAGTGGGGATGGTAGGTTGTCCAGTCGCTGTCGCCATTCGGGTCATCCCGAATAAGTTGGTCAAAATTGTGGATCTTCGCATCCATGTCATCCAGGTAATGGAGTACGAGTGCTTCCAGGGTCATGGGGACTTTGGGACTGCCGTATTCCAGTTTTCCGTGATGGCTGACGATCATGTGTTTGATTTGCATAGCCAGCTGATGCGGGAATGCTTCCCCCGAAAATTCACTTACGTCTTGCAGCTTGCGGTCGAGAATCGTGATGCCTTGTACGAGATGACCGACCATCTGGCCTTCGTCGGAATAGCCCAAACCCTTGTCGTAAGTCAATTCATCGATTTTGCCCACGTCATGCAAAAAGGTGCCGACGACCAAGAGATCTAAGTTGACTTGCGGGTAATGAGGGGAAACCGCATCGACCACCCTCAGTAAATTGACCACGTGCTCCAATAACCCACCGGGGTAGGCATGGTGGTGTTTGATGCCGGCCGGAGCGGAGGCGAACTTTTTCATGAAGGCCTCGTCCATCAGAAAGCACTCGCAGAGGCTCTTCAGGTGAAAGTCCTCCATCGCCCGTAGGCGTTTGCCAAGCTCTTCCTGTAATTGTTCACGTTGCGAGGCAGTCAAAAAGACGAAGTCGTCTTCATTAATGCTACCAGGTTCCGCCTCGTCAATTTGATTGACGATAATTTGCAGATTGCCGTTGTAGACCTGCGAGCTGCCCTGGACTTGAACATAATCGCCGTTTTCAAACGCGTGGTAGATGCTGTTGCTGGCATTCCACATCATTGCGTTGACGCTGCCGCTTCGGTCCGACAACCGAAGTTGCAGGTAGAGGTTGCCATTGCGGTTGGGTCGCAACTGCTTTTCTGAAGCGAGAAACACATCGTCGATGTCTTCTCGCTCGCCTAGTTCATTAATGAATCGCCGCGACATCGAGCGTTCCTAGCATCCGAAAAGATTGAAAGAAATAGCAAACCAATCGCGATTCGTCTCGATGGCCACCCGATCAGCTCGAGTCTTGCAGAATCACGAGATTTTAGGGGTGAAGGCAGGGCTCTTCAAGTCACCCTCTACCACGACCTCGCCCGGTTCGGCTTGCTGATTAGAAGGTCCCTGACCTAGAATGCCGGCTTGAGTTACTGAAAACCGTCGTTCCAAACCTTCGTTCTGCAGTGATCTTGGGAGTCGAAAGAGAAACTATGGCGAAGAAACCCGCCAACGCGATCAGCCCTACTCGACAGGAAGATTATCCACAGTGGTACCAGGAAGTCATCAAAGCCGCCGACCTCGCTGAAGGCTCGGATGTACGCGGTTGTATGGTGATCAAGCCCTGGGGATATAGTTTGTGGGAAAACATGCAAAGTGTCCTTGACGGAATGTTTAAGGAGACTGGACATGAAAACGCTTATTTCCCGCTCTTCATTCCCATGCGTTTTTTGGAGAAAGAAGCTGAGCACGTCGAGGGATTCGCCAAAGAATGTGCCGTGGTGACCCATCATCGGCTCGAGCCGGGACCGGACGGTGGGCTGGTACCCGCAGGACCACTCGACGAACCGCTAATCGTAAGACCCACCAGTGAGACCATCATTGGGGCAACCTATGCGCGATGGATTCAGTCTTATCGCGATCTGCCAATTCTTATCAATCAGTGGGCCAATGTCGTCCGTTGGGAGATGAGGACTCGCATGTTTTTGCGGACCGCAGAGTTTCTCTGGCAAGAAGGGCATACCGCCCACGCGACTGAGGAGGAAGCGGTCGATGAGACGATGCAGATGCTGCGCGTCTATGCCGATTTCGCCGAGAACTACATGGCGATGCCTGTCGTTCAAGGTGAAAAGACCGACGGTGAGCGATTCCCAGGGGCCGTCGCAACTTACAGCATCGAAGCCATGATGCAGGATCGTAAAGCGCTACAGGCTGGTACTTCACACTTCCTGGGCCAAAACTTCTCGAAAGCACAAGAGATCAAGTTCCAGGATCAGAATGGCCAAGAAGTTTTTGCCTGGACCACATCGTGGGGAGTCTCGACTCGTTTGGTCGGCGGCCTCTTGATGACGCATTCCGATGATGACGGGCTGGTTTTACCCCCCAGGATTGCCCCCAAACATGTCGTGATCCTGCCGATCTATCGGAAAGACGATGAAAAGGCGAAAGTGCTTGAATACTGTGATCGACTAAAGCAAGATCTGCAGCAACAACCGTTTGCAACGGGACACGTCCGTGTGCTTGTTGACGATCGTGATCTACGAGGCGGCGAAAAGAATTGGCAGCACATCAAGCGCGGAGTTCCGCTCCGGATGGAGGTGGGGCCCCGGGATGTCGAAGGTAACGCCGTCTTCTTGGGACGTCGTGACCAAAGCGTGAAAGACAAAAAGAGTGTTCCACGGGATGAGATCGTCGCGAATGTCGCTCAGTTGCTCGACGAAATCCAAAATGGCTTGTTCCAGAAAGCACTCGAAATGCGGGAAGAGAATACCACACAGATCGACTCCCTGGATGATTTCAAAGCGTACTTCACACCCAAGGATGAGAAAAAACCGGAAATCCATGGGGGCTTTGCCTGGTGCCATTGGTCCGAGGGTCCCGAAGTCGAGGAAATCATTAAGGATCTCAAGGTCACCATTCGTTGTGTGCCTTTGGATCAGAATAACGAACCCGGCACTTGTATCTTTACCGGAAAACCGAGCGAACGACGTGCCGTCTTTGCAAAGGCGTACTAGAATCCCTTGATGGAATAATGGGATGGTCGTACGGCGTTACGATGCAAAGAGCTGAAAGCATGCATGATGGCGGAAATTCGCGCTCCTAATTCGGTCTTGCTGATCATTGCGGTGAGCAGCCGATATCCGGCTGCCCTACAATGGGCTCAACAAATCGCTACCTCAGAATTTGGTGAACTGGCCGAACGAAGCGTCGCCTTCCCGTTCGACCAGACCAATTACTACGAATCGTCGATGGGGCCCGATCTCAAAAAACAGTTCCTGGCCTTTGAGATTTTGATCGATCCAGGCCGTTTGAGAGCGATCAAACATCTCACAAACCAATGGGAGCTGGACTACGCTCAGCAGGCAGATCATGTTGAGTCACGACCGCTAAATCTCGATCCCGGCTATATCTCCGAGGCCAAGTTGGTGCTGGCTTCCACCAAAGATCATGCACATCGAATTTACCTGGATGATGGGATTTATGCCGAGGTAACGCTGCATTACCAGGCGGGCGGATGGCAAAAATTACCGTGGACCTACCCGGATTATCAGCAAGCAGACTTTCAGGATTTTTTTCTGACATGTCGTAAGGCCCTGCGTGCCGCAAAACGGCGATAGTGGCTTCTGGACGCTGTCAAGAATCTGAACTTTGTCGAACTTCGCACGTATTTGGAAGAGATTTGCTGCCGGTCCGACGAAACTCTGATTCCCAATATCCTCGCTGACGGGTTAGTATGAAGGTTTCCAGTGTCGCTCTTTGGATTCCGCCCAACATCATTCCTCTGAAAGATGAATAAAATGAAGAATACGATCCTGCTCGCGGTAGTTGTGGTCTTTCTGGCTACAGCCGTAGGCGTTGGCTCTTCTTACTACGAATTCACGCGAGGTCCTGTCTATGCTTTCTCCAAACCGCTTCGCAGTGGTGAGGTGCGAGATTCGACAGAGGTGGGTGAGGCAAAGTTGGAGGTTGTGGGACCGGGGAAATTTAACTTTGGCACCATGTCGATGCAAGAGACACGAAGCCATACCTTTACCGTCCGTAACGTCGGCACGGCACCTCTGACTCTTCGTTTCCTAGAAAAATCGTGCCAATGTACCAACGTCGAAATGACGCGGCACGTGATGGAACCGAATGAAGATTCCGAGATCACTCTGAGTTGGAAGCCGAAAAAGTACGGAGTGCTCTATCAAGTCGCACGCTTTGAAACCAACGACTACTCCCTCCAAGAACTGGATCTGACGGTCACGGGCGATGTGAAACAGACGATGGCCGCCGTGCCAACCTCGCTGGAGTTCGAAGGAGTTCGTGCTGGTAAGGCGGTTTCGACTCAGGTGATGTTTTACGGGTATCGAGCGGATAATCTGGCCATCGAGGATATTGAGTTTCTCAAAGAGGGGTCGGCGGAGTTCTTTGAGGCAATTGTCGAACCACTGACTCCCGAGCAAATTGCGGCGGAACCAGGAGCTCGCAGTGGGGCCGCCATTCAAATTACTTTGAAGCCCGGTGCTCCTATTGGTAACTTCACGCAACGCATTCGGATTTCTACCAACCAGGCGAATTCGGAACCGATCGAAATTCCCGTAATCGGATCGGTTGTTGGCAACATTAGCGTGGTTGGGCAGGGAGTTGATCCAGACACAGGGGTCATTGAGATTGGTGTGATCCGTGGCAATCAACCGGTTCAACGTCGCTTGCTTGTGCTCCTGCGGGGGGAGGATGCTGCCGATACCAATTTGAAAGTTGTGTCATGTGACCCTACAGAAGTACTTGAGGCCACTCTCGAAGAACCAAGAGGGTCGGGACCGCTAAAGACCTACCCATTGACAGTCCGAATTAAACCGAATGGCGAACTTGTCGACCGTACCGGGACGAAGGTAGGGCCTTTCGGAAAAATTGTCATCGAATCGGATGCTTCTGACTCGCCTCGTTTAAACCAGTATGTGAGTTTTCGGCTTGAGGGCAGTCAGTAGGAGCATGGACGGCAGTGTTTCTTTCCGGAATTCATTCCATGATTCGCAAATCTTCGGTGGTTGCTGTCATCTTTGTCGTACCAGTGATGCTTCTTTGCTGGCAGCTGGCACTTTCGGAAGAGACGACTAAGAAGGCTGTATCGAGTGATGCAAAACTCTTTCAGGGCTGGGGAAAGCCGGATGTTGCCTTGCTGATCACTGGACGACAGCATGGTTATATCGAGCCCTGTGGATGCACCGGTTTGGCCAATCAGAGAGGTGGCTTGGCTCGGCGTTACACTCTGTTGAAACAACTGCGAGCCAAGGGATGGGATGTCGTCTCTCTCGACGCAGGAAATCAGGTGCGCCGTTTCGGAGCACAAGCAGCTGCCAAGTTTCAGTCCACCGTCGATGGACTTCGTGAAATGGACTACCGTGCCGTTGGGCTGGGGCCCGATGACTTGCGTTTGTCCGCTGGCGAGCTCTACGCGGCTCTTGCGGATCCGGAAGGTCAAAGTACGGAATCGGATATTTTCATCTGTGCCAACGTTGATCTGTTCGGCGCTGGAATCATCGGTGGCTTTCGTGTCATCGAAACGGGTGGAATGAAGATTGGTGTCGCGGCAGTGTTGGGAACCAATGAGTTAAAGCGAGTGACGCAATCGGAGGTGACGAAGCGAGCTCCGATGGAAGCACTGAAGGCGACGATGGCGGAAATCAAAAAGTTCGATTGTGATTTCCAAGTGTTACTGTCGCATGCTTCATTGGACGAGTCTCGGCTGTTTGCTAAGGCCTTTCCCCAGCTCGATCTCGTCGTGACGACAGGCGGAGCCGGTGAACCCACCTTTCGGCCCGAAGAGATCGCGGGAACGAAGGCGGTGATGATTCAAGCAGGGACGAAGGGAATGTATGCTGGCGTCGTCGGCATTTTTCGTGATGGGACCGAAGATAAGTTGCGATATCAACGTGTTCCACTTGATGCGCGATTTGAGGATTCACGTGAAATGCTCGATCTCTTGGCCGCCTATCAAGACAAGCTGAAGGAGCAGGGGCTACAAGGGCTTGGCCTGACCCCCGTACGCCATCCTAGCGGACGAAAGTATGTTGGCTCCGAAGCCTGTGGTGATTGCCACACGCAGGCCTATGAAAAATGGCTGACAACGCCCCACCATCATGCAACGGTGGCGATTTCTGATCCCAATGAACGTTCCGAGATTCCGCGGCATTTTGATCCCGAATGCATCAGTTGCCACGTAACCGGTTGGAATCCGCAACAGTTTATTCCCTATGATTCGGGATATCTTGGCCTTGAGCAATCGGTCGTGATGCATGGGAATGGTTGCGAAAACTGTCACGGGCCAGGCAGTGCACATGTCGCTGCCGAAAACGGCGAGTTGGACGATTTGGCGGATGAACTCATCGAGACCTATCGCGAACAAATGCGCCTACCCCTGTCAGATGCACGTGCGAAGTGTCTGGAGTGCCATGATCTCGACAACGATCCGCACTTTCATGAAGAGGGAATGTTCGACAAGTATTGGGAGCAGGTTGCCCATCCTTGGAGCGACTGATCCTCTCGCGTGATGCTGCCTTCGTCTTTCTAGGATCAGTGAGCCAATTCTCGCCCCGACCATCCGCATCCTGTGATTAATGCTTTCAGGAATAGCGTTGAGTGCGAAATATCATCGTATCGACCTCGATACGGTGAAGGTTAAGATGTTCTTGCCTGGAGTAATTGACCCCGTCGTTAGCTCGACAATTGAACGTCAGGAAACGAAGCAGTAGATCGCTCTAACCTTTGTAGAAAAATAAGAGGCGGAGACTCGGCTCCCAATGTGGTTCGATGATGGACAGGGGGTTGTTCGATTGGCTCCTAATGGTTTTTGACCCGTTAGGAGCGACTTTGGTCGATGCTCGTGAACAGCGAGAACGCCATTCTTATGGATGCCCATGATCCCAAGGTTGACGCAGTTGAGGTGGGTTGCGGTATCGATCTTGTTGAAGCGTGAGACTGTTGCCGCAGCCTGGTTTCAAAACGACCGAGAAACGTGGGGCATCCACGAGCTGGGTTGCATTGCTACTGCTCACCTGCCGGCATTGATGCTCTCCGTAGGCTCCCGATTGAACAATCAACTCTCGTGATTCAGTGAGATTGAGATTGACGAAGGTGACGTCAATTTCGTCTGCCGTCATTCGAGTCACAAGCGCTGCGACATCTTTCGGGATACCGCTACGTCGGCGGATCGGATCGAAATACCGCAAACGGGCATGGAGCGGGCCGCCGTATCGACCGGGATGCAGGCCGCCTAGCATTAGCTGGACGAGTGTGTTCGCCGCTGCCGGATTGTAACGCATCGTGGCGTCGGCAAGCCGCGTATCCGGAGTCGTTGTATCCTCTCGCATCTTGGCGATGCGCTCTCGTATCGAATTCAGGTCATTCGAAAAAGCCGAAACCGCATAATCAGGGTTGCGACCTTCCAGGAAGGCGAGCCACGAGTTTTCGCCGACTCGCTCTCGGTCAGCGTTGGACATCGACCAGAAATAGATCGGTAAGACGCCATGACTGTAGCGTCCAGGTCGGTAAGCGTACCAGCCGTCGTCACCGTACATGGTCGGGTAGGTGGTGACGCCGTTTTCCGTGCGTTGATGGCGATTAATCGCCTCAATCATGTCTCGCCATACCGCTGGGTACTTGGGATCGCCCGTTAGCAGAAAGGCATTGCCAAAGCCGCTCAGCCCCAGTTGATGCGTGTTGCGATTTGCAATCTCTCCCGTTTGGGGAACGATCACCGAGAAAGACCAGCCGTAGACACCGCCGTACCATTTTCCTTCCGTCGCGCCGCCAATGGTACCGTCGAGACCAATATTGGTTGGAATAATATTGTCATTCGCACGAGTTCGTTCGGCCCACGCATTTACATATTCGAGTAGCCAATCGCGGTATTTCTTCTCGCCGGTTATGGCATAAGCATTCAATGCGAGCGACGTTGCGCAGAGGTTTTGAGGATGATCGCCGACGATGTCGTTATAGTCCTTGAAGTGAGCCAGCATTTCCTCGTAGTTCCGCTCGCCGTGTAACGCTTCAAAGCGATTTTTGACTTCGATCGGATCCCCCGCCCAATCCAAGGCTGTCGCCTTTCGCAGCAAAGGGCCGCGACTGCCATTGAACATGCTGCGAATAATTCGATGCTCAGGATCGTAATTCGGGGCGCCCGGATCTTCATTCATGTAGAAGCCGGCAAATCTCTTAATGCGTTGTCGCAATCGACCGTCATTCGGTGTGCAAAGGCCGAGCAGGTTAAATCCGTTTAAGCCTTCACCGAGGTGAACCCAGTCGAACATGACTGGAAATTCCTTGTAATACATTCCGTCGCGTGCCAGTGGGACCTCAGTGGTTTTGGCCAAAGTGTATTGGCGAATATGGCCTTCCAAGGCTTGTTGAAATAATGTCAATACTCGATCGTCACAGCCCAGAATGTGTAGCAGTGACCAGTCATTGCAGTTTTCAATAGCATCGTCCGGACCGTCGTTACCGCCCCACCGCTCGACGCACAGCAAATAACCGCGTTCATCAAAAAAACGCCCATAGAATTCTTCGCAGGCCTCAGCGTTGGCATCGAGCAAGCGTCTCTCCAGCAGAGCCCAATAGGGAGGTGTCATCGGAGTATCGATCACAACCGTCGTTTCAGCGTCGAGAGGCGTTGGAAGGCATGAAGCCAGTATGCTCACGGTCAACATGATCAAACAGAGCCGACAGTGCCCAATGAGTTGACGCGAATCGTGTACGTACATAGCAGCATCACCTTTTGGAGCTTTGAATTTGAAAGGCGAGGTGTGGTCGCGACGTTTACTAGGCCATCAGCCATCAAGGCAGGCGGAACACCAAACTGGGGAGTCCGAAAGCCGACTGTGATTTTACAGGACTGGACGGATCAACCTGCATTAGTTTTTCGAATCACTTTCAAAAATTCAGTGTCTGCGAGAACCCATCATGAAATGATCCTGTGATCACTTCTTGTGCGCACGGCATTGCATCGGAATTGCAGGGAGCATGATAAGGTCATGAAATACAGGAGAATTCGCGTCGAATATGGGGTGCGGTGGCCCATAAACACGCGGCGTTGTCGCGATGAAATGTGTCATAACTTCTGGGCCGTTTAGTTTTAGAGGGTCGCAAACCGTGCTTCGTCGATATCTTCATTTTGGGGATATGCTTCTCAACATTGACCTGTTTCACAACGTGAAAAGCGGAATTGCTTCGAGTGATTTGCTACAATTCGCCTTCGACGGCAATACTCAATCCAGGAATTGTTCCCAAGCTCTGCGAAAGGCAGGATGTCATGTTCACAGGCGCCGAAATCGTCGCGGTGTTGAAAGAGATGGAAATCACGCATGTGATTTGGGTGCCTGATAGCGAAATGGGGAAGTGGGAGCCTGAGCTCGACGCAGCTTTGGCGCAGATGGTACGTGTTTGTCGAGAAGGTGAGGCCTGGCCGCTGGCCGTTGGGCTTACCGTCGCGGGTAGTCGCCCACTGGTCATGATGCAAACGACAGGTTTGTTTGAGTCGGGTGATGCGTTGCGGCATGTGGTCTACGATCTGGAGGTGCCCGTATATGGACTCATCGGTGCGAGAAATTGGCTGAAACCTGAAATTCAGGATTCGGCGGCCGCCTACGCAGAACCATTAATGAAGGCTTGGGGGGTCGACTTTATTGTCATCGATCAAGCGAACCAGGCTCAAGGATTGAAAGCTCACTATTCAAGTTGTCGTGAAGCGGGAATCCCGGGTTTTGCTTTGATGGCCGAATAGAACGGAAGGATGTCAACGGCATGATGAATGTACGTGAATCACTGGAAGTCCTGTCGCGCGTGCGCGGCTCTGATGATGTTGTGGTTACCAATCAGGGGTCTGCTCGGATTTGGCCCTTGGTTTCGCAGCATCCCAACGATTTTCAGTACAACCCATCCACGATGGGCGGCGCAATTCCGTTAGCATTGGGAGTCGCGATTGCGCAGCCTAACCGAGAAGTCGTCGTTGTTTCTGGCGATGGTGCTTTGTTGATGAGTTTGGGGTCGTTGGTCTCGGTGATTGGAAGCGGCTGTCAAAACCTGACGATCATCGTTCTCGAGAATGGTATTTATGAGGTAACGGGTGGTCAGCGAACTCCCGCGAGTGGAACTGCCCTTGATTTTTCGACGATCGCGAGTGGGGTCGGCTTTACAAATGCCCATACCTTTGATGACTTGGCAGCCTGGAGTCGTCATGCTGAGTTGATGTTCGAGACCCAGGGACCTCGGTTCGTCAATTTGAAGGTCGGGCCGGCTGACCGACAAGATTTACAGACGCCTGCAGAAGTGGCTGCCGAGCAGATTCATCGATTTCAAACAGCGCTGGCAAACCATTAAGTATGAACCTTTCTTGGGAGAAAGTGGCTACCATGAGTAAGAATGTTCGGTTGGTTTCAAGACGAAAATGGTTAGCTGGGTCCGCCGCAGCTTGTGTGGCCGGTGGGTGGTGGTCTGTGATGGCACAGACCGAGGAAGCTGTTGTCGATCGCCGTTCACAGATACAGATCAAGGCTCTCGTACCGATTCGTTTTCAGGATCGTGTCTTCATACGCATCGATACGAACCGAGGCATCAGCGGCTGGGGTGAAATCAAGGGAGTTATTCCTCGCGTCGCAGAGGAACTCGCTGTCTCGATGTTTGAAATGCTTGATGGCCAAAATCCGACAAGGATTGAGCATATTTGGCAAATGTTGTATCGATCGGAAAGAAACCAGAGAGGCGGTGCCTTCATGGTGCACTGTATTTCCGGAATTGATATGGCTTTGTGGGATATCGTCGGAAAACTTTGGGGAGTCCCTGTTGCTACTTTGCTAGGCGGACCGACACGCGACAAAATCCGCGTCTATCCTTCCGCGAATGCCGTCAAGCTCGGGTCTGGTCCGCAACGGATGGCCGGTAATCCTGCTGAGATCCAACCGTTCGTCGATCAGGTACGATCGACTCGTGCTCGGCTCGGGCCTGAGGGAACCATTATGTTCGACGCTCATTGTGCCATGCCGCCGGCCTTTCTCATTCAATTTGCGAATGCGGTTGAGCCTGATGAATTGTTGTTCCTCGAAGAGCCTGCTGTGCCTGGGAATATCGAAGTCTTTAAACGACTCAAGCAACAGATCCGGATTCCGTTTGCGCTCGGCGAACGTGATCGGACGATCTGGGGGATCTTGCCGTACCTTGAAGCCGGTGTTGTGGATATTGTCCAACCGGATTGTGGATACACCGGTGGTATCAGCCAAATGAAAAAAATTGCCACCCTGGCTGAGGCCTACACCACTCCACTCGCTCCGCATTGCACCCAGTCCTACCTTGGAATGACCGCCAGTTTTCAGGTTTCTGCTGCGGTACCGCATCTATTGATCCATGAATCGTACGACAGCGACCTGTTCGCCAGATTCCTCAAGCCGTCGTGGACGAAAAAAGACGGGTACGTCACGATGGGCGACGCGCCGGGGCTAGGGATTGAGGTCGTGGAAGCTGAGATGCGGCGAATTGCGAGTGACCCAAATTATAAATACCGCTGGCGAGGGCCACGTTTCCTCGACGATGGGTCGGTCACGGACTACTGAGCACCGATGATTGATGCTCATCTTCATGTGCGTTATAGCGGCACTCTGAAACTGCCGCCTTTCGTCGAATTCGCGAGCAGGTGGAGCTGTTCTTAGACTTCTTCTGCCATGGTTGCCATGACGTCGTCGGGAATGTTGAAATTTGCCGATACGTTCTGGACGTCGTCGTGATCGTCCAGCGCTTCCATGAACTTCAGAATCTTTTTGCTAGTGTCGGCATCCAGGTCAACCGTCGACGACGGGATGCGAGTCACCTGTTTGACGGTCGGTTCGAGTTCGGCATCTTCGAGTGCTTGAAGCAGGTCGGCATAATTGTCGGGTTCACAGACGATCTCGAAATTATCGCCCTCTTGCTTGACGTCCTCGGCACCTGCCTCGATTGCCATATCCATGAGGGTTTCTTCGTTGGTCTGATCACCAGGGACAACGACAAGCCCTTTGCGTTCAAACAGATAAGCAACGCAGCCCGTGCTGCCAAGCTTGCCGCCGTGAACTTCGAAGAGTTTGCGTAATTCAGGAGCGGTGCGATTTCGATTATCAGTCATGATTTCGCACATGATGGCCACACCATTGGGGCCATAGCCCTCGTACAGCACCTCTTCGACGTCTCCGCCATCGAGTTCTCCCGTACCTTTTTTGATGGCTCGTTCAATGTTGTCTTTGGGCATGCGAGCTGCACGAGCGTCCGCAAGCGGCACCCGTAGTCGCGGATTGGTGTCGGGATCGCCACCGCCCATTTTGGCCGCAACCATCAGCGCCTTCGCAATCTTGCTCCAGACCTTACCTCGTTTATTGTCGATGAGGGCTTTTTTATGTTTAATGCCTGCCCAGTGGGAATGGCCTGCCATATCAACTACTCCAAAACATACTGCTGCAATTTCTCTTTGATTCGGTCGCGTTCTTCATTCTGTTCCTCATCGAGTCCTTCGAGAGCTTGTTGCCAGACACGGCGTGCCTCTTGGACGTCACCGGCTTTTTGCAAAGCATCGGCAAGGTGTTCCAGAATGATGGGATCCGGTGTACCAACTTCGATCGCTTTCTTCAGTTGTACCACTGCTTCATCGTATCTTTCGAGACGATAGAGCGCCCACCCGAGGCTATCGAGATAGGCGGCATTTTCAGGTTCGGCAGCAACCGCTTGTTCAGTCATCTTCAGGGATCTGCGTAGATGGACACCTTGATCGGCCCACAGATAGCCTAAATCATTGTAAGCCCCGATGTCGGCTGGATATTCATCTAAGACCTGCTCAAGCCATTCCATGCCGTCGTTAAATTCCTCCTGAAAAACACAAATGTTCGAAAGCGTCATCTTGGCTTCTCGAACAGCTACTCGAGCCCCCGCGGTTCGGAAATCGTTGTCGTACTTTTCCACGAATTCTTTATAAGCGGATTCGGCTTCATCCCAGCGTTTGGCCAGGTAAAGGATCCAGGCAGGACGTGACTCGATGGCCGGAATCCCCTGGGACCGTCGGGCAGCGTCCTCGGCCGCCTTCAAGGCCTCATCAAAACGATCTTCAATGGCTAATGCGCCCGAAAGGTAGTACAACACCTCGCCTGTACGACGCCCTGGAATTCGTTCGTTCAGCATTTCCTGGAAGACTTCGATGGCCCGTTCGGTTTCGTCCGCAAGCAACAGCTCCAGACCCCAGGCGATCCATACCTGGGCGTCCGCTTTCGGAGCCTCGCCAGCCGTCTTTCGGTAGAATTCGTCCACCAAATCAAACTGTTTGGTCTGGGTAGCCAAAGTCGCGATCGCGAATGCCTCGGCTCGCCACGAATTCGTCTCCGCTTGGCGACTTCGCGAGAGTTCGGCGAGGCGTTTGATTCGGTCGGTATCCTCGACTAACGGTTTCAGGGAGTCCTCAGCCGCATCAAGGCTGTCCAGGTCCGCCATGGTTCGTCCGATGAAATCAAGGAGTTTTGTGTCGTCATCCAAGGCGACGTAGCAACTCATTAAACCCAAGTAGCCTTCGAGCGAAGGTTTATCGTCGAGAACCTTGAGGTAAAGTTCCGAGGCTTCATCGTATTTTTCAGCCGCGCGGAGCCTGTCTGCCAGGAAGTAGCTCAGAAATGCATTGTCTGGCCGTTCTTCGTGCAGGGCTGTGATTCGCTCCAAAACCTCGTTTGATCGTTCCAACTGTTTCAGCAAATCGACGAGAAGTTGATAAGGCGTCGTGCCGGCCTCGTCGAGTTTTGCGTCGAGATACACCTGCAGTTGCTCGAGCGCTTGTTGAGTACGGCCTTCTTTTTCGTCGATTCGTGCTAAGTGAAATGCGAGTAACGCTTCGTTCTTGGGCTCGGCATGTGCCTTTCGGAAAAGCTCAGCCGCGACATCGTAACGATTCGCCAGGAAGTTGGATTCCCCCATGACGGAATAGGTTGCATCAGCCTGTTTCATCAGCGCTTCGATGGCTGCCGCATCTGCGGAACCAGGTTTAGCGGTTTCCATTACTTGCATCACGTTGGCGAAGGCATCGCACGATTTTTCGTATTCTTCGATGAGAAAATAAAGTCGGCCGAGTTCGAATTGTGTAACCACCGCTGCGCCGCTGAGATCCTGATCGCCAGGAATCGACGTCGTCAGTTCGTACAGCGTGGCTGCTGCCTTGTATTTTTGTTGCTCCGTCAAAGCGACCGCCATACGTCGCAATACAAATGGGTCGACTTTTGCGCCGGAGCCAGCGAGTTCCGCGTAACGGATGGCCTCCTCATTACGGCCCAGGCGAAAGGCCAGAGGTATGATTTCCGAGACGATGGTGTGAGCCTGGTTCGAGTAACGATAGGCTCGCTCATACCGTTGTAACGCTTCCGCGTATTTTTCACGACGGAAGAGTAATCGGCCTTCCGCGAACAAGATGGATGACAAAATGCGGTCTTCGTCCGCCTCTTCTCGAGGCGTCTTGGGAACGAATGGCTCCAGCGTTTCCAGGCCGAGGGTTGCGGCGGGCTCCTGAGCTTGGCTGGAGACCGCTGTGAAGCTGGCGATAAGTAGAACGAAGAACGCGGTGCGTCGGGAATAAGTCAGCATCCAAGACTCCATGAGTGGGGCCACAGGCGGTCCATTGTGGGAAAGGCCGTGCCTATGCAACGGCCTTCGAGGACGCCTTTATTCTGTTCACGGAGAAACGCGAGGCTACCTCGAATCCGGCTGGGGTTGGGCGACTTCATTACCGGGGCTTGCGACGAGCGAGTTGTTTGGAGGCCGATTTTTTCTTGCCCTTTGCAGCTCGCTTCGTGATCGATCCGCTCGCCTTCTTTTTGGCAACCTTCTTTTTCGGGACGGTTGCCTTCTTCTTTTTTGTTGCGGCTGCTTTCTTGGTGGCCGGTTTCTTAGTGGTCGGTTTCTTGGTAGCCGGTTTCTTGGCAGCTGCCTTTTTGGCCGTCGGTTTCTTGGTGGCCGGTTTCTTGGCGGCCGGTTTCTTGGCGGCCGGTTTCTTGGCGGCCGGTTTCTTAGCAGCTGCCTTTTTGGCCGTCGGTTTTGCGGCCGCTTTCTTTTTCTCGACGGTCTTCTTGGCAGCGGTCTTTTTCTCAGCGGCTTTCTTGCTAGGAGCCGCCTTTTTGGCCTCTTTCTTCTTTGCTGCCTTGCGTCCGCCGCGTTTGGGGAACCTCTCTTTTGCGCCAGCGTCTATCTCGAGGATGATCGCCCGAGAATTTGTGTTGAACGGACTCGCTGCAAGCTCAGCACCGAGTTGATGCAGAATGGAGCTGAATTCGGCACCCTTCGTTTTTGGGACCGCACGTTCGAGTCCTGGAACTTTTCCGGCCTTGGCTTCCGCTTCCGTGGCGATGCCAGCATAGTGCAATGCGTTTAGCGCTCCCTCACTGAGTGGAATGGCGTGACCGCCGAGTGAGTTTTGAACGACGTAAGCGATCGCAAAGGGAGTGACACCGCGATAACCTTCGAGTTGTTTGACCGAGACTCCTAGGTTTTGCTTCTTAAGGATCTCGAGGTCGAAGGCATAGACGGATTCAAAAACGCTGTGCAGGGTATGTTTGAGTTGGTTGGCTGCCTTCGTGGGATCCACATTCCCCTTCATGAGTTCGGATAATTCGCGGATTGTCGTCACACGAACTTCATTCCAGTCGAACATGGATTCCTGGAGTCTCGCAAAAGTTTCGTCAGCGACCTCGTATCGATTATTTTCCAGGCAGCAAGCATAGAGCAAATGCTCCAACACCGGACGCTCGACTTGATTTACCGGCGTGAAGTGCTTGGACAAGACTTTTTGAGCTTTTGAGATTAAGGCGGCGCGATTGGATGCAGGCATCTGTTTTTTCGTTAGTTGAGAAATCGGCAGTAAAGGTGTGGCCTTCTGGATTCGCTGACGCGTCAGAAGGCGTTGTCAGGTTGTTCGTCTTGAGGCGTGGTTGATTCGTCGATCAACTCACCCTCCTCCTCATTCGCTGGGGCTTCGTTTTCCGGAAGAACATCGTTGAGGATCTCGGATACCTTGAACGCGTTCTTGATCCCTTCGTCGAGGACGAATTGTAAACGAGGGGTGTAGCGAGTATCGATACGATTACTTACCCGTTTTTGCAAGTAACCAGCGGACTTTTGTAGTCCGTGCATACAAAGGTCCTGTTGTTTCTTGTCACCCATGATAGACACATGGACCTTCGCCCAACGCATGTCACCGGATACTTCCACAAAGGTCACGGTGACGTTTTCGATGCGAGGGTCGCGCAATTCGGTGAGGATCGCCGTGCTGACGACCTCTCGAATTGCAGATGCGGCTTTTAAGGTGCGGCGTGAACTCATTCACATTCCAAGGAGGACAAAGGACTAGGATTTACAGCGACCGAGCGACTTCTTCGATCTTATAGGCTTCGAGGATATCGCCCTCTTTGAGGTCGTTGAAACCAACAAGCTTCATGCCGCACTCATAGCCCTCGCGGACTTCCTTGGTGTCATCTTTTTCGCGGCGGAGTGAATCAAGTGGGTAGTCGCCGATTCCGCGACCATTACGATTGACGCGTACCCGACAGCCACGTTCGATGGTTCCCGCGAGTACGCGGCAACCTGCCACGGTACCGATACGGCTGATCGTAAATGTCTTTTGGACGAGTGCACGGCCAAGTTCGGCAACCCGCTCTTCCGGTTTGAGCTTTCCTTCGAGCATTGCTTTCAGGTCTTCAGTGACCTTGTAGATGATGTCGTATCGTCGAATCTCGACGCCGCGTTCATCGGCTAACGCTCGGGCGCTTTCATCGGGGATGACGTTGAAGCCCACAATGACTGCATCTGATGCGGCCGCGAGGGTTACATCGGCTGACGTAACACCGCCAACGGATGCTTGCAGAAGCTTGATTTGAACTTCCGGATGTTTCAGCTTGTCCAGCTCTTTTTGGATCGCCTCAATCGAACCTCTCACGTCGGCACGAAGAATCAAATTGAGGACTGATACCTCGATTTGATCACCTAGGCGACCTTCTTCCAGGCGACGCTGGAATTCTTCGAAGGAAACACGCACCGTACGTCCCGATAGCGACTGCGATCGAGTGTTGGTCTGTCGATGTTCGGCGATTTGTCGAGCTTGAGCAATACTGTCCAAGACGTAGAACGAATCACCGGCTTCTGGAGCAATGTCCAGACCGGTCAGATTGACGGGGGTCGAGGGGCCAGCTTCCTTGAGCTTGCGCGTTGGTCGCAGCGTGTCGTACATCGCCTTGACCTTTCCGAACGCACCTCCGCAAATCAGCACGTCGCCGACACGAAGCGTGCCGTTTTGCACGATCATCTTGGCGACGACTCCTCGGTTACCTTGCTGTTCGGCCTCTAGGCAGGTTCCCACGGCAGCTCGTTGGGGATTGGCCTGGTATTCATGAAGATCTGCCGTCAGCAAAAGTGTTTCCAGCAGGTCATCAATACCGGTTCCATTGATGGCACTGGTTTGCACAACTTCCACTTCGCCACCCCATTCTGCGGGCAGCAGATCGTGAGCTGAAAGTTGTTGCATGGCTCGATTGATGTCGGCGCCAGGTAGGTCGCATTTGTTGAGAGCGACGACGATCGGCACTTCGGCTGCTTTGGCGTGGCTGATCGCCTCTTCGGTTTGAGGCATGATTCCGTCGTCGGCAGCGATCACCAGTACGGCGATATCCGTGACGTTCGCACCGCGAGCTCGCATTTCCGTAAAGGCCTCGTGACCTGGTGTGTCCACAAAGGCAATTTCGCGACCGTCCTTCGTTAATTTGTACGCGCGAATGTGCTGAGTGATTCCACCTGCTTCGCCTGAGACGACATCGATTCCGATAATACTGTCGAGCAACGATGTTTTACCGTGGTCCACGTGGCCCAAGAAAGTAATCACTGGAGCCCGCGTAACAAGCTGATCAGGATCGTCTTCGGCCGACTCGATCTGCATCAATAGCTTGTCTTCGAGCGTGGCGGCTTGCTTGAACTCGACTTCTAGATTCAATTCTTCGGCAACGAATTCGGCCATTTCGGGATCAATCTCCTGATTGATCATGACCATGGTGCCCATCCCCATTAACACCCTTTGGATGCTGGCCGTGGGTTCGCCCGTGGCTTCCGAAAGACTCCGGACCGTACAGGGCAGTTCCACGGAGACCTTGCCTTTTCGGGGCGCTGCCGTGTTGGTTCCCTTACGCACCAGACGATTACGTCGGGGACGCGATTCTCGATATTCGTCATCGGATCCGACCTGACTGCGACGTCGTTTTTGTTGTCGAGCGGCGCGGCTGCCTGCCATGTTGGCCAGCTTCTTATCGCGTCCTGCCTCTTCACCTCCACCTTCCTCGGCAGGCGTGAATTTGCCACGTTTGCGGCCACCTGTTCTGGCGGTAGCATCGCGGTCGCCGGCTGCAGCTTTACGATCGTCTCCGGAAGGGGGACCGCCCGCTGTCTCTTTGTCTTGTTGCTTCGTGAACTGTTCCAGCGGAGCACGACTGCCCGATTTGGCGTTGCGAATCGCGTCTGCCGGTAACGTCATGATCGGCTTCTGCGGCGCCGGTTCGTTGGACTTCTTTTGGGGAGTCGGTTGAGGGGCCTTGGGAATGGCTGCCATGCGTACGACCGGCCCTTTCTTGGCCGGTGGCTTGGCTGGCGAAGCTTTGCGAGATTTCGGAGCCGGTGGTGTCTCTGCGACCTCTGGTTCCAACTCAACCGGTGGTTCCGCCACGGGTTCGACCGGCGCTTCAACCGCCGGTTCTTCTGGCGTTTCCACCGCCGGTTCTTCTGGCGTTTCCACCGCCGGTTCTTCCGGTGGCTCGGGAGCGGCTGGCGGTGGAGTGGGCTTGCTCGTGGGGCGAATCACGCGAGGCTTCCCGGTGTTTCCTCCGCCGGGAGCCACATAGTCGTCTCGTGTGAAGCCTTTTTGAGAGGATGCCGATGGAGCTGCTTCTGAAGCAGGGGCTGCCGGAGCGGTGGGAGGCTCCGACTTTTTGCCGCTTTGCAGGTACGCCTTGACCGTGGCGAGTTCATCGTCCGTCAGGCTGGCTAGCGCAGAACCCTTGCCGGTGACTCCGGCCTTGGCACAGACATCGACAAGCTCCTTGCTGTCGATCTTTAAATCTTTCGCTAATGCGTAAATCCGAATGGGCACGTCTGCCCTCCTTACTCTACCCGGCGTCGCGCGACTTCCGATCGCGTCTCACACCTTCGTTAATATTTTCTTAGCCCATTGTCCGTATCTCCTCGCATGCGTTGGCTCAGCTGGACGTGCGGATTTCCACGCGTTCCAACCTAAAGATCTAAAACACCACCGCTTTGAATGTCGATGGCGAATCCTGAGCCTAACGCAATGCTGCGTTGATTAGGATTCCAGCGGACTATTCCGCTCAGCTTCCACAGCTTACTCGGCAACCTCTTCCTTTGATGAAGATGACTCATCCGAGGAAACCGACGGTGTCGAGGAAACCTCGTCAGCCGCGTCAGTTGCTGCCTCAGCCTGTTCAGCTTTGGCCTCGTCTGAAGTTGCCGAGTGTTCCAGTGTATCAGGCGAACCGCCAAGTTCCACTCCTTCTGGAGCGGTTTCCGATGGAACGGAGGCCTCTTTTGCTGCCTCCAGTGTCTCTGCCTCGGCCGTTGCCTTATCGATTCTTTCCTGTTCTTTCAGTCGACGACGCTCAGCCGCGGCTGCCTGTTCGGCCTCTTCAGCCTTGGCTTCTGCTTGCTCGACGATGCGATCGACGACCTCTTGAGAGAGTTCGCCCATTTCCATCAAGTCGTCGGGCTCAATCACCGAGAGATCGTCATAGGACAAAAATCCTTCGCCAACCAGTCGTTCGGCGAGTTCGTCCGTAACCCCCTCCAAGGCAGAATAACCAACAACGGCATTTTCAATCTGCTCCTGGAGCTCTTCCTGAGTCATGATTTCGATGTCCCAAAGGCATAATTTACTCGCCAAGCGGACGTTTTGACCGCGGCGACCGATTGCCAATGAGAGTTGGTCCTCACGAACCAAGACGATCGCTCGGCCCATCATTTTACAGAGGATCACCTCGTCAACTTCGGCCGGTTGCAGGGCGTTGGGAATCAACACCTGCATGTCGTCGCTCCAACGTACAATATCAATGCGTTCGCCAGCCAATTCGTCGACGATATTTTTGATTCGATTTCCGCGGACACCGACGCAGGCTCCTACGCAGTCGACTCGCTGGTCAGCACTGCTAACGGCAACCTTGCTGCGATAGCCCGGTTCTCTTGCCATTCCCCGAACTTCGATCACACCTTCAGCGATCTCCGGTATCTCCTGCTCGAAGAGACGTTGTACGAGTTGTGGACGTGTTCGGCTCAGGATCACCTTAACTCGGCTGCCATCCTTGCGGACGTCGAAGACCGTCGCGCGGACTCGCTCATTCGCATGATGACTCTCGCCTGGGATCTGCTCGCCCCGTGGTAGAATGGCCTCGACATTGCCGAGAGACACGGTTGTCGCCCGGCCCTCGTTCCGCTGGACGACTCCGCCGACCATTTGGCCTTGGAGCTCTTCGTATTCGTCGTAGAGAGCGTCGCGTTCGGCTTCGCGGATCTTTTGGATGATGACCTGCTTGGCGGTTTGAGCGGCAATGCGACCCACGGTCTCTTCGGGATCCAGGGGTTCATCGTTGATTTTGCCCTGAATCTCACCGTCGCTATTAATCCGAATCTCGATATCCGCCTCGTCTCCGTAGTACTTGCGAGCTGCGGATACAAGGGCGGCTTCGATCGCTTGGATTACGATCTCTTTATCGATATTTTTGTCCCGGTGGATCGCGTCAACGATCCGAAGCACTTCATTCGGATTCATGGCACCCATTCATTGGTCGGACGCCGTCGTCGAACGAATTTGCAGTCGTTCAATTTCAGCATCGCAGGTTGTTTAACAAGCTTAATGGTGTTTCCGAGTCCGAAACCGAGTAACAACTCGAAAATCCTTCTACACCATAGCCTTAGTTAAACGTAGAATCCCGCCAGCATATCGCTCGACTTTCTGGGTGTCAACCTGGGACAGCGTCGCCAGGACCCCCAAGAGAGTTGGTGAAAACCGTTATTTTCGGCATCACCGGGCTGCTGCACTGCGACTCAGCCCGCTAGTCGCGATCGCGGCGAACCACAATTGCACTCGCTTGACCCTGCGGCGTGACGTTCAGATTCATAACGCTGTCCCCCGCAGAAACCGAATCCTCGCCAGAAACGACGTCGATATCGCAGGCTGGGTCGGTGGTTTCGTAATTCAAGGTGCGGAACAAATTGCCATCTTCCATGGCCAATAGGCTTGTGAGTAGTTCCACCATTCCCCCAGCCGCCCCTAGATTGCCGAAGTAGCTCTTTGCGGCCACAACCGGTGGACGGTTTGTGCCAAAAACGTCCCGAATCGCTTCGGCTTCTGCCCGGTCGCAATCCTGGGTGGAAAGACCGTGCGCGTGGATATGGCCGATCTCGTCCGCCGACATACCCGCTGTTCCTAACGCCTGACGCATTGCGTTGGCCAACGCTTGCCGATGCATTCCAACCGCCTGTTGGTCCATGACCGTCGAAGAGCCATAGCCAACCACCTCACCCAGGATCTTTGCTTCCCGTGCGACGGCTTGTGCGCGTTCTTCGAGAACTAAAGTGGCGGCGCCCTCCCCAATGATCATGCCACGGCGGTNGAGGTCAAAGGGGCGGGAGATACGAGCGGGATCTTCATCGCTAGAGGCTAAATCTTCTTGCAAAGCCGTATGCACCGTTCGCAGCGGATGGATCCGGCTACCGGTCGCTCCTGTCAGGATTAAGTCGGCGTGTCCACGCTCAATCGTCGAAAACGCCTCAGCGAGAGCGAGGTTTGATGAGGATTCCCGGACCGTGATGGAATTGTTGGGGCCTCGGAAATCGTTGTAAATGGCGACATGACAGGCTGGCATATTGGGCAGATACTTCAGCAGCCAGAGCGGTGTCACTTGAGGCAGGCCTTGTTGAGGCCATTGTTCGAAGTCGAAGCCACCGCTTTCATCCAGGCAGTTACGGATTCCCGCTTCGAACTCCTCCGGCTCCGTCATAATGTAATCGGAACCGTAAACGACTCCCGTTCGCTCGGGTTCGCAATTTTCTGTGTCCAATTGTGCATTCTGGAGTGCCAATTGAGCGGCTGCGACGCCCATTTTGATTTCTCGGCACATGACCTTCAGCCCCTTGCGGATCGTTTTTTTCAAGGCGGGGGGCAGGGTGCCGAAATCGTCGATTTTGCCGGCAAAGTCTCGAACTTCGCCGACATACTTGATTGGCAGCGTTCCGGTCGAGAACTTCTCGACTTCAGCCACGCCACTGCGACCGCTCGATAACGCCTCCCAAACTGCTTCGGGACTGTTTCCAACGGGACTGATTACGCCGCAACCGGTGATAACAACTCGTCGATTCATGGGTCGAATCACGCTCCGTAATTGCTGCCGATTCCGCCAAGACCCAGCGGTAACGGTGCCTGATGAATAATCCGGCTAATTTTAGTGGCCCGCACGGGATCAGTCGAGACAACGTCCGAGGATTGGTCGAAGCGACCGTTTCTGACCCAAGTGGTTTTTGCCGGAGGGGCGGTTGGAAGTCGGTGGATATCTAATATCGCCCGTGGTAATTGGTCTGTGCTGCTCGTGCTCCCTGCTGACCGTTTTGGGCTGCTGAAACGTTTGTCCCCGACAATTGCCGGCAAACGATGAATAGCAGGGCTTCAGCGCGTGGAGCTTTCCCGTTCGAGGTGATTACCGCTGGGAGATTTGTGATATCCGGTCGTTGAAGGCCGGGCATCGCAACGACCCCCCGACTCACCAACAGCACCTGATCCATTGGCCAATGGAACCGTTCGTGGAGTCTCCAGCTGGTGATTTGAGGGATGTCGACTTGAGCCAGGCCGCGGGCTGGCGGTGGTACCTCGACATTGATGCTCGACAGTTTTTCCATCTGGTCTACGCGACAGTCGATGACGGCCTCCATCTGTTGACCGTCCAATGAAACGAGTGGGCTAATGGTCATGTCAAAACCTTCTTTGACTTCTCCACGCACGATCTGATAGCCGGGGGCGGCGGTTGGCGTGGCGACGATCGATTTCGAAAAACTCTTGGGAATTCGCCGCACAAGCGTATGTGATTGCCCGCTCAGAATGGTCATGTCGTCAGAATTGTGTTCTCGGTAATCGACGCGCGAACGGATTTGCGAGGCTAGAACAGCCGCATTTTCACGAGTCAATAACCACGCATCCAGTCCTGGAGTTTGGGTCGTAATCGGTTGCATGAGCTTGAGAGCTTGCGTTCTCCAGTTGGGGCTGCCAATCGTGACCAGATGGACCGAAATACCGACATGTTGATGGTCCGCTCGCACAAATCGCTCAACCACGTTGCCGACGATGGCTTGTTGCTGGGGAGTGTGATAGACCCGTAAGGTCGTTGCATCGGCATTCATAATGCCGACCGGCCGGCCGAACCAAGCCTTCGTGCCCGTCTCGCGAAGCACCCAGTCGATAATCGTTTGCTCCGGATTGGCAATGCCCTGCATGCGATCCACATAGGGGCGGATGTCATATTCCTTCCAGACCTGACCGGCCGAGTTTGGGAGACTGCCATCGCCGTCGCGCACACGGGTTACTCGGGGCGGACCGGGTGGAATGGGACCAATGTCATGAGTCGCTCCCGGCGGTGGCCCGGCTCCCTGCTGACTCGGAGCGGGGAAATTCGGCGGGACCGTGCCGGCGGGTTGTCCGGCACCCGTTTGTCCTTGAAGGTAGGCGGTTCCCAGGAGGTTGAAGACAATTCCGCTCAGAAACAGATATTTGCTCATGACTGGCTCCAGAAGATAATTGGGCGGCAGAGTATAGATAGGTCGGGGACTCCGTCCAAGGTCAGTCGCAGTGAGCCGATTCTGGCGAGCTAGCTTGCTGATAGTCCGGCTCCCGGATGATTGGGGAGAGCGTCACACGGCCCGCAAAATCTGAGTGTTCTCAATCGCTCTCGGTTTACGTAAGTTGCGAATAAATAACGAGATCGACATACTTGAGTAGGAACGCTGAGAGCGAGAGCCAACTCCCATGAACCAACCGACGTCGAATCTACCGGATCCACCGCGGCGCGATTTATCCGGCCAAAAGCTCGGCGATTACCTCATCTTGCGACGCTTAGGGCAGGGGGGCATGGCCGAGGTGTATTTGGCCGAACAGCACTCNTTGCAGCGGCAGGTGGCGATCAAAGTCCTGCGCCCGGACCTGGCGACCCACGAGAATTACGTCCAACGTTTTCATAACGAGGCCCGGGCTGCCGCGGCGCTTGTGCATGCGAACATCGTTCAGATCTATGAGGTGGGTTGCGTTGATGGCCTACACTTCATCGCTCAGGAATATGTGCGTGGTCAAACGGTCAAGCAGTTGGTCGATCGTGTTGGTCCTTTGGAGGTTCCCCGAGTTGTTTCGTTGCTCCGGCAGATTACGGCGGCTTTGAACAAAGCAGGGCAGGAACAGATTATCCATCGCGATATCAAGCCAGAAAACATTTTGCTCATGTCCAGTGGCGAAGCGAAAGTCGCCGACTTCGGCCTGGCGCGGGCGATCGATCCTGCTCAGCTGGATCTCACTCAAGTCGGCCTGACCATGGGCACACCGCTCTACATGAGTCCTGAGCAGGTGGAGGGTCGATCGCTGGATCAGCGCAGTGATCTGTATTCGCTCGGGGTGACTGCCTTCTTTATGTTGGTCGGCCGTGCGCCCTTCGAAGGGGATACGCCGCTGAGCGTCGCCGTGCAGCACTTGCAGAACCCGCCGCCGCCTCTCAATGATTTCCGGCCAGACGTTCCAGCCGCGTTGGACAAAATCGTCACTCGACTTCTGGCGAAGAAGCCAGCCGATCGATATTCGTCTGCAGCAGAGTTGTTGCGAGACCTGCGGGCGCTGCAGATTGACGGTACCGACTTTCACTTACCACTGGAAGCCGACGCATTGCCGGACGAAACCGTTGTCGATGCGGACGGTGATTTGCAAGCGACACGCGAGTTGCAGGCGTTGATGCAGACCCAGGGGACCCTGCTGGTGAGACGTCGGAACTATTGGTGGTTACCACTCGCTGCGGTGGGAGGAGTTATCTTGGGAGCGATCTTGGCGCAGATCACCTGGTCCGGATCGGTACTCAGCTTGGATGCTGACGCATCGGTCGAAGTTGAACGTCGGGATACGGCTGAAGCTCAGTTCATGTACGCTCTTTTCAACAATACCGAAGCCGGTTGGAAAAGCGTCGAGGCCTATCACGGTGACAACGATCCTGTGAATCGACATTGGGTTTTACGCGCCCAGCAAAAACTTGCTGATTACTACCTCGAACGGGATGATTACGCGGCCGCATACGNTGCCTTTGGCCAGTTAGCAGGAGACAGCGAACCTGAGTTTAATGCGATCGGATTGGCCGGCCAGGCGATCATTCATGATTTGAGAGATGAAACACAGCAGCTCGCTGAAAAGCTGTCGGAGGTCTGGGAAAGCCGTGATCTGCTCGATTCGGGCTTGCGAGGCGACCTGGAGCGGATTGTCCAGAAGCGTGGAATCCCGACCTCTTAAAAGCTGTTGCGGTTCTATGCTCTGGTTCGTGGCAGTCGTTATTGAGCTGCCGAGCGACTGCCTTGAGGAGATCCGCTGATCGGATGATCATTGGGAAGTGGACGTGCTGCACAGGCAAAGCCGCGGTCATAGAGCCAGCGTTTGAGATCGCGGAAGTTTCCGAAACTGTCCGGATAGGTCCAGACGGTGACTACCGTGCGGCGAGGATTCAACGATTCGACCAGTTGCTCGAACTGGGAATTCGGAGACAGCGCTTCTTGAATCGGTTCGCCAAGTCGATCGCTCATGGGTAGCAATTCAAACCCTTTGAATTCGGCAACTTGTCGCACCACCGGTCCCGCTTTCGAAACGGTGGCATAGTTCTTTTTCTCAATGGTGTACCGTAGATGGAATCCCTGGACCGGACCGATTGTCTCGACGATCTCGGGTGTCTGCCGCAATCGCTCGATCCTGCGAGGCAACTCCGCCTTGAGTTGGTCGGTTAAGACGGTCATTGGGACGTAGGTCAAGTAACCGCCCTTGAGCTGGAAATGTTCCTCTTGGCCAAAGACCGTTTTCGCCAAGGGTGTGGGAACGTGTTCCAGTTTGATCGTTTCGTCTTGCGCCTTTTCCAAGGAAGACCGTTGCAGTCGTGCGTCATCGAGTGCCCGAGCCAGGCTTCGCGCCTGGCTGTCCAGTTCGACCTTTTGTCGACTCTCTTCGTCAAGTTGTTCGCGTCGCTTTTCGAGTTCTCGCTCGGCAAGCTTTTTCATCGCCAACATTTGTTGACGTTCCTGTTGCCGCAACTCCATCATTTCTTCGAGACGCTCGGCTTGACGTTGAATCTCATGGACGTTCAACGTCAGGTTGCGTGTCGTGGACTCAAGTTGCTCAACAACCTTCACTTCGGCGGTATAGTTCGATGAGTCTTCTTCCTGGGAAGATTCCACGATCACATCCTGCGCGCGGACGCCGATCACCATCACTAGAATCACCAGGATCCCGACGAGGTTGGCGACGATGTCCAAGAATGCGTCGTGACCGGAGTCGTTCTCATCTCGCGGATGAACTCGTTTTTTTCGGAGCTTCACGGTCAGTTCTTCCTCTTTACCACGATGCCACTGTCTTCGAGGAGTCGGACCAGTTCCTGGTATCGTTGTTCGCCACTTGGATCAACGCGGACATTCAGGACAGGTTTCCAGTGCATGCCGGGCCCTGCAATCCCCCATTCATCCATGCGAGACCAGAGTCGAGTGACGAGATCTTCCATGGAGTTCTGGAGCGANTCGTTGAATTCGATTCGCTGCCGCGATTGATTGCGATCTTCCGGTAGCAGGTCGAGATGATTGGCCNTCAACACCACAGAAATCGGACGCGTAATGCCAACCCGTCCCCGACCCGACGAAGGAAGGCCCCAATCGCGACCTCGCGAGNCAGCCATCGGTTGCATTTGCGACATCGATGACATGGATGACATCGACGACATACCTTGAGGCATGACGTTCGGCATGTTTTGAGATTGGCCGGATGAACCCATGCTCGAACCCGATTGGCTGCTGGAGCTCGAACTCGACCCTGACTGAGAGGCACGTCCTTGCGAAGCTGTACCTGCCGACGATTTTCCGGGCGTGTCGGAGTTGCCGGCACGACGACCCGTGAAGGCCTGTCCTCTTGCGCCATTCGGATCGCCGCTGGTCATCATGCNTTGTTCCGTCGGTGCNGATTCAGCTCCCTCCACAGCATTTCCCTGGTAAGGGCCGTTGGTCAACGGATTTCCAAATGGATCAGAGGCCTGTTCCGTCAGCAGATCATCGGGGCCAGGTTCGTAGGGACTACGATCGGATTCAGCGGGCGAAGCTGAATTGCCTGGACCGGTACCGCTTCCTGTTCCCCCGCCGTTGCCGGTTCCGCCGCCGTTGCCCGGACCCATGCCTGCTCGAAATTCACCGGGGCCAGACGTTGTGAATTGTTGTCCGCCGGGTTGGTTACCCGGGAATCCGCCACGTCCGATTCCGAATTGGCCATTTCCTTGAGCAAGGTTGGAACCGGCGGGCGTTGTTGGGCTGCTGGCAGATGCTGTGCCACCAAAGCCAGATTGGGTGCCGATTCCCTGGCGGTTGCTGGTTGCTTGTTGCGATCCACTGTTTCGGTTGCTGCCATTGCCGAAACCGTTGTTGCGTGAGCGAGTCGGTTGACCACTAGTGTCGCTGCGCACAAACCCACCGTTGCGTGAGGCGATAACAGTACCGCCACCGCGACCACCACCGCTACCGTCACGTCGACCAAAACGAGCCGGCGCGATCGCTTGAAGATGTTGTCGGTGGTATCTGGCATCCTCGATCGCACTTTGGATGACCTGGACTAAGGCCGGATCCGATTTGGGAAAGCTGATCTCCATTTCATCGTCGATCAGTTCATAACCAAATTCGGAATCCCAGGACTTCATCGCCATTCTGGCAGCCGCGTACGATTGGGCACCATCGGGGCGGACGACTAACAGCGGATACGGTTCATGGTCCTGGTCTTGAAAAGCTCTCGATAGATATTCTCGCTTGGCACGTAAGGCGGCAGCGAGCGGATTGTTGTCGGTAATCGGGCGTGCGAAATCATCAGAATACAGCTCGATTCCTTCCGGCTGAAGGATAATTCGATCTGCCTTGCACTCAATAAACACGGGCCGACGTCGAGTGCCGTGCGGGCCGTCGTAGGTGACAATCGCGTAGGATGGTTTCCGCTTTGCCAATGCATCACGAGTTAATTCAAGGTCTTTTTCGGCGAGCTCAAGGCGGTTTCGAAGCTCTTCGATTTCCTCTTCGGTGGCTGCCTGCTTGTCGACCTGATCCGATTCTTCTGCGGCGATCTGTTTGGCCTCTTCGACTGCCTCGTCCAGTTGCTTGCTTACCTCTCGGATCTCTTGTTCCAGGTAGCCGAGTTGGCGTTTGCGATTTTCAAGTTCTTCGGCGGTTTGAGATTGTGAAGATTCCAGGACCTCAATCCGCCAAGTGAACTCATCCTTTTTCAGGTTCAGCTCTTTCAGTTGTCCCTCGTTTTTTTCGCGTTCAACCTGTTGAGCTCGAGCAACGGACTCAGCATTGGCGCGCGCTTGCTGAACGACGACCACCAGGAGGACGATCAAGGATCCCATCGTACAGATCAGGACGGCCAGGAACGGAAAAAGCGTCATGCTGTCGCCGCCCCGATTGCGACGTCGACGTGTCATGCAGCCCGCTCCTGGTCGGCGGAGTCCAAGTTGACCTGGTTCTCACGAGGCAACGGTTTGCCCAACCGTGAACTCAGAAGCTGAATCGCGGCAGAAAGACTCATCACCGTATCCTCGAAGTTTTTGGAACCGGCTAGAGCTCGCAGATTTTCGTTGAGAGCCTTCTCGAGGTTCATGATCTCACCGGTGGCCTGCAGCACCTTCAGCGAAACCTCACCATACTTGGTGAGTTCACCCTGATGCTGACGCAAGACAGCAAGTGTTTCTTGCGTATTGACTTGCATCTGCTCCCAACGTTCCGTCGTACGGGCACTGGCAGCATCCTCGATGTGGAGCAGGTTGTCAGCATGCGTCTGCATGCTGTTCGTCAACGCAGAGCTCAATCCGGTTTCGACCGTTTCAGCGGTCTCGGCCATGATGGTCTGCCATTGTTGATGAGCGGAGTCGAGTGATGATTTCCAAATTGCACCGTGACGTTCAGCCATCGTTTCCATGCTGGTTAGAACTTTTTGCGACATGCGTTCGACGGAGGCAACATGAGGATCTCGTTCGCCACCAAACTTCTTGAAGCGATTGCCGAGCAATTCATAGGCGCGACGGTCGACGATCGATAGCAGTTGAGTCTCAATCTGAGTGATCAGGAATTGAGTGAACATTAATGCGATGGAGAGCGTGAGTGCCAAAGCGGTCGTGTCAAACGCCACGCTGAGACCGGAGAGCAACCCTTCCATGGCGACTTTCGGACTGTTGACTAATGCCTCAGGGGATAGATCACCCAGGGCNAGTGTGATTCCGATGACCGTTCCCAGGAAACCTAACATCGGGGTCGCCCAGATAATCATTCGCACAAGGGCGTAGGCTTCGTAATTGCGTTCCGCATCGGTATCGGCCAGATACTTGAGCTCATCATCCAGATCATCCGCGGATTCCTGGCGACGAACGAATGAGAGTGCATTTTCGAGTCGTTGAACGAAATAGCTTTTGCGAATCGATTGAGGTAGTTCTGCCAGTTCATTCAAGATCTGAGTGGCTTCTTGAGGTGNTTGTCCTTCCGCGGGAGGCGGGTCGAGTTGAACGGCTTCTGCGATTCCCAATTGCCGGATTGCTTGCCAACCGCGTCGTAAGACGGCAGCGAGGCCGACGAAGAAGAGGCAGACTTCAACGTATTCAACGGGGTGTCCCGCCGTGTAACGCACAATCAATTCTTGAGTCAGAATGCCCTGACGAATGGCTGCATAGAAGCCGACCGTTGCCAGCAGGCCCCAGACGAGTGGCCAGCCAATGCTATCGAGAATGACACCAAACAAAGGACTTCGTCTTGTTTTAGCCACAGGGCATCCCTTTCCTCATGAGCGCATGCGATACGCAAAACGACTTGCGTCCGCCATCAAAATCGGCGGGACCGTTAAACTCGAATGAGTCAAAATCGAGAAAATCGGCGTTCCAGCCGAGATGCATTGCTGGTGCCAGCACGGGACAGGGTGTGCAGCGACGATCTAACGTAGGTGGTCTTCCTGTGTGAATCGAAGGGCTAGCGGATTGACGAGCTGCCGGNGGCGATGGTAACTTTGTTGCTTGATTGCTGAGCCGACGTGCCCATTAGCCCCCTTCGTCTAGTGGCCCAGGACATCGGATTCTCAGTCCGAAGACAGGGGTTCGACTCCCCTAGGGGGTACTTGATTGTCTAGCATTGAATCGCACGCTAACGCAGTAGGCAGCAACACAGCCCGGTTTCCCCGGGCTTCTTTCGTTTCTTGCGAGTCGGTGCGCGATTGTGCGGCAGATTGCTGTGCCGGAAACTGTGCCGCTTCTGTGCCGATTTCTGCATCAACTGTGCCGGATTCTGTGCCGCGCACCTCGGGGGTGGTTGTTGTGACCGCATCGTCGAAGTGGTCATCCGTCACTTGCAGATAGTGCTTGTCCGCGATGGGGNCCGAANTGCCGATCCACTCACAAACAACGTGCAGGGGGAATCGGGCAGTCAGTTCCGTTTGCCGGCTCGCCCGCAGGTTGTGAAACAGCTTGGGCCAGGGCTTCACACCAGCTCGTTTGATGATCCGTAGTAGCTGGGTCCGCAGGTTGGCGTTTNNATCGCGGTATCGCGTGATGATGTGTTCCGTTCCCGCCCGTTCTTCGTCGAAAAACAGCGTCTCTAGGTGGGGACGCAGCTCGGGGAACAACGGGATCACCCTCGATTCACCGCCGGCGTGATGCTCGGTCTTTGGGCTTCGTATCGTGACGCGGTTGTGTTCCCAATCCACATCGCCCCATTTCAGGCTTAGGTGTTCNGATGGGCACCGCAGCCCGCCATAGCGGCTTAGCGCCACGATCAGCCGCCATTCCCCATCCGGGCAGGCTTCAATCACTTTCTCGATGATCGCGGTTGTGACAAAGTGTTCCCGGGTTCGGTTCACTTGGGCCGGCGTCGAAAGATCGGTGAAAGGATTCTCGGCAATCAATCGTTTCCGCATCGCAGCCCGGAAGAATTGACGCGCCCGTTTCACTTCCCGGCTTACCGTTGCCGGCTTGCGGGACGACTTGGTCGCCTCGGCTTCATCGTCACCCTGGGCCGCGATGCCGGCCAGCCCGGCTTGTGCCGCTTGGAATCCCTCGGCAATCTGCCTTTGAATGTCGCCCACATCGGCTTTCTGCATCTTTGCCCGGACCACCGCTGACACTCGCTGCAGGTAGTTGCCGGCTTCCCGAATCTGCTTTTCTNTCTCGGTGTATTCGTCCAGAATCTCAACTTCAAAGGCGCGTAGATCGTCGGGCAGTTCTTCGCGGTCGGGGTGGGATTCGTGGTCGGGGAATGTCTCACGTAACAATTCGTAGTGCCGATCCGTTAGCCGTTGGATCGGATACCGAACCACGATCGTCGATTCCTTGCCTTCATCGCCGTTGATGATCTGGCAGGCTTTAAACTCTAGGGCCGTGAATCGTTTGTTCGCATCGTGTAGCGTTCGCTGGAAGTCCTCAGCGTATTCGACTGATACGTTGAACTTAAGCCAGTCAATCGCCAGGTCGATGCGATACTGCCGATAGAGTGAATCCAGATCGATGGCNCGGGGTGGTTTCGTTTGCGCCTGCATTTGTTCCAGCAGTTCATCCCGCCGCTTTCGCTGGGCGTCGGTCNACCGNTCATCACTGTATGCCGAATCCTCTTGAATCTGCTGGTATTCGGCATCTAGTCGATCAGCCTTNCCCACATCAAACGGCCGATTAAAACGCATTGCTAGGGTCTTTAANTCACGGGCCAACNGGTCCAGACAGTCATCNCAGATATGCCAAGGCTTGCCGCTTTGGGTCATGATTCACTTGCCTTTCATTGGGCCGATCCGTGCGGGTCGTAGTGGGCAAGTGATAACCACCGCGCCCGCACGTATCGTTCGCCGGGGATCAACCGGCTACCCTGTGTATCGTTAGATTCTAGTGGATNAACACCGGGACACTAGGTTCTGACGATGACTGCAATTCATCGCGAAAAAACTCGCNAGCTTTGCCGCCGCTTCTGATTGCCTNAATCTCATAAGATATTGCCCCCCTTACCCCTATCTTGCGTTCATAGAGCTAACAATGCCCCACGGCTTTGGAAGGTTGTTTTCCTGGGCCACGTAAGGCAAAATGGCCTTGCTGCTCCTCGGCCTAATCGCACTCAGGCGATCTAAGAGGCGTGACCGGTAGTTTTCATCTTCAACAAATTCCGGGGTGGGTACCTATCTATTAGTAGACACCACTTGGAAGGTNCCCCCACCCNTGCNGCCCTACAGACCAAAATACCCTGAGCCACCACCAGAATTACGTCGGTTCTCCGGTAAGACTTTTAAGGGCTATTTGCACCGTGGCAAAAGCAGGCAACAGATTCCTCTTGGGGCGTGAACGTTTCATCGCGCCACAGATCTACTGGGGCACAGGGCTAGGGGACTGTAGGGCTTCGCAACCAATGTCTCAGGACGAAACGGCAATGCTTGCCTGCGCCGGCCTTCTTCGGTTTGAAACGCAAGGGTCATGTTCGAAAATGTTGGCTTGTATTTTGCTAACAGGCTGCCTTACTGGACGGTTATGATTTCGCTGAAAACCTGATTGACTACCTAGCGTGAGCTGTTTTCTTGTACAGCACCTTTGGCGATCGCCACAAGGTTTTGAGGCCTTTGCCGCGAGAAATCGTCGGACGTCTGATGTTCTTTACACGATTCCCTTTGGAAATCGGTTGCACCAAAAGGTATCAGCTCATGATCGTTAGTCGCTCTAGAGAACGGCTTTATGATATACTCTGTTTCATGGTGCCGTCATATGCCTGCGCCATGCGAAACCACCAATTAATTACATCAGTAAATCGTTTTGGATGGCAGCTATTATGAAGACGAACTTATCCATCATTGTTGCTCTGATAGTGGGTATGGCGGCAGCGGATGCATTTGCTGTCCCAGTCAAGTACCGATTTCGTAATGAACAGATGGACAAGTCACATTTATTGTGGCAGGCGTGGTTTGTAGTGGATCATGCGAAAGGCGTAGACATCTTAGCAGGTGAAATTATTTACGATGATGTAGATACAGGGTGGTCTGGTCAGTCTACTGATGTATATGGCCGCTTTTTTCACGAAGTTGATTGGCGAATAAATACAGATGATTTGAATCTTGTTCACACAAGTGGTGTAAAAAAAGAAGGTTATCAGGCTAAGGTTACTATTATGGGGCCAACAGTTAAGCCTGTATTTAGGCAAAGCGACCCAGATATTAATGTGGGATTTAATGAAGATCGTAGGGAGATTTCTGCAGGGGATGCTAATTTTGATCATCAATTTAACAGTAGCGATTTGGTTCAAGTGTTTCAGCGAGGGCACTATGAGCGATTCTTAGAAGCCGCTCAGTGGATGGATGGCGACTGGAATTACGATAGTCAATTTAACAGTAGCGACCTTGTATTCGCTATGCAGACAGGCAAATACGAACAGCCAAACCCAATAAGGCCCGTACCCGAGCCAAATGCGATACTGTTGTTCTCACTGGGCTTGGTAACCTTATGCAGAAGGCATTTACCTGGTGCAAGAACTTACGCTTCGGCGTTGCGCGATATCGACTGAGGCCTCCTGCATAAATGCCTTCTAAAACGCGTGAACGCATAACATCTCGTTAGTACAGGCCGGCACATCTGGAGCAAACGCATGAAACCTAAGAAAAATGTAAGTCAGCTGCCACTGCTCCGGAGTTGCTAAAGGTTTGGATTGAATTGATCCAGAGAATGGCATGACCGACTGCTCTTGGAGAAAATCCTGGTTAAGCATGGCCCCCTCGGGTCCCCACGATCACTTTCAACCATTATTTCGATGTCCATTTCTAGGACGAGAATCATGACATTAATTTCCCGGGCCGTTGTATTTGCTATTTTGCTTGGCTGGGGGGCACATGCTACTGCCGTAGATACTGACGGCGACGGCCTGCTCGATTTGATAGACGTGCCTGGGTTTGATCCAGCACAAACCGGTATCGGATCATTTAACCGTCAGCAAATTCAGGATCTCGACGGAGCTGCTTTGCTCAAAAATCTCGAAACACTCTCTCTGCGTTTAAACCCTATAACGAGCCTAGAGGCAGGTGACTTTCAGGGGCTCGGCAATCTGCAGACGCTTGATCTTTTTCGTAACGAAGTCACGAGCATTGAGAGCGGAGCATTTCAAGGGCTTAGCAATCTGCAGACGCTTGATCTGTCTTTTAATGGACGGCCGGGCGAAAGGACGAGGATTGAGAGCGGAGCATTTCAGGGGCTCGATAACCTAAAAACTCTTCATCTGTCTGGGAGTACGCGTTTTAACGCCGTGACGAAGATTGAGAACGGAACATTTCAGGGGCTCGATAATCTAGAAACTCTTCATTTTTCTATTAACGGCGTCACGAGCATTGAGATCGGAGCTTTTGACGGGCTCGATAATCTAAAAAATCTTCATCTGGAAGGCAACCAAATCACGGGCCTTGATCGTGTAGCTTTTGAGGAGCTCGATAATCTAGAAACTCTTCATTTGGAACGCAACCAAATCGCGAGTCTTGGTCGCGGAGATTTTGACGGGCTCGATAATCTAAAAACTCTTCATCTAGAACACAACCAAATCACGGGCCTTGATCGCGGATCTTTTGAGGGGCTCGATAATTTGCAGGAGCTCAACCTAGCCAGTAACGAGATCGAAAACATCGAAGTCGGAGCCTTTAATGGGCTCGACAATCTACTGGAGCTCTCTTTATGGCGTAACAGTATCAATACACCCCTGAAGAGTGACACATTCCAAGGACTAAGGAATCTGGAGCGGCTAAACCTGCGTTATAACTGGAATAGGTTCAACTCTGAATTTCACATCGAAAGCGGAGCCTTTAACGGTCTCGATAACCTGCAGTTTATTGACCTTCACAGTAATTCGAAACCTTTAACACTTGAAAGTGGAGTTTTTAAAAATTTCGGGAGGGTGCAATCACTTTCTTTAAATATATCCAGAGACGCTCCAGTAGCGGATTTAAGTCGAGCGGACTTTAGTTCCCTCCAGTTCCTTTATGCTCATCATTCGACATTGAATTTGGACGATGCTCAATTAAGTGGAATGTCGATACTAGGAAGACACCCGGCAGAAAGAGTCTCTTTTGTCGGTGTTAGGTTTTCTTCAGAGCAGCCTGAGAGCCTGGGGTTGTCAGATCGAACCGCATTTTCAAGATCCCTAGACCACTTAACGATCGACCAGCATTTGTATGAGTCTCACACCGACGAGCTAGACCGATGGCGGCTCGAAAGAGGTAAAAAGCTGGTTGTCATTGGTTACGGCGATGCCAATAAGGACGGACTCTTTAACAGCAACGACCTCGTCCAAGTCTTCCAGGCCGGCGAGTATGAAGACGGAATTGCGGAGAACTCGTATTGGACGACCGGTGACTGGAACAGCGACGGCGACTTCAGTAGTCGCGATCTCGTTGCTGCATTTCGAGCGGGTCAGTATGAATGGACGGGGCAGTTTGGTTGGGACGCAGTACCGACAGTTGTCCCCGAACCTTCCGCCATGGTGCTGCTGCTCTTCGGCCTAATCGCACTCAGGCGATCTACGAGGCGTGACCGGTAATTCTCTCCTCCAAAAAATTCCGGGGTGGGTACCTATCCATTAGGAGACACCGCTTGGAAGGTACCCCCACCCCCGTAACGATGGTGCACATAATCACTACCGGCCAGGACGACGGCGATTCCGGCATCTAAATGCATCGAGAGGGTTTAACCATCGATCGAAACGGCATTAGTCCAGTTCCTCGGTTGGGGTGAGTAGTTCAGCAAGTTGGAGCAAATCGTCTGTCGGTAAGGAGTCGCGGAGAACGATGGCGAGCCTAGGGTTATTTCCTCAACCGCTTTCTACCCACAAAGAAACCCGCTAATCCAAGCAGGCCCCAAACCAACACCGAACCTGGCTCCGGGACCAC